>DASZEN010000008.1:0-225814 GCA_035940775.1 Pyrinomonadaceae bacterium | reverse complement strand
CTCGTCGGGGACGCAAGGCCGACCCTCATCGCGCTCTCACGCTTTATCGAACGGAAAACGGATCGCAGTTTTCTGGAACAGGCGCAGGCCGGGATGAAAGAATGGTGGGAACTAATCGAGGGGCGCGCCATGAGAGACGACGTGCCGATCAAGCCCCAGAGGGTCGCGTGGGAGTTGTCAGAACTCGCAGGCGAAGACGCAATCATCTCAACCGATTCAGGCACAATTACGACGTGGATTGCACGGCAGTTCAAGATCAGGGGGACGCAGAAGTTCAGTTGTTCGGGAACGCTTTCGACGATGGCCTGCGCGCTGCCGTACAGTATCGCCGCGAAGATTGCCTTTCCCGAAAGACAATCAATCTCGTTTGTCGGCGACGGCGGCTTCACCATGCTGATGTGCGAGTTTCTGACTGCGGTCAAGTACAATTTGCCCATCACGGTCGTCATTATCAAGAACAACACGCTCGGCCAGATCAAGTGGGAGCAGGTAGTATTCCTGGGCAATCCCGAATACGGATGCGAACTGCACAACCCTGACTTTGCCAGGTATGCGGAGGCGTGCGGCGGGCTGGGCTTCACCGTCGAAAGACCGGAAGAGATTCGCCCGGCTCTCCAGAGCGCACTTTCATCCGGCAAGCCGTCAATCGTCGAGGTGATCGTTGACCCTTACGAACCACCTATGCCGCCGAAGGTGAGCGCCGATCAGGCGCTTCATTTCGCCGAGGCGCTGGCGAAGGGACAGCCCGCAGGCGGCAGGATCGCCCTGACCCTTTTCCGCAATAAACTGAACGAACTTATTAAGTGAAAGACGAATCATGAACACTCGAAACTTTAATGACGCACACGGCGTTGATGAGCTGCCGGGAAAGCCCGTCTCTCTCTGGCTCGCCACAACACCTGAAACAGATTTTCCTGCGATGTCGAAAGCCATATCGGTTGATGTCGCAGTCGTCGGCGGAGGCATAGCAGGCATTGCGACCGCCTTCCTTCTGAAGCAGGCCGGAGTAACGGTGGCCGTCGTCGAAGCAGGCCGTGTGGTCGAGAGCGTGACCGGCAACACTACGGCAAAGATCGCTTCGCTTCACAATCTAATCTACGACTACCTTATCTCACAATTCGGCGAGGACGGCGCGCGGCAGTACGCCGACGCCCAAACGGCGGCCATCGACAAGATAGCTTCTCTCGTCGAAGAGAATAAAATCTCTTGCGATTTCCGTCGCACTCCCGCCTACACGTACACGGAAGAGGATGTGGACCTGGATCAAATCAAAGCCGAGGTGAAAGCGGCGACTAAACTCGGTCTGCCCGCCTCTTACGTCGAAACCACGCCTTTGCCTTTCCCCATTAAGGGCGCGGTCAAGTTCGAGAATCAGGCGCAATTTCATCCGCGAAAATATTTGCTCGCTCTGGCTGAGAAACTGCCGGGCGAGGGCAGTTACGTGTTCGAGGGGACGCGCGCCTTGGAGATAGAAGACGGCGATTCTTGCCGAGTAAAGACGAACCGGGGAACTATTACGGCTAAGAGCGTCATCATTACAACCCACTTTCCGTTCCAGGATCCGAACATCTATTTCGCCGCCATGCATCCGGGACGTTCTCTAGTGCTCGGCTGCCGGTTGGATGGCCCTGTTCCGGAAGGCATGTACATCAACACCGGAGAAGAGATGCATTCTTTCCGCTCCAATCCGACAGAAGACGGCGATGAAATCTGGATGGTCGGCGGCGAGAAGTTTAAGACGGGCCAGGGCGGTGATATTGAAGAGCGATTCAAGCGGCTTGAAATCTATGCGCGCGGGCGCTTTCGCGTGCGGTCAATCGAATACCGTTGGGCCACGCAGGATAACTTCACAGTGGATCGCGTCCCCTACATCGGCAAACTCTCGACTGGTTCCAAAAACTTGTACGTCGCGACCGGCTTTTGCGGGTGGGGGATGACCAACAGCCACGTCGCCGCGATGATCCTCGCGGACGCCGTCCGTGGAGGCGAAAACCCCTGGGCCACGCTCTTCGACCCAAGCCGTTTCAAGCCCGTGACCTCTGCTAAGGACTTCGTCAAAGAGAACCTCAACGTCGCTAAAGAGTTTATGGCAGACCGCGTGTCTACGCCGGAATTAGATGGCCTCGACAAACTACCGGCGGGCCGAGGCGAGGTCGTCGAGTGGAAAGGGGAGAAAGCAGCCATTTATAAAGACGAGCAAGGGGCGGTTCACGCCGTCTCGCCGCTATGCACGCACATGAAGTGTATCGTCCACTGGAACAACGCGGAAAAGTCCTGGGATTGCCCGTGCCACGGCTCACGCTTCAATTTCGATGGGAAGGTTATACAAGGGCCAGCCAACGAAGATTTAGCTCCGGTGCAGCTTAAAGCTGACGGCGAACTGTCCACCTGAAGCATTACGGGCAGCCCACGGGCTGCCCATAACTTATTGCAACTAAGGATGAGCCGAGCAGGACTCGAACCTGCGACCCACTGGTTAAAAGCCAGTTGCTCTACCAACTGAGCTATCGGCCCTTTGATTTGATCGTCCTGTGCATTCTACATGGGATGCTGTGGGCGATCAAGATGAGGCGCTTTACGGTCAAGGGCGTGCGAGCCATGTGCCGAGGGCCGAGTCGTTGATGATGATGGTCTGGCCGCGTTCCGGGCCGGTGGAGACGAGGCCGATCTCGACGCCGATCTGGCGCGAGAGGAAATCTATGTATTGACGCGCTGCCGCAGGCAGGGAGGCGATTTCGGTGATGCCCACCGTAGAGGTCTTCCAGCCGGGGAGCGTCTCGTAGACGGGCTCTACGCGGCGCAGGTCTTGCGAGACGGCGGGGAAGGATTCGCACTCCAGGCCGCCCAGGCGGTAGCCGGTGCAGACCTTTATCTCGTCGAGCGCGTCGAGCACGTCCAGTTTCGTCAGCGCGACGGAGGTGAACCCGTTGATCTCGGCCGCGTAGCGTGTGGCGAAGGCGTCGAACCAGCCACAGCGGCGCGGGCGGCCGGTGACCGCGCCGTACTCGCGCCCGCGCTCGCGTATCAGTTGGCCCATCTCCTCCTCGCCCGCGAGCATCTCTGTGGGAAACGGCCCCTCGCCGACGCGCGTCGTGTAGGTGCGTACGATGCCGAGCACGCCCGTTATACGGTGCGGCGCGAGGCCCGTGCCCGTGGATGCGCCGCCAGCGGTCGTGCTCGAAGAGGTGACGAAAGGATAGGTTCCATGATCCACGTCGAGCAGGGTCGCCTGCGCTCCTTCGATCAGAATCGAGCGGCCCTCGCGCGCCGAGCGGTTCATGAAATGGGTCGTGTCGGCGATGAAGGGCGAAAGACGCTCGGCGAACTGCGAAGTCTCGTCGAAGATTTGAGCGGCGTCGAGCGGCTGGCCGCCGTAGGCCGAGACGATGCGATTGGCGTCTTCCAGATTACGCTCGATGCGCGAGCGCAGCACTTCGGGGACGAGCGCATCGGCGACCCGGATACCTCGCCGCCCGGCCTTGTCCTCATACGCGGGGCCGATGCCGCGCAGCGTTGTGCCGACGCGCTCGTTGCCCAGGCGCTCTTCGCTCGTGTGATCGAGCGCGCGATGATAGGGAAGAATCAGGTGCGCGCGTGAGCTGACCAGCACTCGCTCGGGCGTAACCCCGACGCCCTGTGCGGCCAACTGGTCGGCCTCTTCAAAAAAAGCCTTCGGGTCGATGACCATACCGTTGCCGAGCACGCATATCGTCGCGGGATGCACTATGCCGGAAGGCAGCAGCCGCAGGACGAAGGAGCGCTCGCCGACGTAAACGGAATGCCCCGCATTATGGCCGCCCTGGTAGCGCGCGACTATCTCAAAGCGCTCGGACAGCAGATCGACGATCTTGCCCTTGCCCTCATCACCCCACTGCGCGCCGATGACAACGATAATCATAAGTCAGGGTTTTCCGGGGGGTCAGGGGTCGGGGGCCAGTAAAGACAGTCGGTAACCGTCCCCTGGCCCCTGGCTCCCGGCCCCCTTGTTTTCAGCTCGCTTTCTCCAGCTTGATCGGTCTCTCTATGAAGTAGAAGCTGCACGAGCCGCGCACCTCTTCCAGGTCACGCTTTTCGATGGGAAAGAGGCGGCACTGGTTGGGCCGGTCTTCGTAGATGCCGCAGGTCGTCGTCCCGTCCGTGTGCTTCTTGAGGAAAGGGCATTTGAATAGAATCTCGCAACACGCGCCGCAACGATTACAGTCGCCGCGACGAAGCGAGAGCGCGGCGATGACCTCCTGCTTGCGGAAATTCGCGCTGACGAAGCGGCGCAGCTTGCCTTGCGCTTGCCGGGCGCGAAACTTTGCATCCTCGACGGCGCGCGAGCGCAGCCGCTCGGCGAGTCTCTCTTCGAGCGCTCGTTGCCGTTGGCTGCGACCCTTACGCACTTGTTTCATAGGTGCCGTGCTTCGTTCATCCGCCGCCGCTCTGATCCTGTGAACCGGCGAGAGGAGTCGCAGCCGTTAATGCACACTGCGTTCAGGTTTGACTACTGTGGTTGGGGGCCTTCGGCTCTCTGCGGAAATTCTGCAAAGGGAAGTGACGCCGAAGGAACCCCTCTAAGAGAGATGGCCCTTCAGCGTCACTTCCATTACCATGCTCTAGGCGGTCGCGGCGCTCACGTGCTTGTCAATCATGCGCGAGATGGCCTCCTTCGAGGTCGCCCCGACGACTCGCTCCTCTTCCTTGCCACCCTTGAAGAGAATCAGCGTCGGGATGCCTTTGATCCCGTAACGCTGCGAGATGGACGGATTCTCGTCCACGTTCAGCTTGACGACGCGCGCATTGGCGGCATACTTCTCGGCCACGGCTTCGACCGTCGGCGCAAGCATACGGCAGGGCGCGCACCAGGCGGCCCAGAAGTCCACCAGCACGGGACGATCCGATTGCAGGACATCCTTCTCGAAACTGCTATCGCTCACTTCGTTGACATGTTCACTCATACTTTTCTCCTTATTCCTAAATGCTGCTGGACGACCGCCATGTAAGCTACAGGCCGCTGCTCGCTCGGCGTCCGATCTTTAAACCACCCGCGAAAACGGATGACGAATGCCCGTCCAATCCGCTCTCTTCTATGACGAGAGCTGGGGAGAGCCTCCGTGTGTGTCTCTCTCTCTCCCCGCACTCTTCAGCTTAGAATCAGCTTTACAATATCGACCTCACAATCCCGTCACCGAGCGGTAAAGATTCAGATACTTTTGCGCCGCGGCCGACCAGGAGTTGTCCGTGCGCATACCATTGGTCTGAATCCTACGCCATGTCTCGGGTTCTCTATAACAGTAAAGCGCCTCGCCTATTTTTTCAAGCAGGGCGGACGCACTGTAGTCCCGGAACTTGAAGCCGTTGCCCGCGCCGCTCTGCGGGTCAAAGTCCTGCACCGTATCGTCAAGGCCGCCCGTGGCGCGCACCACGGGCACAGTGCCGTAGCGCATACTATACATCTGGTTCAAACCGCACGGCTCGTAGAGCGACGGCATCAGGAAAATATCAGCGCCCGCTTCGATCTGATGCGCTAAGGGCTCGCCCGCATAGCCTTTGTAGATACCGACGCGGTGCGGCGCTCTATCATGCAGTGCCTGCAAAAAATCCTCGTACTCGCGCTCGCCCGCGCCGAGCGCTATGAAAAATGCGCCCGCTTCGAGCACCGCCCCGATACACTCGCGAATCAGGTCGTAACCCTTCTGCGCCACCAGTCGAGAGATGATGGCGATCACTGGCCTCTGCTCCGCCTCTTCTTCCGGAAGCTTGAAGCGACGCAGAAGATCGCGCTTGCATTCGAGCTTGCCGGAAAGATCGTCGGCGTTATAGTTGGCCGCGAGGTGCGGGTCTGTCTCCGGGTTCCAGACGTTGTAATCGACGCCGTTGGTGATGCCGACGAGGCGGTCGCGGCGCGCGCGCAGGAGCCAGTCGAGCCCGTAGCCCTGCTCGGGCGTCTGAATCTCAAGCGCGTAGCGGCGGCTGACGGTCGAGAGCGCGTCGCTCGCCATCAACCCGGCCTTCAAAGCCGAGGCCACGCCGTTCAACAGAAAAGTATTGACCTCCGCCTGCGAGCCGAAGCCCAGAACCCACAGCTCCGAGGCAGAGAACGTGCCCTGGTACGCCAGATTGTGAATCGAGAAGAGCGTCCGCGTCCGCGCAAAGAACGGATCGTGCGAGCGATGCGCGCGCAGCTCTACGGCGGCAAACCCGCACGGCCAATCGTTGCCGTGGACGATGTCGGGCGGCGTGCCCATGCGTTTCAGAAGGGCCAGGGCCGCGCGGCAGAAGAAGGCGTAGCGCTCGTGATCGTCGCGGAATCCGTAGATCGAGGAACGGGCGAAATAGCCCGGAGCATCTATAAGAAAAGTCGGCGCTCCCGAAGCGAAGCTGTAGAGCACGCTCGTTCGCTGCACCTGCCCGCGCCACTGGACTTCCAGATTGTCAAAGAGCAGTTCGTCCAGCAGCTCGCGCTCGACCTGCCCGTAGAGCGGCATGATGAGCATGGAGTCCGCGCCCGCCTCGCGCAAAGCGCGCGGCAACGCGCCAGCTACGTCGGCCAGCCCGCCCGTCTTGGCGAAAGGCACAGCCTCGGACGTAAGTATCGCAACGCGCAAAACTCTTCACACTGCGCCCACAAAAACAGGGCGAGCCGCTAAGGGTATTCAGATTAGCAGAGCGTTGAGACGATACTATGCGAAGCCGGAGACTTTTTGTCAAGAAAAGCGGCCGCGCCAGTCATCAGCCCAAAGCCTGCGGCTGATGACCGATGACTGACGACCGTGACGGCTCTCGTTAGCTTTGTTGCATCGAGGCTAGAAATTCGGCGTTAGACCTTGATTTCTCAAGCCGCTCCAGGACGACCTCCATCTGTTCGACGGGCGAGAGCGGGTTCAGGACGCGGCGCATGACCCAGATGCGATTGAGGTCTTCTTTGCTCAGGAGCAGCTCTTCCTTGCGCGTGCCCGAACGCTGAAGATCGATGGCCGGAAACAGCCGCTTGTCCGAAAGCCTGCGGTCGAGATGGATTTCGCAATTGCCAGTGCCCTTGAACTCTTCAAAGATCACGTCGTCCATACGCGAGCCCGTATCGATAAGGGCGGTAGCGATGATCGTCAGGCTTCCGCCCTCTTCGATATTACGCGCCGCGCCGAAGAACCGTTTCGGGCGTTGCAGGGCGTTGGAATCTATACCGCCGGAGAGAATCTTGCCCGAAGGCGGGACGACCGCGTTGTGAGCGCGCGCCAGTCGCGTGATCGAGTCGAGCAGGATGACCACATCGCGCTTGTGCTCGACGAGGCGCTTGGCCTTCTCTATGACCATGTCGGCGACCTGTACGTGACGCGTCGGCGGCTCGTCGAACGTCGAGGAGATGACCTCGCCGTTGACAGAGCGCTGCATGTCCGTGACCTCTTCCGGGCGCTCGTCGATCAGGAGCACGATCAGCGTCACTTCCGGGTGATTATGCGTGATGGAATTGGCGATGGTCTGCAAGAGCATGGTCTTGCCCGTGCGCGGAGGCGCGACGATGAGCCCGCGCTGGCCCTTGCCGATGGGCGTGACCAGATCGATGACGCGCGCCGACAGATTGTCCTTATCGGTCTCCATCTTCAACTGCTCGTCCGGATAGAGTGGCGTCAGGTTATCGAAGAAGATTTTCTCGCGCGCCTGGTCTGGAGCCTCGAAATTGATGGCCTCGACCTTGATGAGCGCGAAATAACGCTCGCCCTCCTTGGGCGGGCGAATTTGGCCGGAGACGGTGTCGCCCGTGCGTAGATCGAATTTGCGAATCTGCGACGGAGAGACGTAGATATCGTCCGGGCCGGGCAGATAGTTGTACTCGGGCGCGCGCAGGAAACCGAACCCGTCTGGCAAAGTCTCCAGCACGCCCTCGGAGAAGATCAATCCGCTCTTTTCGGTCTGCGCGGCGAGAACCTTAAAGATCAGCTCCTGCTTGCGCATCCCCGTAGCGCCGGGAACGTCCATGCCCTTGGCGATCTGCGTCAGCTTCGAGATGGACATCTCCTTCAGCTCGGCCAGATTCAGAAGGTCTTCGCTGCGGGCCTCTTTGGACGAGGTCTTTTCGGGCGGAGCTTCGGCCGTTGCGGTCGTGGTCGATGCTGCTGCTGTTGCTGCGTCTCCACCGTCGCCATTGGCGTTGCTTGCGGTCGTCGCCGCCGTAGTAGTAGTAGTGGAGGTGCGTGTGCGTGGTGTACGTTGTGACATTTCTATTCTTCTCTTCAGCGGCGCTCAAGCTTCGGATCGGGGCCGCTATCTCAGTAGTGTTGGTGGTATTGCGGTTTAATGGCCGCGCTGTTGTCAATGTGATGAAACCGATATTGATGAATCGGGAATGTTCTCGGCTGCGCAGGTACAGAGCCAGGCGCTCGGTGCGGGGGGCGCTCGCTACACAGTCATACGCGAGGTGACGCTAGCTTCTGCTCTGACAACTTGCATCTGCAAAAATTCGTATTATGGTACGCGGGTTCTCGTGCAACACAGCTTTCGATGCCGGAAGCGACTCGCGCGTGGCCTCGTGACAAATTTTCGAGAAAACCAAATGGGAGTTTAGGTTACTGCCTCTTCGATAATGCGCCAAACTTCGTCTCGTCCCACACCCCGTGTGGCTGAATAAGCAACAACTCTCTCGGCGTCCATTACGCGGCGGACGCGCTCCAGGCTTTTTCGCAACTCGTTTTGAGAGAGCTTGTCGGATTTCGTAGCAACCACCACGCGGGGCTTCGCATTGGCTATCAGCCACTCGTTAAGCTGCAAATCCAATGTTGTGGGTTCGTGACGAGTATCTACGATCTGAATTGATAACACAAGCCCCGGCCGCTTGGCAAGGTAGTTTGTCGCCATCTCGCCCCACGAGGCACGCACATTTTTGGGAACGCGCGCAAAACCATAGCCGGGAAGGTCAACGAAACGGAAACGCTTATTGATTAGAAAAAAATTGAGGGCCTGGGTGCGTCCCGGCGTATTCGAGGTGCGCGCCATTCCCCGAACGCCGACGAGCGAATTAATGAGGCTCGATTTGCCGACATTCGAGCGGCCCAGAAAGGCTACCTCCGGCAAAGGGTCGCGCGGCCAATCACTCTCGGCAAACGCGCTCTTTATAAATTCCGTGCTCGTAATCTTCATAAGAGAGGGGAACGAAGGAAGGGCGGATGGATGAATAGTCGAGTGAAGCGTAGGCTGACGCTTTTACTCAACCCCTTTCATCCCTCCGCCCTCCGCCTTTATCCCTTCGTTGCGGCTTCGGCGCGGGCGGCTGTGATCGCCTTGATGCGCTCGCGTACCTGTGACAAACGCTCCTTTGCGTCCGGCATGCGCATGACGAGTTGTTCAAGGTGTTGCAAGGTTTGCGGCGTGCCGAATTTCTCGCGCACCTCTGCCAGGAACGGCTCGATCTTCGCAAAGACGACCATCTGCTCGCCGTTCGCGTCATTGAACATCTGTTCGTCTATCGCGCCGTTATTGACCAGGGAGGCGGCCATCTCCCAATAGGACGTGACCATGCGAAAGTATGCGCTCCTTTCACTCATCACGGCGTCGATAATGTCCTGAAGGCTGCCGGGATGAAACTCGGAGATAAACCACGCGCGCGCCTTCCGCATAGTCTCTTCGCGCCGCAGGTCGTACAACTTCAGAATCAGATTCGCATCTTCAGACTTAGCACCCATTTTTTTCATCTCCTGATTTTCAAATGAATTTACCAGCCCCTCGGTCGAGGCTGGCGGACGTACCGCTTCGATCATTTACGCTTGTAAAGTAATGAAAGCCGCCCGGATCAAGCGGCATCAAAGCGGGGCGAGGAAAACTCGTACTGAATTGGAAGCGGCGCGCGCGTGAGACGCCTCACGCTCTCTCTTTCTCTTTGCGCGCGTCGCTTCCGATTCCTAGCTATTCGGCGATGGTCTGAACGCCGTGCGTCGGCGGCTCGGTCGTCCACAGCGGAGGCGTCTTGGAGTCCTCGGCGACTGCCGCATCGGTCGGGCAGGAATCTTCGAGCGCCAGCGCCAGCACCTCGTCAATGGTCTCGACCATGTGTATGTCCATCACCTCGCGCACTTCTTCAGGGACTTCGACCAGATCCTTCTCGTTGTCTTTCGGAAGGAGAATGGTGCTGATGCCGAAGCGGTGCGCGGCCATCAGTTTCTCTTTGACGCCGCCGATGGGAAGCACGCGGCCACGGAGCGTAATCTCGCCCGTCATCGCGACATTTTTTCGTACGGGCACGCGCGTCAGGGCCGACGCCATCGCGGTCGCTAAGGTAATGCCAGCCGAGGGGCCATCCTTCGGGATTGCGCCTTCGGGAATGTGTATGTGCAGGTCGCGCTTGCGTATGAAGTCTAGGCTCATGCCGAGGCGTTCGGCCCGCGCCTTGATACAGGTCAGGGCGGCCTGCGCCGATTCCTGCATCACATCGCCGAGCTTGCCCGTCAGGGTGACGCCGCCGCGACCGTTGGTGAGCGTCGCCTCTATTTGCAAGACCTCGCCGCCGATCTCCGTCCAGGCCAATCCGGTCGCCAGCCCGACCTCGCTTTCCGCGGCCATGCCCTGCTGGCGGAACCTGACCGGCCCGAGCATTTCGCGCACTCGCTCGGCCGTGACCACCTCTTTGAACTCGGAGCCCTCGTTTGTCGAAACCAGCTTGCGAGCCACCTTACGCATGCATGAGCCGATCTCGCGCTCCGTATTGCGTACGCCCGCCTCGCGCGTGTAGTGGCGTATGATCTCCAGCAGGCCGTCTTCGGCAAACTCGACCTGCTCGGGCTTGAGGCCGTTGGTCTCAGCCTGCTTTGGCACCAGATGCCGACGTGCGATCTCAAGCTTCTCGCGCTCCGTGTAGCCCGATAATCGTATGATCTCAAGGCGATCCTGAAGCGGCGGCGGAATCGTGTGCAGCACGTTGGCCGTCGCGATGAAGAAGACGCGCGAAAGATCGTATTCAACGTCGAGGTAGTGATCCTGGAAAGTATTGTTCTGTTCCGGGTCTAAGACTTCGAGGAGCGCCGAAGAGGGGTCGCCCCTGAAATCGGCGCCGAGCTTGTCGACCTCGTCGAGCAGTATGAGCGGATTGACCGTCCCGGCCTTCTTCATCATTTGAATGATCTGTCCGGGGAGCGCGCCGATGTAGGTGCGGCGGTGGCCGCGTATCTCGGCCTCGTCGCGCACGCCGCCCAAAGAGAGGCGCACGAACTTTCTACCCGTGGCGCGCGCAATCGATTTGCCCAGGCTTGTTTTGCCGACTCCGGGCGGGCCAACGAAGCAGAGGATAGAGCCCTTCGGATTCTTGACCAACTGGCGCACGGCCAAATATTCGAGGATGCGATCCTTGACCTTTTCAAGCCCGTAGTGATCTTCGTTCAAGACCTCCTCGGCGCGCGTCAAATCTTTGATCTCTTTGCTCTTCTGTTTCCAGGGCACATTCAGGAGCCAGTCGATATAGGTGCGCGAGACCGTTCCTTCGGCCGACATCGGCGGCATGGCTTCCAGACGGTGCAGCTCCTGCAAGGCTTTCTCTTTGGCCTCGTCCGTCATCCCCGCCTCTTCGATTCTTTTCTTCAGGTCTTCAAGCTCGGCCTTCTCGTCCTTGCGCCCAAGCTCCTTGTGAATGGCCTTGATCTGCTCGTTGAGGTAATACTCCTTCTGCGCCTTCTCCATCTGCTTTTTGACGCGCGTCTGAATGGTGCGATCCAGTTGGCGTTTCTCCAGCTCGGTCTCCAACAGCTCGATGAGACGTACGAGGCGCGCCTGCGTGGAGAAGATTTCCAGCAGCCCCTGCTTGTCCTCGACGGAGATGCGAAGCTGCGAGGCGAGCGCGTCGGCCATGTGCGCCGGGTCCTGGTTGCGCAGAGCGGTTTGCAGCGCGTCGGTTTGCGCGTCGGGCGCAAGGCGCAGGTGCTGCTCGACAAGCTGGTTGATGCGGGCCACGAGCGTCTCCACCTGGACGCCGGTTTCGCTGACCTGCGGCGCGCGGCGCACCAGTGCCGTGAAGGCTCCGTTATTATTCTCGATGCGCACGGTCGTGGCGCGCTCGCGTCCCTCTACGACGACCTTGATCTGCCCGTTCTCCTGCTTCTGCGATTGCAGGATGCGGCCCAGGGTTCCGACGCCGTAAATCTGTTCGGGCGCGGGCTCGTCCACGGTCGCGTCGTGCTGCGTGGCCAGAAAGATGGTGCGTTCGCCCGAGGCGAGCGCTTCCTCCAAGGCGCGAATCGAGCCGGGGCGTCCGATCTTGAAGGCGACCTTGGTGAAGGGAAAGATCACCACGTCGCGGATCGGAACCATCGGATAACGGGCTATGTCCAAAGGGGTATGGTCTGTGTATTCTTCCATAACTTAATTATAACTCCGCTCGGTCTCTTGCGGCCACAATCTGTGAAGAAGGGCGAGCCGCATGATGCCGTCTCGCCCTTATGCGAACCCATTCGTAATTCTAAACTATTTCAAGCCCACGCGCCACCGGGCAGGTAAAAAGGAAAAAGGCAGAAGGTAAGACGGGAATGGAAAAGCAACGGTCGGCTTTCCCCTCCCTCTTGTTTACCTTTTGCCTTTCGCTCTGCTTTCAGGCTGCCGCGCCGTCCACGCCCGTCAAGCCTTCGCCGGGAATGGCGCGGCGGCGCTCGACCATCTCGCTCGTGATGATGAACTCCTTGATACGCTTCTGCGAGGGGAGCGTATACATGGCGTCGAGCAGCAGCTCTTCGAGGATCATCATCAGTCCGCGCGCGCCGACCTTGCGCTCGACCGCCTGGCGGGCGACCGATTTCAGCGCATCGTCCGTGAATTTCAGCTTCACGTTGTCGAAGTCGAAACGTTTCTGGTACTGCTTGACGAGCGCGTTCTTCGGCTCGGTCAGAATTTTTATGAGCGCGCCCTCGTCCAGCTCGTGCAGCACTCCGCAGACGGGGAGACGGCCGACGAACTCCGGGATCAGGCCGTAGCGGACGAGGTCTTCGGGCTGAACGGCCGAGAGCGCCTCGGCGTGGCGGTGCGCGCCCGACCTTACTTCGGCCTGAAAGCCCATCGACTTATTGCGCAGACGCTTTTCGACCACCTTCTCAAGGCCGACGAACGCGCCGCCGCAGATGAACAGGATATTGGTCGTATCGACGGGGAAGAACTCCTGGTGCGGGTGCTTGCGACCGCCCTGCGGCGGGACGTTGGCGACCGTGCCTTCAAGGATTTTCAGCAACGCCTGCTGCACGCCCTCACCCGACACGTCGCGCGTGATCGAGGGGTTCTCGTCCTTACGACAAATCTTATCGACCTCGTCGATGTAGATGATGCCCTGCTGCGCGCGCTCGACATCGCCGTTGGCGGCCTGCAACAGTTTCAGAATGATATTCTCGACATCCTCGCCGACGTAGCCCGCTTCGGTGAGCGTCGTCGCATCGACGATGGTGAAGGGGACTGAAAGCATGCGCGCCAGCGTCTGGGCCAGAAGGGTTTTCCCAGTCCCGGTCGGGCCGATCAGCAGGATGTTGGATTTCTGAATCTCGACATCGGTGCGGCGGCGCGCCAGCTCGATCCGCTTGTAGTGTTGATAGACGGCGACGGCGAGCCGTTTTTTAGTCTCCTCCTGGCCGATCACGTATTCGTCCAGAAAGCTTTTGATCTCGTTCGGCTTGGGCAGGGGCGGCCGGGCGGCGACCGATTCGGCCTGCTGGTCGTCGGTGATGATCTCGTTGCAGATGTCTATGCATTCGTTGCAGATGTAGACGGTCGGGCCTGCGATCAGCTTCTTGACCTCGTTCTGCGATTTGCCGCAGAACGAACAACGCAACGTGTCATCGGTTCGTCGTACCATAGGCGTCCAGGAGGATTTTGGATTTTAGATTTTGAACCTCAGATCGATGTGATCGCGGACGATTGAGCGGTTTGTCTCTCTCTAATCCGTAATCCGTAATCCAAGCTCCAAAACCTGGGGTTTACTCGCGATGCGCGATCACTTCATCGATGAGGCCGTATTCTTTCGCCTGCACGGCGCTCATGATGCGGTCGCGCTCGACATCACGCTCGACCGTCTCATAGGGTTGCCCGGTGTGACGGGCGAGAATGTTCGAGGTCAGCTCGCGCATGCGTATGATCTCTTCGGCCTGAATGCGAATGTCTGTGGCCTGGCCCTGCGCGCCGCCCGAAGGCTGGTGGATGAGTATGCGCGAGTTGGGCAGCGCGAAACGCTTGCCCTTCGCACCCGCCGTCAACAGGAGCGCCCCCATCGAAGCGCACTGGCCCACACAGATCGTCGTCACGTCGGGCCGTATGAACTGCATCGTATCGTAGATCGCCATCCCGGCGGTGATCGAGCCGCCCGGAGAGTTGATGTACAGGTTGATGTCCTTCTCCGGGTCTTCGGCTTCGAGAAAGAGAAGCTGGGCGACGATCAGGTTGGCAATCGTGTCGTCAATGGGAGTGCCCAAAAAGATGATGTTGTCTTTCAGAAGACGGGAGAAAATGTCGAAGGCGCGCTCGCCCCGCGACGTTTGCTCGACGACCATTGGAACTAGAGCCATACTACTTTGAACCTTTCGATAACGGTCGGGGATGTGCTCTCTCTCTCGCCGTATGGGCCCATGAGTTCGGAAGCTCGGCCTCTCCGGGCTTGTCCCTCTTAACTTCCGCCCGAAGCATCGGACGAAGAAGATTCCGCTCTCGCCTCTTCGCCAGCCTCGTCCGCTTCCTGCTTCTGATCGGGGGCAGCCGCTTCCGGCGTCGCTCGGGAATCGCTCTCTTCGGCTTCCTCCTCGGCGCGCCACTCCTCTTCGCTGACGCTCGCATTTTCAACAATCAGGTCGAGCGCTTTGCGATTGCGCAGCCTATCGGCGATGCTACGTTCGCCTCCCTGCTTTGTCAAGGCAGCGCGCACTTGTTCCGCAGATTGACGCGATTGGGCCGCCAGAGTGTCGATCTCGGCCTCTATCTCTTCATCCGTCACCTCGATCTTCTCTTCGTCGGCGATCCGATCCAACAGCATCGAGCCGCGCACGTCGGCGCTCGCCTGATCCCGAAGTTGTTCGCGTACGCCCTCCCAGTTCAACTGCTGCTGGCGCGGATCAATCCCGCGTCCCATCATATCGCGCATCACGGATTGAAGAAGCTGGTTCGTCTGGTGCTCGATCAACACTTCGGGCACTTCAAACGGATGCGCCTCGACGAGCTTGCGCATGACGGCGCTTCTCAGCCGGTGGTCTGACTCAACCCCGGCGCGCTTCTCCAAATCCTCGCGCACCTTCTCCCTGAGCGTCGCCACCGTATCGAACTCTTCGCCGAGGCTCCGGGCCCACTCGTCATCCACGTCCGGCAGCTCTTTGCGGCGCACCGCCGTCACGGTCGCCGTGTAAGCGACCTCTTTCCCGGCCAGGCCCGCCGAGGTGAAGTCCTCCGGATACCTGACCGTAAAGGTCTTCACCTCGTCCGGCTGCACGCCCGTCAGGTTATCCGTAAACTCCTGCTGCACGCCCTCGCCGCCCAGGACTACGTCCACCTCTTCGACATTGATCGGTTCCTCTTCGGGCGCTCCCGTAAACGTCCCCTGGAAATTGACGGTCACGGTATCGCCCTCTTGAGAGGGGCGATCTTCGACGGGTTGGAGCGAGGCGGAGGCTTCGCGCAGGCCCTCGATCACGCGCTCGATATCCTCGTCGGTGACGGGACGCGTGCTTCGTGCCGCCGCGAGCCCCTTATACTGGCCGAGCGCGACTTCGGGCAGCACCTCTACGTGAACGTGAACCGAGAGTGGCTCCGCGCCCAGCTTGTCCAGACCCTCTGAGTTATCCAGATGCACGTCGGGCTCGCCGAGCACCTGTAGGTCGTGCTCGCTGATCGCCTCCTGTATGGCCTGCGGCACAAGTTCGCGCAGCACCTCGCCGCGAATCTCATCTTTGAAGCGCGTGCGCACCACCGAGCGCGGCGCGTGGCCGCGACGAAAGCCCGGCACGTTGGCGAGCTTGGCGTAGCGGTCGCTGATGCGATCATACTCGGCTCGCAAACTCTCGGCCTCGATCTCTATCTTGATCTCCTTACGCGTCGGAGAAATATCAACCAGTTCAGTCTTCATCAAACTTAAAGCCCGCCGCAGCGCGCTCCCTCCCCCGAGAGCTTCAAAGCGCCGCACGGGCATCCTTCCTTTTATAGAATATCAGTCTGTGATCGTGTAGGGCATCAAAAACTTTTGGTGCGAAAGGGGGGACTCGAACCCCCACCCCTTACGGGACCAGATCCTAAGTCTGGCGCGGCTGCCAATTACGCCACTTTCGCACGCATCTCAAATTCGGGGGCGTTCCTGCGCGCCGCTGGCGCAAATAAAATCCTCAAGACACGTTTGAGAATAGCATACGATTCTTCGGTTCGTCACATGCCTCAATCCCGAACAAAAGCGCGCGATTACTCCGCATCGCGCCCGACGCCGAGCGCGTCGGCGACCCTGTTGATATAGTTGAACCAGGATGCGATGAGCGTGATTTGCAGGATCGCGCGGTCGTCAAAGCCTGTGGCGCGCAGCCGCTCGTGATGGGCCGGGGTGATACGTGTCGCGTCCCTCGTCAACTGCACGACATAGTCCAGCATCACGCGATCCTGCTCCGAGATCGGGGCCGTCGTGTAGTCCGCCTGCAACGCCTCTACCAAACTCTGATCCAGTGTCACTCGACGCAGAAACTCTGCGTGCGATTCGATTCAATAATGGCAGCGATTATTGACGGACACGAGCGTGGTAATCATCTCGTGCTGGCGGCGCGAGAGCGGGAGGTCTGCCGACATCAGGACGCCGAACGTGGCGAAGGCGTGATAGAGCGCATCCGGTATCAGGCTGTGCGAGGCGACGATGCCGGAAGTCGAGCCGTCCGGCGTCGGGTGAATCGGGATGGCGTATTCGGCCGGATATAACTCTCTTTGCGCTTCTATGGCGCGGCGCAATTTCTCGTCCGCCTCGTCCATCTCAACAGTACGAATCCACGTCATGATTATTCCCTCTTATAACGGATTTTTAATACGGGCCGCGCAAAAGTGATGCGAAGGATTAGCGCTTCCTTCCGATCCTTGTCCACAGGCGAAACCTGACCGGCTCGGCCGCGCCCGCGAGGCTTCAAAGCTATGCGCGGCCTTCACCTCACTCGCTGCCCTCGGCCCCGACTGCTCTGACCCTTAAGGTCGCCGCCCTCACGGTGCAGGAATCTCTTGCGAAAGAGTAGATGATAAACCGGCACGCCGAGCGCGACAACCGCCACCCCTAAAAACGCCTGCCCTGGGTTGCCGCCCGCGAGCAGTATGAGCAGAGCGCCGACCAACACCAGAAACAGCAGCGGAGTAAAAGGATAGCCGGGCGTCGAGTAGGCGGGCGCGGCGCGCGACCCCTTGCGCCGCAGCACGAACAGGGCCGCGACCGTCAGAGCGACAAAACAGACGGCCACAAAAATAAAGTAGGCGATGATCTTATCGAAGGTGCCGAGCGCCACCAAGGTGCAAGCCACCACCGCCTGCAAGACGATGGCGCGCGCGGGCGTCCCGAACCTCGGATGAAGCGCCGCGACGCCGCTTAGAAACAGCCCGTCGCGCGCCATCGCATAATAGACGCGCGGCGCTGCCATGATGATCGAAGCCAGGCTGCCCAGCACGGAGATGATGACGATGCCGGAGAAGACCTTCCCGCCCGCCGCGCCGAATAGCACCTCTCCGGCCTGAGCGGCGAAGGTCTCGCCCGAAGCGACGCGCTCCAATGGAACCAGGTAGAGAAAGACGGCGCTCGTCAGTATATAGAGAGCGGTCACCAGCAGGAGGCCGTAGACGAGAGCGCGCGGCAAAGTGCGCTCGGGCTCGCGCACCTCGCCCGCGACCTTTGTTAAATCCCACCATCCGCCGAAAGAGAAAAAGGCGGCGACCATGCCGCCCGCCAGCGCACCGAAGAGCGGCATCGACCCCCGGGCGCGCGCCACCAGCGGCGTGAAGTTGGCCCAATCGCCGCGACCCGTACTGAACCCCCAGACTATGATGAAAAGCAGCAACCCGATCTTGAGCAGCGCCAGCAGACGCACGAGCCATGCGCCCGTCCTCAATCCGACGATGTTGGCGGCGGCGAGCGCAAAGATCGTCGCCATCGCCAGCACCTTCACCCCCACGGCCGAGAGGTTGACGGCGTAGCCGACGTATGTCCCCAGTCCTATGGCGAGCGCGGCCGTGAGCCCGGGGTCCATTACGAGCAGCGACATCCAGCCGTAAAGGAAAGCAGGTTGCGGCCCGTAGGCTTCGCGCAGGTAGACGTAGCCGCCTCCCGCCTCGGGAAAACGCGCCGCCAATTCGCCGTAACAGAGCGCGCCGCATAAAGCCATCGCTCCCATCAGGAGCCAGACGAGCAGAAGCAAAAGGGGCGAGCCCAACGACTTGGCCATCCCGGCCGGAGTGAGAAAGATGCCGACCGCTATGATCTCGCCGACCAGTATGGCCGTCGCCGTCGTCAGTCCGATTTGTCGCTTCAAAGCGCCTTGTGCCTGCACCTCTCACCGCCGCCCCGCGCGTCGTCCGTCTTCGGTTCAGAAGGTGACGCGCACCGCCAATTGAAACGCGCGCGGGCCGCCCGAGCCGAACACGCCGCCAGCGGTCGTCACCGGCCGCCCGAAACTCGACGAGCGCAGAAAGCCAGGATCACTCGGGTCGTCGCTATCGCGCACCAGCACGTTTGAAAACCCGGAGTAATTGACGTTCGAGACGCCGAGCACATTTGTGACGTTGAAGAGATTGAAGACCTCCAGGATGGGCTCAAGACGAATCGTCTCGCCAAAGCCGAAGGGGCGGGA
Source organism: Pyrinomonadaceae bacterium (assembly GCA_035940775.1). Lineage (GTDB taxonomy): Bacteria > Acidobacteriota > Blastocatellia > Pyrinomonadales > Pyrinomonadaceae > DASQYE01. The sequence continues at coordinate 207,041 of DASZEN010000008.1, read as the reverse complement.
CACGCGCAGGTCGAACGAGCTGAAGTTATCATTAAAACGCGCATCGTCACTGACGAGCGGAAGCCGCGCGCTCGGCCCAGCGGTCGCGTTCAATTGATTGATAAACGCATTCAGCTCCGCGCCGTTATGAAAAAGACGGCCCCCCGCATTGCGCTGCAAGGCGGGGATTCTTGAGAGCCCGCCGGGCAGCAGAATGTCCATCGGAACGCCGGAAGCCAGCGTCAGGATCGGCGACAGGCGCAGCGCGTAGGGCAGATCGAAGACGCCCGCCAGGGTGAAGCGATGCCTTTGATCGTTCGGCGTGGGCCCATACTCCAATCGAAGATTGTCAGGATTGACGGGCCCGTTCGAGAATGGAATCTGATCGTCGTTCGCGTAGTTGAAAGCCTTGGAGAAGGTGTAGGAGGCGCGCAGCAGATAGCCGCGCGAGTATCTCTTCTCAAGGCTCAGAAGCAGGCCGTCATACTTGGTCTTGACGCTCGATTCGAGGTTTACCACGCGGTCTGGCCCACCGACCACAGGGTTATCGACGGCTCCGATGGTGCGGCCCGTTATGAAATGCGTGCCGTAGTTGTGCAGGTAGTCGGCCCTCACTGCAAAGTCGCCGCCCAGTTGATGCTCGATTCCGAGGTTCATCTGCTGAACCATAGGATTCTGTAAACCGTTGTCGATGATGTTGATGCCCGAAGCGCCCGCGCCCAGCAGAGGAAAGCCCGTGAAGGGATTCGAGAGCGTCGGCGCGAATGGCGGAAATTGTCCCGTCGCCGGATCGAGGAAAAAGACGTTCCCGGCGCGCACTTCGATGGGCAGCGCACGCCCGTCCAAACCGCGTTCGAGCGACTGTAGCTCCAACGTCACACGGTCATAATAGATGCCGTAGCCGCCGTGCACGCTGGTACGCCCGTCGCTGGTCGCCCAGTTGAAGCCGACGCGCGGAGCCCAGTTGTTTTTGTCGCGCGTGCGCTCGCCCCGCAGAAAGGGAAGGATGAGCGGGTTAAGCTCCGCCGTGCGGCTGACGTTCTTCACGTCCGTATCCAGCTCGTAGCGCAGGCCCAGATTCAGTCTGAGCTGCCGGTGCACGCGCCAGTCGTCCTGGATAAAGAAGGCGTAATAGTTGTTGTCCGTATCGGGCAGAACGAGCGAGCGTTCGGGGACGGCGCTCCTGAGTGTGACGGCGAACAACAGGTCGTTATCGTCTATGCGCCCGTCATTGTTGTGGTCGAAGTCGGGAAAATCCTGAATCAGCTCGATGCGCCCCTGTCTGAAGACGCCCAGATCAAAGGCCGCGTCGATGCGCTGGGCCTCGCCGCCGAAACGCAGCATGTGGCTGCCGCGTATCCACGTCACGGCATCCGTGAATTGTAGACGCCGCTGCTCCGTCTGTTGCGGCACGCGGAAGGACGAGCCGTCCTGCAAACTCGGGAACGTCAATTGCGGCCCCGTCGCGACGGGCTCGGTTTGATTCAGATAATCGCTCAGGTTGAATCTGAAGCTGTTGACGACGGTGGCCGAGAGGGTGCGCGTCCAGCTCGCCAGAAAGGAGTGATAGTTGTTGCGGCTCGTCTGGCGCTGCGAAGCCGACCCGATGGCCCGGATCAGGGTGCTCGCCCCCGTATCTTCGGCGCGTTCGAGCGAATAGCGAAAGCTCAGGTTATCCTGATTCGTGACGGCCCAATCGGCGCGCACGTTTCCCAGCAGATCGTTAAGCGGCGCGGGCGCGAAGGCGCGCGTAATCACACGGCGCACGGTATCGCGCGCGCCGACGAGCACCGCGCCGTCCTGATTCCGGTACTCGAAAGCGCCGAACCACCACGCCTTGTCCCTCCTGATGGGCCCACCGAGCGCTAAGGCGTACTGCTGGCGGTCGAAGGGCGGCTCCTCCCCGGTCGTGCGGTCAAACGTCGCGGGCAACCCCTGTAGCCGACGGTCGCGCACGAAGAAAGAGGCCGCGCCGTGCAATTGGTTAGTGCCCGTCTTGGTCACTATATTGATGACGGAGGATGCCGAACGGCCGTACTCTGCCGAGAAGCGGTTGGTCGTAATCTGGAACTCCTGCACCGCCTCCTGCGTGACGTTCTGCAACGGCCCGCCGACGACATCATCGTTATTGTCTGCGCCGTCGATGGTAATGTTGCCGCCGCGCCCGAACTGTCCGGCCGACGAGATGGCGACGCTGTTCGTCTTGGTCGGATCGAAATTCGGCGCGGGCGAATTGCCGGGCACGAGCAGCGCCAGTTCCAGAAAGTTGCGCCCGTTCAACGGCAGGTTCTCGATGGCGCGCTGGGCGATCACTCCGTCCACGTCCGACGACATGGTATCAATCAGAGGAATCTCTCCGACCATGTCTGTGGTCACGTATTCCTGCTTCGGGTCGATCTCAAGGCTCGTATCGAGAGTCACACTCTGTCCGACCTGTAAGGCGATTGGAGCTTCGGAGACCTTTCTGGCAAAGCCGGTCGCCTGAATACTGACCTCGTACTCGCCCGGAGAAAGGTTCGTCAGCGCATAACGCCCCTCCTCGTCCGTAGTCGTCTCGCGTCGAACGCCCGTGGCCTTGTGCGTGGCGCTGACCTGCGCTCCTGTAATCAGCGCGCCGTTGGCGTCCGTGACGATTCCGCCCAGGGTGGCCGTGGCGGGTTGCTGCGCCATTGCGCTCGCGGCGATCAAACAAATGAGTATCAAACAGGTGGCTCTGATGGACATTATCTTACACACTATATGACTCCTGACGGCTCCTGATTTTTGTGGATTGAGAACAGGGTATGCTGGCGCTGACGATTTCGGAAGATTCCTCGAAACTCGCAAAGATTATTCCAGCTCGTATGCTGTGCAAGCTAACACAATAATCGCGGACACCACAAGCCTATGTTCAATCGACCGACTTACCGGGACGCGATTTCTGCTCGGCCAGCGACCGGGCGCGTGCGCGCGTGCACGCCGAGGCGGCCCTCATCTTCGGTCGCCGTTCGGCATCCAACCCCGCTTTGCTTGTGATACGTCGCTGTGGTATCAACCAGACTTTAAGATTTGCGCGCGTGGGGGTCTCGGGCGGTTCGAGTCACGCCGCAGCCCTTCCGAGCTTCCGAGAGCCTGAATGGATTAGGAAATGGTATCTGAATCGAAGGATCAAAAGCGCCCCGTGACGCTGGGCGAGGTGGCGCGCGCGACCGGCGCAAAGTCCACGGGCGATGAAGATAGCGAAGTGTTTGACGTGACGCATGATTCGCGTCAGGCCCGCGAGGGCACTCTATTCGTCGCCATCCGCGGCGGGACTCTGGACGCTCATCGCTTCGTCGAGCAGGCGATGGGCCGGGGCGCGGTCGGGGTCGTCTCGGAACGCCCGCGCCCGGAGGATTTTCGCGGCGCGTGGCTCGAAGTCGCCGACGCGCGCCGAGCCCTGGCCCAGGCGGCCGCCACAGTCCACAATCATCCGTCACGCGAGCTTAATCTGGTCGGCATTACGGGCACGAACGGTAAGACGACGACGACCTATCTGGTGGGGGCCATCAGTGAAGCTGCGGGCGAGTGCGTGGCGATGACCGGGACGGTCGAGTATCGCATCGCAAACGAAAGATGCAAGGCCGAGCGCACAACGCCCGAAGCGAGCGATATGCAGCGATACTTACGCCGGGCGGTCGAGGCCGGTTGCCGCACGGCCATCATGGAGTGTTCGTCGCAGGCCATTGACCTGCATCGTTGCGACGCGCTTGATTTCAGCGTGGCCGTCTGGACAAACCTGACGCGCGACCACCTCGATTATCACAAGACTATGGAGGCATACTTCGCTGCCAAACGTCGCCTCTTCGACGGCAGCCTCGGCTCGCACCCGCGCGTCTCCGTCTTAAACCTTGACGACGCGCACGGGCTGGAACTGGCGCGCGATCTCGAAGGCAAGGGCCTGCCAGTCATACGCTACGCGCTGCACGACCCGTCGGCGGAGGTCACCGCGACCGAGGTCGAGCATTCGCTCGACGGGATGCGTTTCAATCTGCATACGCCTGGGGGGAGGCGGCAACTCTCTTCGCCGCTGGTCGGTCGCCCGCACATCTACAATATCCTGGCGGCAACGGCGACGGGGCTCGCGTTGGGCTACGAGCTGGATACGATCTGCCGCGCCCTGGAGACGTGCGCGGGCGCGCCCGGCCGCTTCGAGCGCGTTCCGCACGACGAGGGGTTCGCCGTCGTCGTCGATTACGCGCATACGGATGATGCTCTGGTTAACGTACTGAGGACGGCGCGCGGAGTCGCCGCCGGTAGAATCATCACCGTTTTCGGCTGCGGCGGCGACCGTGACCGCTCGAAACGCGCCCCGATGGGAGAGGCGGCCGCCTCCCTCAGCGACATCGTAATCCTCACTTCCGATAACCCGCGCACAGAAGACCCGGAAAAGATTCTCGCAGACGTGGAGCAGGGAATGCGTCTCGCCGGGAAGCCCTATCAAAAGATCGCCGACCGTCGCGCCGCGATTCACTACGCCATCAAGGATGCGCGCGCGGGCGACCTGGTGCTCATCGCCGGTAAGGGCCACGAAGATTACCAGCTCATAGGCGACGCGCGATTCCACTTCGACGATAAAGAGGTGGCGCGCGAAGCGCTGGCCGCACGAAGTCGAAAAGTAAAAGGGTAAAAAGCGATGGGCCAAAGTTGAGACCGAAGCGTTGAAAAACAACGGTCGGCTTTCCCCCTCCTGTTCTCCTTTTCTCTTTTCCTTTTACCTTTTTTCTTTACTGTGCGGTGTGGCTATATTGCCGTCAGTGACAAGATCGCCCCGGAGAAATCCAGCGACGCGACCATTGAGCAGAAGTTTTCAGGCTCGCGGTTAAGCCCAATATTTCCACCCGAAGAGCAGTCGCGCTGCTTCGGCCCACGGTTCCGAAGCCTGTGGCCCATCGCTTGCTATCGACTCCTCCGGCGGGGCATGAAAGATGATGCTCACGCGATACTGATAATAGCTTGATTGAAGGAGCATACGATGAAACGCATTCTGACACACTCGGCGCTGGCGATAGTCCTGGCGCTCGGCGCACTCTCGCCCGCCGTGATGGCAAAGACGGGTCACAGGAAGGCAAGCGCCGAGCGCACTGCGGCGTTGAAGAGATGTAACGAGGATTACAACGCGGCCATAAAGGATGCCCATACGAAGAAGGGCAAAGAGCGCAAGGACGCGCAGGCCGAAGCCAGGAAGGCTAAGAAGGAGTGCATCGCGAGCGCGCCCAAGTAAAAGAGGGATGGGCCCGCTGGCCCTGACCCGATGAACAGAGAGGCTCCATAAAGGGCATTGGCCCTTTATGGAGCCTCTCTCTTTTTTGCGCCGCGTGCGTTGGGTTCGGCGCGCGCGGGGTTTGGGCCAACTCCCGGCGTGCGGGTGTGGCGTCTTTGCCGGGCTCACAAAATCGCCACACCGAAGAGCAGGCGGGCGACGTGTGAAAGAGGCCGAAAAGGCCGCAAAAAGCGCTCGCCTCTTAACTACGCGAGAATGGTACGGGCATTGCTCAAAGCGAAAGCGGAAGTCGAGACGCCGGGCCTGATCGAATCAGCAGGAGCGGTTAGCGATTGAGTTTCAGGCACGGCTCTCGAATCGCTCTGCCAAATCAAAGTTCAACGCGCACATTTTGCACTGGAGGAATATGAGAAAGTTAGGAATCCTTATGACGCTGCTCCTGGCTATGAGTTTCGGCAGCGTGGTCTTCGCTCAAAACACGAACAGCAGCACGAGCACCTCGACGACGACCACCACCACCCGGTCTTCCGGGATGTCAAGCCGTCGCCGCAATCGTCGTCGTCGCCACCTCCGCATCCGCCGTCGTCATCGTCGCGGCAGGAGATCGGGCGGCGGTACGGGAATGCAGAACAATAACACCGGACGGTAAAGCTTTAAGTTCGTTTGGTTGCCCCCTGTCGCATGGCTGGCTTGTCGACGGGGGCAAGCAATCTCGCGCCGCAGCCGATGCCGTGTACGGGCAGAGATGCGTCGGAAGGCGCGCGTGAGAGCGAGCGTGGGCGGTTAGTGCCGTGAGGAGACGCCCGCGACCGAAGAGGGATGCGACTATTTGAGGAGGTGGTCGCGTCCCTCTCTCTCGTTTGAGGGGGGGCCGACGGGGCGGGGGAAGCGAAACGCGGGCTCGAAACGCGATGAGGGGCGGTAGTGTCAACGAGGCTGAGGAAAAGATGTGCAGGGCGCGCGTAGCAGTAGTGGGCCGCCGCCGCCGCTGCCGGGCGCTCGGTCTGTGGTGTCTCTGCTTCGCGTTTATTACAAGCCAGCCCTCGTGCTCGCAAAAGCGCGTCGAGGAGACCGTGTCGGTCGATGCCACTCGCTCGTCATCGTTTGCGAGGAGCGCGCCGCCCGTCGCCATCGCGCCGCAGTTGCCCGCGCGTGATGCGGACGTGGAACAGGCCGGAGACAGGATCGCGGAAGCGATCATGCATCTGAAGAAGAGACAGGGCCCGGCGGGGCTCTCCGCGTTGGCCCAGGCCGAAGCGGCCATTGAACGCGCCCTGCGCAGCGATGCGCGCGACGAACAGGAGCGCGAGACCCTGCGCTCCACCCTCAAGGGCATCGAGACGGCCGAGCGCGCCATTCAACGCGGCGCGCTCGCAGAGGCCACGGCCCAGCTCAAAGCCCTCAACAGGAAGGTCGATTCCGTCGGGACGCGCCCGTAAACGATCAGCGATGAAGCGAAATGATGGGCCCGAAAGGATGAACGCGCGATGAAAGGCGCGGGCGCTTTCATTTCAGGCATTCAATGTTCCGCATACGGCATCGCTTTCGTATCTGCTCCCGTATTCCTCCGAAAGTCTCGCCGTGATACGATCAGGCCGCGAGATGAAGCCCTTCGGGCGCGAGCGCCGCATCGCCTATTCTGGCGAGGACGAGCGTGATGCGCTTCGGTCAGGTTCGTCCTATGAGCCCCCTCAAGCTGCATACGAAGACAACGCTGGTCGCTTCGGCGGTTACTATCGCCGTGCTGGCGGCGGCGCTGGCGATCACAAACGAGCGCGTCGCCGAGCTTGTACGCGAGGAGCAGAAGGCCCGCGCCGAACTGCAAGCGATCAATCTGGCCGAGCAGATCAGCCACATGCCCGCCCCGCGCGACCCGCAGGCGTTGGCCCATGCCGCGACCGTGGCGAGCGGCGCGCGTCCCGGCGTCGTCCGCATACGCATCTGGGAGAGAGTCGGTGGCGTCTATGTAGAGACGGCCGCCTCGCCGGGCAGCGAGGAGCCCGCCGCAGCCATCCCCGAAGAGACCAAGGCCGCGCTGCGCAACGGCCTGTCGTCGAGCCTGACGAACGACCGGCCCGAGAACGCAAGCAATTCCCTCTACAGAGTTTTCGCGCCCGTAGCGGATCAGGGCCGCTTTAGCGGTGCGGTCGAAGTCGTCGAACAACTCGACGACGCGCCCTCAATCGCCGTGCGCTATGAGCGGATGGCGATATGGATCGTGCTGGCGGCCGTCGCGCTCATCACGCTCGCCACTTACCTGTTGTTTCGCCGTCTCATCTATCGCCCGATTGAACGGCTGCTGGAAGTCATGTCACAGGCCGAATCGGGCGACCTCGCCGTTAAGGCCCCGGCGCGCGCGCCCGACGAGCTGGGTCTGCTCTCTCGCGCCTTCAATCGAATGATCGAGCGCATTCGCATAATGACGGAAGAGCGCGAGGGGCAAAGGCTTGTGCTTCAGGAGCGCGTGCGCGATGCCACGGCCGAGCTTGAGCAGCGCAACGAGCAGTTGGAGGAGGCCAATCTTGAGTTGTGGCGGACGACGCGGCGCTTGACGGAACTGGAGCGGCTGGCGGCCGCAGGGCAGACCGCCGCGCAGTTTGCGCATGAGGTGGGCACGCCGCTCAACCTGATTAGCGGCCACGTCCAGTTGCTACGCACGCGGCTCGGGCCGGACGAGGGCGCACTACAGCGCCTTGAGACCATCGGCGTACAGATAGAGCGAATCGAGCGCATCGTGCGCGGCATGCTCGACCGCACCCGCCCCGAAGCCATAGAGCAGACCGCGCTCGATCTCAACGCGCTCCTGGAACGCATCTTCGACGCCACCGCGCCCACGCTCGACGCGCGCGGCGTCCGGCTCGTCACAACACTCGGCGAGGGCCTGCCACGGGTCGCGGGCGACGCAGACCGTTTGCAGCAGGTCTTTATCAATCTCATCAACAATGCGCTCGATGCGATGCCCGACGGGGGCGAGCTTCGTATACGCACGGGCGTCGAAAGTGGGACGCAAGGGGCGGCGGCGGCGGCGCGCGTCGTCGCCGTCGAATTTGCGGACACGGGCAGCGGGATGGCCGAGGACGTGCGCCTGCGTATCTTCGATCCCCTTTATACGACCAAGGAGCGCGGGCGCGGAACCGGCCTCGGTCTGGTGGTCGTCCGCCAGGTGATGAGCGATCATCACGGCGCGATTGAGGTCGAAAGCGAGACGGGGCGCGGCACTCGTTTTCTTCTACGGTTCCCCGCCATGTCGAAGCCGGATGAAGAAGAGGAGTCGGCAGAGACCGTAAGCAATCGCGGCGCAGAGGCAGGGGCGCAAACCCTATGAAGAGTATTCTTGTCGTTGACGATGACCGCGCCTCCTGCGAATTGCTGCGCGAGATTTTCGCGGAGCAGGGCTGGGTGGCCGTGACGGCGCAGACGCCGGAGAGAGCGCGCGAGCTGGCCGCAGAGCGTCAATTCGATCTCATCATCAGCGATGTCAACCTCGAAGCCGAAGAATCCGGCCTGGATTTGCTGAAGAGCCTGCGCGACCGCTGCCCCGTCATCCTCCTGACGGGCTTCGGGTCGCTCGAAGCGGCCGTTGAGGCGACGCGCGAGGGCGCATGGGACTTCATCTCGAAACCCTTCAAGGTCGAAGAGGTTGTCGAGACGGCGCGCCGCGCGATGGAGCGCACGATCCGCACAATTGATGACGGCGAGCAGCAGGCGGGGCCGGAAACGCTCTCGGCGCGCTATGAAGAGACGGGGCTGCTGGGCCGTTCGCCCGCCATGATCGAGCTTTACAAGGAGATCGCGCGCGTTGCGCCGACGCGCTCGACCGTGCTCGTAACGGGCGAGTCCGGCACGGGCAAGGAGTTGGTGGCGCGCGCCGTTCATAAGCACAGCCCGCGCGCGGCGCACACGTTCGTCGCCGTCAATTGCGGCGCACTGACCGAGACGCTGCTCGAAGCCGAATTGTTCGGGCACATGCGCGGCGCGTTTACGGGCGCGGTCGCCGACCGCAAAGGACTCTGGGAGGAGGCCGAAGGCGGCACGCTCTTTTTAGACGAGGTCGGGGAGACGAGCCCCGCGATGCAGGTCAAGCTGCTGCGGGCTTTGCAGGAGGGCGAAATCCGCCGCGTCGGCGCGTCGCGTTCCGTCTACGTGGATGCGCGCGTCGTCGCCGCCACAAATCGAGACCTTGAGAGCGAGGTCAGGGCGGGCACATTTCGCGAAGACCTTTTCTATCGTCTCGGCGTCGTTACCCTTCGCGTGCCGCCGCTCTCAGAGCGGCGCAGCGACATCCCGCTTCTCGCAGAGCGATTCCTACGGCGCGCGACCACAGGCGACGGCGTGCGTGCGCGTAGCTTTTCGGAGGCGGCGCTCTCCATGCTCGTCGCCTACGATTGGCCCGGCAATGTGCGCGAGCTGGAATCGGCCGTCGAATATGCTGCGATAAGAGCGCGCGGCGTCGAGGTCGCCGCCGAAGATTTGCCCGCGAAGGTACAGTCGGGCGGGGCGCGTCGTCACAACCCGGACGCGCCGCTTGTCGCGCTCTATAGCGACCTCGTCTCGCTGGACGAGCTTGAGCGGCGCTACCTGATTTATGTGCTGGAAAAGGTCGGGGGGAATCGCACGCGCGCCGCTGAGATTCTGGGCATAGACCGGCGCACCTTCTATCGCATGGCCGAACGATTTCGCATCAAGCTCGAAGGACAGTGAGGAAACGGCGCGCCTGATCCGGTCTCTGCCCGGCGTCCGAGTCCGACTTTTTAAGACGGGTGTTCGATTAAGACAAGTGTTCGAGACGCCGCCGTGCCTTCCTGATTTTTCTATTGATCGCGTCCGCCTGCGCGGCGAGCGCGTCGCGCCCCGAGGCGGCCTCTTCGGCAACCGAGAGCTTGAGCCTGTACAGGCCGTCCTGACGGATGCGCTTGATGCCGAACTCGACCGTCCGCAGCTCCTCTTTGATATTCAACAGACGGCTCGCCAAATCCTCTTGCGTTTCGTGATCGTGCGCGCTCGCGCAATAGAAGCGTAATTCTTCATCGCCGAGAAGCGTATTCAGGCTCTCGACATCGCCTTCCCTGTAGGCGCGGCTCGCTTCGGCCATGATGGAGTGGCGACGGCGCGCCTCAGTTTCATCGGCAGCCGTGTCCGGGTGAAACAACTTGGCGACAGACCAGAAGAGCTTGCGCAGCGTCGTCTTGACCGGCAGCGCATCACCCGCCCCCGCGTCGTCCGTAAAGGGAGCTTCCCCCTCGTCAGCGGTCGAATCGTCCGTGCCGAGCGTGCGTCTTTCAGCCTCTTTGATCGCGCGCTCGACCTCTGAAAGCTCGGCCAGGAGACTGCCGATCACCTGCGTATATAGCGCCCTGAAAGCGCGCAGCTCTTCCTGTAGAGCGATCAGCTCGCCACGCCGCTCGGCCAGCAGGGCCTCCAGACGAACTATCTCCCCGGCCAGATCAACGGAAGCGTCCTTCAACGCAGATGAGTGAAGACTAAGACTTCGCATAGTTGATTACGAAAGAAGATTGTAGCAGGAAGAGCGCGCGTTCGTCCCCGGGATCGTGCTGGCGCCGCCCCCTCTCTATACTCCGTCATCCTGAGATGCGGGCGGCGGCGGCTCGTAGGTCAGGCGATTGTGTCTAGACCAGTACCAGTAGACGGGCAGGCCGAGCGCGATCAACCCGATTCCGATGAGCGCCTGCACCGGAGTCGTCAAGAGCGTGTTGACCAGAAGCCAGCCCGTCACCAGCAGGAAAAGCACAGGCACTACGGGATAGCCCCAGGCGCGGTAGGGGCGCTCGGCGTTCGGCATCCTCCGGCGAAAGATGAAGACGGAGGCCGTCACCAGTCCGTAGAAAATCCACGAGCCGAAGATCACATAATCGGTCAGAGTATCGAAGGAGCCGGAGAGCGCGAGCACGCTGGCCCAGATGCCCTGTAGGATGAGCGCGCCGACGGGAACGTGCGTGCGCTGCGAGAGGCGCGCGAGGTTCTGGAAAAAGAGGCGGTCGCGCGACATCGCGTATGGCACACGCGCGCCCGTTAAAATCGAGGTGTGCAGCGTGCCGATGCAGGACATCATCAGCGCCGCCGCGATCAAGCTGACGGCCACGGGCCCAAGGAAAGTCTGCGCGACTTCCCTGGCGACCGAGGATTCTTTGGTAATGTTGGCGATGGTCGTCGGATCGAGCGCATAAAAATAGGCTATGTTGACGAAGACGTAGAGCGAGATGATGATGAGCATTCCGCCTATGAGGGCGAGCGGGATATTGCGCTGCGGATTTTTCACTTCGCCCGCCACGAGCGTCAGATTATTCCAGCCGTCGTAGCCCCACAGAGCGCCGAGCATCGCCGCCCCGAACCCGGCCATGCCGTATCGCGCCGCCTCGTTCACACCGAAACACTTGCCGCCCTCGTTCGCCAGAGCGAAGTGCGACCAGTCGCCGCTCTTCGAGAGCAGAAACGCGCCGAAGCCGACGCCGAGGACGAGCGCGATCTTTATCACGGTCAGAAAGGCGGCGATATTGCCGCTGACGGCAACGGTCGCGCAGTTGACCAGAGTGACAACGGCGATGGCCGAGAGGGCGACGACCTGCAAAGTCCCGAATTGAAATTCGTAACTATAGATCATGCGCTTGAAATAGATGGTATTGAGCGCTCCGGCGGTCAAATCATTCAGAAAGATGGCCAGCGCGACGGCGACCGAAGCCTGCGAGCCGGTCTTGGCGATAAAGACCTGCATCCAGCCGTAGAGAAATCCGGGCCCCGCCCCGTACGCCTCGCGCACGAAGACATATTCGCCCCCGGCGCGCGGCATCATCGCGGCCAGCTCCGCGTAGGTGAGCGCGCCCGCCAGGCTCAGGACGCCCGCCGCCACCCACACCAGAACCACCATGCCCGGCGATCCGACGTTGCACGTCATCACGCGCGTCTTCAGAAAAACGCCCGTCCCGACCACATTGCCGATCACTATAGAGATGGCCGCGACGAGCGTCAGGCCGCGAACGAGCGTGATATTGCTGGGAGCAAGCTGTGCCATGGTTTAAAGTTTAAGAGAGCGCGTGGTTTAGGTTTAAGAGAGCGTGCGTCGCGCGCACCGCGCTGGCCGCTCAAAAGATCGGATCGTTTTGTGCGCGGGCCGCGCCTTTGCGATTACACTCCTGGTTCAGACGACTCGCCGCGCCCTGTTTCTGCCCGTCAACATTTTGGCAGCCTCTTCGCCCGTGACGACCGCGCCCTCCATAAAGCCCTGCCAGTCGGCAAGGTGCTCTCCGGCGAAGAGCACCTGCCCGTGAGGGCGTTGCAGGATGGGCCGGATGGTAAACCACTGGCCCGGACGATAAAGCGCATACGCTCCCTGCGTGTAGGGGTCTCGTTGCCAGGCGTACGACTCTATATTTCTAGCCAGCGAGGGAGCGCGCTCGTTCAGAGGAATCAGGTCGCGCGTGATTATGTCCGTGCGACGGCGCGCATCTTGCGCCGCCAGTACGTCCGCCTTCTCGCCCACAGCATAGCTGACGAGTATCCCTTCCGGGCCCGGTTGATCTTTCGTGCTGTGGAAATAGTAATGAGAGGTGACATCGCTGACGAGCGAGAAATCCTCGGCGCCCCAGAATCTCTCCGCGAAGAGCACGGAGTTCTTGATGATGCGTGCGTATTGAAGTTGATCGAGGGCCGCGCTTTGCGCCGCTGACAGAGGTGGGTCAAAGCTGATCTTGTCGAGGGTGCGGGCCGGGGCGGTACAGATGCAGGCGTCGGCGGTGAACTGTTCGCCACCGGCTGTGACGCGCACGCGCCCCCTTCGCTGCTCAATGGCCCGGACGGGCATACCGAGGCGTATGTTCTGTGCGCCGACGCGCTCGGCAAACGCGTTCACCAGCCGCGAATTGCCCCCAACCATCTTGAAATCCATCTCGTTGGCCGGACTCGACTCGAAATACTCGGCGGCGGCGGCGAAGGCGGAAACGTGGCGAATCGATTCGCCGAAGTCCGTGCTGTCCTGAAGGTCGCGCAGGAGCAGATCATCCTCAGTGAATCCAAGCTCTTCGAGCCACGTCCACCAATCGTAGCGATCCAGCCGCTCGCGCTCGCGCTGCGTGTAGCCCTTGTAGGTTTTTCGGAACTTCTCGAAGGCCGTCTCCGCCTGCGACGAAAAACTCCACTGGCCGGGGCGCGAGACAATTCCGTCGCGCATCAGCGAGGCCGCGAAGCGATGGTCTTTCAAAGCGATCCCGAACTCGCGGCAGAGAGCCTGCACGCGTTCGTGGCTCGCCCCGACCCATTCGCCTCCAAGCTCGCACACAAGCTGGGGCGTCTCCCTGAAGCTGAAGGAGAGGACGCGCCCCCCAAGCCTCGCCCTCGCTTCGAGCACCGTCACACGCCAGCCCGCCCGCCCGAGCGCGTACGCGGCGGCGAGGCCCGAAAGCCCCGCCCCGATAATGATGCAGGAATGCGCGCGCCGCCCCGTTTGAGCATTTGTGAGAAGGGGCGCGCCGAGCGCCGCCGCGCCCGCATACTTTAGAAACTCGCGGCGCGAGGGGCGACTCTTCAGTTTTATCTGTTCAGCGTAATTCTTCATGGCAGAACTCCTGATCGAAGGTCGAGCGGAAGAGAACTTTCCCGAGTCTGACTTAAAAGAATTTCCTACCAGATGTCCTGCGCGATCAGATCGTCGTGGGTATCGCGGCGGCGAATGAGATCGACACATCCGCCCTCGCGCACCATCACGGCGGCGGGCAGCGGGCGTCCGTTGTAGGGGAACATCTGCGCGAGCGAGTAAGCGCCGCTGTTTAGAAGAGCAAGGACTTCACCCGGTTCGACCTTGTCAGGCAGCCCGCGATAATCGGGCAGGCGTCCGCCGCGCTCGATGTCGAAATAGACATCGCCGGAATCGCACAACGGCCCGGCGACCTTGTAAAGGGCCGAGGCCGCAGCGTCGGCGCGCGTCGCCGAGACGAGGTGGTAATACCACTTGTAGTTGTTCATCGAAAGCAAAAGATTATAACCGGCGTCCGTCAACAGCCACACGTCACCGGTCTCGGGCCGCCGCTTAATATTACGCACGGTGGTGAGCACAAGCCCCGCATCGGCGATCACGCTGCGTCCGGGTTCGAGCAGGATAGTCACGTTGTCAAGAAGGTGTTCGGCCCCGGCCGCGCGGGCCGATTCGCGCGCGACGCGAAGCGCCGAAGCGAGCACCGCGTCGGGCTCAAGGTCAGCGCCGAGCATGTCTCGCTCGTGCTCGGGCAATTGGCTCGCGTGCGAGCGGTCGCGCAGGTAGTTGACGGGAATGCCGCCGCCGAGGTTGATGTGTTCGAGCGTGTGGCCCGTCTCGCGATGGATCGTGACCAGATGCTCCCACATCGTCTTGAAGGCGGTGGCGAACGGCTCGACATCCGGCGTCTGCGAGCCGACGTGGATGTGTATGCCGCAGACGTGGATGTGTTCCGGATGGCGCAGCGCGCGCCGGAAGGCTTCGAGCACCTCGGAGGAAGAGATTCCGAATTTGGAGGTCAGGAGCGCGGTCTGCAACCCGAGGTGCGAGCGCGTGCCGATCTCCGGCACGAGCCGCAGGGCGATGCGCGCGCGTTTACCCAGCCGCTTGGCGGACTCCTCCACCAGCTCTATCTCGTAAAGGGAATCGACGTTTATGGCATGAATGCCCGCGCTCGTGGCCTGGTCTATCTCCGCGCGGGTTTTGCTCGTGCCGTTGAAGATAAGCTGACGCGGAGCGAAACCTGCGCGCAGCGCCTTGAAGAGTTCGCCGCCGCTGTTTACTTCGGCGTCAATCCCTGAGTCGAGCACCGTCTTGAGGACGGCCATGTTGGAGTTGGCCTTTGAGGCGTAGAAGAAGCGGACGGGCTGCTTAAGTCCGGCGGCGGCGCGCTGCAATCGTTCGATGTTCGAGCGGATACGGGGCTGCGAAAAGACGAAGAGCGGCGTGTCATGCTCTTCAGTCAAAGAGAGCGCATCGACGCCGTTGATGGTCAGGTGGCCGCCGCGCGTCTCCAGGAATCCCGGAATCGTCCATGCCGGAGCAGGAGCGGCGAGTTGCGTCGTCATTAAATCAAGACTCCGTATGAAAAAATCGGCAAGTAGGGTAAACGCAAGCGAAGATAGTCTGGACACAAGAGCAGCGTCAAGCGAAAGGACGGAGCGGGCGTTGCGAGCGAGGACGGAGCGGGCTCTGCCGGGTGCCGCGCTCGGCAGAACCCGCTCCGTTTCTGAATACAGGTCGGCTACAGAAAGGGCCGCGTGCGCTGCCGGAAGCCTGAACCGATAGGATCAGCCCCGGTCGATCTTCCTGATGGTCTCTTTGATCTGTTTGCAGTGGCGTCGCTCGTGATGGCCCGCGAATTCGACGGCGCGGACGCCATCGAACTTGCCGAGGAATGGATGCTTCATGGCGAGCTGTTCGAGCCGCCCGCGTCCGAGGCGCGCGCTGAACTCTTTGAGACGAGCGCGCACGCTCTGGTAATTGGCGATGGCCTCTTCTTTTGAGGGCGCGTCGAGCGGCTCGACCGCCCTCGGCGCTTTGACGCGAACCACGCGCGACCCGACCAGAAAGCCGACCGGCATCAGACGTTGAAGCAATCCCATGCGGAAAGGCGGCGCGGCGAGCGCCCGCTCCAACTCATCTATGACGCGCTGCTCGACCATGCACAGATGGTGCACGATCTCCGCTATGCTCCACTCATTGGGCGAGGGACGGCGCGCAAATCGCTCGTCGTCAACGGGCTCGATCAAATCAAGCAGCTTCCGATGCGTTGAATCCAGCCTTGCGAACTCTTTTTCCATCGTCATCATCCGAAATCAAAAAATTTGGGGCTCGCGCTCCGCTGCCCATCGGACGTGAAAAGAGCGCGCCGTGCATAGATCTCCCTCCGTGTGTGCTCTCTCTCTTTTCGCTTACTGGGCGATGAAGTTATAAACGAGCACGCCCGTCACCTTCACGGGCTGTCCGACGAGCTTCGTCGGCGAGAATTTCGCCTGACGCGCCGCCTCGACCGCCGCCGAGTGCAAGAGCGGATGGCCCGAGACGGCTTCTGCCCGGATCACCTCGCCGTTTTCATCTATGAGTACCCGAACCGTCACGGTGCCACCGGCTTTAGCAGCCCTGGCCTCGGCCGGGTAAGAGGGCTTCGGCAGGCTGAGCGCCTTGCCGTTGAGCACGCCGCCGTTGATAGGGCTCGCCGCGAGCGGGCGCGCAGGTGTGGGCGCGGGCGGCGGCGGTTCCTCCACGACGATGCCTGGCACGGGCGGGACGCCGACTCCGGCCTCGCCGCTCGAACGCGCCGCTGGCGTGCCTTCTGCTACGGGTATCCCCTTCGGTTGGGCGAGCGTAAACGAGCCCAGGAACCGCTCTATTCCGGGATCGCCTTTGGCGGCGTTAAAGATCATCACGGCATAGAATTTCCTGCGCGTCGCATAGACGTGCGCGAGGCCGCTTAAGTCGCCCATGATAATCTCGTTGGCCTCGCCCGGATAGCCGTTCAGCTTCAAGTCGCGCAGGTAGGTCTTTTCAGCCCTCATCCCCCGATCACGAATGCCCTTGAGGAAGCCGCCCCAGAAGCCCTGCGAGTAGGTCGCCAGTCTCTCTTTATCCGACATCGAGGCGGTGAGAGTCTCCATGCCGCCCACGGAGGTGATGAAATAGAGAAGCCCTTCGGCGCTCGTCAGTGTGTAATAGGTAGTGGTGAGCGTGACCTGCCCGACCGGCTCCTTCTCGGTTTCGATCTGGGGAGCCTCCGGCATGAGCACTGTGAACTCTTCATCTTCAGGCGCGACTCTCTTCCAGTCGGCCGGAGCCGTTTGCGCGGCGGCGGCGGGCCGGGCCACGGGGAGCGAAAAGAGGCTGGCTTGAACGATCAGAGCAAGTGAAGCGATGAGGCGGACTGTTCTCATGTTTCCAGTCTACTTTCTCCCCGACGGAGGAAAAGCGCGCAAGAGCGCTCTCTCTCTCGGTCTGAGTTCGAGACTCTAGCACAAAGCGCGTCTAGCCCTGTAATTGCGCCATCAGCGCGGCCGGATTCCAGTAGGCCCGAACGGTTTGAATCTTACCGGCATCGTTGACCTCGAAGATGTCTATGCCCTCGAAAACCACCTCGCGGCCATTGCGGCCCACGCCGCGGCCAGTCCATTTGACGGCGGCCTCGCGGCCCACTATGAAAACATTGTCTTCGGTCAGCCCGACTTCGCGGAAAGCCCCTGCGATGCTCTCGAAGAACAGGCGCAGGGCCTCGTGGCCTCGGGCGGGCGGGGCCGCCGGATCGTAACTGACGGCGTCTTCACTGAAAGTGGCGACCCAGCGGGCCGAGTCCATCGCGCGCGTGGCGGCGAAATAATCTGCAACGGCCTTTTGTATCAGCTCGGTTGACATCTCGTTTGAACCCTTTCTCTTTCGCGTTCTTTCAACACGCGACGCAAAATCTTGCCCGCGGGTGATTTTGGAATCTGCTCGACGAACTCCACGAAACGGAGCTTCTTGTAGGGGGCGACGCGCTCGGCTATAAACTCCATAATCTCTTCTTCGCCGACTTCGGTTCTGAGCACGATGAAAGCCTTCGGCACTTCGCCCGCTTCCTCGTCGGGGCTCGGGATAACGGCAGCGTCCGCCACGCAGGGATGCGTCAGCAGCACGGCCTCCAACTCGGCCGGAGCGACCTGAAAGCCCTTATACTTAATCAGCTCTTTCAAGCGGTCTACGATATAGAAATGGCCGTCCTCGTCGGCATAGGCGATGTCGCCCGTATGCAGCCACCCGTCGGCGTCCACGGTCTGGGCCGTCGCCTCCGGGCGATTCAGATAACCCTTCATCACCTGCGGCCCACGAATCCAGATTTCCCCTCGGCCCTTCAAGCCCTGCTCCGTGCCGTCCTCCGTGCTCACCAGCTTGCACTCCGTATTGGGAACGCAGATGCCTACGGAACCGGGCTTCGAGGCGGTCGTCTCAAACGGAGTGATGAGGGCCGCCGGGCTCGTCTCCGTCATCCCGTAGCCCTGTATGACGCGACAGCCGAGGCGCTCCTGGCAGGCGCGCGTGAGGTCTTCGCCCAGGGGGGCTGCGCCGGAGAAGATGGTCTTCAGACGCGACAGATCGTACTGCTCGATTATAGGGTTCTTGGCGAGCGCGAGCACGATGGGCGGGACCAGGTGGGCCAGCGTGACGCCATGCTCCTCCGACAGCTTTAAGAACTGCTCCATCTCGAAGCGCGGGACGGTGATAATAGTCGCTCCGGCCGACAGGCCCAGGTTCATAATGACGACCATGCCGTAGATGTGGAACATCGGCAGCACACAGATCAGGGTATCGTCATGGGCCACGATCCTTAACGCTTCGACCTGTAGAAGATTGGCGACGAGGTTGCGGTGCGTCAGCATGACGCCTTTGGGAAGCCCGGTCGTTCCGCTCGAATAGGGAAGCGCCACGAGGTCTTCGCGCGGGTCGATCTCGACCGAAGGCGGCTCCTCCTCGGTTTCGAGCAAAGCGGCGAAGGCGGTCGCCCCCTCGGCCTCGCCGAAAACGAATATCTCTCGCACCCCGGTCGCCGCCCGGGCCGCCTCGCGCGCTTTGTCCACCAGTTGCGGTACTGTCAAAAGGTAGACGGCCTGCGCGTCGCGCAGTTGATGCGCGACCTCCTCGACCGTGTAGACCGGATTGATCGTCGTGTTGACGCCGCCGAGGCTGGCGACCGCATGAAAGGCGATGGCGTACTCAGGGCAGTTGGGGCTGTAGATGGCGCACACTTCGCCCTTGCGAAGTCCGCGCGCCGAAAGACCCGCCGCCGCGCGTCGTACCGAATCGGCTAACTCGCCGTAAGTGATGTGGCGGCCCGTCTGCCCATCGATCAGGGCAGGCTTGGACGACCAGCGGCCCGCGCCCCGAAGCACAAACTCCGTCAACGCCACATCCGGGATCGTCACCTCTGCATGAGGACTTTGAAAGATCATCGAATCAACCGGGGAGCACGACGAAGGGACGAAGGCGGCCGTCTGAGGGATGAAAAGAATGCTTCCGTTTCCTGAATCTTCTTATTATTCATCCCTCTGCCCTTCGTGGTTCTCCCTCATTCCTTTCTCTTGATTATCGCCGCCCGGCGCATATACATTCACACTTGATCCGCCGACAGTGATACATTTGTCAGCAGGAAAGGTACGAAATGAAAGAGCAAAACGGATGGCTGCCCGTCGCCCAAACCCGCTTGAACATGGATGAGAACCGCCCCGGTGAAGAAAAGACTGAAGAAATAACGCGCGCCGAAGAACGCGACGACGTGGCCGAGCCGGATGCGCCGACCGCCACCGAAGAGAACGCCGGGATGAGTACTATTCTCGGCGCGGAGCCCGTCTCCGGCGTCCAGGATGATGCGAGCGATGAATAAAGAACGAGAAAGCTTCGAATAAATCGTGCGCCATTCTAGCATACGAGCGCCGGAAAGCTTCACGCTCATTCTTAAAGGGGCCGGTGCTCGTCTCTGGCAGAAACCGAGGTGAAAGGCCAATGATGGAAGCGCCGCCGCCGCCATCGCGCCCGCTGTATATCGTCTGTCTCGCCAGTTATTTCAAGGGCGGGGAGTTCATACGCGAATGCAAACGGCGCGGCTGTCGTGTCGTTCTGGTGACGAAGGAGAAACTGCTCGGCGAGGATTGGCCGCGCGATAGCCTGGACGGCATCATCGCGGTGGCCAACGACGCCACGCCCGAGCTTTTCATACACACCGTCACGCAGTTGGCCCGCCCGCTCAAACTGGATTTGGTCGTCGCCCTCGAAGAATACGATGTCGCGACGGCCGCGCTCGTCCGCGAGCACCTGCGCATTCCGGGGATGGGTTTTACCACCGCCAGGCTGTTCCGCGACAAGCTGGCGATGCGCGTCGTCGCACAGGAGGCCGGTATTCGCGTCCCGGATTTTGTGCATCTGGTCAACTACAACGAGATCGGTCAATACATGGAGCGCACGCCCGCGCCCTGGGTGCTCAAGCCGCGCTCGGATGTCTCGGCCGTCGGCATCAGGAAGATGCACGACCCCGAACAGGTCTGGCGGGCCATTGATGTCCTGGACGCGCGCGAGAATCTGAGCGAGCGATCCTCCTTCTACCTGCTCGAACGCTACGTGGCGGGCGAGGTCTTTCACGTCGATTCTTTAATCCAGGCGAGCGAGGTGATCTTCGCCGGGGCCAACCGCTACGGGCGACCGCCGATGGACGTGGCCCACGGCGGCGGGGTCTTCGTCTCACATACGGTCGAGCACGACTCCGAAGAGCAGCGGCAGTTGTTCGAGCTTAATCGCCGCCTCGTCCGGAGTCTCAACCTGCGGCGCGGCTCTGCGCACGCCGAGTTCATACGAAGCGCCGAGGATGGGCAGTTCTACTTCCTGGAGATCGCGGCGCGCGTCGGCGGAGCCTACATCGCCGAAGTGTTGGAGGCGGCGAGCGGCGTCAACATCTGGCACGAATGGGCCCGCATTGAGACGGCGCGCGATGGCGAGGCGGTCGAGATCAGGCCGTCGCACAGGGAGTATAGCGGCATCGCGCTCTCGCTGGCGCGGCAGGAGTGGCCGGACACGAGCGCCTACACCGATCCGGAGATCGTCTACCGCGTCACGAAAAGGCATCACGTCGGGCTCGTCGTGCGCTCGCCGCGCCTTGAACGTGTCAGAGAACTGCTGGAAACTTACGCGCGCCGCTTTACGGACGAGTTCGCAGCCGTCGTGCCGCCGCTCGAAAAACCTGAGTGAGTACCGGATATGAATAGACTGCAAGGAAAAAACATACTGATAACGGGCGCGTCGCGCGGGCTCGGACGCTCGCTCGCCATAGAGTATGCGCGCGAAGGCGCTGCGGCACTTTCGCTCGTCGCGCGCAGCTCCGGCCATCTCAAGGAGGTGAGCGAGCGCGTGCGTGAGGCTGGGCCCGCGACGCGCCTTCTCCTGATCGAGGCAGACCTTCAACACCAGGAGGAGATCGAGCGCGTCGTCGCCACTACCCTGAGCGAGTTCGGCGGCCGCCTCGATGTGCTGGTTAATAACGCCTCGGCCATCGGCCCCACGCCCTTGCCCTACCTGCTCGACTATCCGCTTGAGGATTTTCGCAGCGTGCTCGACACCAACCTGATCGCGCCCTTCCTCTTAATCAAAAAGGCGCTGCCCGCGATGGTCGAGCACGGCGGCTCCATCATCAACGTGACGAGCGATGCCGGTCAGACGGGCTATCCGGGCTGGGGCGCATACGGCATCTCCAAGTTCGGCCTCGAAGGCATGTCGCAGACCTGGGCAGCGGAACTCGACGGCAGCGACGTGCGTATCAACGTGGTCGATCCCGGAGAGATGAACACGGCCATGCACCGCGCCGCCGAACCCGAAGAAGACCCGAACCAGTGGGCCAGCCCCGAAGAAGTAACAGAAGTCTTCGTCTATCTGGCCTCAGACGAATCGCGCCACCTTAACGGCCAAAGATTCCAGGCCCAGGAAGAGAACTGGGGGAGGAAGGAAGGGAGTAACGAAGGGAAGAGGGCCGAGGGATGAAGCAGGTCTACTCAACTTGAGTAATTATTCTTTCATCCCTCATCGCTGCCGCCCTTATCCCTTAGCTGTTGTGTCCGCACCTTTCACGTTTACGTTGCCGCCGGAGCTTTCGGCCAAAGAGCCGCCGGAGCGGCGCGGGCTGGCGCGCGACCATGTGCGCTTGATGGTCATAGAGCGTGCGAAGCGCGCCGTCACGCACACGCGCTTTGACCGGCTGGGCCAATTCCTGCGCGGCGGCGACCTGCTCGTATTCAATACCAGCCGAACTCTACCAGCCTCGCTTCAAGCCTGCGCGGCCCCTGCGGGCCCGTGTATGGAGATACGACTGGCCGAACACCTGCCGGATGATTCGTGGCTCGCGCTGCTGCTCTGCCAGCGCGGCGACCCCTTCGCGTGCGGCCTGCGCGCCGGAATGCAGGTCGAGTTCGGCGAGGGGCTCACGGGCACGATCATCGAGCGCGACGAGAGAATACAGAGGCTCTGGCGAATGCGCTTCTCGAAATCCGGCCCCGAGCTGATCGACGTGCTCTATCGGCTGGGTCGGCCCGTGCGTTACGAGTATGTCTCAGCGCCCTGGGATTTGGACTACTACCAGACCGTTTACGCCAGGGAGCCGGGTTCGGCCGAGATGCCGTCGGCGGGCCGCGCCTTCACCTGGCGACTCCTCTTCAACCTCAAGCGGCAGGGCATCGACATGGCCTACCTCGTCCTGCACACGACACTCTCCTCCTACATGGACGACGAGCTGGACGCCCTGCATCCCGCTTCGGAAGAGGAATACTTCATCAATGCGACGACCGCCGAAAAGCTAAACCGGGCGCGCGCAGAGGGCGGGCGCATCATCGCCGTCGGGACGACCGTTGTGCGGGCGCTCGAAGCGGTCGCGGAAAGGGACGGCAGAGTTCGGGCGGGCCACGGCTATACGCGGCTTCGCATCACCTCGGAGCACAAGCTCAAGGCGGTGGACGCGCTTCTGACAGGCTTGCACGAGCCCGAAGCCAGCCACCTCGATCTGCTCACGGCCTTTCTTCCGGCCGAGCAGATTCGCGAAGCCTATGAAGAGGCCGTCCGCCTGGGCTATCTATGGCACGAGTTTGGCGATCTGAACCTGATACTCTAGGCCGCAGCGGATGAGGAAAGGTTTTCAGCGACCCTGTTGCATTCGTGAAGGATGAGCCTCGTCGCGCAGCCTTCCGGACGCAACCGAACGGAGCATGAACATGGCGCTCAGGATGAAGGGACGATGTGAAAGATGCGGGACAAAGCTTAAGCCGGACGGTGAAGCGTTCATTTGCAGTTATGAATGTACGTTCTGTCAGACTTGCGCCGCTGAGATGAAGTCCGTGTGTCCCAATTGCGTGGGCGAGCTGAGCGCTCGCCCGCGACGCACGACTCCGATCCTGACGGTCGCCGCCCGTAGCTCTCTGAGATGGTGGAGCCGCCTGCTCAAAGGCTCGTCTTGAGAAGAGCCCTTTTGTGAGGAGGGGGCCCGTTTAGACTTTCTCAAGCGGCCAGATGTCTACCGCCAGTGCCTCAGCATAATGGAGCAGCGGCTCGCCTTCGGGCGTCGGCAGCCCCTGGGATTCGATCATAGTGGAATGAAGCGCATTCAGTTCGGCCTCCTGTAGCGGCCACGGCGGGTGGTGTATGCGTGCGCGATAGAGCCGTTCGCTGCCGTCTTCCGAATAGAGGCAGTAACGCTCCGTGAGGAAGAACTCGAGCGAGCCCGGTTCGGCATCGGGCATCGGCTCGCCTACAGTCCAACTCGCCTCCAACTTCGCACGCGGCTCGTCCGTCCGTCGCAGGCCGTAGTCTATACGGTCGCCCTTCTCTTCCAGCTCTATCTCGGCGTTGAAGTATGGAAGATGAAAAAAGGTGCGCGCGCCGAGGACGGCAACCGTGCTGTTGGCATCGAGCGAGAAGAACCACACGCCCGGCACGCCGTCCAGATGCACGTAGGTACGCACGTTCGTCTCATGAAGCTCGCTCAGGAAAGGAACGGGCGGCGTAAAGACAGGGCGCACGCCCCACATTGTAAAAGGCGTGATGGCGATCCACGCCTCGCCCTCGAAGGTATCGATGGTGAGGCGCTCCGGTATTAACGGGCGCAAAGCCTCGGCTTCGATGGGCCAATGCATAAACAGTAGCTTGCCCCAGTTCTGATGCATGATCGGCATCGCTTCGGGGTGCTCGCGGATTGAGAGCCGGTCGATAGTGTCCGAACGCGTCCCCGATTTGGCCTTCTTTGATCCTCTATTTTTCATCTACGGAAAACCCCTTGGAAGAAGTGGCTGCACGTTGCCATTGCATCTGGCTGAATAAACGCATCCGTCGTTCCGACGCTTCCTTATTGCGACCAGGATTTAGGCTTGCGCTCCCAGCGATGCTGGCGCAACCGCGCGTGAATCTCCGCAGGCAGCGGCCCGGCATCGCTCGCAGACGTGTTCGACTCGACGTGCGCGAGCTTTCGCATCCCCGGAATAATAGTGTTTACGGCCGGATTGTTCAGGATAAAGCGCAGGGCAAGCTCCGGCATCGTCATGTCCTCGGGCAGGAGTGGCTTGAGCGCATCGGCGCGCTCGACGCTCGGGATCAGGTTCTCGGGCACGAAGTAGGTATTGCGCCAGTCGCCCTCGGGCCAGGTGCTCTCCTTTGTGAGCGTGCCCGTCAGGGTTCCCTCATCGAAGGGGACGCGCGCGATGACGGCCACGTCCATCTCAAGGCATGCGGGGAACAACTCGTCCTCCGGATTCTGATCGAAGATGTTATAGATGACCTGAACCGCATCTATCAGGCCGCTCTGCACGGCGCGCACACCGTTCCAGGGCTCCCAGCGATTGATGCTGATGCCGACGGCGCGGATGAGCGCAGCCCTCCGCAACTCGTCCAGCTTGTCGGCCCAGCGCCGGTCGTCCGTCCACGAGTCCTCCCAGACGTGAAACTGTATGAGATCGAAGCTATCGAGACCGCTGTTGGCGAGACTACGCCGGACGTACTCTTCGATGTGCGCGGGCGGAAAGGTGTCGTCGAGCGTCGATTCGCGGCTGCTCGGCCATTTGCGATTCAGGGGCGGAATCTTGGTCGCGGTGTAGAGCCGTTTTTGCGGATTGGCCCGCACCAGTTGGCCCAACAGGGCCTCGCTGCGTCCCTCGCCGTAAGCCCAGGCGGTATCGAAGAAGTTGCAGCCCAAATCTACTGCATGTTGCAGCGAGCGCAGGGATTCCTCGTCGTCCGAGCCGCTCCAGCTTCCCATGCCCCACATGCCGTACCCGATCTCGCTTACCATCCAACGCGTTCGCCCAAACCGACGGTATCTCATCGCAACTCTATCCCTTCTGAAAAGCGAGCGTGGAAACGATTTGAAAAAACAAACCTCAGATTAGATACTTGATGTTTCAAACCGCCTTCATCCCTCATGGCTGCCGCCCTCCGCCCTTCGTCGTTGCAAGCTGTTCCTTCGGCTTGAGGTGCGAATCGAACCAGCCGAGCACTGTCTTGTACCAGAGTTCGGAATTCTGGGGCTTCAGAATCCAGTGGCCCTCGTCCGGAAAATAAAGCAGCCTGGATTCGACGCCGCGCCGTTGAAGGGCCGTGAAGAGTTGGAGTCCCTCGCCGACGGGCACGCGGTAATCAAGTTCGCCGTGGATGACCAGCATGGGCGTCCTGAACTCCTTGACGAACATGTGCGGTGACCAGCGCGTGTATATTTCGGGATTGTCCCAGGGCGTGCCCTTGAACTCCCACTCCGTAAACCACAGCTCTTCGGTCGCGCCGTACATGCTCGTCAGGTTAAAGACGCCAGCGTGCGAGGCGAGCGCCTTGAACTGGAAGCGGGGATCGTTGTTATGGCCCTCTATCCAATTGACCATGTAGCCGCCGTAGCTTCCGCCCGCCGCTCCCATGCGCTCCTTGTCGACGTAGCCGAGCGCAAGAACGTGGGCAACGCCGTTCATGATGTCTGTGAAAACCTTCCCGCCCCAATCGCCTGAGATTTCGTCTATGAACTTTTGGCCGTAGCCGACGGAGCCGCGCGGGTTCGGCATAAAGACTACGTAACCGGCGGCCGCGAATACCTGCGGATTCCAGCGATAACCCCAGTTGTTATTCGAGGCGCTCTGCGGCCCGCCGTGAATCAGTACGAGCAGCGGCCACTTGCGCGACGGGTTGAAGTCGGGCGGCTTGACGATCCAGCCGCTCACCCGCGCGTCTTCGGCGCCCGTCCACGAGACCTCCTCGGCGGGCTGAAGGCCGAACCCGGCGATGAAAGCCTCGTTGATCTTCGTGACGGCTACTGCTGCTGCTCCTGCTCCACCTCCTGCGCTCCCCCCGTCCGTCTGCACACGATAGACCTCGTTCGGGCGCACGGCGCTGCTACGCGTAAAGACGAGCCATTTTCCGTCAGGAGTAATCCTCAGGTCATCGTTGAAGCCTTCCGAGACGAGCTTTGCGGCCGCGCCGCCCGCGACCGCGACCGCGTAGATGGGTTGAAGCCCGCGTTCACCCGCGACCATGTAAATCTTCTTGCTGTCGGGCGAGAAGACGTAGCCTTCGACATGCAGATCGAAGGGGTCAAGGAGCGCGCGCGCCTTATTCGTCTGGCGGTCGTAGAGCATCAACTGCCAGCGGTCGGCCTCGAACCCGGCCCGCGCCTGCGAGCGATACGCTATGTAGCGACCGTCGGGCGAATAAAGGGGCGCGGAATCAGCGCCGCGATTCTCTCCCGTAATCCGCCTGGCCTCGCCACCCGCGACCGCGACCGTGAAGATGTCGCCGTTGGTCGAGATGGCCTCGTCCTTCTCCGTATTGCGCGTAAAGGCCAGCTCTTTCGAGTCCGGAGAGAAGGCGTACTCGGGCGGGCCGCCGAGGCTGAAGGGCGGCGCGTCGTAATCGCCCGGCGTCAGGTCGCGCGCCCCGGCGCCCGTACCGTCGGTCGAGACGACGAAGATGTGGCTGCGCTTGCCCTCCTTCCAGGTCTTCCAGTGGCGAAAGAGCAGTCGGTCGGCCACCTTCGCCTTGACCTTACTCTCGTCGGCCGCCTGGGCGCGCTTACGGTTGCATTCATCCGTCGTACATTGGGGGTAAACCTCGGAGGTGAAGGCGAGCCATTTTCCATCGGGCGACCAGACGGGCCCATCCGCGCCGGTCGCGACGCCAGTGAGCTTCTTCGTCTCGCCGCTCGCGACATCAATCGTCCAGACCTGCGCTTCGCCGTCGCGCGCCGAGATGAAGGCCAGCCGTTTGCCGTCGGGCGACCAGCGCGGCGATTCCGACGACACCCCGCCAGAGGTCAACGCGCGCGGCTCGCCGCCCTCTACAGCGACCAGATAGATTTGAGTGATGGACTTGTTGGCGACCATGTCCGGGTCGGCGATTGTGAAGGCGATCCATTTCCCGTCGGGCGAAACCTGCGGGTCTGAGACGCGGCGCACCTTGAGCAACTCGTTGACGGTCAGGCGGCGAGCGGGCGTCGGCTGTGCGAGGGCGGACGCCACCGCCAGAAGGACGACCACCGCAGAAGTGACTAGACGCTTCATTATAGTCCTCTGAAATTTTTTAAAATTTTTGGAAAGCGGAGCTATTATCTCACTAAGCAATCTTCTTTGCATCTGCTGCGCCGCTCGCTCGGGGTTGAAGAAGGGTAGCGCCTCCACGGCCGACCGTGTTTATAGAGCTTGAGTCGAAACCTTCGGCGCGGCGGCGCGGCGACAAAAGCGGATCGTTTATTGACCGGACGAGAACATCTTCATGTATACTTTGCCCGAAATCCTATCAGGCCGCTTGTACGGGGAGCGCAGCGCGCAAGCAGACGCACGCGCGGCCTCCGGAGGTATGTAAGGCGTGACCAGGCGGATACTTCGCGCCGTGTTGAGGCTCGCGCTCCGAGTCTTCTTCCGCCGCATAGAGGTAGCGGGTCTCGAACACATCCCGCCGCGCGAGCCCGTCATCTTTGTGCTCAATCATCCGAACGGGCTCGTCGATCCCGTCTTTATACTTTGCCTCGCGCCGCGCCGCGTCTCCTTCCTGGCCAAAGCCCCGCTCTTTCGCATGCCCGTGATCGGGTTTCTCGTTCGCGCCCTCGATTCGCTTCCCGTGTACCGCCGCCAGGACGAGGGCGAAGACCCCTCGCGCAATCGCGAGACGTTCGAGCTGAGCCGGGCGCTGCTCAAGCGCGGCGGCACAATCGCCATCTGCCCCGAAGGCGTCTCGCACAACGAGCCGCGTCTGAAGCCGCTCAAGACGGGCGCGGCGCGCATCGCGCTCGGGGCCGCATCGGCGGGCGACCGTCTCCAGGTCAGGATCGTGCCCGCCGGTCTCTATTACACCTCGAAGACGACATTCCGCAGCGCCGCGCTCCTCTACTTCGGCAAGCCCATAGAGGTCGAAGCCGTGACTCTGGACGACGCGGGCGAACCTTCGCGCGAAGAGGTGCGCGCCCTCTCAAAGCGCATCGAAGAGGCCATGCGCGAGGTCATACTCGATGCCGAACACGAAGAGGCGCTCTTGACCATCAGCCGGGCCGAGAGAATCTTCTCGTCCGAAGACCGACGGGCGAGCGGCGAGCCGAGTCTTGAAAGCGAGCTTCAATTACGCCGCCGCTTTATAGAAGGATATACGCTGCTTCGCGCACGCGCGCCCGAACGCCTCGCCGCGCTCGACGCGCGCATACGCCGCTACGAGGAGGAGCTGAGGCAGGTGGGCATTGACGCCGAAGACCTCGCCGCGCCGCGTTCGAGCGCCGTGGCGCTCATGGCTCATCTGCTTTCGCGCTCGCTGATTTTCCTGATCCTGCTGCCGCTCGCACTCGCCGGAGCGCTCCTGCATTATCCCGCCTACAGGCTGGCAGGTTATTTCGCACGCAGGTTTTCTCAGAACTCGGATGACGTGGTCTCAACCATCAAGATCATCGCGGCCATGCTACTGTTTCCGCTAACGTGGATGGGCCTTGCGGTCGCTGCTTACGCGCTCGGCGCGTGGAAGGCCGCCGCCTGTGTGCTGATTTTGACGCCCCTCGCGGGCTATGCGGCGGTGCGCTTCTCCGAAGAGTTCGACCGATTCATAGGCGGGGCCAAAGCGCTCCTCTTCTTCATCACGCGCCGCTGGTTTTTCAAACGACTCCTGATCGAGCGACGCGCCATCCACGAAGAGATCGTCGCGCTCGGCGAAGAGGCGACGAGCAGCGCCGCCGCCGCCGCCGCGAGCGTTCCCCCGAACAGCTAAACCCGGAGCCTCGGCGAAAGGCCGGAGCACTTTAGAGTATTCCGCCCCGCACAAGACGGAGCGCGTGGCGGGGCGTCAGTATCGACGTGCGGGCGACCCTGACAGAAGACTATCGGCGAGCGAGATTTAAGAGTATATTGAGGCGTCTCAATCACGTCAGCCTCGTATGAAATCAAACTCAAATAGTGAGGCCAACATGGAAATACAGATTGCGGTTACTTCACAAAAACCGATAGAAGAGATCAAGCAGACTTTGGAAAGCCAGTTAGACCCGAACGGGTCTGACGTGAAGTTGGAGCTTAGGAAGCGGAAGGCTAAGTTCAGGTCTATGATCGATCCGACGATACTGGTCGCCATCGTCGGCGCGGCCAGCGTCGGATTGGGCTCACTGATTACGGGTCTGTTGCAGGTCGGGCAGCAGCTCGCCGCCAGAAAGATAGTCCTCGAAGCGCAGGGCGGCGCAAAGTTGGAAGTGCCCGCCAATACTTCGCTTGACCAGATAGACCAGTATATAGACCGCTTGAATCAGATGGGCGAGGTCAAAAAGATTTCAGTGCAGTAGTCCGTAAAGGCAGCGCTTCCCTTGATTGACCTGAACGGCTGCGTAGTCGCTACAGTCGGTCATTGCTCTGCACTCGCGCGCGCGGGTTTGTGCGGGTTGCGAAACCGGCACGCATAAACTGTCCGGATTGGCCCATCAGCAGAAGTACCCTTGCGCGCTTCAAGAAAGGGGAGGCGCAAAAGGGAGAGACGCTTTGCAGTCTCATCCTTAACCCCGCCTTCGGCTAATATATGACCGGCGGTTTCACCCTCACGATCACGACTGTTCCGCGCCGCGCTGGCGTATCAGCGAGCGGTTCCTGCTCGTAGACATGGCAGGAAGTTTCGTCACAGTTGACTCCGCGAGGAGCCTGAACCTGCGGAACGAGTCCGGCTCGCCTGATTATATTTTCCGCATCGCTTTTGAGCTTGTTCATGACGTTCGGGACGTTCACGGGTCGTTCCTGCTCCGGAGGGTTCCGATTCCCATCCGGTCTTTGAGGCTCCCGCGTCGAGACCGTCAGGGTAACGACAGACCCCTTGCGTACACGTGTGCCGGACGTGGGCCGCTGCGCTATCACTTTCCCCGCGGGCCCCTCATCGACCTGATGGATGACGGCCGGGTCGAGCCCTTTGAACGTGACCAGAAAACGGGCCTGTCTTTCCGTCATGCCGACATAATTATCGACTTCCACATCGGGGATCGGAATGGCAAGGGTTAGTCTGACAGCACAGCCCTTTGCCAGTTGTGTGCCGGGGTCGGGTTCCTGGCGGAGCACGGTTCCGGGGCGAACACGGTCGGTTTCCTCTTGTCTGGGACGATCAAGGCCGAGGCCCGCCTCACGAATGATCCGTTCAGCTTCGTCCCGGAAACTACCGACCACGGAGGGCACAGCTCTGGCGTCGTCGCCGACCGAGCGGACGGTAAGATTCACAGGGCTCCGCACAGGGACTTTTATTCCTCCCTTCGGAGTCTGCTCAAGCACTTTGCCAACCGACTCGCAGCTCCGTTGCTCATCGACGCGCCCGACCGTGAGACCCCTCTCCGTAATCTTTCGCCTGGCCGTTTCCAGTTTGTCGTTACGCACGTCCGGAACCTTGACGACCCTATCATCAACAACAACTCTGTCTTCGGGTACGGGCCCGCCGAGAACAAGATTGACGCGAGATTCTCTCCGAGCCTTAAACCCGGCGATGGGCCTTTGTTCGATCACAGTATCGGGAGCGTTCGCGCCGCCCTGCTTTGTCACATCGCCGACGACGAACCCCGCGTCCCTGAGAGCTTTGACCGCCTCATCCCGCGTCATGTTAATCACGTTCGGAACCGCGACATCTATTCCGCCCGCCGGGCCGAGGGGTCGCACGGGAGGCGTCACAGGCTCGCCGCGCCGTATGCGCTCGGCGTTTCGGGCTTTCTCTCCCTGCCGGAAAACGGGCGGCAAGAGCTTCAAATAAACGGCAGCGAGCGCGGCGGCCAACTGCGGGTTTCCGCGCTGGATCAAAAGGGCCAGAGGATAATAGGAGTCCGGCTGTTCGGGGCGAGCCTTGATGGCCCGTTGATAACTCTCTTTGGCGAACGCCGGATTCCCCTCATCCTCGTACAGGTCTCCGAGATTGAAATAAGCCTCGGCCATGTCCGGATGAAGGGCTATGGCCTGACGGTGTTGGCTCTCGGCTCTAACGTAAGCCCGGCGCGCTTCGTCCGGGCGATTCTCAAACCGTGCGACGTTGCCCAAACCCTGATAGGCGCGGCCCAGGTCTGTGATCGCGAAAGGGTATTGCGGATTGGCTTGCTGCACGGAATTGAGAAGCTGTGCGGAGGACTCATAACGGCTTCTGGCTTCCTGCAAGTCTCCCTCGCGCAGCGCGATCTGGCCGTTGGCTAAATAGGCTTCGCCGAGATTGGTTTGAATCGTCCGGGCGCTATCGGCCTGCCCGCCGCTTCTGCGTGCTCCGGCGGATTGCGTCGTCTGCGGCCCTTGCAAGGCGGCCTGATAGTAGGCTTGCGCTTTGGCGAGTTGTTCCCTGGCGCGGTTAGCATCCCTTCTATCGAGCGCGATGTCGGCCGTGTCGAGCGAAAGATTACCGCGTGCATTGAGGATCGGAGTCGCGCGTTGATCTACGCCCGTGCGTTCGAGCGTAACCTGTGCCTTTTCGAGTTGGCCCGTCAGGCGATAAGCCTCTGCCAGATCGGCTGCGAAGACAGCTTCCGCGAGCCGCGTACTATTGAGGCTAGATTCTTTCTCGTATGCTCTGACGGCCTGCGCGCCCGCGCCCCAATCGTTGTAAACGTCTCCGAGGATTTTATTGCTGCCGGAAACATTCCTGTCCAGGATGGCGCTCTGACGGGCGCTCGTGAAACTCTGGCTTCTCTGTTCGACGGAGGCGAAATGAGGAATCAGATTTTGTGCCGGGTAGGTCGGCTGAGCGGGTAAAATCACATTATTAGTCCAACTCAGCACGGAGAGCACCTGATTTACGGGCGCGGGCTCGACGCGATCAGCGCCTCGGGTGAGCGTTGATTCTTCCAGCTCCCGTACCGTAAACGAATCCTGTGGCGAGAGCGTCGGCGTAGGCGTCTGTGTTGGTATGGATGTAGGCGTAGTAATAGGCGTGGTCGTCTGTGTCGGGGTCGGGTCAGTTATGGGCGACGATGTGACGGTGAGCTTGATGGGCCACGCAAGCTGGCCCTCTATGCAGCGCCGCCGCTCGCTCGTACAGTCGGTGCAGAGTGCGTAAATCCGTCCCAGGTATTGACCGGGCGCGAGGCGCGTGGCATCTATCTTGAGCACTGTATTAACCGGATGCGTCTCGCCCGGCATAACCGTGACGCTGCTTTCAACCTCCAGTCGCAGCCAATCCCTATCGCTCGTCGCGCGAAACTCGAAGTGATGCGCCTGCCCGCAATCGTTCGAGACGTGGTAGGTGAAGTCAAAGTCTGTGATCTTACCGCCCTGAACCGCCAACTGTCGCCCGAATTGCTCTTGCGCGGAGAGCGCGTGAGCGAGAGATGCTGCGGCGGGAAGCGAAGAGTTGGACGCCGCCGCGCGGTCTTCTACTCCTGCTGCTACCATTGCCGCCTCCGGCGCGGGGCTGGCCCACCGTCCGACCGTGGGGAAGCTGCCCTTCTTAACCTCGACGCCGCCTTCGAGCACGATGAGCGTAGAGCGCTGCTCGCCTTTGAACACCTTGAACTCATATTCCGTCCCCTTAGCGCCGAGCCTCACATAATCCGTGCGCGAATCGAATGCGCCTTTGACTTTGGCCCAGATGGTTCCCCACCAACTGTAGGTCGAGGAGACGGCCACGCGCGATTCTGCATCAATGATTACCTCGTTATCCCTCTCCGAAACCGGGTCATCTAAAAAAAGGATCGTCAATTTGGTGTTGGCGAACGTGTCTATCAAATCGCCGCGATAGAGCAGGAGGCCGTTGCTGACGGGAACGCTTGCGCCGCCGTCGGCCCGCTTAACAACGGCCTGGTTGATGTTCGCGTCCGTCTGCGATTGGCCGCCGACAACTATATTCTTCACCAACGCGGCCGGGCCTGTAATCGAATTCTGCGGGGCGGAAGTCTCAGAGGGCGCGCCGGGCGCAATCAGATACAGACACAACAGTAGGCACAGAACGATGCGCGCACGGCTCAGAACCATTTTGAGGAGGGGGTTCATTGCTCTCGTCTCCTTAACGAAGCTTGAGATTGATTCGCTTCCGCATCTTGCCCGTCAGCCAGTAAGCGATAAACGGCGCGGCCAGATGGTAGGACTTCACTATGAACATAAGCTCGTTCTTGTAGATCAGAAAAGCGATCAGCAGGTAGACCACATCGACGACCAGCAGCAGTCCCGGAACATCTATGGTTTTCTTCTGCTCCGACAGGGGGATAACGAATCTTCTGCTGAAGACGTTCTTGAACCGCGCCTGGGCCAATGCGCCGAGGGCCGCCATCAGCGCGACGATCAGAAAGTCGTAGGACGAGGGAAGCAGGCTTATATAAACGCCGCTCAGAATATTTGAGATGACGTTGGCGTGGATTTCCGTGCCGTATCTTTTCTCTCCCTGCAAGACGTTGAGTATCTCGTCGGGCGTTTTATAACCGACGAGGACGATCTTGCCCCTGTAATCGCTCAGAAAGGCCGGGTCGTTAATCCTGCGATAGACGGACGAGTAGGAGCGAGTCGCATCGCTGAGCCTTGAGCGTTGGGCCAGATCATACGGGAAATCGTAGAGCGCCTGGTTGGTTTTCCTGACCGGGATGGATTTCACGAGCGTCCCGTCCGAACGAAGCTGTATGCTCTCCGTATCCTCGTTAAAGAAGGCTTTCAGGCGCGCGTCTTTTGACAGGTACAGGTTGACGGCTTGCAGGCCGAGCGAGGGAATTATAGGAACCTCGGTCGGCTGGCTGTCGGAAGACGAGAGCTGACGGTCAGGCTGGGCCAACTGGTAGACGCGCACGAAGCCGCCGCGCTGGCCGCCCACTTTGATATTGCCCCAACGCTCTTTGAATGCATCCTGCAAATTGCTCGTGATGCCCTGGATGACGTTTCCATCCTCGTCCAAAGCCTTGCCGATGACGACCTGTGTGCCCTGTGCGCTCGCCTGCCTGACCGCTTCCGCCAATTGCTGATCGTGTGGAGAGGGCTCGTCCATGTAGAGGTCAAAGATCACGACTTTGGCTTTGGCCTCAGCCAGGGCTTTAACCAGCTCGGCATGATATTTACGCCACTCGGGCCCGGTCACACCCATCCCCTCGTTTTCGTCCTCATCGGCCATGATGAGGCGTATGTCGGGGTTGAACTTTTTCACGACGTACGCGTCCATGTACGGGATGAATCTGGATTCGAGCCAGTCGTCCAGATGAAAGGGGAAATTGAAAAGCCCTACGTAACCGAGCAGGAAGATGAGCACGGTCGCAACGAGCGAAGCGGCAAAGGTGCGATCCCATCTCGCTATTCGATCATCGACGGCGCTCAGCTCCTTCTGCTCCTGAGTGATGGCCTGCGCCGCCTCTGCGGCGACCGCAGGGTGCGCGTCTTTCTGTAGCTCCTGCCACGCTTCTATATTCTGCTGGTAGGTCTTTTTCAGCTCATTCAGCCGGTTTATATTCTTGATCGGCTGTGAGGTGAAAAGAGTCGTGAGCTTTTGCCAGAGTGACTTGGCGGGCGAATGCCGTGTGGCCGCGTCAGCAGCGTCCTGCGCGCCCGGCGGCGCCTGGTCTATGTCGAAGATGACGCCCGTGGACGAGCGCATGAAGAGCGCCGGAGTGGCGAAAGCCAGGGGCTCGTCGTCGATGTCCATGTGAATGCGATTGCGCGCATGGGAGATCGCCGCATCCACCTGTCCCCGGCTCCAGCCTTTGCAGAGCTTGAGATAAAACTCCTTCGAGAAGAGGAGCGCCGCCTTGTCCGAGATGGGATACTGCATGGCGATGACCGCCGGTATCCCACGCATGACGAGTTGCGGAGCCATCCCGACCAGGGGTTCCGTAGAGGAGACTTCGGCCCCCTGGCAGGAATTGAGCACGACCAGTTTCAGCGAAGGATAATCACGGAAGAAATCGGCGAAGGCGTCCGCAGGGATTTTATCGCCCTCCGCCTCGATGTTATCGCCCTCCGCTTCCTTCCCCTCCTCGGAGTTGAGAAGCAGATAACCCTGATTCGACTCGAAAACCCCGTGGCCTATGAAGTGCAAAATGTGGTACTGCTTTTCGGTCAGAGCCTCGCTGATCCTCGAGCGCGTGACCTTGCCCTCAAGAATAGTAAGCTCTACGGTCTTCAACTCCCTGAGGGCCTCTGTGATAATCCGTTTCTCTATCTCGACATCAAGCCCGGAGCCGGAAGGAATCAGCACCAGGACTCTGACCGGCGGGGTGATTTTCAGAGACTTGATCGGCTCGAATATCCTGATGAAGCGCGTCAGCGGAGTCTTGCCCGAAGTTGACAGGAAGCATTTGGTTCTCTGGTCGTAGAGCGTTTCCCAGGGGAGGGAGGCTATCTCCGGCGGAGAGATCATCAGTCTGATCCGAACGCCCTGCTCGTCGTTCAGCAGCACGCTCCCCATACTCACGCGCAAGAGGTCGCCGACGCCATCACAGAACAGGCTCTTATGAAGTGAGGTTCCGAAATTCGTAAGCCGGGCGCTGTCAATCTCGACCTGGGCCACGTTTTTCAGAGACTGGGCGGTATCCAGCCAGTCGGGCTGCAATAGGAGATCGCCGAAGGCATCGCCCATCGTCTCCGACTTGGCTGCTATTTTATACTTCTCTTCCTGCTCGCTATCTATGTACAGGTCGAAGTTTTTGTACTCCATAGCTTCTCACCGTGACGAGCTTCCCGCAACAATCACATGCGCCTTAACCGCCCTCGCAAAAATCCATAGGATTGTCCATTCGGGCCGCAAATATTTACCATCACAAGTTGGCTCAACGGCTCATATATTTATGAGTGTTTACGGGAAAAGATTTCGGCAACCGGAATGGAACATCGGGATGAGGCCCTCTATCTGATGGGAACTGTGACGGACGTAATCAGCGTCGAGCTTGATTTTAAGAGGCCAGCGAGGTTTGCAATCACCCTATGCGACACGCGCCGGATAGGGACGCTCGGGTATGACTACGCGGATCGAGAGCGCTTCGCTCGTAGTAGTTCGACGGAACAACGGCTAAAACTCTATGCTCACAATATAAGCAAAGTCAAGAGTTTTACGGGAACCGTGCAGAGTCGAGCCGGTTCGACTGGTTGGAGCCGCCCTCGTGAGCCTTAAGCCTGATCGCTTGAGGCGATCCACATGTCCGCTTCAGAGGCGGCGGGCCGGGGCGGCCCCCCGTTGAGCAGCGAGCGGCAGAAAATGTAGATGGCCCAGCATTCGACCGCGAACGGCGGAAACCCGAAGTAACCGAGCACGGGCATCTCGAACAGCTTGATGTTACCCAGGTAGGGGACTGTATAAGTCCATTTCGTCAGCGCCCAGTAGTTCCAGAACTCCCAGAGCAGTCCGCACACGGCCCCGCTCGCCAGAAGCGCCGCGAGCCTGCGCCAGTTGGCGCGAGACAGGTCGCCCGTGATCGAGGGCCACCCGCGCAGCGCGTTGACGGGGTCGAGCAGAAATACCAGCGAGAGCCAGACGAGCGGGACGAGCCATTGCGAGACCACTACGAATGGCAACAGCGCTCCCATTGCGCCGAGCGCGATTATAAGATAGAGCACCGGCCTCGAAAGCTTGAGCGGTCGCCTTTGCCGCATCCCCCTGAAAAGGGTCGCTGCGAATAGCTCGGCCGTCTCGAACATTGCGGGGAAGATCGTGGCGAAGGCCCAGTCGTAACCGACGCGGCGCAGGTACGGGTTCGGCTCCAGGTTGTGATAATGCCACCACAATTCCAAATCGGAGCGCCAGAACCGGGGCGTATTGTAGAACTCGAACAACCACCAGCCGCAGATCGACACGACGGCGATAACCAACAGCTCAAGGCGGTCTGTGACGAGCAGCGAGCGCCCCTTCACCTTGTAAACGAGGGCGTCTATGAAGAGTACGTAGCCCGTCCACACAAGGGGCGTGAACCATTGGCCCACTGTACGGTTACCCGCAAACAGCAGCGCCTCCGCGATGATGATAACCGACAGGCCCACGAGCCCGTGCGCCGCGAGCCCGCGTCCCCTGCGCGGCGTGCCCTTGTTGGTCATGACCCCTCCATTATGCCGCAAGCCGCTCTCGTCTCAAACGCTCTCAGGCCGTTCGAGAGTCAAGGTGGGGGATAAACCGGAATCCCTTTCCGGGGGCCGGGAGATTTACTTTGAAGTCGCTTGGGGCGTCGGCGTGGGGGACGGTTTCTGCTCGGGCCTGGCGAAGATGATGGGCGCGGCGTTGGTGATGCCTCTGCCCTCCTGAACGGTCAGGGATTGATTGGCTTTGACATCCGGAATCTTGTCTACGCCGCCGCTGGGCCAACTGATCTCAATCGTGTAGGGCTTGTCGGCTTTGCCGAGGCCGAACGTGAGCGGCAGCTCGCTTTGCGAGCAATAGCTCGATCCGGTCTTGACCATCCCGGAGAGCTTCGCCCCGCCCGCCGCCTGTAGCGTGACTTTAGCGCCGATGCCGTCGCGATTCGAGCGCGTCCCTTCGAGCCTGATGCGCAGCAGGTCGTTCTGATTACCATTATCGTTACGCAGAAGTCGCGCCGGGCCGTTGTTGGTGGTGATGAGCAGGTCAAGGTCTCCGTCGTTGTCGTAGTCGCCGTAGGCAGCGCCGCGCCCGACCATCGCGCGCTGTAGGGCGCGACCCAGACGGGCGGTCACTTCCTCGAATTTGCGCCGCCCGCGATTGCGAAACAGGTGCGGCAGTTGTGCGTATTTGACGTTCGGCTGGACGACGCTGATATCGTCGGAGACGTGTCCGTTGGCGGCGAAGATGTCGGGCAGCCCGTCCAGGTCGTAGTCGAAAAAGAAGCAGGCGAAGGTCAGTGATTGCGCCGACATCTTGCCGATGCCCGACGCCTGCGCCTCGTCCGTGAAGAGGCCCGTGCCCTCGTTGCGATAGAGCGCCATGCTCTCGTTTGTGAAATTGCCGATGATAATGCTCGCGCGCCCCGAATTGTCGTAGTCGGCGGCGTCAACACCCATGCCCGCGCGCGGCGTGCCCGCCTCGCTAAACGCCACGCCCGCCGTCACGCCTTCGTCCGTAAACGTGCCGTTGCCGTTATTCTTATAGAGCTTGTTGGGCTCCGTATCGCAGGCGACGAACAGATCGATAAAGCCGTTGTTGTCGTAATCGAGAAGGGCACAGCCCAGGGCTTTGCCCGTCGGGTCGAGCAGGCCCGCGCGCTGCGTCACGTTCTCGAACGTGCCGTTCCCCTTGTTTCGATAGAGCGTAGAGCTTTGGCCCTTGTAAGACTGGGGCGTGCAGTAGGATTTGTTCTTGCCGTCGAGCGTGCAGAACTGATCTTTTTCGGGAGACCAATCGACGTAGTTGCCTACGAAAAGGTCAAGCTTGCCGTCGCGGTCGTAATCGAACCAGGCGGCGCTCGTCGACATGCCCGGATCATCCACGCCCGCCCTTGCAGAAACCTCGGCGAAACGTCCTCCGCCAAGATTGCGAAAAAGACGGTTGGGCCCAACGCAGGTGATGTAGATGTCTATCTGGCCGTCGGCGTCGTAATCGGCGGCGGCCACGCCGAGCCCATACATCTCAAGGCCGAGGCCAGCCTGCGCCGTCGCGTTCGTGAACGTGCCGTCCTGATTATTGTGGTAGAGCGCGGGGAAAGATTTCTGCCCCTTCTGCTCGGGCCAATTGCTTGAGTTGACGAGCAGCACGTCCTGCCAGCCGTCCGAGTCATAATCCAGAAAGGCGCAGCCCGCGCCCAGGGTCTCGGGCAGGTACTTTTTTCCGAATGCCCCGCTGTTGTGTTTGAAACGAATCCCGGCCTGTGCGGTCACGTCCGTAAACTCTACGGGGCCGGAAGGGCGAGGCGCTTCTACTGTTGCTGTGGGCTGCGGCGCGCCGCCTTCGGTCGCCTGCGCCTGGTTTTGATTCGAGGGCTCGGTGGCGGTCTGGTTCTTGACGCAACCCGCGAGCATTATGGTGAGCAGAAAAGAGAGAAAATAAGTTGCTAGGCTACGGTACATCAGGTCTAACCCTATGAAAACGAATGACGGAAAATATCAGTGAAAAAAAATCGGTTGACCGCCCGTTCAATCCGCGCTCGAGGCAGGCCGCGAACGGGCGCGCCCGTGAGCATAAGCAATCGCTGCTGTTACTGCGGCGGTGTCGGCGTACTGTGCCGCACGGATTACGCTCATGGCTCAAGGGTTTAATGCGGAGTACAGCGGTCGAAACCATTTACAGCGAAGGGGCCGGGCGACATCTGTTAAAAGCCTAAATTAAAAGCTCACGAATATAAAGGGGCGCGGCGCAGGCGATAAACTAAGGGATGCGAGGGCGGCCCTTCACAGACCGCCCCGCACGCCGGGCCGCAAGCCTTACTTCGCCAGAATCTTCTCCTGGTTCGCCAGAATCTGTCTCTGATTGGCCTCCATCTTTTCCTGATTGGCGAGGATTCTGTCCAGCTTTTCCTGGTTCGCCCTGAGTTGTTCCTGGTTCGCCAGAATGGCCTGTTGGTTGGCTTTGATCTCTTCCTGATTAGCGATCACCGTTTGATGATCGCTTTGGTTACTGCTCATGTTCAGTGCATCCTTTTATCGATTATTTTAGAACCTCTGGAACCCGCAATCGTTTAAGCGCGAGCCCAGCGGGGCATGGTATGGGCCGCGACCTGTGTTGTCAAACTTGGCGCGCAGGCGATGAACCTATCTTTGGGCGGCGGCGGTGGCGGCGGCGGGCGCGACGACCGTCTTACGCGGAGTCAGCCAAATCTCAATCAGGTTTGCGACGGGGCCGACCATGAAGAGCGCATAGTAGGGAGCGTGAACGATTTGCAGCAAGCGCAGAATGGTCTCCACAAGGGCGACCGCCGCGGCGACGCCGCATTGCGCCACCTTCGAGCGCACGGTCGTTTTCGGGTCGGTTATCATGAAGAAGACGAAGAGCTGGTACATGGGCCCGGTGATCGGCGCGACCTCTGCCTGCCACGGATGACCCGTGACGAGGCTGCGCAGGTACGCCAGAAGGATAAAGCAGACGACGTAGGTGGCCGTGATGTGAAAGCGCTTGAGCCGCCAGATGATGACGGAGCCAAGCGTCCAGATCAGGAGCATCGGCACGAGCGAGTTGCCCCATTGAATACTGAGCGTGGCGACCGCCGCCGGGGCCAGCACGAGCAGCGCGCAGATGCCGAAGTTCGACGGATTCCAGATGTGACGCCCCCGCACCCTGAGCAAGTACTTCGAGGTGATCGAGATCATGCTGCACAGGGCGTAGGGCCAGATGGCGGGCGAGCGTACGAGAATGCCGACGCTGATGCCTGAGATGTAGGCGCTCGCCAGATGCGGCCACTTGCCCGTGAAGAGCCGCGAGAGCACCAGTTCCATAAAGATGGCGGTCAGGATGGCGAGGCCCGTCTGCGTGTAACTTTCCAGCATGCCGAACGAGAGTTGGCCGCCAAGCAGAATGCAGGTGATGAGGATGGGAGCCAGAAAGCGGTTGTCGAAGCGGAACCGACGCGGACGCGGCGCTGCCCTCTCGGCAGGCGCGCCTGAAACCGATGCGCTAAGCTCCGACATCCTTTCTATGTCTGCTCCTTTACTTTATTGAGTTGGCCCATAACGGGCTCCGAGAGGGTTTGTATTCTACCAGAAGGCCAGCGAATCAACACTTTCTCCAAACGCGGATTGCGCCCCAGCCCGAAATGAAGGCGGCGCTGGTTCTGCGCGCAGAAGCCGCTCGCGCCCGCGACCTCCTGCACCTGTTGCTGGCCGTTCCAGAAAACTCGCACCTGCGCGCCGATGGCGCTGCGGTTCGCGCCCGCGCCTTCCAGCTCGAAAGCGATCCACTTATTTTCGGGCGCAACCGTGTTCTTATAAACGAGCAGCGGCCCGCGTTGATTCGCCACCACGACATCAAGCACGCCCCTGTTCCAGAGATCGACGAGGGCTACGGAACGCCCGTCGAAATCGTCGCGGACGCCTACGGCCTGTGCGACGTTCAGAAAGCGGCCCGCGCCGTCGTTGATAAAAACATGCTTTTGCTGGTAGCCCGATAGGCTGCGGCCCTCCATCGGCGGCCAGTTCGCGGCGTCGGCGATGATACGGCTATTGCCCCCGGCGATCTTCGAGAAGTCGTACCAGTAGTTAGTCCCTTTGGTCGCCGAGACGTAGCCGTTGACCAGATAGAGGTCTTGCGCGCCGTCGTTGTTCAGGTCGCCGAACTGCGCGCCGAAGCTCCAACCGCCCATCTCCACGTTCATCTCCCGCGCCAGATTCTGATACCTAATCAGACTCAGGTCATCCCTGTAGCCGGGTACAGGAACCCACAGATTATTGCCCTGTATGAGGACGCCCTCTTCCGAGATGTTCGAGACGTAGATGCTGAGACTGCCTTGATTCATGATGTCGCCGAAAGCGACGTTCATCCCGCTCTTCGGTGCGGAGCCGACGCCCGTCTCTTTGCCCTCCTCGCGGAAACCTTTGCCGCCCTCGTTGACGAAAAGCTCAGAGACGCCGTAGTCGTTCGCTATGAAGAGGTCTGGATAGCCCGTCCCGTGCAGGTCTGCGGCGGCGGCCGCGAGCGCCCACCGGCGGCTGTTGATCCCGAGTCGGGCGCTGACCTCTTCAAAGTGGCCGTCGCCCAGATTGTGGAACAGGTACTTGCGCCCGCCGTTTTGCGCGTACTCGAAACTATCCGGCATCATGCGCGTCGAGGTCAGATGCCAGAGGTCTACGGTTTCGGGGTAGTAGCCGCCGACGAAGAGATCGAGCCGCCCGTCGCGGTCGTAGTCGAACCAGACGGCCGTGTTGGCGTTGACCCACGCCGGAAGCCCCGCGCTTTCCGTGACACGCGTAAAGGAGCGCCCACCGTCGTTGTGAAACAACTCGGGACGGCCCCACTTGTAAAGGAACAGGTCTTCGTAGCCGTCGGCGTCGTAATCGCCCCACACCGCGCCCATCGAGACGCCCGTCTCGGCCCGGTTGACATCCGCAAGACCCAATTCGGGTGCGACATCCCTGAAAGTGCCGTCCCGTTGGTTGCGATAGAGACTATTAAAGCTTCCCTCGCCGCTGTTGGTCGCGTAGAGGTCTTGCCAGCCGTCGCGGTCGAAATCGACGACCGAGACGGCCGCGCCCATAGAGGCGACCTGCGGCATGATGTGCGAGAGCTTGGGGTCGAGCTGCGGCGCGCGGTGAACGAAATCTATGCCGCAAGTCTTCGATACTTCTTCGAGGCGAAAGCCGTAGCGGGCGAGCGCCGTCTGCGCATCGGCCATTGAAGCGGCGCGCTCTCGCCGCGCGTTGGCCCAGCGGATGACGAGCGGCGTCGCGAGCAGGGCGACGAAAAAGATCGCCAGTAAAATCTTTGGCAGACGACTCTTCACTGCTTACTTTTTTCTGAGCGCGTTCTGGAACCCTTGCGGCGTGACGTAGCGCGT
This sequence comes from Pyrinomonadaceae bacterium, assembly GCA_035940775.1. Taxonomy (GTDB): domain Bacteria; phylum Acidobacteriota; class Blastocatellia; order Pyrinomonadales; family Pyrinomonadaceae; genus DASQYE01. Next base: position 164,519 of record DASZEN010000008.1, on the reverse strand, counting down.
GTGGTATCGCTGCCAGTCTTCCGGATGACGGCGATAGACCGGATCATCTTCAAGGCGGCCTGCGACTTCAGTGTAATCATGGATGTCGTGCGCGGGCAAGGGCAGCACGGTCTTCGAGAAGGTCGAATTATAATCGCCGTCCTTGATCCAGCCGTCGCCTATGAGCACGAAGTCGCGCACCCACCCGGAGGGAGGCGCCGCTGGCGCTCCGAATTTAAAAGTCATCTCGTCCCCGGCGTTCATAATCACGTAGCGATCATCAGCCTCGGCGAGCAGTTCGCGCACGTCGCCGAAGCGCGTGTAGTAGCCTATGAGGTCGCGCCAGCGCTGCGTCGTCGTTTCCAGCTTATTGTAGTCCGGTATCTCCGGCGACGACTCGTTGGCCTGCGTAATCCTGGAAAAGCCGCGATAGTGTAGATCGGCCGTCTGCGGCGCGAGCCTCTCGCTCTTAAGCTCAGCGCCGGGCAGCCCCCTTGCCCAACGGATCGCATCCCAGTAGACCTCAAGGTTGGTTCTCAGGCGCAGGCGTCGCGGCGCGCCCTGCTGAAAAACCCCTTTGAGATCGATCAGAACCGTTTTGTTGCGCCCGGCCGGGAATCCGAGCCCCGATTTCACAGCCCTCCAGCGGCCGCGACCGTCCGGCACTTCGAGGCTCAAATCCTTCGGCTGCTCGCCGCCTCCCTGTTTGATCGCCACGTTAATGGAAGCGTCGGTCGGATGCAGCCAGCCGGTCGCGATCAGCCACAGCGGGCCGCTCTCGGGCGCGTCCGGCCCCAACTCCACCTCAACGTAGTGGTCGCGCGTCAAGCCCTGGTATTTACCGCGCCCGAAGGTGTCGAGGTATTTACCGTCTACGGCGCGCAGGGTCTCCCTTACGTCCTGCCCGCGATCATCCTCGGCGCGCACGACCCCGCGCGCGCTCTCGACCGCGCGGACGTATAGTTCAGGGGCAGGGATAGAAAAACGCTCGTCAACGAAGATGTCCGTCCCCGCCGGATGATCCACCACCATCAGCGAGAGATGATCGTAATAGTAGGTCTCCCACAACTCCGCCGTGATCCGCAGATCGTAAGCGCCGTCTTTCGCCGCCAGTTGATCGCCGTCAATCTTGAACCATTCCTCTGTTCGGAGCCCGCCCTTCGGATCGAGCGTATCTATGTGCAGCCCGATGGCCGCGCCCCACGGCTGGCAATCCTTGACGAAGCTCACCTCGTGGCCGTTATACGCGAAAAGAAACGGGCAGGAGCCTTTGAGACGCTGCTCGGCGACGATCTCCTGATCGGCCTTCAGCTCGAACTCGGCGCGCACGGATCCGTTGGGCCAAACGATGCGCACGACATCGGCCGTTGCCTGCTCGCCGAGGCCGAAATGGACTACGGGCCCGGTGATGAGCTGTTTCTGAACCAGCAGGCCCGAGCGTATCTCCATCTCGCCGCCGATGCCGAACGAGTTGATACGCTGGTCGCCGACCGCCTGCTTGGCGCGCGGGCGAATCACCTGCCAGTGGTAATTCTTCGACCCGCGCGTTGTCACGAGCACGGGCTTCGCGTCCACCGTCAGGCCCAGCAGGTCGAGCCGACCGTCAGCGTTAAGGTCGGCGACCGAGAAGACCTGCGCCGGAGCGGGTGGTGAATTAAGCGGTTTGAGCCGACCCGTACTATCGCTCAGCCAGACCTGCGCTCCCGTCGGGCCAGGCAGTAACAGATCATTGCCGCCGTTGTTATCCATGTCGGCCGACAGAAGCTCGAATCCTCCGGTGCTGGAACCTGCTGGAGGAGTTGGCGCACGGGCAATCTCGGCCGTCTCCCAATCCCGGCCTTCGGCTTTGCTCGACAGCCTGATGATCGCGCCGTCACGCTGCGCCGCCAGCACATCTAAAATGGCGTCATTGTTTGCGTCCGCCACCGTGATCGAGACGATTGCCTGAAGCGTGGAGGGTAAGGCGCGGCGGGTGAACTGTCCGGCGCGCTCGTTCTGATAAATTTGAAGCGCGTCCGTTTCCAGCAGAGCAGCGTCTGCGTCGCCGTCGCCGTCAAGGTCTGCCCACACGAAGCCGACTACCTTTGAAGCTCCGTCAAAGGGCTGTAGCTCCTTGAAAGTTCCGTCGCCATTATTTCTTAGAACGGTCGGCGGGCCATCCTTTGCGCCGAGCACTATGTCCAGGTCGCCGTCCGCCTCAATGTCAGCCGCCCATGCGCCCGTGTAGGAGGCGGACGCCGCGCCCGCGCTCAAACGGGCCTGCGCCGTGACCTCCGTGAAAGAGTTTGGATTCTCCTGCCTGTAGAGTCGCAGACCGCCCGGCCCCGCGTAGACGAGGTCGGTCTTAAAATCGTAATTGAAATCCAGCGCGGCGATTGCGTGTCGCCCGATCGTTTCTACTGGAAGCGGCAGGGTCGCGCCGCCCGCGATCTTCAACTCGCCCGCGCGCGCGGCGACCGCCACGGGCGCTCCTTCGCCGCTGAAAGAGACGGCATCGACCCAATCCCACTTGTTTGCGCCGAGGTCTGCGAGCGGTTCGGTCGTAAACGCGAGCGTCTCGTCGGGCGGCGCGGGCGTAAACTCAGGCGAGGGCAGGCGTAGAAAGTGCGTGACGGGTTCGGCCTCTTCTCCGGGCGGGGGCTTCACAATGGCGAGAGCCGTGCGGTATTCGGGGACGCGGACGAGAACATTACGAAGGAAGGCTATGCGCGTGGCGGCGGCGCGCGGATCAGTACCGGCGGCGGCCGCCTGTAAAGCCCTGAACTGCTCCTGGACTTCGGGCGGCCATGCGCTCGCCTTTGGCTCAAGCCGCGCGATCACTCGCTGAAGCGTCGCCGAGTCGCCGCGCTTGGCTGCGAGTCGCGCAAGCTCAACCAACACGGCCAGGTTATCCGGTTGCGCCTCGAGAATCTTTTCGATCAACGCAGCGGCCTCACGTTCGCTGCCTTCGCCCGCCTGCCGCTCGATCTGCTCGGCCAGCATGTAGGCGGCGCGAAAATTTCGCGGGTCAAGCTCGACGGCCTTTCTCAGGTAGGCGACCGACTCTGCGAAGCGCCCGCGCTCGCTCTCCAACAGGGCCAGGAGCACATAGACCGCGCTGCTTTCGGGTGCGAGCGTTTGCGCCTTCGACAACCTTTCGGCGGCCGCGTCCGTATTGTTCTGGCGCAGCGCGAGCAGGCCGAGGTTGGCCCACGAGGCGGGCTCTTCCGGCACAAGCTGCGCGGCTTGCGTGAGCCTGGCTTCGGCGCGCACGTCGTCGCCGACCTGCAAGGCGGCCAGGCCGACATAAAAAGCCGAGACCACGTCGCGGTACTCGCGCGAGTTCTTTTCGGGTAAATTAGTGCCGGGGCGACAGGCGCTCCCGCACAACAGGATCAGGAGGGCGAAAGTGGTGGCGGCCGCGACGTGCGCGCCCGGATTAAGCTGCGGCGGCAGCAGATGTCGCATGGGCGCAAGTGTTATTCTCATGAAGGACGCGGTTCATCACTACTCTGTGCGGCACACAACCGCATTCGGTTATGCGCTCTATCCCGCTCGCAGGCTGAAATATTGATGTCAGTAAAACCCGGCATGGTCATTCAAACGAGAATCTTATATACCACAGCTCGACTACAATTCGCATTGGCGGTCGCCGCGCATTTCTAAAAGCAAACGTCAGAGCCGCCGGGGCGAATCGCTTTTATCTATGCCGCATAATACGGGTGCGCGCGCGGGCGGGCGGCGTGGGCTATCGGGCGCTTGCGCTAACGGCCTGTAAATCTTGTATGGTAAATTTTATGGCATGACGGATAGACGAGTTTTATGAGAGAAGAGAGACTGTCCCCCAAAATGCGTCTTCTCCCATTGGCGGTGCTGGTGGCGGCCCTGGCCCTATGGGCCGCGCTCTCCTCCTTTCGGCTCTTCCCTGAATCTCTTTTCCCCTCGCCGCTGTCGGTCGCGCGCGGCTTCCTGGAGGAGGTCAGAAGCGGTCGGCTCTTGAACGACGTGGTCGCGTCGCTGTTTCGCGTGACGACGGGCTTCGTGTTGGCCGTCGCGCTCGGCACGCCGCTCGGGCTCTGGCTGGGCCATCAGGCGAAGGCGCGCGCGGCCTTTCTACCGGCCATCAACTTCTTTCGCAACCTCTCGCCGCTGGCCTGGATACCCTTCGCAATTCTGTGGTTCGGCATAGGGGATGTTCCGGCCATCTTCCTGATCTTCATGGCCTCTTTCTTCCCCGTAGTTATAGCGACGATGGCCGCTTACGCGAGCATCCCTTCGGTCTATTTCCGCGTCGCCGAGAATTACGGGTTCCGCAGCCGCGAGCTGCTCACGCAGGTAACGCTACCGGCCATTATGCCGCAGGTCATCACGGCGCTGCGCGTGACGGCCGGGCTGGCGTGGCTGGTCGTGGTCGCGGCCGAGATGATCGCCGGGCGGGACGGGCTCGGGTTCGCCATCTGGGATGCGCGCAACGGTCTGCGAATGGACTTGCTGGTGGTCGGCATGATCGTGATCGGCGTCATCGGCGTCGTCATAGACCGCGTGCTGGTTCAATTGACGAGGATTCCCAGCGTCAGGTGGGGGTATGAGAGATAAGCCCCTGCGCCTGGAAGGCGTCTCGCTCTCATACGGAGAGGTGGAGGTCTTAAGCGACCTCACTCTGGAGATCGGCGCCGGAGAGTTCGTCGCCATCGTGGGCCCATCGGGTTGCGGCAAGACCACGCTTTTGAATCTTTTCTCCGGCTTCGTCAAACCGTCGGCGGGCCGCGTCGAGTGCGACGGGCAGATGCGCATGGTCTTTCAACACGACGGGTTGTTTCCCTGGCTGACGGTGGCCGAGAATATCCGGATGGGCTTGCGCCACCTGCGGCAGGAAGCGGAGCGTGCGCGCCAGTTGAAAGAGATGCTGGCCCTGATCGGATTGAAAGGCTTCGGGGGGCATTACCCGCACCAGCTTTCGGGCGGCATGCGCCAGCGCGTCGAACTGGCGAGGGCGCTGGCGGGCGATACGGACATCCTTCTGCTGGACGAGCCCTTCTCGGCGCTGGATTATCTCACGCGGCTACGGCTCAGACGCGAGCTGGCGCTGATGCTGCGCGAGAGGCCGCGAACGGTCGTGCTGGTGACGCATGATACGGAAGAGGCGGCGCAGCTCGCAGACCGCGTCCTGGTGCTCTCGGAGCGTCCGGCGCGGGTTCGCTGCGAGCTTAATCTGGATTTGGAGCGTCCGCGCGATGCGACCCACCCGGAAGTGGTCGGGGCGGTGCATCGCATCCTGACCGAACTCGGGTTGGAGCACGACGCCGAAAGCGCGCTCGTGCGCATGTGAAAGTGCGAAAAGCATTCGGCCGACGGGCGACCTTAAGAGACAAAAGATGCATCCCAGGATTCTCAAAGGGCGAGGCGGGCAAAGCCTCTCTCCAGCTTTTTCTAAGGTCTGACGTCTCCGTTAAATGTATAAAATAGGATGGGGAAATATTATGACGAAGCTTAATCGAGCGCGCGCCGTGGCGTTGATCTGCTTAATACTACTGCTGCTGACGGCGTCGGCGGCTACTACTACTGCTGTGGCCCAGAGACGCAGGACGCCCAGGACGCCTGCCGCCGCCGCCCCGCAGGGAGATTTCTTTCCGCTGCGCGCCGGAGACTCCTGGACGTATCAACACATTACCGAACCGGCTAAATTCACCATCAAGGTCTTAGGCGAGGAGAAACAATCGGACGGCAATGTTCAATACCTCGTAGAGCTTTCGTCCGGGACTGAGGTTCATTACTTCTACACGAAGCCGAGCGGTTGGGTGCTCCTGCGCCGTGTCGCCTATCCGAAGGAAGAAGGACTGAAGATAGATTATCAGCCCGGCAAACAATACTTGAGGAATCCGCTCGTCAAAGGGGAGACGTGGCGTTGGTCGGGCAAGGACGTAGCGGGCAATGATGTCGCCGAATCGAGCCAGGTCATCGGGCCGGAATGGGTCGAGGTTCCGGCGGGCAGATTCCGCGCCATGAAGATAGTCAGCCTGGTCAGCAGCGGAGGATCCGTCGCAACCAAGACCTACTGGTATGCGGTCGATGTCGGGCTGGTTAAGAGCACTACGGAGGCCGGACAGATCAACTACGGTTACGAGCTTGTGGATTACAGCTTCAAGAAAGCCGCCGCCACCGCCAGATAGCCCGCGTCAGGACGGTTTGCCGTCCACCGAAACGGTTCGAGCCTGCGCGCTCCCTCAAACCACACGCGGCACGCGGCCCACAGAAGCGAGGATGGCTCAGAGCGTGCCGAGCGGCAAACTCATTGCGTCATCTCGACAAATAGCTCGTCGAACCGCTCCGCCACGGTGTCCCATGAATATTCAGGGTTGCGCGCGAGTGTGAACGCCGCCTGTGACAGTTGCTGGCGGCGCTGCGGGTCTCGATAAAGGTTATCGAAAGCCTGTGCCACGCCCGCGGCGGAAACCTCGTCCATCTCCAAAACGGTAAACTCAGGCACGTAGCTGCGCGCGGGCTGAATCATCTCGGCCCGCCCGCTCCAGAGTTCGGCGCAGGCACTATGGGCCGGAACAATCTGGGCCGCACCGGCAGCGCCATGCTCAAGGCTGACGAGTCCCCAACCTTCTCCCATAGACGTGTTGATTCCAACGTCGCAGGCGTTGTAGATCAGGTTCAATTTGCTATCGTCAATGATACCGCCCGCCAGCGGGTTCAGATATAGCCGCGCTTCCAGGCCCAATCCTTTCACGAGCGATTCAGTCTGTTCTCTCTCCGGCTCGCCCATGATGGCATGATGCAGGCACAGGCGGACGTTGGCGGGCTTGTCGGCGGCAAACCGGGCGAATCCTTCGATGGTCAGATCGACGCGCTTTCTTTTGTCTGGCCGACTGGCGTTCAGGACTACGAAAGACTCTTCCACATCGTTGAGGTCGGCGAACACCTGTCTCTTGGCAGGGGCGCGCGCGGGCGAGGCGAATGAGGCTTGCAGCAGTTCGGGAAACGGATAGAAGCGATCTTTATCTGTCGCATGCGGGATGACGGAGACGACCGGAAATTCGCCCGCGACCCGCCGCTCGCGCAACCTTTTGAAAGCGCCCTCAAACTCTCCGCGCGCAAACTGCGTATAGACTACGACCCGGTCGGCCTGTGCGAGCGCCGCCGCCGTGTCTTCCTTTTTTATCTTACCGTCGAGCGGAATGTACCCGATGATCTTCAGCCGATCACGAAAGGGGCCGAGGATTCGCAGATAGTAGTCGAAGTACCAGATGTCGTGCAGGATGAGGACGAGCGCAGGGTTAATCTCCTCTATCAGTCTCTTCGCCTGGAAAGCGGCAAAAACATCGCCGCCCTTTGGATTGGTCGGATAAATCGTCAGCCCGCGGTCGCGAATGATTTCGCCGGAGTAGCCTATGCCCAGATAATGAATCTCATGGCGGTCTGCGAGCCGTCGCATGATGCTGCTCATGACCCGCGTCAAGCCTGTGCCGTAGGTATAAAAGCCTATGGCTATGAGTTTGATAGGGGAACGGCTCATGGCTCGGGCTCTCTTCTATGTTAAGGCCGTCACTCCGCGCGCATCACTGTTTGCCGGACGATTCGGGCAGGGGAGGCGGCGCACCCCTCTTTGCGAAGAACAATCCGAGCCCCTCAATCGCGCCTGTGGGCCGCACGTGCCTGCGATACCTGACGGCGAAACCCGCATCGCTCAGACAACTGACCAGCCCCTCGACGGTAAAGCGCGCCTCGCCGTCGCCGCCGAAGACGGGTGTTTGCTGTGAACGATCCTCACTGATCTCCAAAAACTCGCCGCCTATCTCGTGAAACTCGCCACAGATTTCGTCTATCAGATCGAGCCGCCGCGAAGTCATCAGGATGGGCCATTCAGCGCCCTCGCAATCCAGCTTGAGCAAACGGACGCGCTTCTCTCCGTGATTCGTCACGAGGTCTACGATCTCATCAAAAGCGACCTTCGCGACCCGTTCACCCTCCTGCCAGATTACCGAGCCGTTTCCAGTGTTGATGATTCCTTCCATCCCAGGGTACGACTCCGGAAACGGATGATAACCGTCAAAGTATAGTTCGTCCGTGTTCGGATCAGAGCGCCACGCGGCCCCGCTGACGAGACGCACGTAGCCCTTCTCTATATATCCTCTCAGGTTTGTCGCCGCTATTCGGACGTTTTCGCGGTCGGCTTCTATGCAGTAGACGTTCTCACAACCCCTGGACAAGACGGCCTCGGCGAACGACCCTATATGCGCCCCGACATCAATGACGATGTCGCCGGGCGCGAAGCGAAGAGGCAGTTCATACTCGTTGAGTAAGACCACCCCGTTGAAAATCGCCTGATCCAGCGTCCCCGGACGAAATCGCCATGCCTCGGTCATGAAGCGCCTCTTGAAAACAGGTGCTCTCACCACTCAAAGCCATTTTCCAGACTGCTGAGGATGTGAAGCACTGCCCTTAGGGTTGAAAGTCTCGCCGCGTCTTTAGCCCGGCAAACACTCTCGTCAGGGATGCACACAAGTAACGTCCCGCGCGAGATCGGTTTAAAGAGTAGATTGCTCGGGGCGTTGCCTGAGCAGCCATCGCCGCGCCGGGAGCGGCTTTTTTTACCTGCTTGCTTTTACCTGCTTGAAGAGTTAACGGGTTTTGAACGTGTAGCTATCGCAGATCGAGTAGGGAGGCCCTCCGTTTGGCATGGGCATCAACGACATCAGCAGCATCACCGGAGTAGTGCTGTAAGAGCCTATCTCATAGCTGCTGTACCCCGGCTTGTTCGGGTCTCGCGGGCCGCACTGCCCTGTCAGGATGTAGCTTACGTGGCTAAAGGAGCCGCAACTGAGCACCGTGTTGACCTGCTCCAGCTTTTGCAGCTCGCGACCGGCCCCGTATTTCGTAAGGTAATCGTAGAGGTCACCTTGCGGTACGTGCAACGTGCTGAGAAATTGCGTGGTGACGGCGAAAATGTAGTCGGGGTCGTTCATATAAGTGTCTATGCCAGCCGGAATCTTCGTGTTCTCCGTTCCCGGCAGAATCCACTCTTTTACTTTCTCCCTTGGATTCTTCGCATTAAGGATGACAAACCAGTAACTGTCATCCTGGGGATGGTCGGGCTTCATCCATGTTCCATCGCGGCCGTACCCGACAGCGAGACTTGGGGGACTGTTACTACCGGGATACATACTACTCCGGATGGTGTAAGCGAGCATGTTCGGCATTTTCATTGACATACATGGTCTCCGGTCTTAAGGGGTTTTGGGTGCTTGCAATAGTAAACGCAGGGAAACAGCGTGATGGTGTTTAGCCCGAATAGTACGGAAAGTCAAGGGTTAGCTCACGTCCGGGACATTTTACGCGCGCTGCGGAAAAACCTGCCAAAATGCTTTTTGCGAACGTTGGCACACTATAGGCACACATTGCATCTATCGGTTAACTGTAAATCTATATTTAACTTAACTTTGCCCGCCTTGACATTTTGATTTTCTACCTTATAGTCACCTGAGAAGTCTCCCGGTAAAGTAACTCTTAAAATAATCTCTGCGAAAATCGGTCGCCGGTAAAGCCGCTCGCCCGTGATCGTTCCATCATGAAATTCCACTTCCGTCTTTTCGCTTTTACGGCTGCTATGGCCGCCGCTCTCGGCCTCTCTGTGTCTTCGTCGTCGTGGCAGGGATTAACAGACGTTGCAGCGCATCCACAAACGAGCGCGGCCGCGCCCGCCGCGTCGCGCGAGGATGCGTACCGGGCCAACAATCTGGGTGTCGCGCTGCTCGAACAGTACAAGTACAAGGAGGGGGCGGAGGCTTTCGCGCGCGCTCTCGAACTCGACCCGAAGCTCGCGATGGCGCGCATCAATCTGAGCATCGCCCTCTTCAATGTGCCCGACCTGCGCGGAGCGCAGCGCGAGGCCGAAGCGGCAGCCGCGCTCGCGCCCGACGCGCCCCAGCCCCTTTACATCATGGGTCTCGTCGCGCGCTCGCAGAATCGCGCCGACGATGCCATAAATGCTTTCCAGCGCGTGCTCCGAATAGACCCGCGCGATGTCGGGGCGAACGTCAACCTGGGCCAACTACTGGCGCAGCAGCGCAAGTACGCGGAGGCGGTCGCGGCGTTTCGCACGGCGATGGCCGTCGAGCCGTATAACCTGACGGCCATCTACAATCTGGCGACGGCGCTGACGCGCACGGGCGAGCGCGAAGAGGGCGCGCGTATGGTTCAAAAGTTCCAGGCGCTCAGGCAGAGCGGGGCCGGTTCGACCATCGGTCAGAACTACCTGGAGCAGGGCCGCTATGCAGAGGCGGTCGCTTCCACGGGGGCCGAGGCGGGGCTCGTAGATCGCGCCACGCCCGCCGTCGTTTTCAACGATGCGACCGCGACGCTCCTGCCTTCGCCTGCCGCGGCCGCGAAGGCCGCCGGGGCGACGCTCGCAGCTTCGTGGCCCGTGGGCCGCCAGTTCAAAGGCGGTGAGCTGACGGATGCGACGCGGCGCGAGATCGCACGCGGGCTCGGCGGGGCCGTGACGCCGTTCGATTTGGACGGCGACGGTGATCTGGATTTGTTTGTCGCCACCGCCACCGAGCAGCGTTTGTATCTTAACGACGGCGGAAAGTTCTCGGATGTCACGGGCCAATCGGGCGCGCTCGGCGCGGCGACGACGACGCCTTCGGGCGCGACGCCCACGGGCGCGGTCGCCGGAGATTATGATAACGACACGAGGCCAGACCTCTTCGTCCTACGCGATACAAGCCTCAGCCTCTATCACAACGATGGGGGCGGCAAGTTCTCGGACGTGACGAGAGCGGCGGCGCTTCCGTCCTATCCTTATCTCTCCGTGGCGACCGCCTTCGTAGACGTAGACCATGACGGCGACCTTGATATATTCATCGCTGGCCTTGCCGACTTGTCCAAAGCGGCACAGGGAGAGGCGCGCTTTCCGCTGGACTTCGCGGGTGCGCCGAACATGCTCTTGCGTAACGACGGCACGGGTAAGTTCACCGACATCACGGCGACGGCTAAAGTTGGCGGCGCGCCGGGCCACGCGGTCGCCGTCGTTCCGACCGATTACGATAACCGCCGCGACGTTGATCTGGTGGTGGTCAATTACGGCAAAGCGGCGGAGCTTTTCAGCAACCAGCGCGATGGCTCGTTTCGCGAGCTTGCATCCGAAGTCGGGCTCAGCGCGCAGGGCGACTGGACGAGCGCGGCGGCGGGCGATCTCAATAAAGACGGTTTCACCGATCTCTTTTTCGGTCGCGCGGACGGGCCCGGAATGTTTGCGATGAGCGACGGGCAGGGGCGCTTCAAAACCCGGCCCGCGCCCGCCGGGACGGAAGCGGCGCTCGCCGCGCAGTTTCTGGATTACGACGACGACGGGCTGCTCGATTGCGTGATGCTTTCAAGCGCGGGCAGCTTGCGCGTGTGGCGCAACGTCGGAGACGGCTGGGTGGACGTGACGGAGAGCGCCGCTGCGCGCGGTCTTTTCGTCGCCGCCGCTTCGTCGGATGCCAGCCAGGGGTCGGCGGCGTCTGGAGGTCGCGCCTTCGCCTCCGGCGATCTTGACGGCGACGGCGATACGGACTTGATCGCGCTCGCAAGCAACGGTGAAGCACGCGTCGCAAGAAACGACGGCGGCAACCGGAACGCTTCCGTGCGCGTTCGTCTGACGGGAAAGGTCAGCAATCGCAGCGGCGTCGGGGCCAAGATCGAAGCGCGCGCCGGGAGTCTCATTCAAAAATTGGAAACCTACGCGGCCAGTCCCGCGCCCGCGCCAGCCGATGTCGTCTTCGGTCTCGGAAAACGGGCCGCGCCCGACGCCGTGCGTGTGCTCTGGCCCGCCGGTATCGTCCAGGCCGAAACGCAGATCGCGTCGAGCGCGCCCGATCCGAAAAAACAGGCTTCGGCTGTAGTGCTGCCGATCATAGAGCTTGATCGCAAGCCCTCCTCCTGTCCATATCTTTACACCTGGAACGGCGAGCGTTTCGAGTTCATCACGGATTTCATGGGCGGCGGCGAGATGGGCTACTGGGAAGCGCCGGGCCTTTTTAATACGCCCGACCCGGACGAGTACGTGCGTATTCGCGGCGATCAACTGCGCGAGCGCGACGGGCGATATGAGCTGCGCGTCACGAACGAATTGGAGGAAGCCCTCTTCATCGACAGGCTGCAACTCATATCAATCGCTCACCCGCGCGAAGTGGAAGTCTATCCGAACGAGGGCATGAAGGGTGCGCCGCTGCCTCCCTTCAGGCTCTACAAAACTAGGGGCGCGCGCCCGCCGCTCGCCGCCACGGACGATCACGGCCACGACGTGCTGCCGCGTATTTCCAGACTCGATCGACAGTTCCCGGATGATTTTCCGCTCGACACCGTACGCGGCTACGCGGGCGAGCACGCGCTCGTGATGAAGCTTGACGAGGAGAAGGGAAGTGCCAAGGGGCGGACGCTGCTGCTCCTGACGGGCTGGACGGATTACTCCTGGTCGAGCGACAACGTCGCCGCCTCGCAGGGCGGCAAGGGGATGCGCGCGCCCTCGCTTCAGGTCAAAGACGCGCGCGGGCGGTGGCGCACCGTCATCGAAAACATAGGCGTCCCCATCGGGCGGCCGCAGACCGTGGCGGTCGAGTTGACTGGAAAATTCCTCTCTCCGAGTAGAGAGGTACGCATCCTCACAAACATGCGTATCTACTGGGATCAGGTTCTGGTCGATACTTCGAGCGGAGATTTTCCGTCACGTCTGACGCGGCTCGATGCGACCCGCGCCGACCTGCGCTGGCGAGGCTTCTCGCGCGAAGTGACGCCGGACGGACGCGAGCCTTTCGGCTACGACTACGAGCGCGTCTCCTACACTTCGCCCTGGAAGGTGATGCCCGGCCGCTATACGCGCGAGGGCGACGTGAGCGAGTTGTTGCAGAACACGGACGATATCTTCGTCATCTCGCGTCCGGGCGACGAGCTTCTACTATCGTTCGACGCATCGAAACTCGCGCCGCTTCCGCGCGGGTGGACGCGCACCTTCCTGCTCTACGCCGACGGCTTCAGCAAGGAGATGGACATCAATTCGGCGGCTCCGAACCAGGTCGCGCCGCTTCCTTTCCACGGCATGAAAGGGTATCCCTACGCCGCGCCCGAAGCTTATCCGATGACGGCGCGGCGTCGCGCCCTCTACGAGAAATACAATACGCGCGTCGTGGCGCGCGAAGTCCCGGCCATCGAGACGACCTACGCCGAAGCGCTCATCTTCGGCGCGACTTCAAGACGCAACGCAAGTGACAAGGCGGAGGGAGGAAGATAATGACCGAGACGATCAGGTACTCAGTGGCCGCTTGCCAGACGGATATGCCGAACCCTTTGGAGCGCCGCGCGATGCGCGCCAATACAGACCGCATGCTCTCGATGATAGATTCGGCGGTGGCGGGAAGCGCGCCCTTCCTGCCCGTGCGTCTGGTCGTCTTTCCGGAGTTCGCACACGCCGCGCCCGTCTTTCCGACGGCCGCCGAGCTGATCGAAAAGCTTGCGGTCTCGATTCCGAACGAGCACACCGAACGGCTCGAAGGCAAGGCGCGCGAGTACGGCATCTACATCCAGAGCGGCTCGATGCTGGAAGCGGACGCAAAGTATCCTGGCGTCGTCTTCAATACGACGTGCCTCGTCGGCCCCGAAGGCGTGCTCTACAAGTACCGCAAGGTTAATACGTGGATTCCCTACGAGGTACACACGAGCCCACACGACCTTGAGGGCTACGACGAGCCGCTGTTCCCGGTCGCCGACACGCCCATCGGTCGCATCGGCTGCGCCATCTGCTACGACTGGCTGTTTCCGGAAGCGATGCGACAGTTGGCCCACGCTGGCGCTGAGATTATGTTGAGAGTCTCGGCCTACATGGATCCATGGGGCGCGACCGAGCCTATGGACTGGTGGACGGTTGTCAATCGCTGCCGCGCCATTGAGAACATGGCCTACGTCGTGGCGGCCAACCAGGGCGCGAGCCTCAAACATTACCCGCCCTATTCGTGGCCGGGCGGCAGCCAGATCGTAGACTTTGACGGACGGCTGCTCGCGCAAGCGAGCCCGGGCCCGGGCGAGCGCATCGTCGTCGCGCCCGTAGACATCTCTGCACTGCGCCATGAGCGCGCCACGCGACGCGGCCATCACATGCTGGCGCACCTGCGGACAGAGGCTTATCCCGTCTACGCCACGCATCAATATCCGCCTAAGATCGAAGGCGAAACGCAAGCGCCCGCCATTTCTTATGAGAGAAATAATCTATTGATAGATGAGGCGAAGAGAAGACTCTAAAAGAGAGAGCGACCGCTCGGGCGTTGCGCCTGTTTTTGAATTTCGAGAATGTACGAAACCCATCGCAGCATCAAAGGCGGCCGTTCATTGAAAGCCCTCGCCGCGCTTCTCATCGCTACAGCGCTTTTCGCCTGCCCGGCTCGAACGTGGGCCCAGCAGCAATCCACACAGACCCGGCCTTCGCCCGCGCCCGCTCCGCAGCGCACGGGCCGCTCCTACAGCGGCGCTGATACGGGTAAAGCCCCGCCGCCGCCGGGGCCGCAAGCGCCCTCGCCCGTGACGTTCACCGACATCTCGGCGCAGACGGGAATCTCTTTCAGGCACGCCGCCTCTGTCACGTCGCAGAAGTACCTGCTCGAAGCGATGGGCGGAGGCGTGGCGATGTTCGATTATGACGCGGACGGGCGTCTCGATCTCTATTTTACAAACGGGGCGCGCATCAATGACCCGATGCAGAAGGGCGCGCTGCCTGATAAAAGCGATGCGAAGTACTGGAATCGTCTCTATCGTCAAAAGACGGACGGCACGTTCGAGGACGTGACGGAGCGCGCGGGCGTTCGTGGGGAGGGCTACTCGATGGGCGTCGCCGCGGGCGATTACGACGCCGACGGGCGGGTTGATCTCTTCGTCACGGCTTACGGCTCTAATATACTTTATCGCAATCGCGGCGACGGAACATTTGAGGATGCGACGAAGCGTGCTGGCGTGGCGGGCGCGGGCTGGTCTACGAGCGCCGGGTGGCTCGATTATGACGCGGACGGGCGGCTCGATCTCTTCGTGGCGCGTTACATGGAATGGGATTTCGAGCGCGGCGCAGTCTATTGCGGCGACCCGCGCCCTGACTTGCGAGCCTATTGCCATCCGGATAATTTCAAGGGCGCGTCCAACCTGCTCTATCATCAAAAGGCTGACGGCACGTTCGAGGACGTGAGCGCCCCTGCCAGGATCGCAGACCCGCAGGGGAAGGGCCTGGGCGTCGTGTTCGCGGATTTTGACGACGACGGGTGGACGGATATCTTCGTCGCCAACGACAGCGTGCGCCAGTCGCTCTATCGCAATCGCGGCGATGGAACGTTTGAGGACGTGGCCCTGATGGCCGGGGCGGGCTACGACGAGAACGGAAAAACATTTGCCGGGATGGGCGTCGACGCCGCCGATTACGATGCCGACGGCCACACGGACGTATTCATCACGGCGCTCTCAAACGAGACCTATCCGCTCTTTCGCAATAACGGCGATGCGACGTTCACCTACGCGACGGGGACGACCGGGGTGGGCCAGATCACACTGCTCTATTCCGGGTGGGGAACGCGCTTTCTGGATGCAGACAACGACGGGTGGCGCGATCTGTTCGTCGCGCAGAGCCACGTCCTGGACACCATCGAGAAGACATCCAGCTATCTTAAGTACAGGCAGACGCCGCTCCTGATGCGAAACACCGGAAAGGGCTTCGTCAACGTCTCGGCTACGGCTGGCGCGCCGTTCACGAAAGCCTACGCGGCGCGCGGGGCGGCCTTCGGCGACCTGGACAACGACGGCGACACGGATATAGTCGTCGGCGTACTGGACGGCGCGCCGCTCGTCCTCAGTAACGACGGGACGCGCAATCACTGGCTGGGGCTCGTCTTGGTCGGCTCGAAGTCCAATCGAATGGGCCTGGGCGCTCGCGTCACCGTCGTTGACAGCGCGGGACGCCAGCAGACTTTCGATGCGACGACCGCTGGCAGTTATCTATCGTCGAACGACGGGCGCATCATCTGCGGGCTCGGAGCCGCAAGCGGCGTGCGCTACGTGGAGGTTCGCTGGCCCGGCAATAGGACGCAGCGGATCGCGGGCCCGTCGATTGATCGTTACCTTGTCATCAACGAGCGGGACGCCGCGAAATAATAGAAGTACGTCATAATGAAAAAGAGATTATCCCGCCCCGCCGCTAAAAGGATGGTTCGAGCGCGCTCATTCCGCGTCGCGGCGCAGCGCGCTCTCTGCTGTCTGGCCCTGTTCCTGCTGGTTCAATCACCGCTCGCCCTCTTCGGGCAAACTCAGTCGCCCGCCTCCGCACCTCCTACGGCTGCTGCTCCTCCTTCTACCACTACTACTACTACTACTGCGCCGCAGGGAATGAGCGGCGGCGTCTCGACCGGGACGGCGGCGACATACACTTCACGGCGCACCATAGATATTGTCGATCCCAAAGCCCCCGTGGTCTTTGAGGATGTCACGGAGCAGTCGGGCCTCGGCAGGTTCAGGCATCATTCGGGAAGCGCGGCCAAGGACTACATAGTGGATACGCCGTCGGGGGGCGTCGCCGTCTTCGATTACGACGGGGATGGACGCCCGGACATCTATCTGCTCAACGGCTCGACCTTCGCCGCGATGCAGGGCAAAGAGAAGCCGCCGCGCGCCGCGCTCTTTCGCAACCGTGGCAACTGGCAATTCGAGGACGTGACGGACAGGGCCGGGGTCGCCAACGAGCGCTGGGGTTTTGGCGTCGCCGTCGCCGACTATGATAATGACGGGCGGCCCGATCTGTACGTCGGCAACTACGGCGTCTCGCGCCTCTTTCACAACAACGGCGATGGCACTTTCACGGACGTGGCGGAAAAGCTGGGCGTCGCGCGCAAGGGTTGGAGCACGGGCGCGACCTGGGGCGACTATGACCGGGACGGGCGGCTCGATCTGTTTGTGCCCGGCTACGTCGAGTTCGATCCGAGCAATCTTCCGCCGAGCCCGAGCGAGATGGGCAAGCCCGGTCAGGTCAACCAGAATTTCTGCCAGTTTCGCGGCACTCCCGTCATGTGCGGCCCGCGCGGTCTCAAAGGCGACACCGATACGCTCTATCATCAAAAGGCGGACGGCACGTTCGAGGACGTGAGCGCTAGGGCGGGCGTCAACGACCCCCAACGTTATTACGGCTTCTCTTCCGTCTTCATACATGCCGACGATGACGACCTGCTCGACCTGA
This sequence comes from Pyrinomonadaceae bacterium, assembly GCA_035940775.1. Taxonomy (GTDB): domain Bacteria; phylum Acidobacteriota; class Blastocatellia; order Pyrinomonadales; family Pyrinomonadaceae; genus DASQYE01. The sequence continues at coordinate 147,316 of DASZEN010000008.1, read as the reverse complement.
TGGTAATCAACGATTCGACGCCTAACCTTTTCTACGTCAATAAGGGCGACGGGACTTTTGAAGAGGTCGGCTATCCGTCGGGCGTGGCCTTGAATGAGAATGGCCGGGAGCAGGCCGGGATGGGCCTGGCCTGTGGCGATTACGATAATGACGGGCGCGTGGATTTCTACGTCACCAACTTCTCGGACGACTCGAATACGCTGCGTCATAACGACGGCGAGGGGAATTTTACGGACGTTACTTTCCAGTCGGGCCACGGCGAAGTGACGATTCCGTTCCTCGGGTGGGGAACGAGCTTTATAGACTACGATAACGATGGCTGGAAGGATGTGCTGGTGGCCAACGGGCACGTCTACCCGGCCGTAGACAAATACCAGTGGGGAACCAGCTTCGCACAGCAGCCCCTGCTCTTTCGCAATCTCGGCAACGGACGATTCGAGCGCGTGGCGGCAGCGCCCGCCAGCGGCCTCGGGCTTGCGTGGCCGAGCCGAGGGCTGGCCGTCGGCGACCTCGACGAGGACGGGCGACCCGACGCCGTCCTGAACAATCTGGACACAAGGCCCGCTGTGCTGCGCAACGCTACGAAACAGGCGGGCCACTGGCTTGACGTTCGACTCGTCGGAGACGTATCGAAGCAGAGCCCTCGGGACGCGACCGGCGCAATCGTCTACGTCACGACGGGAAAGCTGCGCCAGCGCGCTGACCTCTTCAGCGGCGCAAGCTTCGGTTCGCAGAATGACCAGCGCCTCCACTTCGGGTTGGGCCAGTCGGCGCGCGTCGATAAGCTTGAGGTTAAGTGGCCGGGCGGCGCGCTGGAAAGCTTCGAGGTCGCCGGTCTTGATCGCGTGCTGACGCTCACACAAGGGAAGGGCCGCGCCAGATAAAAGCGAACGCCACGGGCCGCTCCGTCGCTCCCGCGTCCCTTGTGCACCGGCCCTTGAACTTCCGCCTTTTCGCCTCCAAATGCTTGAGCGGCACGGCCCTCGCGAAATTTAATTGATGACTTCGACGCCGCGTTGGTGTAAAAGCATGGCGCGCTCCGGTCTTGCCTCTCCGACTCATTAGCTTCTATCCGAAAGGGGCGCGCGACTCCCGGAAGGGCGCCTTTCTTCTATTCATCGAACGCCCGCGCGGCGGTATCGTTGAGTGAATCGGAAAGAGAGAACGAACTCTGTGCGACGGATTGACCTCAGAACGGCCCAGGCCGCACATTCCCACACGATCCGCAACATCAACCGGCAGATCGTGCTCAACTACGTACGCGAAAGAGAGCCCATCTCGCGCGCAGAGATCGCGCGCGAGATGGGCTTGCAGCGCTCCACCATCTCGACCATCGTCGACCAGTTGCAGGCCGACGGGCTCATAGAGGAGGTCGGCGCGGGCGTCTCCACGGGCGGGCGCAGGCCGACGCTGCTGCGTTTACGCACCGTCGGCGCAGTCGCCATCGGCGTTGACATCACGCCGTCACGCACCACCATCGCCACCAGCGATCTTGCCGGGCGCGTGCTCCAACAGGAACAGTTTGCGACCAATCCGGACTATCCGGAGATGCTCAGCCGCGTGATCGAGCGCGTTCGTGCGCTCAGCAGGAGTAAGAAGGGGATGATCGAGAGCGTCGGGATGAGCGTCCCCGGCCTGGTTGACCCCGAAACCGGAAGGGTGATCTATGTCCCTTACTTCAAATGGCGCGACCTGGACATCGCTCAACAAATCTCTTCGGCGACGGGCTTGAGCGTGACCATAGATAATGATGCCAATGCGGCGGCGCTCGCCGAACTCTGGTTCGGACGCCCGGAGGTGCTGGAAACGCGCGACTTCATAATGGTGCTGGTGGCGGAGGGGGTCGGGACGGGGATTATTTTCGACGGCCAGATTTACAGGGGCGAGCAGGGAGCGGCGGGCGAGTTCGGCCACATGATTATCGGCGCTGGAAGCGCGGTCGCCTGCTCGTGCGGTAATTATGATTGCTGGGAAGCCTTCTCTTCGGAACGCGCGGCGGTCGCGCGCTACCTGAAATTATCCGGACGGACGGAAGACCACGGCCACACGATCTGTCTCCGGCAACTGGTCAGTTATGCGCTCGATGGCGAGGAGGCAGCGCGCGCGGCGCTCTCGGAGACGGCCCATTTTCTGGGCATCGGCATCTCGAACCTGATCGTGGGCCTGAGCCCGGAGGCGGTCGTCGTCGGCGGGGCGATCGCGCGCGCATGGCCGCTCATAGCAGAATCGCTGCGCGAGCCCGTCGAAAAAAGCATTCGACGGGGGCTGCCGTCGGCGCGCATCATCGCCTCGACGCTCGGCGAGCAGCCGACGCTGATGGGAGCGCTGAGCCTCGTGCTGGCAAACAAATTCGCTTCCGCCTCCGCCGCCTGAAAACCCCGCAAGCAACGCTTTAAGAAAAAGGGTTTCGGGGCGACGGCCCTGCGCTCGCAGTCGCCTCGCGCCCCGCGCGTCGTGTACTCCCTGAGAGACGGGACGGCTCCTTCGCGCGTGCCCGTCTGAGCCCACGCGAAGGAGCCCTACAATGGGCCCGGCGCGTGGCGCTTTTTCCGTGGGCGGGAATTCTTTTTACACCTTTCGCCAGAAAAGCATTGACAGTTTCGGAAAATCCCCTATACTTCGTTCGGTTACGCAACAAACTGTTCTGGGTCAGCCAGCGTTCTACTTAATAATCTATTTGGACAAATACGTCTTGGGCCAAAGCCAGCAGTGGCTCTCTGCGTCTTTGGCTGTTCACCTGTGGCGGGCGCGCGCTTGAGGAGTCCGCGCTCAACGGTTCCCGGCATAGGCATGTAAAAATTCTGTTCGCACCAAGAGGCCCCAGCAATGACGACATCCAGGAGATTCTCGCACCTTCTTTCGCGCTTCGGCACACTCTTTCTACTGCTCGCCGCCTTCGCCCTTCCCGCAGCAGCTCAAAACAACAAGGCCACGATTGTCGGGACGGTGACGGATCCGAACGGCGCTCTGGTCAAGGACGCCAAGGTAACCGTTGTTCATATCGGCACGGGTGAGACGCGCGAGGCGACGACCGGCGACGAGGGCACGTACACGGTGCCTAATCTGGTTCCGGGGCCTTATCGCGTCACGGTCGAAGCGCCCGGTTTTGAGAACGTGGTGATCGAGCCCGTGCAGCTTGAGACCAATGCTCGGCAGCCTGTGGACGCGACATTCAGCACGGTCACGGGCGGCGGAGCGTCCGTCAATGTGACGGCTGAAGCGGCCCCGCTCGTCGAGAGTGAGACGAGCGTGCGCGGCGACATCATAACGGGGCGGCAGGTGACGGAATTGCCCATTCCGCAAAGGAACTTCACGCTGCTGGCGGGACTCTCGCCGGGCGTGACCAGACCAGCCGTGGGAACTCTGGGCGGCGGCGGCAACTTCGACACGGGCGGCCCGTCGAGGGGAACCGAGTCGACGCGCTTTCGCGAGTCCGGCGGCTCCGTTATCTCTGCCAACGGCGCGCGCCCGACCAATAACAACTTTTCGCTCGACGGCGTGGATAACAACGAGTCGCAGTTCGGCCAGATAGCGATCTTCCCGAATCCGGATTCCATACAGGAATTTAAAGTCGAGACCAGCGTGCCTTCGGCTGATTCGGGACGCGCCGGTGGCGCAGTCATCTCGACCACCTTCAAGTCGGGGACGAACGCGATTCACGGTTCGGCCTTTGAGTACTACCAGGGACTCGTCGGGAGCGCCAAGCCCGTCTACAGCCCGAACCCTGCGAACAAAAACACGCATAACTTCGGCGGCACGGTCGGCGGCCCGATCTTCCTGCCGCGCTTCGGCGAGGGCGGCCCGATGATCTGGGACGGGCGCAACAGATCCTTCTTCTTCGTCTCCTATAATGGCCAGCGCAACTCCACGCCAGCCTTCGGCGCGGCCGAATCCCCCGTCACGGTTCCGACGGCGAGAATGCGCGCGGGCGATTTCTCGGAGCTGCTTCAGCCGGGCAATCTGCAAACCTTCAATACCATCAACGGGCCTGTGATTGCGCCCGAGGGGACGATCTTCGATGCCAACGGGAATCCGTTCCCCGGCAACATCATTCCCCAGGATCAGTTTTCGCGGGCGGGTTTCAATATCCTGAACGCATATCCTCTGCCGAACGCCGCGGGCCTCCTCAGAAACTTCGAGCGCAACCGAAAAGAGAGCGCCAACATTAATCAGTACGATATCAAGATAGACCACAACTTCACCACCGATAACCACTTCTTTGGCCGTTACAGCAAGGCCACCAACGAGCGTATCCGCGGCAACAATTTTCCGCTCGGCTCGGCGCCGAACGGGCTCGATCTGCCCTCGGGGTTCGGAGCCGGTAACGAGTTCGGAAACACGCGCCAGGTGGCTTTGGGCGACACGCACATCTTCTCTCCGACCATCGTCAACGATATGCGCGCGGGCTATTCGCGCTTTGAGATCGGTATTCTCAATCCGGGCCAGGGCGGCGCTCTCGGTTTCGACCCGGACATCTCTTCGGCCCTGGGGGTTCCCAACGTCAACGTCTGCGGCGTGACCTGTACGGGCTCCATACTGTTGGGCGTGATCGGAACCGATGCCGACAAGGGCGACCTTGAGTTCATAGGCGACGCCAGTCCCTTCTTCTTCCTGTCGAACAACTATTATTTCGGCGATACGCTGACGGTCGTGCGCGGCAACAAGACCTTGAAATTCGGTGGTGAGTTGCGCGTTCGTCAAAATCAGCCCGCGACCGCTGGCGCTAACGCCAAGGGCCAATATCAATACGGCTCGACGAACGGCGGCTTCCTGACGGGCAACTACGGCGCGATCCCGATTGGCCCGCTCGACGCGGGTTCATCCTACGCCAACCTGCTCTTAGGCAATCCGCCCGCTCACGTTGATCGTTCGGTTCCGGGCGGCCCCTACTATCTATCCGGCAAAGAGATTTCGTTCTTCGTGCAGGACGATTGGAAAGTCAACGCCGACCTGACGCTCAATCTGGGACTGCGCTACGACATCTTCACGCCCTACACGGAACGCTTCGACCGCCAGTTGAACTTTGTGCCCGAGCAGAGCGCTTTGATACGCGCGGGCGGCGGCATTCCGCGTGGGCTCAGAGAGACGGATAAGAACAACTTCGGGCCGCGCATAGGGTTCGCCTGGAGCGGTCTCAAGGACGATAAGACGGTCGTCGTTCGCGGCGGTTACGGCCTGCTTTATACGACGGACGCTGCAAACAACGGAGCCTTCGCCGTTGACCAGCCCTTCAACGGGGGCGGCAGCTTTGGCTGCGACATTCGCAATTTCGGCACGGTGCTCTGTCCCCAACTAGCACCCGATTTCAGACTTGACGATCCGCTTCCGCTTCCGCCGAACCTATTTATCACCGGGCCCGTCTTCCCGGCGGCAACTCTCGCAGCGAATACGAATCTCTCGGCCATCGACGTGAATCTCAAAGACGAGATGTATCACCAGTTCAACTTTACAGTCCAATGGGAGTTCAGACCGAACTGGCTGGCCGAGGCCGCTTACGTCGGCAACTTTGGCCGCAATCTGCTGATCGATCGCAACATCGGTCAAAGCTCTTCGCGCGGGCCTGGGTCGCGCCTCGTTCCTAATATCGAGTTCGTCAACTTTACGGACGACGTTGGCCGCTTGAGCTACAATGCGTTCCAGACGAAGCTTGAGAAACGCTTTTCAGGCGGCCTCTCGATTCTGACCGCTTACACCTGGGCGCACACGATTGATAACGGGCCGGGCCGGTTCGCCGGTAACAGCAACCCCGGCAGAGACCTCTATGGGCCCAACAACCCGCTGAACCTGGACGCGGAGCGCGGAGACTCAGACCTTGACATCCGGCACAGGTTCACCTTCGCCAACGTCTACGACCTGCCGTTCGGGCGCGAGCGTCGCTACGGCGCGAGCTGGCCCAGGGCGATTGACTTTTTCCTGGGCGGGTGGCAATTCAACAACATCGTTACGCTTCAGAGTGGGCCCACCTACACGGTCGTCTTCGGTGAAGGTGGTGCGCGGCCCGTACTGATCGGTGATCCGACGCCGACGGCCGACCAGCGTGCTCGTCGGATGCAGTTTAATCCGGCCGCATTCGCGCCGCCGTCCATTCCGGTCTTTCCGGGAGATCCCGACAGCCCGCTCATCGGTACGCTCGGACGCAATACGTTCCGCGCCGACAGCCAGCAATACTGGGATATGTCCTTCTTCAAGAATTTCCGTTGGGGTGAGGGATTCAACATTCAGACGCGCCTTCAAATCTATAACGTGTTGAATCACGTCAATCGTAATGTCCCGGAAAGAAATATCGAGCCGTGTTTCACGGGCGGCGTTTTCGATCCCGTATTGTGCGCCACCAATACCACGGACACTCCGAACGGGAGGCACATCGGCATAGACACCAGCGCTCAAAGACAGCGACAGCTTGAGTTTGGCTTGAGACTGGTCTGGTAAGCGCTCCCCGAGCATCCCGTACGATGCGGTAATCGAGTGGCGGGCAAACCTTTTGCTTGCCACTCGATTCTTTATTTGGCAGCCACCGCCGTATACGGCCTTGAGATTGACAGGCAATACCTATAACCTGTGGCTGCCTCCCCCACAAACTATTTCGCGTCCGTTCTCTATTTTTCTGATGCGCGAGCGTTGGCCGCATTCCGTAAAAGTCGCCCGAGGATGGAGAATGCCATTCTTCTTCATCTTCAGCTTCAACTGGTGCGCGCCAGCGGTTGTCATCCTGCTTTCGGCGGCTTTGGCGGCCGCCGTACAGGCTCAGCCGCGCGGCTCGGATCAAGGCCCCGTACAGGTGGCGGCCGTCATCGAGCAGGTTCGCGCCGTGCCCGCCGATGCCGGGAAAATCGCAGCCGCCCGCGACACAGGCTTCCGTTTGCTGGCCGCGTCTCGCTACGAGGATGCGTGGGCTATCTTCAGCGCCATCCTGGAGGTCGCGCCTCGGGACGAGCGCGCTTTGTACGGCGGCGCGCTGGCCCTCTTTAATCTACGGCGGCTCGAAGAGTCGGAACGGCTCGCCAGGGCCGCTTTTGAATCTGCGAGCGGCCCCTCAGGTGCGACGGCGACGGATAGCGCCAGCGTGCGGGCGAACAGTAGAAGCGCTTCGGACGCGCTCGTTCTCCTGGGCGTCATCCTGGCCGTCAAGGGAGACGGCGCAGCCGCTTTAAAGGCTGTCGAGCAGGCGGTCACGCTCGCGCCCGATAACTTCGACGCGCAGTTTGCATTGGGGCGCGCGCGTTACGGGGCGGGCGATCCGGCGGGAGCCGCCCGTGCCTTCCGGGCCGCCGTCGCGCTCAGGTCGAATGACGCGCAGGCCCGTTTCTTTCTCGCCACCGCGCTCGAAGGGGCGGCGGATTACGAGGGCGCGCTTGCGGCCTACCGCGAGCTACTGCGGGTGCGGCCCGAGAGCGCCGAGGGCCATCTGGGGCTCGGCGCGCTGCTCGTTAAGATCGGCGGCGAGAAAACGGATGAGGGGATTAAGGAGTTGGCCCAGGCCATCGGCCTGAACGGCGAGCTATACGAAGCGCGCATTACGCTCGGGCGGGCTCTGGTTCGCATGGGACGCGCCGAGCAGGCCGTCGAGCATCTGGAGCGTGCCGCCGCCCTCGCGCCTGATAATCCGGAGCCGCATTATCAGTTGGCCCAGGCTTACAGGCGGCTCGGCAAGCGCGCCGAGGCCGAGCGTGAGAATGGGATTGTTAAAGAGATTCATTCGGGGCGGCGTGGAAAGGATAGGCGCGAAGGCGGCGGCAACAACGACAACAACAGCGGCCCGCCGGGCACGTCTTCACGCGATCAAGACCGAAGACCCTGAGCGCGCCAAAGCACGCGACCCTGAGAGGCATACGCTCGCCGTCAACTGCGCGAAAACTCTTGAGAGAAAGATGATTATCCGCCGCACATCGAGGCCGATCATGCGGGATCGAATCCGGCTCGCGTTCGTCTGCGCGAGCACTTTCGCAGCCCTCTGTGCGCTTGCGGTGACGGATGCCCCGGCGCAAAAGCGGCGGCGCTCGGCGGCCCCGGCGCAGAATGAGAGCGCGGCGCGCGCAACCGAAAGAGAGGCGGCGCTGGCCGAGGCCGCGTCGCTGATCCAAGCGGGAAAGATCGACGAGGCGGAGACAATCGCACGTCGTCTTATAGCGAGCGCGCCGGAGGATTCGGGCGCGCACAATCTATTGGGCGTTATCCTGGATCAACGCGGGCGGGCCCCGGAGGCCGAGCGCGAATATCGTGAGGCGCTGCGCCTGGACTCTAAATTGATCTCGGCGCGCGCTAACCTGGGCGTCCTTCTGGCGCGCACCGATCGCTCGGAAGAGGCCATCGAAACTTTCGAGAGCGTGCTGCGGCTTGACCCCGGCCATTCTGAGGCGACCTATAATCTGGGGCTGCTCTATCGTGCGCGCGGAGATTACGAGCGCGCCGCACGATTGCTGGAACGCGCCGCCGGAATCGGCTCGCATGCCGGGCCGCGCAAAGAAAAGGACTTGCGGCTGTTGCTGGCCCTCGTCAACGTCTATTTCCACAGCGGGCGGGCGAAGGATGCCGCATCGCTCGCCGATCAGATAGAGCAGGCGGCGGGCAACGATCCGCGCGTGCTCTTTACGCTCGGGCTTCAAATGGCCGAGGGCAATGAATACGAGCGCGCTGTAAAACTGTTCGAGCGCACGGACGCGCTCCGGCCCCGTACAGCCGAAGTCTTATACAACCTGGGCGTCGCGCTCTATAACCTGGATCGGCTCGACGAGGCGGCCCGCGCGCTCGAGTCGGCGGCCGCGCTCGCACCCACTGACCCGCAGCCTCTCTATCGTTTGGGCCTGATCGCTTCGGCGCGCTCGCAACCCGAAGCGGCGCTCACGTTCTGGCAAAAAGCGCTCGCACTGCGCGAGAGTTTCCCGGAAGCGAATTTCATGATCGCCGAAGAGCTTTTCAAGAACCGGCGCGGCGAGGCTGCGCGTCCCTTCTACGAGCGCGCCATCGCGCAAGACCCCTCGAAACTGCTCTATTACGTTCGCCTCGGCGCGGTTCATCTGCGCCAGCGCCGCTATTCGCAGGCGCGCGAAGTTTACGAGCAGGCCGCGAAGCGTTTCCCCGACTCTGCCGAGATACATTATCTGGTCGGCTATGCGGCGCGCGGGCAGGGTTTGTTTGAAGAGGCGCGCGCCGCCTTCGAGCGCTCGCTCGCCCTGAAGCCTGACAATCCGGACGTGCTCGCCAACCTGGGGTTCATCGCCAGCCAGAAGGGTCAATCCGAAGAGGCCGAACGACTGCTGCGACGCACCATCGCGCTCGACGCCGGAAATTTTCCGGCCCATTACGATCTGGGCCGCCTGCTCGTCCGCCTGAAACGATACGACGAAGCGCTGCCGATCCTCGAACGCGCGACCGCGATGGATAAGACAGACCCGGGCATTCACTATCAGCTTTTCACGGCCTACTCGCGCCTCAAGCGCCGTTCGGACGCCGAGCGTGAGCTGGCGATCTTCAAGCGGCTCGAAGAAGCGCGCAAGGGCGGCGACGGCTCAGGCGGTGGCACGGGCGGCAGCAGCATGAGCGCGGGCGATGAATCTATGCCGCCGCCGCCCGCCGAATTGCCGGAACCGGCAACCGGGAACGTCGCTCCGAAGACACCGTGAAGAACAAGGGACGCGGTCGGCAGCGATGAAGGAAAGCAAGGGGTAATGCGGAAGTCGGAATGATGACCGGGGAATGAAGGGCGTGGCGCTTTTAATTCAGCATTCGGCGTTCCGCGTCCGTCATCTCCGTTGTTGATTATCAAGTGGATAAGAAAACTTTTCATGTCGCGTTTGTGAGCCTCGCGGCTTTGCTTGGCGTAGTGGCGTGCGGGGCCGTTGACACCTATGCGGGGAGCGTCCGGGGGGGCGTTGCGCCCGTCGTCGAGAAGGTCGAGCCGCCGTCCTGGTGGGCCGCGCATACGCTCAATCCCGTGCGGCTGCTCGTGCGTGGCACGAACCTCCAGGGGGCTAAGGTAACGCCGACGCGGGACGAAACCATCCCCGGCTCGCTTCTCATCAACGGTGCGGGCACGTACCTGTTCGTAGACGTAACGATTGACCCGCGCGCGCGTCCCGGTGATTATCCGCTCACACTGGAGACTGAGGGCGGGCGGACGACGATTCCGTTTCGCCTCAACGCGCAGCTCGACCCCGTGAAGAATTTTCAGGGCGTGACGCGCGACGACGTGATCTACCTGATTATGCCCGACCGGTTCAGCAACGGGGACAGGTCGAACGACACGCCTGCGGGCGCTTCCAATGAAGCCACCGACCGCGCGAACCCGCGCGCCTATCATGGCGGCGATTTTCGCGGGCTCATTAATCATCTCTCTTACCTGAAAGAGCTGGGCGTGACGGCGCTGTGGCTGACGCCCTGGTACGACAACTGGAACGGCCTTAACAGGTGCGATAAGCCGTGGTGTCCGAACACCTATTATCACGGCTACCATGCGGAGGATTACTACGCGGTCGAAGATCGCTTCGGCGATATGGCGACGTTGCGCGAGCTGGTCGAGAAGGCGCACGCGCTCGGCTTGAAGGTGATACAGGATCAGGTGGCGAATCACGTCGGCTCGCGCCACGCCTGGGTCACGAACGCGCCGCTCGACGATTGGTTCAACGGCACCATCGCGCGCCACGAGCTGAACCGGTTCAACAACAGCGCTCTGCTCTCGCCGAACGCGAATCCGGCCGAGCGACGAAATACGCTCGACGGCTGGTTCTCGGACGAATTGCCGGACATGAATCAGAACGAGCCGGAGGTCGCACGCTACCTGATACAGAACTCGCTGTGGTGGGTCGGCATGACCGGCATAGACGGCATTCGCCAGGACACTATCCAGTATATGCCGCGCACCTTCATACGCGAACTCTCTCTCTCTCTCCATCGCGAGTATCCGAAGATGTGGATGGTCGGAGAGGTGTTCGAGCGCGATGCGGCGCAAACAGCATTCTTCATCGGCGGGCATACGGGCTGGGATTCAATCGACACGGAGCTTGATTCGGTCTTCGACTTCGCGCTGTGGCAGGCGTCCTGCGATGTCTTCACGAACAGGAAACCCGTGCGGTACCTGCGCGACCAGTTAAAGTACGACGCGCTCTATCCGGATGCGTCCAGGGTGACGACGCTTCTGGGCAATCATGACACGCGCCGCTTCGTCTCGCTCGAAGGCGGGACGCTCGAAGGGGCGATGCTGCACATGGCTTTTACGCTGACGTTGCGCGGCACGCCGCAGCTTTATTACGGCGACGAGATAGCGATGGCGGGCGGCGACGATCCTGATAATCGCAGGGACTTTCCGGGCGGGTTTCCGGGTGACGGGCGCGACGCGTTCGAGACGCGCTCTCGCTCCGTTGACGAGCGACGCATGTACGATTGGACGCGTTACTGGCTGCGTCTTCGCCGCGAGCATAGCGCGATCAGGCACGGGCGACTGATCGACCTCGCATATACGGACGACGCTTATGCCTTCGCGCGACAGGACGCAGCCGAGACCGTCATCATCGCTCTGAATCGCAGCCCCGCGCCCGTCCGTTTACAGTTTCCGTCGCAGGCGCTCGGCGTGCCGAAGGAGAAGGAGGCGGGGCGCTTCCCTGCGGCGACCGCCCTGAGCTTTGAGGGCGATTCGATTCTGCTTAGTATTCCGGCGCGAACCGCCGTCGCTTATGAAGTCCCGTACCGGGCGCATCCGGGGCAAAATTAATCGAAAGCCGGGGTGCGGTTTGGGCTATACTCTGCCGAGTTACCCATCAAGCCCCTAAGTTCTACCGAACCAGGTTGCATTAGATCGGAGAGGTCAACCAGTGAGCTTCTCGCGTTCGAGCGGTATTCTTCTACATCCAACCTCATTGCCGGGCCCGTTCGGCATCGGAGATTTAGGGGACGAGGCATACGCTTTCGCGGACTTTCTAAGGGCGTCGGCGCAGAGCCTCTGGCAGGTCTTGCCGCTTGGGCCAACCGGGTACGGCGATTCGCCCTACGCCTGCTTCTCAGCCTTTGCCGGTAATACGCTGCTCATCAGCCCCACGCGTCTCGCCGATGAAGGGCTGCTTGAGCGCGAAGACTTGGCTTCGGCCCCGACCTTTCACGAAGAGGAGCGGGTCGATTTCCAGCGCGCGCACGAGTTCAAGGAGCGACTACTGCAAAGAGCGTTCGCGCGTTTCAAGCGGACGACCGACACGGGATTGCGCGCCGCCTTCCAGACCTTCTGCCAGCGTTACGCCTCGTGGCTCGAAGATTACGCGCTCTTTCGTGCTCTGAAGGACGCCAACGGGGGCGCGGCCTGGAACGAGTGGGATTCGGCGCTCGTGCGGCGCGACGCGAAGGCGCTTGGGCGCGTGCGCGAGGAGCTGCATGAAGAGATAGAGGCGCAGAAGTTTTACCAGTTCCTCTTCTTCAAGCAATGGTTCGCGCTCAAAGCCTACTCGAACGAGCGCGGCATCAAGCTCGTCGGCGACATACCGATCTTCGTCGCGCAGGATTCCGCAGACGTGTGGACTAACCCGGAGCAGTTCAAGCTGGACGAGCGGGGCGCGCCCGTGGTGGTCGCGGGCGTGCCTCCGGATTATTTCAGCGCGACGGGACAGCTCTGGGGCAATCCGCTTTACAACTGGGAACACATGCGCGCCGACGGCTTTCGCTGGTGGATCGCGCGCGTCAAGGCCACGCTGCAAACCGTAGACATCCTGCGCATAGACCATTTTCGCGGGTTCGCCGCCTGCTGGGAGATACCGGGCGGAGACAAGACGGCCGAGCGCGGGCGCTGGGTCGAAGCGCCGGGCAGGGAATTGTTCGCGGCCATCCGTCAGGCTTTGGGCCAACTGCCGATCATCGCCGAAGACCTCGGCGTTATCACCCCGGACGTGGAGGCGCTGCGAGACGATTTCGGATTCCCAGGCATGCGCATTCTGCAATTCGCCTTCAGCAGCGACACACAAAACCAGGACTTGCCGCACAACTATCACCGGAACGTAGTGGTCTACACGGGCACGCATGATAACGATACTACGGTCGGGTGGTTCAAGAGCGAGGCGGGCACGGGCTCGACGCGCGATGCGGCGCAGATCGAGCGCGAAAGAGCGTTCTGTCTGAAATATCTGAATACGGACGGGCGGGAGATTCATCTGGACTTTATCCGCGCCGTCCTCGCTTCGGTCGCCGATACGGCGATCATACCCTTACAGGACGTGCTCGGGCTCGGCACAGGCGCGCGTATGAACCTGCCCAACAGCATGTCGGGCAACTGGGCCTGGCGTTACAGGGCGGGCGCGCTTAAAGACGAGATCAGCGAACGGCTGAAAGATTTGACAGGGCTTTACGGACGGGCTCCGCGCGCCGAGCTGAAGACCGAAAAATAGTGCGCTTCTGTATATTCCAGATGATGCGCCTGCTCATTAACACTTTGATCCCCCGCGCAGGAATCATCCGTCGGTCGAACAGGTTTAGCTGAACGAAGAAGACTATGCTCAAACGCAAAGCATCAAGACGGCTGCTGACGGGGCTGTTCTGTTTGTTATTCATCGGCGCATGGAATTGCTCCGGCGCAGGGGCGCAGACCGCCCCGGCGATTACAAAGGTCGAGCCGCCGAACTGGTGGGTGAATCACTCCGTCAATCCGGTGCGCCTTCTGATACGCGGGCACAATCTCTCGGGCGCGCGTATCGAGGCGGTCGGCGACGGCCTTCAGACAGGACTGACGCGGATCAACGCGGCGGGCACATACCTCTTCGTAGATGTCCTGATCGACGCGCAGGCGCGACCGGGCCCGCGCTCGCTCAAGGTCACGACCGCGAGCGGCACGGTCGAGGCTCCTTTTGAAATCCTCGCGCCGCTCAGCCGAAGGGGTCGCTTCGCGGGGTTCTCGCCCGATGATGTCATGTACCTGATTATGATCGACCGCTTCAGCGACGGCGATCCGAAGAATAACGACCCGCCGCAATCGCGCGGCCTCTATGATCGCGCGAACAAGTTCTATTACCACGGCGGCGATCTTCAGGGCGTCATCAATCACCTGCCCTACTTGAAAGACCTCGGCGTGACCGCCATCTGGCTCACGCCCTGGTACGACAACTACGACCGCCTGAACGAGATCGAGAAGAAGGAGGGGCAGGCCGTGACGGGCTTTCACGGCTACAACGCGCAGGACTTCTACGCGGTCGAAGAGCATTTCGGGACGCTCCAGAAGTTGCGCGAGCTGGTGGACGAGGCGCACCGTCTCGGGCTCAAGGTCATTCAGGACAGCGTTGTAAATCACACGGGGCCGTATCACCCGTGGGTCGCCGACACGCCGACGCCGACCTGGTTCAACGGCACGCGCGCCTCGCATCTGAAGAACGTCTTCCAGACCTGGGTGCTGCACGACCCGCGCGCCGAGCCGCGCATCAAACGCGAGACGATGGAGGGATGGTTCCTGGATTTCCTCCCAGACCTTAACCAGCGGGACGAAGAGACGGCACGCTACCTGATTCAAAACACGCTCTGGTGGATCGGCACGACGGGCCTCGACGGCATCCGCGAGGACACCTGGCAGTACGTGCCCAATAGCTTCTGGCGCGATTGGATGGCGGCCATCAAGCGCGAGTACCCGTCATTCCGCGTCACGGGCGAGGTCAAGGACGGCGACCCCGTACACACCTCATTTTTTCAGGGCGGGCAGACGCGCTTCGACGGCGTGGATTCGGGGCTCGATTCGCTTCTGGACTTCCCGCTCTTTTACCCCTTGCGCCGCGCCTTCGCCGAGGGTAAGAACGTGGACGAAGTGGCGAAGATGCTGGCCAGGGATTACCTGTACACGAACCCCGGCCTGCTGGTGACGCTCGTGGGCGGCCACGACGACGGGCGCTTTATGAGCGAAGCGGGTGCGACCATCGCGGGCTCAAAGCTCGCTCATACTTTTATACTGACGACGCGCGGCGTGCCGCAGCTTTACTACGGCGACGAGATAGCGATGACGGGCGGCGACGAGCCCACCACGCGCCGCGACTTTCCGGGCGGCTTTCCGGGCGACCAGCGCAACGCCTTCACCAAAGAGGGACGCACAATTGAAGAGCAAGACCTCTTCGAGCACATTCGCAGGGTGACGCGCCTCCATGCGGAGCTTGAGCCGTTGAGGCGCGGCGCGCTCCGTAATCTATACGTCTCGGAGCAGCAGTACGCCTACGCGCGCATGACCGACAGGGCCTCCGTCATCATCGTCATCAACAACGCCAGCGCGGAGGCCGTCGTCGAGTTTAAAATTCCGGCCGAAAGAATCTCCGGCGACGGGCTTTCGGAGAACGGATTCACGCCGGTTAATCTTGATGAAGGTTCAAGACTGGTAGACCGACTCGGCGTAAACGGCGACGCGCTCATCAAGGACGGAGCTTTCAAAGTTACTATGCCGCCGCGCTCGGCCAGCATTTTCGCTCCGAGATAAGAGGCGGCGGGAGAACCGAATGGCCCTGAAGTCCAAAAAACTCGGCCAGCAGGTCGCCGTCGTGACGGGCGGCGGAACGGGTATCGGTCGCGCCTTCACGGAAGCGCTGGCCCGCGCGGGCGCGCTCGTGGTGATCGCTTCGCGTCGCGAAGAGACGCTGCGAAGGTCTGCCGATGAGATCAATGCCGGGCTCGACGCCGAGCGCGTCTTCGCTTACGCCTTCGACATACGTGAAGGCCCGGAGTGCGAAGCGCTCGTCCGTTACACGGTCGGGCGCTGGGGCGCGCTCGACCTGCTAATCAACAACGCGGGCCTGGCCGTGCCGGAAACCATCACGGAGATTACGGACGAGGGCTGGGACAAGGTTATGGACACGAACCTGCGCGGCGCAATGCGGCTGGTGCGAGCCGCGCTGCCCGTTATGATGGCTGCGGATTTCGGCGACATAGTCAACGTCTCTTCGCAGGCCGGAAAGCATGGTTACGCGGATGTTCCTTCCTATTGCGCTTCCAAGTTCGGTCTGCTCGGGTTGGCCGAATCGTTGCGCGACCATGTGCGCAAGACGGGCGCCAACATACGCGTCTTTAACTTCTGCCCCGGCCTCGTGGACGTAGATCACACGGGCGACGAGGACGAGCCGCGCGCTGGCGCAATCCACGTCGCCAACATGGCGCGCACCCTTATGTTCGCGCTCTCCCTCGACCGCGACGTGGTACTCGAAGACATAAATATTTACGCTCGATAAAGGACAACAACGAAGGGCGGCAGCGATGAGGGAATGAAAGGAATGCTTCAACTTTCTTGAATGCTTTTCTTATTCATCCCTCATCGCCGCCGCCCTCATCCCTTCGATATTGAGGAGTGTGGGTGATGCAGAAGAAAGCGTCTTCGCCTGAGAAGCCTCGTTTGAGTTTCTGGCAAATCTGGAACATGAGTTTCGGATTTCTAGGCATACAGTTCGGCTGGGGCTTGCAGCTCGCCAATATGAGCGGCATCTATACGTATCTCGGCGCAAACCCTGACGACATACCTATCCTGTGGCTGGCCGGGCCGGTGACGGGGCTGCTCGTGCAACCCGTCATCGGCTCGATGAGCGACCGGACGTGGAACCGTCTTGGGCGGCGGCGTCCATACTTTCTGGTCGGCGCAATCCTCGCCAGCATCGCGCTCTTCTTCATGCCCGACTCGCCTTCGCTCTGGATGGCCGCCGGTCTGCTCTGGATACTGGATGCCAGCATCAACGTCAGCATGGAGCCGTTCCGCGCCTTCGTCGCCGATAAGCTGAACACGGATCAGCGCACCGCCGGGTTCGTCATGCAAAGCTTCTTCATAGGCATCGGTCAATCGCTAGCCAACGCCCTGCCGTACCTGTTCCGGCGCTACGGTTTTGACGCGCGCGGAGCTTCCGCCGCCGGAGAGGCGGCTCGCGCCATCCCCACCAGCGTCAACTATTCCTTCAAGCTCGGCGCTGTGGCTTTCCTCCTGGCTGTGCTCTGGACTGTCTTCACGACCGGCGAGTACCCGCCCGAAGACATGGAGGAGTTCGAGCGCAAGCGGCGCGAGCATCGCGGAATCGCCGCCGGTGCGAGAGAGATACTCTCGGCCATCAGGGAGATGCCGCAGACCATGAGGCAACTGGCCGCCGTGCAGTTCTTCACCTGGCTCGGTCTGTTCTGCATGTGGATGTTCTTCGGTCTGATGACTTCCTACCACGTCTTCGGCGCGAGCAATGAACAAGACCCGCGATTCAAGGACGGTCAAGCCTGGGGGGGCATAGCTTTTATGATCTACTCCCTGGTCTGCTTCGCCGTCGCCTTCGCGCTGCCGAAACTGGCCCGCGCCACGAGCCGCAAGACAGTCCATGCCGTCTCGCTGGTCTGCGGAGCGGCGGGGTTGCTCTCGACCTACTTTATCCGCGATCAAAATATCCTGCTGCTCACGATGGTCGGAGTCGGTGTGGCCTGGGCGTCAATCCTCTCGATGCCTTACGCCATACTGGCCGGGGCGCTGCCCGCGGCCCGGATGGGCCTGTACATGGGCATCTTCAACTTCTTCATAGTTATCCCTGAGATCATAGCGTCTTTCACTTTCGGCCCGACTATTCGTGCCCTCCTGGGGCGTGACAATCCGAACGCTCCGCTCTATGTCGTGATGGCGGGCGGCGCGTTTATGCTGATCGCGGCGGCGCTGGTCTCGATCGTGCGCGATGTCGCGGACAAAGAGGTTCCGGTCGGCTCCGTCATCCGTGGCGACGAACATGAGCCGCTGATGACTCAGGGCTCGGCGCAGCCCGTCCCGAGCACGGGTCTCATGGATAAGGAGTAAGCGATGAAGAAAGCCGAAAGCGGTCGCGATCATGATGCGCCGCGTCGCGCGCTCTCTCGTCTGCGGGTGCGCGCGACGAGCCTCTGCTGCCGTAGACTTTGCGGCACGGGCCTGTGCTCGATGGCCGTCGCCCTGACGCTCCTGGCCTTGCGCGGCGCGGCGTTGGGCCAGCAACAGCCTCCGCGTGATTTCTCGAAAGAGACGGCCCGCACGGTTCCCGCATGGGCGCAGGACGGCGTGATCTACGAAATCTTTCCGCGCTCCTTCTCGGCGTCGGGCGATTTTCGCGGCGTCACGGCCCGGCTCGACGAGTTGAAGAATCTGGGCGTCAATGTTTTGTGGCTGATGCCGATTCACCCCATCGGCCAGGAGAAGAAGAAGGGCAGCATCGGCAGCCCCTACGCCGTGCGCGACTATTACGAGATCAACCCGGATTACGGCAACAAGGAAGACCTGCGCCGACTGGTCTCGGAAGCGCACCGGCGCGGGATGAAAGTGATTATAGACATCGTGGCGAATCATACGTCCTGGGACAGCGTGATGATGAAGGAGCCGGATTTTTACACGCGCGATGCGAGCGGACGCATCCTCGCGCCCGTGCCGGATTGGGCCGATGTCGCCGACCTCAACTACGCGAACGCGCGCCTGCGTGATTACATGATCGAGATGCTGAAGTTCTGGCTGCGCGAGTATGATCTGGATGGCTTTCGCTGCGACGTGGCCGGGATGGTTCCGACCGATTTCTGGGAGCGCGCGCGCACCGAGCTTGAACAAATCAAGCGCGACATACTGATGCTCGCCGAATGGCACGAGCCCGACCTGCTCCTCAAAGCCTTTGATCTGGACTATTCGTGGCCGCTTCATTCCGCCCTGACTGAGATTCTGATGGGACAAAGAGGGGCCACTGCTTTGCGGGCGGCCTGGGAAGAGGAGCGCGCACGTTTTCCGCGCGGCTCTCAGCACATGCGCTTTTCCGATAATCACGACGAGCGGCGTGCCATCGCGCGCTTCGGAGAACGAGGCGCGCTCGCCGCCTCGCTCTTCGTCTTTACCATTGACGGCGTGCCCATGCTCTACAACGGTATGGAGGTCGGCGATACGACCGAATCGGGCGCGCCCGCGCTCTTCGAGCGCCTTCCCATACTCTGGCAGATCGCCGAGCGCCGTCCCGAGTTTCCGCGCTTTTATAAACAGGTCATCGCGCTCAGGAAAGCGCACGAGGCGCTGCGGCGCGGCGAGACCGAATGGCTGCGCAATTCCGACGAGGCGCATGTGGTCACCTTCGTGCGCCGCACGCCGCGCGAGGAAGTGCTGGTGGCGATCAATCTCTCGAACCGCCCCTTCGTCGGCCTTGTAGAGGTCGGGAACAATTCGGCCTTTACGGACGTGACGCCCGACATCGCGCCGCCGCTTCCGCCCGACGCGCCCGCCCCGGAGCGAGCCGCCGCAACACTTCGCAGCGTCGCTTTGCCCGCGCTGGCGCTCGACGCCTGGGGATATCGCATCTTCCGTCGCGCGTTGAAATGAGGAATGAGCTGGAAAAATCTTGGTCTTGAAACCCTTTAGCCTTTCGATCACTCGCGGGCAGGGCAGCTTGATGACGTTAAGAAATGGCATAAGGCTGACGCCGGGCTTCATCATTATCATCATCCTGTTGGCCTGCGCTCCGTTGTTCTGCAACGCGACGGCGGCGAGCGGGCAGACGGGCCCGCAGCAGGTCGTGCCGCCGGGAGCGCCGGGACTCGACGCGCATTGGGCCAGCGCGGGCAAGGACGGCGTCGGCACGTCGAACACGCTGGAATCTAAGGTCTGGTTTACGCTCGCGGAAGGGGCGCTGACCGAAGTTTATTACCCGACGGTTGATACGGCCAACGTGCAGAGGTTGGAGTTCGTCGTTGCGAGCGGTGACGGCAAGCGCGTCGAAGTCGAAGGCGAAGACACCACGCATCGCATCGAAATCCTGGACGCGCGCTCTCTCCTCTTCCGGCAGCTAAACACGGCCCGAAGCGGCGATTACACGATCACGAAAACCTATACCGCCGACCCCGAGCGCCATACCGTCCTGATAAACGTCGAGTTCCGGAGCCTCAAAGGTGGCCCGCACGTTCTTTACGTTTATTATGACCCCTCTTTGAACAATAGCGGTATGCACGACGCGGCCTGGACAGAGGGCGATGCGCTGCTGGCAGCCGACAAAGAGTGTGCCTCGGCGCTCGTCGCCGGTCGGGGCTTCGAGGAGACGAGCAACGGTTATCTGGGGACGAGCGACGGCCTCACAACCTTGCGCGCCGAGGGAAGAATCAATAGGGCTTACGTGCGGGCCGCCGACGGCAATGTGGTACAGGTGGCGCGCCTGAAATCGGACGTGCCCTTCACGCTCGCGCTCGGTTTCGGCGCGGATACGGCCGAGGCTCTGAAGAACGCGCGCGCCTCGCTCGCCAAAGGCTTCGAGCGCGCGCGCCTTGAATATGAATCGGGCTGGCATGACTATGTCGCACGGCTGCGCCGGGTGGCCGCCACCGACCAGCGCCACTTCGACATGGCCGCGATGGTCTTGAAGGCGCATGAAGATAAGACGCATCGCGGTGCTATGATCGCCTCGCTGACCGTCCCGTGGGGCGGCGGCGCGAACGCTAACGAGGCAAGCGTCGGAGGCTATCATCTGGTCTGGGCGCGCGACCTGTATGAGGTGGCAACGGCCTTCGATGCGATGGGCGACCGCGATGCGGCTCGGCGGGCGCTCGACTATCTGTTCACCGTCCAGCAAAAGTCGGACGGGAGTTTTCCACAAAACTCCTGGCTCAACGGCAAACAGTTCTACGGCGGCTTGCAGATGGATCAGGTCGCTTACCCGCTCATCCTCGCCTTTCAACTGGGACGCGCCGACGCCGGGGCCTGGACGAAGCATATTAAGCCCGCCGCAGATTTTCTGATTCGTCATGGGCCCATGACCGAGCAGGAGCGCTGGGAAGAGGAGAAGGGCTATTCGCCTTCGACCATCAGTGCAGAGATCGCCGGGCTCGTTTGCGCCGCCGAGCTGGCGCGACGAAATAAGGATGAGGGCGCGGCCGCCATTTATCTGGCCGCTGCCGATGATTGGGCGCGCAACCTGGATCGCTGGACGGCGACCGCCACGGGCCCGCACGGTGACGGGAACTATTACCTGCGCGTCACGGAGAACGACGACCCGGATGACGGCGCGCGGCTTGAGATTAACAGCAACGGTGGCGTCTACGACGAGCGCTCGATAGTGGACGCCGGTTTTCTGGAAGCGACGCGCCTCGGCATCAAGGGCGTGCGCGATCCGCTCGTCGCAAAGTCGCTCGCCGTCGTTGACCGTGTCATTAAAGTGGAGACGCCCAACGGCGCGGCCTGGTATCGCTATAACCATGATGCTTACGGAGATCGTGCGGACGGCGGGAGCTACGATGCCAGGCGTGGGGTCGGGCGGCTGTGGCCGCTCCTGACGGGCGAGCGCGGAGAATATGAGCTGGCGCGGGGCGAGGTTGTTTCGGCGCGTCGTCGCCTGGACGCGATGCGCGGATTCGCTGGCGAGGGGATGATGATGCCGGAGCAGGTCTGGGATCGACCGGCCAGCCCGCGTCCCGGTTTGCGCTTTGGCGAAGGGACGGCTTCAGCGACGCCGCTCGCCTGGGCCTCGGCCCAGTACATCAGGCTCGCACGCAACCTGGAAGAGGGCCGCAACCTTGAGACGCCCGAAACGGTCGCCGCGCGTTACGCCACGGGGGCGATGCCTTTGGAATCGGACATTCATCTCGACATAGCGGATGATGAGGTTCTGCTTAGCCTTGAGGCCGGAACGCGGCTTCCCGTCAGCGGGCGACTCCCTGCGGGCGCGCGCGCCTATGTTTTTCAGGACGGTCGAGCGCGCGAAGTCGCTGTCGATAAAGAGGGCGGCTTCAAGTTCGAGCTGGAAGTGCCTGCGGGCGAGAGCGTGATCGCGTTTGCCGCTCGCGCGCCCGACAACTCAAGCACCTTCAATCGGCGCGTGCTGCGCGGCTTCTCGCAAGCGGAAACGGGAGGCCGCGCCGTTGTCGTACCGAAGCTGTCGGCGGATTTGGAGAAGCGCGTGAGAGAGGCCAATCGTTCACCCGTCATCGAAGCGAACAGCGCCGTCTTCCTGTATCGCGGCCCGGCGCGGCGGGTCGAAGTCGTCGGGGATTTCACAAACTGGGCGGCGCGCGGTCTCGCAATGCGCGAGCTTGAGGGTACTGATATTAAGTATTACGTCCGAGAGTTCGCCGCCCGGGCGAGGGCCGAATATAAATTGATCGCGGACGGTGAATGGATGCTCGACCCGCTCAACCCCGACCGTGTGGAGAACGGCCTCGGCGGCTTCAACTCCTTCTTACGGATGCCGGGATATAGAGAGACGCCGATCTCAGGCGACGAGGGAGAGCGCGGCATCAGCGTCGATGCGCTGGAGGTGGGAAGCGGCCTGCTCGACGGCTCGCGGCGCGCATGGGTCTATCTCCCGCCCGGCTACAAGCAATCGACGGCGCGCTACCCTGTGCTCTACGTGCAGGACGGCATGGAGTACGTGACCAGGGCGCGCGCCACGCTCATCGCGCACGACCTGATTAAAGCCGGAAAGGTCGCTCCCTTCATCATCGTCTTCGTCCTGCCGGGCGATAGGATGAAGGATTACTGGGCCAACGACGCGTTCGCCGATTTTATGGCGACCGAGCTGGTTCCGTTCATAGACGCGCGTTACCGCACGAAGGCCGAGCGCAATGGGCGCGCGCTGATGGGCGCAAGCCTCGGCGGTGTAATCTCCATCTGGACTGCGCTCAGGCACGCGGACACGTTCGCGCGCGTCGGCGGACAATCCAGCTCTTTCCAGATAGACAACGAGCGCATCGTCGGCGCGCTCGCGCGTCTGGGCCCTATGAGGCGCGAGCAGCCTCTGAAATTCTACTTCGATGTCGGGCGCATGGAGTCCGTCAAGGCCGTCCATCGCCGCGTGCGAGTTATGCTGGCAGCCCGAGGCTACAGCGTCGCGTACGCCGAAGCCGAGACGGGACATAATTGGACTAGCTGGCGCGACCGGCTGGCAAACGCATTGGTGGCGTTATGGAGCGATTGACCGAAAGAACATGAGCACAACCGACCTCCTCCTCCCTAAAGACCAGAGTTCCTCCTCAGGGCTCGTCATCGCCGCCGACCTCGGAGGCACGAACCTGCGCGCCGCCACGGTCGACGCCGAAGGGCGCATCCACGAACGCGTCAAGTATCAGACGCCGAAGGCCGAGCGCGCCGACGAGATCGTACGGGCGCTGGTCGGCGCGGCGCGCGAATTGGAGCGGCTGAGCGGCGGGCGCGGCGCGCAGATCAAATCGCTCTCGGTCGTCGTCCCTGGCACAGTACAGGTGGAAAACGGAATCGTGACGAAAGCGCCGAACGTGCCCTGCCTCGACGGCTTTCGGCTGGGGGCGGCGCTTGAGAGCGAATTGCGGTGGCCCGCCGTGCTGGAAAACGACGCCAACGCGGCGGCCGTCGGCGAGCTGTGGCAGGGTGCGGGGCGCGGGGCGCAGACGATCATCTGCGTGACCCTGGGCACGGGCGTCGGCGGCGGGATAATCCTCGACGGAGAATTGTGGCGCGGGATCGACGGTTCGGCCGGAGAGATCGGCCATATCGGCGTCGAGCCGACGGGCCACCCCTGCATGTGCGGAAGTCGCGGCTGCCTTGAGGTCTACGCCTCGGCGACGGCCATCGTGCGAATGACGCGCGAAGCGCAGCCGCGTTACCCGCGATCAACGCTGCACACCAGGGAGAACCTGACGGCCGAGATGGTTTACAGGAGCGGGCTCGACGGCGATGAGCTGGCGCTGGAGGTTTTCAGGCGGATGGGCTTCTATCTGGGCGTCGGCCTGGCGAGCCTCATCAATATCCTGAATCCGGAAATGATAGTCGTCGGCGGCGGCGTGGCCGAAGGCTGGCAGCTATTTTACGAGCACGTGCACGAGCAGGTCATGAAGCGCGCATTTCCCATCCCGGCCCGCCGCGCCGAGATCGTTCGCGCCGAGCGTGGCGACGACGCCGGACTCCTCGGCGCAGCCCATATCGCTTTCACAAAGCAGTCGAAGTAAGAGGCCGAAAACCAACCGAAAGGAGGCGGGATGAAGGATGAGCCATGAGAGGCTTTAAAGCCACTTTCGGCGCGCCCGGCGCATCCTCCGGCCTTGCTCTTCTCCGTGCCGGTGAATATTATCGATCACATCCCCCGCAATAATGATGAAGAAGATTCTGGCATCGCTTTTCTGTTGCATCTCTCTCTGCGCGGCAGCAGCGGCGCAGGACATCGTCAACGGACTGGAGCCGATTGGCCCGATCAGCGGTTCCACGAAGACCGAAGCGGGGGTGACGTTCGACTGCCAGGACGGCTCGCAGGTGCGCCTCACGGTGCTCGCCCCTGACCTCGTCCGAGTCCGCGCCTCGTTCAGAAAACCGCTTCCCACAACGGATCATTCCTGGGCGATAGCCAAGACCTCCTGGGAGACGCCGCGCTGGGCGATGGCCGAGGGGCCGGACGCCTTCACGCTCTCGACCGACGAGCTTGAGGTCGTCGTCCGCCGCTCGCCGCTGCTCATAGAGTTTCGCGATGCGAAGACGCACCGAACGATCAACTCGGACGAGCGTCCGATGATGTTCGATGCCCGTGGCACTAAGGCGCAGATGATGTTCGACCCGCAGGCGGGCCCGTTCGTCTCGGCGACGAAGAGGCTGGGTTTCGACGAGCACTTTTACGGGCTCGGCGAAAAGGCCGCGCGGCTCGATAAGCGGCGGGGCTTCTTCACGAACTGGAACAGCGATACGCCCGGCTACACGGAAGGCAGAGACCCCATCTACCAGACCATCCCCTTCTACATAGGGCTGGAAAGGGGCGCGGCCTACGCCATCTTTTTCGACAACAGCTATCGCAGCTATTTCGATTTCGGCAGGTCGTCTCAGCAGTGGGCGGCGTTCGGGGCCGAAGGCGGCGAGATGAACTACTATTTCTTCTGGGGGCCGGAGATCAAAAAGATACTCGGACGCTACAGTGATTTGACGGGCCACATGCCCATGCCTCCGCTGTGGGCGCTCGGCAACCAGCAGAGCCGTTGGAGCTACTATCCGGAGGCGATGGCCGAGGAGGTCGTCCGCCAGTACCGCGCGCGTGACCTGCCGCTCGATGTCCTGCATCTCGACATTGATTATATGCAAGCCTATCGCGTCTTCACCTTCGACACGCAGAGGTTTCCAGACCCGAAGGCGTTCACGGACAGGATGCGCCGCCAGGGCGTCCGCGTCGTCACCATCGTCGATCCGGGGGTGAAACATCAACCGCCTGCACAGGGCGCGGCCAACGCTCCCGCGCCTTCAAAGCCCGAGCTGCTGCCGCAGGACAAGAGCTATTACGTCTTCAACCAGGGGGTCGAGAAGAACTATTTTCAGCGCCGCAGGAATGGCGAGCTGTACGTCGGCAAGGTGTGGCCGGGCGAGAGCGTGCTCGTCGATTTTACACTGCCCGAGGCCCGCCGCTGGTGGGGAGACCTGCACCGCGCTTACATAGAGAACGGCATCGCGGGCATCTGGAATGACATGAACGAGCCCTCGGATTTTGTCGACCAGACGGGCAAGAACCAGCTCGATGTCGTAAGCTTTGACGAGGGCGAGCGCTCCACGCATGCCAGGAACCGCAATGTGTTCGGGCTCCTGATGGCACGCGCGACCTACGAGGGGCTCGAACGCCTCGAACCGGACAAGCGCCCGTACGTGATTACGCGCGCCGCCTATGCTGGCTACCAGAGATATTCGACGATGTGGACGGGCGACACCACGAGCACCTGGGAGACGCTCTCGACGAGCATCCCGATGTATCAGTCTCTGGGACTCTCGGGCCAGCCCTTCGTCGGCGGCGATGTCGGCGGCTTCATCGGTCGCGGCAACGGCGAGCTGCTCACGCGCGCCTACCAGATCAGCTTTCTGGTTCCGTTCTGCCGCAACCATAAAGACATCAGCGGCTATGATAACGAGCCCTGGCGCTTCGGGAAATACTATGAAGACATTATTCGCAAGTATCTGAAGCTGCGCTATCGACTGATGCCGTTTCTCTACACGACGCTCGAAGAGGCGCACCGCACGGGCATGCCGCTCATTCGCCCTCTGCTGCTCAACTACCAGAATGACGAGAGCACGCTGAACCTTGACGACCAGTTTATGGTCGGCCGCGACCTTCTGGTTGCGCCGATACTCAAACCCGACCAGACGCAAAGGCTCGTCTATCTCCCGGAGGGCACATGGTTCGACTACTGGACGGGTAAGAAATATACGGGAGGGACGATGATACGCGCCGACGCGCCGCTCGAAACCGTGCCGATGTACGTGCGCGGCGGCGCGATTATTCCGATGGGCCCGGAGATGAGCTACACGAATGAGAAGCCGGTCGATCCGCTGAGCTTTATGATCTACGCGGATGAGAAGGGTCGTGCCGAGGCCGCGCTTTATGAGGATGACGGGAGCAGCCCGGCTTACAGACAGGGCGCTTTCAGGCGCACGCGTATTACCGTCTCGCCTGTGAACGGCGGCTTCCAGATAAACACGAGCGCGCCCGAAGGGACGTACGATCCGGGAAGGCGAAATCTGCAACTCGTGTTCGCTAACGCTACTTCGGTGCGTCAGGTCTCGCTCGACGGCAAATCGCTCGGCGCGTCCGCTCGCACCGCACAGGGGAACGGGTGGTACAGGGAAGGCGAGGGTCTGACCATTCGCATCACGGACGATGGCAGGGCGCATCAGATTCAGATCAGGTAATTAATGAAAACAGCACTCATCATTCACGGCCATTTCTATCAACCGCCGCGCGAGAATCCCTGGACTGAGATCGTTGATCGAGAGCCGAGCGCACGTCCCTTCCACGACTGGAACGAACGCATTCACAACGAATGTTATCGTCCGAACGGCTACGCGCGCATCATCGACGGCTATGGACGAATCGAGCTGATCGTCAATAACTACGTCAACATGAGCTTCAACTTCGGGCCGACGCTCCTTTCATGGATCGAGCGAGAGCACCCGGAAACCTATGCGCGCATTCTCGAAGCAGACCGCCTGAGCGCGCTCAAACGCGGCGGCCACGGCAACGCCATCGCCCAAAGCTACAATCACACGATCCTTCCCCTCAACAACGAGCGCGACCGCCGCACGCAGGTGCGCTGGGGGCTCAGGGACTTCAGGTATCGCTTCGGGCGCGAGGCTGAAGCGATGTGGCTGCCGGAGACGGCCTGCGACGCCGCGACCCTGGAAACGCTGATCGAAGAGGGGCTGCGCTACGTCATTCTGTCGCCGCACCAGGCCGCGAGAGTGCGCCCCGTAGGCGACGCTGCCGCCGACTGGATTAATGTCGACGACGGGCAGATAGACGCCACCCGTCCCTATAAATATTTTCATAGGGACAATAGCAATCGTGGCATCGTCATCTTCTTCTACGATGGGCCAATCGCTAAGGCCATCGCCTTCGACGGCGCGCTGGCTTCGAGCCAGGGTTTGGTCGACCGCTTCGCGCGGGCCTCTGCGCGCGGCGCTGAAGGCTGCGTCAATGTGGCGACCGACGGCGAAACCTACGGCCACCACTTTCACTGGGGCGACCGCACGCTCGCCTACGCGCTCGAAGTCGAAGCGCCGATGCGCGGATTAGAGGTCACCAACTATGGCGAGTTCCTTGACTGCCACCCGCCCACGATGGAGGTCGAGATCAAGACGGGGCCGGACGGGCAGGGCACGTCATGGAGCTGCGCGCACGGCGTCGGCCGCTGGCAGCGCGATTGCGGGTGTCAGACGGGAGCGCAGGGTGGCTGGAACCAGGCATGGCGCGGGCCTCTGCGCGCGGCGCTCGACCTCTTGAGCGAAGAGGCGGCGCGTGCCTTTGAGGGAGGCGCAGGCGAGCTTTTCATAGACCCGTGGGCCGCGCGCGACGATTACATAGAGTTGATCGTCAATCCCTTTGCTTCGCGCGATGAATACCTGCGTCGTCACGGCGGGCGCGAATTGTCTACGGCTGAGAGGACGCGCGCACTCTCCCTTCTGGAGATGCAGCGCAGCGCCATGCTGATGTACACGAGTTGCGGCTGGTTCTTCGCAGACATCTCCGGAATCGAAACCCAGCAGGTCTTGAAATATGCGGGCCGCGTAATGGACTTGCAGGAAGAGCTGGGCCTACAGCCCGCAACGAAAGGCCGCTTTCTCGAAATCCTGGCGGAGGCCAGGAGCAATATCGCCGGGCTCGGGACGGGCGCGGACATTTACAGGCGCTTCGTAGAACCTACCGTGGTCACGCCCGAGCGTGTCGCCGCGCACCTCGGCATGAGCAGCCTTGTCGACGAGGTGCAGGAAGCGGGCGAAGCCGCTTCATACCTTTACCGCCGGAAAGATTTTCAGAAACAGCAGCATGGGCGACTGACGCTCAGCACCGAGCACCTGGAATTGGAAGCGCGCGCCACTTCGCGGCCTTACGACTATGCGCTGGCGTCTATGCATTTCGGCGACGTGGATTTCTACTCGGTGCTGAAGCCGTTTCCCGGCGAAGAGTCGTTCAGGGAAGCGACGGCGGCTCTGTGGTCGCAGTTTCGCGCCGCGTCTTTGCCTTCGATCCTGCGCCTCGCTCAGGAAAAGTTTGGGCCCGGTGAGTACGGGCTCGAACACCTGCTGCCCGCCGGGCGCGAGCGCATCTCCGAAATCCTGTTCGAGCAGATGGTCGAGCGTTTCTCCGAGGAGTACGCGTTTCTATACAAGGCGAACCGCCGCAACATAGAGATGCTTCAGGAGGCGGGTTTCGAGCTGCCGAGGGAGTTGCGCGCGGCGGCTGAGTTTACAATCGGCCGCCGGTTCGAGGAGGAGATACGCGAGCAGGAGGGGCAGCAGTATGACGTGACGGCTTACCGTAAGGCTATTGAGATAGCCGACGAGGTGGCCCAGCACGGCCTCAGCATTGATCGCGCCTCCATTCGCAGGACGTTCGAGGGGTTGATCGCGCGCGCCGTGCGCCACGCTCTCAAGAACCCGTCGGCTGAAAACTCTCAACCGGCGCTCGTTCTCGTCCGGCTCGCGCGCAAGCTGAAGCTCGAAGCCAATCTGGAACAGGCGCAGGAGGCCGTCTACGAAGCCCTCAGAGCGGGCCGTCCCGTACCGGTCGAGACGCGCGAGCTGGCCTCGGAGCTTGGCCTTGCGCCCGCCCTGCTCGCGCGCTCGGAATTTACCAGGAGCCCGGACGAGTCGAATGCCTCCGAGGTAGAGGCCGCTTTGCGATGAGCAAGAAAAGACCGGGAGCGGAAAGCAGCAGCAGTAGTAGTAATAGCAGGGGCGGCGCAAAGCGACGGGCGACCGAAAGCGCCAGGTCTTCGCCGCCCGAGCCCGCCCCGACCGAGATGAGCTATCCGACCGTCCCGGCGCACGAGCTGCGTCGTCTGCTCGGCTTCACGCATCCAGACCCGCACTCAATCCTCGGCGTTCATCCGGGGCCGGAGGGTGCGTGGGTGCGCGCCTACAGACCCGAAGCGCAGACGGTCGAGCTGCTGATCGGAAGGGAGCGCGCGCGGCCGATGATCGAGTCTCATCCGGCCGGACTCTTTGAGCTTTTCGTCAAAGATCGCGCGCAGGCTTTTCCCTACAGGCTCAGGGTCACGTACCCGGACGGCAGCACTTTTACACAGCACGATTCTTACGCCTTTCTCCCGACCCTGACAGACCTCGACGAACATCTCTTTAACGAGGGGCGGCACGAGCGCATCTACGAAAAGCTCGGCGCGCACGTTCGCAACCTGGACGGAGTCGCGGGCGTCTCGTTCGCCGTGTGGGCTCCGCATGCGGCGGGCGTGAGCGTCGTCGGCCTGTTCAATAATTGGGACGGACGCCTGCACCAGATGCGACGCCTGGGCGGCTCCGGCATCTGGGAAATCTTCATTCCGGGTTTGGGGCCGGGCGAGCTTTACAAGTACGAGATACGCCCGCCGCGCGGGTTGCCCTTTCTCAAGTCCGACCCTTACGCTTTCTATACGGAGATTCCGCCCGACACCTCTTCGGTCGTTCACGAGTCGAAATACCGTTTCCGCGATGCGGCCTGGATAAAGCGGCGCGCCGATGTGGATCGTCACCGTCGGCCGCTCTCGATCTACGAGGTTCATCACGGCTCCTGGCGGCGCGTCGCAGAGGACGGGGATCGTCCCCTTAAGTATCGCGAGATGGCTCCGGCCCTCGCCCGTTATGTACAGGAGATGGGCTTTACTCACGTCGAGTTTCTTCCGCTCAAGGAGCACCCGTATGGCGGCTCCTGGGGCTATCAGGTGAGCAGCTACTATGCGCCGTCGGCGCGCTACGGAGAGCCGGATGATTTTCGTTTCCTGGTCGATTACCTTCACCGGCGCGACATAGGCGTAATTATGGATTGGGTTCCGGCGCATTTTCCGAAGGACGCCTTCGCGCTCGGACGTTTCGACGGGACGGCGCTCTACGAACATTTAGACCCGCGCAAGGGCGAGCACCCGGACTGGGGCACCTACATCTTCAACTACGGGCGCAACGAGGTGCGAAACTTCCTGCTCGCCAACGCGCTTTTCTGGGCCTCGGAGTATCACATCGACGGGCTCAGGGTCGATGCCGTGGCCTCCATGCTCTATCTGGACTATAGCCGCTCGGAGGGCCAATGGATTCCCAACCGTTACGGCGGCAGAGAGAACCTTGAAGCGATCTCGCTTCTCAAAGAGCTGAACGAAATAATCCATCGTCATCATCCGGGCTTTATGATGATCGCCGAGGAATCCACCTCGTGGCCGCTCGTGAGCCGTCCGGTCGCGGACGGCGGGCTCGGTTTCGATTTCAAGTGGAACATGGGCTGGATGCACGACACCTTGCAGTATTTCTCCAAAGACCCTATTCATCGCCAGTACAACCACAACCTTCTGACCTTCGGGCTGGTCTACGCCTGGAGCGAACACTTCATACTGCCTTTCTCGCACGACGAAGTGGTTCACATGAAGGGCGCGCTCATTAATAAGATGCCGGGAGAGCGCACGCAAAAGTTCGCATCGCTTCGCGCGCTCTACGGCTACATGTGGGCCCATCCGGGCAAGAAGCTGCTCTTCATGGGAGGCGAGTTCGGGCAGTGGCGAGAATGGGATGAGGAGCGCAGCCTCGACTGGCATCTGCTTGAGCACCCCTTTCATAAGGGATTGCAGACGTTGCTGCGCGACATCAATAAGCTTTACGGGCGGGAGTGCGCGTTGTGGGAGGCGGACTCGGAGCCCGCCGGTTTCGAGTGGGTTGAGGTCGCGGACGCGCAGGGGAACACGCTGGCCTTCATGCGTCGCTCGCCTTCGACCCGTAGACGCCTGCTCTGCGTCTGCAACTTCGCGCCGCTCCGCAGAGACGGATACCGCGTCGGTCTGCCGGTGGCGGGCGATTACCGGCAGGTCTTGAACACTGACGGGGAAGAGTATGGGGGCCGAGGGCAGGGGCGCGTCGAGCGCATCACGGCCGAGGAGACGCCCTGGCACGGCCAGCCCTTCTCGGCCGAGGTCGTGCTTCCACCGCTCGCCACCCTCTGGTTTGAAGTGCCGCAGCCTGAAGAGGAGAAAGACTAAAGCGATGCTACCCGCGATCCCGAAATCCTGGCGGCCACAGCTCTCCGCAGAGCTGAAGAAACCGTACTTCCGCGCCCTCGAACAATTCGTGGATGAGGAGCAGCAGTCTTTTACGGTTTACCCGCCCGCGAACGACATCTTTTCGGCCCTTGAATATACGCCTTACAAAAAAGTAAATGTCCTGCTGCTCGGCCAGGATCCTTACCCCGGCACTGATCGCGCTACGGGCAAAAGCCTCGCCCACGGACTAAGCTTTTCGGTGCGGCCCGGCATCAGGCCGCCCGCGTCGCTCGTGAATATCTACAGGGAATTGCGCGACGACATCGCGGGCTTTCATATTCCCAATAACGGTTACCTGGGCCCATGGGCCCGTCAGGGCATACTGTTGCTCAACGCCGTCTTGACGGTTCGCGCGGGCGAGCCCAACTCGCACAAGGGCAAGGGATGGGAGACCTTTACCGATACCATCATCAGCAAGGTCAACGACCACGAGAGTCGCGTCGTATTTGTGTTGTGGGGAGCATACGCGCAGAAGAAGATTCAATTGATAGACACGGGGCGGCACAGCATAGTCAAATGCGCGCACCCCTCGCCGCTCGCCGCGCGTCACGGTTTTTTCGGGTGCAGACCATTTTCCGCGATCAACAAAGCGCTGCGCGCCGCCCGTAAACCGGAGATCGACTGGCAGATTCCGGACATTTGAAGGGCGTGCGAAAAGCATAAATGATGTTGCGCGAATAATACTGATCGGCGGCGAGCATTGCCGATAAAGGACGGGGGCGAGAAATGGTTGAGACGTATTTCAGTGCGAGCGAGAGGCGGCGGCCGGAATCAAACGGCGCGACGCTCAATCTTCAAGGAGGGTTCATTTGAATGACTGATGTAAAGCGCATCGGCGTCCTGACGGGCGGAGGGGATGCGCCGGGCCTCAATCCGGCGATCAAGGGCCTGGTTTATCGCGCCTCGGAGCTGGGCATTGAGGTCGTCGGCCTGTACGACGGCTGGCGCAGCCTGCTTGACCCGCTCTCGGAGGTGTTGGCGCTTGATCGAGAGCGGGTGCGGCGCTGGGATCGCGATGGCGGAACCAACCTCGGCTCGTCGCGCACCAATCCCTTCAAGATGAGCAATGCGGCGGGCGACCCGCTGGACAGATCGGAAGAGGTGAGCCGAAATATTGAGGCCCTCGGCCTGGATGCGCTCGTGGTGTGCGGCGGCGAAGATACGCTCGGCGTGGCGGCGCGGCTCGCGGCCAGAGGGTTGCGCGTCGTCGGCGTGCCCAAGACGATTGATAAGGATTTGGCCGGAACCGACTACACGCTCGGATTCGACACGGCGCTCAGAAACGTCACCGAGGTCATAGAGCGTTCACGCACGCCCGCTGGCTCGCACGGCTGGGTGCAGGTCATAGAAGTCATGGGACGCCACGCCGGTCACCTTGCCCTGTGGTCGGGTGTGGCCGGTCAGGCCGATCTGATCTTGATTCCGGAATGCCCGTTTCGTTACGAGAAGGTTTTCCACCACCTGGTCGAGCGGTTGGGAGACGCGAGCGCGCAGCCGCGCGATCTGCGGCGACCGCGCTACTCCGTCATCGTCGTCGCCGAGGGAGCTTATGCAGAGGACGGCGAGCTTGTGACCGTCGATGACCGGCACGATGCTTTCGGCCATGCTCGCCTCGGCGGCATCGGTGAAGTACTGGCGAAAAGAATCATGGCGGAAACCCCTTACGATGCGCGGGCGGCGATGTTGGGCCACCCGCAGCGCGGCGGCCCTCCGTCTCCGATAGACCGTATCATGGGCATGATGTTCGGGGCCTTCGCCGCCGAAACGGTCGCACGCAATGATTTCGGCAAGATGGTTTCGGCGCGCGGCGTCGCACCGGCCTGCGATCTATCTCTGGTGGACATCATGGCCGTACTCGGCACGATCAATACGGTGGACATCGCGCGGCACTACGACACGGAGCGTTATCACCTGAAAGGCATAGGGATGTGATTGGCTGACCATGAGGCAATTGATTGGGAACTCGTCCGGCACGACTTTCCCGTGACGGAGCGCATGGTTTACCTGAACAGCGCGGCTGGCGGCCCCGTCTCGCGCGCGGTCATGGAGAGCGCGTCGCGCTTTTACAGGGAGATGATGGAAGAGGGCGACGCGCGCTGGGACGTGTGGCTCGCGCGGCGCGAGCTTATCAGGAAGCGCATCGCCGATTACATCAACGCCGACCCGGAAGAGATCGCCTTCACTACAAACACGTCCTCCGGCATGAATCTGATCGTGGACGCGCTCGGCGGCAGCGGCGGCGAGGTTATCTCCTGCGACCTTGAGTTTCCCGTCTCGACGATCCCGTGGCTGCACGCGCGCGTGCCCGTCAATTCAATCGAGACGAGCGCAGGCGGCGGTGTTGATGGTGGCGGCGTGCTTCGCGTCGGGGACGTGCGGCGCGCGATGACGGAGCGGACGGGAATCATCTCCGTCAGCCACGTGCAGTACTCCAACGGCTTTCGCGCCCGTCTGGAAGAGCTTGGAGGCTGCAAAGACGGTCACAAGCTGGTCGTCAACGCGAGCCAATCGGCGGGAGCTTTTCAGCTTGACGTGCGACGGATGCGCATAGATGCGCTGTGCGCGACGGGCCACAAGTGGCTGCTCGCGGGCTACGGCTCAGGTTTCGTCTATTTGAGCCGGGAACTGCTGGCACGCACAGAGCCACGCCGGATCGGCTGGCTGAGCGTCGAAAATCCTTTCATGATGTACAACCGTTCGTACGTCATCCGCCGGGATGCAGCGGCGCGTGCCGAGCATGGCTGCCCGCATTTCGCGGGTATCTTCGCGCTCGGCGCAAGCCTTGAGCAGCTAATGGAAATCGGCCCCCGTAACGTAGAAGAGCGCGTGCTCTCGCTTAACCGCTACCTGACACGGAGGCTCTCGGAGTCCGCTTGGAAAGTGCTGTCGCCTTTGCAGGATGAGAGTATGCGATCAGGCGAAACGCTCGTGCTGGCCGAAAGACCGAAGCGCGTCGTCGCACAGCTCGCGCGGCGCGGCATCGCCGTCACGGAGAAGCCGCGGGGCTTTCGCGTCGCCACGCACTTCTTCAATAACGAGGCCGACCTCGAACGACTCGTCGAAGCCCTGGACGAAGTGCGGCGATACGGTTTGAATACGGGGACGGGCGGCTGAGCGTGACAGCATCTACATAAAATCATTTCGGCATCAGCCTTCAGAACTCTCTTTCTTTTTCTTCGCGCTGCTCATCTGCTGTTTCAATAGCTCGGCGCGCTCGACGACCAGCCCGTCCATGCGGCCACGTTGCGGCGAGGCTATCCATTGCATCATGGATGAGAGAAACAGCTCCTTCATATATGCGAAGGAGAATCCTTCCGTGCGCTCGATCGTCTCGGTAACAGCCGCATCGGACATACGCATCTCGTCTTCGAGGGCGTCATTCCAGGCGCAGATGTAGCGGCGGCGCTCAGGTGGCGCAGGCAGCTCGAAATAATATTTGCGGTCGAAACGGCTGGGCCGGTCGAGAATGGCCGGGTCAAGGCGCTCCGGGTGGTTGGTCGTGGCGAGCACGACGACGCCCGTATTGGCGGCAAAGCCATCCAGCTCGTTAAGAAGAAAGGAACGATTCTTCGCATCGATCATCGAGTCGAGGTCTTCGAGCACGAGTATACATGGAGTGCTCTGCCGTGCGCGGGCGAAAACGTCGCGCATGTTGTCCTGGTCTGTGTCGTACTGTGATTTGAAGCTCTTAACATAGAGGCAGGGCACGCCGGATGAATTAATCAGCGCCTTGACCGTATGTGTTTTCCCGTTTCCCGGCGGGCCTATGAAGAGAATGCCTCTCTTCCAGGGGATGCCGTATCTTTCATAAACGGCGCGCGAGTCGAAAAACTGCGCGAGGTCGTTCCTGATCTCCCCCTTGAGCGCGTCCGGCAGGATCAGATTATCGAAGGTCGCCCCTTTGATCTCCCGAAAAAGCTCTTCGCTCTTACCCCAATAGCCCCCGTCGTAAATCAGAATCTCGCCGCGCACCTGAGTATTCCAGTCGCAGACGGCGTGGAAGAAACTCTCCGCGACGGCGCGCGAGTCGGCCATGATCCAGTAGTGGCGCGTCCTGTATCCGTCATCCGAATAGGTCATTAATACCAGATCGAGCAGCTCGTTTTTCCAGAGCACGTTGAGCCAACCGTTCTCAGCCTCCCGCGAGAGCTTCTTATCAGGCCCCTCCCAATCGGTCGCAAACTGCGTGTGGATCGCCGCCTCCCCGACGATAGAGCAATGCCCGGCGCGGACGTATGCCTCCAGATCAAAAGAACTGGTGCTGCCTTCGACGACAGCCTTTTCCGGATACAGCTCGGCCAGCCTCCGGCTGACGTAGTACGAGATATAGTCAGACGAATGGTTAAAAGCCTCGCCGATAAAATTGTTCCAACTCATATTCCGTTCGGAGCGCCGGTTAAAACCTTGCGACCGGCGCGCGCACAACTTTCTAAGGCCCTGGATTTACGGGCCGGATCGGCGTCGAAGCCGCAAAGCTCGACGCTAAAAACCTCAACGCTCTCTGGTAAAGATATTTTGGTTGAACCAAGAGGGAGCGGCCACGCTGACGTGACCGTAGGTATTTAACTGAAAGTGGGACGAGTGGTTATAAGCATAATGTTCACCCTTGACTGCCCTGCGATGCTCTCAAACAATAAAATG
The DNA here is from genome assembly GCA_035940775.1 of Pyrinomonadaceae bacterium. Classification (GTDB taxonomy): domain Bacteria; phylum Acidobacteriota; class Blastocatellia; order Pyrinomonadales; family Pyrinomonadaceae; genus DASQYE01. The sequence goes on along the minus strand of DASZEN010000008.1, from coordinate 111,238 downwards.
GTTTTCCGCAGGTGTCAACAAAAATTCAGTGCCGCGCCCTCCGCCATGCGTTGTCTCAAAGCGGGGACGTGAAGAGGTCTTTGAGCGAAGCTATCGCATGAGCCGTTCATTTAAGTGCACGGGCGCGCTAGTAGCCAGCCGGTAAGCCATCGCTGCGGCGCGGGTCGCTTGCGCCGAGGCGCACTCCGCTCCTTTCTTCGATCATCACGCCCTGCACATCGCCCATGAACGCCTGACGGGTCGGCCCCTTGTATTCGGGGCGCAAGGTAAGGAGATGGCCGCGCGACCGAAGCGCACGCTCGGTGTCGGCGGAGAGCCCGTACGGCTCGTAGTAGAGTTCGTCCGGCAGCCATTGATGATGGATGCGCGGCGCGTCCACGGCCTGCTGTAGGTTCATGCGGTGGTCTATGATGTTGACGATCACCTGAAGCACTGCATTTATGATGCGCGGCCCGCCGGGCGAGCCCAGGGCGAACCACAGCGTTCCGTCCCGACGCAGAACGAAGGTCGGCGTCATCGCCGACAGGGGACGCTTGCCGGGCACGATGGAGTTACGCTCGCTCTGAATCAAGCCGAACTCATTGGGCACACCCGCCTTGGACGTAAAATCATCCATCTCGTTGTTGAGCAGTACGCCGGTTCCGCGCGCCGTAACCCCGGAGCCGTAATCGTCGTTCAGCGTGTAGGTGTTGGCGACGACGTTTCCGGCCGCGTCTATCACGGTGAAGTGGGTGGTTTCCGATGGCTCTGTAAGTGTAGGGCTTCCGGCGCGTATCTCCGTGCTCTTCGAGGCGCGCTCCATATCGATCGTCTCGCGCAGCCGCGCCGCATAACTTTTCTCGATCAGCCCCTGGATCGGCACGCCGACGAAATCCGTGTCTCCCATGTATTCGGCCCGATCCGCAAACGCGCGTCGCATCACCTCCGTCAGGAGATGCAGGCTCGCGGACGAGTTCCACCCCATGCCGCCCACGTCATAGCCTTCGAGCATGTTGAGCATCTCGATCAGGACGGCTCCGCCGGAGGATGGCGGCGGCATCGATATGATTTGAAAGCCGCGATATGTGCCGCCGAGCGGCGTGCGCTCTTTGGCCGTATAGCGGCGCAGGTCTTCGAGCGTGATGAGCCCGCCGTTTCTCCGCATATCGGCGGCGATGAGGCGCGCTGTTCTTCCCTCGTAGAACTCGCGCGGACCGCGCCGCTGCAAGCGCCGGAGCGTCGCCGCAAGCTCGGGCTGGCGCAACGTGTCGCCCTCCGCATAAAACTTTCCATCGTTCTGAAAGATGCGGCGGCTATCCGCGTAGAGACCGAGCTTTGTGCTTGATCTGAGCGAACGCTCAAGCAGGTGACTGACGGGGAAACCTGTGGACGCGAGCGCGCGCGCGGGCTCTATCAGGTTGGCCCAGGTCAGTCTCCCGGATCCGTACTTACGCAGAGCCAGCGCCATCCCGGCCACAGTGCCGGGAACGCCTGCGGCGCGATAGCCGACCGTCGAAGAGCCCTCGCCGCGAATCAGGTTGCCGCCTGAATCCAAATACATATCGCGCGTCGAAGCGAGCGGCGCAGTCTCACGATAGTCGATTGCGGTGGTGCGTCCGTCGCTAAGGCGTATCAACATGAATCCGCCGCCGCCCAGATTGCCGTCCACCGGAAAGACGGCGGCGAGGGCGAACGCCACTGCAATCGATGCATCGACGGCGTTTCCGCCGCGCTTCAGGATTTCAACCCCGATCTCCGAAGCGATGCGGTTGGTGGTCGCAATCATCCCGTGGGGCGCGCGAACAGGATCGCGCGAAGCTGCGACGGCCGCCAAAATCCCGGCCTCTCCCCTGAAAGGCGCGGTCGGGGCGATAAGGAGCGCCAGCGTCAGCAATACCGGCACGAGGATACGTTTCCAGCGATTCGACATGAGTGCTCTCGCTATCCACTGAGAATGAAGTCGAGCGATAATACAACAAGCAACCCGAAGCGATGTAGCATAAGATGTTCCGTCGCCGGAGATGTTCCAGTCAGCATCGCGCCCGCGTTGATGGCCCGGCGCTCGTACTGACGAGGATGATGCTTAAGCGAAACAGAGGAGCGCGTGCTCGCAGTCGGCAAACTTTAGCTTGTTCCCCCGTATGGATGGTCGCATCATGTCGCAAAGGCAAAACTCTGCTGACGGGCGACGGGCCGCGTTCATGGCGGGCCCGCAGTGGGCCCAGTCGTGCGCTCTGGCGGGCGCGCTCCTGTGGCTCGCGCTGCTGTTTGTCCCGTCGCAAGACCCCTTCGATCTACGCATCATCAAGGGGCTGTTCCTGCTCGGCGTGCTCGTCATCGTCCCTCTGGGTCTATCGCTGGTAGCGACTCCGAATCGGCATGGGCTTCACTCTGCGTTCTATAGGCTGGCGTTGATCGCTCAGCCAGCGGGCGCGCTCTTTGTCATCTGTTCATACTTCTTCGAGCAGGGCGTCGCGGCCGCGCTGCTGGCTTGCGGCTGGTTGATCGTCACAACCCTGGTCGCTTTATACGGGCTCGTCCGTTTTATGCCGAGAGGCGCGACGCGCGCCGAGGAAGTAGCCATCGATGCGGGATTGATTTATCTGGCGGTGGGCGGCGGCTGGTTCGTCGTCTCAAGGTATGGTTTGCAGCCGCTCGGCTTTGGCGACACCATCGTATTGCTGACGGCCATACATTTCCATTACGCAGGCTTTGCCGCGCCCGTTCTGGCGGGATTGGCGGGACGGATGCTGGATGATTCGGATGCGAGAGCCAAACGCGTATCGAGAGTGATCTGCATCGCCGTTGTGGCGGGGACGCCGCTTGTGGCCTTTGGGATTACGTTCTCGCCGGGGCTGGCGCTGGCGGGCGCGGTCGTCATCGCTTTGGGCCTTCTACTGCTGGCGGCGCTGGTTGTCTGGCGCGTCGTACCTCTGCTGTCGTCTCGCAGCGGAGCGCAGCTTCTACTCATAATGTCATCGGCCTCGTCGTCGCTGGCGATGGTGCTCGCCTGCCTCTACGCTTACAGTATCGTTGCCGGGCGGTTGATAATCAATATTCCGCAGATGGCGATGTTGCACGGGGTCGCCAACGCCCTGGGTTTCTCTTTATGCGGGCTCATCGCCTGGAGCTTTGTGCGTCCACGTGCGCGCACGCTCCCGCCGGGCGTGCCGTTCAGCAGGCTTTCCGGTCTCAGATACACGGGCCCGAAATACTTCGAGCGGATCAGGGCCGTCTCCACCTCCAGGGCAGTCCCGCGCGGTCTCGTAGACGATCTTGAGAAGTACCGGCGCGCAGACTTCGACCCGGACTCGATTGACAGGGAAGTGCGCGCCTTCTACGAGCAGACGGGGCGTTACCGCCTGCTCGTCAGGCCGCGCTGGCAACGCGGCTTTCGCCTCGGGGGGCGCATCGCTCACGGACTTGGAACGTGGATGGGCCAGATGCGTTTGCCGGTCGCCACCGAGCAGTTGGAAGACAGAATCGAGAGCCGCATCCTGCCCATAGAGGATTCTTTGGACGGGCGCGAAGGCGTCCGCGCGTGGGTGCGTACCTACGAGGGGACGGACAGGGCCATGTATGTCGCCGCCTACGCGACGCATTCGATCGAGGGCAACACCTACATGAACATCGCCTTCCCCCTGCCCGGAGGAAATGTCTCAAGCATTCTTCACATGGGCTCGGTGGGCGAGCGCCTGCGCGGGCGCGGCGTCACTCTATCCACACAGCCGCGCGTATGTCCGGGCGGCGATCAGGGCGTCTACTTCGCCAATCGTCTCCTGCCCGTTCGCTTACCCGTGAACGAGACGATCACGGTCTGGTCGGCGGATATGAAAGGCGCTCCGTTCAAGATTGATAGCTCGACCGGGCGGGTAAGGGTACTGGCGCGCCACGAGATGTGGATTTTCGGGATCAGATTTTTAGAGCTGGATTATGAGATATTCCCGGATGACCGGGAGACAAATCCGCAGGGATGAGAATTGACGCGTGCCTTTAACTCTTGCGGCCATTCACCTGGAGATTTTTATATCTCCGCTGACGGTCTTGATATTTATGGTCACGCCGCCGCTGCCGACGCGCCCCGAAGCGGATTGGCCCACCCGCTGCTTTTCCACCTTCAGGTCGAGGTCGTCGTCTATGTCTATCTCGCCGTCGATGGTCTCGGCACGGATGTCCGCATTGATGTCCGCCTCTAATCGCAGCTCTATGTCGCCGCTGACGCTCGCAAACTCCTGCGGCCCGCCGGGGCCACCCTTTTGTAAGGTGGCTTTGGTGTCGCCTTTGACGATCTTGGAGCGGATCGTGCCGCTCACCTCCTCAAGCTCTATGGAGGAGCCTTGCAGCGAGATGGTTATCGCGCCCGTGAGCTTCGACAACTCGACCCTGGAATCGGCGGATTTGATGTCGAGCTGGCGGACGCGACGCGGCAGCTTGAGCGCGTAGTGAACCTCTACGGGGCCGCTGCGCGTCGGCGACGTTACGAGCGAGAGCAGGTCGCTGGCGCTGTCCAATCGTACTTCGACGGCCTCTCGATCCGTCTCCGACCCGCCCTCTTTAATCACCTTCACTTCAGCCTCGGGCTGTTCCCATCCTTCTATAGAGATGTCGCCGGTTATGTTCGTCAGCGAGACGCTCGCATTATCGCCGAGCGGGTAGGTTCTGGTAATGACCGTCTTATCGTCTGTGACGGACGCGCCCTCTTCGCTCATTACTCCGGCCGCAGCGGGCCGCGCCGGACGCCTGGCCGCCGGTTTGGTCGCAGGCTGTGGCGCGGAAGGTGTGGGCGCATCGCTTACGGTCACAACGTGGCGCGGCAGGAGCGCGAAGATAAGTGCCCCCAGGAGAATCCCGCCCGCGCAGAGGATCAGTATGAGCGGCAGAAATCGTCTCCGCGAAGAGCTTGAAGGAGGTGACGGGGGCGCGCTTTGTGGCGGCGCGGGCGGCGCATAGGCGGTCGGCTGTCTGTAGACCTGATCCGTCACGGGGCTGCCGGAAATCGGCGCGGTCATGGCCGGAGCCTTCGGCGTCGCTTCGGGATGAAAAACCCTGGTCGGGAGTTCTTCGGATGAAGATTGAGCGACGGGCGCACCGCACCGGCGACAGAATCGCTGCCCCGGTAAAAGCTCCGCGCCGCAAGCTCCGCATTGCTCCGCCATCTCTTATCTATACGCCTCCGCGATTATTCGGGAACCCGGCTCTGCCTGCCCGTGCAGTACCAATTCTTCCTGTGCGAGCGGACGCTCCTTATATTAACTTGCGCAAACGCAAATTGCCACGACGCCGTCCGTGTCCGCCTCTGGACGATGACCGAAGCGCACAGGGCGAGCGCGCTCGCGCATCGCGGATGAAAGTTGCCTTGCAAGCGGAACATAGGGCGCGGTCGCGGTGTCTAAATGATCGTACGTCGCATAATCCGGGCGCGAGCAAAAGTCAGCCGGAAAATCAGCCGCGAGGATGGCAACCGTTTCGGCGCGGGCCCGCTCCCGTCCGTTTCTGACGGGTTAATGAAGAGACGGGGATGAGGAGGAGTATCAAAGCCATGTCGGATTACGCCTTGAGCCGGGAGCAAAAGATTTCGCCGAGCATCAACGTGACGCCGTTGATCGATGTCCTGCTGGTGCTGCTGATTATCTTCATGGTGGTTACGCCGCACAAACCGAGCCGCTTCCGGGCGATGATTCCGGAACCGCCCGCCGTGAATCCGCCGCCGCCCAATCCGCTGACACTGGTCGTGACGATAGATAAAGATTTGCGGCTGAGGCTGAACCGGCTCAACGAGGATATGGGCTCAGTCGACGATACGAGCAAACTCGGCGCGGCGCTCGCGAAGGTCTTCGAGGAGCGAAAAGAGGCGCACACCTACATCGATGACGTGGGGAACCTCTCCGGGCTTCGCGAGGATGAGAGAATCGTCAGGACGGTCTTCATCAAAGCTCCGCGCGCCATCTCTTACGGCGCGGTGGCGCGCGTCATAGACGGCGTGAAGGGAGCGGGCGCGGAGCCCATCGGGCTACAGATTGACGAACTGGATTAAAGGCCGCAGGAGCGCGCTCGTCTTTAGAAGACTTCGGACGCGGCCGCGCGCTCCCTCGGACTGATTCTCTACCGCGAAGAAGCGGCGATGATTTGAATGATTACCCAGATGATAGTGGTCACTATACCGAGAGAGCCTGTGGCTATTCCGGCGATAGCCAATCCCTTACCGCCGTAGCGTCCGGGCTCGGCCTTGATCTTGGAGAGGGCCATGAAGCCGAGGACTATGGCCGGGATGGCCGTCAGTAGCCCGCAGCAGAAAGGGCTCAGAAGCCCGCACACCAGAGAGCCTATCGCCAGCCCGTTCTGTTGCCCCTGTGGCGCTGCTCCGAAGGGCACGTTCGGCGCGGGCGGCATATTCGTTCCCCACCCGGCCTGCGGCGCCGAAGGCTGCCATGACGAAGGAGACTGGCCGCCCGGCAGGTCGCCCGACCCGTAACCCGGCGGCGGCAAGGGCGCGCTCTGGGATTGCGGCGGCGGCGGCGTCGCCACGATAGTCTTCATCGGGTCGTAAGAGGAGCCGGACGCATCGCTGACGAGCGTCGCTCCGTCGTTGACACAAAAGGCCTGCGAATCATCATAGGTACGGTCGCACATTGGGCAACGTTTCATAGGGCTCTCCGGTGTGATGTGTTTAGAAATTCGGCCAGTTAGAATGCACGGCCACCTGGTTTTTCATCCGCGAAGCCCTGCGGCTCGCATGAGGGCTCATTGAATATTCATCAAGAGAAGCGACGCCTCCAACAGGTAGAGCGCGCCCGCCCGCCGGTCAACAGTGGATTCGATCACCCGCGCAAGTTTGGAACCGGCCACCTCTCGACAGTAGATTTCGATCAGAGGGGCTGCTCGGGCCTACCATTCCAGAGCGTGCGCGTCCCGCGTGCGTGCGCGCTGTCGGAGTTCGATCCGGCTGATAGGTAGCAGCGCGCGTTATAATAGCTAGGTGCAGCGTTGTTGTCTAGGTGAGGGCTTCGCCCGAATAGGCTCGTGCGCGCTCCTGTGAACCGGCCCCTGACGGGAGACCCTGAGACCGCAGATAGACCCGGCCACGGCTTTGCGCCGGAGTCTCTGCATGACCCGTCGCGCCTGTTTCATGGAAGGGGATTGACGAGGGGGAAGTGTCTACGGGAAAGAACGGTTCAAGCGCGACGCTCGCGGGGGGGATGCTTTTTAAGGTCTTGCGGTCTGCGCGCTTTTTTTGGGGGGCGGTCTTACCTGGCTCTGAGTCGCAGGTCGGGCGAATCGTTTTGAAACTCTTCGGCGTCTATCTTGTAGCGCTTCATTTTGGCGTGAAGGGTGGGGACTTTTACACCCAACAGGCGCGCGGCGCGGCGCTGCCGACCGCCCGTTTGCATCAGCGCCCCACGGATCAGGTCGGTCTCAAAGCGATGCACTTCGTCCGCCAGATTGATGGTACGCATGGGGCCATGTTGAATTTGTCCCAGAGCCTCTATCTCATTGAAGAGGGCGAGCGCCAGTACCCTCAGGGCTTCGAGCCTGCTACTGCTGCTCGTCGCTCCTGCCGCCTCCGTATAGGAGCCTTTGGTCTCGGCGCTCTTCAGCAGGCGTAGCTTCTCACGCTCCATTAAGTTGCTGTTTCCCATTTGATCTACTCCTGCTCTCTCTCTCTGCTCTCTGCTCCCGGGCCCCGTCCGGCCCACTTCCGGAATCCGGCTTCCGACGGAGGCCGTCTGAGAGCCTCACCGCATCGCGCGCACGCGCTCTCTCTCAGTCGTCCGCCTGACGGGAGGTTTGAACAGGAACCCTCCAGTTGATGTTGTAGACCCTGATCTTGGAATTGAGGGTCGTCGGCTTGAGTCCGAGCAGCGTTGCCGCGCGACTCTGGCATCCGCCCGTATGCTTTAGCGCGCGCTGAATCAGAAAAATCTCGAAGCGGCGGACTTCGTCATAGAAATCAATGCCGCTCTCGATATTGACCGACTGATCCATCCCCAGAAATCCGAGCGTGCCGATGGCTTCCAGGGCCGTTGACAGTGTCAGTGACAAATCCTTCAGCGCCTCTATACGGTCACGAACAGCGGTTTCGCCGCGCGGGCTGGTTGTGACCAGTTGATGCAGAACACCAAGCTCTTTCATATTTTTTGACCTCTTACTACGTCGCCGACGCCTCCCGTGCACGGATCGAAAGTTAAGCCGCAAAAGCCTCTGCCGCCGCCGCTCGCCGCTGCTTCGCGTCGCAGGAGCGGGCCGATTCCACGGACGCTCAGCCGCCGTGGGCTCGTCTCTTAGCTGGCGGGCAGCGAATCCAGACAGATCAGCAAGTGTCCTTCGGGCTGCTCCGTAAAATGAATCTTCGCGGCCTCCACCCAGGAGTAGATGGTGCGTGGAGTCAGTCTGAGGATGGCCGCGGCCTCTTCGGGCGTAATCATCCTGACTTCTCCGGCGCAGTCCGGGCACCAGGATTGAGTCGCAATGCCTCGTCTGCTGATGGCCCAGACCTGATGAGTTTCGACTACGACCCTGGTTCTGCGCTTAATGAACATGACGCCTCCTGCGCGATCAGCTCTTCCATACGGCGCTTACGGGAAAATCGCCCGCTTGCGGTGCGGGCACGCCTCTGCGGAGTTGCCCTTTGGCCCTCACCCTCCTTAAAATGAGGTGAGAATAGTTCCCCCGGCATCCCATATCGCTCGAACGACATCAAAACGCCATCGGAACCCTCTCACCTCGAAGCCGGACTGTAACGGCTGAGCGGGTCGCATGTCTTTAAAAAGCTCTCAAATGCGTCGTAAATAGTTTTGAAAGATTCTTTAAAAGGACTTCAAAACGGGCGGGAAGATGCAGCAGCTAATACAGATATACGAATTCGGGGAGTTCCGGCTGGATGCAACCGAGCGCCGATTGCTGCGCGGCAACCAGCTCATTTCTCTCACGCCCAAGGCTTTCGACACGCTGCTCATGCTGGTCAAGCGGAGCGGCCACGTGGTCGAAAAAGATGAGATGTTAAAGGAGGTGTGGCCCGACACCTTCGTCGAAGAGGCCACGCTGGCCCAGAATATCTTCACCCTGCGTAAGGCTTTGGGCCAGGTCAAGGACGGATCGCTGTACATCGAGACGGTTCCAAAGCGCGGCTATCGCTTTGTCGCCAGCGTCCGGGAAGTGCACGATATGGATGCCGTCCTGGTGGTTGAAAAACACACGCGGACGGAGATCGTCACCGAAGAGGAGACGGAAGTAGGGGCTTCGGCCGACAGCGACGGGCGGGGCGACATGGCGGCGGTCTCGACCCCGAACGGCTGGCCCGCCTTATTCGGTAATACCGGCTCGACCGTCACCGTGGTCGAACTGGCTAAGCCTCCGGGGGCGGCGCTTGCGTCCGCAGAGACCGCCCGCTCCTCTTCCACCACCTTCTCGACCTGGGCCGACCCGAGGGGCCGCCTGCGCTTGAGGCTCTACTTCCTGGTCGGATTCGCACTGCTAATCGCCACCGCCCTCGGACTTTTCCTCTGGCAGCGCGAGAAGGGAAGGCAGAGGGCGACGGCCGTGGCGGTCAAATCCATCGCCGTGCTCCCGTTCAAGCCGCTCGATGCCGACAGCGGCAACGAACTGCTCGGGCTCGGGATGGCCGATGCGATCATCATCAAGCTCAATAAGTATCAGCGCTTTCCGGTCTTGCCGACCAGCACCATCATTAAATATAGCGGGCGCGAGAATGATCCGCAGGCGCTCGGCCAGGCGCTCGGCGTCGATGCGGTGCTCAACGGAACGGTGCAGCGTTCGGGCAGCCGCGTGCGCGTGACGGTGCAACTTCTGAGCATTGGCAACGGCGCCACCGTTTGGTCTGACAAATTCGACGAGCAGTTCACCAATATCTTCGCCCTACAGGATTCCATCTCCGAGCAGGTGACCTACGCGCTGGCCCTGCAACTCACCGGAGACGAAAAGAGGCAGGGAGCGAAGCGCTCCACGGAGAATACTGAGGCTTATCAGGCGTATCTCATGGGCCTCTCCTTCTGGAACAAGAGGACGCGCGAGGGGCTCGACAAAGCCGTATATTATTTCCAGCAGGCCATCGACAAAGACCCCAACTACGCGCTCGCCTATGCTCTGCTCGCGGATTCTTATCAACTGATCGCCTACTACAGGTTCAACACGGAGCCGTCCTCGGAACTCCTGAAAAAAGCGAAAGCGGCGGCCACCCGTGCCCTTGAGCTGGACGATACGCTGGCCGAGGCTCATACGGCGATGGCCAGTATTCAAATCGGGGACGACGCCGATACGGCGAGCGTCGAGAAGTCTTTCAAGCGGGCGATTGCGCTTAATCCGAACTATGCGATAGTCCACGTGCGCTACGGCTGGTTTCTATCTTTCAAGGGGTCGCTCGACGATGTGCTGAGGGAGATGCGGCGGGCACAGGAACTCGATCCGCTTTCGCCGACCACCAATGGCGCACTGGCTGGCGCGCTCATCTACGCACGCCAGTACGACGAGGTGATTAAGTACAGCCAGCGGGCGCTCGAACTTGAACCGAACAGCTATATTTCTGTTCTCAACCTCGGCATCGCTTATGAGCAGAAGGGGATGTACGATCAGGCCATCGCCACCTATCAAAAGGCGCTGGAATTAAACAGCGAGAACTGGGAGCCGCTGGCAGCGCTCGGGCACGTCTATGCAGTGGCCGGACGCGAGGCCGAGGCCGAGAAGATGCTGCTGAAACTGCACGCGGCAGCCAAACGTGATAAAGAGGTCTTCTATAGCATAGCGCTCATTTACGCGGCGCTCGGCGATAAGGATCGGGCCTTTGATTGGTTTGAAAAGGTGCTGGACGGGCGCGCCGCGCCCTACAGAGCCCTCAGATTCGATCCCGATCTGGATATTCTCAGGGCCGACCCCAGGTACGCAGAGCTTCTAAAACGGCACGGCCTCAGCTTCCTGCTGCCGGAAAAATAAGCGAACCCGCCAGCGCGTAAGTCCGCCCTGACCACAAGAAGCGCACGCTGGCTGATATGGCTTTAGAGTTGAGTAACGATATAGTCCGCCACCGCTCCTTTGGCGCGTAGCTGCGCGCCAAAGCGGGTCGCCTCGTCACGGCTATCGAACCGTCCTGTTTGAACCCTGTACCATGTGCCGCGCCTCGGTATCTCGGCTCTGATGACGTTCGACTTGACGCCGACCGCGGCGAGCCTGGCCGCGCGCTCCTGAGCCTGCGCGGCGTCATTATATGAGCCGACCTGGAGCGTGAACCCACCCACGGTCTGAACGGGGGGCGCACCCTGCGAGTCAACGCCGGGCGCTTCCGTATTGCTCGCCATATTGCTCGCGGCTGGCGTCGGCGGGGCGGGCGCAGTAGGTTCCTCTTTTTGCGGCTCTTCATTCGCTTTGCCGGGGCGGACGGCGGCCTCTTCCGTCTGGACTGATGAGGGTGCGCCCTGCACCGAAGGCTTCGGCTCGGGAGTGGGCACAACCCTTCGGGCAGCTTTATCGCCGGGAGTGGCGGGAGCTGTTTTAGTCGTCTCCGCGACGCTCGATTGCATTGGCCCGCGATCCGCCTGCTGATCCCCTCGGCCCGACTGCGCCGTAAAATCCAGCAGAAAGATCAGCGAGAAGAAGACCAGGCCGCAGGAGATAAGAATAAAGGGCGAAGCCCGCAGAACGCGCGGGCGCGGGCTCTTTCCATCGTCGGCTTCGGGAACCAAAAGCTCCGCGCGAGGTATCGGCGCTCTCTCCGTATAGCCGGGCAGAGTGGCGGGGCGCAGGCCGTCCCCGCTCTCATCATCCTCGCGCTGATTCTCATTTATTAAATTTACGACTGACAAGGCAGACCTCTCTCATCGGATGCAGTTAGCTACGGTGCCTGGAACCCTGTGGGCCAATTGACTCTTTAGGATTGAAAGCGGCTGGGACTGCGGGGCAGCTATAAACGAGGATTCAGCGCTTCTCAAAAAAACCGGCGGGGCTCTATATTCAAGTCGAGCTTGTAGCCTTTTGGGAGCTACGTCCAACACAGATTCTAACCGTATACCAACCGCGCAAGCAAGAGATAATTTCGGGCGGCCCCACCGAAAGCGCCCCGCGGGCCTGCCCCGGCGGCCCGCTGAGTCCGTGATTTTGACCCGTATTTGAGCCCTATGGCCGGGGCGGCAAATAATTTTGCCGGTTCGACATAAGGGTGATTCCGACAAATTTTTTGCTTGCTAATAATGATTAAACCTAATACGATGAATTGAAGGCAGCCTGGGCCAAACGCGCCCTGCTGTTTCTCTTTGCCCTTTACAGAGACCGCCGTGGAAGATTAATCGCCCCGGTAGTCGCCCGCAGATTACTGAGCCTGTTATAGATCCTCTCTCGATCAGGCACATCACATTCGCCCGACTTTTCAGCCAAAGGGTTGCACCTGAAGTTTATTTTAAGGAGTACGTGACTGAAGCCTCGCACGCGTGAAAGTCGCAGAGCGCCCTGCATTGCCGGAGAGCGTCTTCCGGGCTCGCCTCGCTAACGGGGGTATGAGGGTCGGGCGCGCAGGTGGCAACACAATCGTCGCAACACAATGGAAACCACCGCCCAGCAAAGTTTCAGCAAGTCTCTGGTGTGGCTCGTCGTAGGGTTTGCAGTCGGACTCTTCTCTTTGTCCCTCTACGCGCTCCCCGCCGCACAATTAAATATTACGTTTCTGCTCTTCATACTCCTGACGGTCGGCGTCGGCTCGCGCCTGCTCATAGAAATACCGCAGGCGAGCGCCTACGTCTCCGCTTCGGATGCGTTTGTCTTCCTCGCGCTGTTTCTGTTCGACGCCGAGGGGGCGATCTTTCTGGCCGCCGTGGCCTTTCTCTGCGCCTCATTTTACGGCCACCGGCAGGGAACAAGGCGTCTCCTTTACACGTCGCTGCTGGTGGTCTCGGTCACGCTGACGGCATGGACGCTGCGACTCTGTTTCGGTTCAATGGTTGAGCTGGCGCGAAGCGACCGCACGCTTCCGCTCGTGGTCGCCATTTGCATCATGGCGCTGGTGCAGACAGTATTCGTTTCTCTGTTCGTTCCGCGCAGCGCGACGCAGTTTGCATCCGGGTCGGAGGGGCGCAAACCCGTCAGCCATTTCTTCTGGACGTTCACCGCTTATCTGGTCGGAGCCTCTGCCGCCGGTCTCCTGGCGAAGCTGGTCGGACGCGTCGGCGACGGCCCCTCGATTGCCGTCATCTCTTTACTCGTCCTCGCTTACCTTATCGCTTCGCCTTTCAGGAAGGGCGCGTCCACGTCGTCGAGCAGCAACGCACTGACGCGGGTGGCCGTCCTGCCTTCGACCAGGAGCGAGGAGCGATTTCGCAGCGCCTTCGACTACGCGGCCATAGGGATGGCGCTCGTCTCTAAAAAGGGGCGCTGGCTTCAGGTCAACCATTCCTTGTGCCAGCTTCTGGGCTATTCCGAGCGCGAGTTGCTGGCGACAGATTTTCAGGCGATCACGCATCCGGAAGATCGTGACAACGCGATGGCGAGCATCAAGGAGCTGCTTAAGGGGAACACGCCCAGCCAGCAGATGGAGAAGCGTTACCTGCATAAGGAAGGACACCCGGTCTGGGTTCTATGGAGCGCCTCTCTGGCGCACGAAGAGCAGAACGGGTCGGCCCATCTCATCTTTCAGATACAGGACATCACAGACCGCAAGCGCGCCGAGCAGCGACTGCTCCACGATGTCTTTCACGATGCGCTCACGGGCCTGCCCAACAGGGCCCTGTTCATGGATCATCTGAAGCTGGCGGCGGCGCGCGCACAACGGCGCGACGATCAGGTTTTCGCGGTTCTCTTCCTCGACTTAGACCGCTTCAAGATCATCAACGACTCGCTGGGCCATATCGTCGGCGATCAACTACTGGTCGGCATCGCGCGCCGTTTGGAGCAACACCTGCGGCCCGGCGATACAGTGGCGCGCATAGGCGGCGACGAGTTCACAATCCTGCTCGAAGATTTGAAGGGCGAGGACGAGGCCATACAGATCGCCGATAGAATACAGAAGGAGCTGTCCGTCCCCTTCAGCATCAACAAGCGCGAGGTGTTTACTACGGTGAGCATCGGCATCGCGCTCAGCTCGACCGGCTATGCCAATGCCGAAGACATCCTGCGCGACGCCGACACGGCCATGTACCGCGCCAAATCGCAGGGCAAGGCGCGTCACGTCGTCTTCGACAAAGAGATGCACGCGCACGCCATCGACCTGCTGCAACTTGAGACCGATATTCGTCGCGCCATCGGCTACCAGGAGTTCGACATCGCCTACCAGCCCATCGTCGCGCTCGACGATTTCAAGCTCAAAGGCTTCGAGGCGCTGGTTCGCTGGCGTCACCCGCTTCGCGGACTGATCTCGCCCGCCAATTTCATACCCGTCGCCGAAGAGATGGGCTTGATTATCAAGATAGACCAGTGGGTGCTGCGCAAGGCTTGTATACAGATGCGCCAGTGGCAGGAGCTTTTCCCCTCAGACCCGCCGCTCTCCATCAGCGTCAACCTCTCGGGCAAAGCCTTTGCGCAGCCGGATCTGATCGAGCAGGTCAAGTCCGTCCTCGAAGATACGGGGATCGATCCGCGCGGCCTCAAGCTTGAGATTACAGAGAGCGTCGTGATGGAGAATATAGAGACGACGACGGCGCTGCTCTGGAAGCTGCGGGAGCTGGGGATACGCCTGAGCATAGACGATTTCGGCACGGGCTACTCGTCGCTGAGCTACCTGCACCGCTTTCCCATAGACACCTTGAAGATCGACCGTTCGTTCATCAGCCGCATGATCGACAATAACGAAAATAAAGAGATCGTGCGCACCATCGTCATGCTGGCGAAGAATCTGGGAATGGATGTCGTCGCCGAGGGCGTCGAGACCAAAGAGCAGCTTGAACACCTGCGAAGGCTGGAATGCGAGAACGGTCAGGGATACCTGTTCTCGAAGCCTATGGTGATGAAGGCCGCAGAGAAGATCATCTCCGATACGTATGCGACCAAGACGGCCGCTTCGACGAAACCTAAAGAGAACGGGTCGGGCCAGAAAAGATACGTGGTCTATTCCAAACCCGGCAAAGGTGAAAGCGGCCTCGCCAAATCCCTCGGACTCTCGCGCCCGACCTCCCGCTCCGTCATGCTCTATAACCCGGCCGTCGGCGAGAACGGCAAACCCAAATCCAAATAGCCGGTCACAGTCGCCGACCCCCCTCTATCCAGTGAACGTCTGAACGCCGCCGCCGCCCACGCCGAGCGCGAGCAGAAAGACGAGGCCGTGAATAATTATCCCGGCCACTATCGCGCCCGCGTACCTGCGCCCGCGCATCGCGCGCCTCAATCGAGCAAGGGTATAGAGCCCGACCGGGATAAAGAGAAGGGATGCGGAGACCAGCCCCGGATTATATTCGGCCCTCAACGCAGCATTGGCCGTGTGCGCCAGCCCGTTAATCAGGAGCACGGCCGCGAGGCACACCAGCAGCCATCTTGAGAACCCGAGCCGCCGCGACGCCACAATTCCCGCGATCATCAGCGCCCACCCGACCCCGTTCATCAACAGAAAGCGGGTCGGCGTCAGGTACACGCCCCGCGTGCGTTCCAGGTAGGCGGGGAATCCGCCGCCCGCCCAGTGCTCTTCGGCGACGTGCAGCGCGTAGAGGGCCGGGTAGAGCCAGAGCAGGCGTGTCAGCCTTCCTGTGCCCGAACTGATTTCCTCGGCCATCTTCGCCTTACCAAATCTGGCAGCGCTTCTCGGGCGGGCGAACCATCGGGTCGCCTGCCTTGCAGCCGAACGCCCCCGCGAAGGCGGGCATGTTCGAGAGCGGGCCGTTGACGCGGAAGCGGCCGAGCGGATGCGGATCGGTCGCCACTCTCAAGCGCGCGGCCTCGGGCCGTATGTTCTGGGCCCACACCTGCGCCCAGCCCAGAAAGAAGCGTTGCTCGGGTGTGAAGCCGTTGATCGTCGGCGGGCGCGGCTTGCCCTCGAGCGATTTCTGGTAAGCGGCGTAAGCGACGGTCAGCCCTCCGAGGTCGGCGACAGATTCGCCGACGACGAGCTTGCCGTTCTGGCGCAGGCCCGGCTCGACCTCGTAGGCGTCAAACTGCGCGACGACGCAACCCGTCCGCTCGTTGAACTTCTTCAGGTCTTCGGGCGTCCACCAGTTCAACAGATTGCCTTCGGCGTCGAACTGCGCTCCCTTGTCGTCAAACCCGTGCGTCATCTCGTGGCCGATCACGGCCCCGATGCCGCCGTAGTTGAAGGCGTCGTCGGCCTGCGGGTCGTAGAACGGAGGTTGCAGGATGCCCGCCGGAAAGACTATCTCGTTCATCGAAGGGTTGTAGTAAGCATTGACGGTCGGCGGCGTCATGCCCCACTCCGTACGGTCGAGCGGCCTGCCGATCTTGCGCAGGTCGCGGCTGAACTCGAAGGCGTTGGCCGCGACGGCATTGTTGTAGTACGGGCCATTGTTGATCTGTAATGCTTCGTAGCTGCGCCAGGTGTCCGGGAATCCTATCTTGCGTACGAAGGCGTCGAGCTTGGCGATGGCGCGCTTGCGCGTTTCATCGCTCATCCACGAGAGCGTCGAAAGATCAGCGCGCAGCGCCGCGATCAGATTCCTGACCATCTCCTGCGCGCGCGCCTTCGCCTGCGGCGTAAAGGTTTTCTCGACGTAAAGCTGGCCCAGAGCTTCGCCGAGCGAGTTGTCCGTGCTCGTGACACAACGCCGCCAGCGCGGCAGGTTCTCCTTCGCGCCCGTCAGAAAAGCCTTGTTGAATTTGAAATCCTCTTCGACGAATTTCGACGAGAGAGTTTCCGCAGCGGCGTTGAGCAAGTGCCAGCGCAGGTATGTCTTCCAGTCGGAGACCGGGACGGTCGACAGCAGTTCGTCGGCGGCCTTGAAGAAATCGGGCATGGCGACGTTGATCGCTTCGATCTGGCCGAGGCCGACCTCCTTCATGTAGCGCGTCCAGTTAAAATGCGGCGTCAGCGTCTTCAATTCCGCGACCGTCATCTTGTGATAGATGGCTGCCGGGTCGCGCCGCTCGACGCGTGTCATCGACTTTTGCGCCAGCCGTGTCTCGATGCTCATCACGGTGGCGGCCTCGGCCTGGGCCTGTTCGGGCGCGTCGCCCGCCAGCTCGAACATGCGGGCGACGTGTTTGAGGTACTCGTCGCGCGTCCTTTTTGAGTTCTCGTCCTCCTTCGTATAGTAGTCGCGGTCGGGCAGGCCGAGGCCGCCCTGCACAGCCATCGCGATCACTTGACGGGAGTTTTTAAAATCCTGCGCCGCGCCGAAACCGAAGATGACGGGAATGCTATACCTGTGGAGCCGCGCCGTCTCCGTCTCCAGGTCGGCGAGAGAGCTGAGCTGCTCGATGCGCTTCAATTCGGGAGCGAGCGGGCTCAAACCTTCGCGCTCGATAGTGGTTTCGTCCATGCAGCTCGCATAAAAATCGGCGATCTTCTGCTCATTGCTGCCCCTGACGAGGTTCTTCTTTTTTATCAGTTCTTCGAGCACGCTATGCAGAACCTCCAGATTCTGCGCGTTGAGCTGCTCAAATCTGCCCCATCTCGAATAAGCGGCCGGAACCGGATTCTTAGCCATCCATCCGCCGTTAGCAAACTGGTTGAAGTCCTCGCAAGCTCCGACACTTCTGTCCAGGCTCGCCACGTCGAAGCCCGGAAGGGAAGCCTCCTGCTCGGGCTTCGATTGCCCGGAAGCGTTCTGAACGGACGCCGCGCGCCCCGGCCAATCGGATAGCGCGGCGACACCCAGCAGGCTCAAGAGCAGAGCCGCCACAAAGCGGACAAACAGAATACGCATCGCTATTCACACCTCGCATGGATGATTGTAGAGAGCACAGCTATTAAGAGCGGCGGGGGATTTCTAAGATAGCTTGGGGAATGCAAGAGATCATATCAGCAAGACCGGGATTTTCGTAGCGTAGCGAAGGGGAGGCGATGCGGCCTCACGAGGGGCGTGATGAAAGCGTAAACGGTGATGAAAGCGGAAACGGGCGCACACGGGTTGCGCCCGTTTCAAGCAGAAGAAGGATGAGCCGAGCAGGGCTCGAACCTGCGACCCGCTGGTTAAGAGCCAGCTGCTCTACCAACTGAGCTATCGGCCCGTGTGAGAAAAAATTTAACCGCTTAGCTTCGGCGCTGTCAAGGCCGGAAAAAGTCTACAGCGCCGACATCAGCGCCTTGCGCATGGATTCGGCCGTGGGCCAGCGTTGAAGGGCGTCTTTGGCCAGCGCGCGCTCGATGGCGGCGGCGAACGCGGGCGGCACGTCCTGCGTCCGGCGATTGATGGGGATGATGGGTTTATCGAAGATGGCTTTGACGGTCTCGGCGACGTTGGCCTTCGGAGAGATGTCAAGCGCGAGCGCGCCCGTGACGAGGCTGTAAGCGGTCATGCCCATCGCGTAGATGTCGGCGGCCGGGCGCACGTCGCGAAAATCCCTGATCTGTTCGGGCGGCATGTAGGCGAATGTCCCGGCCATGTCGCCCGCCATCGTAATGCCGCTCATGCCCGACTGCGTAAAACTCTTGGCGAGCCCGAAATCCGTCAGCTTGGCCGTGTAGTTGGGCCAACTGCCGCTCACCAGTATGTTCTGATCCTTAATGTCGCGGTGGATATAGCCCTGCGCGTGGGCGTAGGCGAGCGCGTCGAGCGCCTGCGAAATGATCGCGGCCGCCTCTTGGTAGGGAAGACGCCCGCCGCGCAGGTCTGCGAGCTTGGCGGCATCGGAGCCTTCGACGAACTCCGTCACGAGGTAGACCACTCCGCTGTTTGTGCCGCGATCTATAAAGCGGACGATGTTCGGGTGCTGCAAGGTGGCGGCGACATCTATCTCGCGCATGAAGCGGCGCAGCGCCTGATCGCTGACGGCGACCTCCGGCAACATCGTCTTGATGGCGACCAGTTTGCCGTTCTGTTGCTGGCGCGCGAGCATCACGCAGCCCATCCCGCCGCGCCCCAGTATCTTGATCGTCTCGTAGCCGGGAACCTGCTGCGGCTGGCGTTTCAATTCGATGCGGCAGTCCTCGCACAGATAGGTCAGGCGCTCGTCGGGCGATGATGCCTCGGCATGGTCTCGCCTGCCGCAATTGAGACATTCGACCATCACAACGGAGGGCTGGGTTTGCGCGAGCGCCGTCGGCGCGGCATGATGCGCGCCGTCGTAGCCGTGAACCGTCTGGTCTGCGCTGACCTCGACGGCCAGGACCGTCTGCCCGCCCTGAATCTGGTCGCCGCTGTTGAGGAAAGCCTCCTGAACTTTCTGGCCGTTGACGTAGGTGCCGTTGGTCGAGCCCAGGTCGCGCAGGTAGCAGCGCGGCGGAGCGATCTCAAGTATGCAGTGGTTGCGCGAGAAGAATCTATCTTCGGGCAGGCAGAGATGGGCCGTCTCGCTGCGGCCGATCAGAAAGGTATTGTGTTGATCGAAAGTGAAAGTGCGTCCCGCATGCGGCCCCGACAGCACTCGTAGGTTAACTCGCATCTTTATTTCTTAAGCGCGGCCCAGGCGCGGACGCCCCCCGCGCGCGCGCGCCACGTCTCTACTTGTAAATCTCCAGGTCGTCGAAGGCCACCGGGTTGTCGTTGCTGGCGAAGAAGCCAACGCGCCCGTCGCCGTAACCGGCCGAATCCGTGATGCTCGTCACATACTGGCCGTTGACATAATAGGAGAGCTGGTCGCCCTTGACGCGCACCTCTATCTGATTCGAGTTCGTGCCGCTGCGTACTATCGAAGAGCTAGTCCACTTGACGAGCGTCTTGTCCTGATCGCCCGTCAAATGGATGATCGAGTAGGACGGATCGTTTCCCGTGTAGACCAGAAAGCCATAGCCGACCGGCTCGCCCGACTTCATCGCGCCATGCACGACGAGGCCGTAGCCGTAGCTTGAGGCCGTCCCGTCAACGCTGCGCGTCGTCACCCGTATGGTTCTATCCCTGGTCTCATACTCGCTCCGGTCGGGCGAGAGCATGACCACGTAGTTCCCGGAGCTTGAATGCATGTGATACTCGCCGTCTTCGTAGCGGCTGTCGTAAGCAGTCCCGCCCGTGGGCCATTTCTCGGTCGTGAAATCATCGCGCACGACGAGCGTCGAACCCGTTGGGCCCGTGCTCGTATTGCTCGTGGTCGAAGAACGCGTGGTGTTCGAGGTCGATCTGCCGGTGTTTGAGTTGGCGCGGCTCGTATTCGAGTTAGCGCCGATGCTGGCGAGAATGGCGACGAGCACGACGAAACCGATGCCGAGCACGAGAAGCAGCGCCGCGCCGCCCAGTATCCACGGCAGCGCGCTCGATTTTTTACGCGCCGTCAGCGGCGGGTAAGGCGTCTGGTGCTGCTGCTGCTGCTGGCCGGGGCCGGGCGACCAGTTGGGCTGCTGGCGCGGCGGCGGCGGAGCCTGACTTTGCGGCGGCGGCGGCACGCGCGGGGGATAGACCTCTGTCGGCGGCGTCGTCTCGCGCGGCGCTGGATAAGCGAGCGTCGCGTTCGGGTCGAAGGACGAAGGCGCATCACCGCCGCCGACGCTCAACAGCGGCGCGCCGTCGTCCAGGCAGAAGCTGAGGGCGTCGTCCGTATAGGTGCGGCTGCAAGTTGGGCATCGTTTCATCTGTAGGCTCTCTTGTCTCTTTACTTAAAGGCGGCGGCTAAATTTTTTTCGGCGGCGCAGTCTTCATTTATTCGGCGGCGCAGAGTCTTCAACACGCACTCGCTCTCACTTTGGGCCGCAAGCCAAACGACCTGGCTTCAAACGGGGCCGGGAGCGCGCGTATGGGGCGCGGGGTTTGCCAGTGGCATTATACGGGATGCAGGGATGGACTCAAGCCTTGATGTAGCTGCCGCACCGTCCGCAGAATTTCGTCCCCGAAGGATAACTCGTGCTGCACATCGAGCAGATCGCCTCGGGAGCGCGCACCGGAGCGGCGACTGGAGGCGGCGCGGGCGGCACGTTCGTTGCGGGTGCAGCACCCTGAATAGTCGTGCCGCAGCGACCGCAGAATCTTGTTCCGGCCGGGTACGCGACGCCGCAGCGCGGGCAGCGTACAGGGGTCAGCGGATAAACCCCTGAGCCGACACCGCTTCCGGCCACCTGCCCGCCCATGCTTCCGGCATTGTGCTGAGCGCCGTCAACCGAATAAAAGACCGTCCCGCCGCACCGCCCGCAGAACCTGACTCCGGCTGCAAAGCGTGCCGAACATTGAGCGCACACGACGACGCCCGGAACGCTGCCGCCGATGTGGCTCGCTTCGCCCAGGCTGCCGCCGCGCGACGGCGAGATGGGGTTGCTGCCGTGGCTGCCTATGGCGCGCAGGTTCGCCTGTATGATCTGCTCGCTCGAATCGGGGCGAATCTCGATCACGCGCTCGTCGTCCGCATTGCCCGTCTGCGAGACGCGCAGCACGTGGCGTCCCGGAGCAATCGAGGAGAGAATGAGCCGACCGGAGCGGCCGACGCTGCCGTGCCGCTCGTCGTCTACGTAGACCTCCGCGCCCGTCGGAGCGAGCACCACAACGCGCGAGTCGCCAGCGTCTTCGTCGTCCGACTCTTCGCCGACGGCCGCTTCAAACTCTTCGAGCCAGTCGGCGACGGTCGCGGGCCTCGCCGCCGGGTCTCTCTCAAGCGCGTGCATCACGGCGCGCTGCACCTCGGCAGAGATGTCCGAGCGCAGATTGCTCAGCGGCGCGGGCGCGTCCATGAGCTTCTGCGTGATGAGTTGCGTCAGATCGCCTGTGAAGGGCGGGCGTCCGCCCAGCATGTGATAAGCGATAGTCCCGAGCGCGTAGACATCGGCGCGCGCGTCGAGCTTCAAGCCGGGCTGCATCTGTTCGGGGGCCATGTATTCGGGCGTGCCGATGATGCCGCGCGAGGCCGGGCCGCTCGCCGAGATGGCCTCGGCGGCCGCCTCCGTGACGATCTTCGCCAACCCGAAGTCGCCGACCTTCACAAAGCCGTCGCCGCCCGCAGACATGCTGCCGCTCTTCTTACGCTTCTGCATGATGAAGATATTGGCGGGCTTCAAATCGCGGTGAAGGATGCCCTCGTCGTGGGCCGCCTCGACCCCGGCGGCGATCTGTCGCAGGAGCGCGAGCGTGCGTTGAACGCTCAGCGTCCCCTCGCGCCTGAGCAGGTGATGCATGGTCTCGCCCTGGACGTATTCCATGACGAGATAGAAGATGCCCTCCTGCGTCTTGCCGAAATCCGTGACATCGACGACGTTCGGGTGGCGTATGGAGGCGGCCGTTCTGGCCTCGCGCTCGAAGCGCGCGATGGCCTCGCCCTCCTGCATATCCTCGTCCGAGAGTATATCGGGCCTGACGGTCTTGACGGCGACGCGGCGCGTCACAAGATTCTCGTCGCGCGCCAGGTAGACCTGGCCCATCGCGCCGCGCCCGATCCGCTTTTCCAGTAGATACCGACCCGAGAGGAGCGTCGCGCCCGGCAGCGTGTGCTTCGTATTGTTGCCCTCTTCGGGGCAGACGAGCACTTCGTCATTGTAACAACGTTCGCACCGTGGGCATTCGCGCATTATCGTCTGGGGGCCTTTCGACCGGGCTGCGGAAAAAATTATGGGCTTCACCGGGCAACAACTTAGATGCCTTCTTTAACTATAAAAGAATAAGGCGTCGCACAGTCGCGCGTCAATTAGACGCGACTACTGCACGACGCCCTTCGGCTCTGGTTCCGGGTCGAACCGCTTTTAGCGGGCCGACGCAGCCTTTTTCTGCTCCAACTTGGCCGCCTCCATACGCGCGCCCAACTGCTCTATCTGCTCCGAGCTTAGAACTTTACGCGCGCTCGGGAACATCTCGCCCTCTTCCTCCTCGACGTGATGCTCGACGTTCTCTTTCAGAACCTTGAGTTTTGCGCCCCAGGTCTCGTCCGATTTGGACAGCTCATCCAGCTCCGATAGAAGCTGTTTGACCACAGCGTGCTCCTCGAATGCTTCGAGCGTAATGTCATGGGTTTCCTCGGCCTCTTTGATGGCCGGATAGAATATCTCTTCCTCGATGCGCGCGTGAATATCAAGCTCCTGTTTGAGCTGCGCGAACAAATCCTCGCGCGTCTTGACCCCGCGCTCCGTGGTCGGCTCTAATTTTTCAAAGATGCCGGAGACTTTCTCGTGGTCTTGCTTCAACAGTTCAAATGCGTCCATATTGCGTCCATCCTCCCTCAATCTGTTCGGCCCCAATTCTCAGTAATGCACGTTATTAATACGTGCCTCGGCTCTTCCCCTACTTACCGGCAATTAGGATGCCAACAACGAAGGGCGGAGGGCGGAACGAAGGGCGGAGAGCGATGAGGGATGAAAGGGGTTGAGTGAAAGCATCAATCTACAATTCACTCAATCATTCATCCCTCCGCCCTTCATCCCTGCTCGCTCTCCGCCCTTCGTTATGCTCCTTGCAGTTCTGCGCAGCACTGGGCGCAGCGCGTGGCCTTGAGGGGGATGGTCGAGAGGCAGTAGGGACAGTCGCGTGTGGTGGGCCCGCTGTCGGTGGCCTGTTTGCTCTTGAGGCGGTTGACGGCGCGAACGATCAGAAAGACTACAAAGGCGATGATGAGGAAGGTGATGAGGTCGTTCGTGAGCGCACCGTAGGCGATAGCGGGAGCGCCCGCCGCCTTCGCCTCGGCCAGCGATCTATAACCGCCGCCGGACAGGTCGTAAAACTTGTCTGTGAAATTCACGCGGCCTGTCAGCAATCCGATGGGCGGCATAATCACGCCGTCCACCAGCGTCGTCACGATCTTTCCGAAGGCCGCGCCGATGACCACCGCCACGGCGAGGTCTACGACGTTACCGCGCGCGATGAACTCCCTGAACTCTTTGAACATCTTCGGCTCTCCTTTCACACTGACGAGCGTTTCCCACTCAAACGTCGAGCGACCGAAGCGCCGAGCCTCGCCTACACGCATTCTCGTCGGTAAGCTCTTCTCTCGCGCCCGGTCGCTCGCGTCCGGTTTCTCTAACTCGGGGCCCAATGCCCTATGGCATCGCGCCCACGCCTCGGCTTCGGTTTTCCGAAACTAGGGCGCATTTGCCGCTGGCGGCATGCCCGGCATCGCTCCCATGCCTCCGGCGGCCATGATAAGGATGGCATAGAGGATAATCAGGGCAGTCCAGATGTACATGATGTTCCTGAAACCTAACCGGCCCGAGTTCATCCATCCCCAGATGAATGCCCAGAGCTGGCAAATGAAGCCGAGGATGCCCTGAAGAGCCCCGCCATTCTGGAACATTTTGATAAGCACGATGATCCAGCAGACAATACTGCCTAAAAGACAGAGTAGAGCCAGTATTGCTAAGATGTTCATTATTCTGCGCCTCCGTGTGTTTGATGGTTGAAAATCTGACGATGAGCCTTTCCGTTGAACGAACCCCGGAGAAGCCTCACGTGAAAAAGCGACAGTCGAAGTCGGCAGCCGAGGCTCCGGCAGACGGCGCTTGGGTTTTCCGTACCGCTCCCGTTAATTCGCGCGCCCGCCAGGGGCGGCGCCCGACTTCGATTGATTTATCAATTGCGTGACGGTATTAACCAGCTCGAAAATATCTCCGGGCTTGGCTATATAAGCCTGGGCTCCGGCGTTGATGCCGCGCTCGCGGTCGGATTCATGGGCCGCAGCCGAATAAAAAAGTATGGGAGTAGATTTATCGAACTGGCGAATATGGCGGCACATCTCGATCCCAGTTCCGTCCGGGAATCTGCCGCTCAACAGATACAGGTCGAAGCTCTTGCGACGCGCCAGGCGCAAGCCCTCGGCGACGGTTGCTGCGGCCTCGACTTCGTAATCAGATTGCCCGAGCAGGAGGCTGAGCAGTTGTCGCGTATCGTCGTGGTCTTCGGCGCAGAAGACGCGGCGTTTCAGTGTCTGCATGCAAAGTTCCGATCAAATGTGCCCTGAGCGGATAGAACTATTATTTTGATAGCGGCTTCAACGAAAAGGCGCGGTTACGGGCCGCTCTGTCAAACGCCCTTGATGTTGGATCTTTCAGGTAAGGCTCTTCGGAGCAGGACAAATCCCGCCAAGAAAGTATGGCGCGCACATTAGCACAAGCCGGAGCGGGTGACAAGGAATTTTACAGGCCACGGAGAACTCTACGGGACGGGCCGGAATGGGGCTCAGGATTTCAATTCCCGACCGTTCTCAGGGCCCTCGGCTCGCCGCGACCCTGACCGGCCCGGAGACTGCGAAAGCCTTCCGCTACTGTGTCTTGACGGGGTACCAGTAAGACTGTTCCTTATCGGGGTCTGCCGATAGCTTCCAGCTCGCTCCGGTGTTGAGGTTGAGGAGGAAAGTATAATAGCGGACGCCTATCGCAGACGTGACGATCTGGTAATTGACCCGGTCGGGGGAATCGATTTTATCCTGCTGGTGGGCAAGCCGTTTTGTCACCGCCCAGACATATTCCTCGTCCTTCGCCTTGACCAGATCCTTATTTCTCACCAGCTCGTAAACGGTTCCCGTGAACTTGTCGAGCTTCAGCGTGGTTCTGATATTCGACTGGGCCTGAATAATCTCGAAGCGAGAGTCGGCGGGCGCGCTCGTCCTTTGAGAGACTATGCCCGGAGAGCCCAATGGCCCCGTTTCCTGTGCGGAGGACGCGGCCCCGCAGACCAAAAAACCTGCGACGCAAAGTGCGACGACAACGAGACGCTTAATCTTCATAGCACCGGTTCCAAACGGCGACAATTAGGACGGCCATCCTACAATAAGAGCAAAATCGAGGGCAAGGTCGAGCCCCCTTCGCCGCGCGCCATCCTATGCCCTTCGCTTATCGGGCGTGCGCTCTTCACTTATTCGTTCTTGATTTTATAGAACACTTATGCGAGTTTGATGCGGCGCGCCGTCCGGCTCGGGAATAAAGCCGGACGTTCCTTCTACCTTTACGCAAAATAACGGCATGAAAATCGCGATCAAGCGGCTCGGACACCTACAGCTTTGCATTCCCTTCGGCGAGGAAGAGAGAGCCCGAGAGTTTTACGGCGGCGTGCTCGGCCTCAGAGAGATAGAGAAGCCGGACGCGCTGAAGCCCGGCGGCGGGATGTGGTACGAGGTCGCCGACATCCAATTGCACATCGGAATCGAGGAGGCGCAGAAGAAGCGGTCTAAGCGGCATCCGGCATTCGAGGTCGAAGATTTAGAGGGCATCAGAAACTATTTGTCGGAACACGGGGTCGAGCTTAGAGAAGAGATTAGCATCCCCGGAGTTGAACGCTTCTCTTTCTTCGACCCGTTCGGCAACAGGATCGAATTGTTCGAGCAGCGGGAAGTCACAGACAATCACTGAAAACGGCCGCGAGGGTCGCAAAGCTTCTCAAGGCTCTTTCTCGCGGCCCGAAAAGCAAAACAGGGTCGGAAGGGCTCGTCCCTGTTTGAAATGCCGTCGCGGGCAACACTTGAAGCTACAGCTATGAAGAAAAGAGAGCGCTCAGCAGCAGCACGACGATTGGCCCAGGCCGTCATCGCTTCATTATTATTGGCCGCCTGTGCCGCGTCGAGCGTCACGGCGCAGGAGCAGCCGCAGCAGCAACAGCTAGCCGCTTATGCGAATCCCGTGATCGCGGGCGATTTTCCAGACCCGTCCGTGATTCGCGTCGGGTCGGATTACTGGGCGACGACCACTTCGGGCGAGTGGGCTCCGCTGTTTCCGATTCTACACTCGCGCGATATGGTCAACTGGAAAGTGGCGGGCGCTGTTTTCCGCCAGCGGCCGTCATGGACTGAACGTAACTTCTGGGCCCCGGAGATCGTCGAAGATCGTGGCCGCTTCTTCGTCTTTTACACGGCGCGCAAAAAGGGCGGCCCGCTCTGCGTCGCCGTGGCGACCGCCCCGCAGGCCGACGGGCCTTACACGGATCGCGGCCCGCTCGTCTGCCAGAGCATAGGCTCTATAGACGCTGCGACGGCGCGGGACGAGGATGGCCGGTTCTACCTGATCTGGAAAGAGGACGGCAACAGCCGCAACCAGCCGACGCGCATCTGGGCGCAAAGGTTGGCGGACGACGGCACAAAACTCTTAGGCGATAAGAAGGAGCTGGTGCGCAATGACGTTGCGTGGGAGGGAGGCGTCGTCGAGGGGCCTTTCGTCGTGCGCCGCGACGGCTGGTTCTACCTCTTCTATTCGGGCAACGCCTGTTGCGGTCGCAGTTGTAATTACGCGCTGGGCGTGGCGCGCTCGCGCAAACTGCTTGGGCCCTGGGAGAAGAACCCTGCGAATCCGATCCTGGCCGCTAACGAGAGCTGGCAGTGTCCGGGCCACGGCAGCATCGTAGAGGACGCGCAGGGCCGCAGCTTCCTTCTCTATCACTCTTATAAGAAGTCGGAAGATTTCGCGCAGGTCGGGCGCGAGGCTTTACTCGATGAGGTGGAATGGGGCGCGGCGGCGGCGGGTTGGCCCACCATCAATAACGGCAAGGGGCCGAACCGCCCACGCTCGGGCCCGACCGGCGATGCTCTAAGCCTTATCCTGGATGAATTCAAGGACGATTTTAACTCGCTTCAATTGGATGGCGGCTGGCAGTGGCCGCAGGACAATGAACCCGTGATGAGAATCGAGACAGAGGGCGGCGGTCATCTTCTGCTGGCTCCGAAGGGCGAGCACGCTTCTGACATCGCAGGCGCGGTCGTGGCCCGGCCCACCAAGTCCGGCAAGTACACCGCGACCGTCGTCATCGACACGCGCGCGATGAAGCGAGGGGCGCGCGCCGGGCTGGCTGCTTACCAGGGTAACCGCGACGCGCTCGGAATCGCCGTCGGCGATGGAAAGGTCACCGTGTGGCTGCGCGAAGGGAAGGAGCAGAAAACGGTCGCCAGCGCCAATGCGCCCGCCTCGCCGACCATTCATCTTCGTCTGACGGCGAGCGACGGTTACTTTTTTCGTTTCGCCGTCAGCTCTGACGGGCGCGACTGGAAGGACGTAGGCGAGCAGGTGAACGGCAGCCACCTGGAAGCCGTTCGCATAGCGTTGACGGCGGGCGGCGCTAAGGAAGCTATCGCCAGATTCGATTCCTTCAGCATCACATCGTTTTATTAGAGCAACCGGAGCGGAGACGATCACCGTTGCAGGCTACAGAGGATGTGGCCACGCCGGTACGGTTCGCACGAGCGCTGATGACCCGTAGCAGGACGCTCTACATAAAGGCGGATCGCCCTGCTTCGTCACTTCCGGCCAGAGGTTCTATCCCTCTCGACGCCTTCGCCTTCGACCACTTTGATATAGGTGTTGACGGGCGGATTCGTGAGCCTGTCGATTTTGCCGCTCGGCCATCGAATCTCCACGCTCTCAACCGCAGCGGCGCGACCGATGCCCAGAATCTCGCGCGGGTCGTGCGAGGCAAGGTAACTGCCGCCGCCCGTCTTCAAGCGGCTTCGCTTGACGCCGCCCGCCTGCCATGTGATGACTGCGCCAACTGCCGGAGCGGGACTCTTCGTGGCGATCAGCTCGACTCCCAGCCAGTTATTCAGATTGCCGCCCTTGTTGCGAAGCAAAAGCGGCGGCTCGCCATTGTTTGAGATGAGCACGTCCAGATCGCCGTCGTTGTCGGCGTCGCCGACCGCCATTCCGCGCGCCGGAAAATCCCTGCTGAAAACTGCGCCCGATTGCGCGCTCACGTTCTTGAAAGCGCGTCCCGTGTTCTCGAACATGAGCAGCGGCTCTCTGTACTTTACGCGCGAGACTTGCGCCTCGATCATATCGTCAGGGTGGCCGTTGGAGAGCAACAAGTCCGGATCACCGTCGTTGTCATAATCGAAGAACTTGAGCCCCCAGCCGCTCAGCAGCCGCGTCGCCGGGGCGATCTCTCCCGGCTCGTCCGTAAAGGTCAGGTCTCGCTCGTTCCTGTAAAGGCTGAACAGCTCCTGATCTATGTTGGCTACGAAGAGGTCTTGCCATCCGTCCGAGTCGTAGTCGGCGGCGTCCACGCCCATCCCGGAGCGCGCATTGCCCGCTTCGCCGTAAGCGACCCCGGCGAGCAAGCCACTCTCGGCGAACTTTCCCGCGCCCTTATTAATGAAGAGGAAATTGGCGACCGTATCGTTGGCGACGAACAGATCCATCAAGCCGTCGTTATTGACATCGGTCGCCACCGCCCCGAAAGACTTGCCGGGAGAGGCTGCGATTCCGGACTCGCGGCTCGCGTCCGTGAAGGTGCCGTTTCCGTTGTTATGAAAAAGACGGCTCGGCGTGGGCTTGAAGACGCGCGGTATGCAGTAGTATCGCTGCTTCTGTAGATTATCGCCGCAGTATATGTTCTGCGACTTGTTATAAAAAACGAAGCTGGAGACAAACAGATCGAGTCGCCCGTCCGAGTCGTAGTCGAACCATACGGCGCACGTAGACCATCCTTCGGCCGTTACGCCCGCCTTCGACGCCACGTCCGTAAACGTCCCGTCGCCATTGTTATGATAGAGATTATTGCGCCCGTAGTTGGTGACGTATAAATCCTGTCTGCCGTCGCCGTCATAATCGCCCGCGGCCACTCCCATTCCGAATCCCCCGCCAGCGACCCCCGCCTGATCCGTGACCTCCCGGAAAGTGCCGTCGCGGTTATTGCGATAGAGCGCATTCTTGAGAGGCACGAGCGGCGTGTAAAAATCCGACCCCCCGCTATTGACCAGATAGATGTCCATCCACCCGTCGTTGTCATAATCAAAAAAAGCGCAGCCCGCGCCGACCGTCTCCGGCAGGTATCGCTCCTTTGATCTGGCATTGTTGTGAACCCATGTTATACGGCTCGCGCTGGCCGGTATCTCTTCAAAAACAACGGGGCCGCCGCTGCTTCGGTCGAGCGCGAGGCCGACCTGAGAGTGCAACCCCAGAAGGAGGCTCAACGCGATGAATGATAAGAGGGACGGCTTTCCGGACTTCACCAAAATTTACCTTTCCAAAACGGCTCGGAGCAATCTCTGCTGATCGAGCGAACGGTCTCGGGTTCGATACAGGGAATTTAGCAGAAGCGTTTGAATTTTAAAGTTGGAGACCGGATGATAACATCCTGAACTCGACGCGCACGTGCGCGCACGGACTCGTTTTGCGCCCCGGACTTCAAAAAGAGTGCTGCGATCATAAATCACGGCCCGGCCGCGCCAGTTTAGCATAGCGATTGTATAATCAGTCTTTGCGACCCCCGGAAAGGCAGGGAAGAAGGGCCCGCCTGCATGCTAAAGCGCCGCCTGTAATCTGTCTCTCGCGGCACTGCTCAAAGGGGGAGCGCTCCTCTTTTTAAAGCCATGACGAGATTTATAGGGATGATACGAGCCGGAACATTAAAGAGCGTGAGCCGGTGCGGTCAGGCGGCGCGCCTGATCGCGGGCCTGTCATTTCGGGTCAACGGCCGGGACGCGAAAACCTATCGCGGGAGGCTGAAAATATACAGGTCGCTGTTGACTCTTCTCTCTCTTACGGTCGCTTATTCGCACGCCGTTGCTCCCTGCGCCGCGCAGGATTCTGAGAGCTATGAGCGCCTGGAACGCGCGGCAGAGCTGATACGCGAAGGGAAGCTTGCGCCTGCCGAGGCCGAGCTTAATGGGATACTGCGCGCGGAGCCGCGCGAACCCAACGCGCTCAATCTGCTGGGCGTCATCCGCGCCGAGCAGCAGCGCATGGACGAGGCTGAGCGGCTGTTCACGCGCGCCATAGAGGCCGCGCCGACTCTGCTCGGCGCTTACGTGAACCTCGGTCGCCTCTACGTGGGGAGCCGAAACACGGAGAGAGCGCTCTGGGCCTTTACGGAAGCGAGCAGGCTCGCGCCCGACAATCCGGACGTTAATTATAATCTGGCGGAAATCTATGCGAAGCAGCGGCGCGATTACGGACGCGCGCTCGAACTTCTGGGAAAGATACCGCGCCCTCTCCTGAGCGTGGAGCATCTTTCACTCGTCGTCGAATGTTATCTGGGCCTGGGTCGTAAGGAGGAGGCGCAGCGGGTCGTCGCTTCGCTAAAGCAGGCGGGCACTCTCTCAGCCGAGGCGACGGCCGCGCTCGCGACCTCTTTCGCCGAGCACGGGCTGATAGATCAGGCGATAGAGCTGCTCGAAGCCGCCAGAGGGCAGACGCCAGATTCTTTCCCGCTGCTCTACGATCTGGGGACGAGCTATTATCAGAAGGGAGATTTGCGCCGCGCCGAGGAGTATTACACTGCGGCGCTCGCTTTGAAGCCCGACGACGTGGATACACTGCGCGCTCTTGCGCGTGTGGCGCGCGCCACGGGCGAGCTTGAGAAGGCGCTGGCCCACCTGATTCGCGCTCGCAAGCTTGCGCCCGACTCGCCACAGGTTCTATATGACTTCGGCTGGACGGCCCTGAACCTGAATCTGGTGTTTGACGCGCTGCCTGTCCTTGAGCGGCTGCATCGCATGAGCCCGGACGAGCCCGGCTACCTGTATGCGCTGGCGATTGCGCGACTCCAAAACGGCGAGGCGGCTGAGGCCGTCCAGCTCCTGAACCGCTTCATCGAATTGCGGCCCGACGACAGTCGCGGCTACTACGTGCGCGGCGCGGCGCTCTACAGCCTCAAACAATACCCACAGGCGCGCGCCGCCCTGGAACGCAGCGTCGCCCTCACGCCCTATGCGGATGCGGAATACTATCTGGGGATGATCGCGCATAATGAAGGCGACGCCGCACAGGCCGCCGTGTGGCTGCAACGCGCGCTCAAGGCCGAGCCGAGCCATTCGGCCGCCCGTACGGCGCTCGGCATAGTCTATGCCAGGCAGAAGAATTACCAGGCGGCGCGGGTCGAGCTGGAACGCGCCGTCGAGCTTAACCCGAAGGATGCGACGGCTCCCTACCAGTTGGGACTCGTTTATGCGCGCCTCGGTGAGAAGGCGCTGGCCCAGGCCATGTTTGCGACCGCCGATAAGCTGCGCGGCGAGAAGCAGAAAGAGGAGACGATCCGTTTCAGGCTCGTCGATCCGCCGAAATAGGAAGAAGGGCGGCCCTCGCCGCCCTTGGCCGGGCTGCGGGCCCGAAACCATGAGGCTGTTCGGGGCCGAAATCGAGCGCTTTTCTGCCCCCGCCCCGGAAAAAGATATTGACAAGGCACTGACAGTCCTGCTATAAGCCAGCCCATCTAGTTAAACGGTTACGTAAGCGCTTAAGCGCTCCCCAGGCCGCGTTCTCTTGCAAAGTATAGATGGGCTCTAATTCCAGTCGATGGTCTGGGATGAGGCGGCAAAGTCTGTCGCCGCCCCGGCGGCTCCTAAAATTCGCCGGGCGTAATATCGGGCAACGCTTTCCTTCGGGACACTGAAAAACTGACGCCTGTTTTGCCGGGCACGTCGTCTTCCAGTCTACCATTTTCGACCGCAGTCGAGTTTTCAGGAGGGGTAATGAATCACAAGCTTATCGCGCTCGCGCTCCTGGCGCTCACATTCGTGTGGGCGTCGCCTGCTTTTGCTCAGAGCGACCGGGGCAATATCACCGGCACCGTCACCGATCCGAGCGGGGCTCTCGTCGGCAATGCCAAAGTGACCGCCACCAACCTCACTACAAACGAGGTGCGCGAGACTACTACCAGCGATCAGGGCAGCTACACCTTACCTCAACTGAAGGCTGATCCTTACAGGGTTACGGTCGAGGCGCAGGGTTTCAAATCCGCGACCGTCGAAAACGTGCAGGTCGCCGTGCAGGTGACGCGAACCGTCGACGTGACGCTTGAGATCGGCGTCGTGACGGATGTCGTCACGGTATCGAGCGATTCCACTCCGGTCATTCAAGCCGACAGCCCCGTGCGGCAAACCAACGTCACCGAGCGACAGGTCAGAGAACTGCCGCTCCAGGTCAGCGTCGAGAGCGCCGGACGCACGCCGCTCTCATTCATCTTTCTGGATAGCAACGTCTCGTCTTCGGGAAGAATCGGCGGGCAGGAGGGCGGCACGAGCGCCAACCGCTTCAGGGTCAGCGGCGGTCAGGCGCTGGGCACGGAAATCCTGGTTGACGGCGGCTCGACGCGACGCGCCCAGAGCGGAACCTTCTTTACGGAAGTCGCTCCGGGGCCGAACGCCTTTCAGGAATTTACGCTCAGCACGAGCACCTACTCGGCCGAGTTCGGCAACTCGACGGGCGGCATCGTCAACTTTACGATCAAGTCCGGCTCAAACGACTTTCACGGCGAACTCTACGAGCTGCATCGCAACAACGCGCTCAACGCCAACACGTTATTCAGGAACTCGCGCGGCGAGCCGAGGCTGATAGATCGCCAGCACGACTTCGGCTTCAACATCGGAGGCCCCGTCTACCTGCCGCGATTCTCCGAGGGCGGGCCCTCGCTCATCAGTCTGAAGGATCGCACCTTCTTCTTCTTCAACTACGAGGGCTATCGTTTCAGCCAGACGGAGAGCACCTTCATCACAGTGCCCACTATGAGGATGCGCAACGGCGACTTCGGAGAGCTGTTCACAGACCCGGACGTGCTGCGGCAGTTTGGGCACGGCGTACAGGTCTACGACCCGCGCAGCGGCACGCCTGGACACCGCACGCCGTTTGCCGGAAATATTATCCCGTTGGCGTCGCAAGACCCCGTCGGGCAGCGTCTCATGCAGCTTTTCCCCGCGCCAACGCGGGCAGGCGTATTTAATAACTATCTAGCCACGTCCTCCGTGCCGACGATCATGGACAATTACGTGTTCAAGATCGATCACGCGCTGACGCAGGCGCAGCGTCTCTCGGTCAGCTACTCGAATCGCCAGAGCAGCACCATCGGGAGCATAGGGGCTCGGTTCCCGCGCTACCCGAGGCCGCTGACGGCGTGGGGCACGTCCGATCAGATCATCACGGCGCACATCGCCCGCATACAGCATGACTGGACGCTCTCGCCGTCGCTGCTCAACCACTTCAGCGTAGGCTTTAGCCGCAACGAGACCTTCAACCAGAGCCCCGGCGTGACGGGTAACGCCAGCGATCCGTTCTCGCTCGGTCTTCCGATAAATTCCGTGACCGGCGGAGCCTTACCGTCCATAGACTTTCCGGGCTACGATCAACTGAGCGACACGCGCGCCGCTCAGGGGTTCGGCGGAACGTGGGTCAACAACTCGCCTTTCGCGGACAATCTGACGCAGTTCTCGGACTTCATTACGTGGGTCAACGGACGCCACACGCTCAGGATCGGCGGCGACGTGCGCTGGCAGCAATTCAACCCTGTGGAACTGCGCGCTCCCGGCGGCTGGTTCAACTTCCGCCACCTCCAGACGGCCAACGTGGATACGAACGACCAGGGCTGGCCGCTCGCAAGCTTAATCACGGGAGCCACCGAATGGTCTTTCAATAGTAATAAGACGATGGATCCCGGCTGGCGCTACTTTTACGACGGTTTCTTCGTGCAGGACGATATTAAAATCTCGCAGAAGCTGACGCTGAACGTCGGCGTGCGTTACGAGATAAATCATCCGCGCACGGAGTCGCACGGACGCTACCGTAGTTTCGACCCGACCGTTATAAATCCAGTGGTCGGACGGCCCGGAGCGCTTGTATCGGCCGACCCGAACGCCACTCTCAGGTCGGAGCATGAGGGGCTCGTCAAGACGGATTATTCCAATATCGGCCCACGCGTCGGGTTCGCCTATTCGATCAACGATAAGACGGTCGTACGCGGCGGTTACGGCATATACTATGCGCCGATCCTCTTCGGGTTCGCGGGCGATGTGTCGTCCAGCGAGGGAACGGAAGGCTACAACACCACTATCGCACGTCCGCAATTCGGAGCGGATGCGAACTTCTTCCTGAGCACCTATCCTGATCGTCCTCCCGTCGATCCGAACAATCAGTTCATCGGCGCTGAGGATATTTCTTACATCAACAAGGATTACAAGGCCGGTCGCACCCAGCAGTGGAGCCTGGATGTGCAGCGCCAGTTGCCGAAGAACTTTGCCATCTCGGTCGGCTACATCGGCAACAGGGGAACACGCCTGCGCTCGGACATCGGCCGCGTAAATGCCGCACCGCTTGAGTCTCTGCGACTCGGAAATCCGTTGCTGACCAAGCCGCTCGCCGACGTAACGCCAGCCGACCGCGCCTATGCTCAGAGCGTCGGAATCACTCTCGCGGCCACTCCCAGCGCGGTCTTCCCGGGCTTCAACGGAACCGTCGCACAATCTCTGCGTCCCTTCCCGCAGTACGGGAGAATCAATAACATACAGGAGAGCGAGGGGCAGAGCTGGTACAACGCCTTGCAGATTAAGGTCGGTCGCCGCTTTACGCAGGGCATGCAGTTCGACCTCTCCTACACCTTCTCCAGGCTGACGGGGACTGCGGCCGAAGACCTCTACGGCGGTACGCCCATCAATGCGCCGCCGAATCCTTATGATCGCATACGGACGGTTTCGCCAAACGGCACACCGCACGTTTTGGTCTTCAACTATATCATCGAGCTTCCCTTCGGTAAGGGTAAGCGGTTCTTCGATCAGGGCGGCATAGTCAACACGCTGCTCGGCGGCTGGCAGGTCAGCGCCATTCACCGCTACCAGTCGGGAGTCCCGCTGGTGGTCGTCTCGGCCAACAACTCCGGGTGGTTGAATACGGTTGGTTTCTCGGGCTTCCGTGGCGCGGTCTTACGGCCTAACCTTACGGGTGCTCCGATTGCGACCGGAAACGACCCGAGCGGGACGCGCTTCCTGGTCGTCAACGGGGCCGCTTTCACAGCGCCGCCCAACTTTGAAGCGCCGCCGACGTTCCCTGATCCGACGCCGACCGATCCCAATCACCGGACTCCTTTCCCCATCGGCAGTCCGGAGTACGCGGCCTATTACGCCGACCCGTTGCGATTCTTCGGCTCTGCGCCGCCCGTGTTCGATGACATACGACCGTTCCCCTTCTACACGGAAAACTTCAGCCTGTTGAAGAGGACGCATCTGACCGAGACCGTGGTGTTTGAGATACGCGGAGAGTTCTTCAATATCTTCAATCGCCACTATTACGCGATGCCGGATAACAACATTGGCTCAGGCGGTTTCGGAAACTCCAATGTTATTAACGATAGCCCCAGGACTGTGCAGGTCGGTGCTAAGATTATTTTCTAGCCCGGACTGCTAACGAATGGGCGGCGCGGGGAAAGTTGGATCAACTCTTCCCGCGCCGCTCGTCTTTAATGTGACGCTACGAGCCGCACGAAGCGCGCCGATTCGCCCGTATGACCTGCTCGCCCTCCAACTCGCTTCGCCCGTTGATGTTGATGACGGTGGTCGTCGCCTTAACCCTGTGGATGAATGTCGAAGGGGTGGCCGCCCGAGGAGCGCGCCTTTCGCTTTCCATCCAGCAGGACGAGAACCGCCAGAGAGCCGCCGCGCTCGTCGATGAGGCCGTAACAGTCCTCGAAAAGGGAGACGAGCGGGGCGCGAAGAATCTCTTTGAGCGCGCAAGCGAGATTGATCCGAATAACGAGTTGGCCCATACCTACCTGGGCGTGCTCGCAGACCGCGCCGGAGACCTCACGGAAGCCGAGCGCCAATTTGCCGCCGCCGCCATCGCGGCGCCCACTTCGCCCGCGGCGCGCAACAATCACGGGGCCATCCTGCTCAGGCTCGGGCGGGCGGAGCAGGCCGCAAAGCAGTTCGAGCTTTCGCTCAAACTTGACCCGAAGCAGGCGGGCCCGCTCATCAATCTGGCGCAGATTCTATTTGCGCGCGATACGCCCGAAAATTTACGCGCCGCGCGCGATTTGTTCGAGCGCGCGCGGGCCATCGAGCCCGACGTTGAAGTTGCGCGGGCGCTCGTCGTCATCGCCCTGCGTCTGAATGATCGGACGGCCGCCGCCGCCTACTTCAAAGACTACGCGGCGCTTGTACAGAACGCGGCGAGCGGTGTTGCCGCTTCCTCCGCCTCATCGCGTGCCGAGCTGGGGGCGGCCTTATTCGAGGCCGGTCTGGTCGATGAAGCTTCCACGGAGCTTGGCGCTGTGGTCGCGGCGGAGCCTGCAAACGTGAAAGCTATAGTCTTACTGGCCCAGACCTATCTGGCGCGCAAGGATATAGCAGCGGCCGGACGCACGCTCGAAGCAGCCATCGCGCGCGGCCTCGACGAGGCTCCGATCTACGCGGCGCTCGCGGGCGTTTACCAGGATTCGGGTCACATAGAGAATGCCATCCCGGCCATGCGACTGGCGATTGAGCGCGCCCCTAAGAACGAGGCTTATCGCTTTCGCTACGCCATGCTGCTCGTGGATACGAAAGCTCCGGCGGCGGCCGTCATTCGCCTGCGCGAAGCCTTGAATGAATTTCCTCGCTCGTCAAAGCTACACTTCGCTTTGGGCGTGGCGCTCTTCACGAACCATAAGCATGACGAGGCGATGACGGCCTTCGAGCGCAGCATCGAGCTAGACCCGAAGTTCGCTCCCGCGCTCGCTTATCTGGGCATGATCTACGACGAGACGGGGCGATACGCGGAGGCGCTCGCGCTCTACGAGCGGGCGGCGGCGGCCGACGAGCGAATCGCCGCCGTTCAATACCTCGCCGCCGATGCCCTCTTACGTCAGACCTCGCCGGATTTAGCCCGCGCCGAGGCACGCCTGACGCGCGCTCTTGAGCTTGACCCGTCGTTTCCTCCGGCGCGTCTCACGCTGGCGAAGCTCTACCTGCGCACAGACCGCTTGAACGAGGCCGCCAGCCAACTCGAACGCCTCGTCGCCGCCAATCCTTCGATGGCCGAGGCGCAATACCAGCTCGGTCGAGTTTACATGCGACTGAAACGCACGGAAGAGGCGCAGAAAGCGCTCGCGGTATTCAAGCAGTTGAACGAGAATCAGCAGCAACAAGCACAGGATGATCGTCAGGAGTTGATTCGCCGTCTCGCCAATGTCCGCTTTTAAATGAATTAAGGGGGATGATGATGCTCAATGCTTCACGCGCGGTCTTTATAGTCCTATTTGCATTAATCGTTGCGGCTTACGGACAGCAGCCGACGCAATCGCCCACCCCGCAACCCGGCCCGCAAGCCTCTTTGGCCGTCGATGAATGGATAGACGAGTTTGACGGCAAAGCCCTGAACGAGGAGAAGTGGGAGCGCTTCTCTATGGAGGGCGGTGGCGGCGGTAAGGTCGAGGTTGACGGCGGGCAGCTTCGTATGTTCGGGATGGGCGGCTCGCGCACGGGCGTTCGCAGCAAGCCGACCTTTGTCGGTGATCGCTTCATCGCCGAAGCGACCATCGCACAGGTAGCAGCCGGAGTGCCGGAGCCGGGACAGTCCGGCACGCCGCAGGGAAACGCGATTCTCACCATCCTTTTTGACGGCTCGGGGCGCAATCGCATCGAGTGGCTTCTGACGAGCGATGGAAGGTTCGAGGCGTGGTCGGTGGTCGAGGGCAAGGGCGAACGACTCGATAATCGCAACCTCGGAACCAAGACCGCCAACCCGACCTTGAGTATCGCCCGCAAAGGCGATGACTATTTCTTTGCGCTCAACGGAGAGGTCGGCCTCCAGAAGAGTATCAAGAACATGCCGCGAGGTTTCCGCGTCATGCTCTACGGTTACGGCTCGTCCGTAAATAACTGGGAGTCGGTCAGAGTCGTCGTTCCGAAGAAGAAATAGAAGAGACGCACGCGCGCGGCCTCGACAGAGAGCAATCTTTTACGCGCTCTGCTCGGCGAACATAAGGGTCTGGCGGCGATGTTTGTCGCTGCGACGCTAACAGCTTGCGACGGCGCTCTACAATCGTCGCCACTTATCTAAAAATCTTTGATGGGGTTGGGGAAACGGAAAAGCCCTCGCCCTTTAAGGGCTCGCACTTCCTCGCAGAAGCCAGAGGGATGGGAACGAATGAGGGTGCTCAATAGCCGACTCCCGGCGCTGCTGCTGCTCGTCGGCGGCCTGCTCTTTTTCCTTGCCATACAGGCCCGGGACGCATACGGCCAACAGCCAGCGGGCCCGCGCCCTAGTAGCAGCGGCAGCCCTTCAGGACAGCCGCCGCCGCCACGGCCGGAATCCGTTTACGCGAACCCGGTCTTCGACACGGACTTTCCAGACCCGACAGTCATACGGGGCGGCGACGGATGGTACTACGCCTATGCGACGCAGACGATCATCAAAGGTCGGATGATTAATATACAGGTCGCACGGTCGCGCGATCTGATTCACTGGAAGCATCTGGGCGACGCTTTGCCTGTGAAGCCCACCTGGGCCAGCGAGACGCAAAAGCTCTGGGCTCCGCACGTGAGCCGAAAGGGTCGCACCTACTATATGTACTTTTCGGCCGACCCGAACACGCTGACAGGACTGTGCCTCGCCGTCGCCACCTCGGCGAGCCCGCGCGGCCCCTTCACCGACATGGGCCAGCCTTTGAAGTGCGGCGAGAGCTTCGTCAATATAGACCCGATGGCCTTTGATGACCCCGCCACGGGCAAGCGCCTTTTGTACTGGGGCTCCGGCTTCCAGCCGATTCGCGTTCAGGAGCTTGCGCCGGATCGTTTGAGCTTTATGCCCGGCAGTGAGGCTCGCGAGCTTGTCGCTCCCGTCAGGGATGAAGACCCGAATAATTACCAGCGCCTTGTCGAAGGCGCATGGGTCGTCATGCGTCGCGGCTACTATTACCTCTTTTACTCGGGCGATAACTGCTGCGGCGATAAGGCACATTACGGCGT
The DNA here is from genome assembly GCA_035940775.1 of Pyrinomonadaceae bacterium. Taxonomy (GTDB): domain Bacteria; phylum Acidobacteriota; class Blastocatellia; order Pyrinomonadales; family Pyrinomonadaceae; genus DASQYE01. The sequence goes on along the minus strand of DASZEN010000008.1, from coordinate 71,707 downwards.
CATGGTCGCCCGTTCGAGAAGCGCGACCGGCCCGTTCGAGACGTTGGCCCAAGGGACGGGCCGAACGAACAGCGTCATCCTGGAGCGCAATCGTCGCTTCAACGCGCCCGGCCATAATTCCGTCGTTACGGACGGAGCGCGCCAGGACTGGATTTTTTATCACGCGATTGATTCGCGAAAGCGCTTTCTGGAAAGCACCATCGGCGGCGACCGTTCCGACCGTCGAATCATGTTGATGGATCGACTGGTTTACCGCAACGGCTGGCCGTGGATTATAGGCGCGACGCCCTCCACGACGAGACGACGTGGGCCAATCACGCGCGCCCCGTTGCGGCGTCGCGGCGGTGGCGGCGGCGTTCGCAGATGAATCGAGGTAAGGCCCCGTAGATGAAGCAGACGAGCCTCATAAGCAGACTTGAACAAGGCGGCTGGCCGGGTCGCGCGCCTTCGTCACCTTCGGCGGTTGCTGCTCGTCATCTGCACGCGCCGGGTTGGCGGCTGCCGTTGTTATTGCTGCTGCCGTTGCTGTGCGCGGCGATCATACTCTTTTGCGCGCAGCCCGCGCGGCCCGCTGCCGCTGTGCAACCGCTTTCGGCCGCCATTACGATTGATGCCGCCCGCGTCGAAGGCGAGATCAGCCCGCTGCTCTATGGACAGTTCGCAGAGTTTATGTTCGAGAATATCAAGGGCGGGCTCCATGCCGAGTTGATTCGCAATCGCAGCTTTGAGGAAGCGCCGAACGTCACGGGGCTCTCGCGCTACTGGGAACGCTACCCGGATGATCGCAATGACGACTACGCTCTTAACTTTAGTTGGGACGCGAAAATCTCTTACCCCGTAAGGGGAAGCGACGCCAGGGAAATCACGGAGCACTCGCAGGAGGTGGTTGCGGGCGACGGCGTCACCCCGCGCCACGGACTCTATCAGAGCCGCATTCCGGTTCAGGGCGGGCTTGAGTATCGCGGCTATCTATGGATAAAGACGCTCGACTATAAGGGGCCTTTAACGGTCGCGCTCGAAGCCGACAGGACTGGCGGCGAGATTTATGCCGCCGCCGAGCTTGCGATTACGGGCGGCGACTGGCGCCGGTACGAATTTACTCTCCGGCCCCTAAGGAGCGATCCGCTCGCGCGCCTCAGTATCCTCTTTGACGGTCGCGGTCGCCTCTGGCTGGATCAGGTCTCGCTGCTTCCGGGCAATGCTGTGGGCGGCGTGCGCGCCGACGTGCTCGAAAAGGTAAAGGCATTGCGCCCGGCCTTTGTGCGTTGGCCCGGCGGCAATGTCGCGCAGGATTATCACTGGTGGTGGGGTGTGGGCCCACGCGACGAGCGCGTCACCTGGGTCAATCTCTCCTGGAAGAACGAGAGTGAGCCGAGCGATTTCGGGACGGACGAGTTTATCGAGTTCTGCCGAAACATAGGGGCCGAGCCCTCCATCACAGTCAACGTCGAGGGGCGCGGGGCGACCAGTGAAGAGGCCGCCGCCTGGGTCGAATATTGCAACGGAGCGCCCACCTCCAGATATGGCGCGATGCGAGCCGCGAACGGTCATCCTGCGCCCTACAACGTCCGCTATTGGGAGATCGGCAACGAGATTTGGGGCAGTTGGGTGCGCGGCCATTCGGACGCAGAGACCTACGGCCGCAACTTCAATCGCTACTATGAGGCGATGCGCGCCGTCGATCCGACCATCAAATTCATAGCGGTCGGCGACAACGATATGAGCTGGAATCGCACCGTGCTCAGGCTCGCGGGCGCGCGTATGGATTACCTGGCGATTCATCATTACTATGGAAGAAATGAGATGAAGAATGACGCGCTCAATCTGATGGCGCGCCCCCTTTTCTACGAACGCTTCTATAAAGAGGTCGCGCAACTGATCGGCGACCTTGCGCCCGGAAGACCGATCAGGCTTGCCATCAACGAGTGGGGACTCGACCTTCCCCAGCCGCGACAGTATTCGATGGAGTCGGCGCTCTACGGGGCGCGGCTCATGAACGTCTTCGAGCGGGCGGGCGATCTCGTCGGGATGAGCGCCGTCTCGGACATGGTCAACGGTTGGCCCGGCGGCATTATACAGGCGAGCCGCCACGGCGTCTTCGTGACGCCGACCTTCTGGGCCAATGCCCTCTATAGCAACCATTCGGGCACAAGCCGTCTTGCGACTCGGGTCGAAAGCCCGACCTTTGACACGACGCTCGAAGGAAAGGCCATCCCCTATCTGGACGCCGTGTCGAGCCGTTCGAGCGACGGTAAGCTGATTTATATCAAGATGGTCAATACCAACCAGAAGGCGGCCTTGAAGACAAACCTTAACCTGACGGGCACCGACGTTGCGCCGCAGGCGGAGCTTGAGACGCTGACGGGCGCGACGCTCGCTTCGGCAAACGGCTTCGCCACGCCGGATGCGGTCAGCGTCAGGCGACAAACAATCAAAGCGGGGCCCGTTTTCGTCGTCGAATTACCGAAGCATTCCGTTTCCGTGCTTACCCTGCACGTAAAGTGAGAGGAGCGTGGGCCCATGAGCGCAGAAGAGCGAGAACAGGATACTATGCATCGCAGGCGAATCACGCTCGCCGATGGGCGCTACCTGATTTTTTATACCTTCGATGAAGGGGACGCGCCGCACGCTTCCGACACTCAGGAGGAGGAGGAGGCGGCGGCGGCGGGCCAACGACGACGACCCGAGCCGGACGCCGTTGCGCCGGAGGCCGAGGAGGAGCGTAGTGTCTGAGCTTCGATGGAATCCGCTGCTCGGCGAATGGGTGGCGACGGCGACGCACAGGCAGGAGCGCACGTTCCTGCCGCCCGCCGATTTCTGCCCGCTATGTCCGACCCGCGAGGGAGGCTTTCCGACCGAAGTGCCCGAACCGACCTACGATCTGGCGGTCTTCGAGAATCGCTTCCCCTCGCTCAGACCCGACCCGCCCGCGCCCGCCGTCGAGGGTTCCGACCTGTACCCGGTGCGCCCAGCGCAGGGCGTCTGCGAAGTCGTGCTTTATTCCGAGGATCACAACACGACGCTCGCACAGGAAGCGGTCGAACAGATTTATCAACTGGTCAGAGTGTGGACGGATCGCTTCATAGAGCTGGGCGCGCTCGATTTCGTCAAATACGTCTTCGAGTTCGAGAACAAGGGCGAGGCCATCGGCGTCACCCTTCATCATCCTCACGGGCAGATTTACGCATATCCTTTCATCCCGCCGCGCATTGAGCGCGAGCTGGAGCAATGCCTCAATCATAGCGCGCGCCACGGAACCTGTCTGCTGTGCGACGTGGTCGCCGAAGAGCTTAACGACGGGCGACGCATCGTGACGGAAAATAGTTCCTTCGTCGCCTTCATCCCTTTTTATGCGCGCTGGCCCTACGAGCTGCACATCTGCTCGCGGCGTCACCTACAGGCGCTCACGGATATGACCGAGACGGAGCAGCGGGAGCTGGCCGTCGTGCTCAAGACCGTGCTCGTGGCCTTTGACCGTCTCTTCGATCTCTCGTTCCCCTACATGATGGTCATACATCAACGGCCCGTCGATGGACGTTCCTACGATTACTACCATTTCCATATAGAGTTTTACCCGCCGCTCAGAACCGCCACCAAGCTTAAATACCTGGCCGGAAGCGAAACGGGCGCGGGCCTCTTTATCAACGATACGCTGGCCGAAGAGAAGGCGGCGGAGTTGCGCGCGCACGTCGCGCCCGTCCAGTGGGCACGACGTGGGGAGACTGGCGTTGGTTGACCTCGAACAGCTACGGACTGTTTTCGCCGGGCAGTACGGATGCGAGCCGCGATTTTTCGGCGCGCCGGGACGGGTAAACCTGATCGGCGAGCATACGGATTATAACGACGGCTTTGTGCTGCCGATGGCGATTGACCGGGAGACAGTGGTGGCCGCCCGGAGGCGTGAAGACAGGCTGATATGCGTCTACTCGCTCAACCTGGATGAAACGGGCGAGTTCGATCTGGACGAGCCGGGCCGGGCGCGGCGCGGTATCTGGCTCGATTACGTGGAGGGAGTGGCCCGTGTGCTCGAAGCTCGCGGCGCGCTTCTGAGCGGAGCAGACCTGGCCGTGCTCTCGGATGTTCCGTCGGGCGCGGGTCTCTCCTCTTCGGCGGCGTTGGAGCTTTCGACCGGGCTCGCCCTGATCGCGCTCTCCGGAGCCGAGGTCGAAAGAGTCGCGCTCGCGCTCGCGGGCCAGGAGGCCGAGCATACCTTCGTCGGAACGATGTGCGGGATTATGGATCAACTCGTCGCGGCCCTGGGCAAGCGCGGCGCGGCGCTTCTGATAGACTGCCGCTCGCTTGAGGTCGAGGCCATTCCGATGAATCTGGGCGACGTGGCCGTAGCGGTTTGCGACAGCCGCGTTAAGCACGAGCTGTCTTCATCCGAGTACAACAAACGGCGTGCCGAGTGCGAGCGCGGAGTCGAGCTGCTCAGAGAGCATCTTCCGGGCATCAAGGCGCTGCGCGACGTGAGCCCGGAGGATTTCGAGCGCAACGAGGCCCGCTTGCCCGAGCCGATTCGCCGCCGCTGTCGTCACGTAGTAACCGAGAACGCGCGCACACTGATGGCCGCCGCAGCGCTGCGCTCGGGCCGTCTCGAAGAGATGGGCCAACTGATGGCGCGCTCGCACCTCTCGCTCAGAGACGACTATGAAGTTAGTTGTGTCGAGCTGGACGCGCTGGTTGAGATTGCCTCCGGCGTGGAGGGGGTTTTGGGGGCGCGCATGACCGGCGGCGGGTTCGGCGGCTGTACCGTAAACCTCGTCCGACGAGACGCGCTCGAAGAATTCCGCGACGTTGTTTCGCGTGAGTATAATAGGGTAACCGATTATAAAACCGACATCTATCTCGTCGAGGCCAGCGACGGCGTAAAGGAGCTGAGAATAAGGGATGAAGGATGAGGGCGGCAGCGATGAAGTGGGTTGAATGACGGACTCACTTTCAGAGTGATTCTATCATTCATTCCCTCGTCCCTGCGGCCCTTATCCCTTGAGAGCTATGCGTATCAAAGATGTGGCGCGGCGGGCGGGCGTTTCGACGGCGACGGTCTCGCACGTCATCAACAATACGAGGTTCGTATCCGATGCGACGCGCTTGAAGGTGCTCGATGCGATAGAGGAGTGCAAGTACTATCCGAACGCGCACGCGCGCAGTCTCGCGTCGGGTCGCAGCCAGATGATCGGGGTACTGGTATCGGACATCGCGAACCCCTTCTTCCCGGAACTGGTGAAGAGCATCGAGGCCGCAGCCTTCGAGCGCGGCTACGATGTCCTTCTGCTCAATACGGACTACCAGGCCGAGCGCACGCTCCATTACGTGCGGCGGATTATCCAACGCAAGGTGGCCGGGGTGGCCTTGATGACTTCGGAATTGGACGCCGTGCTCATAGACGAGCTGGCGCGTTGCCGCATCTCTGTCGTTTTCCTGGATCTTGGCTCCAAGGGCACTTGCATGAGTAACGTCGTGGTGGATTACGAGGTCGGCATCGAAGAGGCCGTCCGCCATCTGGTCGAGCGCGGGCATCGCCGCTTCGCGTATGTCGGCGGCCCCTTGCGCCTGCGCTCGGCTGTCAAAAGGCTCGATGCCTTTCGCGATTCCGTGCAGCGGCTTCTTCCCGAAGGGCCGCCGCCCGTCATCCACGAAGGGGATTTCCGATTCGACGGCGGGGTGCGGGCCGCGCGCGAGTTTCTGGCCGCGCCGGAATTGCCGACCGCCGTGGTGGCGGCCAACGACATGATGGCGCTCGGCGTAATGCGCGAGTGCGTCGCCTACGGGCTCTCGATCCCGCAGGACATCTCCATCGTCGGGTTCGACGACATAGCGTTCGCGGAGCTGGCCGATCCGCCGCTGACGACCGTCAGCCTTCCGCGCACGGAGCTGGGCCGAAAGGCCGTCGAGGCTTTAATGATGACGATAGATCATCCCGAGCGGGAAGGCGTCGAAGTCCACATCGCGACGCATCTGGTCGAGCGCAGCTCGACGGATTTCGTACGCGCGAGCGAACGCTGGCGGCGCTTGTCCTGAACCGGAAACGGAATCGGTAGACGCACGACGGGGCCGCTGGTGTTGTCGGCAGCCGCCCATGTAAAGAGCCATCAAAGGAAACGAGGAACAAGAGAAGATGGGAAATAGAGAACGCGATTCTAAATCGCTGCGGCGCGCGGCGCTATCGTTGCGGCGCACGACGCTGGCGATCATTCTGCTCTGCGTCTGTACGCTCGGCGTCGCGGCGCAGGAGGCTGTCCACGGCTCCTACACCAACCCCCGGCTCGCGGGCGATTATCCAGACCCGTCCGTGATACGTGTGGGCCGGGACTACTGGGCTTCGGCGACCTCTTCGGATTGGGCCCCAGAGTTTCCCCTGCTGCATTCGCGCGATCTGGTCAACTGGAAAGTGGTCGGCGCAATCTTTCAGAAGCGCCCGCAATGGTCTGAGGGAAGTTACTGGGCTCCTGAAATCTCGCACTATCGCGGACGCTTCTACGTCTACTACGTGGCGCGCAAAAAAGGCGGGCCGCTCTGCGTCGCGGTCGCCACGGCGCGCCGCCCGCAGGGGCCGTATTCGGATCACGGCCCGCTCGTCTGTCAGGAGGTCGGCTCTATCGACGGCTTTCCAGTGACGGACGAGCAGGGCAGGCGCTACCTGCTCTGGAAGGAGGACGGAAACAGCGTCAGCAAACCCACACCCATCTGGGCCCAACGTCTGACGCCTGAGGGGACGCGTCTCATAGGCGAGCGGCGCGAGTTGATACGCAACACCGAACCCTGGGAGAAGCACGCGACCCTGCCCTATGGCGATCTGGTCGAGGGCCCGGCCGTCATACGCAGGGGCGGCTGGTTCTACATGTTCTACTCGGGCAACTTCTGCTGCGCGCGCGAGTGCAACTATATGATGGGCGTGGCGCGGGCGCGCAAGCTGCTCGGGCCCTGGGAGAAGAACCCGCGGAATCCTATCCTGGCGGGCAACGAAGTGTGGAAGTGTCCGGGCCACGGCACAATCGTCACGGACGCGCGCGGGCGCGATTTCCTTCTCTATCATGCCTACAACGCGAAGGATTTCGTCTATGTCGGGCGACAGGGCCTGCTCGACGAGGTGAAGTGGGGCGCTGACGGCTGGCCGACGATCAATGACGGGAAGGGGCCGAGCACGCAGGCCGCCATCGCCGCCTTAAGCTCGGGAGGAGGCGCGCCCGCTGAACGCACCTTCCGCGATGATTTTAGGGCGCGGCTGTCTCCCGGCTGGCAGTGGCCGCAGGCGAACGAACCCGTCGTCCGTTTCGAGCGCGCGGGTCGCGAAGGCTGGCTCGTGCTCGCGCCCGTGCCGGAGCAGTCCGCGAACCCGCTCGGAGCAGTTCTCGCACGCTCTACGAGCGCGGGCGACTACGTGGCGGAAACGGCCCTTGACACGCGCGGCATGACGGCTGGCATGGTCGCCGGACTCTCCGCTTACGGCGATGCGGAGAACGCGCTCGGCATCGGCGTCAGTGATGGAAAGTTCGTCCTCTGGCGTACGGAGAAGAAGGAGCGGCAGGTGGTCGCCACTTCGGACATCCCCGCCAGCGGAGTGGTGCGCCTGCGTATGACTGCACGCGACGGACACCTGTTTCGCTTCAGCGTAAGCGGCGACGGGCGAAACTGGAAAGACGTTGGCCAGGAGGTGGAGGGCAGTTATCTGCCTCCGTGGGACAGGGGCGTGCGCGTGGCGCTGACGGTGGGCGGCGTCGCGGGCGCTCGTGCCCGGTTCGACTGGTTGGATATGAGGCCCACCGGGCCCACGGATTAATCTCGCTATCAGACCTTCAATATTTGGAGAGCACAAAACATGAAACCTTCTGTCAAGAGAGTAAAACTGGTCGCAACCTTGTCGCTCGTCGCGGTCGCGCTTCTCGTCGTGTCGTTTGCGGGCTGCGCCAAGAAGAAGACTAAAACCGTGGTCGGCTTCTCGCAGATGGAGAACAACGGGCCGTGGCGCATCGCCGAGACCACCAGCATGAACACGGAGGCGCAGAAGCGCAACGCGAAATTCGATCTCAGGGTCACGGACGCGCAGGGGCAGACCTCCAAGCAGGTCGCCGATGTCGAAGACCTCGTCGCGCAGGGGGTGGATGCCATCTTCCTCGCGCCGCGCGAGTTCGAGGGGCTCGCCCCGGCGCTCAAGGCTGCGAAGGAGGCTAAGATTCCGGTCTTTCTCATCGACCGGGCCGCGGCCGGAAAGGCTGGGGAAGACTACGTCGCCTTTTTGGGTTCCGACTTTGTGCAGCAGGGCAGGCGCGCGGGCGAATGGCTCGCCAAGCAGACGAACGGGAAGGCCGGAATCGTAGAGCTGACGGGGACGGCGGGAGCATCCGTCGCTCGCGACCGCTCGCAGGGGTTTATGGAGATCATCAATAAGCATCCCGAAATGAAGGTCATCGCCTCGCAGACCGGAGATTTCACGCGCGCCAACGGGCAGCGAGTCATGGAGAACATCATCCAGGCCAAGGGCAAGGAGATCACGGCCGTCTACGCTCATAACGATGAGATGGCGCTCGGCGCAATCCAGGCTTTGAAGTCGGCGGGCATGAATCCGGGCAAAGACATCCTGATCGTCTCGATTGACGGCCAGAAGTCTGCGCTCGAAGCCATCATCCGTGGCGAGATGAACGTCACCGTGGAATCCAATCCGCGTTTCGGCCCGCTCGCCTTCGACACGCTCGAAAAATTCCTGCGCGGCGAGCAGATACCGCCGAAGATCATCCTCGAAGACCGTTTCTTCGACTCAAGCAACGCTCAACAGTTCGTCAACGAAGCATATTAAAAGCAGGGGTCGGGGGGCAGGGGCCAGGAAACACGAAAGATGTGAAGATGTTCGGCCCTTCTTCCCTGACCCCCGAACCCCTGGCCCCTGGCCCCTGATTCCTATGAGCACACAAGCAGAAGAACCGCTGCTCCGTATGGAGGGCATCACGAAGAGTTTCTCGGGCGTCACGGCGCTCGCGGGCGTCGATCTGACGCTTGAGCGTGGCGAGGTTCACGCCCTTGTCGGCGAGAACGGCGCGGGCAAATCAACCCTGATTAAGATTATGACGGGCGCTTACCAGCGCGACGGCGGGCAGATATGGCTCGAAGGCCGCCCCGTAGAGTTTCGCTCGCCGGAAGAGGCGCAAGGCGCGGGCGTCGTCGCCGTTTATCAGGAGGTCAACCTGCTGGCCTTTCGCACCGTCGCCGAAAATATTTACCTGGGCCGCGAGCCGCGCCGCTTCGGTTTGATCGACTGGAAGAGGATGAATGCGGACGCTCGCGCGCTTCTTCAAAGGCTGGGGCTTGAGATCGACCCGCGCGCAACACTCGGCAGCCTGAACATAGCGCTTCGACAGATGGTCGCCATCGCGCGCGGCGTCTCCTTCAACGCCAAGGTCGTCGTCCTGGACGAACCGACCAGCTCTCTGACCGAGCACGAGGTCTCGATCCTCTACGACGTGATTCGACGGCTCAAGGCAGAAGGGACGGCCGTCGTCTACATCAGCCATCGCTTCGACGAGTTGTACACGGTCTGCGACCGCGTGACGATCCTGCGCGACGGCAAGTTCGTGGCGACTCATGCCCTCGCCAATCTTGAGAAGATAGATTTGGTCTGCCTCATGCTCGGCAAACAGCGCGACGAGCTGAGGAAGGGCACGACGGCATTCGAGCATCAGACGGCAACGGCCGCCGCGAGCGCGATGGCGGCGGAGCCGCTGCTGCGCGCCGAAAACCTGAAGCGCGGGCGCAAGCTCAATCACGTGACGGTCGAGGCGGGCCGGGGCGAGATCGTGGGCGTGGCCGGGCTCCTGGGCTCGGGGCGAACGGAGACGGCGCGCGCAATCTTCGGCGCGGACAAGATCGAAGCGGGCGAGGTCTACCTGGAAGGAAAGCCTCTGCGCCTGCGCGCGCCGGGCGACGCCATAGACGCCGGGCTCGCCTTCCTCTCCGAAGACCGCAAGGCCGAAGGTATTATTCCGGAACTCTCCGTGCGCGAGAATCTCACGCTCGCGGCCCTGCCCGCGCTCACGCGCTTCGGCATCGTCTCGCGCGCGCGCCAGCAGGAGATCGTCGAGCGCTTCATCAAGCGGTTGGGGATTAAGACGGCCGGGCCCGACCAGAAGATACGCGAGCTGTCGGGCGGCAATCAACAGAAGGTTTTGCTGGCCCGCTGGCTCTGCAAGAATCCGAAGTTCCTGATCCTGGACGAGCCGACGCGCGGCATAGACATCGGCGCCAAGGGAGAGATTCAGGCGCTCATTAACGAGCTGGCCGAATCGGGCCTCGGCGTCCTGATGATCTCGTCCGAGCTGGAGGAGCTGGTCGAGGGAAGCTCGCGCGTGATCGTCATGCGTGACGGAGAGCGCGTGGCAGAGTTGCGCGGCAAGGAGATTTCGCAGGACTCGATCATCCGCGCGATGGCCGAGGGCAGCGCCACCGGCGACGCCACCTCAAATGAAGCCGAAGACGACGGGGGAGTGTGAGCCATGCAGAACGCCACGGAGATAAATCGCGTCAAGGGTAAACCGGGTCTGCTCGCAGGGCTGGCCGCGCTTGGGCCCACCTACGGCGCGCTCATAGCCCTCGTCCTGCTCGTCCTCCTGAACGTGATCTTTACGCCCAACTTTGCCGCGTGGACTAACTTCTGGAACATACTGCTGCAAGTCGCGCCCACCATGCTCGTGGCCGTCGGGATGACGTTTGTGATCGCCACGGGCGGCATAGACCTTTCGGTCGGCTCCGTGATGGCCATCGCGTCGGCGCTCGCCGCCACCAATCTTGACAGGGGCGTAGGCGTGGCGATCCTGCTGGCGCTGGCCGTCGCGCTCTGTGTCGGAGCCTTCAACGGCGCGCTCATCACGGGCTTTCGTATCCAGCCGATCATCGTCACGCTGGCGCTCCTGATAGCCGGGCGCGGCATCGCACAGGTCATCAGCAACGGCGGCCAGCTTATTCCTTTCAGCAACCCTACCTTTGAATACCTGGGCAAGGGCTACGCCGGGCCGATGCCTTTTCAGGTGCTCGTGATGATACTGGTGGTCGCCGCCGCCATCTTCATCATGCGGATGACCAGTTTCGGACGCTACGTGGTGGCCGTGGGCGGCAACGAGGCGGCGGCGCGTCTCGCCGGTATCAGGATTCACCGTACGAAGATTATGGTCTACGCCTTGAGCGGGCTGCTCGCGGGGCTGGCCGGGTTGATCGAGACGGCGCGGCTGGGGGCGAGCGACGCGGCCAAGGTCGGGCTCTACATAGAGCTTGATGCCATCGCGGCTGTGGTCGTCGGCGGCACGCCTCTGACGGGCGGACGCGCGACCGTGGCGGGCACGCTGATCGGCGCTCTGATTATGCAGGTGATCGCGACGAGCTTTAACATGCTGCTGATTCCGTTCTCGTGGTCGCTGGTCTTAAAGGCGGCCATCATACTAATCGCCGTCTACATACAGCGGCCGAAGGTCGCTTGAAAAGCGGAGAAGCCATGAGCCAGGCAACGACAACCATAGATGACGCGGGTTCGACGCGCGGCAGAGTTTTTCGGGCCAAAGCGGCCTCCTTCATTCAGCGCCAGGGCGCACTGGTCGCGCTCGTCATCGTTTGCGTCTTCGCCGCGATGCGCTATGAGGATTTCATCACGGAGAGGAATCTGCTGAACGTGCTGCGCCAGAACAGCATGCTCGGGCTCGTCGCGCTCGGGATGACGTTCGTGATTCTGACCGGGGGCATAGACCTTTCGGTCGGATCGCTCCTGGCTGTCGCGGGCGTCATCGCGGCCAATCTGGCGGGGCGCGGTATGCTTTTGGCCGTCGTGGCGGCGGTCGCTTTCACGACCGTGCTCGGCCTGATTAACGGAGTGGTGATCGCAAAGGCGCGCATCCAGCCCTTTATCGTCACGCTGGCGATGATGATTGCGGCGCGCGGGCTTGCGCTCGCCGCGACGGGCGAGGAATCTGTGCGCGTCGATAGGCTCTCGGAGACATTCACGTGGCTCGGGCAGGGCAAGCTTGGGCCAATCCCGATTCCGGTCATCGTGCTGCTCATAGCCTATGCGCTGGGTTGGGTGGTGCTCAATCACACGCGTTTCGGTCGCCACGTCTACTCGCTCGGCGATAACGAGGAGGCGGCGCGACTGATGGGCCTGAACGTCGGTCGGGTGACGCTCGGCGTCTACGCCCTGAGCGGCGCGCTGGCGGGACTGGCGGGCGTCATCCTCGCCTCGCGCCTCGGAGCGGGCCAACCCGTCGCGGGAACGGGCTGGGAATTGGATGCCATCGCGGCTGTGGTCGTCGGCGGCACGCTCCTGACGGGCGGGCAGGGCGGCGTCGGATCGACACTGGTCGGCGTGTTGCTGCTCGGGGTGATCTTTAATATCTTTAACCTCGAAGGGACGATCAGCTCCTGGTGGCAATGGGTGCTGCGCGGCATCTTTCTGCTCGTGGTCGTCGTCATACAGAATCGGCTCAGCAGCCGAAAATAAATTTTAAGATTACAAGTGGAGGTTGCGAAAAAGGGTTATGACGGCGGGCCGCTACGACGAGGGACAGATAGAAGCATTGACGCGCGCGGCGCTCGAAGACGGATTCTGCGTGCTGCGCGAACATTTTTCCAGAGCGAAGCTCGCGGCCTGGAGCGAGGCTTTCAAGCCCCTGCTCACGGCTCACATCGCGCGCGAGGGCCATCTCTTCAATCGCGGCCCGGCGCGTTATTACGTCACGCTCCCTTTCACCGCGCCCTTCGCAGACCCGGCAATTTTTGAAGACGAGGATGTGCTCGCAATCGTCCGTGGGCTGGTCGGCGAAGACCCCGTCATGCCACAGCTTGCGACCGACACGCCGCTCCTGGGCTCCGATTACCAGGACATACATCGCGACACGCCGCCGCTCTTTCCGGAAACCGGCCGCGAGACGCCGCCCTATCAACTGGCGGTAAATTTCCCGCTGGTCGATATGTCGATTGAGAACGGGCCCTTCGAGGTGGCGCGCCGAACGCACCTGATGTCGAAGGAGGAGGGGCTCAGACGCATCGAGTCGGGTGAGATTCGGCTTGAGCCGATCATCATGCGTCTGGGCGACGTGATGATTCGCGACGTTCGAGGTCTGCATCGGGGTACACCCAATCGCACGGATGTGCCGCGACCGATGGTCGTCATAGGTTACAGCCGCCGCTGGCTCTTTCGGCCGGAAGTATCCATACGCGTGCCGCGCGCCGCCCTCGACCTGCTTTCGGCGCGTGCTCGCCACCTGCTGCGCTTCAACCCCGTCGTCGAATCCCTTGACGATCAGCCCGCGACCGAAGTCTATCAATCCTTCGCTTATTGAGCGACTAATTCGATTAAGGAAGAGCGGCGCCTGGAATTTGATGCGCCGAAAAGGCGCGTCCTGAAATTCTGTTGACACAATTAGCCCATGCGGCTACTCTCAAACCAGTCGCACATATTTTTACCGGAGAGTCCCCACACTCGCTGGCCGTCAATACTCGAACCAAAGCGGTTTGAGGACTGTCTCTTTGTTTTTCCGACAGGCAAGAGTCATGTTCTCCGCGTGGGATATCATCAATAGCAATCGTCGCCTGAATCCTCGCCACAAGGTGCGCCTCATGGCAAGCGTCTCACTGGTATTGAAGGAATCGGAAGAGAGCGAAGCTGCGAGCGTCCTGGCTTATACGAGAGACCTCAGCCGGGACGGCCTGGCGATAGTCCTGCCCTCGGCCCGTATGGGCTGCCACGACCTCAGCGCGGGTGAGTATCAACTGAGCATCATTCTGGCCATTTCCGCAGAGTCGAGCGTCCGTCTCACGGCCCGGCTCATACACTGTGAAATATTCGAGGACGAATCGGGAGCGGGCTACCTCGTCGGGGTCAGGATCGAAGACCTCAACGCAGAAGATCGCACGCTCTATGATGAATTTATCGGCGGCCTTCATTAATAGTGCGCGCCCCTTCAGGCGGCACGAGATGTCTGATCGGACGCCGTCTTCAGATAAGCTACAACGAACAGAAGACCCAGTATCAGATCGATCATCGCGGGGGCGAGCATCAACGCCGGAGCCCGATTCAACAGGAACAGGACGGGGACGGCGACCCCGAACGCGGCCTTTTCCAGCACCGCCGGAATCATCATCGCGCGATACCGCGCAGGGTCTCTGGCGAGCACTAGGAAGAGAACCTGCCAGGCGAGAGCGACCCCTATAAAACCGTAGTAATACTCCGGATGCGTAATGGGAGGCGGAAAGTCGCGCCCGTTCTTCTCTTCAAGAAAATACTGCGGCAGGAGAACGACCAGACCGTAGATGCCCGCGATTGAGAAAACTATCCTGGCGAATTTCATAGGCTGCTGCGAAGGGCCCTCCTTCAGAGTCAAAAGCAATGCGCGCGCCCCCCAGTATCTCTCATGGTATCTCTCATGCGCCAGCGCAACCGGAAGTCGTCAGAAGCTTGCGGTCACCGTGTCGAAGAACTTCTTTTTGCTCATCGGCCGGAGCTATGCAATAATCCACGCACGCGCCTGTAGCTCAGCGGATAGAGCACCTGCCTCCGGAGCAGGGGGTCGCAGGTTCAATTCCTGCCAGGCGTATTTTATCAACGCCTTGAGATGGCGCTTCCAAGCACAACCTGTCGCCGCCCTGACGAGCTACGCTCTGAGAGCGCGCAATCCTGCTCGTCATCAAACGCTGTAAACTTTTAGAAAGAGAGGAACGCGCCGTCTTATGTTCGATGGTGCGCGCAACGTAAACAGATGATCGTCGTCAATCGCCATCGCGCCGCCGTCATTAATACCCCGCACGGGTCGGAGATTCGCCCGCTCATCGACCGCACGACTTCACACGTCGAGCGTTGCAGCCTCGCCGAAGAGGTGCTGCCCGTAGGCTGCGCTGTCGGGAGGCATCACCATCTATTGACCGAGGAGGTTTACTACGTCCTGGGCGGGAGTGGACGGATGACGGTCGGCGACGAGGTGCGCGAGGTCGAGGCGGGCGATGCTGTTTTCATCCCGCGCGGCCACGCGCATACGTTGGAGAATACGGGTCGAGAGCCGATGACTATCCTGCTCGTCTGCGGCCCCGCCTATAGCTACGAAGATCATCACGCGAGCGACGCCGCTCCGCCGCCGCCCCGGCGCGAGGGCTGAGGCCACACGCCCGAAATCAGTCACTACTTCTGCAAGACCCGAATGATCGCGGAGGTCGTAGCGGCGGCCGGGCACAGGCTTCGGAGTCGGGCTGCGAGTGAAAAGGCGGTTTTTAACCCGTGAAGCGGTGTATGAACTCGATGACGAGGTATGAGATGGCGGCGATGGTTGCGGCTGCGGGGATCGTCAATAGCCAGGCCCAGACGATGCGCCCGGCGACGCCCCACTTGACGGCCGAAAGCCTGCGCGTCGCGCCGACACCGACGATTGCTCCCGTGATCGTGTGAGTCGTAGAGACGGGAATGCCCGCGTAGGTCGCGCCGAACAGGGTCAGCGCGCCAGCCGTCTCAGCACAGAAACCGCCGACCGGCTTGAGCTTGGTGATCTTCGAGCCCATCGTATGAACAATACGCCAGCCGCCCGAGAGCGTGCCGAGACCGATGGCCGCGTGCGCCGTCAGCACGACCCAGGTCGGAATGTGCGGCAATGCTCCGCCGGGGTCTGCCGCCAACAGGCCGCCCGCGACCAGTACCGCCGTGATGATGCCCATAGTCTTCTGCGCATCGTTGCCGCCGTGGCCGAGCGAGTAGGCGGCGGCCGATACGAGCTGGCCGCGCCTGAATGTTGAGTCCACCTGTTTGGCAGACCAGCGACGGAAAATCCAGTAGACCGCGACCATCAGGATGAATCCCATAATCATCCCGAGAAGCGGCGAGGCGACGATGAAGACGATGGTTTTTATCCAGCCCTCGGGCTTGAGCAGTCCCGCCACGCTCCTGTAAGCGGCGATGGCCGCGCCCGCATAGCCGCCGATGAGCGCGTGGGAGCTTGAGGTGGGAAGTCCCAGATACCAGGTGATTAAATTCCAGACGATCGCGCCCAGCAGCGCCGCGAGCAAGACATAGAGGCGCAAGTCCTCGGCGATCAGGTTGATGTTGACGAGATCGCCGCCGATGGTTTTGGCGACGCGCGTCCCGAAGAAAAGGAAGGCTACGAAATTGAAGAAGGCGGCCCAGATGACGGCGATGCCGGGCGAGAGCACGCGAGTCGAAACGACCGTCGCGATGGAGTTGGCCGCATCATGGAAGCCGTTGATGTAATCGAAGACGAGCGCAACCGCGATGATTAAAATAACGAAGGCCAATGTGCTGGTCATATGCTAGTGGTCAGAGTATCGGGCGGTCAGCCAGCGGACAAGAGCTTTTGAATGACACATGGCCGCTGATGCTTCTTTACGTATGCTTGATAATCACGCTCTCAATAATATTGGCGACGTTCTCGCAGCGATCAACGGCGGATTCCAGTTTCTCGTAGATGTCCTTCCACTTAATCACGGTGAGCGGATCGCTCTCGTTATGAAAAAGCTCCGCGATGGCCGTGTGATACACATCATCGCCCTCGTTTTCCAGCCTGTGAAGCTCCACGAGTCGCGGCGTAATGCCATTCGGTCTTTCAAGCGTCTTGACGATCTCGTGCAGCTCGACGGCCATTCTTTGAATCACGTCGGCGAAGCGGCGCGCATGAACCGTGCTTTCGGTCACGCCGTACATCACCATTGCCCGCGCCGTATCGTTGATAAGATCAACTATGTCGTCGAGCGCGCTCGACATCATGTAGATGTCTTCGCGGTCGAAGGGCGTGATGAAGGATTTGTTGAGGCGCGTCGAGACGGAATGCGTCAGCTCGTCACATTCATGCTCGATTGCCTTGATGCGCCGCGCGTGCTCTTCGTAGCCCCCTTCGCGGTCGTGCACCATCTCGACGAGCGCCCGCGAAGCGTCGTAAATGTAAGAGGTCATTTGCGCGAAGAGCGTGAAATATTGCTCTTCTCTGGGCAGAAAGTTGAAGAGTGGCATGAGCGATTCGCGGCTCCGGCTCGGTAATTGATATTTTAAAAAGAGAGGGCAATATAGACGAACGGGCAGGGCGTTGTCCACACCAAAGGTGAGCGGCCCCGGACGCGGCGCGGCGGGGCCCGATAGGGGCTCGCATCAAGTGTTCCGGCTCCGGTTCTTGTCGTGCGGCGCGTCTTCGTCGTATGCTCACTCCCTGCGCGTCGAACCCGTTTCAGGGCGCGGTGATTCATTATGGCTGAGAAAGAGTATTTCCCGCAGGTCGTCGAGCTTCTGCACATGGAGTCGGAAGCCATCGCCCAGACGGCGAAGCGCCTGGGGCGCGCGGAGGTCGAGCGCGCCATCGACCTGCTGGCCGGGCACAAGGGAAAGGTAGTGCTGCTCGGCCTGGGCAAATCGGGCATCATCGCGCAGAAGATCGCCGCGACTCTGACCAGCACGGGAACCGGCGCGATATACCTGCACCCGTCCGACGCCCTGCACGGGGGGCTCGGGATAGTCGCCGCCGAAGATGTCGTGATCGTTTTGAGCAACAGCGGCGAGACGGACGAGCTGGTTGCGATGCTGCCGTTTCTGAAGCGACGGGGCGTGCCCATCATCGCGCTCGTGGGCAGCCTCGATTCGACGCTCGCGCGGCGCGCCGACGTGGTGCTCGATGCTTCGGTCGATCAGGAAGCCTGCCCGCTCAATCTTGCTCCGACCACCAGCACGACGGTCGCGCTCGCCATCGGCGATGCGCTGGCGATGACCCTCATGCAGATGCGAGGGCTGACGGAGGACGACTTCGCGGTTAATCATCCGGGCGGACGCCTCGGCAAGCGTTTGACGCTCAAGGTCGCAGACCTGATGCACACGGGCTCGGACAACCCTACCATCAGCGCCGAAGCCCCGTGGCTCGAAGTGGTCTCCTGCATCAGCAAGGGTGGATTGGGTGCGGTCAACGTAGTGGATACGGCGGGCCGCCTCGTCGGCATCATCACGGACGGCGACCTGCGGCGCGCGCTCCAACAGATCAAGCACGACAACTGGACTACGCTGACCAGCGACGCGATCATGACGCGCAATCCGGTCGTCGCCACGCCGGAACTGTTGGCTTACGATGCCCTGCGTTTGATGGAAGATCGCCCGTCGCAAATCTCCGTCCTGCCGGTCGTTGACCGCGAGCGAATCTGCGTCGGATTGGTTCGTCTTCACGACATAGTGCGCAGCGGCCTGTGAGGCGACGGTTTCTCCGTCAAGGCGTTGATGCCACGGTTTCTTATGTCGAGGTGTGCCACCCCGCCCGGACTTGCAGCGCAAGTAATCTCTAAGCTAACGTCTCTTCCTTGGCCCGGCGTGGCATGCGGGCATTTTAAGCTTTTCTCCCCAATCTCGATTGACGACTCGCGGGCGGGCCGTATTCTGTATGGCTGTCGACGAAGGGGGAACTGTTCTGATGTCTAGCAGGAGACAAGGCGCTATGTTCATGGGCATGAGGTCGCGGCTGTTGAGGCTTATATTTTGTCTGGGCGTCTCGCTGAGCCTCTGCGCGGCGGAGGTGGCGCTCGCTCAAACGCCGAATCAATCGCGCCCGAGACATGCCGGGACTACGCCACAGCAGCCTCCCCCAACGCCTCCCGCTCCGGCAGCCGAAGCGACCGTCACGCTCAACGAACCGTTTCTCAACGCGCTTTTAGAAGCGATGTTCACGCAACTCGGGCCGCCATCCTTCCCTCTGTCGCTCGCCGCCTACGAGCGCCCGGCAGTAAAGCCGCCCGCGACGATTGAGCCGCCCACGGGCGCGCGCGCGGCGGCCGCTTCCGTAAGCCAGTGCGGGAGCGTCGTCGTCCTTGAGCGTGAGATGGACGGCGTCAAAACGGCCGTGCATTTCGAGAATGGAAGAATCGTTGCGCCGCTCGCCTTTTCGGGTTCCTACAGCGTAGTGCTTCTCGGCTGCATGCGCTTTCAGGGCTGGGCCGAGACGGTCATCCATCTGAATTTCGACCGCGAGCGGCAGGTCTTGAGCGCGCGTGTCGATGTTCAGGACATACACCTCAGCGGTATCCCTTCGCTCGCCAACGGCGTCGTCATCAATCTCGTTCAGAACTCTCTGGACAGCCGCATCAACCCCGTCGAAATTCTGCAATCCGCACAGCTCACGGCGCGCCTGCCGATCTCGGCCGCCGGAGGCGCGCTGCGTCTACGCGCCAAAGAAGTGCGCCCCGAAATCCTACAGGGCTCTTTGCGCCTGCACATCATCTACGAATTTATACGCGATAAATAGTTCGGGCCCGTGCCCTTCCGAGGCTCAAAACCCGGACGGCCCGCGGCCGCGCGATCAGGCGCCGACCATGTGCTTGTCGGCTTTTCGATTGGCGGGCATGTCTATGATCTCCCAGGCGGTGCGCTGGCGCAGCAGCTTGGACATGAGGGTGGCGTGGAGGATGTGGCCGCTGCGCTCGGCGTGGACTCTGCCGAGGATGGGCATGCCCAGGAGCGCCAGGTCGCCGACGATGTCCAGAATCTTGTGGCGCACAAACTCGTCGGGAAAGCGCAGCGAGTCCTCGTTGAGCATCCCGTCGGGCGTCAGCACGATCGCGTTGTCGAGCGAGCCGCCGCGAATCAGGTTGGCGCGACGCAAGGTCTCTATCTCATGCGTAAAGCCGAAGGTGCGCGCCGCCGCGATCTCGCGCCCGAACGCGCCGTTGGTCAACTCGAAAAAGAGAGTTTGCACGCCGATCAGCGGGTGCTCGAAATCTATCATGCAGTCGATCTCAAAGGCGTCGGCGGGTTCAACGCTGATGCGGCGATTGCCCTGTTCGACCGATACTCGCTCGCGCACGAGCAGGGCACGGCGCGCAAGCGGCTGCTCGACGATGCGTGCGCGCTCGATCATCTCCGTGAACGCCTCGGCCGAGCCGTCCATGATCGGCAGCTCAAGGTTATCCACTTCGACAAAGGCGTTATCAACGCCCGCCCCGCGCAGCGCCGCCAGCAGGTGCTCGACGGTCGAAAGCATGACGCCCGTACGCATCAACGTCGTCGCATAGCTGCAATGCGCGACCGATTCGACCGTGGCCGGGATCTCGAATCCGCCCAGGTCTGTGCGGACGAAGACGTAACCCGTATCGGGCGGGGCCGGGAGCAGTCGAAGGTGAACCGTGACGGCAGTGTGTAGCCCCGTGCCGCTAGCCTCTACGGGAGCGGCCAAGGTGGTCTGTTTAATCAAAAGTTGATCCGGCCCTTTCATCGTCGCCCGATTCTACTCTGCGCATGACTGCGAGAAGCTGGCAAAACGGCAAAACAGTTCGCAAAGCCTGTGCCGGAAAGCCCGAACGGCCCGCACGTAGAGGCTGCCCATCTCTGCCGGGCAACGCGCGCAAACCTTATCCGAGCAACGGCCAAAGCGACCGATAAGCCCTTATTCAAGGAGGTTTATGCCTTTACGCCTAATTGTCCCCATCCGCGTCGATGCGTTATATGGGACGGTTTTTTTTAGACCCTCGAAGCCTCCCACCTGACCGGCTGC
This sequence comes from Pyrinomonadaceae bacterium, assembly GCA_035940775.1. Taxonomy (GTDB): domain Bacteria; phylum Acidobacteriota; class Blastocatellia; order Pyrinomonadales; family Pyrinomonadaceae; genus DASQYE01. Next base: position 51,221 of record DASZEN010000008.1, on the reverse strand, counting down.
CCACAGCTTTTGTCGCCTCAAAGCAACGTCCCCCGCGCACGGGTGAGGCGCGAGCGCAACACCGCGAAGAGAAGGAAGTAAAGATGAGGGCGGAGAAACGAAGGGATGAAGGCCGAGGGCGGCAGCGATGAATAAGAAAAGCATTCAAGCTGTCGAAGCATTACTTTCATCCCACATCGCTGCCGCCCTTAGCCCTTCGTTCTCCTTCCTTCACTTGTCACCCGTGACGGCTTTCTTTATCATCAATTTACAATGGCACGGAAACAACCTACGACGCCCGCTGCGCCCACCGAGAGGGTCTATTTAATAGACTCCATGTCGCATATTTTTCGCGCCTTCTTCGCGCCCATGAGCGGGCGCACCGAGCCGCTGACCAATACGCAGGGGCAGGTGACGCAGGCCGTCTTCGTCTTCACCAACATGTTGCGCAAGCTCCTCGCCGACGAGAAGCCGCATTATGTCTCGGCAGTCTTCGAGTCGGGCGAGAAGACCTTCCGCCACGAGACTTTCACAGAATACAAGGCGCATCGCGCCGAGATGCCGGACGATCTCTCGTCGCAGTTGCCCTACATCATGCGCGTCTGCGAGGTCTACAACGTCCCGATCCTGAACTCGCCCGGTTTCGAGGCCGACGACGTGATCGGCACGCTCGCCGTACAGGCCGCCGAGCGCGGGCTTCAGGCCGTCATCGTCTCGAACGACAAGGATATGTGCCAGCTCGTGCGCGATCCCTGGATAATCTGCATGCGCCAGAACTCGCAGAACGTCAAGCGAAAGGAGCCGGTGCCGCCCGTCGAGTGGTGCGACGAGGCGTGGGTGGAAAATAAATTCGGCGTGCCGCCCGCGCAGATCATAGACCTTCTGGGGCTGATGGGCGATTCGGTGGACAACATTCCGGGCGCGCCGGGCATCGGCGCTAAAGGGGCTGTGCATATAGTCAAGCAGTTCGGCTCGATTGAAAACGCGCTCAGGAATTGGGAAGAGGTCAAACACAAGAGCTATCGCGAGTCGCTGCGCGATAACGCCGATTTGATTCGCCAGTCGCGCGAGCTGGCGACGATCAGAACGGATGTCCCCGTCGAGCTTGATCTGGAGAAACTGCGATGTCGCCCGCCAGATCGCGCCGCCGCCTATCAACTATTTCGCGAGCTGGAGTTCCAATCGCTGACGCGCGAATTTTCTGACGCCGCCGGAAGCGTCGCCGGAGCAGACGCGCAAGCGCCGCGTCGCTATCGCATCATACGCAAGCGCGCGGAGCTGGACACCTTGGTGCGTGGTCTCTGGGAGGCGGAGCACTGGGGATTCGCCGTGGCGGATTCGACGCCCGCCGGGGCGGGCCAGCAGGGAGGCACGCGTGACCGCGAAGCGAAGGCTACGGGGATCGCCATCTCGACCGCCGCCGGGGCCGCCGCCTACGTCGATCTCGAAAACTTCGAGGAGGGCCCTGAGGCCGCCGTTGGCCCACTGCGCGACGTGCTTCAGAACGGGCTGCTCGCCAAGTCTGTGCATGACCTGAAGCGCGCCGTCGCGCTGCTTGAGCCGCACGGCATAGAGCCCGAGGGCGTCAGCGATGACACGCTGCTGGCCGCATACCTGCTTGACCCCGTCCGCAGCAAGTATGAGCTGAGCGATCTGGCGCGCGAGGCCGTCAGCGCCGAAGGCGCGGGCGATGCCCCGGACGGCTGGACTGAGACGCAGTGGCGCGCGGCGGAAGCGGCAGACCTGACGGCGCAAACGGCCGACGTATTGCACACGCGAGTGCTCGAACAGGGACTCGAAGCCATCTACACGGAGATCGAATTGCCGCTCGCGCCCCTGCTTCATCGCATGGAACGCGCGGGCCTGCGCGTCGATACCGGCGTCCTTTCAGAGTTGTCGAAGTACCTGGGCAAGGAGTTGGACAAGCTGACGAAGAAGATTTACAAGGTCGCCGGGCGCGAGTTCAAGATCAATTCGCCCAAGCAGGTCGGGGATGTCCTGGAGGAGCTTAACATTAGCTCCGGGCGCAAGACCTCTACGGGACGCGTCTCGACTAGCCGGGCCGTGCTCGAAGAGCTGGCCCAGAGCTACGAGTTGCCGCGCCTCATCATAGAATACCGCGAGCTTGATAAGCTCAAGACCGTCTACACGGATGCGCTCCCCGGCCAGATCGGCCCGGACGGGCGCATTCACGGCCAGCTCAACCAGACCGTGACGGCGACCGGAAGATTGAGTTCGAGCGAGCCGAACTTGCAGAATATCCCGATCCGCACGGAGCTTGGCCGCCGCATCCGCCGCGCCTTCGTCGCGGAGGAGGGCCACAAGCTGATCTCTGCCGATTATTCACAGCTTGAATTGCGGCTGTTGGCCCACGTCACGCGCGACCCGGAAATGCTCGACGCTTTTCAGAAGGGCGACGACATACACGCCCGTACGGCGCGCCTGGTCTTCGGTGCGAAGACGCCCGAAGAGTTGAAAGAGGCGCGCCGCTTCGCCAAGATCGTCAACTTCGCCATCGCCTACGCCATAGAGCCCTTCGGGCTCTCGCAACGCGTCGGTATCTCGCGCAAGGAGGCTAGGAAGGTCATAGACGATTACTACAACACCTACAAGGGCGTGCATCGTTTCATGGAGGAGGTTCCCGTGAATGCGCGCGAGCACGGCTACGTGCGCTCCATCTACGGGCGCATCCGCCCCATTCCCGGCATCAACGACCGCAACGGCAACATACGCGGGCGCGCCGAACGCGAAGCGATCAATATGCCGATTCAGGGAACCGCGAGCGACATCGTGAAGATCGCGATGCTCCGGGTGGACGAGGCTCTGAGGCGCGAGAATACTGGGGCGCGGATGCTGATGCAGGTTCACGACGAGCTGCTGGTCGAAGCGCCCGAAGCTGTGGCCGAGCGCGTCGCCGCGCTCGTGCGTCGCGAGATGGAGACGGCCGTCGACCTGGATGTGCCGCTCACGGTCGAGGTCGGCATCGGCGACAATTGGATGGACGCGAAATAGCGAAGAGTAATCAGCGATCAGTAGCCAGTCGAAAACTTGCGACTGATTACCGATGACTGATTACTTTATGCTTGAAGAGAAACCTGTAACAGAGCATACGGCCGTAGGGGGCGAGGTCGTCTACAGGCGCGTCCGCGCTCCCCTGGATGAAGCGGAGCAGCGCGGCGGCGGCGGCGGCGCGCGGGGGCGTCGCCCGCCCGCGCCCGAAAGAGGAATCTCTCCGACCCTGATGCCGCTACTGGTCGGCTTTGCGCTGCTGCTGACGGTCATCGCCGTGCTCGGCCGCATCAGCGTCAATCGCCTCGATCAGGTCAGCACGGACATTCTCAACCTCGAACGCGGCTATGCCGGAAAGCTCAGCATTCTGTTGGAGCTTCGCATGGCCCTCACCAATCTCAACAACGAGGCGCGCGCCCGCGCTCGGGTCGAAGGCGAGCCGGAGCCGGTCATCCCTATGCCGTTCGGGCTTCGCATTCGCAGGGCGCGCGGCGAAGTCGAGAAGGTCTTGCCGCGCTTCGAGCATTTGCCGCTCGCGCAGACCGATGGGGGACGCGCCTTTCGCAGCGACCTGGACGCATACATCTCTGTGACGGAAGACAACGAGCGCTATTCGCTCGAAGGATTTGAAAAGTTTCGTGCCGTGGACGCGGCCCTCAACGCGATGCTGCGCGACGCGACCGGCCCCGAGCAGGAGGCTATCCTGCAGCAGATCGAGAGTCTTGAGAGCCGCGCCTCGCGCTCGATCCGGCTCTGGAGCATGATCGCGCTTCTGATCGGCGTGCTCGTCGCCGCCGGAACGATCTGGGACGTACAGCGTCGCTTTCGTCAATTGCGACGCAGCACCATCGAGGCGCAGCGCGAGCGACAGTTCAGCGCGCAGATGTTGGAGGGCATGGTCAGCGCCCTGGCGGCCATCGACGCGCATGATCGAATCCGCAGCGCCAACGCAGCCTTCTTCAAAATCTTTCCCCGTGCGACAATCGGCGCTTCCGTCTACGACAAGTTCGCAGCGCCCGCCGCCATGAAGATGCTCGAAGCGGCGACCGCGACGCGCGTCACCGAGGCCACCTATCGTGGGCGCTGGTCGTGCCCCGAAGACGACCCGGACTGTGCCAATCGGGCCTACGATGTTTACTCTTCGCCGCTCGCCATTGACGATGAGCAGGGGCAACTGGTCACGCTCGTCGACGTGACGGAGGCGGCCGAGGCCGAAGCCCACTTGAGAAGGACGGAATCGCTGGCGGCGGTCGGACAGGCGGCGGCGCAGGTCGCGCACGAGATCAAGAATCCGCTCGGGAGCATTCGCCTCGGCGTCTCCATGCTGCGCGATTCGATGCGCGACAGGGAGGGGCTGAACACCATCGACCTCGTCGAGCGCGGCATCGACCACCTCAACAAGCTGGTCGTCGATGTTACGAATTTCTCAGGCCAGAAGGCGCTCAACCGCTCCGAAATCAACCTTCATTCTCTGCTCGACAGCAGTCTGGAGCTGGTCGCCGACCGGATCGGCGAAAAGCGCACGCCCGTAGAGAAGCATTACAGCCACGAAGCGCTCGTCGGCGAGGGGGATGAAGACCAGTTGCGGCAGGTCTTCGTAAACCTGTTGGCGAATGCGGTGGACGCCAGCCAGGCCGCCTCGCCCGTACTTCTGACGACCGAGCGCGTCGAAGGAGCTGCGCGACAGCAGCAGCAGAAGCAGGATGAGCGCGGGAACGGCAATCTGGGCGAGGCCCGTCATCAGCCCCTCGCCCGCGTCACCATCGAAGACCGGGGCGTGGGCATGGACGAGCAGACGCGCGCCCGCATCTTCGAGCCGTTCTTCACGACCAAGAAACGCGGCACGGGCCTCGGGCTCGCCATCGTCAAACAGATCATAGAGCGTCACAACGGCACGATCAGCGTCGCCAGCGCGCCGGGGCAGGGAACTCGCTTTACGATTGATCTGCCGCTCAAAAACAGCGACAGGTGACGCGACCGAAAAGTTTTAAATGATGAGAGCGAAAAAGTTTTATACGCCCGAAGCGTCCCCCGCACGTTCAGCAGCTTTCATCGACCATCGTCTTAAACGCGCTTCGCGCCGCCTCGATAGTTCTGTCGATCAACTCGTCCGTGTGCGCGATGCTGATGAAGCCCGCTTCAAATTGAGAGGGGGCCAGATAGACGCCCTCGCCGAGCATCGCGTGGAAGAATTTTCCGTAGAGTGCGCGGTCGCTCCTTGAGGCCGTGGCCCAATCCGTGACCGCCTCGGTCGTAAAAAAGGTCGTCCACATGGAGCCGACGCGATTGGTTATGGTCTTGACCCCGACCTCGCGCGCCGCCTCTGTCAATCCGGAAGAGAGACGCGCGCCCGCCCGCTCCAACCGTTCGTAAACGGAAGCATCGCGCAAGCGCCTGAGCGTCGCGAGCCCTGCGGTCATCGCCAGCGGATTACCCGAAAGCGTCCCCGCCTGATAGATAGCACCCGCGGGCGCGATGTGTTCCATGAGGTGGCGGCTCGCGCCGTAGGCTCCGACGGGCAAGCCCCCGCCTATGATCTTGCCGAGCGTGGTAATGTCTGGCGTCACCTGATAAAGCTCCTGTGCGCCGCCGCGCGCGAGCCTGAAACCCGTCATCACCTCGTCGAAGATCAACAGCGCGCCCGCCCTGCTCACCAGCTCGCGCACCTGCTGCAAATATCCCTCAAGGGGCGCGACGCAGCCCATGTTGCCGACGACCGGCTCGATGATGACCGCCGCCACATCCGCGCCATGCTCGTCGAAAACCCTTTCGAGCGCCGAAAGGTCGTTGAAAGGAACTGTGAGCGTACTGGTCGCGAGCTGTGCGGGGACGCCGGGACTGTCCGGGAGTCCCAGGGTGGCGACGCCGGAACCGGCCTTGACCAGGAGGCTATCGCCGTGGCCGTGATAGCAGCCCTCGAACTTGACGAGCTTCGTACGCCCGGTCACGCCGCGCGCCAGACGTATGGCGGACATCGTCGCCTCAGTGCCGCTGTTGACCATCCGTACCATCTCGATTGACGGCACGGCATCTATGATCTCCGCCGCGACTTCAACCTCCAGCTCGGTCGGCGCGCCGTAGCTCGTCCCGCGCCCGAGAGCATCATGCAGCGCGTCCAGAACCAAAGGGTCGGCGTGGCCCAGTATCATGGGCCCCCACGACCCCACGTAATCGATGTAGGTGCGCCCGTCCACGTCCGTCATCGTCGCGCCGCGTGCGCTCCGTATGAATCGCGGAGTGCCGCCGACGCCCCTGAAGGCGCGCACGGGCGAATTGACGCCGCCGGGAATCAATTCGACGGCGCGCGCGAACAGTTCGGTCGAGCGATCAGGCTCGGTTTTCTGCGGTGAACTCATATCCCTATTCTCTATGCTCCGCGCCGTCAAATGCAAGGAAGCGATTACAGCGCATCAGGAAGAATCAGCCCCTTGAGCTGCGGCACAATCGTAGCACTCGAACGCAGATTAGAGGATGGAGTGTCAATCAAGGCCGCTTTCGTCAAGAAAGAAGTCGCCTGCTGCCTCCAATGCGCGGAGAAGGCCAGCCCTGAAGATGTCCCGGACAAAGTGGACTGGTGCAGGCGTGAAGAGAATCGCCGCCGACTCAGACATTCTCGGCGCTATCGCTTCAGGCGAAGTGCTCACTCTGGATTCGACTTTTTCAGCGCACTAATGAGGTCTATTCATCGTGTTTGCGTACACAGCCAATTTCGCTTTCAATTGACAGTTATTTCCTGCTGGATTATCTTGCCTGCGTCACAAACTTTATTTCCGTCTGGGAGAACATTACCTCCTGGGCCTCCCACTAAACCCGAAGAATAGGTAGTGACTGACAGATGAATCCTCACCAGAAACGCATCCTCTGCGTTGAAGATGATAAAGACACCTGCGCCATGATCTCCAGCTTACTCGCCCTGATTAACTGTGAAGTGACATGTGCCGGAACGGCGACCGAGGCGAGGGATAGGATCAGAGCTGAACATTTCGACCTGTATATCCTGGATAATTGGCTGCCCGGAGGCTCAGGCGTTGATCTGTGCATTGAGGTTAGGGAGAACGACTCGTCCACTCCGATCATGTTTTATACGGGAGCCGGTCACGAGTCAGAGCGGGAACAGGCAATGGCAGCAGGGGCGCAGGCTTACTTAGTGAAGCCTTCAGAGATAGCCAAACTAATGGAGGTTGTCAAACAATTACTCCAGATGTCATGATGGGATTATCGTATCAGGAGAGGTCTATTTATCGCGTTTTCCTTCACTAAGACGGCCTTTAGACAAGGGATTCTGTGTTCATTGAAGATTTCACGTTGGACTGACTTCAGCTTCAACTCGCCGACGTAAGTCATGGACAAGGTTTCTTCTCCCGGCATCCCATTTATAGACATTGATGGATATTATCGTGTATCCCCTCACAGGCTAAAGCCCCGCGAGGGGCGAAAGATAATCCGGGTCGGATTTCCCTCGCCCCTCGCGGGGCTTACTTTGTTTTGACCGCGCGCGCTCTTTGCGAACGCACTCGGCTCGCTCTCCATCCGTCGGATGCGGCGCGCGAGCGAATATCAAGCGCGGCTACTGTTTGGGAATGTTCAGTTGTTGGCCCACCTGAATCATGTTCGGGTCTTTTATCTTGTCGCGGTTGGCGTAGAAGATACGCATGTACTCGTTGGCGTCTCCATAGAAATGCTTGCTGATCTTGGAGAGCGTATCGCCTGACTTGACCGTGTAGGTCTCGCCGCCAGCAGCGCCGCCGCCGACCGCCGCTCCCTGCGCGCGGCTCTCGTCAACACTGATGTCGGCGGTGATGTCGTCCTGATTCGGGTTGACCAGCTTGATCTGATCCCAGAACTTGTTCTTGGCGTCCTCGGACGGAGCGACGCCCTTGATGAAGAGCTTGTCGTCCTGGACATGGAAGTTCTCGAACTGAATGTGCTGTTGATCGGCCGTGTTCAGCACCGTCTGATACTTGTTCTTGAGCGTCTCGAAGCGTTGTTGCGTGTTCGGCTGCTGTTGCGCCTGCTCTGCGCCGCGCCCGAACATTTTGTCAAAAAGTCCCATCGCTGTGTCTCCTCTTTCTGCTCCTACCTAAATGAAGTTGTTTGCTCCGAACCCCCCTCGCAAGACGGGGCCGGATGTGAAAGTTATGAGAGAGTCCTCCAAAGATCGGGTAGCAAGCGCCATACCAGTTTGATTAGTCCCGGTTTTTCGAATCTACACGCATCCCTGCTGTTCGCTATTAATCCATTCATGCGACGCTGATGAACGCTAAATTCCGCTGAATTTCACTAAACTTCGCAGCCCGGCTAATTTTTATGGTTGTGCCACCATACGAGTTTTATAGCTTCGCTGCTACCCGAAAATGCTTCGCCAGGGTGGAGCGAGCACGCTGCCGAAGAGAAACGCGCTCAAAGAGGGCTGCTCGTGCGAGCGATCATAGCCGACCAACTCCGCGTAAGCGCGCCCCGCCGTCTCCTCGCCCGCATGATGGCCGCGCACCAGACACGCTCCCTCCCAGTAGACGATCATCGTCGTTCCGCGCGTATCAAGCTCCTGGTCTTTGATGACGGGTGTGACCGTCACATCGACGCCGAAGCGCGGCACGCGCACTCGCCAGCCGCTCGGATACCTCGCGCCCGTACGCGGGCTCGTCCAGTGTGAAAGCGTTTCCAGCCGAAAATCTTCGCGCGCCAGGTGCGTCCAGTTGCCAGCCGCGTCGACATACGTTCCGCTTGAGAAAGGAGACGGCTCTCCCCTCGTATTGCGAAGGTGATAGACCATTACCTCCGCGCCCGTCTCAAGCTGGATGCTGAACCAGTCCCAGCCCTTCTGATTCTCGGTCGTGCGCCAGGTGCCGAACTCCCTATCCATCCACGCGGAGCCTTTGAAACTCTCCGTTTCGCCGTGCCACGTAATCAAGCCCTCGGCCTGCATGCGCGTCAGAGAGAAGTAGCGCGACGCCTCGCCCTCGTCCTTGAAACTGACGCCGACGCCCTCATGCCCGTTGAGCACGTGCGGCTTCGTATTCCTCAGCTTCGCCTCGAAGATGAGATCGTCGCCCGCGCTCGCGCGTAAGATGTGCGCGCCCTCTGCTTGACGCACAGTCCAGTTGCCGAGCCGCAGGTAGTAACGCTCCTCGCTCGCCGCCGCCGGAAGGTCGAACGCCCCGCCCGTACTCTTTCTATGCTCGTAGCGAAACGCGGCGCGCGATTCATCCGTGATCGCGAAGTGGGCCAGGTAAAGCGGATTGGCGATGAGACGCAGCGGAACGATGCCGAAGCGGTCGAGGTCTGTGCGTCGTTTGAAGAAGACCAGCTCGAAACCGAATCGGCGGGCCGAAGCCGTCTGCATGTGCCCGGTGTAATACCACCACTCGGTCTGCGCGCCCCTGTGTGCATAGAGGTCGCGCGGCAACTCAACGCCCGCGTGCTCCGTCCCGTCGCGCAAGGTCGATGCCTCGCCCGCGAGCATGTCGGCCACCCGATCCAGAACATTGGCGGCCATCTCTTCTAAAGGTTGGACGAAATTTGCGCTCATCTGTCTCCCTGTCTCATCAAGATCAATCGGCCGGAAAGAGAGCTTACCCGTCGCGTTTGACGAAAGTGTGTAGGGAAGCTTGCGATTTGTGCTGAAACGCGCGTGCGGCCTGTCAAATGCGCTCGACCGATTCGCGCGGCTCGACCGTGATGGTGCGGAAACTGGACATGCGAACCAGACCCGGCGCAGCCCCTTTTGGCTTCATGAGGAATTTGCGCGGCGTGTAATGAACCGTGACCTTCGCATCGCGCCGGGCGTGGCTGAAATTGGCCGCCAGTTGCGCCGCCTCGACGATGGTGCGATGCGGTATCTCCTTGCGCGTCGAGTTGCGTATCAGGACGTGCGAGCCCGGATAGTCGGCGGCGTGCAGCCACATATCATGCGGGCGCGCGACGCGAAAGGTTAGATGGTCGTTATCGCGCGCCGCGCGCCCGACCAGTATCTCGTAGCCGTCCGAAGAGCGATAACGACGCGCGCCCGGCACGCCATCGGCCGCCTTCGCTGACGACCCCGCGCGGCGCGGCGCGAGAGTTTGCTTCGCCTCGTCGCCCCCGAATGCACGTAGCGCCGCCTCGTCCTCGCCCGCGATGATGCTCTCCAACTCATTCTGCCTGGCTTCGAGCGACGAAAGCTCTTCCTCAAGAACATGGAGGCGACCGGCGATCTCCTGCGCCGCGCGCCTGGCCTTCGCGTAGCGAGCGAAACGACGCGCCGCCTCGGCTTGCAGAGTGCTGTTTTCATCCAACTCCAACTCGATGCGCGGCGTATTCTCGGCGTAATAATCGGTGACGGTGACGACGTTCCCGCTTCGCTCGGCGCTTCCTATATTGGCGAGCAACAGGTCTCCGATCCTCTTATGTTCCTCGGCGCTCCCGTGCGTCCGAAGGTCTGCGAGCAGGTGTCCATGAAGCTTGCGGCGCTGCGCTATGGCTTTGCGAAGACGCGCGCGCGCGGCCGCCGCGCTCGAAGCGAAAGCGCGTTTCGCTTCGAGCCTGAGGTAATAATCGTCTGCCGCTTCGGAGAGAGAGGCGAAAGAGCCTGCGGAGAGCGCCGTGTGGTCGGGTGCGCCAGTGCTCTTCTGCACGGAGGGCGGCGGCTCGTACCTATCGCCGATCTCCTGGCCCTCTCCACGCGGCGGACGAAGAGCGTCACGGATGTAGCCGTCTTCGTCTACCAGCAGGAGGTTGGCAGCGCGCCCCGTCAACTGCGCTATGAGCTGGCGACGGTGTTCCATTCCGAGCGCGTCCGGAACGGAAAATGAGAAACGCACGATGCGCTCGCCCTCATCTTTGGTCAGGGAAATGAGCGTCCCGCCGCCCATGTGTTTACGCATCGCGAAGATGAAGGACGAAGAGGGTTGAGACTGTTTTTCGAGGTCGCGCGTGCGCCGCGCGATCATGTAGAGACGCGGTGCTGAGGGTTCGACGCTCAGGAAGAGATAGCGCCCGTCGCCAGTGCGAAAATCAATAGCCAGCGACAGCCTCGATAACTGAAAGACCTTGCCAAAGGCGCGGCCCTCAAGCAGCGGCTTGAGTTCGCTGACGATGCGGCTGATGGTTTGCTCGTGCACGACTCTCTTTACAGAAGGGAAAAGTAAAAAGGTAAAAGGCAAAAGTAAAGAGGCGATCCCTACTTTTGCCTTTTACCTCCTGGCTTTTTTCTTTCTGTAGTCTACTCGCGCACGACGACAGTACCGGATAAATGGTCATGCGCGGCGCGACCTTCGGCGTCAAACAGCGCATAGAGTATGCCTAAGCACGCCGTGATGAGCGAGCCCATGTAGAGCAGCGCGCGAAGCACGGATTGACGGGTCGTCGGCGGCAAACCCGTCTCCGCATCGACCGGGCGAAGCGAGACGAGCGACATGCCCCACGTGCGCCCCGAAAGAGCCGTCGAGGCCGTCAGGTATAGAAACATGATGATGAGGATGATGCCTCCCATAGATGCGGACACACGCAGGTCGGCCCAATTGCCGTTCGTCAATTCGATGATGGCGGCGAAAGGCGAGGCGGCGAAGGCGACCACGAGCAGGTCTACGACGGCGGCGAAGACGCGACGGTGCACAGCCCCGCGATCATCATACGGCTCGACAAAGGGAATCGCGGCGGCGTCTTCCGTCTCCTGACCTTCGAGCACGGCATCGTCTATGACTCTGGCGGCGGCGCGCCTGTGCGGGGCATCGGATTTGTCCGCCTGCGTGCGCGCGGTCGTTTGCGGCGCGGGAGCAGCGACGACGACGAGCCCGTGCGCCGCCGCCGCCTCCGATGGTTTCTCGGCGAGCGCTTTCTCAGGTTTCGGCAGCGACGTTTGCGCCTCGACCGGCGCGGGACGCTGCTGCTGCTCCGGCTGGTACTCATCCTCTACGAAGCGCGCGACGGCCGTCGCCGCGCCTCCGCCGCCGCGCGTGCGTGACGCGGGCGATGCAGAGGGTTGATACGCGCGTTCTATGCGTCTGAGCGCAGCCGCCACCAGCGGGTTGATCTGCGGCACATCAGGCGGCGGCACGAGTCCTAACTGGGGCGCTAGGGGTTCGTCCGTGGGCGCTTCCTGCGGTCGCCGGGCGGCCTCTTCGGCCTCGCGCGCGCGCCGTTCCTGAATCTCGCGCACACGCTCGCTCAACTGCTTGCGCCACTGCGGACGCGCTGCCCGCCCCGCGCCCGGAAACTCTATCAGCGTAGAGACGGCGGGCGCTGTCAACTCGACCTGCGAAGCGTCCGTTTGGCATTCATCTGCCGCGAAGTCGCTCGCCGCCTTCTCTTCGTGTTTGGAAAGGAGCGCGCCCTCTTCGAGCGCCGTAGAATTTAATGATGCCGGAGTCTTGCACCGGGGGCATATCTCTAAGCCGTTAGAGTAAACGGCGCGGCATGAGGAACACTGCATAGCGAGCACAGCCTCCGATAAAAACCGTCAAATTTGCAGCTTTGGGCCGGGAGGGCAAAAGCTTGTAAACCCAAGCCCGTTGCGGAGTCGCGGCGGATACTATCAGAAGCTACTTTAAGCCGTCAACCAGAAAATATACTAGACACTGTATTTGAGCCTCGTAAGGCTACTAGATAGTGTGAGCCGAAGGAGCCATGGAAAAGGGCGAAAATCTCAGCCTTGTCTTCGCTTTTCCGGCTTCAACCCAAATAATGCTAGAGCGGCTGTCTTCCGGCAAAGCCCGCTTCGGGGTCGTGCCACCATTCGATGCGGTCGCCTTCGCCCAGATGCCAGCACAGCAGGACAACGCGCCCGTCGCGCAAACTGGGAAAATCAATGAGGCCGCGCGCGTAATCCTTAAGCTGTACGCCGAGCGCATCGAGTTCGCTCGTACGCGCCGCCAATTCGATCAGCAGCGCAACGTAGCGCGCGCCGCCCACCATGCCTCCGCCTCCGCCTTCAGCCCCTTCGGCGGCATGCTTCGCGGCCTCGTCATAAGTCATCAGGCGGCGATGCGTGCCGCGTATCACTTCGAGGATGCGCCGCACTGTCGGCAGCAGGGCGTTGGCCTCTTCGATACTGAAGATTTTCATAAAAAGAATGAGCCAGCAATCAGTCACAGGCAGGAGACTCTTTACTGACTGCTGGCTGAAAGGGTTTCAGTGCTCGTCCGTGATGCGTATGAACTCGGACGGCGATTCAAACTGTTCCTCGTCCTCATCCAGATTGGCTTCGATGACGACGCGAGCTGCCGTCTGGTTAAAGCCGTCGGGTGATGATTCGACTCCGGTTTGAAGGAAAGTGGAGGTGTGCGGGTCTTCGTGCAGGTCGCGCTCGTCATAGCGCACGCCGTGCGGAAACTCCTTGCGCACCTTGTCGGCTATATCGCCGAGGTCTATGAAGTAGTCGGCAACGTCGATCAGCTTCGGCGCAGTGTTCGAGCGAAAGCCCGCGACCTCTACTCGACAGCCTTTGTAAGCGACGGCGTTGACCGCGTACACGAAATCCTCGTCGCCCGAGACGAGCACGGCCGTATCGTAGCGCCCGGCGAGGCTGAGCATATCGACGGCGATCTCGACATCGAGGTTGGCCTTGCGCGTGCCGTCGTAAAAAGTCTTCAGCTCTTTTTGGACGACGCGGAAGCCGTTGCGGCGCATCCAGAGCAGGAATCCCTGCTGGCGCTCGGCCCCAACATCGACGCCCGTGTAGAAGAAGGCCCGCAGCAGGCGACCGTCGCCGAGCAGCACGCGCAACAGCTTATTGTAATCAATATCTATGTTGTGAAAGCGCGCCGCATGAAAAAGATTGTTCCCGTCGATGAATACTGCAACTCTGCCACGATTACCGAACTGCCACGAAATATTGTTCGTCGGATCAAAGTTCATGTGAAAGTGTACTCCATAAAAATGTAAATATCTGGACGATAGGATGCCGCCGCAAGGGTGTCGCGGTCAAGTGCCGAGATGCCATGTCGGGTCAGGACGACGGCTGCGGAGAGGCGGCGATGATCTTATTGGAGAGGGCGTCGAGGTAGACGGCGCGTGCTCCCGTGCCGCTCCCGACCATTATCTCCCAGGCCAGATGCAGCTCAAGCGCAGCCGCATCGCCCTCGCGCACGAGCGGGTAAACGACCAGCTCACGCACGTTGATCTCGTCGCCCGTCGAGACCGTATAAGTATGCTGGCTGCCGCTCGCGTCCGCGTAGGTGAAGGTGCGGCCCGGCAGGTTTGCGGCGGCCTGCTCGGCGTTCAAAGTCGGAGTCGAGGCGGCGAGTATGCGTTGCAGCCCTTCGACCTCGGGAATACAAGTGCTGTTGAGCTGTAGGATGCGGCGGTCGGGCGCGAAACTGATCGACAGCAGGCCGTAACCGCCGCGCAGCGGATAACGAAATGGATGCTGCTGGTACTCGGCCTTTTTCGTCCCGTCCGCTAAATCTGTCCTGAGCACTAACGAGAGTTGTTTCGGGTCTGCGCCGATGAGCACGCCCTGAGCCGCGATGAATCGTCGCAGCGACTCGCGCGTTTCCTCCTCGGTCATCAACGGCTCAGCGCCGACTTTCGGCAGGTAGAGGGGCGGAGTGAGCGCTGCGGGAATGCTCTTCAAGGTTTGTGTGATGGGTTGAAGCTCGGGCGCGGGTGCGGCCGTGATGCCCTGCTCGCGCGTCAGATTGGCCCATGCGGCGAGCGCCGCCTCGCGCCGCGCCGCCATCTCGGAGATGGTCGCGTACACGGGCGCGGTCGAGCGTGGGCCAGCCGGATCGGGCGAAGGCGCGGCAGCGCACGCCCACGACGAAAGGGCCACAGCCGCCACGAACGCGATACATAAAGGGCGCAGGCGGGTCTCTTTTTGCGGCACAGTTCGGGTCATGGGTGATCGTTGGCCGAGCGCAGCGCGAAAGCATTTGAAACGTGAATGATAATTAGCGAGACGATTATACAGGAACGCATATTCTTATCAATGGCAGCGCGTTTTGCTGATTACAACGCGCGGTGCGAGGTCGTATAATCACGAGCCGGAGATCACAACCTTGGCCGACGATGACGAAGAAGTGATGAACTGGTTGAGCGAGGTGGGGGCGGAGCCGCTTCGCCCGGAGCCGCGCGCTTTTTCGCCCGAGCAGATGGTACGGTGCGAAGTCTGTCTGCGGGCCAATCCGCCGACGCGCACCGGTTGTCTCTATTGCGCCGCGCAGCTTCCCGTCACGGAGGCGAGCGCACACTTCCTGCGTCAGCCCACGCTCCGCAAGCCCGGAATCCGCGAGAGCGGCTTCAATCTGATCCTCTCGCCTGACGGCTCGCACGAAGGGCTCACTGAAGATTCTCTGGCGAAGATGGCGGAACTGCTCCGCCTGGAAATCGAAGAGCTGCTGCGAATCCTGGAGTCGGGCGAGCCGCTGCCGCTGACTCGCGCCGCGACCCACGATGAAGCATCCGTGCTTGAAAGCAGGCTGCGCGCTCTCGGGGCGAACGTCTTTACGGTCGCCGATCAGGATTTAGCCCTTGATGAGTGCGAGCCGAAGCGCCTGCGCTCCATCGTGCTCGGGGACGATGCGCTGGTCGCGCATCCGTTCGGCAGCGAAGAGGGCTGGGAGACGGCCTGGACGGAAATCTCTCTGCTCGTCGCCGGGCGGCTCTTCGCGCGCCGCGTCGAGGTAGAGGAGCGACGCGGGCACGGCGCGGAGAACGAGATCGTCGAAGCGCGCGAGTTGAGCGCCGACGAGGCCGTGATGGATGTCTACGTTACGGGACGAGACGGCAACGCGCGCATCCTCGCTCACAGGTTCGATTTCTCCTGCCTGGGCCAACAGATGAGCCTGCTCGCGGCGGAAAACTTTTCAAAGCTCGCACTGCTACTGCGCGAGCGCGCCGCTCGTGCTCAGTATGACGATTCATATAACCGGCTGAGGCACGCGCTCAACGCCGCGTGGCCGCTCGAAGAGCAGACCGGATCGGGAGGCTTGCGCCGCGCCCGCCCCGGCCGCCTGAATACCGAGACCGTCACGACGAGCGATAACGAGCGGCAATTCACGCGCTACTCTCGCCTGCGCCATTACCTCAAGAGCCGTTATCGGGATTCGCTCAGATGAGGCCACACGACGCGCACAAACGACCTCGCCGCCCGCAGTCGCCGCCCGCGCGCCGCGAGCATGTGGAACGCCGCGAGCGCGAAGAGCGCTCGGCCGAGACGCGCGCGCCGAAGGGGGACGACTCTTCACAGGGCGCGACGGGCGCGCGACTCTACGGAATCGCGCCCGTGATGGAGGCTTTGCGCGCCGGGCAGCGCTCCATAGAGCAGATCACAATCGCCGAGGGCGCGCATACGCAACGCCTGCGCGAGCTGCTGGAACTGGCACGGCAGGCGGGCGTTCCCGTGCGGCGCGCGCCGCGCGCAGAGTTTACGCGCGCCGTCGGCGCAAGAGAAGGAGGCGGCGCAGACGTAAATCATCAGGGGGTGATCGCGGCGGTGGCGGCGGCCCGCTACGCCGACGCCAGTGAGCTGATGGATACGCTGGCCGCGCGCGTGGGCACAGACGACCCTCCGCTGGCACTGGTGCTCGACGGCGTCGAAGACCCTCGAAACCTGGGCGCTATACTTCGCTCGGTGGAATGCGCGGGCGCGCACGCCGTTTTTATCCCGGAGCGTCGCGCCGTCGGTCTCACGGAGACGGTGGCGAAGACTGCCGCCGGAGCGCTCGAACACGTCAAGGTGGCGCGCGCCGCCAACCTCGTGCGGTTGATAGAAGAGTTCAAGCGGCGCGGCATCTGGACAATCGGTACGAGCGGAGAGGCCGCTATGGAATATACTGCCTGGGACTTCACGCAGCCCTCTGCGCTTATTTTCGGAGGCGAAGGTGTGGGCCTGCATCGCCTCGTGCGCGAGCGCTGCGACGTGCTGGTTCGCATACCCATGCGCGGTCGGATCAGCTCGCTCAACGTATCGGTCGCGGCAGGCATAGTGCTCTACGAAGCACTGAGGCAGCGCGCCGCTGCCGCCACGAAACGGTGAAGGGAAGACCGCGCGCGTGCGCGTGACCGGCGGGACTAGCGATGCAGACAACCGCTTTTCCTAAAGCTCACGCGCGCGCGGCCGCGCTCGCGCCATCTGAAGAGAGGGAAAAATAGTATGTACTGCCCCAATTGCGGGACGAACAATCTGGAAGGCGCTCGATACTGCCGCTCCTGCGGCGTTGACATAAGCCTCGTGCCGCAGGCTTTGACCGGACGCATGATTGAAGATAAGAGCGTTGCTGTCAGGGATGAGGGCCGTCGCGGGCGTAGAAGGCAGAAGGGCGAGCCGAGCCTGGAAAAAGCCATCAAGAATATTTTTATGGGATTGGCTTTCCTGGTTATTACCCTCGTGCTCGCTTTCACACCGATGGGCACCGCCTGGTGGTTCTGGATGTTTATCCCCGCGTTTGCGATGATCGGCGGCGGCGTCGCCGAATGGATACGGCTGAAGCAGGCTGAGGCGCGCGCCCTCGCTCCGGCTTCGATGATGCCGCCGATGATGGCTCAGCCGCGCGCTGCGGCGGCGCTTCCGCAACGCAATGCGGCGGCGGCGGCGGAGCAGTTTCCGCCACGTTCTACGGCCGAGCTTGTGATGCCGCCGCCGAGCGTCACGGAGGGGACGACCAGACACCTCAACGATGAGGCTCCAACGCGCCACATAGGCATGAGTGTCGAGAATCCTGCGAGCAAAAACCGCGCGGATTCTTAGACGCCGCCAAGCACGCGCGCCCCCGCCCCTACCGGCCCAATACCTTGCATGCGCGCGGCGGGGCGCTGTATAGTTTTCCGGCATCATCAATTCAACTTTACCAGGCCGTCCGACCCTTTTACGCGAGGAGTTCGCCATGCCGCAAAGACCCAAGATCGCCGACAACATGCTGGAACTGATCGGCTATACACCGTTGGTTCGTCTTAATCGCATCGCTTATCCCGGTTCCGCCGAGATGATCGTCAAGCTCGAATCGCAGAACCCTATGGATTCCGTCAAAGACCGAATCGGTTGGGCCATGATCGAGGCGGCCGAGCGCGAGGGCAAAATCAAAGCGGGCGAGACCGTCATCATCGAGCCGACCTCGGGCAATACGGGCATCGCGCTCGCATTCGCCGCCGCGATCAAGGGTTACAGGCTGATCGTGACGATGCCGGAGACTGTTACGGTCGAGCGTCGCAGGGTGCTGACGGCGCTCGGCGCGGAGGTGGTGCTCACGCCGGGCGCTGAAGGCATGAAGGGCGCGATCAGGAAGGCCGCCGACATCTCTGAGGAAACCAGAGAGAGTTGGACGCCCGGACAGTTCGATAATCCCGCGAACCCGGAAGTCCATCGCCGCACCACCGCCGAAGAGATTTGGGAGGATACGGACGGGCGTCTCGACGCCTTCGTGGCGGGCGTCGGCACGGGCGGCACGATTGCTGGCGTCGGCCATATACTCAGAGAGCGTGCGGGCAAAGATGTGCTCATCGTCGCCGTCGAGCCGAACTCGTCGCCCGTGCTCTCGGGCGGCGAGCCGGGGCCCAATAAGATTCAAGGCATCGGCGCGGGCTTCGTCCCGCGCAACTACGATCCGTCGGTCGTCAACCGGGTCATCGCCGTCGATTACAACGATTCGGTGGACATGGCCCGAAGGCTGGCGCGCGAAGAGGGCATCTTCTGCGGCATCTCTTCGGGCGCAATCACCTGGGCGGCGCGCGAGGTCGCGCAGGAACTCGGCGCGGGCAAGCGCGTCGTCTCGATTATCTGCGATTTCGGCGAGCGTTACCTATCGCACGAGCTTTTTGAAACGTCCGGCGGTTGACCAGGATAGAGCGAATTAAACCGGGCCGTCCGGGCGATGCGCCTCAAACCTCCTGGCGCGATTTTCGAGCGGCTTTCCTCCGTCAGGCTGTAGGGCGGGAATAGAGGCGATTGTTGTGGCTCAGTGGAAATTATAACGGAGCGCAAGGGTCGCCCCTCACTATTTTTGATGGAAGAAAAGAGTAAGCAAGCGCGCGTGTGTGTCCCGGTCTGCGAGGGCCGCGCCAGCGAGTTGGCCCAAAGTGCGGCGGCCGCCTCCGAAGTCGCAGACCTGATCGAGCTACGGCTCGATTGCCTGCACGGCGCACAACTGGAACTGGCGCTACGGCATCTGGACGAGATTGAACGCGCCGCGAAGCATCCTTTGATCCTGACGCTCAGGCCCGCCGAGCAAGGAGGGGCGCGCGAGATAGACATCCTGAATCGTCTCGCCTTCTGGGTCGAACATTTTCTATACGGCGATCAATACAGGGGCCTCGCCGACATAGAGCTTGACCTGCTGCTGCTGATATGCCAGAGCGAAGACGAGCGCTGGCAAAGGCTTGATTGGACGCGTGTCATCTGTTCGCATCACGACTTTACGGGAATACCGGCAGTGCTCTATGAGATTTACGAGAGGATGGCTGCTACGCCCGCGCGCATTCTGAAAATCGCCGTCCGCGCCCGTCAAATCACGGATTGCATTCCGGTATTCAACCTGCTTGAGCGCGCTCGCCGCCAGGGGCGCGAGATGATCGCCATCGCGATGGGCCCGGACGGGACGGCGACGCGCATACTGGGGCCGTCGCGCGGCGCATATCTCACCTATGGCTCGCTCGCGGACGAGCGCGCCACTGCGCCCGGCCAGCTCATGGCGACCTCTTTGCGCGAGCTTTACAGGTTTGACCGGATCGACCGTGAGACTGAGATTATGGGACTGATGGGCGCGCCCGTCGCGCATTCCCTTTCTCCGCAGATGCACAACGCGGCTTTCGCTGCGCGAAGCATGAACGCCGTCTATATCCCTTTCGAGGTACGTGAGGCGAAGGATTTTCTGCGGCGCATGGCGCACCCGCGCACGCGCGAGCTTGATTGGCGACTGCGCGGCCTGAGCGTCACCGCTCCGCATAAAAGCACGATCATGGATTTCCTCGACCGCGTTGAGACGACCGCCTCGGAGATCGGGGCGGTCAATACCATCAGTATCGAAGACGACGGGCTGATCGGTTACAACACGGACGCCGGGGCGATGCTCGCGCCGCTGCGCACTAGAATCGATACGTTGAAGGGCGCACGCTGCGCCGTCATAGGGGCGGGGGGCGCTGCGCTGAGCGCCCTCTGGGCCCTGCAAAGAGAGGGGGCGGAGACCGTCTTGTTCGCACGCAGCCTGGAAAGGGCTCGCCCGCTCGCAGAAAGATTCGGCGCAGGTTGCGCGCGCCTCGAAAACGCGAGCTTTGACGGCTTTCAACTGGTCATCAACGCCACGCCGCTCGGCACGCGCGGCCACAGCGAGAGCGAAACGCCCGCCACCGCGAGCCAGCTCAGGGGAGCACGTCTCGTCTACGATCTTGTTTACAACCCGGCGCAAACGCGCTTTATGCGCGAGGCCGTGGAAGCAGGGTGCGAGAGTATCGGCGGGCTTGAGATGCTAGTGGCGCAGGCCGCCGCGCAGTTTCGTTTATGGCGGGGCGAAGACGCGCCGCTCGAAGTCATGCGCGAGGCGGCGCAATGCGCATTGCGATCACAAACTTAAACACCTCCCTTCGGATATGAACGAGCGTTACAGCCGACAAATTCTGTTTGATGGGATAGGCAAGGCCGGACAGCGACGATTGCTGACGGCGCGCGCCCTTATCATAGGCTGCGGCGCGCTCGGCACGGCGCAGGCCGAAAGCCTGGCTCGCGCCGGGGTCGGACGATTGCGAATCGTCGATAGGGATTTCGTCGAAGCCTCTAATCTGCAACGGCAGACGATGTTCACGGAGAGGGATGCGCGCGAGCGCTTGCCAAAGTCTGTGGCCTGCGCCGCACACCTCGCCGAGCTTAACGGCGAGATTGAGACGGAGGCCGAGATCAAAGATGTCAACGGGTCGAACATCGAACAGCTCATAGAGGGCTGCGATGTGGTGCTCGACGGCACGGACAACTTTGCGACGCGCTATCTGATTAATGATGCGTGCGTCAAGCAAGGGGTCGCGTGGGTCTACGGCGCGGCGGTCGGCTCATACGGCGTCACGATGACCGTGCTCCCGCACGAGACGCCGTGCCTGCGCTGTATCTTCGAGGAAGCGCCCGCGCCCGGCAGCGCCCCGACCTGCGATACCGCTGGCATCATCATGCCGATCATCTCAATCGTCGCCGCCGTCCAGGTCACGGAGGCTTTGAAATTGTTGACGGGTCAAGCAGATGCTCTGCACCGTTCTCTTATGCGGTTCGACGTGTGGCGCAACGAGTGGCGGCGCATGGCGCTCGGCGCGCCGTCTGCGGATTGTCCCGCGTGCGGGCTCGGCCGCTTCGAGACCCTCGAAGCCGAGGCGGGCGATTTCGTAGCCGTCCTGTGCGGGCGCGATGCCGTACAGATTTCACCCTCGCGCCCGGCCAGGGTCGAACTGGCGCAGCTTGCCGAGCGCCTGCGCGCCTCCGGAAAGGTAACGGTCAACCCGTACCTCCTTCGCTTTCAAGCAGGGGATTACGAGTTGACCGTCTTTCAAGACGCGCGCTCGATCATACGCGGCACGGACGACCCCGCGACGGCGCGCACCCTGTACGCCAAATATGTCGGCACTTGAGCGTAGAGACCGGATCAACCGGAGTAGAGACCGGATCGACGCAGGCGGCAACCTCCGAGCCCGGGCGCCGTTTCCTCCCACAAGCTCTTTCAGGGTATCATCCTCGGAAGGAGAGCCGTTCAGACTTTGCGCGAACGAGTGGCTTCGCGCCCAAAAACCTTTAGCATGACGCGGACGTATGAGTTCGGAGACCCGGGAGGCGAGGGGCGCTCGCTTCTGAGCGCTCAAGCGCCGCCGAGGGCGACTGAGCGACCGACATCGCTCCCCTGCAATCTCGCATCAAAGTAGTCCGTGCAAGCGATAGCTCTCATCAAGACAACAACAGACGACTCATTTAATGCTCAACAAAACTTCTACGATCCACGTCGCCAAATCAATCACTGTTCTTCTGAGTTTACTGGTACTCGCAGCCGTCGTCGCCGCTACGGTGCGCGCGGGCGAGCCCCTGTTATGGGAAGTAAACAGCCGCGCAGAGCTTTTGCGCGGCGACGCGCGCGGCGTCTCCGTCACGGACACGGGCGCGCTGATGCTCGCGCCGCGTTTCTCGCAGGTCTTCAATACGGATCAGGCTTACGTCTGGTCGAGCGCAGTCGACGGCTCGGGCAACGTGTACCTGGGCACAGGACACGATGGGCGTATCTTTCGCGTGACGGCGGACGGACGCGGCACGCTTCTCTATGATGCCCCCGAGCTGGACGTGACGGCGCTCGCCATAGGGCGCGACGGTACGCTCTACGCGGGTACGTCGCCCGATGGAAAAGTCTATCGCGTCGGCGCGGACGGTCGCGCCGAAGAGTATTTCGACCCGCCGGACAAATACATCTGGTCGCTGGCGTCTATGGTCGATGGTGGGCTCGCCGTCGGCACCGGCGATAACGGCAAGCTTTACCGCGTGCGCGCCGCTGGCGCAAAGCCGGAAGCCTCGTTGCTGACCGACACCAACGAGACGCACGTCATCTCGCTTGCGATAGACGGGCAGGGAAACCTGATCGCCGGTACAGACCCGGGCGGGCTCGTCCTGCGCGTCTCGCCCGACGGCAAGGCGTTCGCCCTCTTTGACTCGCCGCTGCGCGAGATTCACGCGCTCGCGCCGGGCGCGGACGGCTCCATCTATGCGCTTGCGCTCAGCGAGGCGGCTTCGACGGCTCGCCCCACGGGCCCGGCGGCCCCGACGCCGCAAGCAACCGACTCGTCGGGCGCGGCCGCCAGCGCGACCGTTACGTTCACGGCCATAGATGAAACAGGCAATCCGATACAGGGCCAGTCGGCCACCACCCGCAGCCGCAACGATCTGTCGAACGCGCGCAGCGCCGTCTTTCGTCTGCTGCCGGACGGCGGAACGGATGTCCTCTGGAGTTCGCCATCGGTCACGGCCTTCGCCGTCGCGCCCGCTCCGCAGGGCGGTAGCGTCCTCATCGGCACAGCCGATAAGGGGCGCATCTATTCCGTCACCGACGATGGCCGCGATACGCTGTTGCTGCAATCGACCGAAGGGCAAATCTCCTCGTTCGTCGTCCGTGGGCGCGAAGTGTTTGCGACCTCAAGCAACCAGGGAAAGCTCTTTCGCTTCGGCTCGGAGTTGATGAACGAAGGGACGTATGAATCGCCTGTGCGTGATGCCAAGCTCGTCGCCTCCTGGGGGCGTATCTGGTGGCGCGGGCGCGGGCAGGTTGAATTGCAGACGCGCTCGGGCAACGGCGAGCGCCCCGATGCGACCTGGAGCGAATGGAGCGTGCCCTATCGTGACCCGGCGGGCGCGCAGATCCTAAGCCCGCGCGCCCGCTTTATACAGTGGCGGGCGGTCTTGCGCGCGCCTGCGGCGACGACGGCTGGCGGCGGCAGCAGCAGCACCAGCACGGACGCACAGATGGAGGATGTCAGTATCGCTTACCTGCCGCGCAACGTAGCGCCGGAGGTGCTCTCTATCTCGGCGCTGCCCATAGGAGTGGGCCTACAGTCAATCGTGCAGATACCGGCCGACCCGAACATAGAGTCTTCGGGCCTCGACCCGTCGCTCTTCGGCGCGGTCGCGCAGATTCAACCCCGCAGGCTTTACCAGCGCGGGGCGCGGGCGCTGCAATGGCAGGCCGAAGATCGCAACGGCGATACGCTGGAGTATGCCATCTACTATCGCTCTTTTAATGAGAGCGCCTTCCGGTTGTTGAAGGATAAGCTGCGCGATAACTTCTATACCGTGGACGGCGCGACGCTCGCCGATGGTCGCTACGTCTTCAAGGTCGTGGTCTCGGATGCGCCGGATAATCCCGCCGGACAAGCGCTGACAGGCGAGCGCATCAGCGAGCCGCTCGACATAGACAATACGCCGCCCTCCGTGCGCGCCGCAGGCGCGGCGCAGCCCGTCGGCGAGCGTGCCCGCGTCGCCTTTGAGGTGGACGATTCGACGGGCATGATTAAGCGTGCGGACTTGAGCGTGGATGGCGCTCCGTGGCGCGCTGTTTTTCCGGACGACGGCATTGCCGATAGCCCGCGCGAGCGCTACACGCTGGATATTCCGCTGGTCGGTGCGGGCGAGCACACGATTAGTCTGCGCGCCTTCGATGCCAACGGTAATGTTGGCACGACCAGGGTTATAGTGAGACGTTGAAGGCAGCGCAAACTGCCCACCGGGGCATCCCGACGGGGGGTGCACGATACGGTGCGGGTGGCGTCTGAAAGCGTGCGCCCGCCGGGCTATTTCGACCGCTTATCGATTGTAAATGCGGGACGAGGCCGAATGATCGGCTGTGGCATTGATATTGCTCCCATTCGAGACGGCGCGTCTCTTCTCTCCCTCCCATGCGCGCTCATGTGAAACAGGCATGAGGAGGCCACACGTAATTATGAAAGACTTGAAGCGAATGTTGGTGACTGCGATCATGATGCTCTGCATCGTGCCGGTCGGCGCTTTCGCGCAGAGAGGACAGAAGCCGCCGCCGCCGAAAGAAGATCGGCCGAAGGTCGTGGTTGGGCAGAAGCCTGATCCGCCTCCCAACAACAACGGGGGACGGGATCAAAAAAAAAGGGGCGACAGGAAAGGAAGGCCCTGAAGATTCTGGACGAAATACTTTCGATCAGCTTCGATGAAAGCTGATCTTTCATGAGACCCGCCCCCGTCAAGGATGCGCGGGTTTCATCGCTTTTAGGGGGATTGTCATGACGCCTCGTTATCGAAAATATCTGTTTCGGGCTGTTATCCTGGCGCTGGCATGCGTGCTCGCATCCGCAATCGTAGCGCCGAGCGCAGCCGCCGCGCAGGGCGGCCGTATCGACCGTCGCATCATCGCGCGGGCCCAGGCCGTCTCGGGAGATAGGTTTCAGGTTTTCACGAGGACGCCGGGCGGCGTCAACGTCTTTGCCGTGACAGCGCCGAGCGCAGGGATGCTGCGGGCCATCGACGACGGCTTCACGGCGCTTTTCGCGGTCTCGCGCCGTCACGGATACAGAGCACGCCTGGATTACTCCGCTTACACGGTGTTCATAGCTCGCGCCGATAGGGTGCGCGATAGTCGCGGCGCTTACTCGCCCGACGTAGCCGTTGGCGCGGGCCAGTATGCCGGAAGCGCCTACGATCAGGGAGGTTTTATATACGCGGCGGGGATGGTGCTGGAATTTAACCACGGCGTTTTCCTGATCGCGGAACACCAGAGGGATCTGCGTCGCGTCTCAGACGTGGTGCGTTACGAAGGCGAGCATCTGGTTCTCTACCACAACGACCCGGCGCTCTATCAAAGGACTGCCGACCATAGCCGCGGCGGCGGGCATCCCATCCTTCAATAAGCCCTCGATATGAATTGCGCAGGGAGGCGGTCGCTATTGACCGCCTCCCTGCGCGCCCCGGTCTGACTTTCTTCCTTCAATCTGACTTTCTCTCTTTGCTCCCGTCTTGACGGATTCCTGCCACTACTCTTACGCGCGGAGAGCTTTCCCGGTCAAAAGCCCCCGCTCAAGCGCTGCGCGAAAAGCTCGATTGTGCTACATTCTGCATATCGTCAGGGTTGAGAGATCAAGGAATCTTAGTTATCGGGTTGTGCCCTCATGGAGAATCAGATTCTTGCCAGCTTACCGGATGAAGAGTTAGAAGTCTTACGCCCACACTTTCAGCGAGTCTCGCTGGCACACGGGAACACTGTCATCGTGCCGGACGAGCCCATCCGCAGCATCTATTTCCCGCTCACATCGTTGCTCTCTTTAGTGACCGTTATGGAGGACGGCTCGACCGTGGAATCAGGCGCTATCGGGCGCGAGGGAATGTCAGGCGTGCCGGTGCTTCTGACGCATGGAAAACGCCTATGCTGACCGTCACACAGATTCCGGGCGAGGCTGTAAAGGTCAAAGCTGAAATAATCAAAGATGCTTATGATAAGGGTGGAGAGCTGCGAAAGCTTTTGCATCGCTATATGCATACGGTGATGGTCACGGGCTCTCAATCGGCCGCCTGCAATCGTTTGCACAAAGTAGAAGCGAGGCTCTGCCGGTGGCTGCTCATGAGCAGCGATGGCGTCGGCTCCGACGAATTGCGATTGACGCAGGAGTTCCTCGCCACGATGCTCGGGGTGAGGCGCGCCGGGGTCACAGAAGCCGCCGTCAAGCTACAGGATGCCGGGCTTATTCGCTACGGACGTGGAAACATTAAGATTATCGAGCGCGAGCGGCTGGAACAGGTCGCATGCGAATGCTATCGGATGACCAAGAACGAGTATGACCGCTTGTTCGACCATTAATCCTTCATTGCCCCGTTCTGGGCGCTGCCTTGTTATGGCTTCGGGGCGATAAGACGACCTAAGAGACTACGCAATTGTCCGGCGTCTTCAAGATAAGCTATCCAATCGTTTCCACCGACATTGACATCCGTACCTTCCACATCTGCTCCATACTTTTCGGCCAGTATCACCAGGGGCGTCGCGCCATCCAATTGCGCATGCTCACGGATACACCGCCCGATTCGCAAGACCTCCTCGACCGGCCTGCCGACAAGGTTCACTAAAAGAAGGTCTGCGCGGATGTGACCGTCGCTAACGCGTTCGAGCGCATCTTCTTCGTCCAGTGCCAGAACCACCCGGTAACCTTCCTGAACCAGATTCCTTTTCATCAAAGGGCGCGCATCATCATCCTCTTCGATTAAAAAGATGGTCGGCCTATTGGTACTATCAATACCCATCTCCAGATTCCCTGGCTTGTTCTGTAATGAATAATTAGCTGGGAGATTTTAGCCTCTCTCGTTTCAACTGTCTATCGGCTTGCGCGTCATCTACACGGGTGCCAGGGCGCGCAGGAAGTCGAAATAAGAAAGGCCGCTCGTCTGGAGCAGCCTTGATTTATAGATTGAATAGTGCCCGCTAATGGATTCGAACCATTGACCCCTCGCGTGTGAAGCGAGTGCTCTACCACTGAGCCAAGCGGGCAGTCCTCAAAGTTTTTAAGTGGACGCGAAATGCTAACAAAGCGGTGCGGCCACGGTCAAGCATGCTTGATCGCTCGCTTGCGCCGCCGCACGCGCTTTGCGGAGTTGGCTTATTGTCCGATGGGCGGGTCGCTCGCCGTCGCGGGCTGATCCGGATTCTCGCGAATCGTGCTCAGGCTCGGGTCAAAGTAGAAGTGGCGTTTGCCGGTCGCGCCGATGCCTTCGGACGACTGCGGGTCGGCATTGATGGTGAAGGTGGCCGGTTGACCGCTCGATTTGGGTACGACCTTCATCGTGAAGATATAGCCGCTGACGACGGGCGCATCGCCTGCGAAGCGTTCATCGAGCGCGCCCTCTTTAATCAGTTGCTCGAAGTTGCCGTATTCGCCCCTGTGGCCGATGGAATAATCCGCCTGCACCTTCTTTATGGTGTCGATGGTCTGGGTCGCGGCCGTCTCGTTGCCTCTGCGCACCATCAGACGCCACGCTGGCACTCCGACGCCGATCAGGATGCCTATGATGGCGATCACGATCATAAGCTCGATCAGAGAGAATCCGCGTGCGTTTGAATGACGTTGATATGTTTTTCTCATAACTGCTCCTATCATTGTTTACACGAGCGATGCCACCTGTGGTTCCGTTAATTTTCGCCTCGCTTACGGTCGCCGCCCGCAAGAGCCGTCGCTATCATGCACGCCAATTCTACTACAGCGGCGCACCGTGCGTCACTTTAGGGCGAGCAGGCCGAAAGGCTGCGGGGGCGCATACGTAAGGCCGGGCCGATGCTGATTGTTTTATCGTCGCCGAGGGGTGCGAGGGCGCGTCCGAACATGTAGAATGGGCTCTCGGGTATTTCAGAGGAAGCTTTTCAGATGAGACGATTGCAGACGGCAGATAGAGAAGCGCAGCGTCCGGCAACTGCGGCGGTCGAAAAGGTTGATCGGCTGCAAGCGGCCATCGAGAGCGTCATCAAGGGCAAGCCGGAGGCCGTCCGCCTCGCCATCGTCACGCTGATCGCGGGCGGGCACCTGCTCGTCGAAGACGTGCCGGGCGTCGGCAAGACGACGCTCGCGCACGCGCTGGCGCGCGCCCTCGATTGCACCTTCCAGCGCATACAGTTCACTTCGGACTTGCTCCCTTCCGACGTGATCGGTCTTTCGGTCTACAACCAGCACACGGGACAGTTTGAGTGGAGGCCCGGCCCCATCTTCGCCAACGTAGTGCTGGCCGACGAGATCAATCGCACGACGCCGAAGACACAATCGGCGCTGCTGGAAGCGATGGCCGAAGGCCACGTCACCGCCGAATGGACGACGCATCCGTTGCCAGCGCCCTTCATCGTCCTGGCGACGCAGAATCCTATCGAACACCACGGAACCTACCCGTTGCCGGAATCCCAGCTCGATCGCTTCATGCTGCGGCTGCGCATAGGATATCCGCAAACCGAAGACGAGATACAAATCCTGCGCGACCGCGAGCGCGTCGATCCGCTCGATGAGCTGCGCCCCGTTATGTCTGCCGAGGACATAATGGAATTGCAGCAGCACGTCGCCGAAGTCTCGGTCAACGATGCGCTCGTCGATTATTTAATGCGCATCGTCGCCGCCACGCGCGATTCCGAGATGCTTGACTTAGGCGTAAGCCCGCGCGGCACGCTCGCACTCTTTCGCGCCGCACAGGCTCTGGCGCTGACTGAAGAGCGCACCTACTGTGTGCCCGACGACATCAAGCGACTGGTGCTCCCGGTCTTCGCGCATCGGATGGTCGTCAGCTCGCGCTTCTCATCTTCGCTGCGGCGCAGCGAAGAGGCCGAGGCCGTCCTGCGCGAGATCATGAAGACCATCAGCGTCCCCTTATAGTTTGAGAGAATGAGAGAGCCCTGATTCTCGACCATCGGGGCGCATCCCGTGCAGACATTGCTTAAAGCAAAAGAGAGAGTAGCGGACTAATTCTTCGGCTCCGGCATCCGAGCTTTATGCGGACTAGAAGTTTTCGCGCGTGGCGAAATGCCATCCTGGGCACATTGCTTGTACTGGCGGGCCTGGGCACGGCGTTGGTCACCATGCTGGCGCGCCGGGCCGAAGACCCCGGTCTGGCGAGCGCCGCCGCCATCGCTTCGCTCGTCATAGTTCTGCTGATTTTTATACTCGTATTGCCGCCGCTGGCGCGCTCGGCGCGTGAAGAGGTCGCGCGGTTCGACTTTCCGCTGGAGGTGACGGCGGGCGGCGCGATCTTTCTGGGTATCCTCGCCATCGTCGCCTTCGCCGCCTGGAATACGGGCAACAATCTATTGTTCCTGGTCTTCTCGGTGCTCGCCTCGACGCTTTTCGTAGCGTGGGCGGCGGCCCGTGCTTCCCTGCGCGACATAGTCGTCTCGGCTCGCTTTCCGGATCACATCTTCGCCGGAGAGCCCGCGCCGGTCATCGTCACGCTCCAAAACAAGAAACGGTTCCTGCCCTCTTTCTCGATCCTGGTCGAAGCGCGCGGCCCCGTCAACAAGGGGGAGTTGAACAGGCGGGGCAAGACGGCGCGGCTGCGTTACAGCAAGCGCGCGCTCGCTTATTTCGTGTACGTCCCGCACCGCGCCGGGGCTGAACAACGCGTCGAACAGACCTTCGCCAGGCGAGGGCACGTGCTCATCACAGGCTTCGAGCTTTCGACGCGCTTTCCGTTCGCCTTCTTTCGCCGTCGTCGCCGATTGCGCGCGCGCGACGTTGACATCATCGTTTATCCGAAACCTGAGCCCGCCAGCGACGAGCTGCATCTGCTGCCGATGAATGCCGGGCGGCTCGCAAGCCTTCGGCGCGGTGCGGGCCACGACCTGCTCTCGCTGCGCGACTATCAACCGCAGGATGATCTGCGCCACATGGACTGGAAGGCGACGGCGCGCGTGCGTCGCCTGATCGTCCGCGAGTTCACGGCGGAAGACGAACGCCGTATCACCATCGCGCTCGACACGAGGACGAGCGGCGAAGCGGACGCAGGCTTCGCAGAACGTTTCGAGCGAGGGGTGACGCTGGCCGCTTCCCTGGCGGCGCATTTTATAGATGAACGGGCTGAAGTGCGGCTCGTGCTCGGCTCGGAGGCGGGACGTTACAGCGTGGGTCGCGAGCATCTGTACGATTGCCTGCGCCGACTGGCGCTGGTGACGCCGCACAGCGAGAAGGCTGAGGCGAATGATGCATCAATGGGAGCCGGGGCGAGTGATGATTCCGACCATGACGCGACCGTGGCCGTCGCGGACGGCAACTATTGCATACTCCTGACGACCGCCGCGCCCGGCTCAATCCCTTCAAATGTCTGGCGCACGTCGCACGTCATCTATCTCTGACGCTGCTGGCCCCATCTTTAGTGTCCACCTGGCGACGCGAGAAACACGCGTCGGGAGTTTTGGGCCGGGCGAACCGCAGGCAGACTGTGACGGCGCGGGGCCGAACGCCTTTTGTCAGAATTGGTAGGGGGCGGAGGTCAGGTGACGCGGGCGCGAAGCGGTCGAGGCGAGGCCGGAAGGCAGCTCGTCGCTCGCGAGAGCCGAATCCCCATCGCTCTCGTCCGTGAGTATCTTCATGCTGCGCTCGATCTCAAGTATGTCTATGTACTGCGAATAATATGCGCGGTCGCTCTCGCTCATCTTCTTGATTCGCACCCCGATCAGGCAGGCCGACTCGGCGCGCTCCTTCTCGTAGCGCTCGTACTGCCTCGGAGTCGATTCGATCTCGATGTACCCTGTGACGATGAAACCTAAATCCATATCACCCTCGTTGAGCGGTCTGTCATAGACGGGAACCGCCTCTATATGGATGGGCCCATCCGGCAGGTGCAGCGTAAAGCGAAGGGTACAGTCGGAGCCGAGCATGTAGCGGTACATGAAGGGGAGCGAGGGGACGAGCAGCGCCATGCCTCCGGCTCCGATGTCGCGCGTGTGGCTCATGAGCACCGGCGGGTCGCCCTCAGCGCCGCCCGTCTCCGCTCCGTTCAAGACAATGCTGTAGGAGAGACTGGCATCATGCCGCTCGTATCGGCGCATCTCTTCGCTCGTCTCCTCAACATAGCAAGTCTCCATCATCCCAACTCCTTATTTGGCATTCGTCAAAGCTCACTCTAAAGAGGGTCAGCCGAAGCAGCGGACGGCTCATTCTTTAACAAGCGGCGTGCCGTGCGCGAGAGCATTCGACGCGTTGGCCCGAATTGGCGAAATCGCACAGGCTTTTGGCTATTCGCACGTGAGCGTGGCAAAGCGCGCCCGTAGCCGTGCGGGCAATTTGACGGGTCAGGCTGAGAGCATGCATGTAGTTTGACCGGGAAGCGCACGCAGAGAGCGAGCGCGCGCGCGCGCTCCTCTCTCTTTCTCTCTGTGAGACCTGTCTCACGACAGGGCGCGGGCGTGGGCCTGCTTTTGAGCAGCGGGGTGGTATGTCCCCAAAGGGATCAGGGCCGCCGCCCGTTTCAGCCTCGACGGGTGGGCCTCTGGCGCGGCGGCGGCCGCGATTAATGTTGAAAGCATCCGGACAAATAGTATATGCTGATCTTACTCACGCCCCGCAAAGCAACGTCCGATTCCACATCTCTAAAGGTATTTCACGATAATGTCTACTGCTTTGAGTGAGCGCCAGCCGCGCACGCATCTCTATACGTACCCGGTCAAAAGCCTCTGGCTGATCGCCCTGTGTTTCATCTTTTCGGGCGCGACCGGGTTGATTTACGAAGTCCTGTGGGCGCGCATGCTCGGGCTTGTGTTCGGCGCGACGACCTTCGCCATCAGCGCGGTGCTGGCGGCGTTCATGGGCGGATTGGCTCTGGGCAGCGCGCTTGCCGGGCGTCTCGCCGCGCGCATCAGGAGACCGCTTCTGGCCTACGGCCTGATCGAAGTCGGGATCGCCCTCTATGCGCTTGCCGTGCCACTGCTGTTCGGCCTCGTGAACCGATTCTACGCGCTCGTCTGGGAACAGCTTCATCCGGGCTTTTACGCTTTCAGCTTGTGGCGTTTCGTGCTGTCGTGCGCGGTGCTGCTGGTGCCGACGACGTTGATGGGAGCGACGCTGCCCGTGCTCGCGGCGGCGCTCCTGCGGCGCTCGCCCGCGCACACCTCGGCGTCGGTCGCGCGCCTCTACACCTGCAATCTGGCGGGCGCGATACTCGGCACCATCGCCGCAGGCTTTCTCCTGCTGCCCGCGCTCGGCGTGAGCGGCACGATCTACACGGCGGCGCTCATCAATATCGTGGTCGGCTTCTGTGCGCTCGTCATAGATTCAAGATACGGGAGGGAGTTAGCGACAAAAGGCGTTGTGGCCGGGGTTGTGGCGGGCGGGACTTTGGACGCGGATGCGAATGCCGTGGACGCAGACGAGTCGCCGCGCGGTTCAGAGCGCGAAGAGTCGCAAAGGCTTTTGGCGAGCGTCGAGAGCGGCGACGCGAAATTCTGGCTCCTGTGCGCCGCCGTCTCGGGTTTCGTCACCATCAGCGCGCAGGTGGCCTGGACGCGCGTGTTGACGATGATAATAGGATCGAGCACCTACGCCTTTAGCATCACGGTCGCCCTTTTTCTGCTGGGCCTGTCGGGAGGCGCCTACCTCGTCGCGCGCCGGAAGATCAACGAAGATTTGCGCCGCGTTATCATGAAAGTAGAGCTTGCGACAGCCGTCAGCCTCTTCCTGAGCCTGATGGTGATTAACCTTGCGCCCGCGATGCTCTTCTACCTCGGGTTCCGGTTCGAGCTGGAATCCTGGTCGGGTTTGCTGGCGTTGCAGGTGTTCGTCGCCGGGTTGCTCGTATTGCTCCCGGCGTGGTTGATGGGAATGGTCATGCCGCTGGTGCTCGTGTGGGCGAGCGAGAAGGGCGGCGGTGACGCATCCGTTCGATGGGTGGGCCGCAGCTACGCGCTTAACACCCTCGGCGCAATCGCCGGAGCATTCATCACAGGCTTCATCCTCATCCCGAAAGCGGGCACGCGCATCACTATCCTTTTCGCCGCCGCGCTCTCGGTCATCATCGCGGGACTCGCTTACCGCCCGGCAGCCGGGGTCGCGGGCAAGAGGTTGCGTCGCGCCCTGGCAACTGGCGCTGCGGCCGTCCTCATCGCAATGCTTTTCATCTCCGCGCCCCGTCTCCGTCTGAACGAGCTGACGAAGGGGGGATATGACACGCTGGTACGCGTGATCGCCAGGACGCGGTCGATAGGTGCTGCGAATCAGGCTCAGGCAGGCGTGCCGCAGACGGAGCGCATACTGATGTACGAGGAGGGGCCGACCGCGACCGTTTCCGTGCGAAAGGATGGTGAGATTACTACGCTGGCGATCAACGGGAGAACCAATGCTTCCGATAAAGAGGATATGCCGACGCAGGTTATGCTGGGCCAACTGCCGCTGCTGCTGTCTCCGCGCATCGAGAACGGTTTGATCGTCGGCTACGGCTCGGGCGTGACGGTCGGCGCGATGCTCCAGTCGCCTATAAAGTCGCTCGCGTGCGTAGAGCTTGAGCCGTCGGTCATCAACGCCGGGGAATATTTCAACCACGTCAACAATCAGCCGCGCAAAGACGCGCGCCTGCGCCTGATCGTCGATGATGCGCGGGCGTACCTGCGCGTCAATCCGGAGCGCTACGACCTTATCGTGAGCGAGCCGAGCCACCCGTGGGTTCCGGGCGTCGCCAATCTTTTCACCAGGGAGTTCTTCGAGTTGGGCCGCAGTCGTCTCTCGGATGATGGCGTCTTCATGCAATGGCTGCAAATCTACCAGCTCTCGAACGACGGCCTGCGATCCGTGCTCGCCACCTACCAGAGCGTTTTTCCGCACGTGCTGGTCTTTCGCGTCGGCGGCGCGGCCAGGGGGAAGGATTTACTGCTGGTCGGAAGTCGCGCGCCGCTCACGCTTGAGAGAATCGAAGAGCGCATGGCCGAGCCGCTCTCCGCGCGAGAGTTGGCCCGCGTCAATATCAGGGGGCGAAGCGATATAGAATCCTGGTACGTCTGCGACGAAACTCAGTTGGGCAGAGCGCTCGAAGGGGCCATCATCAACACGGACGATAATATGCATATCGAGAATCGCGCGCCGCGCGAGGCGTTCCTGCCCCTCATGGATGTCAACGCCGCCTGGATCGAAGGGCTCGCCGCAAAGGCGCGTTTAGCCCACGCACTCGCCGGACTGTAGCCCGAAACGCCCCCGTTTCGCCTGTCAATCATTGCCCGTAGACGACGCGCCGAATGCGTTTAG
Source organism: Pyrinomonadaceae bacterium (assembly GCA_035940775.1). Taxonomy (GTDB): domain Bacteria; phylum Acidobacteriota; class Blastocatellia; order Pyrinomonadales; family Pyrinomonadaceae; genus DASQYE01. Next base: position 17,108 of record DASZEN010000008.1, on the reverse strand, counting down.
AATCTCTTCGGCGGCGCGCTCGCCGCTGCGTATGCAGTCGGGCAGACCCGCGCCGCCGTAGGCGTTGCCAGCGAGCTTCAAACCGGGCAGGGCGCGCACACGCTCCTCTATGCTTTCAACCCTTCGGAGATGTCCGAGGTGATACTGGGCCATCGAGCGCGGCCACTTTCGCACCCGTGTGAAGAGCGGCGGCTTTTCGATTCCCAACAATACGCGCAGGTCGTCTCTGACGGCTCGCTCGATAGCTTCTTCGTCAAGCGCGAACATCTCCGGCTGTAAAGCGCCGCCGACGAAAGCGCGCAGGAGCGCGTGGCCTTCGGGCGCACGCCCCGGAAACTTTACGCTGCTGAAGGTACAGGCCAGCGTCCGTCGGCGTTCGACGATGGGCACGACGAAGCCGAAGCCGTCGAGCGGGTGCGGAACGTCCGCGCGCCTGTAAGCCAGATTGACGGTCGCCGTGGATGCGTATGGAATGGCTTCAAGCTCGGCGGCGAGCGTCGCGTCCGTTTCGCGCAAAAGTCGGGCGGCGGCGTAGGCGGGCAGCGCCAGGCAGACCGCGTCGCATTCCACCACCTCGCCCGTTGAAAGAGAGAGTCGCCAAAGCGATTGATCGCGGCCGTATGAAAGCTTCTCGACATGGCTGTTGAGCCGTATCGAACGGGGCGGCAACCGCGCCGAGAGCCTGTCCGTGAGCGTTTGCATCCCCTCGTCAAAGGAGAGAAAAAGGCCGTAGCGTGCTCCGCTCGTCCCGCGTCCCTGACTCGCCGATTGACTGCGGCGCGCACGCCGCATGCCGCGAATAAGGCTTCGATGCTCGCGCTCCATATCCAGAAAGCGCGGCATCGTGGCGCGCAGGCTCAAACGCTCAGGGTCAGCCGTGTAGATGCCGCCGACCATCGGTTGAGCCATGCGTTCGAGCGCTTCGCGCCCGAGCCTGCGCCTGACGAACTGCGCCAAACTCTCATCGTCGCCGCCATTGGCCGCTCCGCGTCGCGGCAGCAAGATATCGAGCGCCATGCGCGCCTTGCCGCGCCAACTGAAAATCCCGGTCGTCAGGAAGGGCCAGAATCGTGACGGCGCGAGCAGTTGGAATCCTTCCGGGACGGCGTGCAATCGTCCCGCGCGGACGATGAAGCTACGGCGATACTGCGGGTTGGTTTCGATCAGGTTGCCGGAAAGACCTATGCGCTCGGCGAGCCGGACGGCCTCCGGCTTCTCTGAGATGAAAGAGTCCGGGCCCACTTCGAGCAGAAAACCTTCGCGCCTGCATGTCCGAACAATCCCGCCCGTGTGTGGGCCAGCTTCGAGCAGAAGAGACTCCAGAGCGCGCCCCGTCTCCGCGCTTCGCTCCTGAAGGCGATGGGCCGCCGCCAGGCCGCTGATGCCTGCGCCGACGACGGCGATACGCAGCGGGCGCTTCGTCTCTGAACCTTTCATTGCTTCAGTGGGCGACCGGTTCACCTGCTCTATGCTCCTCCTCCTCCTCCTCCTCCTGCTGCTGCTCCGGCTCCTGAGCCTTGCGCTTCGTGCCACGCTCTGAGCAGTTCCGATTCGCGCTCGGGCCCGTGCAGGCCGCGATTGAAGAGCGCGAGTCCGTGCCCGCGCGCCTGCGCCCCTTCGACCAGATGAGCGCCTGAGAAGACCGTTCCGCCGATGATTAGTATTCTCATAGCCACAATCCTTCGCCCGCCCGTAAAACTTTCGCAGTCATTCTTCCATACAAGCTCAGGAGGAGCGCGCCTCCATACATTCAGGAGCGCGTGTCCGGACGCGCGCTTCCTGTTTGAATGTGCGCGCGAGCGCCCGCCGCGCAGCAATCCGCCGGACAGACATCCGCAGCGGGCCCACGCCCTCCCAGAAAACGCCGGACGGGATCAGCCGTCATCCGCTCAAGCACAAGCTCGCGGATCATGGCTATGAATGACGGGTGCGTGCCGACAGTGTCGGCGCGAACCATGTTCAGGCCGAGTTCTGCGCAGAGAGAGCGCGCCTCGGTGTCCAGGTCGTACAGGACTTCCATGTGATCGGAGATGAAACCGACGGGAGCGATGACCACATCCTCAGCCGCCGCTTCCGTCCTCAGCGCGCGCAGGTGATCGCAGATGTCAGGCTCAAGCCATGCTTGAAGGGCCGGGCCGCTCCGGCTCTGAAAGACCAACCGCCAACGCTCGTGCCCTATTCCTTCGGCGATCAATCGGCAGGTCTCCGCAAGCTGGGCCTCATAGTCGCAACCCTTCGCCATAGATTCTGGAATGCTGTGCGCCGTAAACGCGATGTGCGCCCTCTCGCGTCGCCCGGCGGGAATATGGCCCAGTGCGGCGCGTACGTTTTCGATGTTGGGCTCGATAAAGCCTGGATGGTTATAGAAGGCGCGCAGTTTCTCGACGCGCGGGGCGCTTGGGCCAACGATCATCCGCGCCCTCTCTATGTCCTCAAGATACTGGCGACAGCCCGAGTAGGAGCTGTAGGCCGAGGTGATGAAGGCGAGGGCGTTTTCGATTCCGTCGGCCGCCATCCGCGAGAGAGTATCGGCCAGCATCGGATGCCAGTTTCGATTGCCCCAGTAGACGGGCAGGCGCGGCCCCTTCGCCTCCAACTCTTTTTCGAGGGCGGCGATCAGCTTGCGGTTCTGCTCGTTGATCGGGCTCACGCCGCCAAACAGCTCGTAGTGATGGGCCACCTCCAACATGCGCGCCGGGGGGACGTTTCTGCCGCGCAGCACATTTTCCAGAAACGGCATCACTTCGTCCATCCCTTCGGGCCCGCCGAAGGAGACGATCAGAATGGCATCGTGGTTTCGACTCATAAGAACCAGCTTAAGCTTTAACCGACCATCTGCGATCTATCCGGATACTCTGAGCTTCAGGCTCGGCCCGCAGCTTTCATCCCCGATTCCGGCTCAGCTCGTGGACGGCATCAACCAGTGCGATGACGTTCTCGACGGGAGTTTCCGGAAGGATGCCGTGGCCGAGGTTGAAGATGTGGCCGGGGCGTCCCTTCGCGCGCTCAAGTATGCGACGGGTTCGGGCGCGGATATGGTCGCGCCCGGCGAAGAGCGCCACGGGATCAAGGTTGCCCATAACGGCCACTTGATCGCCGAGGCGCTGCCAGCTCTGGCCGAGGTCAACGCGCCAGTCGAGGCCGATCACGTCGCCCCCCGCCTCGCGCATCAGTTCCAGAAGCGCCGCCGTCCCTGTGCCGAAATGTATGACGGGCGTGCCGGGCGTGATGGCGCGTATCACGCTCCGCGTATGCGGCAGCACGTATTGACGGTAATCGTCCGGGCTCAGGCAGCCGACCCATGAATCGAAAAGCTGCACGGCCTGCGCGCCCGCTGCGATCTGTGCGTTCAGATATTTCGAGAGCGCACGCGCGATCAGCTCCATCATCGCGTGCCACGCGCCGCCATCCGCGTACATCAGCGACTTCGTGTGAACGTAGTTCTTCGACGAGCCGCCTTCGACCATATAGGAGGCGAGCGTGAAGGGCGCGCCCGCGAAACCTATCAGCGGCAGGTCTGGCTTTAGGGCACGGCGCGTCAATTGTATCGCCTCGTAAACGTAACCCAGGGCTTCGACCGTCTCCACTTCGCGCAATCTCTCAACGTCGCGGGCCGCACGCACCGGGTTGTGAATCAAAGGGCCCTCGCCCCTTGCAAATTCAAGTTCGATGCCCATCGGCTCGACGATCAGAAGTATGTCGGCGAAGATGATGGCCGCGTCGACAGAGAGCCTTTCGGCGGCCGTGACGGTAACCTCGGCCGCCAGCTCGGGCGTCTTGCACAGCTCAAGAAAAGGGGTACGGGCGCGCACCTCTCTATACTCGCGCATGTATCTTCCGGCCTGACGCATCAGCCAGACGGGCGTGTAGGGCGCGGGCTCGCGTCGGCACGCGCGCATAAAAGGGCTGTCGCGCAATGCCCGGCTCAATTCCGCCCCGTTCGCATCCTCAGAGGCCAAAGGTTTCTCTTCGCTCAAAAGCTCTGCTCTCTATTCATAAAACCGGCCCGCCCGCTCCGCTCTCAAAAGAGGGCCCGCGCGGCGCTCGCCGTGTGATTTCTCGTGCGCGATCAGACTACAACAGGAGACGCGCCGAGCGTTAGCGGCCAAGACTTTCTCCCGCACGGCGCGCGGCGGCCGGAAATCTTTCCAATCGTAGAAGGCGCGCGACCCAGGGTGCGTGAAAATTATTTGCCACGAAAACCCGAACGGTGGTGTTTACACTGCTGGGAGCACCAAAGAATATGGCCTGAGCTGGAGTGCGTCCGCCCCGGATTCTTCTGGCTGATGCCTTCGGCGAGCGCGACGCGAGCGCCCGCTCCCGCACGGTCTGGCCCAACTCCTTCAGGTTCAAAAGGTGATTATGATGAAAAGGTTAGTCCTGATAGCGGCCGCATTGCTATTTGGCGGAGCCCTGGCCGGGCTTTGCGCCGCGGTGAATAATCGTTTGACGGGCATGGAGTTGACGGCAACAGCCGTCGCCGCCTCCTCCTCCTCTGCCAATGCTGCTCCGCAGATGGCCGCAAACGTCCCCCCGGATGTCTCCGAGAAGATCAAGCTGCTGGAATCCGCAGACCCGACGGAGCGTGCAAGCGCCGCCTGCACCCTGGGGGAGATGGGCCGACGTGCGGTCGCCGCCATCCCCTCGCTGATAAAATTACTGGGCGATGATACGCCCATACAGAGAGTCTATTGCGGAGAGGGGCGATCCTGGAGAGGCGACTCCGGGGGGCTCGATAAAAGCTCGCCCGGCGAGCAGGCGGCGGGTGCGCTGGCGAGCATGGGCGAGCCGTCGGTCGCCCCGCTCATCGCCGTGTTGCGGAGCGATGACTGGCGCGTGAGGGCCAACGCGACGAAGGCGCTCGGGATCATCAACGATGCGCGCACGGTCGAGGCCGTGCTCGGCTCTGTCAGGGATCAGGACTGGCGCGTGCGGGAAAAGGCCGCCTGGGGGCTCGGGTTGAAGAGCGATGAGCGCGTCTCGGAGGCCCTGACCGGCGCTTTGAGAGACAGCGCATGGCAGGTGCGAAGGCAGGCGGCGTGGGCTTTGGGCTTGCAGGGAGACGTGCGCGCGGTCGAGCCTCTGGTCAATGCTCTCAGAGACGAGCAGGCGGACGTTCGACATCAGGCGGCATGGGCGCTCGGGCTCAGGGGCGATAGCCGCTCGGTCGAGCCGCTCGGCGCTGCTCTACAGGATCAGGACTCGACGGTTCGCAGCCAGGCGGCGTGGGCTTTAGGGCTCAAGGGAGATAAAAGCTCGGTCGAGCCGCTCATCAATGCTTTGAAAGACAGGGAGGCGCAGGTCAGGCAACAGGCGGCCTGGGCGCTCGGGCTCAAGGGCGATAAGCGTGCGAATGATGCCCTTAACGCGGCGCTTCAGGACAGCGCCGCGCCCGTCCGCAAGACCGCCGCCTGGGCCCTGCGCTTGATCCGCATCAGAAGCGGCGACGTGCGCCACGGTGATTTCAGCAAAATGGGTGCGAACACGGAGATGGATATAGACGTAGATGTGAACATGAACATCAATGTGGACGTCAATAAGCCGTAAAGGCACGGGCTGGCGTCCGCCTGAGCTTCGGAAAAGGAGACTCGCAAAGTGAACAGAATAATAGCCATGATAGCGCTCGCGCTCCTGCTGGCGGTCGGCAGCAACCTTTCGGCCTCGTCCTCCGTACTCGCAACGATGCCCCGCGCTGCTTCGGCCGTCCAGGGCCAGCCGCAGCGCATCAACAGGGAGTTCAGGGCTTCTATGGGACAGAAGCTTGAGTTCGAGATCGAGACGGGCGGCAGCATCGAGGTCACGGGTTGGGATAACCCGCTTATCTCCGTCGAGGTTTACAAGGGCGGAAGGGATGGGGCTGATTGCCGTGTGGATTTCCAGGAGACCGCTTCGGGGCTCAGGATCACGTCCGAGTACGTCGGTCGGGGACACAACTACAGCACCAATATTTCGTTCGTCGTCAGAGTACCGAAACGGTTCGACCTGGAATTCGACTCGATGGGCGGCGGCATTAGCATCTGCGGCGTCGAGGGAAGGTTCAGCGGCAAAACCATGGGCGGCGGCCTGACGCTCAACAATCTCAAGGGCGACATCGATCTACAGACGATGGGCGGGCGGATAAACCTGACCAACTCCGAGGTCGAGGGCCGGGTCGAAACCATGGGCGGAAGAGTTTTGATCGAGAACGTCGTGGGCGATGTCCGTGGCTCGACGATGGGCGGGGACGTGGTGCGCCGTAACAACGGGACGCGCGCGGGCCGTACCTCTGAGGCCGAATGCGCGCCCGCGCGTCACTAAGCTCTGGCCCCCAGGGTTTGAGAATTTTCCGAAAGCTGATTTCGTAGCGATGCGAAGTGCATATCAAACAACGAATAGAAGTGCGATCTTCGCTTCGTCCGCCTCGCCGTCGTGCTCGCGGGCGCGCTCACATGTATGCTTCGTCACCCTCAGCCGAGCACCCGTCAGAGTATCGAACACGACCGCAGGCGTGCGCCTCCCCTCGGACGTGCCCATAAAATTATTCAGGGCGAGGGCGGGACTTATGAAGACCGTGGCGATGCGGGCTCTGCTTCTAATCCTCAGGGGCCCGGGGGCGGCCCTGTCTCCGCTTCGCAGGATGTTTTCAGTGCCCGATACGATTGACAGCAGGACGGCAAGTCAGGTGCGGGAAATATAGGGGCGGGCGCAACGCTGCGGCTCGCAATGGCAATCGAGCCAGCGAGTTGCGCCCGCCCCTCTGCCTCTACTTCCAGGCTCCCATCAGGTGAGGGGCGCTCCGGCGCGACCGGAAAAGGCTTAAAGCTTACCGCCCTTCAGGCCAATACCCGGGATGATCTCCGGGGCATCACCCCGGGCCGAGCTTTCCAAACCCCGTATTTACCTCTAAAATAAAGAGTTTCCGGGCTTCGCAGCGTATCATGCGCGGTTCTAAATATTTGCCACAAAACGTGCGCCTGTGGTGTTTACGTTGTGAGAGCAGCGATAATGAGCGAACGAGCAAGAGCTTTGGCTGATTCAGTGCCGAATACAATTGAGAGAGTGGCGAGCGCGCCGCTCAGCTTCGATGAGGCTTTCACGCTGCATCATCGCGCCGTCTTTCGCACCGCCCGCGCCCTGGTACGCGACAGCGGGCTCGCCGAGGACGTAACGCAGGAGGTCTTTCTCAGGCTGTATCGCAATCTGGATCAGACGCCGGGCGAAGAGCTGCTGCGCGCCTGGCTCTTGCGGGTAACGATGAACGTCGCGCGCAACACCCTGCGCGGGCAGGGACGCGCCAGCGCCCGCGAGGACGAATACGCCAAGAAGACGGAGCGCGAGGGGTGGTTTACGGCTGCGCCGGAGGAGGATTACGAACGGCGCGTCGCAATCGAGGAGGCCCGCCGCGCGCTCGACAAGATAAAGGAGCCGATGCGCAGTTGCCTCCTGCTCAAGCAACAGGGGCTTAGCTACCGCGAAATCGCCGAGACGTTGTCCATCAATGAAACGAACGTCGGAAGCCTGGTCGCGCGCGGCAGAAAAGAGTTTATGAGAGTGTACGGCAAGATCGGAGGAAACAGATGAGAGAGTGTGTGGACGAGGGAATTTTACAGGCTTATTACGACGGTGAACTCTCCTCTGAGATGATGCAGCGCGTGGGGCTGCACCTCGCGGCCTGCGCGCAGTGTGCCGAGGAGGCTCGCGCAATCGAAGCCGAGACGGCCGCGTTCGCCGAGGCGTTCGCGCCCGAAATGGCTTTGAGCGTGCCGACCGAGCGGTTGCGCCTGCGTCTGGATGCCGCCATCGCCGAGTTGCAGCCGCCGCAACAGGAGCGCGCCGCCCTGGCCGGGCCGAAAGACTCGTCGCGCCTGCGCTCCTGGTTGAGCGGGCTCATGGCCCCGTTCTCATTCGTACCGCAGCAGCAGGCCATAGGCTTTGCGAGTCTGATCGCGGTCGCCGCCTTCGGCCTGATCTTCGCCTACCTTATCCTTCGACCCGGCCCGGCAACGCTGGATGTGGCGAGCGGCGTCAAGACGACTGAACTGCGCTCCTTTGAGGCGGAGAAAAACACGGGCGACGGCGCGGGCCAAACGCAAGCGCCCTCGATTGTGAAGGCGTCGAACTCTTCGGCGACTCGCGGCGGCGCGGGCTTTGAGCGTCGAAGGACGAGCGGCGCGGGAAGGAATCGGCCAGCGGGCGGCACGGTAATAGAACCGCACAAAGCGGCAACGGAATTGACGGCCGCGTTGCGTCTGCTGCCCGGCGAGAAGAGCTATCTGAAAGCCATCGCGTCGCTCGATACGGCGATCAAGGCGAGCGGCGATAACGGGCTGAGGCCGACCCTGCGCGCCGAGTACGAGCGCAATCTACAGGTGGTGGACGAGGCCATCGCGCAGACGCGCGTCGTCGCCCGGCACAATCCGAATGATAAGGACGCGGCGGAATTTTTGTTCTCGGCCTATCAGAGCAAGGTTGAGCTGATGAACACAGTGGCCGAACAGGCCCAACTCTCGACCGATTATCGTTAAAATTGGAAGCACTCAGGATGAAAGCAAAGTATTTATTAATGTTAATGGCGCTCCTTGCGTCGCTCGCCTGCGCGAGCGTTGCGAGCGCCGCCACAGCGCGAGTCTCAGAAGATGAGGACGAGACGGCGGACGAGGCTCAGCAAACCGTGGCCGCCCAGCCGGACGTGATCGTTTCGCTCTGCATCGCGACGGGTAGCATCAGGGTGCGCGGCTGGGAGCGTAACGAAGTGCAGGCACGCTCAGGGGATGCCGAAGCGATCGAGCTGCGACGCGGCAGCGCGGCCAGCACCGGCCCGGCATCGCGTATCGAAGTGCTCATCGCCGATCCGGCCGACGGCCCGCACGCTCCCGAAGGCGGCTGCAACGCTTTCTCGGATGTCGAGCTGAATGTCCCGCGCGGCGCAATCGTGCAGCTTCAAACCCGCAACGGCGATATAGAGGTACAGGACGTGGCCGAAGCACGCGTCGAGACCCAGAGCGGCAGTATCGACCTGGAACGCATCTCAAGGCTCGTCGAAGCGAAATGCCTGAGCGGCGACATCAATCTAAAGGATTCCAGCGGTCGCGTCGTGCTCGGTTCCGTGAGCGGCTCGGTCGAGGCGAGTAACGTGCGCTCGATCAATCCGGGCGATGATTTCGACGCCGGTACGGTCAGCGGCGACGTAATGCTGGATCGCGTCGGGCACGCGCAGGTTCATGCCAAATCCGTCAGCGGGAGCGTCAATATGAGCGGGCCGCTGGCGCGCGGCGGGCGTTACGATTTCAAAACGATGTCGGGCGACGTGACGCTCTCGCTGCCCGGCGACTCGTCCTTCAAGGTCAACGCGAAGGTCTCGCACGGCGGCGAAATCATCTCAGACTTCAGGATCACCCCGAACGATGACATGGCTCAACCGGGCAAAGTCCGCGCGCCGTCAACCCCCCCGGCGCCGCGTCCCCTTCCTTCGCCGAACGTCGCTCCGGCGCCGCGCCCCCTTCCTTCGGACGAATCGTGCAGGGATTGTCCCGTATCGAACTCAAGATCGCTCGAACGCCTGAACGGCAGCTACGGCTCCGGCGATGCGACGCTCAATCTGGCCTCTTTCAGCGGCACGGTTCACTTGCGCCGTCGCTAACTGAAAGAACCGCCCGGCCAACCGTTTACACACCGCGAAATTTCTTGCCACAAAAGATTTCTTCGCGGTGTTTTCATATCAGAGCGACGGAAAAGGCCGACCATAAGGGGCTCTTTCAAAGAACCCGCCGCTTATATTTCAAATTCATAGGCGATAGCTTGAAGAGTACGGGAACCTTTACGGGACGCACGAACTGTTTTGGAGGCGTGGGGAAGATGAAACACAAATGGATGACAGTGCTGGTGGTAGTAGTGACGACCATGACGACCGCGCAGGAAGCCTTCAAACAGTACGATAGCTTTAGAGCGCAGACCGAAGGGTTGGCGACGCTGAGACTTTGGACGGGCTTCCTGAACGCTTACGCGCCGCAAGAGGAAGCAGCAGCAGAGGAGGAGGAGACGCCCGCCGAACGGAAGGCCGTCACCTGTTCCGTCAATCAGATGCCGGGCGACGCTTCCAGCCTGCACGAGACGGCTGCGCCCGCCGTGGCAATCGAAATCCGCAAGGTCGAAAACCGGAAGCAGGATGAAGCGGGCCACTTCGCCCGAGTCCTGGTCTCGGCGCTTGAGGTCGAACACGAGGGCTTGCCGGACGAGGCGCGCACCGAAGCTTTGGAGCATACAGGGGAGGTCGCGCTCCTGAACCGCGTGGGCGGCAGCGACGATGAAACGGAAGAGAAGGGCCTGCGGGATACGGAAACAGAGCCGGTCAATGCGTCCGACGATGAAGGGGATGCCCATGTGACGCGGCGCGTGTTGCGCGAGATACGCTTTGCAGGGCGCGCCGCCGACGCAGACCAGATAGAGGCCGCTTCCCAAGAGAGAGATGCCGATACTCAAGATAGAGGTGCGGATTCCCCCGTCGCTCCCACAGAGAGGAGCACCCGCGCCGCCACACGCGCAAAGGCAAAGGCGAAGAGGGCTCTAAGGGTTTTGCAACTACACCTTGACGGGGCCGCCAGGGCGGAACTGCGTAAAGCCGCGCGTGACGGCATGGCCTCGCCTCCGACTCTGGCCATGCTTCCAGACCTGTTAGATACGGCCAGCCTCGCGGGTAATGATCCTGAGCTTAAGCTGTATGACTCCGGCCTTATCGCTACGGTTTCTCCGACGGAGCCGCAAGGCGTCAGGGCCACGCTGAACGCGACCGCCATTAACGAGGGCGGCGGCGTATGTGCGAGCGAGTAATGAAGGCGGGCCGAGAGGATTTTCGCTTAAGCCCGCGCCGAGCCTCACGCAAGAGCGGGGGACAGTCGAACGCTAAAAAACAGAAGAGAGGGATATATGAGAAATAGATTAATGATTCTATTGGGTGGCATGTTGAGCTGTGTACTGATGAGCGCGTACGCCGCGAGCGCGCAGGATATGCGTGGAGGGCAGTGGGACATGCCCGTGAGCGAAGAGATTCGGCGCTCCTTTCAACTCGCGCCCGGCGCGCTGGTCTCCGTCTCGACCATCAGCGGCCCCGTCGATGTCCAGACCTGGAGCGGCGACAAGGCCGAAGTCTACATCGTTCGCTCAGCCGAAACTCAGCGCGACCTTGATTGTTACCGTACGGTGGTCGAGCAGACGAGCGCGGGCCTCTCGATCACACACGAGCAGGATTGCAGAAACATTCGCGCCCGCCAGCGCGTCCAGCTCAAGCTGCCGAAGGATGTGAACCTGCGCATTGACACTGTCAGCGGCGACGTGCACATCGGCGCGATTGACGGCAGCGCCCGCCTCGACAGCATCAGCGGCGGAGTCTGGATGGATCAGACCAACGGCGACACCAACATCAACAGCGTCAGCGGGCAGGTTAATCTAAACATCGCGCAACTCAACAGGCGCGGCCTGCGCCTGAACAGCATCAGCGGCAAGGTCGTCTTGAGAATCGCCGACAATATAAACGCCGACCTCAGGGTGGACAGCATCTCCGGCCACGTCTCAAGCGAGATTCCGGGCGTAACCATTAGCAAGGTCGGAGATTCATCCTATCGAGCGCAGATCGGTAGCGGCGGCGCTGAAATATCCATCTCCAGCGTCAGCGGCAACATCACGCTGCGGCGCTCCTGAAAGCGCCGTATCAGTAGCGGCGGGGCGGCAGCGTGCTGTGTTGTGGGGCGCTGCCCGGTGGAAACCAAAGATCGATTGAGCTAAAGAAAAGAGTGCCACTGTCATGTTAATCAAAGGAAGCGGAAAGATGAGAATCAAAAGAATTATGCTCGGGCTGATTGCCGCGCTCGGTCTGCTGACCATGACGGCGAGCAGCGCGCGCACGCAGACCGGAGAAATCCTTCGCGAGGAGTTTCACCAGAGCTACCCGCTCTCGGCTGGCGGGCGCGTGAGCCTTGAGAATATCAACGGCCCGGTAACCATCACGGCCTGGGATCGCAACGAGGTTAAGGTCGATGCCGTCAAGTCGGCGCGCACGCGCGAGCGCCTCGCCGAGGCCAAAATAGAGGTCTCGGCCAACGCCGGTAGCATCTACATCAAGACGGAATACCCCGACCGCAATCTGACCTTCAACAATGATTGGGAGGGGCGAAATAACAATCCGGCGTCGGTCGAGTACACGCTGACGGTGCCGAGGAACGCGCGCCTGGATACCATCGAGTTGATAAACGGCAAGCTGGACATCAGCGGCGTCGCGGGCGACGTGAGGGCCTCATCCATCAACGGCCGGGTGACGGCGCGCGGGCTGACGGGCGAAGCCAAGCTTTCGACCATCAACGGCAGCCTCGACGCGACCTTCGATCATCTCGACGCGGCCAAGCCCATCACGCTCTCTTCCGTCAACGGCAGCCTCGCCCTGACCATCCCCTCGGATTCCAACGCCGAGTTGAAGGCCAACACAGTCCACGGTGGAATCAGCAACGACTTTAATCTTCCGGTGCGTCGCGGCAAATACGTCGGACGCGATCTGGCCGGAAGGCTCGGTCAGGGAGGCCCGCGCGTCCGTCTCTCCAACGTCAACGGCTCAATCAGGATCAATCACGCGGCCGACGGCCGAGCCTTGAGTCCGGCGACCAACCTCCTGCCGGAAAAGAGCGACGACGACGGCGATGATGCTGATGACGATGCGGAGCGCGAGCTTGAGCGGACGGAAGTGGAGCGCGAAGTCCGCGAGTCGCAACGCGAGGTGGAGCGCGCCCAGATCGAGATTCAACGCGAAGCCCGCCGCGCCGCGCGCGATGCCCTGCGAGAACATGACGCCGCGATCCGGGAGACCGAGCGCGAAGCGGCGCGCGCCGCACGCGACCGCGAGCGCGAAATCCGTGACGCCGAGAGAGAGCGAGAACGCGCCGCCCGCGATGTTGAGAGGGAACGCGAGCGCGCCGCACGCGATGTCGAGCGCGCGCAGAGAAGCACCATCATTATCAACAACGACCGCCTGCCGGTGGTCAATCGTCAGACGAAGACCTTTCAGGTGACGGGGACGCCGCGCATCACCGTGCAAACTTTCGACGGGCCTGTGATCGTGCGCGCCTGGGACAAGCAGGAGGTCACGATCAATTCTATCGAGCGCGCGGGCGACGAGCAGCAGCGTCAGGGCATCCGCGTAAATATGGATCAGCGCGGCTCGGAAATCGCGGTCGCCGCCACCTTCGATAAGGCATTCGCGCGCCGCATCGCCCCCGGCGTGAACAACATCAACGCGACCGTCACGCTTGAGGTCTACGTGCCGCGCAGCACTACTTTGCGCGCCGTCTCCGGCGACGGCCGCATCGTCGTCGAGGGCGTCAACGGTGATCTGGATTTACGCACCGATGATGGGCCGATAGAGGTACAGAGCGGGCGCGGCCACTTGAACGCGACGACGGGCGATGGCCGCATTCGCGTCGCGGGCTATGACGGTCAGGTCGAGACGCGCACGGGCGACGGCTCGATCAGCCTCGCCGGTCGTTTCGATCAACTCTCGGCGCGCACGGGCGACGGCTCGATCTCGCTCTTTATTCCGGCGGGCCTGAGCGCAACGGTCGAGACGGATGCCGAATCTGTCGTTAACGATGTGGATGCCGTGGAGGAACAGTCTTCTTCTTCGAGACGTTTGCGGCGCTGGAGAATCGGCGGCGGCGGGCCCGTCTTTCGCCTTCAAACGGGCGATGGCCGCATCGTTATGCGTCGCTCGGGCGACGAGCCCTAAAGCGAAATCGGTTCTTCGTTGATAACACCGGTCACACCTTGAGCGTCTTAGGAATTCGGAAGCGCAGTTTTTATGTTCTGCGGCGCGCGTCTTTTATTCCCCCTGCCCGGACGACGGTATTTACGAACCTTTTACAAGTAAACTGAAACAGGCGGTTGGTGTCGTACGTTTAAGCAGGAAATCGGGCGGCCCATCCACGTCGGCGATTGCCAGAGGGACTACAAGCGTACAGCAGCCACTTGGGAAAAACACAGGGGAAGCAGGTATGAAAAGAGGATTCGCATTCAACGCCGACACTCTCTGCGACGGGCACGCCGATATGAGGTTTCAATCATCGCCTCATCTGGCGAGCGCAGGAGAAGAAGAAGGAGGCCGCCTCCTTAATCGTTCGCTGCGCCGCCGCATGCTGCTCGCCGTTCATACAGCTTTTCTCCTCGGGGCATTGATCTTTCTGACTATCGCTCCGCTGCGCGCGCAGAGCAAAGATGTGAGCAGCACCGGCAGGCAACCACGTCAGAGTTATGCGGCGCGCGGGAGCGTCGGAGGCGGAAGCCTGGTCAAGCGGCTGACGGCCCTGCGAAGCACCCTCGTCGCCGAAGGCTCGCGCATCGCAATCGCCTCCGACATGCCGCTCAACGATTATTCCGCGTATCGCAGCGGGGAGCGCTTTTACGTCCTGATACCCGGGGCGACGGCGGCCGCGAGTCTCACGGATAAGCTGAACGGGCCGGGCTTTACGGACGTTCAGGTGGAGCAGCGCGGCGAGGATGTCATGCTCTCGTTCGGGTTGCAGGCGGGCGCAAGCGCGAGCGTGAGCCAGAAATTCAATCGCCTGGATGTCAACTTCGTCGTCCCCGGCGAGGCGCATATAGCCCTGGCAAGCGCCGCCGACGCGCAGCCCACTCCGACGCCGAGCCCTACGCCGTCTCCTTCGAGCGGAGCGACGGACGCAGCAAACATTGCCAACCCGCCCGCTAACGCTGACACGACAACGACGACGACGACAACCACCACGACAGCGGTCGAACCCGCCGCCTCCGCACCTTCCGTCAGTGACGCTGCTACGACAAACGCAAATCCTTCGACTTCGACGCAGGCAAGGCAACTCCCGCTCGGCAAGGCGGCGCTCGTATTGCCGCCGGAGAAGGCAAACCCCGTCCGCGTCCCGCGCTTCGAGAAACCGCCGGTCATTGACGGTCGCCTCGACGACGAAGCCTGGAAGGGAGCGGTCGTCCTCAAGGATTTCTATCAGATCGAGCCCGGCGACAACCTCGCTCCCTCAAGGCAGACGGAGGTGCTGATCGGCTACGATCCGAAAAACCTGTACATAGCCTATCGCGCCTACGATGAGAAACAGAATGTGCGCGCGACCGTAGCCAAGCGCGACGCGATCTTCGATGACGATTACGTGGGCCTGTTCTTCGACACCTTCAACGATCAGCGCAAAGCCTACGAGATGAATTTCAACCCGCTCGGCATACAGGCCGACGGCATTTTGACCTCCGGTGTGAACGAGGATTTCAGCGTCGACATGGTGGTTGAATCCAAGGGCACGGTGGTGGACGACGGCTATATCGTCGAGGTCGCCATCCCTTTCAAGTCGCTGCGCTACGAGGCGGGCAAGGACAAGCTCTGGGGCGCTCACTTCTACCGTCGCATCAAGCGCTTCAATAACGAGCTTGACATGTGGATGCCGATCTCGCGCGACGTTTCCAACTGGTTGGTTCAGGCGGGACACCTGACGGGCCTCGAAGATCTCTCGACGGAACGCACGCTGGAAGTAATACCGAGCCTGACGCTATCAGAGACCGGCAAAACCACCCGCTCCATCCCCAGAGACGTGCGCCTCGCAAATCGCTCGCTCGTCGATCCCGGACGCTTCATCAACGAGCCTATAAAGTTCGACCCCGGTGTGACCGTCAAATACGGCATCACTCCGACCGTGACTTTAGACTTCGCGCTCAACCCTGATTTCGCACAGGTCGAAGCGGATCAGACGGTGGTGACTGCAAACCAGCGGTTTCCGATCTTCTTTGAAGAGAAGCGCCCCTTCTTCCTCGAAGGCATAGACATCTTTCGCACTCAAATCCTCGCCGTCCACACGCGCAGCATAGTCGATCCGGACGTTGCCGCGAAGCTGACGGGCAAAATTGGACGCAATAGCTTTGGGCTGTTGCTGGCGTCGGACAACGCGCCTGGAAACTTCAGCGAGGAGGAGATCGAAGACCCGGATTTCACGAGCGACAATCTGATAGACAAGAACGCCTATATCGGTGTGCTGCGCTTGAAGCGCGACATCGGCAAGGAGCACAGCCTGGGCTTTCTCGCCACGACCTACAACTTTATCCAGAAGCATAATCATCTTGGAGGCTTCGACGGGCGCTTTAAGCTCGATAAGGTGACGACCTTTGATTTCCAGGTGCTCGCCTCGAACTCGCGCTTTCCCTTCTACGATCCGGACAGGAACGAGAATATCTATCGCACCGGAAACGGCTTCATCTACGCCTATTCGCTGAACAACGAGGGACGCCATTTCGGCTACAACTACGCGGGCGTGGGCCGGACGCAGGATTATCGTTCCGACGTGGGCTTTAACCGTCGCGTCAATACAAATCTTCATGAGCTGTTCGTCCGCTGGAATTCGGAGCCCAACCCGAAGGGCAGGCTCACCTCCTGGCGGGCCTATAATTATTTCGGCACGAACTTCGACTTTCAGGGACGGATGCAGCGTTGGAATGAAGAGGCGCAGATCAGATTCAATTTTCCGCGTCAGAGCTTCATCGCCTTTGCGGGGCAGGGTGGCTACGAGCGCGTCTTCGAGGAGGAGTTCGGCCCGCGCCGCAACGCGCACCAGCGCGGCCAGTTTGCGGGCGAGGATTCCGAGCGCACAGCCTACCGAAAAAACTTCTATATCTACGGCGGAACGACGCCGAGCAAGAAGTACTCCATCTTCGTATTAGTCGCGCGCGACTGGGGTATTCTTGATTTCGACTTCGGGGCGGGCAATCGTTTTCCGCGCGTCAGTCCCGGGGCGCTACTTGACCCGGACGCTCCGCAAGACCCGGGCGCGGGCAATAACTGGCACATCGAATCGAACTTCGTTTATCAACCGACCAACGAGCTGCGCCTCTCGCTCGATTATTTCAAGGAAAGGCTGGTGCGTAACGACACCGGACTCGTAGCCTTCGACGATAACATCTTCGCCCTGCGAGGCACTTATCAATTCACACGCTTCACGTTTGCGAGAGCGCGCGTCGATTACGACACGCTGGCTTCGAGCGTGCGCGGACAGTTCCTTCTGGGATGGGCTCCGAATCCCGGAACCTCCTTTTACGTCGGGTACAATGACGATCTGAACCTGAAC
>DASZEN010000007.1:0-135586 GCA_035940775.1 Pyrinomonadaceae bacterium | reverse complement strand
GCATCAAAACGGAAGTCGAGTTGAATGAATCAGAGAATGAAGTCTACTGCGACAGTTGAATGGTACAATTAAAGGGCGGCATAACAACTCATTGAACCGGACTCGATTGAAGGCTGCTTTCATCATCTTTTAGATATAGAGTTGAATGGCTTTCGCTCGCCGGTTAATTCGGGCGTTATACGCGCCTGTAAGTTGCGACATGCGACGGTCAGAAATAATCTGACCAGTAGCAGGCCGCAACCATGAGGCGGTCTAACAACTCATTGAACCGGAGCGCTCGATAGTTTCTCTTTCATCGTCGCCTTCTCCGATGATATTGAATGCTGTATGCTCGCGCCCGGTTAATTCGGGCGTTAGGTTTCTGTTGAATGCTTTGACTCAAACATGGAAACAGGAATCTTGAATCTTAACCAAGCAAGAGATGGATGTTGAATGCTGATGCTACTTGAATGCTGTGAACCTCGCGCCAGCATCAAACGTTGATCCTCTTGTGAGTTGAATCGCCAGGCGGCGGTGGGAACGTTGAATGATAAAATCAACGGTGAAAGGACAGGAGAGGCAGAATTGTAAAGATGCACGAAACCTAACAACTCATTGAACCGGACGCGCCGACAGCTTCCTCTTCATGGTGCTTCCTTCGGCGTAGGTTGAATGCCGTTCGCGGCGCGCCGGTTAATTCGGGCGTTGGGCGCTCTATTTCTTCGGAGGTAACGGAAATGATCAAGGTTCTATTAGCGGTTAGTATTTTATTGCTACCCTCTATGTTCTTTGCGACGGCAACTCAGACAGACCCGGCACCCGGGGGCATCAAACTCCTTCCCGGCTACCAGCACAAAACTCTACAAGGCATTGACACTCGCGTCGGAAAGATTTGGAAAGAGGGCGGACTGGAGATTAAGTATGACATTGGCTCTCTCGCTGGCGACTACGCCAATCCCAAATATTTTTCAAAGGACTTTCTTTGGTACAAAGAGCAATTCGTTGGAGGTCGCAAAGTTCGTTGCGCGCTCTTCAAAAGCAATACTTTGGTTATCTCCTTCCCCGATAGCTCGGCTAATTTTATGGCGGGTGTTAAATCTCAGGAGGACATCGCCGAAATGCTCCTAATGATTCTGACATATCAACCATAACCCGTGGCCGGTGAGGCCGCGCCCAACAAGTCATTCCACCCGACCCGCGCCAGCTTGCCTCTCATAATCCTTGTGTGGTTTCTTCTGTGCTGTCTTTGTTCGTGGCGCGGGCGGGTGAATTCCGGCGTTAGGTTGCTTGCCTCTGAATAAAGGAGATGGTTGAAATGGATTCGATCATTTATTCAATTCTTGGATGGAGTTTTCTTATTGTAGCGGCTCTGGCTCCTATACTCATCATCGTGAAGTCCATTAAAAGCTATCGGCTTGTGAACCAGAATCTTGAGACATTTAGATTCAAGGCTGTCGCTGCCATCTGCATTTGGCTATTTCTCACATTGGGAATGTTCTTAATTTTCGGGTTTCTCGCTTATGTGATAAGTCATGCTATGTCGCGCGACCCTTCTATAAAGCCTCATCCTACGATTGGGTACGTTGGCTTACACCTAATCTACTTTGCGGCTTGTTATCTGCTGGTGGATTGGATGTCGCGGCGGAGAAGTATAAAATTACGTTGAGAGGACTAGTCGAAGGCGCAACCTAACAACTCATTGAACCGGACGCGCCGATAGCATCTCTTTCACGGTGCTTCATTGAATCGGACGTTGAATGCTTTATGCGGCGCGCCGGTTAATTCGGGCGTTAAGTGTCTAAAAAATATGTCTCTTTTCAATCTGTTCAAAAAGAAATTTACTCCAGCGAAAGAGGTTCTGGCTAAAGCGCCGGGGCCTAGCCCCTGGTATCTTCTTTCTGCCGGGCCGGAACTTACCAGTAGTCATGGCGCTCTTGTGTGGTTTCCCGCAGGCGATGATGAAATTTCTACCGGCAAAGTGCTTTTGACAACTTCTAATGGTGAAGCCATCGCGATATTCGATTTCTATTGCTATGTGCTGCCGATGAAGCACAATAGATTTTTAGTCTGGTACGAAGAGAAGGAGCAACTTGGTAGCACACCTGCTACACAAAGCTTTATTGAACTGCTCATTTTGGATGCTGATAAGCTAGGCGTCATTGGCGATACCCAAGCTGCTTTTGAGGAGATGAAAGCTAGGGGCATCAAAGTATTTCAAAGAAACGGAGAAGTATCATCTTTTCGCATCCAGACTTCAATGAATGAAGGGCAGCATGAACTGAAACTGCCTGACGCATTCAGCGAGTTGGATGAAATTCTTGTACTTGCTCATTCGACCGCGGGTAATCTTTGCCTTTTCATCGTTAAGCCCAAAGAGGAATCACTAGAAATAATCCCGCAAGATTGGTTCAATAAAGGGCCTTATGATTTTGGTTATCAATGGCCGACGCGGGTTGCGCGAGACCCGGAAACGGGGCAAATCTTCGGGGAAGGAATAAGGCTTGGAGTTTTCGTCCTTGATAATAGTTTACGGCAGGTGTTGAAGTGGTTACACACAGACCACTTTTACCATCCTGAACGGTGAGACGACACCTAACAACTCATTCAACCGGACGCGCAATTAGCATGTCTTTCATCGAGAACTTGGCCGTCGCGGCGGTTCGTGCGCGCCGGTTAATTTGGGCGTTAGGCGTTTGCTTGTTTTGAGAGGTTGATTATGAGTAATTCAGAACTGGTTCTTGTCAAAATAAAGAATGTTGAAGTTAATAGAAGTGCCGAAGAAACTCTTTAGGCCAAGATTTGTTTGAAATCCGCAGCCTTCCTAAATTTATCGAAAATATTAATGTCCATGATGTTGTGGGAGCTATTGCCTCTGAATCAGACAATCATCCTTTAATTCAAGAGACTGTTAGCAGAAGTGGGCATGAGACAATTCGTTTCCTTTTTCTTAGGGCTAGTAGATTGAATAAAGAAGATATTCTTCGGAGGTTGAAGGCTCTGGGAGTTACTGTTGAAGAGGTAGGCCGTGGATTATGGGCAGCAGATGTTGACAATAGGGAAGATTACCAAAAACATGTGATTACTTATCTTTATTGAAGGGCACAGGGTTTCATAGAATGCGAACTTGATGTTGGAATGAGAGGGTTGATGCAAGCTTGGGCGTATGAAGGTGAATCGTAGGCCACGCCTAACAACTCATTGAACCCGACGCCTCGATTTGTTTGGTTTCTTTATCTTGAATGCTCAATGCTCGGCGCGGGTTAATTCGGGCGTTAGATTGCTTCAGCGCTTTCATAGGCTATATCCTAAGGCATATTGGCAGAAGTTAGACAGTATATTAGGAGAAGATCATGGAAGACCTTAAGCTTGCATTTGAAACTGTTATCGTAGGCTTGTTAGCTATTCCCTGGCTGCTGGTTTTATGCCATATACTTATTCATTTCTTCACGGGAAGTAGTCTCTTAGATGGTGTCAGAAGATTTATCCAAGCTGACGAAAAGTCTTTCGCTCTGATCGGCACCGTCATAATTGGTCTAGCTTATTGTGCTGGCACCATACTTTTTCCTATTGCTGATAATCTCTTTAACAAAAACCGTCAAATTCTAGGTATTCATATAGAATCAGATGAGAGTATAAGAAATGCTACAATCGTTAAATTGTACTTTCATAATAAATACTACACAATATCGGAGAAAGATTTTCCAGATTTGCCGGATGTGCAAAATAAAGTGGCAGCCTTAAAAGAAAGGGGAAAGCAGATTGACCTTCATCAGGAAGAAAGTATTTCCCATGAAGAGCTAGACGATCTAATTCATCCGATCTATAACTTCCAAAAGTACCATAGTTACAATTCTGCAAAGGGCTACGAGATTCTTAAGCCGCTAAGTAGTCGGATAGTAGTATTGCGTGGGGCTGTACTCAACGGCGTATGTCTTTTGTATTCCCTAATTATTTTCTTCATCTACACGTTGCTGCAACTGCTTTACAAATTAAGATTTCCAGCGGTGAGACGGGTTCTTGTCAGATCAAGGAATCGGTTGACAAGGGCGGTCACCACTCAAACAATCACGATCTTATTTTTAACAATTCTGGTTTGGTTCCTTTGCTGGTGGGGGGCATGGGGGGTAAGTAAAGCTGAAGAGGAATATGATAAACATGTGGTTGGTATTTTCTACGGCAGTAAAGCTGTATCTAATAAATAGTTGAATATCAGGAGGACTTATTTCTCCACCCCAACAGAGCAATCTAACAACTCATTGAACCCGACGCCTCGATAGCATTCTTTTCATCGTTGATTTTTTCTTCCCTCGTTGGATGCCTGCGCTCGGCGCCGGTTAATTCGGGCGTTAGACGCGCCATTGATTGTAGACTAAGGTAATCTGAGGTAATGCAATGCTAAGCTTGGAAGACCCGGCCTGGGCCAGACTGGAGGAAGCATATGGGTCTGCGCAGGAAATCCCGAAACTACTCTCACATCTGGCCGAGCACCCCGATGACAAGGAGGCTTGGAATGACGCTTGGAGTTCGCTTTGCCATCAGGAGACAATTTACTCCGCCAGCATCGCCGCTACGCCGCATCTTGTCGCCATCGCCAGGCAGTTGCCCATGAAGCAACGGCTCGACCCGTTGATCCTGGTCGGCTCTATCGCGGTTTGTGTCGGGAAGCAGCCAAAAGTCGTTTACGGCGACAGGGATTTTACGGCGGCTAGCGCAGAAGCTACCAGGCTTTTGGCGGAAGTTGTCTCGGCAGGAGGGCTTGAACAGGAGGACTTACGCTATGCGCTGGGCGCGCTGGCTGGGCTCCTAGGCGATGCGAAACTTGCGAACGTTCTATTCAGGCTGGACTTGGCTATCACGTGCCCGAACTGTGGCGCAGAGATTGAACCTTTGGAATCGGAGCTTGCATCTTGAGGAGCGGGCGCGCCTAACAACTCATTGAACCGGAGCGCGGGATAGCATTTCTTTCATCGTTGAATTGTTCCATCATCTTGTGTGCCGTTCGCGCGCGCCCGGTTAATTCGGGCGTTATGCGTCTTCCTCTGGCATAGAAAACAGATTATTATGCTCGCATGAAAGTTAAGGAGGTCATCAAGCTGCTTGAAAAAGATGGCTGGTATTTGGCGAGAACGAGAGGCAGCCACCGTCAATTTAAGCATCAAAGTAAACCAGGCGCAGTTACAGTGTCGGGTAAGCCAAGCGTTGATGTGCCGCCGGGAACACTAAACAGCATCTTGAAACAGGCTGGCTTGAAATGAGTGAGGACAAGATATGAAATATGCAGTGATTGTTGAAGAGGGTGAAAATAGTTTTGGCGCATATGTGCCAGATTTGCCGGGCTGTGTTGCCGCAGCAGATACTAAAGAAGAAGTGTTGGAGTTGATCCAAGAGGCTATTGAGTTTCATATCGAAGGATTACGCGAAGATGGGCAGCCCATTCCTGAGCCTTCCTCGAGCATTGAATATATCGAGGTGCGCGCCGCATAACAACTCATTCAACCCGACGCCTCGATAGCATGGCTTTCATCGTTGTCTTCTCAGATAATGTTGTATGCTGCTTGCTCGCGCCCGGTTAATTCGAGCGTTAGGCCGCCAACAGAGGAGTGAGGTATGCAGGCTGAACTAAGTAGACTAGAGGAGCAGTTGGATAGAGCACTTGCCGGTGAGGCGTGGCATGGCCCGTCCGTCCTCGAAGCACTTGAAGGCGTTTCCGCCGAGCAGGCAGCGGCCCATCCTATCTCCGGCGCGCACAGTATTTGGGAGTTGGTTCTGCATCTGTGCGGCACGTATGGCCTAGTCCTGCGACGGCTCGGAGGGGATGGGAGGCAACTGGCGGAGTCTGAGGACTGGCCCTCTGTCCCGGAGCCCAGTGCCGAGAACTGGAGTGATTCCATCGGCGTGCTGAAAAAACTTAACGAAGACCTCAGGCAGGCAGTAAAGAGCTTTCCTGTAGAGCGTCTGGACGAGCCATTGGTCGCCGAGTCTCCCTACACTGCCTATACGCAGTTCATTGGTGTAACGCAGCACAATCTTTATCATGCTGGTCAGATAGCACTGCTGAAGAAGTCGCTAGGGTCAGGTGGGGCGCAGAGGAGCAGCTAGGTCGATGGAGCGGCCTAACAACTCATTGAACCGGAGCGCTCGATGGCAATTCTTTCATCGTCGTGTGGTAGATTCCAGGTTGTATGCTGCTCGCTCGCGCCCGGTTAATTCGAGCGTTAGATTGCTGTTGAGTCTTTTATTCGGTCAATACCAGAAAACTTTATCAGGAGGACGGCGTGATAAGGAATACTGTCATCGGCTATCTTATGCTGTTGTGCACGGGGCTTGCGCAGGCACAAGAGAGACCCCCGGAAATCAAGAAAACTCTCGAGGTGCATGGTGTTGAGTACGCGAATGCGTGCACACCTGACGGGCGGAAAGCGCTTCGGAAGTCGGTGTGGAGAGTCGCGGTCGGCAGAGACGCACGCGGGGCCTGGCGGTTGGTCGAGACCTTACTCTGCGCGCCGGACTCGAAGGCCAGCAGGCGCTATTTGACCAGCGTCGTACCCGCGGAAATCCGTTCCATGTCCTGGGGCACGGGGCAGGATGAAGTTTCCGTGTCGGTCAGACGTGACGGCAGACTGATTGAGGCTTTGTTGGCTGAAGGTGAAGCTTGGCACGCAACGGTCGAGTCCGAGTCGACTGAGGTCTCCCTCAGTTACTACCCCAACGAGGCTTGTATTAAGACTAGGACTCTGAGTTTCGTCAACAGGAGGTGGCGCCTTGTTAAAATAAGTGAGGCGTGTGACTAACTCGATCTGACGCGTCGGCTAAGCGGGCTATAAATCCAACGAAACGGGAGAAAGGCTCGCGTCCACGGTCGAGCAAGCGGATCGAGTCGGCCGCGAGCAAAACGTTAAAGAACAAGATGCAGTGTCTTTACTAGTCCCGCAATCTAACCACTCATTGACCCCGACGCCTCGATAGCATGCTTCTCATGCTGCTTCCTCTGATGTATCTTGTGTGCTGCTCGCTCGGCGCGGGTTAATTCGGGTGTTGAGCGTCTTCTGTAATCGCAAAATTGAAGAGAGTGAAAGTCGCGGTCATCTATAATTTCTCGTTAACAAATGAGCAAAACGAAAATCATTCTTCTTACCATAGCAGCTTGGTTAATCGTGTGCGCCTATGCCGCCTACCATTACGTGGCAACCATCCTTGCATTACCTGATATTGGCCCAGGTTATGAACAAAATTGGCAGTTTCAATTTCTCATGTTCTTGATCGTCCGCTTTCCATTTTGGTTCGTTGGATTGATTGTTATCGTCTTGATGGAAGCGGTTATGTTAAAACCTGGGCCGAAGAAGCTAAAATAAAGAAAGACTGTTCCTACAACGCGCCGCCCAACAACTCATTGAACCCGACGCCTCGATAGCTTCCTTCTCAAGATGCTTTCTTAGATGTAAATTGTGTGCTGTTCGCTCGGCGCGGGTTGATTCGGGCGTTAGGCGCTTACGCTATGGGAACATTTGTATGATAAATTTAGTCATAGTATAAGTTTTGGCAGAAGGAGAAAGTTATGAGTACCGCAAAAGAAGAAGTCGAGTCTTTGCTCAGTAAATTGCCTGATGATTGCTCGCTAGAAGATATTCAATACCATCTTTATGTGCTCGAAAAAGTACGTCATGGGCTAGAAGCTGCTGATAATGAGGGAACACTCACACAAGAGGAAGTTGAAGGGCAACTGAGCAAATGGCTTACGAAGTAGTGTGGTCTCCGAGAGCCATTGAAGATGTCGAGGCGATTGCTCTCTATATCGCCGCTGATTCGACCTCGTATGCTGCGGCAGTTTGTGAAAAAGATAGTTGACACCACCCGAAGCCTAAGTCGCTTTCCCTTTTCAGGGCGCGTCGTTCCAGAATTCGGTGAAGAAAACATTCGCGAGAAGCTGGTTTACAGCTATCGGATAATCTATCGTATCCAAGACGAAACGATCACCATTGCCGCAGTTATTCATGGCAAGCGGCTATTAGAATTAGACATGCAACCCTAAAGACAATGCCGCGCCTAACAACTCATTCAACCCGAGCCCGCGATAGCATTCCTTTTATGCTTGTCCTTTGCCACAATGTTGGAGGCTGTTCGTGCGGGCCCGGTTAATTCGGGCGTTATGCGGAACATTTTGGGATGACGGGTGTCTAATAAATGTTAACATGTGTCTATAATTCGAACTTTAAACAGAGGGGTTGTTGTATGAAACGAACTATATTCAGGGTTGTTGTGGCTGTATTCACCTTTATCATCGGTGTTAGCAGTGCCTCTTTAATATGGCTTATTTATCGCGGTTCTGATATTCCACCTTTAATAAATTCTCATCCGGAAATTACTTTTAATACAGATCAAGAAGCCGTGACCAGGGCTCCGTCATCTGGGGATGTCCAGAAAACTATTGAGGAAGAATGGCAAAAACTTACAGCTAGTTCGTTGAATATTGGTGGGGTGTATTATGACCCAACCCGAAAAGCCGAAGTTTCTGAGCATATTGAAAATCCATTTCCTCTACTAGACCCTTACACAATGCTTCCTTCTATTAATAGAGACAAACAAGGAGGAATTGAGTTCCTGCTGAAACAAATTCCAGATAAAACACGAACCGACATATGTAGGTGTCCGCTAGGGTTCCTGGTACGAGGTGAACTGGCAGTTTACTGCTTGCAACATATACTGAAAGTGAATTGGTATGAACTGAAAGAAGAATATCGCATTAATTATAATGAGCTATCTGCAAAGGATGGAATAGAATCCCAAAATCTCTTGGGAAGAATCCTTAAAAGCAAACGAGGTGCTAAAGAGATGCAAGCTCTTTGGAAGAGTTATTATAAAAACCATGAAAGCTTAATAATAGAGGAAAGCAATCATTAGGAAAATACACGCATCCTTGCAACGGGTTCCGCTTAACAACTCATTGAACCGGAGCGCGAATAGCATTGCTTTCATACGCGAGACTTGCTTTAATTCTGCGGTTCGTCGCGCCCGGTTAATTCGGGCGTTAGGTGCATTACTTCCCTAAATCTGGATTCTTATATAGATTTGGCAGGTAAACTTATTCTTAACTTAAGAGAGGAAATAAAATGAACAGATCGCAGAAGAAAACAACTAAAAAGCAAATCAATTCAAAATCTGATACCCCGAATGGAGAGAGTTCTCTTAAGAAAAGAAGAACAGCTTCTACCGCAAGCAAATCTACTAGGGCAGTCGGAGCTAAAGGAAAAAGCTTGTCAAGCGAAGAGGTTGAAAGAGCCAAATTTTCTAAAGGAATGACTCAGTGGCTTGAGAGCAGAGAGTATCAGATAGGTATCTCCCCCAAAAATATAGATCATAAAGAGGAAGTAAATGTTATGAAGAAGATGATTGAGATAGGTTCATCTTTGGTCAGTACAGGGATGCCGTTTTTTATATCGGGTGATGTAAGTTCCGCCCAGGTCTTTGACTCAATAGTGCCATTCGTTCCTCTATCGGACATCCTCGGTTTTCATGTAGATGGCAGCACAGCATATCTTGCTTTAGTTGTTTACGCGGATAAATTAGATACGGGGGTGATACTAAATCGCCTGGAGCAATTAACTCAACTTGCAAAACCACTGGCAGACTTGGGCGTTCGAATGAATGGACAAAGTTTGGGAGCTGGATATGTGCATTTGCTATTGGTATATTTCGACGGGAAGGAATATGCGGAGAAAGTTCCAGTTCTTCTCCCCCAGGGCGCAAGGAGAAGTGTCTGGGACAGAATATACTTGTATACAGGATTTATAAATGTTGCTGATAAAACGGTAGCGTGGTCTGAGGATACCGGAGCGTTAAGTGGCATTCGTAGCTCAATGGCTAGTTTGCTTGGGACAACTAAGAAGGCGCTGCAAATTTTTGACGGAAATGATTTGCAGTCAGTTCTTATTCTAGCTAATCAATAAATTGGAAAGCTGTAGTGAATAGGCTAGGAACACCTAACAACTCATTGAACCGGAGCGCTCGATAGCATTGCTTTCATCGTTGTTTGCTTCGGTCCGCTAGAATGCTGCTCGCTCGCGCCCGGTCAATTCGGGCGTTAGGCCGCTTCGCATCAAAACGGAAGTCGAGTTGAATGAATCAGAGAGTAAAGTCTACTGCTCAAGTTGAATGGTACAATTAAAGGGCGGCATGACAACTCATTCGACCGAAGCGCAAGTTGAGTGGTTTTTGTCGAGAAGTTGGATGCTATTCATAGTTGATTGCGCGCCAGGTCAATTCAGGCGTTAGGCTACTGTGGGTATTATTGCTGCTGCTGAGAAGGTAAGCTAAACTTTTGATATGGATATTAAGGAGATCGGATTTGCTATTGCTCAACTTGCGCCCTCAGAATTAGCGGAACCGGATAATATGACAAGTTGCTTCCTTAGAACACGCAGCTAACAAGCTATTCAAGCCGATATCTCAACGGTATCTCCAGTTATTAGCATCGAAAACAGAAAATGGTCTGATATTGATAATTTAATATTAGGTCAGGGATTTACCTCCGAGGCTTAAACCCTCCTCGGAAAGCAAGGTGGTTAACCCAAGTAGCCGCTCGGATCAATTTTCGACCTAACGGATTGTCGAGACACGGAAGCGGCTATGTATACTGCAACTCAACACATTAGCTTCTGCTCTCCAACGCCCATAAAGAGGTGAAAGTCAAATGCGCGATTTCCGGGTATGTATTTTTTCGTCAGCTCGGATTCCTCAACTCCAACATTTTCTCTGGCGTCTACACACCGACCTCCCAGAGGTGGAAGTGGTCGGCGTACTCTACGAGACCGAGCGCCCGCCGCTGTCGCGTAAGAAGAGAATCGAGCGGGCTAAGAAATATCTGCGCGATCCTGATTTCGTTCACTACGTTGCGCATAAATTTTCCGCACGGGTGAGTCGAGAACTGGAGAAGCTCCCGACGCTCCTTCTTCATCTAGCGCACGGGACTGATGGAAATCTCAACCCTGCCGCCACAACACTGGAAGAACTCGCCCATGAGTGCAAAGGGCGCGAGGTCGCGTTCCACGTCACGGAGGATTTACACGACGAGGCCAGCCTGGAATTTGTAACGGGCCTCAGAACGGATCTCGGCGTGGTCTACGCAACGCGCATCCTCAAGCCTAAGCTCTTCTCCATCCCGCGCTTGGGTTCCATCAATATCCATCAACATAAGGTGCCGGATTATCGCGGCGCGGGCGCGGCGGGACTCTGGGAAATGCGCGATGGCAAAACTGAGCAGACCGTCACGGTGCATCGCGTCACTACGGAGGTGGACGGCGGGGCGGTGCTGGGCGAGCGAAGCTTTCCCATCGAGCCGCTTGACACGCTAACGAGCATTGGCCTGAAAGCAGACCTCGTCAGCGTTGACTGTTTAATTGACGTTATACGCGCCGAGAGTTGCGGGAAGTCCATTGAGGTTCCACAGCCGACCGCAGGGACGGTGTACAAAGGCGTTCAGCCGCACCAGATGTGGGCCATCGAAAAGAGCATTAACAAGAAGCGGAAACCTTTTCGGCCCTCTACCGGACGCCCCTTCCACAAGCTGGCCGTGCGGATGCTTGCTTACCCTATTCTTTTCTTTAGAAACCGCCGATGGGCACGAGAAAAGAATTTCCCGGTTGTCATCCTTTTTCATCATGTGATTAGCGACCGGGCGAAACACATGGGCTTGCCCTTAGACTACTTCCTGCGGCACGTCCACTTCCTTAAGAAACACTACCGGATCGTCTCGCTTCCCGACGCGTTGGAGATGCTGAAGAAGGGAGAGGTCAATGCACCGACGGTAGTGTTGACGTTTGATGACGGCTACGCCGAAAACTTCCTCGGCCTGCGCGCGGTGATCGAAGCCGAGAATATTCCCGTCACACTCTTCGTGTGTACGCGGCATGTGACCGAACAATCCGAATTCCAGCATGACATTGAGGTCGGGGAGCACGGCTTTCCCGCCCTGAGCTGGGACGAGATTCGCTATTTCGACAAACATGGCGTTTGCATCGCCAGCCACACGCGGACGCACTTCGACTGCGGCTCTACTGACGAGGAAAAGCTGCTTGACGAAATCTCAGGCTCGCTGGAAGAGTTGCGTCGTGAACTCGGTCATGACGTGTACTACTTTTCGTTTCCAAAGGGCCACCCGAAAAACATGTCGGAGCAGGCTCGTCGCATCGCGTCGCAGAGCTATCCTTTTGTGTTTTCGGCGTGCGGCGGCGTAAACCGGGGCCCTCTACCACCAGACGCAATTATCAAGCGGTGCAGTCATCCGGAATCTCTCTGGGAACTGGAACTGATGTTACAGTCAATCCTGGAGTTTGAGTAGTCTGCCGGGACTGCACCGGCGTGGTAGGAGGAGAAGCGCGCGCCTAACAACTCATTCAACCCGACCCCGCGATAGCATTCATTTCATCGTTGTCTGCTGCGATAATGTTGAAGTCTGCTCGCGCGGGTCGGGTTAATTCGGGCGTTAGGCTTCTCTCTTAGGATGAGTATTGATACTGCTTGACTCTTAACTTACTATATTTTCTGTTGCTTGCTTTATTTATTGGGAGAAAGGGTGCAAATTGAAGACATCAGAAGCAATTCTTGAGCTTTTAATTCCCGGGATGTTGGTATCCTCTCCGATTGGGTTACTTGTTCTCAGGGTTTTAGGGTTCATTCAGCCTGGGTATACAACAGAGTTTTTAGCCAAAATACCGATACCCCTATCCACAATATTTGGTATTCTATTTTTGGGTAGTTCTTACCTGGTCGGTGCGGTCTTAAATGAATTGGGTACACGGATTGTTGAAAAGAAGAGTAATAAGGTTGTCCTTACATGCATTAAGGCATACAAAGATGACCTGATTGAGCATCACTATGAAGAACTACGCGAAGTTGATCTCAATAAGTTATCTGAAAAGAGAGCATGGGCTGAATTCTCCTTTCTTAGAGCTTTTGATAGAACCTCTTCCGGGGGAGCGGCATCAAGGATCAGAAGTCATGAGAGCTATTTAAGACTCTTCCGTCCGTCCCTTGTATCTATTCCCTTAGGATTAATCTTTTTTGGTGCTTATACTCTATCTGTAGCTGCTTCCCGTCTCAATTCCACAGCCATATTTGGATATACATTAGTATTGTTGAGTATGCCGAGCCATATCTTGTTACGTGCTGTATACTTCCAAAGACTGAATACCGCAGTGAAATCCGCAATCCAGCACTACACTGCGCTTAAGTCCCAAGAAGAAAGTGATGACTAATTCACAAATTTGATGCGTGACATGATTAATGTTTTGCTGTTTAATTAAAGAGGTTTTGAGTGTTAACTATGATGCCTATGATCAATACAACGCCTCAATGTTCCTTCTCTTTGGAGAACGTGAAAACTTTACTGGTAAAGTTAGATCGCGGAAGGAATGAGCAAGCCATCAAAAATAATCTGGCAATGCTTCGCTTTCTGGGAGCGAAAGAGAACATTGCTCTTTTGTTAAATCAAATTATTAATAACTATGATCTGCTAAGTGAAATCTCAGCCCGTTCATACATTCATACCAACTACTTTGATAAAATCGTATTGGTTGATTCGAGAGACAATGGATACAGATTAACCTTACATGTTTGGTGGCCGCCTTATTCAGATGAACAGTTGAATGAAGAGCGGATACATAGCCACCGCTTTGATTTTTGGTCCGTAATATTAACGGGCACTCTCTGTTCTCAATTTTTTCAGCAAGTAAGCAAGGGGAGGATTTTGAACACATGGACTTATATCCCCGAAGAAACCAATACTGACAGCTCTTTACGCTACGTAGGTCAGTCAAGGCTGAAGGCGGAGTTATGTACAGAAAAAAATCCTGGAGACCTTTACTATCTACCCTACACCTCCATACATAGAGTAGCATTGCCTAATGAGCAGATAACCAGTACGTTGGTCTTACGTGGGCCAAGATTAAGGGCGAGTGCAAAGGTTTACAATTCTTCTCCTCCCATCGCATCGGCACCTGTATCCCCTCCGGCTATGAAGATTGAAGATTTATTCCGAAAGCTCTCTACACTTTGCGATTTAGTGAGCGCAGGCTGAGTTAGGCCACCTTCTATATAAAAGATAAGACATCAGTATGTCTTTGTGAAGTATACTGCTACTTACTCGGCGAAGCCTAACAACTCATTCAACCCGACCCCATGATATCATTCTTCTCATCATCGTCCGCTTCGGTTTGCTAGAATGCTGCTCGCGCGGGGCGGGTTAATTCGGGCGTTAGATGGCTACCATTTTTACGGCTTCAAAACTTCTATACTTTAGGAGATACAGACATGATGACATTGAGGCTCGGAACATACTCGCTCTTTCTGGCTGTTATCCTTTGGGGAACATTGCTTGGCGGGATTGCTTATTCACATCTTGTTTACTTTCCCGTTTATCTATCCGCCTTGCCTGATTCATCTGTCGTGGTCAATGGAACTTATGGTCTGAACGAGGGGATATTCTGGATGATGATTCATCCTCTCCTCATCCTCTCACTTATTCTCACTCTCGTCCTGAATTGGAAGTTTAAATCGCGTCGGAAACTTATCCTGATAAGTTTGGCAATCTACATAGTGGTGCTTATAGTCACCCAAATCTACTTTCTTCCCGAATTAGGGGCCTTCAGACATAGTCCTGAATCAAATCTGTCGCCTGCGGAGTGGTTAGCACGTGGGCAGCGTTGGCAGAGGTTGAGTTGGATTCGAGGCGTAACGATGTATATCGGAATATTGCCGTTACTGCTCGCGCTGACGAAGCCGGACAGCATTACGAAGGAATCTGTAACGGCAGCCGCCATCTAACAACTCCTTGAACCTGACGCCTCGGTAGCATCTCTTTTATCGTTGTCTTGTTCCCTCTGGCTTGAATGCTTTATGCTCGGCGCGGGTTAATTCGGGCGTTAGGCGCATGGTTGACGAATCACACAGATTACGATAGAAGCTGTAAGCTTTACGATCAATGCTCTAATAACTTTGGAGGTGAACTAAATGGCGCCAGAAGAAGCAACAAATATTAGACAAAACTTCGATAACCCGGATGAAACCCGTCCGTTTGAGAAGGGGCATGCTGAAATCGTGGAAGTCAACGGTGTTACCCTTATGCGTGCGACTTTCGAGCCGGGATGGACATGGTCTGAATGCGTTAAGCCCATTGTCGGAGGTAACAGTTGTCAGGTCTCACACAAATGGTATGTCGTTTCCGGGCGTATGAAGATGCGCATGGATGATGGTACGGAGTTGGAATGGAGGGCAGGCGATGTGGGGGTGATTCCGGCAGGTCATGATGCCTGGGTTGTAGGTGATGAACCATTCGTATTTATAGATTTTGAGGGCGGGAGCGTTTTCGCAAAACCACAGAGCTAGGTTGGCTCAAACCGAGTTATGGGGAAAGGGCAAGTCTCGCAAGCTTCGCCCTTTTCATTTTGATGTTGAGGTCATCGGAGCTGCGCCTAACAACTCATTGAACGAGGGCGCCTCGACAGCATTTCTCTCATGATCTTTCCTTACGATCATGTTGTATGCTGTTCGCTCGGCGCGGGTTAATTCGGGCGTTGGGCGCTTGTCTTTTGTCGCACAGAGTGTATGGAACATACATACGGGTTGGAGCGTTACGGTAATGGAAGGCTTAGCTATCTTTCTCGGGAGGAAAACTTATGACTACCTGGCTTTGGATCGGCTACTTCTCCGCCGCCCTTTACTGGTCGGTATTCCTCTATCTTCTTTCGCGCCGACGCTGGAATTCCGCCGCGCTTGCCGTCGGCGTACTCCACATGCTCTTTGCGATGTTTTTCATGGTTGCCCCGATCCGCTCGTTCATTGATCCTGCTTATCCAGGATTTCAATTCACCTTACTGAGCTTTGAGGGTCGGGCGGCGACGCTTCCGTCAGCCATGTTTCTGGCATGGGCTTTGGCGGCGGCGTGGATTTCTATCGCCAAAGGGAGGGGCCGTTGGATGAGAATTATCGCCGTTGGCGACATTATCTGTGGGTTACTCCTGGTGGCAAACTTCTTTCGTGACCTGCTGCGTGGAGAGTTGACTGGAACACAGATACAATTTGGCGAGCACTTAACGCTTTCCGGCCCCTTCTGGGCGTTAGTCCTGGTGCTGCTGTTCGCGCTTCCCTTCTTGGTAAGCGCAATCTGGGCATTGAGCCGGGCGCGCTCCGGCGGAGGCCGACCACCGCTGGCTGTGAATACAGATGAGGGGCGTAAGGACTTGGAGGAAAATACAAAGGAAAATAATGGCTTGCGGTATTCCCAAAGCCGCGCCTAACAAGTCATTCGACCCGACCGCCCGATAGCATGACTTTCATGTTACTTCCTTGCGACGTGGCTTGAATGCCATTCGCGGGCGGCGGGTTAATTCGGGCGTTATGCCGCAAATTAGTTTACGGAGCGTTGGTGAATAGCATAAAACGAAAAGGATGATATTCATGAAAAATGTTTTTATGCTCCTTCTGTCCGGCATTCTGCTTTGCACATCTTCCTTTGTATCTCACGCTCAGGATCAGGACATCGCCGCTATTGATAAGTTCATATCGAAGCAAGCAACTCAGGAGGGTGGCGACGAGTATGAAGACGCGAGGAAGGTAGTGGCGGGAGACTTGAACCGAGACGGTGTTTCCGACCTTGCAGTCTTATACACAATTGAGGGCCAGAATGGTTCAAACAATTACGTCCAATACTTGGCCGTCTTTGTTCGGGCTCAAGGCGGGCTTGTTCCTGTTACGCACACTGTTGTAGGCGGTAAGGCTAATAGAGATGTCGAGCTGAAGTCTATCAGGAACAACGTGATCTTCTTCAAGACTCTGGACTACGGGCCGAAGGATGCATCCTGTTGTCCTAGCAAGAAGGGGAAAACCCGTTTCGTGCTGGTCAACCGCAGGCTCAAGGAGTTATAGGGTCATGCCACGGCTACCTGCGGCAAACAACTCATTGAATCGGAGCGGAATCAGCTTGTCTTTCATTCGCAGGATTGAAGGCCCGGTTCGATTCCTCCCGCCCGGTTAATTCGAGCGTTAGGCGCTAGCAGGCTTAATTGTTGATGGAGGTGAGAATAGTGAAAAGAGAGTATTCCTGGTCTCTCTTTTGGCGCAGTACCTTAGGCGGCGCTCTTGGCATATTTCTTCTCTTCATATATCTCGTTTATAAAAATCCAAATGATTCTTTGGCAATTCCTTATTTACCGCTCATCCTTGGTTTCGGCGGGGTGTTAGGTGGATTCATTGGACTGGTTATCTTTGCCTGTAATAGAATCGGGGGTGTTAATCTCGGACTGATTCCGCGCGCCTTTATCGGTATATTAATCCCTACCTTTGTGGCTTGGTATTACCTGTATGTAAAGGATGAGAAAGATTTCGCTGGTAACTCTGTTTCGCAAGGCCGAATACTTATTGGCTCTCTTGTCTTCGGAGCAGCGGTTGGTCTATTGCCGGGAATCCTGGCCGGAAGAGAGCGCAAGCATAAAGAGGTCGAATTGCCTTAGGGGTATATCATCCTATTAAAGCCGCGCCTAACAACTCATTGAGCCCGACCGGAATTAGCGCAGCTTTTATCGTGAAGTCGGCGCTAGCGGCGTTGTGCGCGGGCGGGTTAATTCGGGCGTCAGATGGCTATCGTCTTTCAAAGATGGAGGTGGAACATGCAGATCATATTGATAGCGCTGGCTCTTCTTCTTCATCCACAAGCTCCTGCCCAACAAGAGCAGCAAGTGATGCAGATCACAACTGCTAAAGTCGCGAAAGTTGTAGAAGCTAAAGAATCTGGCTGGGACTTCATCCCCGGCGTTTGCACTTGCCCGCCATTGGTCAAGGGACAAAAATCTCAGAGCGTTGGCTCGTGGGAGCGAGCGACTAAGGAAGGCGAGCAGGAAGTTATTCTTATGGACATCTATGAGATAGGGTCCGCAGAAGAGGCATCTGAATGGATAAGGGGCTTTGACCGGAAAGATTCCGGAGCAGCATGTCGTGTCGAGAAATTCTCTTTAGGCGATGAAGCTTATCAACTCTTCTGCCCGGAGGATTCAAGCAATCCGATTAGGCTGAGCAATTACATCTTTGTTAGGAAAGGCAACTACATTGTACGAGTTAGGGGCGGAGCGCCCGAGGCGGTAGAGCGATTTGCCGGATATGCTTTGGAACAGTTAGCCGCCACCTGACAACTCATTCGATCAGACCCCGCGATAGCATTTCTCTCACGCTTGTTTGCTGCGATAATGTTGAAGGCTGCATGCGCGGGTTGGGTTAATTCGGGCGTAAGGCTCGATAGAATCCCGATGCCCGCTTGAAGTGAGGATGGTGGCAGGATGAGGATCACAGCAGCCGTGGTGAGGCAGCCAGGACAGCCGTTTGTGATCGAGGAAATCGATCCTGACGAGCTGACGCGCACGAGGTAATCGTGCGCGTCAGCTTGTCAGGAATCTGCCACACGGAGCTGGCTACGCGCGATGGAGACTACAAGGTCACGATGCCTTGT
This sequence comes from Pyrinomonadaceae bacterium, assembly GCA_035940775.1. Classification (GTDB taxonomy): domain Bacteria; phylum Acidobacteriota; class Blastocatellia; order Pyrinomonadales; family Pyrinomonadaceae; genus DASQYE01. The sequence continues at coordinate 117,117 of DASZEN010000007.1, read as the reverse complement.
GTGCCGGGCCACGAGGGCGCCGTCGTTGTCGAAGAAGATTAACGGTAAGAAGGATCGCGCCGTAGATGTGCGCACGCGCCGGGCGGCGTCATCCTTATCGAGTGGCGCGACGACGGCGAGGTCGTGCTGACCGGACGCGCGTAAGTGGTTTTCAGTGGTGAATGGCTCGGAGGGTCTTAAGCTTTGCGTGTGAACAACAACCGAATGCGTCTATCCAATATTGATCTTGTTGCCCACTCGGAACCGCGCGAAGCGCCACCAGGATTGCGGCACCTGAAGGCGCGTGAGGTCTCTGGATTCGTCTTTTTCGAGACGTTTTACGCGGCTGGCATGGGAGTGTCGACTCATTCGCACGAGCAACCCAACATGTGTATTGCTCTGACCGGCAACTGTCGCGAGGCTTACGGCGCCAAAGTCCGAGAATACAAGCCGTTGACGCTCGCTTACATTCCGGCTGGCGTGGGCCACTCGCTTCACTTTCCAAACGGCGCCTCACGTTGTTTCAGCGTGGATATTGCTCCCGACTGGCTGGAACGTTTTCGCGAACTCTCGAAGATCAATGAAGACTCCGTGCACTGTCACGGCGGTTTGCTTGGCACTCTTTTTCTAAAACTGTACAAGGAGTTTCACACAGTCGATTCCGCAGCGACCATCTCTATGGAAGGGTTGACGCTGGAGATGATCGCGGAAGTCCTACGTCGGCAGGCCAAAAAAAATGAACGAACTCCGCCGTCATGGCTGAAAAGGGCGATTGAGCTGTTGCACGCGCGCTATGCTGAAACGCTCCAGCTTACAGAGATCGCGCAGGCGGTCGGAGTGCACCCGGTTCATCTCGCGCGCGAATTCAGAAAACACTATCGGTGCACGATTGGCGAGTACACTCGACGTCTGCGCATCGAAAATGCATGTCTTGCGCTTTCAAATCCGGAACTCAGTCTTTCTTCGATTGGACTGGCCGCGGGCTTTGCCGACCAAAGCCATTTTTCACGCACGTTCAAACGGATTACGGGAATGACGCCGCTTGATTATCGGGCGAAGGTCAAAGCACGCTAAGACGATTCCACAGCGTTTCAATCGTTCAAGACAATCACTTTGCCAAGTGCTTAAATCTTTCGTCATTCAGAAAAGGGTGGCTTTCAGAATGCTTCTTTTCAAGGCCGTTATCCGAGCAGTGCTTTGGCTCATCCTTCTTGCGATCCTGCCGATGTCGGTCGCTTCCTGGTCTACGACGGCCGCGCAGACGGTGCAGCCCGACCCGATCCTGCGACCTTTCACGCAGTTCACCCTCGACAACGGATTGACCGTCCTCGTCCGCGAGGATCACAAGCTGCCTATCGCTTCCGTCACCGTGATTTATAACGTCGGATCGCGCTTCGATCCGCCGGGCCGGAACGGAATGGCCCACCTGTTTGAGCATTTGCTATTCTATGGATCGCAGCATAATCCGCGCGGTCATTTGGTGGCAACGCAGAGCCTGGGCATCACCAACACCAATGGCGGCACCGGTATTGACATGACAAGCCTTATTGAGACTGCGCCGATTTCGCAGCTCGATGCCGTACTTTGGCTGGAATCGGATCGGATGGGCTACCTCACTCTCACCCAGAAGACGGTCACCGAGCAGATCGAGATCGTCCGCAACGAGATAAAAATGAATCGGGATGAGCCGGGGGGAGATGTGCGCCACTATATTGCGGCTGGCGTCTTTCCGGCCGACCATCCCTATCATAAGGAAGCTGTCGGCGATCCGCAGGAATTAGGCTCCATCACCCTCGACGAGGTTCGGAATTTCTTCAAAACCTATTATGCGCCGAGCAATGCCGCCGTCGTCATCGCTGGCGACATCACTCCATCCGAAGCGCTCGGGAAGGTCAAACTTTATTTCGGCGGTTTGCAGACAGGCCCGCGTCCCGGTCGGATATCAACTTGGATTCCCGAGTTCAGCCAGGACAAGCGCGAGCGCATTTTCGACACGGCCCCGCCACAGCTTTTCCTCAACTGGCCGATGCCGAGCTTTGGCACGATCGACGATGTTCACCTCAGGCTGGCGGGGTCGATCCTGATGGATGGCGCCTCATCCCGTGTGCGGCGGCGCCTTTCCGCTGCCGGGCTCAATGCGGCCGACCTGTCCTGGGGTGTCAATGGCCGGGCCATGGCCAGTCTTTTCCAGGTTTCGGCCAAGGCGGCATCTACGGCGGAGTTCCGGACCATCGAGCGCCTCATCCGGGACGAAATCGCGGCGCTGGCGGCAAAAGAGCCGACACGCGAGGAGCTTGAACGGGCGAAACGCTCCAGGCTCCTAGAGTTGCGCCGCCTCACACAGCGAACCGCCGACTTCAATGGGCAGAGTGACCTGCTCGCCAGCGTCTGGGCGCTGGGCGACGGCAATGCCGGATTGCTGGACGACAACATGCAGCAGATGCGCGCGGCGACGCCAGCGGACGTTTCCGCCGCCACCCAACGCTGGCTGCATCGCGCCGCTTATATCCTCGACCTGGAACCGACGGTGCAATACCGGCCCACGTCGGCCGATGTGGACAGGTCTCGGATCCCCGGAGCCACGGCATTCAAGCCCGCCGACTTCCCCGAAACGCACGTCACCACTTTGCCCAACGGTCTCCAGATGCGTCATGCGCAGTGGCAAGGCGGACCGCTCGTGGTCGCTTCGCTGATCGTGCGCGGCGGCGCTGGTGTCGACCCGCAGGATAAGCAGGGTCTGGCCCGGCTGACCGCCTCGCTCCTGACCGCTGGCGCTGGCAAGATGGGCGAGGAGCAGATGACGGACGCGCTGGCCCGGCTCGATGCCACCCTTCAGGCAACGACCGACGTCGACGCGGTCACTCTGACCCTTGTCGCTCCGAAGGAGAATATAAAGGAAGCGCTCGACCTTCTCCGTACAGTGGTGAGCGCGCCGACATTTCCCGACGCCGCGGTCGAGCGCGAGAAGAAGAAGCAGATCCAGGAAGTGCGGGATGTGCCGAACACGCCGCGGCTGCTTTCCCGCGCGACCGTGCGCCGCCTCCTTTACGGAGCAGGCACTCCCTATGCTGCCGAAGGGAGCGGACTGGGGACGACGAGCGGATTGAGCAAGATCACGCGTGCGGACATTGCCGAATATCACCATCAATGGTTCAACCCCGCCAACAGCGAGATCGTCATCGTCGGCGATATCAGCCAGGCGGAGGCGGAGGCCGCGCTGACCGGCACCCTCGGCCGCTGGAGCAGCGCCGGTTCCCGGGCGCCTGTCGTGTCGGTGCCCCAACAGGTGGCTGCCCAGGGCGTTTATTTGATCGACCGGCCAGGGATGGAGCAGGCTTACCTTACCGCCGCGACTTTGCTCGACGCTCCCGTCAGCCCGGCGAACCCCACCAACGCGGTGATGACAAATATCCTTGGCGACTCAACCGCGGGCCGTATCTATGTGGATCTGCGCGACCAGAAGCAATGGGCTTATTGGGCCTGGGGCATCGTCAGGGGCGGCCGTGCCGGACAGATGCTGCTCATCGAAACCCAGGTTCAAACCCAGCATACGGCCGAAGCGATCGCGGCGATCAGGAACCATATAGAGAGCGTGAAAGGCAGCAAGCCGATTTCCCCCGACGAATTGCAGCTTACAAAGGATATGTTGACTTTGGGTTTGCCGCTGGAGTGGGAGACCGACGAAGGGATCGCAAATGCCATCGCGACTTCGGTTCGTAGAGGCTTGCCGGACGGAGCAATCGAAAAATATGTTACCGACATTAGAGCGGTGACGAAGGAGCAGGTCGAGCAGGCCGCCCGCCAGATCCTTCGCCCCGACGCCATGGTCTGGCTGGTCATCGGCGACCGGTCGAAGGTGGAACCCCAGCTCAAGCAAGCAGGCATCGCCTATAAAGTGCTAACTCCGGAGCCATGAACCGCGAAGGGATCATCACGGGCGAACGAAGCCCGGTCATGTCGCGCGATAGACCGGATGCAGACTCAATCATGGGGGAAGGTCGCCTGCCCATTCGATACGAGTAAGGCGATGCTTCCAGTCACTTGCGGCCGACTGAAGGTGCCTGAAAATTACGATGCCCCAAAAGGTTGATCCATAGAGATTGCGTTATCGAGCAAAAGATAAAAAGTGAAACGCCCGCAGTCCCGAAATTACCGGAAGTCGGTAAGCGGAACACGGGACAGAACCTCCCCATCGACTGCCACGAAGAGAAGCCGTTCGAGTCCGTCGATGAATCCGCAAGGATCATTGGATACTCGCCGCGCTGAAACACGAGAGTTGCGTTTGACACAATGAGCGGCTTCGATGAATTTATCAATCATTGCTGGCGCCGCTGCCGTTGCGCGAACGGCGCGTCAACGAGCGTCGCGCCTGACAACTCATTGAACCCGGGCCCGCGATAGCCACTCTTTCAGCATCCTCTTCTCCGGTCTGCTAGAATGCCGCTCGCGCGGGCCGGGTCAATTCTAGCGTTAGATTTCTATTCTATGGGGAGGAGTCAATTAGTGAATACAAAGATATTAATGGTGACTAGCAGCCTGATGCTCGGCCTTGCCGGTATAGCCGCGTCGTTCGCCCCCTCAGAACTGCTACAGGCTCTTGGCTCGCCTGTGGCGGAACCTCTGCCCGTCCTCATACAGCTACTCGGCGCGATGTATATCGCCTTTGCTATTACGAATTGGACGGCGAAGGACAACATGATCGGGGGGATTTACTCAAGGCCGCTCTCGCTCGGCAATTGCGTCCACTTCATCGTGGGCGCGCTCGCCCTGGCAAAGCAACAGTTCTCCCACGCCGTGAGTTGGCCTCTGATAGCAACTCTGATTGTATATACGAGCTTTGCAATCTGTTTCGCGTGGCTCGTGTTCAGGTATGGCACGGCGTGCAAGGTGGCTGATCCTGAGCAGCAAAGCTCTCGCTCCTAATGCCGGAATCTAACAACTCATTGAACCCGACGCTTCGACAGCTTCCCTTTCATCGTTGTCTTGTTCCCACATCCTGGATGCTTTATGCTCGGCGCAGGTTAATTCGGGCGTTAGGCGCTACCCTTCAGGTGAGAGTAAACTTTAAGTTATGAGTAACAGAGAAAAGAAATTCAGCGGTGTTTTGGAGTGCGGTCATTGTGGAAATACTGCACCGATGGAATACGTAGCGGAATATTCTCAAACTAAAGAGTATTCTCATGAGGAGTCACATTTATCATGGGAAGCTGGTGCTATTTATGAGCTTTTACTTTGCCCAGCTTGTAACGGGGTGATTCTTCGTCGGTATTATTACCATGAATTGAGAGACCCGGAAGAGTGGGTTCCAATTGTGCTTTATCCTCAGCCTGATAAGTTACCACTCGGTTTGCCAGATAAGATCAAGGTCGCTTATCAAGGGGCAGCTAAAGTTAAGGGTATAGATACAAATGCTTACGCTGTCCTTCTTGGACGTATACTTGAATTGGTGTGTGAGGATAGGAGGGCTGTGGGTAATTCTCTCTTCCAAAAGCTGGAGAATCTTGGGCGTAAAGGAGAAATTCCGCGGCCACTGGTGGAAATGGCTCATAATTTAAGAGCTCTCAGAAACATAGGCGCTCACGCCAGTTTAGGAGAGCTGAGTGCAGATGAAGTACCTGTGCTTGATGATTTGAGTCGCGCTATTTTGGAGTATGTTTATAGCGCTCCACAGTTGATCGAAAGGGTAAAAACGAGACTAAATGAAATCAAAGGGAGCCAAAAATTGGAGAGTGGAGAGTAGGAAACAATGAATTTAATGATAACGCCGCGCCTAACAACTCATTGAACCGGGGCGGCGATTGCGTGCTTTTTATCATTCTTCTATCTTTCAATGTTGGATGGATTCGCGCCGCCCCGTTAATTCGAGCGTTCGGTGGCTTAAGCCAGATATGAAAGGATATCCATGAAGAATACTGCTACTCGTTCAATTCTTACCGTTTCAGCCTCATTGGTCATCCTTTGCGGAACGCCAGCCGTAGTTTTCAATCAGCAGATATCTGACCCAAACTTTAATACGAATGTAGCCAGGCCCGCCTACACGAAGAAGCATCCGAAAGTGCTCTTTGATGAGGCTCACTTTAACTTTCATACCGCTGGCGGGCGATATAAAGCATTCGCCGATTTGATAGCTCATGACGGCTACCAGATAACGCCCAATAAGCGGAAATTCTCCAAAGATTCGCTTAAAGGTTATGATATTTTGGTGATCGCCAACGCGCTCGGGGCAGAAGCTGTCGATGATCCTAAAGCCGCAAATCCCGCATTTACGGATGAGGAATGCGATGCTGTCCGCGATTGGGTTCGCGATGGCGCGAGGCTGTTGCTTATCACGGATCATCAGCCGACAGGTGCAGCCGCCGAGAATCTTGCGAAGCGATTCGGCGTCGAGATGAGTAACTCCACGGTGATGGACACCTCGGAGTCGAACCATTTGAAAGGTTACTATGAAGTGAACCTGGAGTTCAGGCGCGACAACCAACTCTTAATCGAGCACCCGATTACTCAAGGCCGAGATAGAACAGAGCGAGTCAATCGCGTAGTCACTTTTGGCGGCCAGTCACTTAAAGGGCCAGCAGAAAGCACAGGCTTCCTCAAGCTAGGTGGGACAGCGATTGACATCTTGCCTTCTAAGCAAAAAGTTTCTGCCGCAGGCCGGTTTCAAGCCATTGCCATGAAGTTCGGCAGAGGTCGAGTAGTAGTGACCGGCGAAGCCGGTATGCTTTCAGCACAACTCGTGGCGGCAGAGGAAGGCGGAACCCCAACCTCACCCTGGGGCATGAACTTTCCGGGCGTTGATAACCGTCAGTTGGCTCTTAACATCATGCACTGGCTTTCCGGACTATTAAAGCAAGCTACTTAATTAATATCATGCCCCGAACGACTCATTGAACCCGACCGCGAGTTAGCTTGCATTTCATCGTCAACTTGTACGTCGCGGCGTTGAATGCCCGGCGGGTTAATTCGGGCGTTGGGCGGTCACCTAATTTTTGAGAGACATTAGTTATGGATGATAAACGTGAACTTCTTCGGCATTTTCTTGCTGCTCTTGCTTATCGCACACAGAAAGCCCTTCGTGGCGCGCCAGAGTCTTTTTACTCGTTCCGCGCTGCTCCGAAAGTCAGGACGCCGCTTGAACTAGTTCGGCATATGGAAAGCGTCTTAGGCTATGCGCGAACTTTCTTCATCGGAGGCGAATATAATCAAGAGCCACTTCCAGATTTCCAATCAGAAATTCTCAGGTTTCATAAAACTATTGAAAACCTGGCTCATCACCTTGAGATTGGCACGCCGCTCAAAGGCATTTCGTCAGAGCAGATGCTTCAAGGGCCTTTCTCTGATGCTATGACTCATGCTGGGCAGTTAGCGATGCTGCGGAGGCTCGCCGGAGTGCCTGTGCCGCCGGAGAATTTCATCTACGCCAATGTTCAACCGGACAATTTAGGGCCGAACCAACCATCTCCGTTGAGATCGGGGAATAAGCATGGAGAATGGCCTGAAGGAGCATGAGGTTGTGGTATCAGCGCCGCCCAACAACTCATTGAACCGGAGCGGCGGTTGCTTGCTTTTCATCATTCTTCTATCCTTCAATCTTGAATGATTTTGCGCCGCCTGGTTAATTCGGGTGTTCGGCGCTCGCTCGAATCAGAAAAGGATGCTTTCACGTTGCGGCGCAGGGACTGATAGCGAATAGATAGCTACAGGAATCATCACCTCTATGTCTAAAAGCAGTTGGACGCTTCTCTTAATAATTGCTCTGCTTATCTTCACTGCTTCCTGCTCTGTTTCAATTAAGCCGGGCTATGTTGCCGATGATAGGAAAACGGCAGAGCAAGCCGTATCCCAGTTTCACGCCAGGCTTGATGCCGAGCAATACCGTGAAATATTTAATGACGCAGATGAAATGCTAAAGAAGACGGGTAGCGAGACTGAGCTATTGGCAGCCATGAAGCAGACACATGAAAAATGGGGTAATGTCCGGCAGACGACTCAAAGCGGTGCTAACGTTATTATGGGAAATCCAGTGCAGGTGAGGTTCGTCTACAATACGACATTTGAAAAGGGCGATGCGACGGAGGCGTTTATCTGGTTCGTGAGGGATAATAAAGCAACGCTTGTCAATTATAAGAATTTCCCCGGAACAGTGACGCCGAGCGTTGATAGATAGGCTATAAAAGGGGCGCTTATCGATTCATCGAACGCGGACGCCCCGATGGCTTTGCTTTCATCGTTCCTGGATTTCTTAATCTCGAATTTCCGACCCGAAAAAAATCCTAAACAAGTTGGCCTCGCCTCTTTAACCTTAGCCGATACCTGATTGCATTGTTGAGCTTGAATGGTCTATATTCCCCCAAGTCCGGACGGCCACACGCCAGGAGAAAGTGAATGGCCCCGCAACCGTCTGGCATAACATAGCTCTCTGCTGGAGATGTTTCCTTTTCGTCTCCCGCCAGGGTTGCTGCTTGGGTTTCACTCAACACCCGACAGCAACCATATTCCGTAGCTTCCCTGGAGTGCAGATGGTATAGCCTTACTTTCCTGGCGAATAATCTGCGCTCAACCGGCTACTTCAAAGACTGCAAAAGAGACCCCATAATGAAAATCCCTTACACTCCAAAGCCCCTACAGAACTTCAGATATAAACTTCTACTGCTCGTGGCGCTAACAGGTCTGGCGAGCGCCTTCGCCAATTCCGCAGCAATCGCTACGACTGCGAAACACGATGCCTCAGCTCAGGGCCCTGGTGCGGGCGATAACTCAGCCGTCTCGACGGCGATCAAATCCCCTACGCGTACCAAGGCCATGGAAAACGGCTTGATTGCCTTTACCAGTGGACGCGGCGACGGTATAGCTGGCACGCGGGATATTTACCTGATGAATCCGGACGGCACGGGCAAGAAGAACATCACCTATGATGCGCGGGAAGATTCAGAGCCGGTGTGGTCGCCCGACGGCACGAAGATAGCCTACCTCAGCAAGGGTGACTTTGACGGCGGCATAGCCGTGATGGACGCCGACGGCGGCAATAAAAAGCTTATCACCAATAACTTTAGCGACGCCTCGCCGACCTGGTCGCCCGACGGAAGGCGCATCGCTTTCAGCGGTATACGCGACGACGGAATCTTTTCCATCTACGTCGTCAACAGCAGCGACGGCAGCGGGTTGACGAAGCTTTCCGAAGGCACCAATCCCTCTTGGTCGCCCGACGGCACGAAGATAGCTTTTAACTATTCCTATCAGGGCCTCACGATTATGAACGCGGACGGCAGCGGCTTAACGTTCCCGTCCCTCCCGGCTCCATTATATGGGGCCGTACAGTTCGATTGGTCGCCCGATAGCAAAAAGCTGGTGTTCTCCGGCACGAATTACGAGACGTTTGAGGACTCGATTTATACAGCCAATCTCGATGGCACGGATTTGGTGAGAATCGAGAACACGACGGGCGCGATGTTTGGGGGCCAGTTCCCGTCCTGGTCGCCTGATGGCACGAAGATTACTTTCAGCAGTTATCCAACCACGGGCGGGCTCGGCGCTGACGTATTCGTAGTGAATCTGGATGGCACTGGACTGACAAAGCTCACATCCGACACAAAGGAAGACTTTGCTCCTGACTGGCAGCTAAAGCAGGCGGGTGCGACGCCGCTTCCTGAAACCTACACCATCTCCGGTCGCGTCAATTATGTTCCGGGCCGCTATTTCGACTCGCCCGTTACGCTGAGCGGCACGCTCGCGCGGTCTACGATCATAGATTTTGAGGGCAACTACAGCTTTGACGGATTGCAGGCGGGCGGCAATTACACCGTTTCCCTGTCGTCCACCTCCTTCTCTTTCGAGCCCTCAAGCTACGTCTTCAACAACCTCGGCGCTAATCAGCCGGATAAGGATTTCGTCGCAACCTATATTCCCATCAACATCACGGGCCACATCACGGACACGACAGGCGCTCCCATCCCCAACGTCGAAGTGTCTTCAGGCGGCGATTATCCTTTAGCCCCTACGCGCACCGATGCGAACGGCTACTACTCTTTCCTCGATGTGCCCCGCCGGAGAATCTACATCATCCACGCCAACCCCTTCGGCGCTTATACCTACGCGCCGGAGCTTCACTCATTCTACGGTCTCAACGAGAGCGTGGTCGCCGATTTCGTTGGGACGAAGCAGCCGAGTCACACCATTAGCGGGCGCGTGACCGATTCGAGTCCCACAGGTGTCGGCGTTCAAGGTGTTCCCATAGAGCTTGCGCGTGACGGGGGGTTTGTGACCTTAGTCTTAACGGATGCGAACGGCTACTACACTTTCGGAGAGCGGCAGGACGGCTACAACTACAATGTGTACACCCACCCGACGGGCACACATGCCTACATACCAAACAGTCTGGAATTCCTTAACCTACAGAGCGACCAAACGGCGAACTTCGTCCGGCGTCCGGTGACCGGCTACCAGCAGATTAGCGGTCAAATCCTAGACCAGCATAAAAATCCCGTCGGCGAAGTTTTCGTCACTCTGAGCGGTGCGTACAATCTGACGACCCTCACCGACCCCGATGGAAGATACACGATCTACAATATGCCTGCGGGCGCTGGCTTCAACTATACCGTGACCCCTTCAAAGAGCGGCTACAATTTCAATCCGGGGCAACGGAGCTTTACGCTGCGCGGCGACCAGACGGCCAATTTCGCGGCCATACAGACGAGTCGTTAGCGGGCGCATATCTAATCTGATCCGTAACCGTCTGTGGAAGATGAGTCACAGCAAACGGGTTCGGATCAGAAGGGCTGAAAGTAGTTTGAGCCGCAGATCGGCTCAGAACAAAGAGAGGCGACACGCCGAAAGCACAAAATCCGTGTGTCGCCTCTCTGCTGCCTTTAGATCCTTGCTGTGGCCCACACTCAAGCTTTCATCTAATGGTAATGCAGGTCTGCCAGGCGCTGCGGGTCTTACTCTCTGGCGGTGTGGCGCGGGCCGATCCCGGCGCGAGGCTGGTACTTATTAGAGTGAATGGTTGTCCTCAACTTCTGCTGATGGAATGTAAGAATGATGTGCGCCGTTGAATGGTTGGAGATACGCATAACAACTCATTGAACCCGACCGGGGCTTTCGTCATCTTACCTTGCGGTGTAAATTGGATGCTGCTCGCGCGCGGGCGGGTTGATTCGAGCGTCAGGCGCTCGCATGTGCATAACGCCTACTTCAAAAGGACAAGTCATAAGGAGCAACCACTATGTCACAAGACTTCCAGGCAGTAATTCAGGCAATCCAGATATTGAAATTTCTCCCGGAGATGGAACGCCCGGAGTATTACGACTCTGTTATAGCTCCGCTCATTGAAAGCATCGCGGCTTCAATCCAGCCGCAAAACCCTCAATCTATCATTGAATGGCTCCAAATCCAGTCCTTCGCTTTGAACTTTGCTGTGGAAGGAATTACGGAAGTAACTTATGAACTCAACTCGCGGTTTCCGCAGGAACTACAAGAAGCACTGGCTCTTCTTCCTCCAGAACAACAGGTTCGCATTCAATGGCTGCTTAGAGAGTTTGCAGGCCAGGAGAATCTTCCTCCCGAAATCGTTGAAAGGAATGCGGCCATCACTTCGAGGGTTCTGGACAATCTGGCTGAAAATTTACGTGACACGCCGAGATCAGCTACAGGGATTCTCGGAGAATTTGTTGGTACCAGTACTTTCCAGAGCACGCGCGGCTTTCCGGTGGTCCATGGGACATTCAAGCTGTTCGCCCAGGATGGCAGCGAGATCAATACTTACACCGTCAATACGGGTGGCGGCGGAAAAAATTTCCAAAAGACTAATGGCCCCGTACCGCCCGGTATTTACACTGTCAGCCATCACCTTGCGAATCGAGATACTCGAGGAATGGTATTAAATGGTGTTGGTTATTCATTTCATCTTCTGCCCACAGATGAGACGCAGGTATTTGGCCGGAGCCTGTTTCGAATACATCCTGACGGGAACCCTTTGGGGACTAATGGCTGTTTGGGTGTGCGAGAGGATGCTGCACGCCTGCGCGATTGCGAGAACCAGATTGCAGGGTTATTGCAGAGTGTCGGAATATTCAAGGTTTCGGTACGCTACTGACATATGAAACGCGCCTGACAACTCGTTGAACCGGAAAGCTCAATGGCCTTCTTATCATCGTTGTCTTGTTCCCCTCATGTTGAATGCTCTATGCTCGCGGCGGGTTATCCGGGGCGTCAGGCCGTATGTTGAAGTTCAGGGAATATAATTGCTAGTCTACTTGCTGGCTGGGAGGACTGTATGCCGCCTGCTCTAGGAGCAATACTTTTTTCAGTCATCTTATCCATTTTCTGCTTTGGGCAAGCGCATGCCCAACAAGTCCGACTTAGTTCCGAAGAGGCTGAAGAACTCGTAATTGAAAAACCTGAACCTCTTTATCCGGCAATCGCCAAAGCGGCGAGGGCCGAGGGTATAGTAAAGGTCGAGGTCGCCATCTCTGAGCTGGGGATGGTCACCTCTGCAAAAGCAATCAGCGGCCACCCTCTCCTGCAAATCGCTGCCCTGGACGCGGTGAAAAGGCGCAAGTACAAAGCTCACATGGTTGGAGACAAGCCGGTTCCGTTCATTACAGACGTGTATATCAGGTTCCCTCCAGGCACAATCACTAGCGCACAAAAACAGGATTATGAACGGCAGGAGGAGCTTGCCAGGCAGTACTTCAAAGAAGGTGATAAGTGTCGCAATCTGGTAAGAGGGCAGAAGTGGGAAGAAGCCGAAGAGCCCTGTAGGGTTACCGTTCAAATAGCCGATCAGTTGTCGGATAACAGGTCCTTAGAGAGGATGGGCGCGTATGAGATGTTCGGCCACGTCTTGAGGGGCCAGAAACGCTACCAGGAAGCAATTGAATATTACAATCGTGCGCTCGATGCCGTACGGTCGAGGCTAACGGAAAAGGATGCTGAGTTAGGGCGACTGTACGGGGATATAGCGATCACTCACCACCTCCTGCGCGATCTGGACAAGGCGCGAGAATTGTACAGGAAGGCCGAGTTGATATATCAACTCGCTCACGATTCCATCGGGGACGGCGATTCCGATGAATGGGTGGTTAGGACAAAGCAAGAGTATATGAAGGCCCTGAAAAAACTTCTCGAGTACCACCTGATAGCCGCCGAAGATGCGGGGGTGGCCTCTGAGGTGGAGGAAATCAGGAAGCTGATGAAAAGTCTCCATTGATTCGGGGACGGGCCTGACAACTCATTGAACCCGACCCGCCTCAGCTTGTCTTTCATGATGCTTGTATGGCTTCGGCTTGCTTGTATGGAATCATCTGCGGGCGGGTTGATTCGAGCGTTATGCCACCTCCTGAACGGTAATTCTGTGTGAAGGAAGAATGAGCTATGCCTGATGATTTTGACCTCGCATCTTTCCAGGCAGAGGTGCTGCAAAAGGTTAGCGTCGTCCAACAGATACAGTCGTACGCGCCTAAATTCGACGAGCTATCCGGTGAGTTTGGAGAATGGCACAGCTCGATACCTGGTACGGAGAAAAGACAACATCCTTTCTGGTATGTGGTGGCGTCTGCCTTCTCCAATTTCATGCAATGGATTCAAGGGAAAATCACTCGCATGATAAAGGAAGACCGGAAACTACAGCAAGCCAGAGCTATTATCAGGCGTAATGATATTAAGGAGCGACTATGCCCGTTGCTTGCAGGTACTGATAATGAAGCTATGGAGATCGCTAAGATTATTACGCCGGAGTTGGTAGCAGCGAAGGATCAAATGATTGCGTTGGATGCTGTAATGTTTGCATTGTGCGCGTGGGAAATCTCTCGGGTGGGAGTGAGAAACTACTGCGCGGCCTGACAACTCATTGAACCCGACCCCACGGATGGCTTCCCTTTCATCCTCCTCTTCTCCGGTCTGATAGAATGCTGTATGCGCGTGCCGGGTTAATTCTGGCGTTAGGTTGCTTCGTTCGTGCCATCTCAATGGATGACTGAGCAAAAAGTCGAATAGTATGATTAGGCGGCGTCACCTTGCGGTTATGGAACGGGCTGCATCAAAAGAGGCGCGAGGATGAATCTGAAGAACCTGTTACTTTTGGTCGCGATGCTAATGCTTTCGGGCTACACGGCGGCCGCGCAGCCGGGTTGTCCGTCCACCTTCAACGCCTTCGAGACGTGCTATTACAATCATCCTGACGGCCAATATGCGTTACTCGGGAAAGTCGTAGAGGCGAAAGAATTGGAGAATCCTGTAGAGGGCTACACGGGCGCTTTGAAGTTGACCCTGGCCGTAGAGGAATCAACCAAAGGCCCGGTGGGTGGAGAGGTGGAACTTACCCTGTCCGGCCACTGCACTTATGAGGTAAGGGAAAACAGTAAGTACATATTCATCGCCAAATGGGCGCGTATGGGAAAAGTGGAGGGACTCCTTTCTCGTGCCTGGAGCCACAGTTTAGACGAAACCCCTCCGAATAAGCTGGCAAAGCTTCTAAATAAGCTTCGCGAAGTTCGTCAGGGTGGGCCAGAGCCACGCCTCTTCGGAACAGTTACAGAACGCGGGCCCGGATTCTCCTTTCCGATCCGTTCCTTAACCAGAGCGCAGCCTTTGACCGGAGTGGTCGTCGTAGCGGAGGACAGAGAGGGTAATAAGACTGAGACCCAAACAGACGCTGAGGGAGACTACACGTTCGACGAATTACCCGTCGGGACATATACGGTTTATCCAATCCTGGAGAGGAAGATGGATTTATATGCCAACTCAACCTTGCTTCAGGATGGGATGAAACAATCGGTCGAGATTGATAATAGGCTGTGCGGCGTGCGGGTGGACTTTGCCGGGCAGCAGACCGGAAACATCGCCGGACGTATAGAACGTGAAAAAGGAGATTGGAAAAGCCGTCCGTCCCTCTACCTGTTTCGTACCGGATCGGAATCAGGAGAGTTTGATCTTAATGATGAAAGGCCAAGTCTGACCGAAGGTTATATTAGACCTTCATATATGCGGCCGGAAACCGAATCGGGGACTGAATACGAATTCGGCTTTGATCGCGTGCCCGTCGGGTCTTACGTTCTATTCTATGTAATTGATCCTCTGGGGAGTGGGCCCGCACTTTTCTATCCAGTAGTCCTCAGCCATCACAACACCGAATTGATAAAGGTGGAGTTGGGTGAGCGAACGGACATCAGTATCAAAGTTCCATTCTTCCAGAGAAGAAGAATCTTCGGGTCGGTTACGTTACCCGACGGCACGCCTGTGACCTATGCGACCATCAGGTTGATCGATGAAAGTGAGCCCGAGGCACTCCTCGGGGAGAGGGATTACCCGAACGGACAGTTCGACATTGAGGTTTGGGAAGGCCGCCCGTTTAGACTCAACGCATCTTACGCTGGCGAAAGAAATGGCAAATACATGCGCTTCTTTACGCGGACTGAGAAAATGATTCTCGACCGGGACACGGGGCCAGTAACAATTACGCTCGACCAAATTGAACCACATTGAATGCCGATGGTGCGACGCAACCTAACAACTCATTGAACGCGGACGCCTCGACACCATTTCCCTCATGCTCTTTCCTTGCGTTCATATTGTATGCTGCGCGCGCGGGGCGGGTTATCCGGGGCGTTGGATGCGTTCTTAATCGCCTGTGAGGATATGCTATCATGCCGCTCGTATGAAGGATGTGAACCTGTTATGTCAGTTCAGATTGTAAGACGACACTTCAACATTACTGAATATTACCGAATGGCGGCGGCTGGCGTCCTCTCGGAGGACGACCGTGTTGAGTTGATTGAGGGCGAGATTATCGAAATGAATCCGATTGGCAGCCGTCATGCGGCGTGTGTAGGAAGGCTGACCGAATTTCTAGGGCTGTTGACCGGTAGGGAAGTTATCGTTTGGGTGCAGAATCCTGTGCAAATTAATGATTTCTCCGAACCATTGCCCGATGTTGCTTTGCTCAAGCGCCGAGATGATTTCTATGCTCAGGCTAATCCACAACCAGCGGATGTGCTTCTTATCATTGAAGTAGCTGATAGTTCAGTTGAATATGATCGTGATATAAAAATCCCTCTTTATGCTGGCGCAGGTATAACTGAGGTGTGGCTCGTCAATCTACCTAAAGAAACCATTGAAATTTACACCCAGCCGATTGGGGACGTATACCGAGAGATTCGCATAGTAAAGCGCGGCGAGTCCTTAGCGGCGAAATCTATTCCGAGCCTGATAATTGGGGCCGACATTGTTCTTGGCTAAAGGCGGCATCTAACAACTCATTGAACCCGACGCCTCGGATAGGTTCCCCTTCATCGTTGTGCTTTGCCATAATCCTGTGTGCGGCTCGGGCGGGGCGGGTTATCCGGGGGGTTTGGACGCTTGCCTCTTTGCTAACAATTAAGCCTGATGTATCCCGAGATCGAGATGTGAAGATGCTAAATACTATTCGTGCAGTCCTGTCGTGAGGGGAAAATCGAGTTGCTGGAAAAGGTGTAGATTCCGGAGGGGACGGAAGTTCTGGTTACGCCATTAGTTGATGAACCTGACTTTTGGCTAAATGCCAGTGAAAGTTCCCTGGATTCGACAATTGAGCCGGAGCGCGAGTTAGCTTGTCTTTTGTCGTCAACCTGGCCCCAGAGGTGTTGAATGCGCGCTCGGATTAATTCGGGCGTTAGGCTGCTACGTGCGGATCAGGTGTAAACTGATATTCAGAGGTTATGCGATTATGAAAATAGTTTCCGCTCTAATTATAGTAACTCTTTTTTGGTCTTCTGCCGTACGCGCACAGAACAAAACTGACAGGGATCAGAATGACCTGATTGGCTCAGTGAAATCCGTTGAAGTCTACGTCATTGATTTTGCCATGAAAGACGAAAAGATAGAGCAGGGAGAGCGCCGACGCTGGCACAGTACTACTTATAACCCTGAAGGGAATATCCTTGAGCGGATTTCTTACGATCATCTGGGGAATCCTGCCGAGAAACTTATCTACACCTATGACGCCAGAGGTAGAAACACCGGATACGAAGAATATCCCGCTATTCTTGATAAAACTCTTACCATTCCTCGAAAGCACATTTACACCCTGGATGATAGAGGCAACAGGGTTGAATATAAGGTCTATGAATCCGACGGGACTCCGGCCAGCCGATTCACCTACAAGTATGACACAAAGGGAAACAAAATCGAGGAGGGCTTCTATTATCACACCGGACGATTCGGTGGCAAAATTGTCTATGCCTACGACGAAAGGGGAAATCAGACCAGCCAAATTTCGTATAATGCCAATGGAACTCTCAATTGGAAAAATGTCTCAACATTTGATGAAAAGGGTAATAGGACTGAGTGGATTCAATATCAGGGCCGCGCGCTCAGATATAAAGTCATCTCCAGGTACGATGAAAGAGGGAGAATTTTAGTGAACGAAACAATAGAATTTAATGCCATACCCAATGTTTCTATCTCGCACGCTCCCGTCCCGGGCAAAGTCGTTTACGTTTACGATGATGAGAAAAGAACAAAAGAGGTGGCTACATACGAGCCGGATGGAACTCTGAAAGACCGAGTTGTCTATACTTATGATGCTAAGGGGAATCAGGTCGGGCAGGCGATGTTCAAAGCGGATGGTTCACCGAATGACCCTGTAATTCAGTTCTACGATGATATCAATGAGCCGGGGAGCAGGTTTCGTGGCAGCCTCAGTGGTAAATCATTAATAGAACTAGAATATGATTCAGATGGTAATTGGACGAAGAAAACATATCTAATCCAATCAAGAAAAGATAGTAAGCCTCAGCCATACCGCGCCGAGGAGAGAGTAATCACCTACTATTGAAAATGATAAAAATGTCAGGCTCAGGAGAAATCTGTTGGGCCCCGTACTCCATCCAGAGGGCGCAGCCTAACAACTCATTGAACCGGAGCGCGAGTTAGCTTGCCTTTCATCGTCGACTTGAATGATTCGGGTGTTGTGTGCGCGCCCTGTTAATTCGAGCTTCAGGTGCTATCCGGCTTCGCAGGGCAACCCTGTAAAAACAGGTAAAAGTTATTACCTTAGCGTAAAATAATCAGCGTGGAAGAACCTCTCAGGCTCGCCATCTTGTAAGCTAGACTGCTCTATGACCTATAGCCGAAGTTGAAAGGAGCATTTTCATGTTCAGATTGCGCCGGGGTTTGTATATTTCAACTCTGTACCTGCTTCTTCTGCTGATGCATAGCTCCACTTCGTATGGCCGCATACTGATTACCAACGGCAAAGAGTCACAACAAAAAGCCCGAAATACGAGAACGGTGCGTGTCGAAGAAGGCTATGTCACGACCGATGACGGGGTTCGCTTGTTCTACCAGAGGGCAGGCAGGGGGGGACGCACGATCATCATCCCCGGAAGACTATTCGTATTTGATGACTTAAAGCAGCTCGCAGACCGTTACACTGTCATTTCCTACGACATGCGTAATCGTGGTCGCTCAAGCGCGGTCTCGGACGGCTCAAGGATCACCATCCAGGACGACATAAAAGATTTAGAGAAGGTTCGGCAGCATTTCAGGGTGAAGAAGTTCGTCGCGGTCGGTTATTCATACCTGGGCATGATGGTGGTCTTGTACACGATGGAGCACCCGCAGTTCGTAGAAAAGATAGTTCAGTTCGGCCCCGTCCCTCTCAAATTTGGAACTCGATACCCTGCTCATTTAACCACTGGTGATGAGGGTACGGGTGCCGACCCGGCAGAGATAGAAAAGGTTAGAAGGCTGGAAGAACAAGGTTATGCCAAAACTAATCCGAAAGAGTTTTGTGAGGCGCAGTGGGCAGTTGACCGTTATGGCCTGGTCGGTAATCCTGCGAACGTCTGGAAGTTGGGTAAAGGCTGGTGCGAGATGCCTAACGAATGGCCCGTTAACTTTGAGAGACATATTCAGTATCATTTCGCGTCCGTGCAGAAGCTGAATGTTTCATGGGAAAAGGTAGCCAAAGTCACCCAGCCGGTTCTGACCGTTCACGGAACCAAGGATCGAAATGCGCCATACGGTGCTGGCAGAGAGTGGGCATTGAGGCTGCCAAACGCGCGCCTGTTGACCATACGAGACGCTGCACACCAATCATTTGCAGAGTATCCTGAAATCATCATCAACGCCCTTCGAGCCTTTCTGGGCGGGAGGTGGCCTGATGGTGCGGAAAAAGTGACGGAGATAGATAACCAGAAGATAAGTAAATGAGTGAATCCGCCTTAGCAACTAAGGACAAGCTCCCCCCAGCCCGCACCCAACAAACTCATCCAACCAGACGCCTCGATTGCGCGCCTTTCATCATTCTTCCTTCCGGTGTAAATTGAATGCTGCCCGCGCGGGGCGGGTTAATCCGGGCGTTGGATGCTTCCGTATCAGAGGAGCGCAAACCTTTAAGGAGCGAATATGTCTCAATATAACTTTTTCAAAATCCCGGCTCGTTTGGCGATCCTGTTTCTTTGCCTGTCGGTGATCGGGGCGTCGACGCCGCTACGTGCTCAGGATGGGGAGAGCGTCCAGGAGTTGAAGCAAAAGGTCAACGCATTACTCAAGCAGCAAAAATACCTGGAAGCTTTACCACTTTTGGAAAAGCTCGTGGTGGCTGAGCCTGACAATCCTGAGACTCACTTTTATCTTGGGTTCGGTTTAGTTGCACAGTCGAACGTCACGAAAGACGAGGCGACACGTAGAGCCTTACGAGTACGTGCTCGAAACTCTTTCATCAAATCAAAAGAGTTGGGCAATAATGAGCCATTGGTGGATGCTCTTATTCAGAGTATTCTGCCGGACGGTTCGGAAGGCAAGGCGTTTTCACAACACGCTGAAGCGAATAAATTGATGGTTGAGGCCGAAGCTTTTTTCTCACAAGGCAAGCTCGAAGAGGCGCTTAAAAACTACCAGAGAGCCTTACAACTTGATCCCAAGTTATACGAAGCCGCGCTTTTCTCAGGCGACGTTTATACCCAGCGAGGCGATTTCCAGCAGGCCGAGACCTGGTATCAAAGGGCCATTGCGATTGATCCTAACAGAGAAACAGCATACCGCTATTCGGCAACGCCTTTGATGAAACAGGGCAAATATGATCAGGCGCGTGACCGTTACGTCGAAGCCTACATCAATGAGCCTTACAATAACTATAGCATCTCCGGTTTGACGCAATGGGCGCAGGCGACGAACACCAGACTGGCACATCCGAAAATCGACATCCCGACCAATGTTACTTTTGACGAGAAGGGCGATGCGAAAGTCAATCTGGACGCAAGCACGTTGATGGGTGGTAAGGACGACGGCTCGTTCGCATGGATTTCCTATGGTGTAACCCGTTCGAGCTGGCGAAAGGAGAAATTCGTCAAAACATATCCACAGGCGAAAACATATCGCCACAGCCTGGCCGAGGAGACGGACGCCTTGCGAAGCGTTCTCACGATTGCTACCAGCGATAAGAAAGTGAAGACTCTCAGCCCTTCGCTGGCGAAATTGAAAAAGCTGAATGACGAAGGATTACTCGAAGCATATATTTTGTTGGCCCGAGCCGATGAGGAGATCGCCCAGGATTATCCGTCTTACCTCAGCCAGGGCCGCGACAAACTGCGTCGCTATGTTGTCGAATATATCCTGACCGGGGGCGGGAAATAGAGCATCACCTCACCGGAAGGCCGAGGGCGAGTCACAGCGCACGCATCCAACAACTCATTGAACGCGGACGCCTCGATAGCATCTCTTTCATCGTTGTGTTCCGGCGATTTGGTTGAACGCTGTTCGTCGGCGCGGGTTAATTCCGACGTTATATTTGCGGTCGTGTGATTGAAGCTAACCGGCTGCCAGCTTCCGCAGCAGATGATGTTAAGATAACTTCCGTTAACGTAGATTTGTTTATAGGAGGTTCAAGAAGACTAATTTATGTCACGTAGCAAGCCGCTTGTATCGGAAAAAAGAAAATATCTTGTAACTACTGTCGCCCAGGCTAAAGAGATAACCCTATCCTGGCTGTCTGAAATAGAGCTTGCGAATGTTCTTTCTCTTGGCTTGCCGGAAGTTGATGATCGTTATCACATCTGGCGCGTACCGCTCTGTGCTTTAGCAGGCGCTTCAAAAATTGGAGAAGTGGTAATTGACGCTTACACGACGGCCATAATCTTTGACAAGACAACCAAGCCTGAAATGCTGGAAGCGCGACTTCTGAAAAAGGATGAAGCGCGACTGACCAAAAAGCGCCAGGATATTACGTACCCTCTTTCGCCGCTTAGGAATACCATTGGTCTGGGAGATTGTGTAGAGTTAATTGACGAAATGCCCGCCGCTTCGGTCGATCTGGTTTTCACTTCACCTCCATATTTTAACGCTCGCCCCGAATATAGTGATTATGAGGAATACGAACAATACCTGTTCAAGATGCGCCAAGTCATTAACCGTGTCCATAGAGTCCTTAATGAAGGGCGTTTTTTTGCTATTAACTGCGCGCCGGTTTTGCTTCGCCGTGCCAGCAGAAATCAATCATCGAAACGTATCGCTGTGCCGTTTGATCTTCACCGCATTTTCATCGAAGAAGGTTACGACTTCATTGACGACATAATTTGGGTAAAGCCGGAAGGTGCGGGTTGGGCGACAGGAAGAGGACGCCGCTTTGCCGCTGACCGCAATCCTCTTCAATATAAAGCTGTGCCGGTGACGGAATATGTTTTGGTTTACCGCAAGCGGACGGACTTATTAATTGATTGGCACATTCGTAATCATCCGGATAAAGCTACCGTAGCTGAGTCAAAGGTTGGCGATGATTACGAGCGTACAAACGTTTGGCGGATCCAGCCGCGAACTAATTCTCAACATCCGGCAGCCTTTCCCTTAGAACTCGCTCAAAAGGTTATTAAATATTATTCCTTCAAAGGCGACGTAGTATTAGACCCGTTTGCCGGATCGGGGACGGTGGGGGCTGCGGCGGCTGGTTTGGAGAGGCGTTTTGTGTTGTTTGAAATCAATTCCGACTATGTGGAATTGATGCGCCGGGATGTATCCTGCTGGCTTGGTGAGGCGGGCCGCAATGTTCTCTGTATCAACTGTCCACCTCCGCCGCCTCCGCAACAACCTTCTTTACTTGAACAGGATTTAGATGCCTGAAAAAGACGAACCATCTCTTAGTGACCTCTTTCCGGAGAGCAGTCGTCTTCTTTTAACAGGAGGCGGAAAGGAATTTATAGAACGCATTGGCGTTGAGGCGACTCGTCGTGTAATTCATCATGTCATGATGGGCGAAAATCTTCGACAGCAAACAGAGCCGCTCACAAGGCGGCGGGTTGCGCAGATTAGTGGGGCAATGGTCACTTTGTTTGCCAGGGGGTGTCTGGGGATAGAGAATTTCACAGATTCCCTTTCAGACATTGCTGTTGAGCAACTGCGTGCAAATAAGACCGATAAAGCGGTAGTGTGGCCTGCGCAGTGGCTCATAGGTCTCACCGGTAAATCCGTCCAAAATGTTCTCCGAAGCAAGGCGGACGCTTTAGAGAATTATATCTCTGATTTCGAGTCTGCTGTTGAAGAGGCCGCCGAAAAGTGCCGCGAAGATATGGGGCATCTAAAGATGACTTTAGGCTTCATGGAGGATTCAGAAGGCCGGAAGGCAGAGCTTGACTGGAAAGATATAACCAGACTTACTACTGCTATCGGGGCGCAAACGCTCGCAATCCGTGGCTCTGACAAATCCATATACGGCAAATTGTTTGAGAGGCTGATATTAGGTTCTTTTCTCACCATTCTTGGCTTTGAGAGAGTAAACCCTGCCACGAACACAAAGGATGCCAGCGTATTCTGGCTGTCTGATAGCTCAGATTTGAGGGAAAGCGATGCCACTCTTTTGGTTCAAAGGGGTAAGCTGGCACGATTCGACATTGGGTTTATCGGCGTGGGCAACTCGGAAATTTCAAAGGATAAGCTGTCTCGCTATGCGCGAGAAGTAGAAATGGCCGGAGGTAAAAGCAGTTCCGTCACCTTTATCATCGTAGATAGATTGCCTAAGACCGGGAAAACTCAGAAAGCCGCGGAAGCCATCGGTGCTGAAATTATCCAGATGAGCATGAAATATTGGCCGCGAGAGCTTGCACAGAGACTTGGTGCGCGACTTGGCATTAAGCATGAACTTCAGAAACTACCCGATAGCAGGATCAGTGATTACCTGGAGGGAAAACTGAATGCCATACCTGTTCAAGAGTTCCTTGTTGGTGTGTCTCAAGCAGATTTAGAGCAGGATAAAGAGATGCCTGAAGCCGAAGAACAAATGGCTCCCTTTGAGGATGAGGAATGATGGCGCAGGTTACTTACAAAAGCTAAGGCATAAGAGGCACGCGCGATGGAGAGTTGAATGTCACAGTGCAAATCCAACAACTCATTGAACCCGACCGGAAAGAGCGAGGGCTTTTATCGAGAACTTGCCGATAGCGCAGATGCTTTAGCTGACAGGGCTTCGGGGCAGGACTGTTATTGAGCGGTGGTGTTTCAGTGAGTTGTCAGGCGCGACGGCCGCGCGCCTGGGCTATATTTTGACTTTTGGAAAGTTCGCGCCGTTCGGGACGACCCAGAGTTCTATTTTGCCGCCGTCAGCTTTGTCGCTCTTTATGATCGTACTTCTCGCAGGGGCAATTTGACGTGTTTTAATCAAGTATGCCCTTTCCCCTTTAGCAAAACGTAGTTCTGTGCCAGGTTTGAGACAGGTTTCGCACTCCATCGTCCCTCTGGAAACGACTATGTAGCCTTTAGATTGAGGATTGGATTGTAGAGCCGCCGCAAACCCATCGAGACGTTCCGGTTCCTGTTCGTAATTACCTGAAAACCACCAGCCATCAAGCGAATATTCATCATACTTCCATGCCGCATCTTTGTTTTGTTCAAAACCACCGTTCGGCTTAGGCATAGGCTCTTGTGCCCCGCTAGGAACAAGCCAGATTTCTATGGAGGTTTCCGCCCGATAACCGCCATCCACCGCTGCGACGCGAGCAGGATTAACGGCATGCGCGTTAAGCAGATAATTCCTGGCGCGATTTGCATGTCTTCTGGCCGTCCCGGGTAAATTGCCATAAGCGATTATAAAAAGGCGGGAATCCTCCGGCTCTTTTACAAGCTCATCGAACGCCGCCCAGAGGTGCATCTGTTCACTCTCACTTCGTTGATCTTTATGTTTATATTCATCGATTTTACGTGCTGCTCGATCAGTGGCTTGACCATCTTGTGGCGAATGGAATGAAAAACCGGCAGTCTGTAAAAGCAGGGTGAAAAGTAAGCAGGCGCTAATGCGATACGTTGTTGGCTTCATCTGTTTCATAATTTAAATCTGCTTTCTGTGAGTCGACTGACGATTGAATTAACCCGACCCACGCAGATGGCCTTCGACCTCCGCCGCGAGGGAATCGACCATGAAAGCCATGCTATCGCGGGGTCGGGTTCAGTGAGTTGTCAGGCGTCCGTGCCTTGATGACATCTCTCTTCAGGAGATTTCTTAACTCCCCGAGCAAGTCCTGTATTTAGACAATTCTTCCTCATTCAACTTGCGCCAGGAGCCGGAGCTTTGCTGATTACTATTGTCCGGCGCGAGCGTCACCTCAATGTCATAGTAGTCGAACTCTTTGCCTTCACGATATGGCTTATAGCCGGATTTGGAGACCGTCACGTTAAAGCCGGGAGCGGCCAAAAGTCCGCCGAAATAGAAACAGCCACGCTCATCCGTCTCCTGCGTGGATCCATAAAACTCAACCTTTGCATGGCCGATCGGTTTGTGCTGACTGTCAAAGACATGCCCCGATACGTGAACCCTGCGATCACACGGGACGAACATACAGACGCAGCCGCTGCAAGCCAGGGTGAAGGATAGCAGCAAAGAGTGTATTAATCGCATAAACGATTCACCGAAAGTGAAATTCCGGGTCGAGCGATAGAGGCCGAACGCTCGGGTTGATCCGCCCCGCGCGCGCAAGCGGCAACCAACATTATCACAGGGAGAGATGATGAAAGGTGCGCTCTCGGGGCGGTCGGCTCGAACGACTCGTTAGCTGGCGCGCGCGCTCTGTGTCGCACACACTCAAAAGCGCCTGAACAATTGCGCGAGAGAGAGTGTGCGCGCGCGTGGCCTACGCTAAACCGGAACGAGTTCCGTAGTCGTCGCTCTGGATTTCGCGCCTCCGAGGTCTCGCGCATACTTGATAGAACCGGGCGTCCTGTATTTCTCCAGATAGGCCCGGTCAATAGCTGACTTCAACCGCTCGCTCCTGGTGCGCACCGCGCGGACGCTGATCTCTCGGCCCTCAATATTGATAGTGCCGTATGGGTCTTCCAGAAATGTTCGATACCAACTGCGCGGTCTCAGACTCCATGACCGCACGAAGACTCTGCCTTCCACCACCACGGCCCAGATGCCTATGAAGCGGTGCGGCTGCGTACCGGCCCGAATGCCAAGGATCTTACCGCTCTGAATGGCGGCTAGAATATCGTCCGTGAAACGTCGCTTCGCGTTCATGCGAATATCTCTGTCAGAGCCTCGGCCCATGCCTGTCCGGGAATGAGAGGCGAAAGGGCAATGCCCGGTGCTCGTTTTGGCCCTTCGAGCCGCCTGCCCGTCAGAGTCCCTCTATATCTTCATAGAGTAGTTGCTGATCGCATTTACCGAAGTCTACAGAAAGTTGGGCCCGAGCTATATTATCGCTCGAATTTGAGGGCCACGGAGTTCATGCAGTAACGTAAGCCCGTCGGTTGCGGCCCGTCGTCGAAGAGGTGTCCGAGATGCGCGCCGCACCGATTGCACAAGACCTCCACCCGCCGCATCCCGTGGCTCGTGTCTATCTCCTCGCGCACGCTTTCTTTAGAGATCGGCTCCCAGTAGCTCGGCCAACCCGTGCCGGAATCGAACTTCGTCTCTGAGCTGAACAACTCATTGCCGCACGCGGCGCACTCGTAGACCCCTTTTTCATGGTTGTCGTAGAGTGCGCCTGTGAAAGCCCTTTCCGTTCCCTTCTGTCTCATCACATAATATTGCTCGGGGGTCAGCTCTCGTCGCCACTCTTCGTCCGTCTTACTGATTTTCTCGGTCATATTTCATCCTTCCCGTCGGTCTTGGGCCGTACAATTCGCCTTTTCGCCGCTCTATCAATATTATACATGGTCACTCTGCTGGCGCGGGAGCGTGCGAAGGCTCGTCTATCAGCCTTCCCTTTTCGGATTGCCCGCAACCCGAAGGGAGAGAGACACTATGTCGGCGCATAAGATGGTTATACACGGGGACAACTGATGATGCGAAACACGAATCTATTGACTGTGAATTTCACTGAAGGTAAGTATATGTCGCGGTCTCCGATACGGATTCTCGCCCTCTTTCTTCTTGGCATTATGGTCGCCTGTAATGCGGCCACTGCGCGTGCGGTTGCGTTTCCCGATCCGATCGTCGACGCGCCGCTGGCAACCGCCAGGGGCGAGCAAACTGCCGTTATTGCGGGAGGCTGCTTTTGGGGTATCGAAGAGGTGTTCCAGCACGTCAGGGGAGTCAGGAATGTGACGAGCGGGTATTCGGGCGGCGCGGCAAAGACGGCCCATTACGAAGTGGTCAGCGCGGGCGAAACAGGGCACGCCGAATCCGTCCGTGTCACCTATGATCCTTCACAGGTCTCGTATGGTCAGCTTCTCAAGGTGTTCTTTGCCGTCGCGCACGACCCGACGGAGCTTAACCGGCAGGGCCCGGACAGGGGCACGCAGTATCGCTCAGCCATCTTTTACGCCAACGAAGAGCAAAAGCGCATTGCCGAAGCTTATATCGATCAACTAAATCGAGCCGGAGTCTTCGGGCGGCCCGTCGTCACACAGGTGGCCGCACTCAATGCTTTCTACGAAGCCGAGGCTTACCATCAGGATTACGCCATCCATCACCCGGATGATCCTTACATAGTGGTCAACGATCTGCCCAAGGTGGAAAACCTTCGCAAGCAATTACCGGAGCTGTACGTCTCAAGATAATTTTTCAGGGCGGCGGCCGAGGCGTGGCCTTGATTCAGTCTTCAAACGCAGTTCGGTTCTGCGTAAAAGGATTCGCGCCAACCATGCGTTCGGCGGATGCCTTTTGCGTCCAACCGGGGGTATGATAGTGGCATCACAAACAAGCCTCTGCCGCGTGTTTTGCGGCCAGAAGTTTTGCCGAAGGGCAGTCAGACTAAAATTGGCACTATCTTATAAGGGTCTGGGATTCATGTTGAGACGACGATTTTCATTGCAGGCTGCGGCGCCACTACTACTGCTGCTGCTGGCGCTGCTTTTTGTCCTGCCATATCTTTCACCCGCATCCGTGTCGTTTGCGCAAGGCCACCCGACGAGCGATGTCGTCATCATTCTTCCTTTCGAGAATACGTCGAATCATCAGGAGTACAACTGGGTCGGCGAGAGCTTCGCCGATTCGCTCTCGGAGCTGTTGAGCGTCATGCCCGATCTGGTCGTGGTTTCGAGCGACGAGCGCGAGCTTGCCTATCAGCGAGTGCGTCTGCCGCAGAACGTGCTGCCGTCGCGCGCCACCGCCATCAAACTGGCGCGTGAGGCGCGCGCCACCATGATCGTGCTCGGAACCTATAGCATCACTCCGCCGCAGGGCAATACGCCCGCCGCTTTGCAGGGCAGCGCGCGCGTCATCAAGGTCAACGAAGGGCGCTTGATGGGCGAGTTGATGCCGGACGGGCGGTGGGCGACGCGCGAGTACGATTTCGGCGGCGCGCTCTCGACCTTGCAGACCATGCAGGGCCGTCTCGCCTATCAGGTTTTGTACCAGCGAGACAAGGCGCTTCCATTCTCGCAGAATCAATTTGTGCAGCAGGCGACGAAAGTTCCGCCCAAGGCTTTCGAGGCTTACGTCAAGGGCAAGCTCACGCCCGACGGCGACGCGACGCGCGAGAACTACTTCAAGAACGCTCTGCGCTTCTACGCCGATGCCAACGCGGGCGCGACCTACCCGCAGCCCTCGTTCGAGCTGGGCCACTTCTATCTAAAGCGCAGCGACTGGAAAAACGCCGCCGAGTATTTTTCAAAGTTGCAGAAGAAAGACCCGCACTATGCCGAAGCGGCCTTCTACGCAGGGCTCGCCTACTGGCGTTTGAGCAATTTGAATGGCGCGCTCGCCGTGCTCGTGCCCTTATCGGCGGAGATGCCTCTGACGGGCGTTTACAACAATGCGGGCGCGATCTCCATACAGGCCGCGCGCGACGAGAAGAAACCGGAGGAGCGAGCGCGTCTGATCGAGCAGGGCTTGAAGTTTCTGTCGCGCGCCGCCGAATCCACGCCCGAAGATATGATGGTGCGCTTCAACTACGCCTACGCGCTTTTCCTGAGCGGCAAGTATGCGGAGGCCGCCGAGCAGTTGCGTCCCGTCATCGCGGATAATCCGAAGGACGGTCAGGCCTATTTTCTCTTCGCCAAATCGCTGGAGCGGATGGGGAGCAGCGAGCCCGCCAACGCGGCCGACGATCAGGCGCGTCGTTACCTACAGGTCTACGCCAAGTGGCAGACCGAGTGGCAGAAGTCGCAGACTACGCCCGGCGTCTCGCTGCGCCTGCGCGATTCCTTCAATCGCAGCGATTATTTCGAGGTCGCCCGCGAGAAAAAGGACGAGACCACGGAGACCAATAATACTCAGGATCTGCTCGCCAAAGCGCGCGAGCTTTACCAGGCGGGACGCGACGATGAGGCTTTGCCGGAACTGCGCCGCGTCCTCACGATCGAGCCCATGAGCGCCGAAGCCTATCTCCTGATCGGGCGTATCAATCAGCGGCGCGGCGATCAGGAGGCCGCCATCAGCGCCCTCAAGACCGCCATCTTCTGGGATGCGAAGCTGATCGACGCGCATATCCTGCTGGGCCGTATCTTCCTTGAGCGTGGTGACAGGGCGATGGCCCTCACCTACGCGCGCAGCGCCATGCAGATTGATCCCAACAATCAGGACGCCATCGCGCTTCAACGTCAGGTCGATACGGGCGGCAGGTAAAGCAGACTGAAAGTAGAAGGGCAGAAGATGAAAGTGCGAGCGCGTGCACGCACTTTCATCTTCTGCCCTTCTACTTTTACCTTGTGTTAGAATGTGGCTCATTAAAGGCTTTGATCGCGGGAAGGGATCGGCCCGAACCTCCTTTAAGGGTGGGTGTGTGGGATGAATTTGACGCTCGGTTTCGCGTGCCTGATTGCGGGCGGTTTGACCGTCCTGGTTGCTATGGGCGCGGTCGCCGCGCTGTCGAGACATAAAAAGGCGGGCACGGGCCGACTCGAACTCGTTGGGGCGATGGCCGTAGTCGAAACCGCCTTGAGGCCCGAGGGCTCTGTGCTGGTATGCGGCGAGTTATGGCGCGCGCGCGCGCCGCAGCAGTCCGTCACGGTTGAGCGTGGGGCGCGCGTGCGTGTGATGGGGGCCAGCGGACACCTGCTCGAAGTCGAGCCGAGCCGGTAGTCCTTCCTTCAAAAACAGTCCTGACGAAGCTCACTCAGGGCTTCGCCTTTTTCGAGCGCGGGCGCGTATGGCAACCGAAACGGACAAATACGAGACTCAGGCAGAGCGCGAAGCCCGCCATTCGGCCTTTGAAGAGTTCAGCCGCGACGAGCGTCGCCCCGCCGTCATTCTCCTGAGCGCGCTTCTTCTCGCCGCAGTCTTCTTCGCCATCGGTATTATGGTCGGCCGCTGGACAGCCGAGCCGGGACGACAACATCAACAGCAGCAACACCCTTCCGTCACACAGACAGCTTCGCCTCAAACACCGCCGACCTCAAACACAGGAGGCACGCCTCAGCAGACAGCGAGCGCACAACCTGCGGCTACTACTACTGCTGCTGTGCCCGCTCCGACTGACGATAAGAAACGCCGCTTCGCTCTTTTGGTTGAAGGTCTCAAGTCGAGCGAAGCCGCGAGGTCTCTGGTCGAATCTATGGAGCGCGCGGGCTACAGGGATGTGCGTACGCGTGCGGGCGCGACGAGCGTCCCCGAATCTTCCTTCTCCGTTCTGATAGGGCGTTACACGCGCGACGAGGCGGAGGCAGAGGCGACACGGCTGCGCGCGAGGGGCGGCCCGCGCTTAAAGAACGTGCGCGTGATCGAAGACCCTGGCGGCTAGGCGAATCTCTCGCGCGCTATCTAAGAGAGAGAGTGTGTCGTCGCTCGCAAGCCCGCTACGCTCGGCCTCATATCGCTACACACCTTTCCGGGCCGACCTTTATATCTAATCGTTCGCCCTTTCCAGAAAAATAATCTCCGTGGCACGCGACGTGCTCTGACTATCGTCGGCAAGCACGGATGAAACGTGACCCCGCCGCCATCACTTCTCTGAGCGCCGCCTGCCGCTGCGCCAGCCGCCCGCCGAGCGATCCTTCAGTTTATCCCCCCGAAATGCGAACCCGGTCAGAAATGACCGGGTTCTCCCGCGTTTACGGCCCTTTTTAAAGGGGACGCGCCGCTTCACACACCTTCCGAGCGGGCATCTGGCCCCGCAATCCACGGCCGCAAGTCACAGACAGAAACCCGGTCAGGCGACGAAATTTGTCACTCGCCGAGTGACTTTTTTTGTCTTTTACCACTTTGCGTTAGACGTTTTCCGTCATCCCGAGGGGCCGTCTGCTTCAAAGCGTAAGAAACTTTTTGAGCGGGCCTCGCGCGCGATCAGTCCCGGCGGGGGTTCGCGCTCGCCGAAGACACAAAGAGGGAGACGGCGATGACGACGGCGCATCTTCTTTGTTAAACTCTCGCTGATGAGCGATGCGATCTCAGTGGAGGTGCCGGGCCGCGAGCGTTTGCACGCACGCTGGCTCGAAAGCGCGCGCGTGCATGCCCCGACGCTTTCCCAGGTGGGATTGGCGGCGCTCTCAGCCCTGATGCTCATCATCTCTTTTCCTGACTTTAACCTGTGGCCGCTCGCGTGGGTGGCGCTTGTTCCCCTCCTCATCTCAATCGCACGCAGACCGCAGAGCGTACCGGCCTTCATCCACGGCTTGATGATGGGCGCCGTCTTTTTCTTAGGCTCCTGCTACTGGCTGACCTATGCGATGGTACGTTACGGCGGCATCCCGGCGCCGCTCGCCTATCTGCTGCTGGTGCCGGGCGCGCTCGTGCTGGGCCTATTTCCGGCGACGTTCGCGCTGGTGCTGGCGCGCGCCGTCGTGCGCTGGGGCCGAGGCGCGTTGCTCGTCGCGCCTTTTGTGTGGACGGCGCTGGAGTGGGCGCGGCTCGGCGTGACGGGCCAGCTCTGGAATGCCGTCGGTTACTCGCAAAGCTATCATCCGGCGTTGATACAGGCGGCGCGCTGGGGCGGCGTCTACGCCGTAGGTTTTTTAATCCTGACGGTAAACGCGAGCGTGGCCTACGCGATCTTGCAGAGAAACGCGCGCTCGCTGGCGGTTGCCGCCGCCGCGCTGCTATTCGTCTCAGCCCTCATAGCGCTTTCGCTCTATACGCAGACCACCCTGCGCGAAGACGCGCGCCCGCCGCAGACCGTCGTCGTGGGCTTGCAGCCGGATGTGCCCATGGAGCCGGTCGAGTCGACGGCGGAGATGGAAGCCCTCATGACGCGTCACCTGCGCATGAGCGAGGAGGCGCTGCGCTCCTGGGAAGAAGGGGCGGTTGAGGATGACGGCGCGACCGTGGTGTTTGACGAGGGGCGCAAGCGCGCCCTCGCACAGGCGAGACGCGAGACGGCGCGCGTCGTCGTCTGGCCCGAATCGCCCATGAACTTCACGTACGCCAGGGATACGGAGTTTCGCGAAACGGTCGCCGCCTTCACGGCGAAGAATCGCACGGCTGTGCTCTTCAACTCGCTTGAGCCCGCCCCGGCCGCTGGCGCGTACAACGCGGCCATCATGGTAAATGAGGAGGGCCGCGTCGTCGCACAGTATGATAAGATTCGCCTGCTGCCGTTTGGCGAGTACGTGCCGCTGCCCCGCTGGCTGCCGGGGGTCAGTCTCGTCCCCGTGATGGTCGGAGATTTCACGCCGGGCGCTCGGTATCCGTTAATGCCGTTGGGCGAGGCGCGCGCGGGCGTCTTTATATGTTTCGAGTCGGCCTTCCCTTCAATCGCGCGAAGGTTCGCAGACGAAGGAGCGGACGTGCTCATCAATATCTCGAACGACGGTTATCTTGGCCCGACGCCCGTGATGCGACAGCATCTGGCCAACGCTGTCTTTCGCGCCGTCGAGAACGGTCGCCCGGTTTTGCGCGTCACCAACACGGGCATCACCGCGCGTATCAACGAGCGCGGCGAAGTCGCGGACATGACCCGTGGGTTCGAGCCAGCCGTGAGAATATGGACGGTCGGGCGCGCCGCGACGGGTAAGACTTTTTATACGAGGTACGGCGAGCTGTTCGTCTACGCCTGCGCCGCGCTCAGCCTGTTAATGGTCGGCGCTTCGCTCGGAAAGAGACGTGGCGCACATTCCGCCGTGGCGCAGAGTGTCGAAGAGATTTCATCAGGGGAAGATCAATAATGATAGAAACAGTATCCATAGAAGATTTACGCGCAACCTATGACGACTTGCGCCGACGCGTCGAGCAGCTCGGGAGGTTTCTTTGATGTAGCGGCCAAGCGCGCCGAGCTACAGAAAATCGAAACGCAGGCCACCGCCGCCGATTTCTGGAACGATCAGGAGGCGGCGCAAAAGCTGATGGAGCGCCGCAGCCGTTTGGAGCGCATCATCACCCGTCACGAGCAGTTTGAATCGCACGTCGCCGACGCAGGCGTGCTCTTCGAGTTCGCCGAGGAAGAAGACGCGGAGTCGTTGAAGGAGCTGCGCGCGCTCGTCGGTCGGCTCGAACAGGAAGTGGGGCAGGCGGAGACGGAGATGCTGCTCGCGGGCGAGAACGATCAGCTCAACGCCATCTGTACGATTCATCCGGGGGCGGGCGGCACGGAGTCGCAGGACTGGGCCGAAATGCTCCTGCGCATGTACTTGAAGTGGGCCGAGCAGCGCGGCTTCAAAGCAGAGATACTGGATTACCAGCCGGGCGAAGAGGCGGGCATCAAGAGCGTCACGTTCAGAGTTGAGGGCGAATACGCCTACGGGCTGCTGGCCGCTGAGGCGGGCGTGCATCGCCTTGTCCGCATCTCTCCCTTCGACCAGGCGGCGCGGCGTCATACCTCTTTCGCATCGCTTTTCGTCTATCCGGAGATAGACGAGAACATAGAGGTCGAGGTCAACGATAAGGACTTGCGCGTTGACACCTATCGCGCGACGGGCGCAGGCGGCCAGCACATCAACACGACCGACTCTGCCGTGCGCATTACGCACATCCCGACCGGCATTGTCGTCCAGTGCCAGAACCAACGCTCGCAGCATCAGAACCGCGCCGTCGCCATGCAGGTCTTGCGCTCGCGGCTCTACGAGCTTGAGCTTGAAAAACGGCGGGCCGAGACCGCTCAGCTCGAAGCGAACAAGCAGGACATATCATTCGGGTCGCAGATCCGTAACTACGTACTCGCGCCCTACCGTCTCGTCAAGGATGCTCGCACCAAACTTGAGCGCGGCGACGTGGACGCGGTGCTCGGCGGCGATATAGACGACTTCATTAAGGCTTACCTGCTCTCGCGCCGCGCAGCCTGAGGAGCGCGGCTCTCTGTGGAGCGAAGCGACGGCGATTATGTGGAAATGTCCGAAATGCGGTGAACAGATCGAGGGTGACTTCAGGTTCTGCTGGAGCTGCGGAGCCTCAAGAGAGGCGTCGAGACCAGCTAAAGGAACGAAGGCCGGAGGAAGCATGGCAACTACGCAAACCGAAGCGCGGGCGAAAGCGGCAACGCAGGCAACCACTACGGGAGCGCCCAGAAATACGCGACGCAACGAGATCATAGCCATCGCGCTCTGTGCCCTGGGCGTGCTTTTGACGCTCTGCCTGCTCTCGTACAGGCCGAACGACCCGTCCTGGAACTCTGCGGGACAGACGGAGACGCGCAATCTGATAGGCGCAATCGGGGCCAACGTCGCCGTCACTCTGTTCCAGTTCGTCGGATTGGCCGCGCCGCTTTTGCCGCTCCTGTTGTTTGCCGCCGCGTGGCGGCGCTTTCGTACGCGACGCATTCACGCGCCGCTCTCGCGCATCGTCGGTCTCCTGACGCTCGTGCTGGCGGCCGCCGCTCTGTTCGCGCTCTTCATCGCGCGCCCCCTGTTCGACCAGAGCGTTCCGCCCGGAGGTCTCGCGGGCGCGCTCATCATGCAGGTCGCCGTGAGCGGATTGAATCCGGTCGGCGCTGCGATTCTACTGGTCGCAGTTGCAGCCGTGGGCCTGCTGCTCGCCACCAACTTCTCTTTCGTGCGCGCCTACGAACGAATCGTGGCCGCCATACATGGCGATCGCTTTACTCTCCTGCATAATATCCCCGAACGCTTCGGGGCATGGCGGGCCGAGCGACGGGAGCGGGCGCTCAAGCGGGCGGAGGCGCGCCGCGCGGCCCGCGCCGAGCGTGAAGAGGCCTACCTTATCGAGACGGAAAAAACCGTCAGGACGGCTGCCGACCGCGTCGCCGAGTTCATGCGCGATACGGACGCTCTCGTGGTTGAAGACGACGCCGGACAGGGTATTTCAGCCGCGTCTGCGATCAGGCGCTCGACCAACGCCGCCGGTGCCACTGCTGCTGCTCCTGCTGCTGCTGCCGCGCTATCCGCGCAAACGCTCGGACAAGGCATGGCGGCGGAGTTGGAAGTGGCCGGGGCTTCTGCGGCGGCCGCCCCCGCTCAGTCAACCATGCAGGCGCAGCAGCGCGCGACCGAGCAGCTATCGCCGGGCAGGCAGGCGCGTGCGGCGGCCGCCGCGGCTGTTTCCGCGCGCAGGGCAGCCACGACCGCTAATGATGAAGCGGCTGAAGTCGAGGAGATGGTCAGAACCGCATCGGTCGTGCGTTCGGAGATGGATTCGGAGGAAGCGGCGACGCTGCCAGCCGCGCCCGAACGCCAGCGTCGCGCCGCTGCGAGCGCGCTTGCACCGGCCATCACCGACTACAAGATGCCGGACGCGGAATTTCTGAATGCGCCTCCGCCCCATAGCGAGCAGGCCGACGAAGAGCTGCTACAACTCGCCACGCGACTTGCGGAAAAGTGCAAGGAGTTCAACGTCACGGGCCAGATAAAGCACATCTGTCCGGGGCCGGTCGTCACCACCTACGAGTTCAAGCCTGACCCCGGCGTGAAGTATTCGCGCGTCACGGGTCTCGTTGACGATCTGTGTCTCGCGCTCAAGGCCGAGTCGATACGCATCGACCGCATGCCGGGCAAGCCACACGTCGGAATCGAAGTGCCGAATCCACAGCGCGAGACGATTCACCTGCGCGAAGTGCTCGAATCGCGCCAGTTCGGCGAGTCCCCGTCGAAGCTCACCATCGCACTTGGAAAGACGATTGACGGCCTTAACTACGTCGCCGATCTGGCCAGGATGCCGCACCTGCTGATAGCGGGCGCGACCGGCGCCGGAAAATCCGTCGGCGTCAACTCGCTCATCGTCTCCATCCTTTATAAAGCGCGTCCCGACGAAGTGAAGTTCATACTGGTCGATCCGAAGCGCCTGGAACTGGGCCTCTACGACGGCATTCCGCATCTGGCGACGCCGATCATCACAGACCCGAAGCGCGCGGCGATCTCTTTGAAGTGGGCTGTGTCGGAGATGGAGCGTCGTTACAAGGAGCTGGCCGGGTGGGGCGTTCGTAATATAGACGGCTTCAATATGGAAGTGATGCGCCGCAACATGGTCAAGGATTATACGGAGGCGGGCGAGCCGCATAAGCCTTTGCCCTACATCGTCATTATCATTGACGAGTTGGCAGACCTGATGATGGTCTCCGGCCATGAGGTCGAAGAATCGATCACGCGCCTCGCGCAGATGGCGCGCGCCGTCGGCATTCATCTGGTGCTCGCAACGCAGCGCCCCTCCGTAGACGTTATCACAGGGCTGATTAAAGCGAACTTCCCTTCGCGCATCTCCTTCCGCGTCTCGTCTAAAGTCGATTCGCGCACGATCATCGACGCCAACGGAGCGGAACAACTCCTGGGTCGCGGCGATATGCTCTTTTTACCGCCGGGCACATCCAGGCTTGTGCGCGTTCACGGCGCTTACGTTGACGAGGCCGAGATCGGTCGCATCGTCTCGCACATCAAGGCGCAGGGCGAGCCGCAGTACGACGAGACCATCACGCAGTCGGAAGAGGAAGCGCTCGGGATGGACGGCGCGAGCGGCGAGCGCGACGAGCTTTTTGAAGATGCGCTGCGTATCTGCGTCGAGATGAAACGCGCTTCGACCTCCGTGCTTCAGCGACGGCTGAGAATCGGCTATGGGAGAGCCGCCGCGATCCTCGACATGATGGAGCGCGAAGGCTACATCGGTCAGGCCGACGGCGCGCGTCCCCGTCCCGTCCTCACACGCGCCTTCGAGCTGGTCGCCGATTGGGACGAGCCCCGAGAAACTGAGTAATTGGAAAGACGCTTTCAGTTGCGCCGCGAGACTTTTCCACAGGAAACTGTGGAAAAGCCTGTGGAAAAGCCTCTTTTTGATGTTACAAGTTCCTGAATTTTTTAGACTTCTAGCATTTTGCACACGCGCGTAGCATAGCGGCCGCCTCACCCGCGCCGCAATATCTATAGAATGAGATAAGAATGCGTTGGTAAATCATAGGCTCGCTCTGCTTGTAATCCTCTCGGTTGCGCCCCTCGCAGGGGGCTGCGTCAAATTGCCACGCCACGCGTCTCTGGCTATGGCTCAAAGGGCGCGCCAACTCAATGGGCAGGAGGCAGCCGCACCGCTCGTCAACCTCAACACGGCGTCGCCCGATGAGCTTGAGAAGCTGCCCGGCATCGGCGAGGCTCTGGCGGCTCGAATCGTCGCCCATCGACGGCAACACGGTCGCTTTCGCCGCGCCGAACATCTGATTATGGTGCGCGGCATCAGCGAGCGCCGCTTTCGAGCCATGCGCCCGTTCATCACAGTGGAGTAGCTTTCAGGTGAAAGACACGTCGGAGCTTCGTCGCGCGGCGCTTGAGATTTTCGAGGCGGCGCTCAAGAGCGTGGACGCCGCCGACGCCGTGATGGGGGCCTTGAGATTCGCAGGCTCGCGTCTCCACGTCGCCGAAACGTCTTTCAAGCTGGAAGACCCGGCGGGGCGACGCGCTGGCGTCTATGTCATTGCCGTCGGCAAGGCGGCCCTTCCGATGGCGCGCTCACTCGACGCAGTTCTCGGCGAGCGCGTCACGGCAGGTCTCGTCGTTGGCCCACCGGCGCGGCCGCCTCGCTCACCGCTAAGGGCAGAGCCCGTCATAGCTTCCTCTTTCAACGAACGCTGGCGCATCATTCGGGGCGGCCACCCGCTGCCTGACAGGGCGAGCCTGATCGCGGCGCAATCCGCCTTCGAGTTGCTGGAACGCGCGAGCGCTGACAAGCGCGCACTGGTGATCTTTCTCATCTCGGGCGGCGGCTCCGCTATGATCGAATGGCCGCGCGATGCCCGAATCACTCTGAGAGACTTGCGCGCGGCAAATCGCGCGCTCGTCTCGTGCGGCGCTTCCATAGCGGAGATCAACTCCGTCCGACGCTCCTTCTCCGCGATCAAAGGAGGCGGGCTGGCCGCACGCGCCGAGCGAGCAGACCGGCTGAGCCTGATTATCTCGGATACCGGAGAAGGAGAGGAAGCGAACGTCGCCTCCGGCCTGACGATTGATCCGCCCGCCGGTGCTCCTGATGCCGTGGAGGTGGTCGCGCGCTACGGGCTCGCGGCGCGTTTGCCCGCATCCATTCTGCGAGCGATCCGTCAATCGGCTGCGTCGCGGAAGACCGCCGCGCCCGTTCGTTCTACGGGCGCGCACTATGTCTTGATAGATAACGGGCGGGCGATTGATGCGGCGGCGCGTGCGGCGCGCGGGCGCGGGTTCGCCGTCGAGGTGGCGCGAGACATCTGTGAGCAGCCAGTGGCCGACGGCTGCACGCAACTTCTCAAAAGGCTTCAGGCTCTGCGCCAACGCACAAAGGACGAGCGAAAGGTTGTGTGCCTTATTTCAGGCGGCGAGTTCGCGTGCCCCGTTCGCGGTCGCGGCGTCGGCGGACGCAATGCCGAGACAGCTTTGCGCTGTGCGATGGGGCTGGACGGGCACGCCCGCTCGCCGCGAGCCGCATCCTCGCTCGGATGGAAGCGAGCGGTCGCGCTCAGCGCAGGCACGGACGGCATTGACGGCAACAGTCCGGCGGCGGGCGCGCTCGCCGATCAGACGACCCTGGCGCGCGCCCGGCGGCTGCGCCTGGACGCGGGGCATTTTCTGGATGAGAGCGATGCTTATTCCTTTTTCGATGCTCTGGGCGATGCGATTGTGACGGGGCCTACGGGCACGAACGTGCGCGACCTGCGCGTGCTGCTCGCGGTCTGAGAGGGCGCTCGATCTTTATTCTCTTTCGGTCATTGACTCGCCGGGCTTCGGAGGGCTATAAAGCCTTCAACCGGGAGCGGCCTGCGCGGCGCTCTCCGCCCTGGCCGCAGAGAGAGAGAGAGAAAGATTTATCAGAGGAGCATTCGTTTCATGTCCACGACCGTCACCCCTTCAAACAGCCTTCCGTTGACAGTTGATAAGGATGAGCCCGTTTCCAACTCTTTCCGTGGGCTGAGGCGAAAACTGGAGGGGCTGCGCGAAGTCCCTTCGCTCGACGAGATCAACGCGTGGCTGCTTGAAGTAGAAGTGCGGGGCGAGGATTTGCGCCCTTACGTCGGTTTCAAAGCGGGGACGTATGCGCGCCATCGCGTCTTTCGTAACGAGCACGCGGAGCTGTTGGTGCTCTGCTGGCGACCGGGGCAACGCACGCCGATACACGATCACAACGGCTCGCACGGAGCGGTGCGCGTCTGTGAGGGCGTCATGTGGGAGACGATGTTCGCATTGAATGAGAAGCAGGAGCTTTACTATCAAGCGGCGCGCGAATGGAACGGCGGGGGAGTGACGGGCGCAGACGTGCCCGACATACACCAGCTCGGAAATCCGGAGGTTAGCGGACGAAATTTAGTGACGCTGCATCTATACGCGCCGCCGCTCGGCGTCCTCAACACCTACAAAGTCGGCAGCTCCGAAGTCGGACATTACACGCCAGACCAGTTCATGGACGGCGCTGGCATTTAGGGCCGCTCGCAGGTTTACCCCTCACAAGTTCTCTTTATTCCCACACGGCGGAAACTTATACCACCCTCTTGTAATGGCATTTCCACACGCCGGAAGCCTATTACGACGCGAGGTTGTGTTGCTGCTACGGCTCTGCGGCCTCAGAGATTGCTTCAACTGCTTCCGGCCGCGCGATCCGTGGGCGGCGGCGTGGGCGGTTCATCCGAGGCGCGGCGGCGCGGTTCGGGGTCTGTCGAGCGGCGGCGGGGCGTGGAGTCGGTCGCGCGCCGATTGTCGTCGCGCATCTGCGCCGTCAGGCTGCGTATGTCGTACTTGTCCAGAAGGTGGCGCAGCGAGCGTACCGATAGGTGCAGGAGTTCGGCGGCGCGCGATTGGCTATAGCCGGTCTTTCGCAGGGCTTCGAGCACGTAAGACTTTTCCAGATGCTCAAGGTGGGCCACGAGGTTGAGCCCGCTCTCGGGCAGCTCGTAGGGGTCGTGATCGTTGCGACGCGCGAACTCCGGATTGTAGCTGGTGATCTGTTCGGGAAGGCGCTCGGGCTGAATTGCGGTCGAGCGTTCGAGCGCGACCGCGCGCTCAATAGTATGCTCAAGCTCGCGCACGTTGCCCGGCCATGAATAGGCTTCGAGCAGGCGCAAAGCCTTTTCGCTGAGCGTGAGCGTGCGCCCCGTCTGCGCGCAATATTTATTGACGAAGTGCTCGGCCAGCTCCGGTATGTCTTCGCTTCTCTCCCTGAGCGGCGGCAGCTCTATCGGGATCACGGAGACGCGATAGAAGAGGTCTTCGCGAAAGCTCCCGTCCTTGACCATCGCGGACAGGTCGCGGTTGGTGGCGGCGATGACGCGAGTGTCTATCTCCAATTCTTCATGCGCGCCGACGGGGCGTACCCTTCTCTCTTGCAGCACGCGCAGCAGCTTGACCTGCATGGCCGGAGACATCTCGCCGATCTCGTCCAGAAAGATGGTGCCGCGATTGGCGGCCTCGAACAGACCCTTGCGATTCGCGTTCGCGCCCGTGAACGATCCCTTAACGTAGCCGAACAACTCCGATTCGAGCAGCGTCTCCGTGAACGCGCCGCAGTTGATCGAGACGAAGGGCCTTTCGGCGCGCGGGCTCAGATCGTGTATGGCGCGCGCGACCAGTTCCTTGCCCGTGCCCGACTCGCCCGTCACCAGCACGGTCGATTGCACCTCGGCGACCGTCTCGATCATCTGGTAAACGGCCTGCATTCTTTCCGAGCGGCCGATGATATTGCCCAGATTGCCGCGCTCGCGCTGCTCTTTGATGAGCGTCTTGATCTCTTCCTTGAGCGCAAGCTTCTCAAGACCCTTGGCGACGATCAGCTTCAGCTCGTCTATGTCGAAGGGCTTCTGAATGAAATCGTCAGCGCCGAGCTTGAAAGCCTCGCGGGCCGTATCGACCGTGGCGAAGGCCGTCATCATGACGACGACGACATCGGGCAAAAAGGAGCGCGCCGCCGTGAGCAGCTCGATGCCGCCCATGTCCGGCATCTTCACGTCCGAGATAATCAGATCGGCGGGAGCATTTCGCAGCACCGTTAAAGCCTGCCGCCCATTTTCGGCGACACGTACCTGATGGCCCTCGCGCCCGAAGACGAGCGCCAAAAGCTGTCGCATGCTCTGTTCGTCGTCAACAATTAGAAGATTAGCCATAACAGTCAGATGTTAGATACGTGTTAGGATCAACGACTGGCCCCTAACCTCTGAGTTCCGTCCATCTTGCTTCCGGGTAATTCGACGGTGATCGTCGTGCCCTTGCCTTCGCGGCTGCGTACGTTGATTGTACCACCGTGTTCGCGAATGATCTGGTAAACAATCGAGAGGCCGAGCCCCGTGCCGCCCGTCGTCGAAGAAAAAGGCTCGAACAGATGCTCGACCTGATCGTGCGTCATGCCGCGCCCCGTGTCCGTGAAGATTATACGCAGACGCCCGCTCGGCTCGCGTCTCAGCTCGACGTGGAGCGTGCCGCCTCCCGGCATCGCCTGCAAGGCGTTGCGCGCCAGATTCCAGAAGACCTGCTTGATTTGCGCGGCGTCGACCTCGGCGATGACGGGCGCTTCCGGTAAATCCGCTTCGAGCCTGTGATCCGCATGCATCTCATCGCTATGGCGCAGCAGCGTGAAGGTTTCGCGCAGCAGATCGCTCACGTCTACGCTGACCAGGGTGCTGGCGCGCGGTCGCGCGTAGGTCAAATAATCCGTGATGATGCGATTGAGCCGGTCGGATTCTCTGAGGATTATCTCCATCAACTCGGCCTGGGCCGAATCGCCGTCGACCTCGGAACGCAGGACTTGAATCGAGCCGCGCATCGCCGCCAGAGGATTTCTGATCTCGTGCGCGATGGAGGCGGCGACGCGTCCGACGGCCGCGAGCCTGTCCTGGCGACGCGAAATCTCTTCGAGCGCGCGCACCTGCGTCAAATCCTGAAAGGTGATGACGAGCCCGGTAGTCTCGCCCGCTTCGGAGAAGAGCGGAAAGATGCTGTAGCCGAGGCGCAGGCGCAATCCGTCCGCCGTCAGGCAGTCGGACTCGAAGCGCGGGCTGGGCTCGGCCGATTTGGCGGCGCGCATCGAATCCGCCCTGTGATCGGCCAGGTCTCCGAAAAATATAGAGGCGTCCTGCCCGCGCACGTCCGCCGCCTTATAGCCTGTAATCTCTTCGGCCGCCGCGTTGAAGGTATAAATGCAGCCCTGTAGGTCGGTCGTCACAACTCCCGAACGTATGGATTCGACGATCCGCTCGTGCAGCGCGCGCAGGCTGGCGAGCGATTGAGTTGCGGCGATCAGGCGCACGTCGGAGCGCGACTGCCGCTCCGTCAGACGCGCCGATAAGAGTCCGACTACGAGGAACGCGACGTTGTTAATGCCTATGGTCTCGACGGCCTTGTAGGCTGGAACGGCGACTACGATGTGCGTGTAATGCGGGATCAGGCCGGAGACGGCGGCCATCGCGAGCCCTGTGAAGGCCAGCACGCAGCCGACGGAAGTAATCAGCGCGCCGCGCGGGCCGAGGAAGATACTGGCGATGGCGATGGTAATCACATACAGCGCCACGTAGGGCGAGTAGACATCCCCCGTCACCCAGACGAGCCATGTGACCAGCAATACGTCGGCGAATAACTGCCCCCCGGCCTGATAAGGCAAGCGCCCGAAGAAGCGCAGGCCGATTGTATAAAGCAGCGTCAGCCCGACGACGCACAAAAAGATAGGGAGCGCGCCGCGCAGCAAAGGGCCGCTCGCTTCAGCGCCGAACCGCTCCTGAGTTCCCAA
Organism: Pyrinomonadaceae bacterium; assembly: GCA_035940775.1. Lineage (GTDB taxonomy): Bacteria > Acidobacteriota > Blastocatellia > Pyrinomonadales > Pyrinomonadaceae > DASQYE01. Next base: position 74,762 of record DASZEN010000007.1, on the reverse strand, counting down.
CGCGCTCACCAGCAACAGCAGGATCGCCGCAAGCAGGCGGCCAGCGATCAGCCAACGTAGTTTCGGGCTGAGCACGCCGCCCTCTTCTATCCTCTCGCCGCCGTCCCTCATCAGACTCAAGCGTACCATACCCGTTTGCGCTCTGGCGCGGCCCCGGGTTCTATCGCGGAGAGGAGCTGGCAGCTTCGCGCTCAACAGCCTAGGCGTCGTGCAATCTCTCTTCCGATTGCCGATCCGGCATGCAAACGGTCAATCGATGCCCTACAGCTATTCGTTGATAAAGCGATTTGCCCTCCTCATCCTTCTGGCGTCTCATTATAGCACCGGCATTAATATGAGCCGCACGGATGGCGGCTGAGGGCGATGCCGCTTCGCTTCCGTTTAGAGTTCACGTCTCGCCCCGCCGTCATTGGCGCCGTGCCCGATTGCCTTCGGCAGTATCTCCAGATAAAACGAGATTGCGCCACTTCCAACAAGTTGAAAGTGGCGCAATCCCTGATCCCGATAAACCGCCGAAGCGGTTCAAGGGAGTGGCAACTCCGCATGTACACACAAGAGTTGCCTTTTTATATTCCGAAGCGTGCGCTGGCGGTCAGCGCGCCTCCGGTCAGTACCCAACTCGTTTGCACTAATTGTTGCGCTCTCGTGAAGCGCGGTACTGTTTGGTTTTTGTTGTGGTGGCTTTTCCTCCACCGCCGGTTACGTCCCCGGCAACGAGGCTCAAGCTTTTGGCTTGAGCGACTGCGCTTCCCTCCGGTCGATCATTTCCAAAGGGCGCTACCCGTTTTTATCCGGGCGCTCAGGAAGGCCTCGCGACTTTCCCTAGCAAGCCTTTCGGCTTCAACGCGTGGCGTCAATAGCAATTGCAGTCCGCCTGCGGTTGCTCTCAAACGGTGCGTCACCGCGCCGTTCGCCGATCCTCGCATTGGTCGTGATGCCCTTGAGCATCACAACAGGATGCGCGTTATACCCTGGCACGAGTAACCAAGTCAAGGAGAAAATACTTTAAGTAACAGGGCTTTAGCGACGATGTGCCTGTGGAAAAACTTGTGGAAAACCTCTAACCCCTTTGTCCTTAAGGAGCAGCCTTTCCGCCAGATAATCACCCGCTTCCGGAGTGAAGAATCAGAATCTTTTCCGGATTTCAAATATGCTGGTATCCCGTCAGATGACGGGTCTTCTATGTTCGCGGTAGATGCGTAGAGCGAATTGACCGGACGGGCGGTTGCGCATCTCCGCAATCGCGTCTTGCATTACGGGCGGCGTGTCAGCCAGCGCAGGAAGGTAGCCTCCGTACTCGTCGGGCCACACGACGGGCGCGGCGGCGACGGCGAATGCCATGTCCGAAAGTGAGAAGCGATCTCCCCTGAGATAACGCCGACCGTCTGAGATACGCTCGTCAACCTTTTGCATAACCTCGCGGATTTGAACCAGCGCCTTGCTCGCGCGCTCAGCCGTGAGGCGCAGCAGCAGTCGCAGCAGTCCCGCGAAAACCGGATAGGCGGCGCGCACCGCGCTCACCTCAAACTGCGGAGCGCCGTCGCTCAAGGGCCGGATCATGATTTCACGGTGCGGCAACAGATGGTAGTAAGCGAAAACGGAGGTGGGCATCCCCAGGGTGCTGTTGAAGAATGTCCAATCCTCTTCGGCCCTGGCCCGTTCGGGGTCGTCGCTGGCCGGAAGAAGCCTGCGCTCCGGCGGGCAGAGCGGGTCGAAGTGGTCGATCATCTTACGCACCGTGTTGAGGCGGTACGAGTCGCTGTAGAGAAATGGAAAGCGCACAGTGCGACCGCGCCGCAGCGTCGGGAACGAGGAAAAGATAATCACGTGGCGCTGGTCTTGATGAGGTATCCGGTAGTGGGCGAGCAAAAAGCGGCTCAGTTCGCTATCGAGGCTCGGCGGGAAAGTGATAAGGGTAGAGTCGGGCACGTTGGCCTTTCGTCGCTCGCAACCGGTGAGCTGGCTACGCGAGGGAAAACTTCAGCCGGTAGGAATTATTTGAAAGCCACTTGCGCTTTTTTCAGTTTGCGCTTTTTCTCAGTCGGATTGCTCTTCCATACGGGGCCGGGGTTTTAAGAAATTGCGCCAGGCGAAGACGCGCGGCGACCATACCTTCCGGCCGATTTGGGCTGACCGTTCAGCCACGGCAACACTTGCGGCGGTAAAGGTTAAAAGCGAAATCGCAAACCGTGACGCGGGTCTCATAGCTTCTCCACTCTAGCGGATTTCATCTCTAAAATCACGATTATTTCATGCAACGGACGAGCCTCCAACGCTCCCGTGGGCTTTGTTGCTATTCATCATGCGATTCTCCTAAAGCAGGATTCTACGTGTGACCGGATGCATGGTAATCTTGTGAGTGTCTGCGGGCTCTGTGTGTGTGTGTACCTACGCGTGTTGCGGGCTATCGCAGCCTGACTGAAACCGAGCCGGGCGTGTATTCGACGCCGCTGAAACTCACGAGGGCCGGTCGCTACGACGTGCCTGTGATCGTCGACCAGCCGCGTCTCGTCAACTGCTTTCAGCTCGAAGTCGCGCCCTCGCCCGAAGGCGAAGAAACGCGAGCGGGCAAGAGCATCGCCGTCGAGCATTTATTCAAGGACAAACTGTTCAAGCCGCAGGAAGTAAACGCGCTCAGGTTCAGGATCACCGATCCGGCGACGAAGCAGGCCGTCGGCGGTTTGACGGACGTGCAGGTTCTGGTCTTCGAGCCGCCGGGCATCTGGCAGCAGCGTCAATGGGCCAAAGAGGTCTAGACGGGTGTCTATGAGGTGATGCAATCGTTTCCGCGCGTCGGGCTCTATAACGTGATGGTGCGGGTCTCGTCGCGCGGCACGAGCTTCGCCGACCTGCCGTTTGCGACCCTCAAGGTCACAAGCGACAAGTGATACGAAGATAAAAGAACGTCATCATTAGAAAGAGGTGTAGGAATGATTAGCAGGCTCACAATCGCGCTCACGCTTTTAACGCTGATTATTTTCGCGCCCGTGCTCCCGTGCTTTGAGGACGCGGCCGCCACGCGGGCCGCACCGCAGCAAAACGGGGCGCAGGAGGAAGTCGTCTACGCCTGCCCCATGCACCCCGAAGTCACATCAGAGCGCGCGGGGCGCTGTCCAAAGTGCGGCATGGATTTAAGGGTCAGGAGCGCGGAGGACGGGACGAGCGCGGCGGGACGCTCGGCGGCGGACTCGGCCGGGAATAACGCGAACAATGCGGCGGGCAACGGCGGCCCGATCACGTCGCCGCGCATTCCCGATACGACCGTCTACGATCAGAACGGCAGACGGCTTAAATTCTATACCGATCTGGTCAAGGGCAAGACGGTCGCCATCAACTTCATCTTTACGACCTGCATGACCGTCTGCCCGCCTTTGTCCGCCACCTTTCGGCGCGTGCAGCAGGGACTGGGCGAGCGCCTGGGACGGGACATCGAGTTGATCTCGATCAGCGTTGATCCGGCGACCGACGTGCCCGAAAGACTCAAAAGCTTTTCGGAGAAGTTCAAGGCCGGGCCCGGTTGGACATTCATCACCGGCGGCAAGCCGGAGATCGACCGGCTGCTTGAGGCGCTCGGGGGCTACGTCTCCGACAAAAACGATCACACGCCGCTGCTTCTGATCGGCAACGACGCGGCGCATTTCTGGACGCGCACTTACGGGCTGGCTCCACCCTCTCAACTCATCAACCTCATCACCGAGGCGGCAAACAAAAGCGGCACGACACGCGCGGAAACCGGCCGTGAACAACGGGCGACACAGCCGCCCGTCAGTAAGCCCGCAACCGACGAAGCGGCGGCCAAATACTTCTCGAACACAATCTTGTTGACGCAGGATAACAGGCCCGTTCGTTTCTACGACGACCTGCTCAAAGGCAAGGTCGTCCTGATTAACTTTCTGTTTACGACCTGTAAGGGCGTGTGCGCGCCGATGACGGCTAATCTGGCGAAAGTCCAGAAACAACTGGGCGAGCGCGTCGGCCGTGATGTCCTGATGATTTCGATCAGCGTTGATCCCGAGACGGATACGCCCGCCGTGCTCAAAAAATATGCCGACAATTTCAAGGCGCAGCCCGGCTGGTATTTTCTCACGGGCGAGAAGAAGAATGTTGATTGGGTGCTCTACAAGCTGGGCGGCTACGTCGAGGACAAGCAGCAGCATAACAGCACGCTCATCATAGGCAACGTCGCCACGGGCGAGTGGATGAAAGTTCCGGCGATGTCGAATCCCGTGGAGATTGCCAGCGCCGTAACCAGGCTGCTCGATACAAACTAGCGACTCATATAACCGAAGCATAAGACCGAAGCCCCGCAGCTTTCCCGACTCGACCTGCCCGTAATGCGAACGAAGCCTTTCATCTATGGGGTCAGATTCTTACTCGCCACGGCGACGCTTCCGGCCGCGGCCCTTTTGCTCCTGGGCGCAACGGCCGCGATGCAGAACCAGAGCGGCCTGACGCCACAGGAGAAGCGCGGGAAACAGATTTATCTGACGGGAGAGGACGGCGCGCGGCGCGGCGCGATTACAACCGTGCTCGGCAGCGACGAGCTGGAAGTGCCCGGCAGCTCTTTCCCATGCTCAAGCTGTCAGACAAAAAAGCTGATTACGTCCTCTTTTTCGGCGACGCGGGCAGCATCGCGGCTCTGGCCACGGAGATGGATCGCTTGAAGATGAAAGCGCCGCTCCTCAGCTCCGTGGTGATGATCGGTCGCGGGGCGTTCGCCCTGCCCGCGAGCGTGGCGGCGCAGACCTTTCTGGCTTACCCGTCGGCGCTGCCGAATCAATCGGATTTCGCCGAGTTCATTTCCGTCATGCAAAAGAGCGGTGCGCCTTTACGCAGCCCTGCATTTCAATCCGTCGCCTTCGCTTCGACAAAAGTCTTTTATGAAGCCGTAAAATTGAGCGGCAGGCAATAGACCGCTCTACGCTTCTTCGCTCGCTTGAGCAGATACAGGATTTCAAGACGGGGGTGACGCCTCCCATAACTTTTGGCCCAAATCGCAGAGTCGGCTCGACCGGCTCATACATCGTCGGCATTGATCCGGACAAGAAGCAGTACGTTCCCTTAACCGACCGACTGATACCCCGTTCAAACCATTAAAGCGCAGCAGAAGAGGATGTCGAGGCTGAGCTTCGCGGACGAACCCCTTCTTCGGATAAAATTCAGGCAGCGAGAACGTCCATGCCGGACGATTAAATGCCTTATGATCGGGAGCCTGCTTCCCAGGCCGCGAGGGGCCGAGATTGATTCCGTTATCGGCGAGAGTGAAGCAAAACGATTCAGCCACGGATGGCAATTCCCCACGGGCCGTCGCCAGCCTTGATGGTTTTAATCACCTGATTCGTGGCTGTATCAATGACAGAGACATCGTTTGACAGCCCGTTGGCCGCATAAACCTTCCTGCCGTCGGGAGTGATGGCGAGCCCCCACACACGCTGCCCGACGTGGATGGTAGTAAGAATCTGATAGCGCTTTGCGTCGATCACTGCCACGGCGTCGGCGCGCCCCATGGCCACGTAGATACGCCCGCCGTCGTGGGAGACGACCACCCCCATCGGCTTAACTCCATCGCCACGCGGAATCTGAATCGTGTGAATGACCGTGTGAGTCTTCGTGTCCACGACCGCGACTGTGCTGCCCGCCTCGGTCGTCACGTAAGCACGAGCGCCGTCCGGCGAGAAAGCCGCATCGCGCGGGCGTGAATCGACCATGAAGGTAGCGGCGACGGCGCCGGTCTCGGTGTCTATGACGGAGACGGTATTGCTGGTCTCAGCCGTCACGTAGACCCAGCGCCCGTCCGGGCTGATCGTTACGCCTTCCGGCTCGATGCCGACAACCAGCGTCGAAATCAGTTTGTCAGTCTGCACGTCAACGACCGAAAGGGTTCCGGCGTCTTCGTTCGAGGCGTAGAGTTTCGTCCCGTCCCGGCTGATCGCCAGTTGCTCCGGGTCGGAGCCGATGTGATACTTCGCCACGATTTGGCCGCTTGAAACGTCGATGGCGGCGATCTTATTGTCTGACTCCTTGTAGGCGTGCCCCGACGGGGTGCTCAGGGCGACGTAGACGCGGCTGCCATCCGGGCTCAGGCGGATGCCTCTCGGCCTGGCCCCGACTTTGATCGTCTGAATCAAGCGGTCGGAGCCGGTATCGATGATTGAGATCGTGCCGTCACGCTCGTTGCTCACGTAAGCGAGCGGCCCGGAAGGTTTCGGCGCGCAGGCAGGGATGGATTCCAGCAGGATCAACGCCGCAATTAGCCGCCAGTGTCGCCGCGAGATTAATGTTTTCATGCGAACGTATTTTGATGGGAAGCGGCAAGCTCTACTTTAATGTGTAAAGGTAACTCATAATGTCGCGCGCGTCCGAGTCGCTCACGCCGAGGTTCGGCATGGCGGTCTTCTCGTCAACACCCTGCGGGTTCCGTATCCATTGAATCATGTTGTCGGGCGTGTTCTGGAGCCTCCCCGCGAGATAGACGCGGCTCGCCACCTGTGTGAGCGGCGGGCCGACCAGACCGTTAGCGCCGCTCACGCCGGGAACAGTGTGGCAGGCGGAGCAGCCATAGCGACTAATCGCCGCCCTCCCGCGCACGGGGTCGCCGCCCCGCGTCTCGCCAGCCGCCGCTCTTTCCGTAACACGATTGCAGGAGGAAAAGAGAAGGAGCAGAAGAGCGAGCGCGCAGAAGATGATGATGGTTTGTTTGGCGATGTTCGTTGCCCTCAAAATAGTGCGCATCTCTTCCAAACTCCTCTTACTGCGGTTCGAGCTGCGGCGTGCGGTTTTCACGTCGCGCCACGCGGCGCTCGGATTCGCGCATCCACCCGACCATCAATGCGAGCCCCGCGACGAGATAGACCAGTCCGGCCGGAACCCACATAATCAACCCGCCGAGCTGCTGGTCTTCGAGCGGCGTCAGTCCCCACGACGCCGTCGAGTTCGCGTAGGCCGGATACCAGATGGAGCGCGCAAACGTGAGGAGCGCGCCGAGCACGCCGCTGTGCAGCGAGGTGGTGAAAATATAGAGCACGCCCGCGCCGTAACCCATCACCCCGCGCCGACCATGTATCAGCGCCCACCAGAAGAGCACCGCCGAGCCTAAAAAGCTCAGGTGCTGCAACGTGTGAACGAGATCGCTCGTGAGCGTCGCCTGAAAAAGCACGGGCGCGTGCCACACCCACAGCGCAGCCGCGTGAATCGCCCAGGCGGCCGCCGGATTCGTGATCGCGCGCCAGACCCTCTCGACGCGCTTTCGCTTTCCTATCCCACCGAGCGCTGACCGCCAGCCCACGGGCAACGCCCACAGGAAAGGCACGAGCGGGCGCGCGAGCACGAGCAAGGGTGCGGCCACCAGCATCAGGACTTCGTGCTGCGTCATGTGGGCCGAAAAGAGTACCTCGCCCCACGGGTGCAGCGGCGAGACGAGCGCGACGAAGAGCGCCAGCCAACCGAAACCGAAAGCCCACGCTTCCCAACGGCGACCCGTCCGCCCGCGCGCAGAAGACTCGCGCCACACGCGCCGCGAGCCCCGCCAGTAGAGCCAACCCGTCAGGGCCAGCCCCGCGATGATTAGCGGATCGCGCCCCCACGTGTACCAGAGGTCGTGAAACGTATGCGGCTTTCCCTCATGCGCTTGCACAGGAGTATAGAAAAAAGCTGAAAGTAAAAACGTGAAAGTGAGCGCGAAGAAGAGAGTACTTCCCGTTTTCGCTGCTGATTTCCGACTTCTGGCTTCTGACTTCTTCATCTGTGGCACGGGTCGAAAATAAATTCCGGAATCCATTGCGCGATCAGGCTGAGGATGAAGAACGCGCTCATCAGGCATCCGACAACCGCCATAAAGCGGCTGCGCTCGGTCACGCTGCCGTCTTCTCCGGGCCATTTCCGTCCGGACGCTTGCCAGTTCCGCCACGCGATGAAGCCTCCGCCCACAGCTATCAGCAGAAAGGCGAGCGTCACCAGGTGAAGGACTATCTTGTGCCTGCTCTGGCAAAGTTGCGGAACCAGCGCGTAGTTGACTTCGAGGTGCAGGAGGAAAGCGAGCGGCGCGGTCAGGAAGCCAGCCCACAGCCAGAGGATGCCCCTCGTCTCGGAGAACTCCCTTTCCGCTTTGGGCTGCCTTTTCTTCTTAGCCTTTGCTGCCGTCACGGCCACCGCCCTTCTTTTCGCCCTCGCGCGCTCGTCAGAGAAAACGCGGCGCTAGAAAAACAATCACGTAGCACGGAATCCAGATGGCGACGATGAAATACCAGTAGAGCGCATTGTCGGTCAGGTCAACAAAATATTTCGGCTCCGTGTGTCCTTTAGCCAGAATCAGGGTGATGACGATTGTCTCGACGACCTCCGAAGCGAGGTGAAACGTATGTACCCCGATAATCAGCCACACGATTGAGCCGTATGCGTTCGTGTCCCAGGAGACGTTGAGCGCCCGGAATTCAAGGGCGCGGATTGCGACAAACGCGATGCCCATAGTGATGCCGACCGTCATCCAGATTAAGGCCCGGCGCTTGTCCAGACGCCTCGCCGCACGGCTCACCAGATGAATCGGCACGACGCTCAGGAGTAGCAAGCCCAGGTTGACGGTCGGGATCAGCAGGTCTGGAAGCAGCGTCGGCGGGGGCGGCCAATCCGTCGCGCGGTCGCGCAGGTAAAAGTAGCTGGCGAAGCAGGTGACGAGCATCGTCGTCTCGATGGCGAGGAACCCGACCACGCCCCACCACATCAGCCCGCGATTGCCGAAGGCGAATTCTGGCAGCCCCGTTACGTCTATCGTGGCGCTTCCCTTCTTCATTATTGCGCCCGCGCGGCCTCCTTCCTGCGTTCCTCACTCGACATCTCTTCGACGCGCTTGCGTTCGCAACGCTCGTCCCTGCGCTTGGGCCAGCCCCAGCCGATGAGCGCGATTGCGGCCGGAATCATTCCCGCGGGCAAAGCCCACGGCGTAAAGATCACCCCGATGAGGGTGGCGGTCACCGCGAGCGCCATCACGAGCGGCCATAGGGACGGGCTTGGAAGCACCATCTTGTTATCCGGCTCGGCGTCGAGCGTCTTCGTGATGAGAACCTCGCGGCAATCGCTTCTCAGGCCCTCGACAAACGGTGCGTCTTCCGTCCGCGCCCAGAGGGCTTCGCGCCCCTGGACGACCGGCAGCCGGAGGAAGTTGTAGCTCGGCGGCGGGCTGGTCGTTCCCCAGTCGAGCGTGTCCGCGCCCCACGGATTATCGCCCGCCCGCGCGCCCCGCCGCCTGCTCGAAAGAGCGTTGACGATGAAAGTGAGCACGCCCAGAGTCAGGACGACGCCGCCGGTGGTCGCCAGTAAGTTGAGATTGCCCCAGCCCATCTCCGGCAGATAAGTGTAGACGCGACGCGGCATCCCTTCGAGCCCCAACTGGTGCATCGGGAAGAAAGTTAGGTTGAAGCCTGTGAACATCAGCCAGAAAGTCAGTTTGCCCAAACCCTCGTTGAGCATCCGTCCCGTGAATTTCGGAAACCAGTAGTGGAACGCGGCGAAGAGCGGAAAGACCGCGCCTCCGATCAAAACGTAATGAAAATGCGCGACGACGAAGAACGTGTCGTGAAGCTGAAGATCGGCGGAGGCGCTCGCCACCATCACGCCCGACAGCCCGCCCATGATGAAGGTGAAGAAGAAGCCGATGGCGAAGAGCAGCGGGCTGCGAAAGAGCGGACGCCCGCTCCACAGCGTCGCAATCCAGCAGAAGATTTGTGTGCCGCTCGGGATCGCAATCATCATGCTCGCCGCCGAGAAAAAGCTTGAGCCCAGTTGCGGCAGCCCCGTCGTAAACATGTGATGCACCCACAGACCGAAGCTGATGAAACCGATGCTGAGCATCGAAAGCACGAGCGCCGTGTAGCCGAAGACCTTGCGGCGCGAGAAGGTCTGGATGATCGAGGCGATGTAACCGAGCGCCGGGATGAGGATGATGTAGACCTCCGGGTGGCCGAAGAACCAGAAGAGGTGCTGCCAAAGCAGCGGATCGCCTCCTTCAGCCGGATTGAAGAAGTGAGTGCCAACGAGCCGGTCGAGCGTCAACAGCACGCTACTCATCGTCACGGCGGGCATGGCGAAGACGACCATGAAAGACATGACGAGCATCGCCCAGACGAAGACGGGGAGGCGGTGGAGCGAGAGCCCCGGCGCACGCTGCTTGAAGATAGTGGTGATAATCGCGACGGCCACGCCCAGCGCAGAGACTTCCGTAAAATTCACCAGTTGCGTCCAGACGTTAATCCTTTTGCCGGGCGAAAACTCAGGCCCGGAGAGCGGCACGTAGTTGAACCAGCCCACGTCCGGCCCCGTGTTCAGGATGAAGAAGACGAACAGCATGACGCCGCCCGCAAGGTAAATCCAGTAGCTGAAGGCGACCATTCGCGGGAACGCGATGTTGCGTGTGCCGACCATCAGGGGCACCAGATAGATGGCGAACGCCTCCATCACGGGGACGGCGAACAGAAACATCATCGTCGTCCCGTGCATCGTGAAAATCTGGTTGTAGAGGTCTGGGCCGAGGAAAGTATTTTCGGGGCGCGCGAGCTGAATGCGCATCAGGACGGCGAGGATGCCGCCCAGGAGGAAGAAGATGAAGGCCGTGATGATGAAGCGCTTTCCGATTGACTTGTGATTCGTGCTCGCGAGCCATCCACGGAAGCCGGGCTTGTCACCCCATGTCTTATCCAACAGGCGACGTTCTTCGTCTTCGGGCAAATCGCCTTCGCGCACTTCCCGTTCGGCCTCCGGCGCTTCTGCGGTCTCCTCTTCTTCGATGACACCTGCGGATTGCTCTTCCGGCTTCATTTCAAGCTCTCCAGGTAGGCGAGCAGCGCTTGCAAATCTTCGGGGCCGAGCGGAACGGGCGGCATGTGGTTGCCCGGTTTAATCTCCTGCGAGTTCGTGATCCACCCGGCGAGGTGGCCGCGCGTGTTTGGCAGCGTCCCGGCGGCGATTGATTTGCGACTCGCAAGGTGCGTCAGGTCGGGCGCGATACGTCCACCCGCGATCGTCCCTCGAATCGAATGACACATGATGCAGGGGCTGCTGAGAAAGACCTGCTGGCCGCGCCGCTCGGCGTCGTTCGTCGGCTCGACTGAAGGAGCGCGCTGCCGGTTCATCCATTCGTAGAACTTTTCGGGCGCTTCGGCCACGACTGTAAATGCCATGTGTGCGTGCTGGTATCCACAAAACTCTGCGCACTGGCCGCGATACTCGCCCGCGCGGTCGGCCTGAAACGTCAGAGTGATTTCGTGCCCCGGAATCAAATCCTTTTTTCCATTTAAATTCGGAACCCAGAAGCTGTGGATGACATCGGTGGACGTGAGCCTGAATTTCACTAGCTGCCCCGTGGGGATGTGAATCTCGTTCGCCGTGTGGACGATGCTGCTGGCTGGCTCCGTCTCGTACTCGACATCCCACCACCACTGCTGCCCTGTGATTTTAATGGTGAGGGCCTGCGGATCAGCGTGCGAGTAAAGAGCGCGCCCCGTGAAGAAGTCGGTGATGAGAAAGACGAAGAGGATGACGACGGTCAGGCCGACTGCGCCCGCCACGATTCGGGTCATCAGCCTTTCCCTCTTCGGCTCGGGCGACGTGTCCGGCTCGTCCCCCTTCTTCTTCTCCCGGCCTTTGCGCTCGCGGAAGATTGCGATCAGCAGAGCGATGCTGACCGCGAGGAAGACCGCCGAGCAGACGTAGAACATCAACCACCAGAGACGACCGATGCGCGCGGCCTGCGGCCCCGCCGGGTCAAGCGCCGACTGCGCGCCGCGACAGCCCGAAAGGAATGCAAGCTCAAGAATGAAAAATGAAAAAGTGAGGGCAGGCTGCCACCAGCCTCGCTTTCTCAATTTTGATCCCACAGCTCTCATTTCTTCGGTTGTTCTTTCTCTTTGGATTGTTCCGGCTCTTTGGCGTGTATGTCGTCGCTGCGTCCGGGCGCGGCATCGGACGGCACCTGCCCGCTCATGCTGCGAACGTAAGCCGCAAGCTGCCAGACCTGGTAATCGGGAATCCTGCCGCGAAACGACGGCATCCCGTTCGGACGACCCTGCACGATGGTCGCGAACACCTGCTCGGGCTGGCCCCCGTAAATCCATCTGTCGTCCATCAGGGCTGGCCCCATGCCACCACCGCCGTGCGCGTGGCAGCCGACGCAGTTCATCCATTCGTAGAGCCGCTTCCCCTCATTCATCGCGTAAGCATTCTCTTCGTATTCGTTCCTGACGGAAGCAGAAGGAGGAGGCTGAGATTCTCCCGGTCGCAGCTCGGTTAAGGTGACGCTGTCGGTTCGACTCGCCGCCGCAGGCTGAACTCTGAACCCTCGCTCCTCGCGTTTGCAGGATGAAAGCATAATTAACGCGAAGCAGGCGACCAGAAAGCAGCGACCGGCGGGCGGCGGTCGCAGGTCGGCAAAGGCGCACCCCTTTGTTCTTTTTTCACCGACCGCCGAGCACCGACCGCTGACCGCTTTCATACCTTCACCCCTTCCTGACTCGCGGAACGCCGTACGCGTCGAGGATGCTTTCAATCTCCGCGCGTTTGCGCACAAGAATCTGTTCAAGCTCTTCCCTGAATGCATCGTCGCCGCGCCTCACACCCATTGAGATGTCAAAGACGAAGGGGAGATACGGGAGATCAATCTCGGGCGAGACGGGCGTAATCTCAAGCGGCACTTTCTGTCTTTTGGCGAAGTAGCCAGCGAGCGGCCCCCAGACGATTGCTACGTCAACCTCGCCTTTTACGACCGCACCGATAATTCGCGCCGGAGGATTGGCCTGAGCGTAGTCGCCATAGACCGTGTAGCCCCTGACGTTCTCGATAATCTTTCGGTTGCTCAGCGCGTGTGCCGGAGGGGTATTGGCGGAATCGTCGCCGATCATCTGCACGCCGATTTTCAGCTCTCTTAAAATGGGGTCGTCCAAGGAACGAATGTTCAGGCCGCGGCCTCCGCGATAGACGAAGACGTAGGTCGAGCGGTAGTAGGGCGAGGTCGTCTGCGCCAGCTCGAAACTGGTGGGCACGCCAACGACCAGGTCGCACACGTTAGCCTTCAAAGTGTTACGGATAAAGCCGCGCCGCTGGGCCCACCAGGTATACTCAACGTCCGTGTTCAGCTCGCGCGCAACTATCGCGGCGATCTTATTCTCAAACCCCTCGAGCGCACGGTTCGAGAACGGCAGGTTGTTCGGGTCGGCGCAGACGCGCAGGTGCTGGCGCGCGTGTGGCGTCTGCGTCTGCGACACTACTTGCTTCTCTTCACCCTTTCCCGCGCAGGAGGAGAGTAGAAACGGAATAAGCATCAGGAGCAGCACGCAGTAGTTCCTAGGGAAGCGAGAAAACATAGAGCGTACCTCCCCTGGTCGTGTTCTCCGGTAAATCCGGCATCGCGTTGACGAACCCCAATGCGCCCGTGCCATCGCGCGGGTCTAATCCGCCCGCGACAATCGCACCGGCCCAGCCTCCGACGCCCGACAGAATCGCCACGTACTCATGGCCTTCGGGGCCGCGATAGACGACCGGCTGCCCGATGATGCCGGAACCGGTCTTGAACTTCCACAACTCCTCTCCCGTTCGCGCGTTGATGGCTTTGAACCAGCCCTCCATCGTGCCGTAAAAAACCACGTCCCCCGCCGTCACGGCCGCGCCGCTCCAGACCGGGAAACTTTCTTTGATCTTCCAGACCTCTTTGCCCGCCACCGGATCCCACGCCGTAAACTCGCCCCGGTGGCCGCCCGGGCCCGCGTACATCTTCACGTTCGCGCCGACGTAAGGAGTGCCCGCGATGTAGTTTGCCTCCAATCCTTCATAATCCATGCAGAGGTTGTTGTGCGGGATGTAGACGAGGCCCGTGCGCGGGGAGAAGGCCGACGGGCTCCAATCTTTTCCGCCGGGCGCGGCGGGGCAGATGTCGCGGACGACCCGGCCCATGACGGGCTTCTTCTCTTCGACGTGAATCAGCTCTCCGGACTTTAAATCAACTCCCTTCGTCGACGTGATGTGGACGAACGGATTGGCCGAGAGCACTTCACCCGTCGCGCGGTCGAGGACGTAAACGTAGCCGGTGCGCTCCGGATGCACTATGACTTTACGGGGCTGTCCGCCTACGGGAAAGTCGAGCAGAATCTGTTCGTTTATGCCGTCGTAATCGAAGAGGTCGTGAGGGGCCCACTGGTAAAACCAGATGGCTTCGCCCGTGTCGGGGCGGCGAGCGAAGATGCCGGATGTCCACTTGTTGTCGCCGGGGCGTTGCTCCGGGTTCCAGGGGCCGGGGTTCGCCGTGCCGTGATAGACGAGATCAAGCTCCGGGTCGTAGGAAATCCAGCCCCAGACCGTCCCGCCGCCGATCTTCCAGGCGTCGGGCGGCCACGAGGCGACGCCGAGGTCTTTGCCCTGATCCTGTTTGTAGAAGGGTTTAAAGTTCGCTCCGATGAGACAGTCGGCATCGGGCCCTGTGCTGTAGGCGCGCCAGGCGATCTTTCCGCTATCGGCATCGAGCGCCGTTATCCAACCTCGCACGCCAAGCTCCCCGCCGCTGTTGCCGACCAGCACCTTGTCTTTCACGACGAGCGGGGCCATCGTAATGGTCTCGCCCCTGTTTATCTCCCCGAGTTTTGTCTTCCAGAGTTCATGGCCGGTCTCCGCATCAACCGCCACGGTCTGTGCGTCGAGCGTGTTATAGAAGATCCTGCCGTTCGAGTAGACCGCACCGCGATTCACCACATCACAACACGCCACGCCCTGCGAGGCGGACGCGGGCTTCGGCTCATACACCCATTTCGTCGAGCCCGGCTTTGTGAGATCGAGCGCGTAGAGAACGTTCGGGTAAGGCGTGACGACGTACATCGTGTTGCCGACGACCAGAGGCGCCGCCTCATGGCCACGGTTAGCACCCGTCGAGAACGTCCAGGCGACTTTCAGATTCCTGGCATTTTCGGTATTGATCTCGTCAAGCCCGCTGTAGCGCGTGCTCGCGTAATTCTTCGCGGGCATCGTCCACTGCCCATCCTCGGCTTCAGAAGCGAAGGACGGCACGGTCGCTTGCCCTGTGCTTGAGGTTTCTGTTGGCGGCACGGCCGCCGGGGCGGTGCGAGACTGTTCAGCGGGCTTTGAAGAGCAGGCGAAAGATAGAAGGGAGCAACAAACTACAAAACGGAGGTACGAATGTATAGAAGAATGGAAGAAGGCTGCTGGCCCGAGTCGTCCCATCATCCCTCCCTTGTACGAACACTTCCCCGTCTGTTTCCTGTGGCTCGAATCTGCTAAAGCTCGCCGCAGGAGTGTCGTGCCGATTATTCAAGAGAAGATTTAGAACCTGAGTGCCGCCAATCTTAATCCTTATTAAGTGGCATGTCCATAAAAAAGAGTGGCTGGCCTCGTTACATTGGGGAATAAATATTCACGCAGGGTTTGGCGGCTGCCGGTCTTCGGCGGTCGCTAAATCCCGCGCCATGTTTCAATCCCCGATATGACGGGTCACTGCCGGTCAACCCCCGGTTATGATTATCTTGACATTTGTCAGAATACATTTTATCGTGCACCCACTCATTTGGAGTTCTATCACTGACCTCTCGTTTGTGGTAGAGAGAACTCATAAAGAACCCTCGCCTGTGTGGCCCTCCGGCTACGACATACCCTTCGCCGCACAGCATCACTTTGACACTTCAGTTTTGCGGGTAGCACATAGCTGTCACTGCTCTTCACCAATAACGCCTAGTTTCGGTAGCAGCGACGCCGTAACCCCGGCTGGAAATAACCCAAGTCACGGTTAAGCAGACACTAAAGTTACCAGAGGTAAGCGAATGACGGCTACTTCTCTTCGCTCGGATATGCATTCTTTATTCCGGAGGATTCTTTGCGTCATCCTTGCTCGGGCAAGACCGCCTGGAAAAACGTGTGGGCGGCTGAGGCTCTGTTCGGCCCTCTCGATAATTTGCCTCAGTACCACGTACTGCGGCGGTCTATCGCCCACTGATGGAAAGATGACTAATGGAAAGCCTGGAGTCCGGCCGCGCGCCACGGAAATAAATCTGGATTTCACACCGATGACGGAGCCCGTCTCGATATTCGTGCTCCTGGGCGAAGACAACCAGGCCAGGGTGGTGCGTTACGGGCGCTACCAGCTCAATGTTGCGGCCATATATCAGGGTAATTTACCCGGGGCTCAGGTCGCGCAACTTCTCGGGAGGATTGGCGAGCCTGCCCTGATGGAGGCTTTCCGGCGCAGGAATTTTGGCGGAAACGGTCTGACCAGCGGCGATCAGTTCCATCTCTCATTCAAGTCTAAAGAAGGCGTCGCCGGGGAATGCTTCGGGTTTGTCGACGAGGCACCGGCCGTCGTGCGCAGCTTGATAGAGGAGTTGCTGGCGTTGCAGAAGCAATCGGAAGAGGCCGCATTGTCGGATGCTTATCTGAGGAGCGAGCCGATTGCCGGAGAGCGTTTTCAAGCGCTACAACGAAGCGGAAAGCTTCGCTTCGCCTCCCTCAATGAATTCTCACCTGATATCCAACCAATCCTGGCCAGCGCGGTGGCTCGCCCGCGCGACTTCCTTTCACTCACCCAAACCCAATATGAGCGACTCCTACCCCAAGCCTCACACGGCCATGAATTTTTCATGACCATTAATGGCTCAGGCTATCAGTTCACTCTTTTCAAGGCGCGGCAGTGAGCCGCTCCCCCCACCAAAGGAGAAGACTAATGTTTACCTCAACGTACCCCTCAACCGTGCGGAGACTCCTGATCCTCGCGGCCGCAGTTTTCGCCCTCACCCTGGCCCTGCCCGCCGTCGCAAACGCGGGTAACGGGACACTAAGAAACGGACAATACAACTTTTGCGTCTCCGTGCGTTTCAACGCCACTCCGGCGCAGCTTCAACAAATTCGCGATGCCTTTCAGAACGCCAGCCAGATACTGGCCGACGCCACCGATGGTCAACAGCGCTTCGGCACGGTGGCGATTGTCAACGACAGTGGGGCATCCGAGTCCGCCGAATACTGGGTCAACGCGGGCGGCGGCAGAGCCTACGCCACCGCCGGTCAGTATGGCGTGCGCGGCCAGCACGTCATGCTCTTTTTCAACGATAACTTTCAGGGAGCCAATGCCGGGCCGAACGGCGACGCCTACACCATCGCTCACGAGCACGCGCATCATGCATTTGGTGTGCTGGATGAGTACTCGGGCCCAGGCGGGGGTGCCGAGTGCGCCGCGCCGCCCGACACTCCGGCCATGAACTTCTGCCTGATGGACAACTACTTCACGCGCGGGGGTAACGCCGGTGGAACGACTGCGGCGGGTTACACTCTGAACGAGTTCTGCGTTGCCTCCAACCATGATCCTGACATGGATACATACCAGGAGAGCATTAATCACCAGTCCTGCTGGGCGACGATTGCTGCTCATCCGAAGCGCAGCGCGGCGGCTCCCGCAGGTCTGCCTGTCGGGGCTGCCCCCGGCGCTCACGCTGTCAGTTTCGAGACAGGAACCGCGGGCTTGCGCGTGATTCTGGTTCTGGATCGCTCAGGAAGCATGAGCGCCGAACAGCGACTGGACTTCGCCAAGCAGGGGGCCAACCAGTTTATAGACCTGTTGCGCGTCGGCGATTCCGTCGGAGTAGTCTCTTTCTCCGATTCCGTCTCCGTAAACTTCCCGGTCACGGCCATCACAGGGCCCGGCACACAGTCGTCCGCCAAGACGGCCGTCAACTCTCTAAATGCCAGCGGCTCTACCAATATCGGCGGCGGGCTGCAAGCGGCGCTGAACCAGATCACGTCGCAGGCCGATCATTCCTGCAACAACGTCATAGTTCTGCTGAGCGACGGCGACCATAATACGGGTACGCCGCCAGCCAGCGTCATTCCGGCGTTGCAGGACGAAGGCGTGACGGTGCTTTCAGTCGGACTGGGGGCGGGCATCTCCGCTTTCGGTGAGGCCACGCTACAGAATGTCGCCACTCAGACCGGCGGCAAGTTTTATCGCGTGAGCAACGCGGCCGACCTGATTGCACTCTTCACACAACTCTCGGCCGAGACCACCGGCAGCGGATTGTTAACGCGCGCCCCCGAGACGGTCAATTCCGGGCAGGTCAAGGAGAGTTCCGTACTGGTCGAGGCGGGCGCGCAAAGCGCTACCTTCGCCGTGGCGATTGCGAATCCCGCCGACGCCATCACGCTGACACTGCGGACTCCGTCCGGCACACTTATTACCCAGGCCGATGCCGGAGCCAACCCCAACGTCGAATTCATCGACGGGTCGAACAGTCGTATCTTCATAATCCATACGCCGGAAGCTGGCACATGGAAGATGATCGTCACGGCCGGGCCCATCGTAAACGGCAATCTGGAATTTCTGGCCTTCGCCGATCACGACGGTGTGCAGCTTAACGCCGCCGTGCTCAAGGACACGCTGGCGTTCCCGGAGCCGATCACGATTCTGGCGACGCCCAGATTCGGAGGAGAAAGCGTGCTGGGCGCGCTCGTGTCCGGCAATGTGATTCGTCCGGACGGCTCAAGAGTGGCCATTACGCTCTTCGACGACGGACTTGCGGCGCACGGCGATGCGGTGGCCGCTGACGGCAGCTATGCCGCGCGCTTCAGCCAATACAGCGGTAACGGCACCTACACCTTTGAACTCAAAGCGGTAGTCGCGCTCGGGATGACGTACAGCGGTGAAGACATCTTCGCGTTTGCTCCGTCAAACACCAATACCGTTTCTCCCTTCATCCGTTCAGCCAGCTCGACCGCCGTCGTGACGGGCGTGCCAACCGGCACGGATCTGTCCATCACCAAGACGGCTTCGCCCGCCACGGTTCTGACCGGCTCGAACATCACCTATAAAGTCACGGTCACTAACAATGGAACCAGCGCTGCCTCCAACGTCACAGTGTCGGATGTCTTGCCCGCGACGACCACCTTCGTTTCGTGCTCTTCGACGGGCGCGGGCATCTGTGGCGGCGCAGGCAATAACCGCCAGGTGACGTTCGGCTCGATTGCACCCGCCAGCTCTGAGGTAATCACTCTGCTGGCGAAGGTGAATTGCCCTGTGCCCAATGGCACGCTCATCAGTAATGCGGCGACGGTTAGTGCCCAGACGCCCGACCCGGACGCGAGCAACAACTCGACCCCGGCGGTCACAACGACTGCCTCTAACCCGCCGCCTGTAATTACCAACGTGGCTGTAAATCCACCGGCGCTCTGGCCGCCCGACCATAAGCTGGTCAACATTACGGTCAACTACAAGGTGACGGATAATTGCGGGCCCGTCACCACCACGCTCAGCGTCAAGAGCAACGAGCCCACAAATGGTACTGGCGACGGCGATACATCACCTGACTGGGAGGTCTTGGGGCCGAACCTTGTGCGGCTGCGTGCCGAGCGGGCAGGCACAGGGACAGGCCGTATCTACACCATCACGATCAAGGCTACGGACAGCGCAGGCTACTCGTCCACTCAGAGCGTGACGGTGACTGTTCCCAAAAGTCAGAAGTGAAAAAGATGTAAGACCACGACGGTATCCCCTCTAAGGCAAGATTTGCCTGAAACACTTGCAGCGAAAGCACAGGCTTCTAAGCCTGTGCTTTCGCTGCAAGTCTTATGCTCGTGACCGATAGCGCGGTCGCCGAGGCGGGCCCGTCACAATCAATAAGGAAGCCTGTAAGTTGACATTGCACGTCAACTTACAGGCTTCGGAAATCAGGATTGTCTCGTAGGCCGGTTCTGAGCCTGTAGAGCCTTCAGATGATCCATGCGCTGGCGCTAAAGCTAGTGACTTGAACTATGACAAGTGGCGCGATGGGCCTTTTGAGGATGGGTCTCACACTGCTCGCTGGCACATTACTAATCGTCATATCGAGCAGTTACCTCAATACGTCGGCAACACGAGCGTATACGAGTTTTTTGGCAGACCTGATATTCAGAATGGAAGTGTGGGGCAAAAACAGGCCGCAGTCGGGCAACTCAATGCATTAACATTCATGTTAGCTAAAGGAGTAAAGCAAGCCAATGGAAATTTTGCCTATACCTTTGACTTCACTATTTTCGATACGGTGACTAGGTGGGGTGGAATCAAGAATGCTGTGGGGGTCAGTGGCCTTGCGATAGTTTGCCGATAAGGGTGAAGAGCGGCAGGTACATCGCGATAACTATGGAGCCGATGGTGACGCCCAGGAATCCGATCAGGAGGGGCTCGATCATGGTGAGCAGGTTGGCGATGGCGGCGTCGACCTCCTGCTCGTAAAAATCTGCGATCTTGCCGAGCATGGCGTCGAGCGCGCCCGTCTGTTCGCCGATGCCGATCATCTGCGCCACCATGCTCGGGAAGACCTCTGTCGCCTTTAACGGATCGACGAAGTTCTCGCCGCGCTCGACGCCCGCGCGTACTTTCATAATCGCGCTCTCGATGACGACGTTACCGGCGGTGCGCGCCGTAATGTCGAGGGATTGAAGGATGGGTACGCCAGAGGAGAGCAGCGTCGCCAGTGTGCGCGAGAATCGCGCGACCGCGATCTTGCGCATGATGCCGCCGAAGACCGGCAGCTTCAGGATTATAGTATCGAGGACGCGACGCCCGCCCGGCGTCCTGTAGTAGAAGCGCAGCGCCACGACTGCGCCGATGATGGCGACCAGAATCACCAGACCGCCCCATCCCGCCAGAAAATTGCTGATGCCGACGACGATGCGCGTCGGCAGCGGCAGCAATTCGCCAGGGCCGAGCAGACCCATAAAGATGTTCTGAAACTGCGGGATGACGACGACCATAATGACGGCGATTGCGCCTATGGCCATCAGGATTACCGCCGACGGATAGATCAGGGCCGACAGGACATCGCGCTTCAACTTGACCAGCTTTTCGATAAAGGTCGAGAGGCGCTGAAGAATCAGGTCGAGAATACCGCCCGTTTCGCCCGCTTCGACCATGTTCGTGTAGAGTTGATCGAAGACGCGCGGATGGCGCGCCATCGCTGCCGCCAGGGTCGAGCCCTCCTCGACATCCTGCCTGACCTGTAACAGGATTTGCTGAAAGTACTTGTTATCCTGCTGTTGGCCCAGGATGTCCAGACACTGCACGAGCGGGAGCCCGGCGTCGATCATCACGGAGAACTGGCGCGTGAAGATGGATAGGTCTTTGGACTTGACCTTCTTGCGCCCGCCGAGTTTCGGGATGCCGACCTCGCGCCCCTTCTCTTTGACCGAGGTCAGCGTGACCTGCTCGCGGCGCAGGATTTGGCGTAGGGCTTCACGGTTGTCAGCGACGCGCTCGCCAACCACGATCTCGTTAAGTCGGTTGCGGCCTTTGAAGACGTAAGTGGGCATAACTAAGAACTCCTGAAAACGAAAGGATCGGGTGACCGTTGATTAGAGTGAAGACGGGTTTCCATCGGCCGTCACACTGGTCGCTCGTTTATCTGACGCCGGGGCGCACGCCGACGGGGCGGCCCTGTGCGTACGGGCTCGGGTGCACGCCCGGCTTGGGAGCCGCAGCCGAAGAGCCATTGCCGTTGTTGAGACCTGAGCCGCGCTCGATCAAGTCCTTTAATTCATCCGTATTCGACGAGCGCTGCATCGCAACGTCCAGAGTGATCTGGCGCTTGTGATAGAGCGAGGCGAGCGCCTGGTTGAAGGTCTGCATGCCGTATTTGTCCTGGCCCGTCTGCATCATGGAGTAAATCTGGTGAACCTTGTCTTCGCGAATCAGGTTCCTGATGGCCGAGTTCGGGACTAGAATCTCCAGCGCCATGCAGCGCCCCTGCCCGTCAGCACGCGGCAGCAGCGACTGGCACATGATGCCTTCGAGGACGAGCGAAAGCTGCGCGCGGATCTGCGCCTGCTGGTCTGAGGGGAAGACATCTATGATGCGGTTGATGGTCGAGGCGGCTGAGTTTGTGTGAAGCGTGGCGAAGGTCAGGTGGCCCGTTTCGGCGATCCTCAAGGCCGATTCTATGGTCTCAAGGTCACGCATTTCGCCCACGAGCACTACGTCCGGGTCCTGGCGCAGGGCCGTGCGAAGCGCTTCGGCAAAGCCGCGCGTGTCGGCGTTGACCTCGCGCTGATTGACCAGACAGCTCTTGTGATTGTGCAGAAACTCTATCGGGTCTTCGATGGTCAGAATATGCTCGTGGCGATCCGTGTTGATCTTGTCGATCATGGCGGCGAGCGTCGTAGACTTGCCGGAACCGGTCGGCCCCGTGACGAGAATGAGGCCGCGCGGCTTGTCGCACATCTGCTTGACGACGGGCGGCAGGCCCAGCTTTTCAAAGGGCTTGATCTCGTAGGGGATGGCGCGAAAGACTGCGCCGACCGCGCCGCGCTGGTTGAAGATGTTGGCGCGAAAGCGCGAGAGGCCCTTGACGCCGAAGGAGAAATCCAACTCCAGGCTCTCTTCAAAGCGATGCTTCTGTGCGTCTGTGAGCACGGAATAGGCGAGCTGTTTTGTATCGGCCGACGAGAGCGGGCGGTAACCTTCGAGGGGACGCAGGTGACCGTCGACGCGCACCTGCGGCGGCGTATTGGTCGTAATGTGAAGGTCTGAGCCGCCAAGTTCGGCGAGCTTCTTCAGTAGCTCGGAGAGCGTGATTTGCGGGACAGCTTCATTCGTCATCATGGATTTTCTTTTCTCCTACGGGTTCCCCTGGCTCGGAAGGATGGCGGCACGGGCGGGGCCGATTCCCGGCTGGGGATTCTTTTTGTGAAGGGGGCGTTAGCGCTGCTGCTGCGCGGCCGCCGCCGCTGCTGGCTTGCCCGCCGGGCGCTGATCGACGCCGAGCGTCGCAATCACCCTTTCGGCTTCCAGACTGAGGCGGTCGGAAAACTCCAACGGCGCATTCGAGACTATGTTGTAGATGCGACCTTCTACCTCCGTGAAGTAAAAAGTCCAGGATTGCTCCGGAGCGCGCAGGTCGTTCGCTCTGGATGTCTGGGCCAGGACGACGTAGACGCGGCGTCCGTTGATGTCCCGCTCGAAATCGTTGACGACCCATCCGCCCGCCGCGAGCATTCTGTCTATGACCGTTCGGCGCAACGACGCGAAGGGCATTCCGCCGAGCGCGCGACGCTGGGCGGCGCGTGTCCCGTTGACGCCCGCGACGGCGTTGCCGACGATTGAGACGGAAACCTGGCCCACCGTCCGGCCATCAGGCGTGTTCAGACGAACTCCCTTTTCGATGACGGTCGGAAGGCGTCGGCTGCTGTGTTCGGTCGAGACTGCGGGCGTCGATTGGCTGCGCGAGTCATTGTCGAGCCAAAGGGCGGCCGACAGCGGATTCGATTGCGCCATATTGTTGTCACCGCCGCCGCGCGTCTGTCTGTCCGCGTTGCGTTGACGCAATCCGGCGAGCGCCCTTTTCCGCTCAAGCGCCGCGCGGCGTCGCCGCTGGCGGGCACGGTAACGTTTCCACCAGGCGCGCGAGTGCCGACGAAGGCTTCCCTTCCTGCTCGAAGCCGACGCCGTCTCGTTGTTATGCGCCGAAGAGCTGATTAGAGGCAGCATCGCGGCTATCGAGAACAACATTAATAAAGATAAGGCGCAAGCGCGCGTTACCCTTCCCCATCTCTTCATGCCACAGTCTCCCGGACAACCTCTTCAATGGTCGTGATCCCGGCGCGAATCTTGTGAAGGCCGGATTCGCGCAAAGTAATCATGCCGTCTTCGATGGCACGTTTGCGCAGCTCCAAAGCCGAAGCGCCGATTAGAATCAGCTCCCGTATCTCGTCGGTCACTTCCATCACTTCGTAGAGACCGACGCGGCCCTTGTAGCCCGTCCCGTTGCAGGTCTGACAGCCGCGCCCCTTGTAGGTCTTGAGGGTGCGCGCCTCGTCGGGCTGAAAGCCGACTTCGATCAGGGCTTCGGGAACCGTCTGGTGCTCTTTCTTGCAGTCTTTACAGACGCGACGAATGAGGCGCTGCGCCTGTATGAGATTGACGGAGGTGGCGACCAGGAAGGGCTCTATGCCCATGTTCATCAGGCGGGAGATGGTCGAGGGCGCGTCGTTCGTGTGTAGCGTGGACAGGACAAGGTGGCCCGTGAGCGCGGCCTTGATGGCGATCTCGGCGGTCTCGAAATCGCGAACCTCGCCGACGAGGATGATGTTCGGATCCTGGCGCAGGAAGGAGCGCAGCGCGGCCGCGAAGTTCAAACCGATCTGCTCCTTCATCTGTACCTGGTTGACGCCCTGAAGGTTGAACTCGACGGGGTCTTCCGCCGTCATGATGTTCGTCTCGGTCGTGTTCAGCGACTGCAAAGCCGAGTAGAGCGTGTTGGTCTTTCCGCTGCCGGTCGGCCCCGTCACGAGCACCATGCCGTAGGGGCGCGCGATGTTGCGCTGGAACTTCTCCAACGACTGCGGCTCGAACCCGAGCTTGGTCATATCCAGCATCAGGTTCTCCTTGTCGAGCAGGCGGAGGACGACCTTTTCGCCGAACAGGGTGGGAAGAGTCGAGACGCGAAAATCCAGCTCGCGCGAACGCGCGTCGACCTTGACCTTGATCTTGATGCGTCCGTCCTGCGGCAGGCGTTTTTCGGATATGTCCAGCTTGGACATGATCTTGATGCGTGAGATGAGCGCGTCGCGCATCTTCAGGGGAGGATGCATCACGTCGTAGAGGACGCCGTCGATGCGGAAGCGTATGCGCAGCTCCTTCTCGTAAGGCTCGATGTGGATGTCGGATGCGCCGCGCCTGAGCGCGTCGACCAGAAGGACGTTGACCAGACGCACGACGGGCGCGTCCTCGCTCATGCGCGTCAGGCTCGAGAGGTCTATCTCCTCGTTGTCTTCTATGACCTCAAGGTTTTCGGCGGCCTCGGAATCAAAATCCAGGCTATCGAGCGAGACCAGGTCGGCGTGCGTGATGCCGCCGTTGCCGTTGCCATTGCCGTTGCCGTTCGAGCCTTTGAGATTCAAGCCATCGACGACGACATCGCCCATCGCCGCCAACTCTATCTCGCGCGACATGTCGTAATACTTCGCGATGGCCTCGTGAACGCTCGCCTCAGAGACGACGACCGGCTCTATGTTCAAGCCCGTCATGAACTTAATGTCGTCCATCGCAAAGACGTTGGTCGGATCGACCATCGCCAGCGTGAGCGTTGCGCCGACGCGCGAGAGCGGTAGCACAGAGTATTTCTGCGCCACGTCCTGCGGGATCAGGCGAATCACAGGCTCTTCAATGTCGAACAACTCAAGATTGACAGACGGCACGCCGTACTGGCGCGAGAGAACGGCTGTAATCATGTCGTCGGAGACAAGGCCGAGCTTGACTAGGTTATAGCCCAGACGCCCGCCATGCTCGCGCTGGTAATCCAACGCCTCACGCAGTTGTTGCGGGCTCAAGAGGTTTTCGCGGACGAGAATTTCCCCTAATTTGGCTGACATCTTTTAAGGTTTTCCAACTGGTGCTGAGCGCTTACCGATAAGGCTGGCGACTGGAGATTGAAGATGGAGGCGGCTGCAACGGTGGTCGCTTAAACGCACGCATTTAATAAGACAAACGGTGCCAAACACCGTTGCACAATGGATATTACCGTTTTAACGAGACGGGTGTCAAGTTGATTATTTCAGGGGTCAAGTTGACGTGCGAAGGCCGCGATCAGTACTTGAAACGACTGATCGCGGCCTTCGTGGGTCTTTGGGCGAGGCGGAAGATAAACTTACTACTGACGGCGGCGCCGGGCCGGGGTGGTTCTCTCCGGCTTGATGTTCTGCTGATTCTTGACCTCCTCAAGCACGGCCTTGGCGTCCGCCTTGAGCGGATTCGTGTCGGGCGCTTTGTCCACAAAACGCTGTAGATAATTGGCCGCCTCCTGGAATTTGGCCTTGTCGTTGGACGCATAGGCGAGGTTATAGAGCGCCAGGCCCGCCCCCATCAGCGCGTCAACGTCGTCCGGGTTATTATCGAGCGCCTTCTGATACTCAGCCAGCGCCTTATCCGTCACACCGGCATCCATAAGCATCTTGGCTAGATCAAGCTGAGCCTTGGCCTTCTTGACCGGGTCGGTTTCCGCCGCCATGTACTCTTGAAAAGCGGCGATCCCGGCATCGGCCTGCGTCGGGTCAACCTTAGAGACCAGCAGTACCATCGTTTTGGTGCGTACGGTGAGAACGGCCAACCTGTTCTGTGTGTCCTGGGCCTGTACGGCCGGGTCCGTGGCGGCTGGTTTCTTCTTAATCAGCTCGGCGGCCTTAGTAGCCGCGTCGGCCGCGTCGCGCCAATCCTGCTGAGCCGCTTTTATTCCGGCGCTTTTGGCCGCATCATCTTTATCCTTGACGGCGGCATTGTAGCGCTCGGCCCCGCGCAGACGCAGCGCCTCGGCCACGCCCACCAGGAGCGCGGTCTGCTCCGGATCAGCCGCCAGGCCCTCTTTGAACTGGGCGAGGGCGTCGTCCCAGCGTTTGGTCGCGAGCGCTTCGTTTCCAGCCTTGAATGTCCGGCTGATGGTGGCGTTGATGTCTACGTTCTTCTGATTTTGAGCCGCCAGCTCGGCGTTCTCGCGCTCCATCTCCTCGCGCTTGCGACGATCTGCTGCGCTGCCGCCCGAAGCAGCGCCACTGCTGCCAGCAAGTATCGCCTTCACCTCGTCGAGGGTTAAGCGTTTGCCATCGCCTGGGGTGAGCACAAGCTCAAAATCCACGTCCGTGCCGACCTTCACGTTCGGGATAATATCGGCGCGGGCGTTCGGAGCACTGGCGGAGAGGACGAAGGTTCCGGACATCGGGAGCCCTGCGAAAACGAATCTGCCCTTCTTGTCGGTCTTGGTATCAAACTTACCGCCGATGTCTGTACGGAAAACGTCGACGATGGCCCCTTCGACAGGAGTTTTCGTACCGTCGGCCTGAGTCATGACGACGTGGCCGCGAAGCGGCGCATTCTGTGCAGAGGCGATAACGCTGATCGCAAGCAGCATGGCCCCGGCGGCTAAAGTGATGAAATAATTTTTACGACGCATTTCGAGGTTCCTCCAAAGAGTTTCGAGCCTTCATCCTGAAGGGCTTCAATAAGATGCTGTGACAAATTGACGAGTTGTCACTTAATACTCCCATACGGCCCCGCGCGTCAACAGCCGGAGCGAGCCGTAAGCGTCAGTCATAGGGGAGCGGATCCGCGACTCCCGCCTCTTGGAAAGCGCGCAGCCGAAGCGCGCACGAATCGCAGCGCCCGCAGGCGCGCTCAGACGCTTGATAGCAAGACCAGGTCAACTGAAGCGGCGCATTCAGCTCAAGGCCGCGCCGCACGATCTCAGACTTGTGCAATGCTATGACGGGCGTGACGATCTCGATGACGGTTTCGGGTCGCGTGCCCTTTCTGATGACCTGATCGAAGGCATCGTAGAACTCCGGTCGACAGTCCGGGTAGCCGGAAGAATCCTCCGCCACGGCCCCTATATAGATACGCTCGGCGCCACAGCTTTCGGCCCAGCTAACGGCGATTGAGAGCAGGTGCGCATTGCGAAAGGGGACGTAGCTCGTCGGTATCTCGCGCGACCTGAGATCGGCCTCACTGATCGCTATCTTCGTGTCCGTGAGCGACGAGCCGCCGATGCGCGTCAGGTATTCTATGGAGACGGCGAGGCGCTTTGTGACTCCGTAATAATCTGCGATCTCTTCGTAGGCGCGAAGCTCTCGCGCCTCTGTGCGTTGTCCGTAAGAGACGTGTAGGAAGGCCAGCTCGTCGTTCTCCTCGCGGGCGATGGCCGCAGAGACGCACGAGTCCATCCCGCCGGAGACGAGGCAGACGGCGAGGCGCGCGCCCCGCCCTACCTCTTCCAACTGCTCCGCCTGAGCGTAAGCCCTGTCATCGCTGCCGCCCATCACACTCCGCGCGCCTCCGGCCCCCAGATTTGCTTGTGAAGCTGCAACTGCATGCGAATGTTCATCCCGCTCGCGGCGATCCAATCCGCCAGCTCGCGCAGCTCGACCTGCCCCCAGACGGGAGAGACGAGGACGGCCCTGGCCCGCCGCTCCAGATCGTAACGAGCGATCACTTCGCGCGCGTAGTTCCAATCGGCGCGGTCTGTGACGACGAACTTGACCTCGTCCTTTTCCGGACGCAGGCGTTCGAGGTTGGGCCAATGATTGCGCGTCTCCTCGCCCGAGGCCGGGCATTTCACGTCGAGTATGAGAGCGGCGCGCGCGTCCACCTTCTCCGTAGAGACGTAGCCGCCCGTCTCTATCAGCACCTCGTAGCCTTCGTCGCACAGGCGCTCGATCAATGTGAAGGCCGCGCGCTGGGCCAATGGCTCTCCGCCCGTAACTTCCACCAGACGGCAGCCCATGGCGCGAATCTCGGTCATGACGCTTTCCAGAGACATCTGCTCTCCGCCCGTGAACGTGTACTCGCTGTCGCACCACGTACAACGCATGGGGCAACCCGTCAGCCGCACAAACGCGCAGGGGCGTCCCGCGTGCGTCGACTCGCCCTGAATCGAGCGAAATATTTCCGTTACACGAAGCATGATCGTAAGTGTTGAAGGATGAGGGATGAGCCCTCGCGCTCGACGGTTCATCGAACCCGCGTCGAGCCTTTTCTTTTAGCCAACGGTCTTCATCCGTCGGAATTATCTCACGCGCACACGGGCTGTCAAAGCTTTGACAGAGCGCGCCCCGGCAGCAGCCCGTAACCGCTTCCCTGACATCCAATATCCGAACTCGCATCAGGCGCACAAAAAGCGCACGGGTTCGTGATAGCATAGAGGATGATCGAGCGGTTTTGTTAAGCCCCGAGGCGAGCCGGATGACCGCGCAATGACCGCACAAGCCGACGAATTAGTTTCAGCAGGCGCGCGCCGCTTGATCGCGCGTGCTGAAGATGCGCGCTCGCTCGGCGTCGAGGCGCTCAGCCCGCGTATCGGCGCGGCGCTCAACAAATATCTTCGAGCCGGGGAGGCGGCGGCCGAGCCTTCGGCCGAGGCCATCAACCAGTTCATAGACGGCCTTCATGCTGATGACCTGTGCCTGATTGTGGCGTGCGAGCGCGGCGACGAGCGGGCATGGAGCGATCTGGTCGAGCGCTTCGGGGCGACGGTTCGTTCGGCGGCGCGCAGCGCCAGCTCCAACGAAGACTCGGCCGAAGATTTGGCCCAATCCATCTGGGCCGAGCTTCATGGATTGCGAATCCGCGCCGACGGTCGCCCGTCCGGCAAGATCGCCTATTACTCGGGGCGCGGCTCTCTGGGCGGGTGGCTGCGCGCGGTGGTCGGGCAACTGGCCGTCGACCAGCATCGCAAGGCGTCGCGCATGGTACAGACCGAGGATGATGCGGATTTTGATCGACTGGCGCAGGATTCGCACACCGCCCCGGAAGGCTTTGGCGCAACCAATGCGCCGCTCGATCCCGAACAGGCGCTCGCCGAGGGGCGCGCTGCCGTTGATGTGGAGTCGGCGCTTGCGCGTGCGCTCGGTGAGTTGGAGGCCGAGGATAGACTGCTCGTCAAGCTCTACTATTTCGACGGCCTCAGATTGCGAGAAGCGGGCGCTGTGCTGGGCGTGCACGAAGCGACCGCCAGCCGTCGCCTCGCGCGCGTGCATGTGGAGATACGCCAGCGCGTCGAAGCGATTCTGACGAAAGAGCACGGCTGGACGCGCGAGGAGACGGCGCGCTCGCTGGCCGAGGCCGCGTCTCATCTGGACACGGATTTGCAGCTTATGCTGACGACCGAGAAAGCTTCGTCCGAGAAAGTGACGGGGCGCGATGAATAAGGCGGCGAAAAATGGCTTGACCGTAGAGGATTGCCGCAAGCAATGGGGACACGCGGCGTTCTATAGGCGGTCGCGCTCCCGGACTTGCGCGGCAGGGCTCGTCTGATGAAATCTGATTCAAACACAGAGATGGAGATGCTGCTACGCCGCCACGCGCGGCGCAAGGTGCGCAGTGCTTCCAACGACGCGAGCGATGCTTCGACGACCCATAGCAGCACGCCCGGCCCTGGAACTCATCTGGATGCGGATGAGATGAATGCTTACGCCGAGGGCGCGCTGCCCGCCGCGGCGCGCGCGCGTTACATCTCGCACCTGGCTGACTGCGATCAGTGTCGCACGCTGGTCGCCCGGCTTACGATTGCCGCCAACGTCCCGCTCGAAGATCGAGAGAGCATCGCCGAGCAGTCGACCCTGCCCGCAAGCTCCTGGCGCGAATGGCTGGCCGCCCTCTTTGCTCCTCCGATGATCCGGTACGGAGCGACGGCGCTCGCGCTGCTCTGCGTAGTCGGCGTCGCATTCCTTGCGATTCGTCAACAGCGAGCCTCGCGTCAAAATGATGGGCCCACATTCGTCGCGCGCAACGATCAACGCGAAGGACAATCAGCGTCGGCTGTAAAACCCGAAGCGGGGCAACAGAGCGCGCCACCACAGTCTTCGCCCGTCGTGACCGGGAATGAACCCGCGCCCGTTTCGCCCGGAGACAACAAGGCGGTTCGCGCAGACGCACCCGCAGACGCCGAGGCCGGTAAGAGCGAGAAAGAGGATAACGGGCTGCTCGCCAAAGAGAAGTCGAGGGCTAATACACAACCGTCGCTGGAGGCCGCGCCGCGCCCCGCGAACGAGCCCGCTCAACAGCAGGCGGCACGCGATGAAGGCGGCTCGGAGGTCGTTCTGGATGGCAGAGCGAGCGCCGCGCCGCCGTCCGCCGCGACGACGACCCCGTCAGATTCTGTAAGCAGGGTACAGGAGCGGGGCGCGGAAGCAGATAATCAGGGCGAAAATCGTAAGGACGGCGCGATGAGTGACGACAGCCAGAGGGCGCGCCGCCCGGCAAACAATACTGCGGCCCGAGAGACCGAAGAAATAGTGACGGCGACCAAATCCGCTCCGTCTACCGAAGCGCGTCGCAGGCCCGCGCGCCGGGCAGAGCCCGGAACTGCTGTGGGTGGCGCTGGTTCGGGGGGCGCAGACCTCGCAGCCGCGAAGCCCGCCGAGACGCGCAGCGTCAGCGGAAGACAATTCAGGCGGCAGGGCGGCGCATGGGTTGACACCGCTTACGCCTCCGGGCGCGCGACCGTCAACGTGACGCGCGGCTCGGAACAGTATCGCGCGCTCGTTGCGGACGAGCCGCCTTTACGCACCATCGCCGAGCAGCTCGGGGGCGAAGTGATAGTCGTGTGGAAGGGCAGGGCCTATCGCATCCATTGATCGCCCGTGCCGACCGCGTCGCTTTCCCATCTTCGGTTCCCTTCCTCTATCACAGACACGGTCTTTTGAGATTGATTCCTCACCGCGCTTCACGTTAACTTAAGGGCGTCACCCAGCAGACAAATCCAGGCCGATCTCGTCCTCAGAAGGAGACTGTAGGCTTCTATGTCAAGCATACTCTTTGCCGCTCACGCACGCGCCGCATTCTTAATCCTGATGCTGTCTATAATGCTCGCAGCGACGCCCATCGCACGCGCGCAGGAAGGAGAGCCGACGCGGCGCGCCGCGACGCAGCCCGGAAGAGGGCGTGCCCCGCGTTCGAGTCGCACGGCGGCGCGTCGTCCGGAGATCGCGCGGCTCATCTCCGAAATAGACGCGCGAAATATAGAGCGCACGATTCGCAAGCTCGTCTCGTTCGGAACTCGTAATACGCTCTCGGCGCAGGACGATCCGGCGCGCGGCATCGGCGCGGCCCGCGACTGGCTCTTCGCTGAGTTTCAACAGATAGCCGCACAAACCGGCGGTCGAATGACGGTTGAAAAGCAGTCTTACCTGCAAGAGGCCAACCCGCCGCCGCAGGGCCGCGTGCCACAACCGACCACGATAACAAACGTCGTCGCCACGCTCAGGGGCACACAGCCCGCCTCCGCCAATCGTCTCTACGTCACGAGCGGGCACTACGATTCGATGTGCAGCAGTCCCGTTGACGCCGTGTGCGATGCGCCGGGCGCAAACGACGATGCGTCGGGCGTGGCGGCGGTATTGGAGATGGCGCGCGTGATGGCGCGCTACGAGTTCGACGCGACGGTAGTCTTTATGGCCGTGGCGGGCGAAGAGCAGAGCCTTCTCGGCTCGACGTATTACGCGGAGCAGGCGCGGCAAAAGAACTGGACTATAGAGGCCATGTTTACGAACGACATTGTCGGCAACACTTTGGGCGGCAATGGCGTGCGCGACCGCCGAACGGTGCGCGTTTTCTCTGAGGGCGTGCCGACTAACGAGACCGAAGAGGAAGCAAGGACGCGGCGCAGCGTCGGCGGTGAAAACGATTCGGCGGCGCGCCAGCTCGCGCGATTTATAAAGGAGACGGGCGCGCGCTATATGCCCGGCTTCAACGTTATGATGGTCTACAGGCGCGACCGTTACCTGCGCGGCGGCGATCACATTCCTTTCCTCGAGCGCGGCTTTCCGGCGGTGCGTTTTACGGAACCGAACGAGGATTACCGCCACCAGCACCAGAACGTGCGCGTAGAGGGAGGCGTGCAATATGGCGACCTGCCGCAGTTCGTGGATTTCGCATACGTCGCGCAGGTGGCGCGCATCAACGCCGCTTCGCTCGCCAGCCTTGCGCTCGCGCCCGCCGCGCCTAAAAACGTCGGCATCCTGACCAAGCGCTTGACCAATGACACGGACTTGCAATGGTCTGCGAGCCCGGAACCCGACCTCGCGGGCTACGAGATCGTGTGGCGAGAGACGACCTCCCCCGTCTGGACGGGCTCGCGCATGGTCGGTCGGGTGACGACCTACACAGTGCCCCGCATGTCCAAAGACAACTATTTCTTCGGCGTGCGCGCCGTGGACAGAGACGGCAACCGCAGCCCTGTGACTTACCCGAAGCCGGTCAGGTAAAACGCGCGTGGGGCGATCTGCGAAGGCGCGGCCCGTTGTTTGAGCGACGGGCCGCGCCTTAAATTTTCAACCCTGAATTTTTCAACCCCTCGCGCTTCAAAATTTTCAACCCTTCCGTCTTCCGGCGCGTCTAAATTGATGGCACAAGGCAGGAGCGCAATCTTAAAGAGGGTCTCGCCCCATTGTACTGACTCTCAAAATCATTGGGACGGCTGCGTTATGAAGATTAAAAAAGGCGTATTTCATCACTCGATCAAAGGTACGGCCCGGCGCGCTGCGGCGTTCCTTTGCGTGCTGGCGCTTCTTACGGGTTCGTTCGTCGCC
Organism: Pyrinomonadaceae bacterium; assembly: GCA_035940775.1. Lineage (GTDB taxonomy): Bacteria > Acidobacteriota > Blastocatellia > Pyrinomonadales > Pyrinomonadaceae > DASQYE01. The sequence continues at coordinate 41,696 of DASZEN010000007.1, read as the reverse complement.
CGCGCGCAACAACAAGGGCCACAAGGGCGCTTGAGCGAGGATCGACGTATCCTGCATGTGCTGAATCGTTTGGGCTACGGGGCGCGGCCGGGCGATGTGGAGCGCGTGCGCGCGCTCGGACTTGAGAACTATATTCGGCAGCAGCTTGAGCCGGAGAAGATCGCCGACACCGTGGCCGAGGAGAAGGTACGCGGTCTGACCACGCTCTCGCTATCGACCGCGGAGCTTTATGCGAAGTACCCGCAGCCGGGTGCGCTGCTGCGCCAGCTTGAGCGGCGCGGCGAGTTGCCGCCGGAACTGGCGGCGTTGCGCGAGAACAGGGTCAAAGGCAAGGGAGCGGCGACCGATGCATCGGCGACGGCGATTAAACCGGACGATGAAGCGATGATGCGGGCCGGGCCTGAGGGAGCGCCGCGGGCCGGGGACGCCGCTACGGCTGAAAATAATGGTACTGCCGGGGCCGGGAATAATAACGAGTATCGCAGGGCTTTACGCCTGTATATGGAGCAGAAGGGGCTTCGACGACCGCAGCGTATCATCGCCGAATTGCAGGCCGCGCGCGTCATGCGCGCCGTCTATAGCGAGCGGCAGTTGCAGGAAGTGCTGGTTGATTTCTGGTCAAACCATTTCAATATCTTCGCCGGGAAGGGCGCGGATCGCTGGCTGCTCGTCTCCTACGACCGCGACACAATTCGCCCACACACGCTCGGCAAGTTCTCGGAGCTGCTTGTGGCGACGGCGCAGAGCCCCGCGATGCTCTTCTACCTGGACAACTTCCAGAGCGTGAGCCCGAACGCGAGCCAGGGCCGCCGACCCACGGGCGGACGACGCGGCCTCTTCTTCGATCAACTGATGCGTGGAGCGGGCGGGAATCGGCGCGCCCGCCTGAATCCAGACGACAGCAGACAGGGAGCGGCCGCGAGCGTTCAGACCACGCCGCGATCAACGCTGGAGGAGCAGGAGGAGCAGCAGCAGCAGCCCACACGGCAACAGCCACAACGAGCGCGTCGCGGCATCAATGAGAATTACGCGCGCGAGCTGATGGAGCTGCACACGCTCGGCGTCGATGGCGGCTATACGCAAAGGGACGTGCAGGAGGTCGCGCGCTGCTTTACGGGTTGGACGATTGTTAATGCGCGCGGATTTCGCAATATGAACGCGGGCGGCGGCGAGGCCGGAACCTTCTATTTCAACCCGCGCCTTCATGACGACGGCGAAAAGGTAGTCCTCGGCCATCGCATTCCGGCGGGCGGCGGCATGCGTGACGGCCTCATGGTCTTAGACATCCTCGCGCGTCATCCCTCGACGGCGAAGTTCATAGCGACCAAGCTCGCGCGCCGCTTCGTCATGGACGAGCCGACGCCGCAACTGGTCGCGCGCCTCAGTTCGGTATTTACACGGAGCGGCGGCGACATACGCGAGACCTTACGCGCGCTGTTCGCTTCGCCCGAGTTCAATTCGCCCGCGAGCTATCGCGCCAAGATCAAGACGCCGTTCGAGCTTGCGGTGAGCGCCGTTCGCACGCTCGGCGGCGACACCGACGGCGCGTCCCCGATTCATCAATGGATCGCACGGATGGGCGAACCGCTCTACGGTTATCAAGCGCCGACGGGCTATCCCGACAGGGCTGAGAACTGGGTCAACACGGGCGCGTTGCTCGAACGCTTGAATTTCGGGCTGGCGCTGGCGAGCAATCGCATTCCGGGCACGAGCGTCGACCTCTCCCGCTTCAATGGGACGGCTGCTGCGAACTCATCGACCGACACGGCGAAGGTCATGGAGCGTTTCCTGGACGTGATCGTGCAGGGAGACATTTCGCCGCAGACGAAAGCGACTCTATTGAGGCAACTGAGCGAGCCCGCGCCCGAGACGACGCTCCGCAGTGCAGAAACCGAGGCCCGCGCCGACGCCATGGCCCAACCGCGCCGCGGTCGCAGACGCGAGCAGCGAGAGTTTATCGGAACAGTCGATCTTCAAAGCACGAGCAATCCGCAGCTCGTCAGGATGGTCGGGTTGATCCTCGGCTCGCCCGAGTTTCAAAGACAGTGATCGAGTTTCAAGTTTCGTTCAAGTTTCGACGGCCCTGATGTTTCTCCCAGAGTGAGCCGGAAACATCCTGAGCCCGCGTCGAGCGAAACCTTTAAGGACACAGGTGATGAGTATTAATCGAAGATTTTTCCTGAAGTCGGGCGGCATCGCGCTCGCAAGCTTCGGCCTGATGCAGACAACGCCCTCTTTTCTGCAACGCATGGTGCTCGCCCGCGAGGAGGGCCGGAACGGCTCGGCCAATCGTCGCAAGACGCTGATTACGATCTTTCAGCGCGGCGCGGTCGACGGGCTCAACATGGTCGTGCCCTATGGCGAGCGGGCCTATTACGAGCTGCGCCCGTCGCTGGCGATTCCCGGGCCGCGCGCTGGTGGTGGTGGCGGCGCTGAGGAAGCGGCCCTTGAGCTGGACGGTTTCTTCGGCCTGCATCCGTCGCTCGCGCCGCTCAAGCCGCTGTGGGATGCGAAACGCCTGGCTATAGTCGAGGCCGTGGGGTCGCCCGATAACACGCGCTCGCACTTCGACGCGCAGGACTATATGGAGTCGGGCACGCCCGGAAGAAAATCGACCGCCGACGGCTGGCTCAATCGTCTCCTGCAATCGCAGCCGGAGGCTGTAGTGTCGCCGTTTCGCGCCGTCTCTTTGACACAAAACCTGCCGCGCGCTTTGCAGGGACGCGCCCCGGCGCTCGCCATTACCAACCTGGCTGACTTCGCCATTCGCGCCGGTCAGTCTTCGGCGAGCGTGCAGGGAGGCTTTGAGGCGATGTACGATCAGGGCGTCGCGGACGTGCTCCGTGGAACGGGAAGAGAGACGTTCGAGGCCATCAACTTTCTGAAGAAGGTCAACCCGGCGCAGTACAGAGCGGAGAACGGCGCGCAGTATCCGCGCGGGCCCTTCGGCAGTTCTCTGCTACAGATCGCGCAACTTATTAAGGCGGGCGTCGGCCTTGAGGTCGCGTTCACGGAGAGCGGCGGCTGGGATACGCACGTCAACCAGGGGGGCGCGCGCGGCCAGCTCGCACTCCGCTTACAGGAATTAGGCGCGGGCATCGGCGCGCTCGCACGCGACCTCGGCGCGCGTATGGATGACGTGGTGATTCTGACGATGTCGGAATTCGGGCGCACCGTTCGCGAGAACGGCAATCGCGGCACAGATCACGGCCACGCCAACGCGATGCTCGTCATCGGCAATAGCGTGCGCGGCGGGCGCGTCTACGGCCAGTGGCCCGGTCTGAGCAGCGACCAGTTGCACGAGGGCCGCGACCTTGCTTTGACGACGGACTTCCGCGACGTTCTAGGCGAGCTGGCCCAGAAGCATCTCGGGAACTCTAATCTTCAGACGATCTTTCCCGGTTACGCGGCGAGCGCACGCGACTTTCGCGGCATACTCTAAAAGCGAAAAGATAAAGAGGCAAAAGTTCGAGGACGAAGCGCATAGTCTTCGTCCTCGAACTTTTGCCTCCCTGGTTTTACCCTTTTGCTCTTCGCTTTACTCCAACGGGTCGCCCGTCCTGTGTTCCCTGATCTGAAAGCGAATGAACTGGTGGATGGCCGAGAGCGCTTCGCTGTTGCCTGTCGAAATGCGGACTCGACCGCCTCTCAAAGTCTCTTCGTACTCGTACTTGATGACCGCTTTCAACTCTTTCATAACCGGCACGCCGGGCGGAACCTGGGCGTGAACGGCGAAGGGCGTGTCGAAGTCGCCTGCGGAGAAAGCTTTTGCGATCCCGGACAGGTGTTGCCGGATGTGCTCGCGCGTTACCGTATCAACGGGGTCGTTGACCTCAACCTCGATTGCGCCTCCGTCATCCTTCAAAAGGAAGTGGTGCGTCGTCTGCGTCTGCGAGAATCCCATCTCCTTCTCACCGCGCATGTTCATCTCTGCCATGCTGCTTGCGTCCCCTTGAGGGTCGGCTCGGGCGCTCTCTTTCGGCGCATCCCTGTTCTGCATCATGGGACAGGTCGAGTGGTTATGCCCTTCGTGCGTGGGAGGAAGGGCCGACCGTTGGTGTTGTTGCGACTGCTGCGCGTTGCTTATGAGAGTCGCGGCGAGGATGGCGGCGAAGGTGGCCGCGACGATTACCGAAAAGTAGAGCGCTCGGTTTTTGTTGTGCTTCATCGATCATTCTCCTTTTCCCTTCAGCCGCCGACGCCAGCGGGGCGCCGACCGTAAGGGCTTCTCTTTATCTGCCGGGCCACGGGCTGCCAGGGAATCCAGCAATGCCGCCGGTTCGCCTGCGGCCGTTTTCGCCAACCGCGTATCCCAATGTTCGAGAGTGGCGCGTAGCTCATCGCGCGTCGCGATCATCTCGCCGAGCCGCGTCTCCATGTCAGAGAGTTTTGCTGCGGCCAGTTCTCGTACCCGGCGACAGGGCGGGCGGCCGCCGTCGCGCTCACGCAGGATTTCCCCAAGCTCGCTGAGCGTGAATCCGACCGCGAGCGCACGCCGCACCAGCCGGACGCGCTCAAGCGCCCCCGTATCGTACTCGCGATAGCCATTCATCGAACGGCGCGGCCTGGGGAGCACGCCCTTGCGCTCGTAATGGCGTAGCGTGTCGGTGCTGATACCGGCCATGCGCGCCAGCTCACCGGAACGAAAACCTGTCTTCAGAGCCATAACCACCCCGGCATTGTAGAGCCTGGAATTAATTCCAGGGTCAAGGAGAATTTTTACGGTTGTTCGCAAAGGAGTGCGACTGCGGCCACCGAAAGCGCGCGCGCGCGTCCGTCAGGACGGCTGGCCCGCCCAGGCCATCCCGTCCGGGCCCACACCTGTCTCGACGGTTCTGGCGAGGGTCAAGTCGTCGAGGTTGATTTCGACTACCCTGTTGGCCTGCATCGTGGCGACAAAGGCGCGGCGGCCATCGGGCGCGATGACGATGCCGACCGGAACTTCGCCGACCGCCACCCGCTTAAGCTCCCTGCGCGCGCCTATGTCTATGATCGAGATGGAGCTGCCGACCTTTTGCTGCGTCCCGTAGTTAGCAACGTAGGCCATGCGCCCGTCCGCCGAGGCGACCACTTCATGCGGCCCCTCGCCCGTCGGCATGCGCGCCAGGACTTTCAGGCTCGCCGGATCAATGATCGCCAGAGTGTTCTCCGTCTTATTGAGGACTAGCAGGGCAGAAGAGCGCGCTGAAGTTGAAGCAGCAGAAGCAGCGGGTGTAACCTGCGTTGCGGTCGCAAGCGCCGCCTGAGATTGATCCGCCCGCATCCACGCCGCCGATGCCAGGAGCACGACGACAGCTAAAGAACATTTCAAGACTGTATCGCTCATCATGATGTCGCTCACCATTCCTTCAGCCAGATTTTGAAGAAGCCCGAAGTTGGGGCTAGCAGCAGCAGCAGCGACGTTGATACGTCGCTTTCAGAAGAGAGGTTTCAAAGGCGGAATTTAAGGCGAGCACACGACGCGCTCGACGGCACGGATGGCGGCGGGCTTTCGCCAATGACGATGGACTCCTCCTGCGGCCGTTTATCCGGGCGCGCTTTCAGAGCCGCATGCGTCCGAAGCGATTGACGAGATAAAGCATAATGATTGCGATCAGCGAGACGATGACGGCGAGCGTGAAGGCTTCGTTATCGCGCCCCGCCTGGACGGCGTCGTAGATGGCGACCGATGCGGTTTGAGTTTTGCCGGGAATATTACCGGCGATCATGATCGTGACGCCGAAATCGCCGAGCGCGCGCGCGAAAGCGAGGGCCGTGGCCGCCAGCACGCCGCGCCACGCGAGCGGCAAAGTGACGCGAAAGAAGATACGTCTGCCGCTCAGGCCCAGGGTGCGCGCGGCCGCTTCCAGTTCCGTATCGACGCTCTCGAAAGCGGCGCGCAAACTCTTCGTCACGAGCGGCAGCGCATGAATGGTCGCCGCGATGATGGCCGCCGTGACCGTAAAAGTCAGGCGAATGCCGAAACGATTATAGAGAAAGCCGCCGAGAGGCGAGCGTGTGCCGAGCGCCACCAGCAGGTAATAGCCGAGCACCGTCGGTGGCAGAACCAGCGGCAGCGTGATGAGGGCGTCCACCAGATCGCGCCCCGGAAAGCGCTTGCGCGCCAGCAGCCAGGCAAAAGCCGACCCGGCGACGAGCGCGATCAAGGTGGCGGCGCTCGCCACGGCGAATGAAAGCCGTATCGGAAACCAATCAATGTCGCTTCCATTCATGATGCGCTCTCGCCGTCAAGAGAGAGAAAAACATTCCCCGTCGGGTTGCTTCTTTGCCCGGCCGCCTTGCTATTTCGCTATTTCATGATGGCGATGGCGCGCAGTGGGCCACCGCTACCGCCCGCGATTTTCATAGGGAGCGCGATAAGAAGAAAATCCTTAGCCGGAAGCTGTTCCAGATTAGCCAGATTCTCGAACGCGGGCACGTTCTTCTCGAAGAGTATTCGGTGGCTCTCGAACATGGTTGACTGGCCGTAATCTATGCTCGCCGTATCGAGCCCGACGGCCTTGATCGAGCGGGTGGTCACAAGCCAGCGCGCGGCCGACGGGTGAAGGCCGGGGAAATGCAGCCTGGCGACCGCCGCCGCTCCGTGCTCGGCCGTACCCAGGTAGCTCTGGCGGTCAGGCCAGCGCCGCGAGTAGCCGGTTCTCAACAACACTATCGCGCCCCTCGGGATGGGCCCATTCTTTTTCTCCCACGCCTGTAAATCATCTGTCGTCACCTGGTAATCCGGATTCGCTTCGCAGTTGCGCGTCACGTCGACCAGTATGGCGGCCCCCGTCAACTGCTCAAGCGGAATTTCATCGACGGTCTGGCGGCCCGCTGCGAAATGTCTGGGCGCGTCTATGTGCGTGCCCCCATGCTCGGCGGTGCAGAATTTATTGGCGGCATAGTAATAGCCTTTATCGGTCATGCCGTCGTGCTCTTTTTCGAGACGAAAGCCGTCTTCCGTGGGCCAATAAATAGTCGCGGAGTCGAAGGAGTGCGAAAGGTCTATCATCTTTCCGTGCGGAAATTCCGGCCCGTCGCGGAGCGAGAGAATCAACAGGATCGAGAAACACAGAGCGCAGAACCATCTCATGAGCAATCCTCCTAAAGGTACGAGCGCGAGGGCCCGGAGTCCTCAAGCTTTCGGCGCTTGTCTTATATCATTTTCCAGGCTGGTCTTTCCAAGAGCTAATCCTTATCATGCTCTGGCTCATCCGAAATTAAGAGGAGGCCGGGCCCGCGGGCTCACCTGAACGCGAGTGGATATAAGACCCAACATGCTCAAAAAACTTTCTTCCTCAATCTACGCAGCGCGCGTCTGCATGACGTTTGCTCTCACGGCGGCGTTCGTGCTCATACACGCCCAAGCGGTCGCGGCGCAGCCCCGGCCGGAACCGTCGCCAACGCCAACGCCTACGCCCGTAGCATACCCGCCGCAACTCTTGAAAGAGATGAAGCAGCTTCAGCAGGCGGCGCTCGCGAGCGATTACGCTTACCGGCAGGTGGCCCATCTGAGCAATAACATAGGGCCGCGACTGAGCGGCTCGGCGCAGGCCGAGAAGGCGGTCGAATACGTGGCCGACGAGTTGCGCCGCCTCGGGCTCGAAGTAAAGCTTGAGAAGGTTATGGTTCCGCACTGGGTGCGCGGCGAAGAGACGGGGGCGCTCGTCGGTTATGCCGGACAGGCACAGGGGACGACGCAGAAGGTTTTGCTCACGGCGCTGGGCGGCAGCGTCGCCACGCCCGCTTCGGGGCTCACGGCCGAGGTCGTCGTCGTCAATAACTTCGAGGAGCTGGCGGAGTTGGGACGCGAAAAAGTGGCTGGCAGGATCGTGCTCTTCAACCACCGCTTCGATCAGCAGATGGCGGCCGAAGGATTCGGCGGGCAGGCTTACGGCCTGGCGGTCATCTATCGCAGCGACGGGCCGAGCGCGGCGGCCCGTTTGGGTGCGGTCGCGGCGCTGGTGCGTTCGGTCGGCGGCGCTGAATACCGTCTGCCGCATACGGGGCAGACGCGTTACGCTGCGGACGCGCCGCGCATCCCGGCGGCCGCCGTGACGGCTGAGGATGCCGATTTGATGGCGTATCTGGCCGGTCAGGGAAAGGTGCGCATGCGTTTGACGCTGACGCCGCAACAACTGCCCGACGCCGTCAGCTATAACGTCGTCGCAGACCTCAAGGGAAGCATCCACCCGGAACAGATCGTGATAGTGTCGGGCCATCTGGATTCGTGGGATTTGGGAACCGGCGCGCTCGACGACGCGGCGGGCGTCGCCGTCTCTATGCAGGCGGCGCAGCTTATCAAACAACTCAAGCTGCGCCCCGCGCGTACGATTCGCGTTATCGCCTGGATGAACGAGGAGAACGGGTTGATGGGCGGCAAGACCTACGCCCACGATCATGCTGCGGAGCTGGCTGATCATTTCGCCGCCATCGAGAGCGATCTGGGAGCCGGGCATCCGCTCGGCTTCTATGCCGACGCGAAGCCGGAGTCATTACTCCTTCTGGCTAACATTTCGACCGTGCTCGAAGGCTCCGGGGCCGGGCTCGTTCAACTGGCGAGTCGAGTGGGCGCGGATATTTCGCCGCTCGCCGACGCGGGGGTTCCGACCTTCGCCCCGTGGCAGGACACGCGAACCTATTTCAACTATCATCACACGGCCGCCGATACGCTCGACAAAGTAGCGCCGCGAGAGTTGGCCGAGAACGCGGCGGTGATGACTGTGCTCGCCTACGCGCTCGCGAACCTGCCGCAGCCTCTGCCGCGATAAAGCGGAGCGCAAGGGCCGAAGAGCCGCCCTCTTCGGTCGAGCCGGGCAATGAGAGAGGGCGAAGGGCATTCCCCGGACGCGGCCCGCTGCGGCAAGAGCTTCGGCCCCGTTGCGTTTCAAGCTTATCCTCGCGTGCGTTCCATCATCGTAATGAGAGGGCCGGGATTATGCACGAGTACGGAACCAGGGGCTTCGCGTTCAAAGACCCCGCCGCGCGCCACATCGAAGAGTCGGACATCCCCGCCGTCATCGACCTCTTCAAGCTCAATTACGGCGACGACTACGCGATACCGGAGTTCTATGACGAGCGCTGGGTCAAACGCGGCATCTACAGCGACCACATTATCTGGCTCGTCCTGGAAGAGGCGGACGGCGTCAGCGCGTCGGGCGCGGTCGTGCTCGATTACGGCGATTACAACGATCAGATAGGCGAGATCGGCAGGCTCGTGGTTCACCCCGACAGGAAAGGTCGCGGACTCGGTCGAAGGCTCGTCACTGCGCTTCTGGATGCGACGGACGACACGGTTGAGTTCGCCTTCGGCGAGGCGCGCACCGTACACCCGCTCAGCCAGGTGCTCTTCGAGAAGACCGAGTTTGCGCCTATAGGCTTTCTGCCGCAGACCTATATCTTCGGCGACCGGAGAGAGAGCTTTGTGCTTTACGCAAGGCTCTACGGCAACGGGCCGCTGCTGCGCCGCGATGCGCCGCCCGTAGTAATCCCGGAGGTCGCGCCGCTGGCCCGTCATGTGCTGGCCTCGATGCGACTGCCGACGACGCTCAAAATCGAAGAGGGGTGCGACGCCTACCCTTCGGACGCGATTTGCACGATTGAGCCGATGGATCGCGCGTCGCTGGCGCGGCTGGTGCGAATCGAACACGGTCGCCTTGTCGAGCCCCTGCTATTCGGCGGCCTCTCGCTCGATCAGGGTATGTCGCACATACGCCGCCGCAATGCCGTCTACCTGATGGCGATGGACGACGCGCGGCGGCCCGTCGGCGCCGTCGGTTACCAGGTCGATGGGCCCAGCCGGTTGGTGAAGGGGGTCGAGTTGGTGGCGACCGATGAAAGCCTGCGCGGTCACCTGTGCGGCTCGCTGCTCAGGGCGGCGGAAGAAGAGTTGGGCGCGCAGGTCATCGAAGTCAACATCTCCGCTTACGACGCGCGCCTTCAACGCACCTTCGCCGAACGCGGGTTTCGCCCCGTAGCCTATGCGCCCGCGATGGTTTTCCACGGCACGCAGCGTCTTGATGTCGTCAAGATGCTCAAGTTCAATATCGACTATGATCCAGGTGCGATGACCCTTACAGATCGTGCGAAGGAGCTGGCCGCAATCGTCGAGACGCAGTTCAGATAAGGATAAAGGGGCCGCCGAACATAGCAGCGCCGCGACCATTAGACCGCCTGTATTTCGACCGGCAACCGAGCCATGAGCAAGCGATTGTGCCCGACGATTCTGCGCTTCGACTCGCTCGCCTCTACCAATACTGAGGCGGCGCGACAGGCCCGGCTCGGAGCGCCCGAAGGGTTGTGCATCGTGGCGCGCGAGCAGACGGCGGGGCGTGGCAGGCAGGAGCGCGTCTGGATTTCGCCCGCCGGGGCCGGTCTCTATTGCAGCACGATCCTGCACCCGCGATTGAAGCTCGGCGCGTGGCCGCTCTTAACGCTCGCGGCTGCCCTGGCCGTTCACGACGCGCTCCTTGAGGCGTGCGAGCTGGAAACGGACATCAAGTGGCCCAACGACATACACGCGCGCGGGCGCAAGCTCTCGGGCATCCTGGCCGAAACGGTCGAGACTGAAAACGGGCGGCGCGCCTGCATCCTCGGCATCGGCATTAATCTGAGCGACCGCGCATTTCCGAGAGAGCTTCTTCGGGCGGCGACCTCCATCGAAGCCCTGACGGGACGCGCCCCGGACGCCGAATCTTTACTGCGAGCATTGTTGCGCGCCCTTGCGCTCCGCTACGAAACGCTGGAGGGAGCGGACGGCGCAGAGCTAACACTACGGGCCTGGACGGCGCGTTCGTCTTACGCCGAAGGGAGGCGCGTTTGCGTCTCCCTCGACGGGGAAGCGTTCGAGGGCACGACGCGCGGGCTTGAACCCGACGGCGCTTTACGTGTAGAAACAGACGGCGGAGAAATCAGAATCATCCGCGCCGGAGACATTACCCTAAGAGGGCGGAACGAAGGGCGGCAGCGATGAGGGATGAAAGGGGGTTTGAGTGAATGATTCAGGTGAGCCTGCATTCAATCATTTCATCCCTCATCCCTTAGTTATCATGCTTCTTGTCATTGATGTTGGAAATACGAATACTTCGCTGGGCGTTTATGACGGCGGGGAGTTGGTCGCGGACTGGCGTTTGACGACGGCGCGGGCGCGGACGGTTGACGAGTACGGTGTCCACGCGCGCAATCTGTTCGCGCTGGCCGGAATAGATTTCAAGGCGATCACGGCAATCGCCATCGCCTCGGTCGTGCCGCCGCTTAATTTCACTCTGAAGCGGATGTCCGAGGTCTACTTCAACCTGACTCCGCTCTTCATAGATCACACGGTCGAAACCGGCGTGCCGATTCTCTACCAACCGGCGTCGGATGTCGGCGCGGATCGGATAGTGGATGCGGTGGCGGCGATTCATAAGTACGGCGCGCCGTGCATCGTCGTCGATTTCGGGACGGCGACGACCTTCGACGCGATCAATGCGCGGGGTGAATATCTGGGCGGCGTCATCACGCCCGGCATCACCATCTCTTCGGACGCACTCTTTGCGCGCACGGCTCGCCTTCCCCGCGTCGAGATCAAGCGGCCGGGCTCCGTGATCGGCACGTCAACGGTCGGCTCCATGCAGTCGGGCCTCTACTACGGCTACGCGGGGCTCGTGGACGGGATACTGCGGAGGATGATTGAGGAGCTTGGCGGCGCGCCGCGTGTCATCGCCACGGGGGGCCTTGCGCCGCTGATCGCGACCGCCTCGGAACTGATAGAGGTGATCGACGACACCATCACGCTCGAAGGCTTGCGCCTGATCTATGAACGCCAGGCGAAGACAGTGGTAAGCGACGAGTGAAGCAGGGACGGCTCTGGGCCCGCAGGTTCTCGCTCCTTTTGGTCACTCGTATCGCTTACGACTGGTCTATGAACTACTTTAATTATTTTACAGAGATCGAAGAGACGTTCGTGCGTCGCCGGGGCAAGCACCTGCTGCTGGGCACAATGGATTGGGCGCTGATCGAGAGTTGGAAAGAGATGGGCGTGCCGCTGCACGTCGTGCTCAACGGCATCGAGCGCGCGTTCGACTCCTTCGACGCGAAGCCGCGAAAGCGCAGCGTCAAGACTCTGATGTACTGCCAGGAAGAGGTCGAGGCGCAGTATGCCGAATGGCTCGAATCGCAGCTCGGCGCTCAGGGCGAACCCTTAAACGGCGAGCAAAGCCCCGGCGAGGAGGACGTTAGCGAGGACGCGCACCTGCCCTTTCCGCGCGCCGTCATCCTCAAACACATGGCCCAGGCCCGCGCGGCCCTGGCCCAAATCTGCGAAGGGCGAAAGCCGGGGCTCGATGACGACGCGTTGTGCGACGTGATCGGGCGGGTGACGGCGCGCCTCTCCGCGTTGGAGAAGGATTTTGCAGGGGCCGCTCGGCCCCGCGCCGAAAAGCTTGAGGAGGCGCTGACGAGTCTGGAAAAAATGCTGGACGAGGCGCTCGGCAGGAGCACGCCTACGGCGTCGATGGCGACGGCGCGCGCCGAAACGCAAGCGCAGCTCGAACCCTATCGCAATCGCATGGAGGCGGCGACCTACGAGCAAACCCTTGACAATCTCCTGCGCAAGCGCCTGCGCGATCAACGCGGCGTCCCACGACTCAGTTTGTTTTACCTCTAGGGCTCAGGATGAAAAGACGAAGGCGCGCACCGGGGGGTGACCGGGCGCTCACAGAAGGGCGAAAGCCGCCGCGCGAAGACGCGACCGAGGAGGTCTCAATCGAACGAATCGTGCCCGGCGGCGCGGGGCTGGCACATGCGAATGGTCAGACCATCTTCGTAGGGCTCTGCGCGCCCGGCGACCGCCTCCGCGTCGAGATCTATCAACGGCGCGGCAAAGCCTCGTTCGCTTCGATCAGGGAAGTTATAGAGCCTTCGCCCGAGCGCATCGAGCCGCCCTGCCCCTACTTCGGGCGCTGTGGCGGCTGCGACTTTCAGCAGTTGAACTACCGCGCGCAGCTCGACTCGAAGGTTTCGATCATACGCGACTGCCTGCGCCGCATCGCGCGCATCGAGCCGCCCGAACAGATACCCATCACACCCTCTCCTTTGGAATGGCAGTACCGCTCGCGCGCGCAGTGGCAATACGATCCGGTGCGTCGCCACCTCGGATATTTTGAGCGCGGCTCGCATCGCGTCTGTGATGTCGTCGAATGTCCGGTCATCGTTCCGCAATTGCAGGAGGCGCTGACCCGCCTGCGCGAAAGAGCGCGCGACGGCTCGCTGCCCGACGTGCAGGAGTTTCAGGCCGTGGCGGGAGACGAAGGCGCATCGCTCACCCCGCCCGTCGCGCCGGGCACAATGCGCGAAGTGACGCGTACCATCGGAGAGCATCGCTACCGCTTCGACGCCGAGGGCTTCTTCCAGATCAACCACGAGCTGCTTCCATCATTGATCGCGGCGGCGGTCAGCGATGCGGAGGGCGAGCACGCGATAGACCTTTACTGCGGCGTCGGGCTCTTCACACTGCCCCTGGCGCGGCGTTTTGCGCGCGTCACGGGTGTCGAGGCGGACGAGTCCGCGATCAGCCATGCGCGAAGCAATCTGCAAGACGCACGGCTCTCAAACGTCGCCTTTCACTGTGCGAGGGTTTCAGACTGGTTGGAAGCCCCCGGTCGCAAGAGCGCCCCTCTCGATCTTATTCTGCTCGACCCGCCCCGCGCCGGAGTAGAGGAGAAGGCCATGGCCGGTATCCTTGCCCTTGCGCCGCGACGAATCGCTTACGTCTCCTGCGACCCGGCAACCCTGGCCCGCGACCTCAAGCGCCTTATCGACGGCGGATACCATCTGGACTCCGTCGCCGCCTTCGACCTGTTCCCGCAGACCCATCATGTGGAAACAGTCGCACACCTGAGAGCGTTTGCGTGACGGGCGGCGAGTTTAGTGTCCATGATGAAGAGTCCGCTTTCGGGCGCGGTGGCCGATGCTGTTTCGGTAAGCCCTGACGATGATGACGGAAGAGGTGGTTGGTGATCGGCTGTTTGTCGAGACGGGACGGCTCGGGATTTCCGATTGGCGGTTGATATTTCAGGATCGTATGTTTATCGTAGGCCGTGCAGCGACCTCTCTGCGCGAGAGCGTTTGGAGAGATGATGAAGAGTAGTCTCCTCGCAAAGCTTTGTCGGCTCACACCCCTCGCGAACTCTATAGGGTGTACCCGTAGTAATAGCTTCCTCGCCACTATCCGTCTCCGCTAGCTGGCGCAAGACGTGACATCCTCGGCCAGCCGAAAAATTCAGGTGCGACCTTCCCGGCAGAGCCCTGGCTGATTGACCTCCGGTTGGTTCGATCATCCGATGCCTAACGTATCAGGAGACTCACACATGAGACGCATCTTTCTATTAATCGTCGCGACGTTGCAACTGCTCTGCGCAGTCCCTCGTGCCCAGACGCCCTCCTGCCTCCCGAAGAGGATCGAAGATTGCCCTGACGCGGGCTGCGGCGGTTGGGATAAACAATTAAACCTTAAGAAGAACCTCAGATCCGATCCGAAGGAACGGGAGCCTGAGCCGCGCAGCCTTGAACAGATAAAAGAGCTGGCGTATCCGGGGCAATGGTTTAGCGGTAAGGACAGGGCCGAGTTGGAAGCGCTCGGAGAGGGTAAGGCGGTGAAGGTCACGGCCTACCTCGTCGGCGTAAAATACGGCGAGGCCACCTTCGCCAACTGCAAGCTTGCGGATCGGGCTTCGGTCAACGATCTTTTGATTCTGGTCTCGGAGGATGCGCTGGTGAAAAGAAGTCTGGGCCAGCGCGAGCCCTCATCCGTGACTGCCGAAATTACTGCGCGCGTGCGTCTTCAACGTCCAATAATCGTGAATAGGAAGCCGCAGGGAACGAACTGGACGAAGGAGAAACTGGACGCCTGGATCAATCGCTCGCCCATCAAGGCCCGGCTGGTGAGAATCACCGGCCTGCTCCTACTCGACACCGAGCACATTTACAACCCGCTGACGAGGTACACGGACTGGGAGATTCATCCCGTTCTGGAGATTGAGGTGTGCCCGAAGACGAGCAAATGTACGGCGGAAGGTGAGTGGAAGAAACTGAATGAAATAGAGATAACCGTTTCAGCCCCGGCGCGGCCCGTCACCGAAAATAAGAGCCGCATCCGAGTGAAGCAGCCTTAACGTCCGGTCGCGGGCGCTGAAAGGCGCTGAGCGCAGATGCCCGAGACGCGTTCGTATTCCTCTTTATGATCTCGCAGCCTTTCGCAGGCCTCGGTTAACAACTCTTCGCCAGATAGCTCCTCGACGGCCAGCGGGTCGGCGAGAGTCCAAATCTGTATTACCTTGCCATCGTCCGAGGTGATGACTCGATCCGCTGCGGGCGTCGTCGCCGCCCTGATGATCTTATCTTCGGCGGCGTAGGTCTGTGCGGGAGCACGCGCGTTTCCCGTCAGCGCGTCCCGGACGGAAACGCTGCACGTCCCCTGCCCGTTTTCGAGCGCCACGATATTCATTCCCGAGTGGAGCACGATCTCCCTTTCGGGAAGCTGATATGAGGCGAGGGAGTTGCCCGTGGCAGCATCGAAGGTTTCGGCCCTCTTTTTGCCGAAAGCAACTACGCTTCGGCCGTCGGGCGAGAAGGCAACGTCATCAACATCTTCGACCTTACCCCGTAAAGTAGCAAGACGCTGCCCGCTCGTGTTGTCCCAGACGATACCGGCCATTTCGCCCGGAGTAGTCGATGGCCTGACCAGCACTCCGCGTCTGCCATCCTTCGAGAAGGCGATGGAATCCCACATGCCGCTCTTTTTCTGAATGCTCAGGCTGAAGCTGCCGACGACGTTATCCGAATCGGTCGCCAGAAGCTCCACCCTTGAGCCCGCATACACCGCCACGAGACGGCTTCCGTCGGGCGAAAGGGTGATTTGATCCCACAGCCTCTGACTCGAAGGCGCGGGCGTGACGACATCACCCGAATCCACGCCGACGATCCGCACGACGCTGCCGAAGTCGGCCAGGATGTGTTTGCCGTCGTCGGAAATCTGAACGCTCTGCGCGCCCTTCAGCTTCTCTTCTAAGGTCTTCGACTCGACGCCGCTCTGCGCTTCAAAGATTCCCACTATGCTTTCACCGAGCGCCTTGACGCCCGGCTTGTCTTCACCCTGCTCGACCCTGTTGCTGGGCTTATCTCCGGGCTTGTCCATGAGCGGGAGCGGAGTAATGACGGCGAAGACCAGATTGCCGTTCGGGGAAAAGCCCACCTGCTTCCATTCGCCTGCTTCGGGCCTCTGGTAGCCGAAGATTTTCTGGCCCGTCCTGGTATTCCAGACGCACAGCTCATTATTGTTTACGGACAGGGCCAGGTTGTTGCCGTCCTCGGCCATCTCCAAACGGTTGGGCGCGGAGGTCGCGACGCCCTCGCGCAGCCAGACTTTACGGTCTACGGTCGCGAGCGCCTTGCGCAGACCCTCGACGGCTTCGGGCGGAGCATCGTTCGGGGCCGAGAGCCCTACGGCCTCGATCCCGAAGGCCAGCGCGTTGTATTGCATGCCCTTCAAGACCGCGTAGTCTTTGGCCTTCGCTCCCCTGTCAACCTGTTTGGCCCTGCGTTCGCGCGCCGTCTGCGCGGCCCTCATGCCGGAAATGATCGCGATCAACAAAAGGACGATTCCGACGATGGAGAGGAGCGCGGTGACGCTCACACGCCTGCGCAACTGCTTACGCTTTCTCTTCTCCGACGCGATCTCGCTTGCGTTGATGTAGTCTTTGAGAATTTCGCTCTCGACCACACTTCCGGACATGGTGCGGCGGCGCTCGCGCGATTTGCGAGCCTCAAGCAGCAGATCGTCGGTCAACAGGTCATCCGGGGATTTCCCCTTATTCACCCACTCGCTGGCCTTCATCTCAAGGGCGTAGATGAGCGTCTCGGCCGAAGGCAGGCCGAACCAGGCTTTATTGGATTTGAGAATCGGTTCGATAAAGCGGTCATGCGTAAGCTCGTACCATTTCGCGCCGCCGCGCAGCTCGGCGCGGATCAGGCGGCCCTCCTCCAGCATCATCACCACTTTTTCCGAAAGATTATCCTCGGTTCGGCCCTCGTCCATATAAACGGTGCCGCGAGTCCTGATCGGCGTCACGAGCGACTTCTCGAACCAGAGGCGCAGCTTTCCCTCGTCCACGTCCAGGTACGTTTGCACTACCTTTTTGAGACAATCGTCGTAATATTTTGCGAGCGCCGTATCCACGTCGCCGAATCTGGCGGCGGCCCGCTCGTCTATCACCTCCACGTCCATGGGCAGCTCGTCCCACAAGCTCTGGCAGACGATCTGTAGCTGCACGGGCTCGGCGAACTCTCCCGTCGTGGAGACGGTTTTGCCGCTGTGCTTGATCGGTATTTGCATGAGGTTGTTAACCAACTGCTCGGCGACTCCGGGGCCGAAAGCGAGCCCCTTCTGGTCGAGCGGATTTACAACCGCGCTCAATGCCGCATCCTCTCGCAGACGCTCCAGGCGGAAACGCTTCTGTAGCCTTTGCGGAAGCATCTGGGCGAAGGGGTCGAGCGCAGCGATATACTCTTCACGCATCGCGAAGACCACGCGCAGCAGCGGGTCTTCCTTAAACGCCTGGCTGATGTTGAGGAAAAAACTCTCTTGCTTTTCCCAGTGCTCCTGGAAGGATGTGAATAGCTCCTCGAACTGGTCGAAGATGACGACGTGGAGCGGGTAAAAGTATTTGCTTTGACCGTCCCGCTTTTGCAGCTTCAGGTAGTGGGCCAGCGACATCCGGCTCAGACTTTCAGGCGTGAACTGCGTATCCTTTCCTTGCAGGCTCCAGAGCGCGTTGAAGACGAAAACATTGTCGATCTTTTTGTCTTCAATCCCCTTCGGCAGCTTGCCGCCGACGCGGGCGATGCCGAAGACCTGTGCGTGCTGTTTCTCCAGTTCGGGAACAATGCGGGCGTTGAGCAGAGAGGTTTTACCCGCGCCCGACTGAGAGTAGAAGAGGACGACGGGGTGCGCGCTGATGAGCGAGAAAAGCTCGTTGGCTTCGCCGTCGCGCCCGTGGAAGAGCAGCTTTTCATCCTTCTCGAAGGGACGCGGGCCGACGTAGGGGTTCGTTCCGATCTTCACTTGAAGGCCGCCCATCGCTCACGTAATTTTCGGGTAAACTGATCGGCCCTCCCCCAGTAAACCTTCACGTTCATGCTCGATAAAAGCTTCTGCAAGTACCGGAGCTGGTTCTTTTTCTGCTTGTTGGTCTGCCCCTTGACGTTGGGCAATTGAACCGCAACGTGGCGGTCTCCGGGGCTGCTTTTGATCTGCTGCGCAAACCTTCTGAAGAGCACTTTGAAGCTCATGTCTTCGAGGCTGTAGCCGATAAAGAGGAACGCCTTGTTGGTGGCGAAGGCGGGCTCTATGTGTGTCGGGATGACCTTTCCGTTCTCTGAAATGTTTATCAGGAAATTGAGGTAGTCGGTCTCGGTCAGCACCATCGAATCTTCGTCGGCCAGATAGCCGTGCAGGTGAAAGACGACCGGCTTCTCAGGGGTCGGGATAATGGCCGAGCCGGTTCCCTTGTCTTTGGTCGGGCTGATGCTTCCGGCCTTGTGCCACTGGCAGCACTCCTGTACGGGGTCGCGCCCGGCCCTTATCAGCGCCTGCGTCATGAAGCTGTCATAGTTGGTCGTGATATAGATCGGGAGATCGAGTTCGGCGACGACGCGGTGCGGTTCGTTAGGGTTCTCGAAGTCCGGCAGCTTGTCCTGAAACAGTGTTTTGATCCTGTACCTCGGCAACAGCCCGCCCTGCATAATGGTTAAGAATTGAGCGACGCGCGGCAGGTTGTCGGAGTCCGAGAACGGGTAGTGGTAATGCCTGGCCCAATCCTGGGCTAT
The DNA here is from genome assembly GCA_035940775.1 of Pyrinomonadaceae bacterium. Taxonomy (GTDB): domain Bacteria; phylum Acidobacteriota; class Blastocatellia; order Pyrinomonadales; family Pyrinomonadaceae; genus DASQYE01. The sequence continues at coordinate 22,850 of DASZEN010000007.1, read as the reverse complement.
CGTCTTGCCCATAGGCAGCACACCGGCAGCGGCCCCCGCGCCTAGAAACGGCGTACACTGTTTCAGCTTGATGGCGTGCAGGAGTTGTTCCCACGCCAGAGGGCTGCTCCAACCTTCAGGCTCGTCTTCCTCCTCGAAGTTGTTCGGGATGATTTCCGAATCGGGGTTTTTCGGGACAATGCCCTCCGGGTCGTGCGAGATGGTCATTTACTTACCTCCACGAATTGTACAGAGCACCCGTCGGTTAAGTTTCCGAGCGGCCCGCGCAAAAAAAAAGCGCCGGATTACCGTTTAGTCATAGAACGCTGCGCCCGTAAGAGGCGGGCCCCCGGTATGAGAAGCTTGATTCGGGGCCGCGGGCGGCGCTTCAAAAAATCGTCCGGAGCAGAAGCGGTTTCCAATTGATCTTAACCCCACGAAAAACAGAATAAGAGCAAGTTGAAGGTGAGGCTAATGCGAGCGAGGTCTATTAGCGGATAAACAGCATAACTTCCCTATCGAACACGAACGCGATCCGGGACTGAGGAAAACTATCTCTTTTAGCCACATTAGTCAAGATTTCTCGACGCCGTGAGCGTGCTTGAGCATGAGCACCCGGACAACGCGCGGCCAGGGCGCGACGGGCCCGGCATCAGGCGCGCGTACGTTTACCTAAAGGCGCGCGTATGTCTATGTAACGGCCTCGCAGTTAGAGCCCCGACTAAGAGCGGTCGCACACACTCCTGTAAATTTCCGGACTGCTCGCCGGGACTTTTGTGTATATTCGCGGTGTCTCTCTCGTGTGAACATGCTCGGGTTCGTCATCCTATTCGCACCGTCGTTTGTTTTTCGGAGGCGGGCCCTGTGCCGCCGCCTTTTTTCAGAGGCCGGAGATGAAATCCCTCTTACGCCTATTCACGAGTCGGAAGATGACGGTCATCCTCCTGCTGGGTTTTTCATCCGGGGCTCCCCTGCTGCTGACGAAGGATACTTTCAAAGTCTGGATGGCGACCGAGAAAGTGCCCGTGGAGTTGATCGGGTTGTCATCCGTCGTCGGTCTCCCTTACGCCTTTAAATTCCTCTGGTCTCCGGTCATGGATCGCTACGTTCCTCCATTTCTGGGGCGCAGGCGCGGTTGGCTGCTGATCTCTCAGGTCGCCCTGATCTTCGCCATCAGCGCGATGGCGTTCGGGAGCCCGGATATAAATTCGAGACCGTCATTGATCGCGCTGGGCCTGTTGGCCATGATGGTAGCCTTCTCAAGCGCCAGCCAGGACATAGTGGCCGATGCCTACAGGACTGAGGCTCTCGACCGGGACGAATACGGAATCGGCACGGGCTATTTCGTTACAGGCTACAGGGTGGGCCTGCTGGTTTCCGGCACGCTGGCTATTATTCTGGTGGGGGCGCTCGCCCGCATAAGCGAAACCCGCTTCGCCCTGAGTCCGGAAGACGCGGGCCGTCTCTCGTGGCGGCTTGTGTACCTGTTGATGACGACGACGATACTGGTCGGCGTCATCGCTACGCTCTACGCGCCGGAGCCGGAGATAGGTATCAGACCTCCGCAAACCTTTGGCGAGGCGGTCATACTGCCGTTCAAGGAGTTCCTGAGTCGCCGCAGCGCTTTTGAAATCCTGCTGTTCATCTTCATTTACAAGCTCGGGACAGTAGCCGCGACGACTATGGCTCCGGCTTTCGTGGTCGAGCTGGGCTTTAGTAAAGAGGAGATCGGCGCTATCTATAACGGGACGGGCATGGCGGCGACGATTGTCGGATTCCTTGCCGGTGGCGCTATTATTCTACGCACGGGATTGCGACGCGCGCTCATCCTGACGGGAGCGCTTCAGGGAGCGTCGCTGCTGCTGTTCTTTTTTCTGGCGCGAGCGGGACGCAGCCCGTCGCTACTTCTGGCGGTCATCCCTTCCGTAAACCTTTGTATAGGGATGGGGACGGCCAGCTATACTGCTTTTCTGATGAGTCTTTGCAATAAGCGCTTTACAGCCACGCAGTATGCTCTTTTCACCAGCCTGATGGCCTTAAACCTGATCGTCATCGGAAGTCTGAGCGGGTTTATGGCAAAGAGTTTGGGCGCGGGCGCGAAAGACTCCGCCGTCGTCTCCATGAGCGGGTGGGAGAGATATTTTCTGGTCTGCGCCGCCTGCGCCGTGCCCGGCTTGATGCTGTTGCTGCGTTATAAAGCGTGGCGGGTCGGCGAGGCCACGGCGTCGCGCGAGACACCGTAGGAGCGGGAAAAGGCGGCTGCTGCGGCGGGCGCGGGCAAGACGTGGGCGCGCCGTTCATAATCGGCATGATGCCGGGAATCTACGGGTTGAAATATGAAGCGGGAAAATTCAATAGGAAAGGATCAGCCATGAAACACTTTGCCAGGGTCACACTACTCATCACGATTACTCTCGCCTGCCTGATTCCGGGGCTGGCGCAGACCGGCAACAACACCTCCTCCGCAGCTACTACGGACAAGCAGGCGCGAAAGCAGGCCGAGCGCGAGCGCAAGGAGGCCGAACGCAGGCGCAAGGCCGAAGAGAAGGAGGCGCTTCGACAGGCCGGGGCCAGGTGCTCCAGGCTTCGCAACAATCGTTGATCGACGAAGAAGCGCCCCCCGCGCGAGAGCAATCATACGAGCTTGTGCCCGCGCCGCCGCCGCCCGGCCTCGCCCTTTACAAGGGCGAGCGCTCGAAGCAGCAGGCGCGCCGCGCGCCCCGCGTTCCGGCTGGTGTCCGCACCGACAGGCGTTATGGAATATTCAAGAGAAACAGAGCGCGTAGAGATAGACGCTGCCATATACATTCTTTGGGGGACGGGCGAATCCCTGCGCGGCGGAAAGATCACGAGTCTGAGCACCCGGGGATGTTTTGTCCAGACAAGGTCGGAGGCGGTCGCGGGCCAGACCATCTCGATTCGCATACGCCTTCCGACCGAGCGCTGGATGCTGCTCGAAGGCGAGGTCAAACATATCCTGCGGCGGGTCGGCTTCGGCGTGCAGTTTACAGAGATGTCGGAGGGCGATGCGGGCATGCTCGCACTGCTGGTGGATTATTTCCGCGACGACGCGCAGATAGTTTCCGGCCAACTGTGCGAAGATGAAGTGGCTCCGAGCAAGGATGTCACACGAATCAAAGGCGGGCGTGTGCTGGTCGGCCCCATTTGAGCGCGCCGCGTCAATTCAGGCGCCGGGGAAGCCTTAATCGCTTCGCCAGCGCCGGAGCGTGAGCGCCCAGGACAGTCCCATATAGTAGAGCGGAAATATTAGAGAGATCAGCGTCAACGCTATCGGCCGCTCAGGCCAGCGCCAGAGGATTATCAGGAGAAGCGCCGTCCAGAGAATGGCTAAAAGGCTCGTCAGAAGGCTGAACGGCCCGCGCTGCGAAGGGTATAGATACCTCGTCGGGATGAAGGTCAAAAGGGAGAGCGTGATGATGAGCAGGAGCGATACCAGTGCGGGCGGCCGCAGCATGTATAGATAAAAGGCCACGACGTTCCAGTATGAGGGGAAACCGAGGAAGTACCCGTCGTCGGTCTTGGCCTTGACCTGCGAGAATCCGTAAGCGCTGGCGAGCAGCGGAAAGAGCAGCCACCACTGCTCGGCCCCTTGCAGAATCCCGGCGCGCCAGACGAGCAGCAGCGGCAATGAAGTGTATGTCTGAAAGTCTACGATGTCGTCCAGCCGACGACCGTCGAAACCTGGAATGACCTCTTTGACTCTGGCGCGACGGGCCAGCCACCCGTCGGTCGAATCGATGAAGGTCGCCAGCAGCATCAGCGCGAACGCCCAGCGAAACGATTCGTCCCCGCCGCGCACGATCAGCACGGCCATCATCGCCGCCGCCACGAGCCCCGACGCCGTGTATAAGTGTACCGACCAGGCCAGGATTTTTCGCGTTCTCATGCAGCCCTCAGCCGCCTCGTGGGCCCACCATCGAACTATTCAAATGCTCGACCGAACGATCAACGCCCGCCAAACCCTCGCGGCGATTGATAAGAGCGCATTGTAGCGCCCCTTCGAGCGGGCACGCCAGATTGATGCACATTACTGTGATCTTATTTGATCGAAGATTCAAAAACTGATTCTAAAGTTGATTGACTCGCCAAACCGTGTTGGTATAAAAGGTCTCTACCGTAAAGCCTCCCAAGAAGCCGTGCAACGCTTTTGTGTGAAGGGTTGCATATCTGTCTCTTTCAAATGAGAAAAGGCCGAACAGGCCACAGTTAAAAGATAATGTCTCAAGCGGTTTCCACCCGACCGCCTTTCGCTGCTCACCCGCTGGCGCTTCTCGCGCTCGCCTTCGCCGCCGGAATCCTCTCGGCGCGTCTTTCGGGCGCGGCTCTGCCGTTTGTTCTGGGGTGCTCGGCGCTCTCCCTGGCGCTCGCCCTTCTCTTCTTCATCCGGCAACATACGGGATGGGCCACGCTGCTCATCGTGCTCGCGTTCTGCGGCGCGGGGGCTGTGCTCGCAGGGCTCGAAAGGCGGGGCGTCGCCCCGGATCGCGTCGAACGATTAATAGATGATGGGATGATCGCGCCGGACGAACCGTTGGAGATAGAGGGCGTACTCGTGGGCCCGCCGGAGCCCGCGCCCGACAGCTTTTATCTTACCCTCCGGGTTGAAAAGCTCAGGCGCAAAGAGACGGAGCGCGAGGCTTCCGGGACGGTCTGGCTTGCGGCCCGTGTGATTGATCGCGCGACGCGGGCCGAGTACGAGGAGCTGGAGCTGCGCTACGGCGCTCGCCTGCGCGTTATGACCGCGCTCAGCCGCCGGGAGAGATTCCGAAACCCAGGCGTCTCTTCTTTGACGGAGTATCTGGCCGAGCGAGGATTCGATGCGACGGGCACGATCAAGAGCCCGCTGCTGGTCGAAAGGCTGGACGACGAGCGTGTGCTGTTGCCGCTCGCGTGGCTCTACGAATGGCGAGCGCGTCTGCTGGCCGAGATCGAGCAGGGGTTTTCGGCCGAGACGGCGGGCGTCTTGAATGCGGCCCTGCTCGGCAATCGTTACGGGCTCTCGCGCGGGGCCGCCGAACGCTTTCGCGCCGGTGGTACGTTCCACGTACTCGTCATCAGCGGCCTGCACATCACATTTATCGGCGCGCTCGTGATGCTGCTCGTGCGGCGGCTGACGAAGCGACGTGGCTGGCAGTTCATCACGGTGATGCTCTTTCTGTGGGCCTACGTGTTGGCCGTGGGCGCCGAGCCAGCGGTGGTGCGCGCGGCGCTGATGTTTACCATAGTGGCGCTCGCGCCCGTCCTCAATCGCCCGAGCAGTAGTCTCAATGCGCTCGGCGGGGCCGCGCTCATACTGCTCGTGTGGCGTCCGAGCGACCTGTTCGACCCCTCATTTCAATTGACGTTTCTCTCCGTATTGATGATTGTCACCCTGGCCTGGCCGCTGCTGAAAAGCCTGGAAGAGGTGGGCGGCTGGCGGCCCACTCGCGCGACGCCCTATCCGCCACTCGGCCCGCGCTGGTGGCGCGCGCTCGGCGAGACGCTCTTCTGGAGCGAGAAGGAGTGGGCGCGCGAAATGGCACGCTCCGTCTACCAGTATCGCCTTTTCAAGACGGCGTGGGCGGCGCGCTTAGAGCAGCTTCATGTGCAGCGCCTCCTGAGATATGCCGTCTCTGCGCTCCTCGTTTCGGCGAGCGTGCAGTTGGGTTTGCTGCCGCTTCTCATACTCTATTTTCATCGCCTGTCGCTCGCCTCCCTGTTCCTGAACATAGTGGTCGGCCTACTGATGGCGGCGCTCTCCATAGTCGCGCTCGCGGCGCTCTTCGTATCTCAACTGAGCGCACAGTTGGCCGCGCCGCTCATCCATCTTGCCGAATGGACTGGCTGGCTGATGATTCACAGCGCCGATCCGTTCATCCGTGCCCACGTCGCCTCCGTCCGGTTGCCGGAGTACGCGGGCCGCGCCGCCTCCATCTACGCCCTCTATTACCTGCCACTCGCGTTCCTTACGTTGGCCCTCGCACGCTGGAACCCTTTACGACCGCCGCTGGCTGTTGATGAAGAGAGAGCCACGGGGCGCGCCGTGGCGGGATGGGCCGCTTTAGCTTTAATCATCCTGCTCGGCATCATCCTGGCCCACCCGCTGAGCGCCGGAAGAGCCGACGGAAGACTGCGCGTCGATTTTCTCGATGTCGGTCAGGGCGATGCGGCGCTCGTCACGATGCCGGACGGGACGACGCTACTGATAGACGGCGGCGGCCGACCCGGTTTTCAAAGACGCACGGGCGTCGAAGAAGGCGACGGCCACCCGTTCGAGCGTGACGAGCGCAGCATAGGCGAAGCGGTCGTCTCGGAATACTTATGGTGGCGCGGGCTCGACCGCGTTGACTATATACTGGCGACGCACGCCGACTCGGATCACATAGATGGCTTGAGCGATGTCGCGCGCAATTTCAAGGTACGGGCCGCGCTCGTCGCCCGCGCGCCGCGCGCCGACCCCGAATACGCGCGATTCGCCTCCGTCATGAGCGACGAAGGCGTGCCCGTGCTTCTCGTCGGACGCGGCGATAGCCTGCGCTTCGGCGCGGTCGTAGCCGACGTGCTCTGGCCCACGCGCAGCGATGGTCTCGATGCGCCTTCAAACAATGACGACTCCGTAGTGCTGCGCCTACGCCTTCACGAGAGGACGTTTCTCCTGACGGGAGACATCGAAAGCAGGGCCGAAGGCGCGATCCTAGCCACGCGCGACGATCTTCACAGCGATCTCGTCAAGGTCGCGCATCACGGAAGCAAAACATCCTCGACGCAAAGTTTCGTGACGGCGACACGCGCATCCATAGCCATTGTCCCCGTAGGTCTCACCTCGCCCTTCGGCCATCCCCGCCCGGAAGTCCTCACACGCTGGCGCGCAGGCGGCGCTGAGGTTTTGACGACCGGAGAGCGCGGAACCGTCACCGTCAGCACGGACGGCCATGACTTGAAGGTGGAAACAATGAAGTGATTAGGAGTGATGAGGAGAGAGCGCCAGGGAATGAAAGATGGCGAGCGAGACGGTTATCATCTCCTTTGCGTAAAGTCACTTATCGCTCGTCGCTGCGCTTTCGTATCCGTAGCGTTTTAGCAGCGCCTGCCCTTCCGGGCCGAGGACGTACTGCGTGAAAAGGCGCGCCGGTTCCTGTTTGCCCGATGCCTTGATGACGGCCAGAGACTGGTTGATCGGTTGGTGAAGGCGCTCGTCCACCTCAATAGACTGTCCCTCGCCCGCTCTGACCAGCGAGCGCGGGATGAAGGCCACTTCCGCGTTGCCCGTCGCCGCATACTGCCTGGCCTGTGTGACGTTCTGCCCGTAGATGATTTTGGATTCAACGTCATTCCAGAGGTTGAGCGCGCGTAAAGTTTCCAGGGCGGCGCGGCCGTAGGGCGCCACGTCCGGCTTGGCGATGGCGATGCGCTCGACTTCGGCGCGCCGAACCTCTTCGATGCTGTTAAGCTGGACGCGACTCGTCGGCGGCGTCCAAAGGACTAATCGTCCGCGCGCATAGAGCGCGGCTGTGCCGGGCACAAGCAATCCCTGACGATTGAGCCGGTCTATGTGCTCCACGTCGGCGGCCGCGAAGAGGTCAAAGGGCGCGCCGTTCTCAATCTGTTTCGCAAGCTCGGCTGTCGCGCCGTAGCTGTAGACGACGCGAATCCCGGTGCGTGCCGTGAACTGTTTTGCCAGCTCGTTGAAAGCATCCGAGAGATTGGCGGCGGCCGCGACGTTGATCTCCCTTGTGGCGCTCTGCTCTTCGGCCGGGCCACGCCTGCAACCCGTCGCCACGAAGAGCAGGAGGGCTGCTATGGAGAACGCGGCGAGGGATGGTCGTCTCAAACCGTCAGCGCCGATGATTTCCCCTCCTCCGAAACTCTTCTCGCCCGCGCCACGAAATCTCCCGACGCGCGCCGCAGGTTAGCGGCCTCGTCCGTGTCGGCCAACGCTAAAGGTACGGCAACCAGTCTCTCCCGTTTTAAGCCCGGCGGCTTCGGCCTACTCAACTGGCATACGTCTTGCACACTGCTTTCCAGGATGTCCGCCAATTTCACGGGCAAGATACTTCCAGAATAGAGAGCGCGGGAAAGCGAAACAGGTATGACCAACTCACGTAGATCGCAGGATGAAGCGCAAAGAGGATTCTCACTGATCGAGTTGCTGATCGTGGTCGTCATCATCGGCATCATCGCCGCAATCTCAATCCCCTACCTGGAGCGCGCCAAGCAGCCCGCCAACGCGGCCTCGGCCATCAGCTCGCTTCGCATGATTCATTCTGGCGAGGTCTCTTACCGGACGTTATATGCCAAATATTCCGATCTTTCGGGCTTGGTCGCCGCCGGTTATATTTATGATGGTCATCTCGGCGCCGGACAAAAGAGCAACTATGTTTTCGAGGTCAAGACGGACGCCGACCCGGTTTTGAATTACTACGCGACGGCGACGCCGCTCTATCAGCCGACCATCTCAGAGCACTTTTACATGAACGCCAGCGGCATCATTTACGTCAAGTCGGGCGCGGCAGCCGACGAGACCAGTTCTCCGCTCAAATAAGTCCTGCCCGCGTGCACTTTGATTCTCCCGAAACCACTCTCTCTCTTCCCGCCATTTGACGTATTCCGTCACTTAACGACTGACGTAATTTGTCATTAATAGGGTTGCGCCGCCCGCCGCCCTTCGTCACCCAAAACCGCTCTTGCGTCGTCTGACGCGAAAACATGCGGGTTTTCAAAGAAAAGCGGCGCGCAGCCATTCGTGGCACAAGTTTTGTAATGTGAGAATGGTGATGACGACGCGCGCTGCGCGGCATGCGAGCCTGAGACGCCCCGTCCGATGGCGCGAGTACTTTTCAAAACTTTACCCTTCACTTTAAGGAGCACTCGAAAAGAAATGCAAACGACCAAAGGCCAAAAAGGCTTCTCCCTGATCGAGCTATTGATCGTGGTTGCGATCATCGGCATCATCGCCGCCATCGCTATCCCTAACCTCCTCGCTTCGCGCCGCGCTGCCAACGAAGGTTCCGCACAGTCCTCTATGCGTACCCTGCACAGCAGCCAGGCCACCTATCAGGCCACCTCCGGCAACGGCAACTACGGCGACTTCGACGACCTCAAAGCGGTTCAGTTGATCGATTCGCAGTTGGCTGGCAAGGCCAAGAGCGGCTACAAGTTCTCAATGACGCCGACCAACGCGACGCTCGATGCGACGACCGGTGCTGTTACTTCCCCCGCTTTGTTCCGCGCCACGGCAGTTCCGGCGCAGGCCACAGCCGGTATCACGCAGACCGGTACGCGCAGATTCGGTATCAACCAGAGCGGCAACTTCGTCGTTGATGCCAAGACCCTGACCGGCGATTTCGCTGCGTCTGACATCGACACGCCGACCGGCGACATCAAGTTCATCGGCAACTAAGCCAATCGAGATTTGATGCTTTACCCTTGCGAGGGCGCGCTCACAGCGAGCGCGCCCTCGCATCTTTTTTTGTGAGACCCGTCCACCTTCTTCGACGCGACAGCTTCGCAAACACATACGCGCGCGCTCTCTCAAACGGGCGGCAGCTCGATCAGCATGAATCGTTCGTCGCTGCGTATAACCTTTGTGCCCTCCGTCAAAAAGGCTTGCAGAATCCTCATCTTCTCCATGTTCTGCGCGCGCGAGCGACGGTCATCGACGATTGGCGAGCGTGCATAATCGAGCAACACGTCATGGCGAACCAGCAGGTGCGTGATACCGGCAGCGCGCGCGCGGGCTCGAACGGCCGCCGCCGTGTCCGCCTCCTCGACGTATCTCTTGATCGTGTAATCCTCGAACATGTAATCGGAGAAGTAGGGGCGCTCGATATAGTATGTGTCGCGCCGCATGTTGATGAGCCAGACGCGAGCCGAGGCGGGCAGGGTGGAATTGACCAGCTCGTAATAAGGATAGTAATCAAGTCGGCGCGAGAGGTAATCGCGCCGGGTCTCGCCGCCCAGCACGACGCGCAAGGGATTCTGCTCGACGAACCACGCGAGCGTCGTCAAACTTCCGGCCACACCCACACAAAGAAGCGTCCATTTCAAAACGCGGCTCGCGTTCTTCGCCTTCTTCCCGTCTGCCGTCGAGACGGAGGAGGCGGCCACCGCCACCGCCAGGGCCGGGAGCGCGGGCAAAAGGTATCGCGCCTGCTCGCTTGAAAAGAGCCAGAAGATAAAGAGCATCGCGGAGACGCCCGCCGCTATCTTCAACTCGGCATCGAGCCTTGAGCGCCACCAGGCCCAGACGACGAGCGGCAGGCCGAAGAGAAACGCGACGCCGATAACGCCGTCATAATAGGCGGGCTGATCGGGCTGGCCCATCAACGAGAGACGCACGGGCGCGGCCAGATAGCTCAGGGCATTCTTCTCTTGCCCTCCGTACCAGGAATTGATCTCCTGAAACATCAAAGAGCGCTCCGCGTCCCAGCCCGGCGCGCTTCCCTTCCAGATATTTAAATAGAACGGAAAAACAGGGCTGCCCGTCCGGGCCCACGTCCTGATATACCAGGGGCTCGCCACCACGCACGCAAGGAGCAGCGCGCCGAGTCCGCCAACCACGATCCGTCGCACATGGGACGCGCCCCTCGCTCTGCCCCTCATTCCGCCCCTCGCGCTGGTCTTCGCGCCGTCGCCCGCTGAGCCCTCTTGCGCCTGCCGCGCCCGCAGAAGCACGATCAACGCCAGCGGCAGGACTACGAAGATGGCCGTCAGCTTAATGCCGAGCGCGAAGCCCAGGGCGAGCGCCGCCCGCACGAGTTGTTCGTCATCAAGAGTGGTAGACCAGCGCGCAAGCGCCTGAACGGCCAGCGCCGTGTAGAGCGAAAGCGCGAGGTCTATGTAGCCGCTGGCGGCGACGTAATATGCGGTCGGGATAGAGGCGATCAAAAGGGCCGCGATTATTGCCCATGCTCGATCAAGTCCACGCTGCCGCGCCCAGCCGTAGACGAATGCCACGAGCAGAGGAAAGAAAGCGAACAGTGTCGCGCCGTAGGCCGCCTCGGCCGTTCGCTCGCCGACGAACCCGCCCAGCAGCATCGCCCAGACGCCGTGCATCTCCGCTCCAAGTGGCAGGAAATTTGCAATATTGTAGGGCACGTCGGTGAAGCCACCGGCGGCGATGAACGCTCTCGGAAGAGAGATGTGATAGAGCAGCGTGTCCTTGGCGGTCGGGGGTGCGAGCGCCGCCACGAGCGCCAGCGCGCACGCGAAGATAATAAGAAAGAGCGCCGCGCGGGCCGGAGCGTCGGCCACCTCAACGCTTCGCCCCGGCTGCTGCTGCTCGTGCGCGAGACGGCCTCGCCGCAAAGCCAGCGCGAAGAGGCCGAGGCCCACCGGGAGCGCGACCAATGCCGTGCCTTTTTTATAGGCTCCGACCGCACCGAGCGCGAACCAAAGGAGCGACCACGCGCCCGCCCCGAGCGCGCACGTCACGGCCACATCGAACGCCATCGACCGCGTTTCGTCAGCTTCGACGGCGACCGAGCGAAGCCTTCGTGCGAGGCTGAGGAGGAGCAGATGGCCGAGCCCGTACCAGGAGAGAACGATCAGGGCGGCGATGAGAATGGCGACGGCGCTGTTGGCGAGACCCGACGTGCCGAATAAAGAAGATGCTGAGAGAGATCGGAAAAAAGATGAGGCGAGCGAGGGCAACCGCCCTACGTCCGAGGAGCGAAACATCATGAACGCGACGATGAGCGACGCGGCCCAGACAAGCAGAATCGCGCTCGTCGCGGCAGATCGGTCTTGGGTCGCTCGTTTCACTCGCGTCTGAGCCGTCTCCTAACGCGGCCCATAGTAACACAGCATCGTAGAGAGCCAATATGACGAGGCGCAAAAACGTGGAACACGATGAGCTATGCTATTATTCGGACGCCGGGCCCGCCGCGTTGATGGGCCAGGACGGGGTCGGTTTCTCAAGAGTCGAAACTGTGATGAGTAAGCCCGTGGCGAGCGTTTCAGAGCGAGAAGAAGGAGCGGCGCGCGACGGTGTGGATGCGCCGCCGCCGAACGCGCAGGCAGGCGCGGCCGCCTCAGGTGTTGTGCGCGGCACGCGTACGGGTCGCATTCTGACGATTGCGCGTAATGCTTTCCGCGAGGCGGTGCGTGACCGCGTGCTCTATAACCTGGTGCTGTTCGTTCTGGGCCTGGTGGTGGTCGCCATCTTCGTCGGCGAGCTATCGGCGGGACAGGAGCCGAAGATCATCGTCGATTTGGGCCTGAGCGCGATGCTGCTGTTCGGAACCTTCATCAGCATCTTTGTCGGCGTCGGGCTCGTCTACAAAGAGATCGAGCGGCGCACGGTCTACGCCATCTTCTCGAAGCCGGTCGGGCGCGGCGAGTTCCTGGTCGGCAAATATTTGGGTCTCTGCCTGACGCTCTTCCTGAACGTCGCGGTGATGGGCCTCGGGATAACGCTCGCGCTCATCTACGTGCGCGGCGGGTGGAATCCCCTCGCGCTGAGCATCTGGCCCGCGGTGCTCCTGATCTATCTGGAGCTGACGATTCTGACGGCCGTGGCGCTTCTCTTCTCTTCCTTCTCGACGCCTGCGCTCTCGGCGCTATTGACCTTCTTCGTCTTCATCATAGGTCATTTCAGCGCCGACCTGCGCTCGTTCGCGGCCTCCATGGGGACGACGAGCGCGCGTCTGCTCTTCGGTGCGCTTTATTACCTGCTGCCGAACCTCTCGAACTATAGCTTCATGACGCCAGCCGCTTACGGGCACACCCCGACGCCTTCGGCTCTTCTGGGTGCGATCATTTACGCCGTCCTCTACAACGTGGTGCTGCTCTCTGCCGCCACGCTCATCTTCAATCGCCGCAATTTCAAGTGATGAATCCCATCAAAGATCATAGAGGTGAGCGGCGCGCGGCAACGTCGGGGCGGCAAACCCTGGCGCTCGCAATGGTAATAGTGCTGGGGATGGCGGCCGTCTTTGGCCTGAGCCGCTGGATGGACGCGCATCGTCCGCCGCCGAACGTCGCGCTCGAAGAGGAGAAGCTGTACCTGACGGGGGCGGCGGCGCGGCGCGCGAGTCTCGGGTTTAACGGGCTGGTCGCCGATTGGTACTGGATGCGCGCGCTGCAATACGTGGGGCGCAAGATTATCAGGCGCGAGAGCGAGCAAGGCGAGGCTCAACTGGATGATCTGGGCTCGCTCGATTTGCGCCTGCTCTATCCTCTGCTGGATACGACGACGACGCTCGACCCGCAGTTCATGGCGGCCTACGAGTACGGCGCGGTGGTGCTGCCGGAGATAGACCCGAGCGCCGCCGTCAGGCTTTTGCAGAAAGGGATCATTGCCAATCCTTCCGAGTGGCGTCTCTATCATCACCTGGGCTACATCTACTGGCAGAGCGGCGACTATCAAAGGGCGAGCGTCATCTACGGCGAGGGCGCGCGTCTGCCCGATGCTCCGCCGTGGATGACGGCGATGGGCGCGCGCGTCGCGGCAGAGGGCGGAAGCCGCACGACCGCCCGCGAGATGTACCAACGCATGTACGAGCAATCGAATGATGAGCAAGTCAAACAGATGGCCGTGCGGCGTTTGATGCAGCTCGATTCCCTGGACGAGCGTGAAGCGATACGCAGGGTTCTGAACCTCTATGCCGCGCGCACCGGAGGCTGCGCGCAAACATGGAAGGACGTGGCGGTGCTCCTGCGCGCGGCGGGCTTCAGGTTAGACGAACGGGGCGCTCCGCTCGACCCCTCGGATACGCCCTACGTACTGGTCAAAGGGGGTTGCGACGTTGATCTGAGCGGGCGCTCCCAAGTCCCATATAAATGAAAGGATGAGCCGGGGATAATGAAAGGATGAATAGAAGAGAGCAGGATTTTCCGTTCATCATTGCTGCCGTCCCCGGTTCATAATTAAAAGCATGTCTGCGGTTGTCGAGATCGAAAATCTAACGAAGGATTACGAGGTCGGCTTTCTTCGTAAGCGGCGGGTGCGAGCGCTCGACCACCTGTCGCTTGCGGTCGAGGGCGGCGAAATCTTCGGTTTTCTGGGCGCGAACGGCGCCGGAAAAACCACCACGCTCAAGCTCTTGATGCGCCTTATCTATCCGACCGAAGGCGGCGCGCGTATACTCGACCGAGACATCAATGACGTGTCGATGCACGCGCGCATCGGGTATCTTCCGGAAAATCCTTACTTCTATGATTACCTGACGGCGCGCGAGTTTCTGGAATATTGCGCCGAGTTGTTCGGTTATAACCGTCGGGAGCGCGCGGGGCGGACGCGGGAGCTTCTGGCGCGCGTTCACCTGGACGAAAAGAGCTGGGACAAACAGCTTCGCAAATTCTCCAAGGGCATGTTGCAGCGCGTCGGGCTCGCGCAGGCGCTCGTCAACGATCCCTCTATAGTTTTTCTGGACGAGCCCATGAGCGGCCTAGACCCCATCGGCCGCCGACAGGTGCGCGACCTCATCGCGTCCTTGCGCACCGAGGGCAAGACCGTCTTTATGTGCTCGCACATTCTCTCCGACATAGAGGTGCTGTGCGACCGCGTCGCGATTATGAGGCGCGGGCGATTGGCCCATACCGGACGCCTCGAAGAGTTGCGCGAGCGCGCCGGAGGCGAAGCCCCTCGCATAGAGATCGTCGCCGCCGGAGCGGACGCCGAAACCCTTCGCCAATACCTGCCGCCGCTGGAAAGCTCGCAGGTCAGCTCTACGCCCGGCGGTGCGCGTATCGAAGTCGCCGACGAAAAGGATGTGGACGCAGCGCTCGTGGCCCTTCGACGCGCGAGCGGAAGGCTCGTCTCAGTCCAGCCCGTCAAGCAATCGCTCGAAGAACTGTTCATGCGCGAGGACTGAAAGAAGAGGAGATGCCAAAGCGCCGGAAAAAAGGGGCGGTCGGGGCCGCGTCGCTCGTGCTCCCTGTGCTCTTTCTCTGCATCCATCTTTTTCCAGTCCCGGCTTACGGGTCTTCGACGCCGCCAAAGCAGGGCGAAGTGGAAAGGCTGATAAAGCTGATCGAGACGCGCTACGGGCGCATGCGCGGGCTGGCGGCGGATTTCGAGCAAGTCCATAGCGGAGCGGGCCTGCGCACGCGGCGTGAACGGGGCCGCATCTTTCTGGCACGCCCGCGACGAATGCGCTGGGAGTATGACCCGAGGCCCGGCAAGCTCTTTATAGTCAACGAGCGTGAGGTCTGGCTCTATGTCCCGGCAGACCGCGAGGCGACGCACGCCAGCGCTGATCGAGTCGCCGATGCGCGCTTCCCCTTCCTCTTTCTTCTGGGCGGCTCGAACCTGCGACGATTGTTCCGCTCGATCACTCTAGTCGAAAAGGGGGGCGACGGCGGCGCACCTTCAGACCTGCGCGCGCTCCGTCTGGTTCCGCGCGGCAGCGCGTCGGGCCTGCGCGAGATTTTTTTAGAGGTCTTCGCCGACGGTAGGATTTCAAAGCTCAGGATGATCGACGAAGCGGGCGCGGTTTCGGAAATCTCTTTATCCAACGTGCGCGAGGATTGGGTCGCGCCCGCCGACGCCTTCGAGTTTCGCCCGCCCTCCGGCGTGACGGTCAGAAGGCTCAACTGAGGAACATGCGGTTGCCATCAACGGGTCGATGAAAGAGAGCGTCGCAGCGACCCGATGCAAAAAAGAGAGAAAGACCGCACAGCGCGCCCTCAAAAATAGATGAGTGAAGATGCGGGCCCTGAGAAGATAAAAAGAGTCGCGTCTCTTCTCCCTACCTGAACTTGATGGCGGCCACGTCCATGACTATGTTGGCGCGGTCGTCTTCCTTGCTCATCCCTTCGAGCATGACAGGGACTTCAAGCGTCCGGTTCGGGTCAAGCTCCGATTGGCCCGTCCGGCGGCTCGGGACGGCGACCAGAGTTCGCTCCTTGACAGGCTTGCCCTGCGAGTCTACGACCGCCGCGTAGATCTCCAGTCCGCTGATCGTGCGCCCCGTAAAGTTGCGAACCGTGGTTGAAAGAGTCATCACTATGTCGCCGATGGGGCGCGTCGCCTCGGTCGCCTCCGGTTTATCGAGCACGATCTTCGACTTGTACTGCTCGAACTCGGGCGAGCCGGGACGGAGCGCGCCTTCGAGCCGCTGCGGCGCGTCGCCGACGCTCGTGCTGGGGCGCGTCATCCAGTACAGCAGACCCGCGATCAGGATTGCGGAGACGATACCGAAGACCAGAAAGATAGTGCGGCGCGACGCATCGGTTTCGTCATTTCTCGGTTCCGGCGAAGCCATCTTTTGACGTACCTCTTTGATTGACCGACCCTTTCGCCTTCGAGTCGGAGGCTCGCTCTCTCCCGTCAATACCCGGCGGGCATCCCGGAAACTGGGCGTTTCCGAAGCTTTGGCTGAAAAGGTCGTCTTTCTCTCTTATCACTAACGAGCGCGCCAGCGCAAGTCTTTGATCTCGACGGGTTCGGGCACGCTCTTTTCCACGAGCGAGCCTGTGCCGGTGCGTTGCCGCACCTTTCGCGGCCAACTGATGCGGAAGCGGCTGCCCGCGTGGGGCTCGCTCGTAACGTTGATGTCGCCTTCCAGAAGCTCTACGATCTTGCGCGTGATCGCCAGCCCCAGGCCCGTCCCGCCGTAGGAGCGCGCGAGGCGGTCGTCCACCTGCCGGAACTCGTCGAAGATATAGGTCAGCGCGTCGTTCGAGATGCCTATGCCCGTATCGGTGACTTCCAGAAACCAGCGCTCTTCGTCGAGCGGCGCTGCCGTGATTTTGATGCCGCCGACGGATGTAAACTTGACGGCGTTGCCGATCAGGTTCGAGAGCACCTGCTCAAGCTTGTGCCTGTCGGTCAACACCTCGCCCAGCTCCGGCGACACTTCCGCGTGCAGACCGATGCGCTTGTCTTTCGCCTCCGAGGTGTAATCCTCTATGATCGAGCCGATCACTTCCGACACGTTGACGTTTTCCAGGTGAAGCGCCGCGCGCCCGGCTTCGAGCCTTGAATAATCGAGCAGGTCGTTTACAAGTTCGAGCAGCGAGCGCGCGTTGCGCTCCATGCGCATCACGGCCTCGCCCTGGAGCGGAGCGAGCGGCAACTCGCGGTCGCGCACGAGCAACTGGCACAAACCTATGATGACGTTCAGGGGCGTGCGCAGCTCGTGCGTAATGTTCGAGACAAACGCGGTCTTCAATCGGTCATGCTCGCGCAGGCGATCATACGCAGCCACCAGCTCGTCATGCTGCCTGACGTTCTCCGTAATGTCGCGGAAGACGGCGACAGCGCCCTCCTTCTGGCCGTCTTCACCCGTGAGCGGCGTCACAGACAGCGCGATGACGCGCTCTTCGCCGTCGGGCCGGGCTATCTTCAACTGCTCGCCCGATACCTGTTCGCGCCTTTCAAGGGCGCGCATGATCGGCGTCTGCTCCGGCGCAAGCTCGCGGCCCTCCATGTCGCGCAAAGACATGTCGGTGATGAGACCCTTCGCGTAATCGCGAAAATCGCTCCGCTTGCGACCGATGATCTCGGCCGCCGCCGGGTTGATCTTGTAGCGCATGTGGCGGTCTATGATAATCACGCCCTCGTTCATCTGGTTAATCACGCTCTCAAGCTCGGCGGCGCGCGTGCGCTCGGAAGCGAAGGCGGCGGTCGCCAGTTTCTCGGCCCGCACGCGCTTGGAGACCTCCGACAGTATGAGCAGCAGATCGCCACGGCCCGCGCTTCTCTCCATCACGGGCCAGATGGTCACGTCCCAGAAGTTTGTGCCGTCGGTTTCGTCCGCGTCCGCCGAGCGCGTGCGGCGCGCCACCAGATTGAGCGGCAGGCCGTAGGCGACGAAAGGCTTGCGCGAGCGGCGCACGTCCTCGACGACATCGCTGAGGACGGCGAGCCCGGCGGCCGCTTCGTAGACGCCGCGCCCCGTGAGAGCGTGCGCGTCGCGCCCTACGAAATGCGCGAAGGTCGGATTGGCCTGGCACACGATGAGGCTCGCATCCAGCAGGGCGACGCCGAGCGGAAGGCCGTCGAGCACCTCTTCTATAAACGCGCCCTGCGTCCGTAGCTCCCTGAACTTGTTCTCAAGCTGCCCGGCCATGAGATTGAAGTTTTGGGCCAACGCTCCCACTTCATCCTGCGTCTCGACGGCGACGCGCTCCTGCAACTGTCCTTCGCCGAGCGTGGAGGCCGACGCCGCCAGTTTTCGTAAAGGCTTGGTGAAGCGTCCGACCGCCCAGAAGCCGAGCAGTATCGAGGCCATCAGGGTGAAAGCCCAGGTGGCCGCAAGCAGGATCACGGATTGTCCCGCGCTCGTATTTTCCGCCACGGGGACGCCGACGACGACGCTCCAACCCCAGGGCTCGACGCGTCTCAGGTTCGTCAGTCGCGCGACGCCGTCGCTCCAGGTGGAGCGCCGCGCCTCGGTCGAAAGATCGTTTGTCGCCGGAATGGGCCCAGCCCCGGAAGGGTTTCGCACCGTGTGGCCGTGGGCATCCAAGACTATGATGACGGAGTCTGTGCTGGAGGCCGTGTTCTGCTGCAAGTAGGCGTAGAGATTTCGCGCTTCGGGTTCCGAGAAAGTATCGGTCGGCGCGGCGAACTCTCTGTGATCGTCGAGCCAGGAGGCGAGCGCGCCCGTGACGGCATTGCTCTCTATGTACGCGATGGTGGTCGCCTGGTCGTTCAGGCTCCGGCGATAGTTGTTCAATTGATAGAGGCTCAGGACGAGCAGGGGCAGAGAGAGCACGGCAAGCATTATTAATAGCTTGGTGCGTACGCTACGTAGGAATGGCGTTCGTCTTTGGGGACGAATCATCACGTGTCGCTCTCCGTAAAATCCGTTTTGCGGCGGCGCGGCGGGGGCCACACGGAACTGCGCGTTTCCACGGGTGGCCGCAACGAGGCGGCGTAAATCACCAGCGCTTGCGCCATCATCTCGTCCATAAAGCGGTTCGCGCGCCGCAACGCATCGCGCAGCTCCCGCAGATCGCCCTCGACGACGCTCGCGCTTTCGCGCCACAGAAAATCCTCAATTACCCTGCGTAAAAACATCAACTCGCGTGCCAGTTCATCCATCAGTACACCCTGATGAAAACGGACTTGGGCGTGTGTACGCAAACGTCTCGTCGCTTCCAGGATTTCGACATCGCTCGCCCCGGCGTCGAGCAGGTGGGCCAGTTCTTCCAGAAGCTCCGGAAGATGATCGACAAGCTGCCCGTAGGAGAGGCGGGCGGGCAATTCCGTCCGTTGATCTCTGTAAAGCTCGTCCATCCAGGCGCTTATGATGGCCCCGTCGTAACGTCTTATTAATGTGATGAATCGTTCGGGCATGAGAGGAGAGGGCCGCTCGGCGCGCGCAAGGGCCAGAGCGCGCGCCTTACTTTTTGGGCAGGAGTTTTCCTAAAAGAGCCTCAAGCTGGTCGAAATCAATCGGTTTGGTGACGTAGTCGTTACAGCCAGCGGCAAGCGCGTCGGCATGAAAATCGGCTGTATCATGAGCGGAAACGGCCACAATCGGCACGTCGCGCAGAGACGCCTCCTGGCGTATGCGGCGCGTGGCGGCCAGCCCGTCCAGAAGCGGGAGGCTTAAATCCATCAGGATCAGGTTCGGGCGCTCGCGTCTGGCGATCTCGACGGCCTCCTCGCCGTTGACGGCCTCCAGCACGTGATACCCGCTCATTTCCAGTAACCGTCTCATCATAAAACGGTTATCTTCAAAATCCTCGACCACCATAATGGTCGGCAGCGCGCCATTGCTGTTCACCTCGGTCATTCACCTCTACCCGTTTCGGATTTGCGCCGCGCGATAACTTAACAGATTTCTCCAAAAGCGCACAATCCGCTGCATGACTAGCATACGGTGCTTTTTTTTGTTAAGATGCCGCATCGAAACGCGACACTAAAAGCCGCCCTTTTTGGGCTCTATCCATACACGCGCGCTCGCCGGAAGCTGCGCGAAATCGGCGTCCGGGGCGTTCTCGGCGCGAGGGTTCGTGAGCAATATGAAGCCGTTAATATCGGAAATACAGGACATTAACACCCTACAGGAACTCGGGCGAGCGTCCGTCCAAATCGTTCACGACCTGAAAAACCAGTTAAATGGTCTCAAACTTTATGCCACATTCCTGCGCAAGCGCATGGAGAAGAGCGACCGACCGGCCGATGAGCAGGAGACGATCATTAAATTAATAAACGGGTTGGAGCGCGCCGCGGCCGACATGACGGCGCTGGTGCGTTATGGCCGCCCCATAGAACTGCGCCGCCAGCCGCGCGTCGACCTCGTCAAAATACTGACGACGATAGCGACGGGCGACGCCGCCACCGCCGCAGCAGCACCGACCGCCAGCCTGCGCATTGAGTCTGAAGCCGACGCGCTCGAAGGCGAGTTCGACCCGCTCGCCATCGGCGAGGCTTTAAAGACGATCACGGCGGGCGCTATCGGGCTCAGACGCGCCGAGGATAACGACGCGCTGCTAATCTACCTGCGGCGCGAAGAGACGCCCGCCCGCCAGACGGCGGTGGTCGAATGGCGCGGCGTGAAGTTAACGGACGGCATCGATCCGTTCCGTTCCTTCGTCGGCAGCGATGCGCTGCGAATGTCGCTGGCCGCCAGGATAATCGCCGCGCACGGCGGAGAAGCAGCGCCCGACGCAGGGCTCCTGCGAGTTCGTCTGCCGGTAAAACAAGAGGACGAGAGAGTAAAACAGAAGGATAAGGGATGAGGGCCGCAGGGATAAAAGAGTGATTGCTCGACGTGAATAATTATTCTTTCATCCCTCCACCCTGCGGCCCTCATCCCTTAACTTGAGGGGGGTTTGAGAAAAGTTGCAACATAAAGACGCACGCATTCTGGTGGTTGATGACGAGCCGATGATGGCCGATTCGCTGAAGCAGAATCTGGGCGAAGAGGGATATACGGTGGATACGGCGGCCACCGGAGCCGAGGCCATCGAACAGTTCGACCGTGGCGGACATCACCTGGCGATCTGCGACCTACAGTTGCCGGACATGGACGGCCTTGAGGTCTTGCGCCACATGAAGGATGCGCGCCCGGCGACCGAGGTGATCGTCGTCACGGGCTACGGCACGGTGGCGCGCGCGGTGGAGGCCATCAAGGCGGGGGCTTTCTACTTCGTGGAGAAACCCTTCGACTACGAGCAGATGCAGCCGCTCGTCGAGAAGGCGCTCGAACGCCGCGAATTGATGGCCGAAAGCGAGAGCCTTCGTCGCCAGCTCTCAACGCGCGCCGAATATTTCAATATCATAGGCGCTTCGCGGCAGATGCAGACCATCTATGAGACGATCGAATCGGTCGCCAAGTCGGACGCCAACGTGCTCATCGTCGGCGAATCCGGCACGGGCAAGGAGTTGATCGCCAACGCCATCCACTATAACTCCCTGCGCTCGAAAAAACCTTTCATCAAGGTGAACTGCGCGGCGCTCCCGAAAGAGCTGATCGAGTCGGAGCTGTTCGGCCACACCAAGGGCGCTTTCACGGGCGCGCACGCCGATAAGGAGGGATTGGTTCAACACGCTGCGGGCGGCTCCTTAATGCTGGACGAGATTGCGGAGATGCCGGTCGAATTGCAACCGAAGCTGCTGCGCGTGCTGCAAGAGCGCAGTTATCGCAAGATCGGATCGGAGAAGACCTACGCGGTCGATTTTCGTCTCATCTGCTCTACGAACCGTATGCCTGCGGACGCGATTCGCGACGGACTTCTGCGCGACGATCTCTTCTATCGCATCTCGACGATCACGATTCACGTTCCGCCGCTCAGAGAGCGCGCCGAAGACATACAACTGCTGACGGAACATTTTTTGAAGATGTACTCGCAAAAGTACGAGCGCCCGATCACGGGCGTCTCGCAGGCCGCCTACCAGCGATTGTTCGGGCACGGCTGGCCGGGCAACGTGCGCGAGCTTCAAAACGTCATCGAGCGCGCCGTTCTCCTGGCGAAAGCCAACAAGATAGAGCCCGTCGACCTGCCCTTCGATAACGGCTCGCTCCCCGAAGGCTTGGCCGCAGGCTCGACCTGGGATGTGCCGCCCAACATGACGCTCGAAGACATAGAGAAGCTTGTCATTGAAAAGACTCTGCAAAGAACCGGCGGCAATAAGCAGGCGGCGGCCAATCTGCTCGGCATCTATCGCCCGCGTCTCTACAGCAAGATCAGAAAATACAATATAGACGTGGGCGCGCTCGCCACGCCCTGAATCCTGCAAAAGCTATGAATCCTATTCGGTCTCTATCAATGCTCTGCATTATGCTCGCGGCGTGCGCCGTGGTGTGCCCGGCGCAAGGAGAGGTGGGGGGCGCAAGCGGCAGTACGTGCACGCTGAAACTCGCGCAGATTGCGGAGGCGCGCGAGCTGTACGGGCTTCGCCTGGGGATGACGGTCGAGCAGGTGAAGGCGCGTGTGCCGACGCTTGAGATGGGCCCAACGGATGCTTCGGGCCTGTCAAAGACAAGCTTTTCGCCAGCCTTTCATCCCGCCATGGATAAGACAGCCTATCAAGGCGTGCGTACCATCTCGCTGGAATTTCTGGACGGGCGCGTGACCTCTCTCTGGATCGGGTACGACGCGTCGTTCAAATGGAAGAGCCTGGATGAGTTCGTGCCCGGCATAGGCCGCTCTCTGGGGCTGCCAGCCGCCTGGAAGCAGAGACCGCGCGGCGGGCAACTGCTCGATTGCGTAGATTTTCAGGCGACCGCCGTAATGATCGCCGGAAGCCCCGCCATAGGCATCACGGACGAAACGGCCAAACAGACCTGGGAGAACCGTCAGGCCGCCGCCGAACAGGTGCAGGAGGAGCAGGAACCGGCAACCGGGCCCTGAAAGGTTCAAATCAGAATCAACCTGTGCGAGCGCAAGCCGTAGGACGCACGGAATGTAAGAGAGCCGCGCGTATTTGAAAGAAGAATTATTCAACCTGAATAATTCTTCTTTCAAAT
>DASZEN010000006.1:0-13595 GCA_035940775.1 Pyrinomonadaceae bacterium | reverse complement strand
GACGTACGAGGCGCGGGTGTACGGCTATAAGGAGGGGATGACGACGAAGATCAACATCGCATTGCGTGGGGTGGTGATGGACGGGGTGATGGCGGTTGCGGAGAGTGCAGTGAGGGTAGTGGAGGAGGAGGAGAGGGAAGGATTGGGAGAAGGGATAGAGGTGGAGGTAGGAGGGAAGCGCCAGAGGGTGGAGAGCGAGGCGGAGGTCGAGCGTTTGAAAGAGAAGTTGAAGCAGGAGGAGTTACGGATCGGGCCCGGAGGAGGTGGCGGCGCGGGCAGCAGTAACGTAAGCGCGACGGGGGAAGTGGGGGCCGAGGGCGAAACGACGGGGACGACGGCGCAGGCCGGGGACGAAAAGGCGACGGCGGCATCGTCTTGGACGGAAGGGGCGAAGACGGTACTGATAATCAGGGTGGACTTCTCGGACGCGCCCGGCGAGCCTATAGATGGGAGCAGCGGCCTTCCGCTGACTCTGGAGCGCGCGCAAGCCATCATCACGGATGATAATAACTTTTATAAAGCTAATTCCTATAATAAGACCTCGCTCACGGGCACGGTGACGCGCGTGCTGCGAATGCCACAGACTTCATCCTATTATGGCGGGCAAGACCCGACCGCTTTATTAAACGATGCTCGCTCGGCGGCCCTGTCGGCGGGCTATCCCAATAACCACACTTTCGACATGGTAGCCTTCAAGCGCATCACAGGCTTTGCGTGGGCGGGGCTCGGTTATCTAGCCTATAAAGGCGCCTGGCTCAACGGATTTTTCAATCATCGAGTGACGGCCCACGAGCTTGGGCATAACTATGGCCTTAATCATGCGAATCTCTGGAAGACGAGCAACAGCACTTCGATTGGGCCGGGCGCGAGCCAGGAATATAACGACCCCTTCGATACTATGGGGGGAGGACAAACCACTGCCGCCAACCACTTCAACTCGTGGTTCAAGAACCTGCTCAACTGGCTGCCCAGTGTTGACGCTCCCGTAATCACAAATCCCGGCACATACCGTATTCAAGCCTACGATTCCATAACGGCCACGGGCAGGCGCGCGCTGAAGATTCAAAGGGATTCCAACACCTACTACTGGATAGAGTTTCGACAACAGCTCCCTAATAATGCCTCGGTCTACAACGGGGCGGTAATCCACTGGGGATACACGACGAACCGGCAAAGCAACCTGCTCGACATGACGCCGACGACCACGGGCGACGATCAGGCGCTGGCCATCGGACAGACCTTTATAGACACTACGTACGGCATACAGATAAAGCCTTTGAGCAAGACCTCGACCTATATGGACGTGGCTGTTACTTTCACTACGGGCAATTTGAGCGCGCTTGCCTTGAGCCCGACGAGCGTGATCGGCGGTGCTACGGCAAAGGGTACGATCACGCTGGATTCACCCGCGCCGCCTCTTGGAGTAGTCATCAAACTCAGCGACAACCTGGCGTCGACCACGCTCCCGTCCAGCGTCACGATTCCATCCGGAGGCAGAACCGCCACCTTCAACATCACGACGACCAACGTCACAACCGCTCAGAACGGAACCGTCACGGCCAGTTTCAGGGGAGTCAACAAGCCCGCCGCCTTTAGCGTGCAACCCGTGGGGCTGACCCTGCTTAACTTGAACGCGACCTCTATCGGAGGCGGTGGGACGGTCACGGGCGGAGTGACCCTGAATGCCCCGGCCCCTTCCGGCGGCATCACCGTCACGCTCTCCGACAACATCGCGGCGGCCAATACGCCTGCGAGCGTATTGATTCCTGCGGGCGCTAAAAACAAGCTTTTCCAGATCACGACCACGCCGGTCACCGCCAGTCAAAGCGGCAATATAACGGCGAGCTATGGCGGAGTCGTCAAGACCGCGCCGCTCACCGTAGCGCCAATCGCTCTCTCGGCTGTAACGCTAACTCCGGCTTCGACGGCCGGGGGCAACAACGTGACCGGAAACGCGATCCTCAACGGCCCGGCTCCATCCGGCGGAGCGGTCGTTACCTTGAGCGACAACATAGCGGCCACGAACGTCCCCGCGAGCGTCACGATTCCGGCCGGGGCATCAAGCCGAACGTTTACGATTACGACAGCAATCGTCTCCGCAAATCAGAGCGGAAGTGTTACGGCGACCTACAACGGCGTCAGCAAGTCGGCCGCGCTCACGATCAGGCCGACCGCGCTCCTCTCCGTCACGCTCAATCCGGCTTCCGTCGCCGGAGGCAATAACGTCACCGGCACCGCCACATTGGACGGCCCGGCCCCGGCCGGAGGAGCGGTCGTCACGCTGTCGGATAACCTGACGACGGCGACCACTCCCGCCAGCGTGACGATTGCGGCGAATGCCAGGAGCGCGACTTTCACGATCACGACCTCTGTGGTCACTGCCAAACAAGTAGGGACGGTCACGGCCAGTCGCAACGGAGTCACAAAGACGGCTGCGCTCGCGGTCAGACCCGTCAGCGTGCAATCGGTAACGGTGAGCCCAAATCCGATTCCGGGCGGCAGCACCGCGACCGGGACAATCACCTTAGAGCGCACCTCTTCGACCGACCTTGTCGTGACACTGAGCGATACTTTGGCGGCCACAACCATACCGGCCTCGGTCACCGTACCGGCCAACACCTTGAGCCAGACCTTCACCGTCACGACGACGTTCGCTATTCCGAGTCAGATGGGCGTGCTCAGCGCGAGCGCCAATGGCGAAACGCGCACCTTGAGTTTGAGGGTCGTCAATACTGCGTCGCAACTCATCCAGAATCCCGGCTTCGAGCTTGGCGCGGTCAACTGGGCATGCAATCCCCCCAAGGTTATTGATAGCTCGCAGGATGGATACGCGCACGCGGGTCGGTGGGAGGCATGGTTTGACGGGTATGGTCAGGCGGCCGTCGACTGGCTCTATCAGGACGTAACTATCCCGGCTAACGCGAGATCGGCGAATCTCAATTTTTACCTCTGGGTGATCTCCGCCGAATCAACGGCCAAGCCTACCAACGATTCGCTGAAGGTACAGATACAGGATACTAGCGGGGTGGTTTTATCAACTGTTGCCACCTACACGTACGTGGATAAAACGAACGGGTATGTCAGGAAGACGCTCGACCTTTTGCCCTACAAGGGCCAGACGATTCGCATCTATATCGTGGGCGAGGAGGATAGCGAGATATACTCCTGGTTCTTCGTCGATGACGTAACGCTCGACGTTATACAGTAACACCTGGAACCCGGACGCGAAGGCGCAAAAGCGGGGCCGTAGATTCAAGCAACCGTATGAGCTTGAAAGCGACCCGGTAATATTTGATTATTCGATAAGTAACATTAAATACGGGCGGCTGTATTCAATGTCTCGCGTACCTTGCGGGCCAGAGCGTTCGGGGTGAATGGCTTCCCGATAAAAGCCATCCCTTCATCCAACACGCCATGATGAACTATCGCATCATCCGTATAGCCTGACATATACAGCACTCTCATCTCTCTGCGCAGCGGCGTCAATTGCTCGGCCAGCTCACGACCGCTCATCTGGGGCATGACGACATCACTGAGCATTAAATGTATGGGGCCACGATGCTGCTCGGCGACGAGCAACGCTTCGCGCCCGTGCTTCGCCTCTAAGACCTGATAGCCGCTCTCCCGAAGGATTTCCTTAGCCATATCCCGCACCATCTCCTCGTCCTCGACCAGCAGCACGGTCTCAGTCCCCGTCAGTACTTTAGTATCGTCGGTGCGTTCCTCGGATTCATCCGCGCATCTATCGACGCACGGCAGATAGACCTTAAAGGTCGTCCCCCGTCCCACTTCCGAGTAGACCAAGATGTTTCCGCCCGATTGCTTGACGATGCCGTAGACGGTCGAAAGCCCAAGTCCCGTGCCCTTGCCGACCTCCTTGGTTGTGAAGAAGGGCTCGAAGATTCGCTCCTGTGTCAAGTCGTCCATGCCGCAGCCGTTATCGCTGACGGCCAGCATGACATACCACCCCGGAAGGACGGAAGCATGATGCCTGACATAACCTTCATCAAAGTAGACGTTGGCTGTTTCGATCGTGAGCCTGCCGCCCCTCGGCATCGCATCCCGAGCGTTGACCGTAAGATTCATCAACACCTGCTCAATCTGGCCCGGGTCGGCCTTGACCTTGCCGAGGTCTGGCATGAGCCTGGTGAACAGATCAACGTCTTCGCCGATCAGTGGCTGCAACATCTTGTTCATCTCGAAAACAACCTGATTGAGATCGAGCACCTTGGGTTGCAGTATCTGCTTGCGGCTGAAGGCGAGGAGCTGGCGCGTCAGAGAGGCCGCCCGTTCTCCGGCCTTCTTTATTCCTTCGAGCTTGCGGTACAGCGGGTCGTCATATTCCAGGCGTCTCATGGCGAGTTCGCTGTGACCGTTAATCGCCGTCAGAAGATTGTTGAAATCGTGGGCCACGCCGCCCGCCAGCATCCCGACGGCCTCCATTTTCTGCGACTGGCGTAGCTGCTCCTCGCTCCTGTTGAGCGCCTCCTCGGCTTGCTTGCGCTCGTCCACCTCCCTTTTCAACCCGTCGTTGGCGGCGACAAGCTGTGAAGTGCGCTCGGCCACATGGCGCTCCAAATCCTCGTTCAGGCTCTTGATCTCGGCCGTACGTTCGGCCATGCTCCACATTTCGCTGACGCTGTGCTTGATGGCAATAAGGAGAAAAGTGTCTTCAAAGAGCACCCAACCCGCGTGCTCTAACCAGCGCCATTCGCTGGCGGCCATCACTCCATAAACGGATTGCGGCCAGAAGACTCCGCGCAGCAGGTGGTCGGCCGCGACCACTACGGTGGCCGGTACGAGCACGCGCCAGTCTCTGTAGAATGAGAGAAAAGCCAGCGAGCCGAAGACGTGAAAATGCGTCTCGATGCGCCCGCCCGTCAGGTGAATCAGCAATGCTCCCATCAGCATTTGTCCGACCGCGATGGTATTGCGGGTCGAAGCCCGTCCGGGCTGGGTCAGCGCCAGCAGGACGGGAAGAGAAGTGATCGCGCCTCCAAGAAATATGGCGGCCCAGACGTGTATATGTGTCTGACTCGTCGCCCCGGCCCACGTCTTCGGCGAGACCCAGAGGGCGGCGGCGATGCCAGCGACCCATTGAATCGTCATTAAGACCGCGAACATCAGATCGGTGCGCTTGCAGATGCTCTGTTGATGCGCATCGAAGATGGCCGCGACCTGACCGGCAGCCATTTCACGTTCCTGCAAATTAGTGTTAATTGCTTTCATGTTTCGATTTACGACATTCGGAGTTTTCATCAAATAGTGGACAGCCGAAGACGAAGGTTTCCGACCGATCCGCCGCGCCCTCATTGAGAAGCGACTCGACGGCGCTGCGTCCGGCGTTATCGCCGGAGTGTCCGCGCGCACCTGTAATGCCGCCGCTGAACACCAATCGTCCGTCCGCGTCATAGAGAGAAGTATGGCCCGAAGTCGTCGCATGGAAACGACGCGCCTCAACGCCGTCATCATCACTAACCACTTGGACGCCGGGAATACTTGCGGCGCTTTGCCAGAGATCGGTTTTCTCCCACTCTTCGGAAAAGCCCGACGGTTTAAGAAAGAGCACATAGGCCGAGAGCCGTCCCTGACTATGAGCCATAAGCAGGGCCAGCTCGTTAATGCTCGCTCGCGTGCAGGGACAGTGTGGGTGGGCCAGCATGATTAGCGTCGATCCCTCCTGCGGCCGCTTAATCCGACTCTCGGCGGGCCACCACATAGGAGGCTTCGCCGCTGCGCCCGGCGTATTCTCATAGTCCAATAGAACAGCCATCCCCGTGCCGACCAGGAGCAGCCACAAAGTCATAGAAGTGAGAATAACCAGGCGGTTTCTCCTGGGACGCAGCCCGTACGGCGCGTCAATCTCTCTTGCACATGCAGATTTGAAGAACTTCATTGAATATCCTGAACAGGATGGTGATTAAAGGTTCGACGTGCTCGGACTTTGGAGCAGGAACTACTTCGCGGGCGTCTGGGGCGGGTACTGATGGAGTCAGAACGGAAACGCGAGTGGTCAAAATGATGGATAACCACTCAAAGAGGCACAAATTTTGTGCCTAACCCACCTTAACACATAAACTAAGCAGGTTCCATGCCAAAATTCGCCACGCGTCCGACTGAGAAGAATGTGGATTTACTGGCGCTGGCAGCAGTGCGCGGCCACTCGAAAATTCAAATGCATGCTCTCATCCTGTTTCTCTGTGAAGTATTAGAGAAAAAACCTTGACGTGTTATTTTATGAAGATCAGAAATCTTATCGTCGGGCTTCTCGGCCAGACCGGGGCAAAAGTTCGGCTGGCGTCACCTACGGCGCAGCCATGCAAGGAGAAAGAATGGAACGTAAAGTAGCAAGTGATTACCCGCAGGAGTTGTTAGACCTGTTTCACGAATACCAGCACGGCGACATCAGCCGCCGCACTTTCCTCGAACGCGCCGCCAAATTCGCGGTCGGCGGCCTCACTGTCGCGGCAATCTTCGAGAGCCTGACGCCAAACTACGCCTGGGCGCAGCAGGTCTCGCCCGCTGATAAGCGCATCAAGGTGGGCTACGAGGTCGTGCAATCCCCGGCCGGGAACGGCTCGATCAGGGGTTATCTGGCCCGTCCGGCGCAAGGGAAAAAGCTGCCGGTCGTGCTCGTCATTCACGAAAATCGCGGACTCAACCCTTACATCGAAGACGTGGCGCGGCGGCTTGCGCTCGCCAGATTCATAGCCTTTGCGCCCGACGGATTGACTTCGGTCGGCGGCTATCCGGGCAGCGACGAGAAAGGCGCGGCCGCCTTCCGCACCGTCGATGGAAAGAAGATGACGGAAGATTTCGTCGCGGCGGCCAGGTGGCTAAAAGCGCGTGCCGATTCCACAGGCAAACTGGGTGCGGTGGGTTTCTGTTTCGGCGGCGGTATGGTGAATCAACTGGCCGTCAGACTGGGCCCTGATCTAAACGCCGGAGTCGCGTTCTACGGTCGCCAGCCGGGCGTAGATGATGTCCCCAGGATTTCCGCGCCGCTGCTGCTGCATTACGCTGGCAATGATGAGGGCGTCAACGCGGGCATAGCGAACTATGAGGCGGCGCTCAAGGCCCACAAGAAGGTGTATCAGCTTTACATGTACGAGGGCAAACAGCACGGCTTCCACAACGACACGACGCCGCGTTATGACGAAGCGGCCGCCAGACTGGCGTGGGCGCGCACTCTCGAATTTTTCAACAAACACCTGCGGTAACGCCTGAGGACGCTGGCGGGCATTTGCGCCAGAGATGTAACTATGGATCACACGGCCGATTCGCGTCGACGGCCGGAAGCGGCGTCAAGCCTGTTCCTGTTCGACATCCTTTGCAATCAGGCGCGAAAAATCGTCCGGTGTGTCCACGTCCACCTCACCAGATGGAAAGGGTAAGAAGTGGGCCTCCGAAGCATGTCTCCTGATGATCTCTTTCGCGCCCGACATGCCCTCAAGTCGTGTTAGCTCGGCAAGGAGCGTTCTGCCGAATAAGGCCGGTACGCCGAAACTTCCGCCATAGGTCGAGGCGATGACGGGCCTCCCGGTCGTGCGGTGTGCCGCGATCAGAGCGTAGATGACCTCGGCGGTGACGTGAGGTTGGTCGCACAACAAAAGGACGGCTGCGTCGGCGTCGGCGCTGACGAGTTCCTCGACGCCCGCGCGGACTGACGAAGCCATCCCGGTCTCCCAGCGAGTATTGAACACTTCACGCACATCGAGCCCGTTCAACTCGCCTCTTGACAACTCGCTGTGCGCGCCCGTCACGACGATTACGGGACGGCACCCCGCGCCCAGCGCCGCGAGCGCCGCGCGCCTGAGCAGACTCTCGCCACGGAATTGAAGAGTCTGCTTCGGGCTGCCCATGCGCGAGGATGACCCAGCCGCCAGGACAACTGCGCCGACGCCCACAGAGTTGCTTTCGACCACCCTACAAATGCCCTCCGCGCGAGCCTTCGCCCCTCACGACGCCGCCACAGGCAGGATATGTTCCTCCGTCAGGGGCACGCGCTCGCCGTCACCCGGACTGCCGTGGATGGAGCCCCTGCGCTCGCGCAACATCCGGCCGCGTCGCCCGTCCAGCACCGCGCGCATCTCGGCGATGATCGACAGAGCGATCTCGGCCGGAGCATTCGCCCCGATGTCGAGACCGGCCGGTGAATAGAGTCGTGCCAGATCGGCCTCTTCGGGCCGGAACGTATCATCGCCCCGCGCCAGCTCACTCAGCATCCGTTCGGTGCGTTTGCGTGGGCCCATGACCCCGATGTAGCGCGCGGGTGAGGCCAGGAGGTGCCTGAGCAGAGCTAGGTCGTGCGAGTAGTTGTGCGACATCAGGAGCGTCAGGGTTCGCGGCGTAATCGTGACCTGCGCGCCAACGTCTTCGGGGCGAGAGAGTATGACCCTGTCAGCCATAGCAAACCGTGAGAGACTGGCGGGGCGTGCCTGCGGGTCTACGACCTCGGTCTGCCAGCCCAGGGCGCGCGCGAGTTCGACTATCGGCAGTGCGTCATGACCCGCTCCGAAGAGGACGAGCGGGACGGGGGGCAGGAGAGTTTCGACGAATACTTTCACAGCGACGCCATCCACATCACAGACGCGCGTGGCTGACCTGATTTCTCCGAGCGACAGCGCTCGCACCTCGCTCTCAAGCATCGCGGCCACACGGTCGCTCAACTTCTCGCGGCTGACCTCCCCTTCTTCGTTGATAAGCAGGCGCGCGCCCGTCTCGATCCGGGCCGCACCCGTCGCCGATTCTGACGGCGCGTGTTGATACACGGTGGCGACCCATACGGGAGTAGCGTTCGCCTCGCAGGAACGTCTCAGCGCCTCGACGTAGAGTGAACCGGAGGCGAGCGGCTCGACCATCACGCGCACAATGCCGTTGCAGCCGAGCCCCAGGCCCCAGGCCAGTTCGTCGCTCGTCGAGGCGGTGTCGTACTCGACGAGCAAAACCTCCCCCGCCCCGATGACGCGCTTCGCATGCTCTATGACATCCGATTCGAGGCACCCGGCGCTGATCGTGCCGGTGCTCGTTCCCCCTTCGCAGACCAGCATGCGCGCGCCCGGTCGCCGGTACGAAGAGCCTTCGACGCTCACGACCGTCGCCAGCGCGCACCGCTCGCCCCTTGCGTTCGCCCCGTCGAACGCTTCGACTAAAGCCCGCACTTCATTCATAGGTCATGCCCCCCCCTCACAACAACTTGTCCGGCGTAATCGGCAGCTCCCTGATACGTTTTCCCGTGGCATGAAAAACCGCATTGGCAATCGCCGCCGGGATGCCGACCATCCCAAGCTCTCCCATGCCCTTGACGCCGAGCGGATTGACCACCGTGTCGTCCTCTTCGACAAACATCGTCTCGACCTCGTGCACGTCGGCGTTGACGGGCACGTGGTAGTGCTGCAAATTCGGGTTCATGATGCGACCGAAACGGTGATCGATCTCGGTCGCCTCCGTGAGCGCCATGCCGATGCCCCAGACGACGCCGCCGATCTCCTGGCTGTGCGAAGCCTTGGGGTTGATGACCTTGCCGCAGGCCGTCACCTCAATGGCGCGCGTCACGCGAACCTGGCCGAGATCCGGGTCTACCTTGACCTCGACGAACTGCGCGCCGTGCGCAAGGGTCGCGTATTTCTCGCGCTCCTTCGAGGGGCGCGCCTCGAACGTCTCCGTAATCTCGGCGAGGCCGTCGCGCCTCATGACTTGCGCTATCTGGACGAAACGCGACGGGTCGCTTTTGAGTCGCAGGCGGCCGTCCATCATCTCCACGTCGGAGGCGGCCGCAGCCTTAAGCGGCGAGTTCGCGTCCCGGTTCGCGAGCGCGAGCAGCTTAGCCGTCACGGCCAGGGCCGCGCCGTGCACGGCCGAGCCGACGCTGGCCGTCGTCCACGAGCCGCCCTGCGAGGGCGCCTCTGGGAACTTCGTGTCGCCAAGCTCGAACTTCACCTGCTCGGGCCTCAGGCCCAGATACTCGGCGGCGATCATGGTGATGACCGTGTAGGTGCCGGGGCCGATGTCGCTCGTCGCGCTGGCGACGTGCGCCGTCCCGTCCGCCTTGAGCGTGATGCGGGCTGCGGCGGGCATCTGGAACGCGCCCCAGACGCCGGTGGCCGTCCCCCAGCCGACCAGCAGCCGCCCGTCGCGCATCGAGCGCGGCTCCATCTTGCGATTCTTCCACCCGAACTTTTCCGCCCCGAGCCGGTAGCATTCCCTGAGCGCCTTGCTCGAAAACGGCTTGCCGCTCTCGGGGTCTGTCTCGGCGTAGTTGATGAGCCGTAGCTCTAACGGGTCGATCTTGAGCACATAGGCCAGTTCGTCCATCGCGCATTCGAGCGCGAACATGCCGCTGACGGCCCCGGGCGCGCGCATCCAGGTCGGAGTGTTGAGGTCTGTGTCGGTAATCTTCAGCGGCGCGTAAAGGTTCGGGCACGCGTAGACCTGCCGAGTAAAGCTTGTGGTGCCGTCCGAGAACTCTTCGAGGGTGGAGGTGTTATGCACGGCCTCGTGAATCATCGCGGAGAGCTTCCCCGACCGTTCCGCCCCGAGCGCGACCTTCTGAATCGTGTAGGGTCGATAGCCGTGGCCCGTGAACATCTGCGTGCGCGTGTAGACGACCTTGACCGGGCGCTTCAGCTCGCGCGCGGCCATCGCCGTCAGCGACGGGTAGTAGTTCGGCCTGAGCGATGAGCCGAACGCGCCGCCGACGTAAGGGGAGATGACCGAGACGTTCTCCTCTGGAACATTGAAGCTCGACGCGAGGTGCTGGCGCACGCCGTAAACTCCCTGCGTCTTGTCGAAGACGGTGAGCTTATCGCCCTGCCAGACGGCTATCGCCGCGTGCGGCTCCATCGCGTTATGGTGCTCGATGGGGATGCGGTACTCGGCCTCTACCTTCACGGGCGCCGAGCGCATCGCCTCCTCAGGGTTGCCGCGCGGCTTCGGAGGCGGCCCCTGCGAGGGGACGCGACCGCGCCCGCGCACGGCCTCCGTGTCGGTCTGGTGCTGCTCCGCGTTGTAGGAGACTTTGACGAGGCGCGCCGCGTAACGCGCCTGCTCGTAGGTCTCTGCGACGACGAGCGCGATGGGCTGCATGTTGAAGAAGATTCTATCGGACTGGAGCGCGCGGAAAGATTTGTCCTGCTCTTCGGTGGCGCGCGGCGGTGCCTGCTCCGTGGAAGCCTTCGGCCCGAGCTTCGGCGCGTTCAGGTGCGTGAAGACGCGGACGACACCCGCCGCGCTTTCGGCCTCACGCGTGTCGATTGCTTTGATGGTTCCCTTTGCTACGGAGCCCAGCACGATGAAGCCGTAGGCGAGGTTCGGCACCTGAAACTCGGCCGCGTACTTCGCCCTGCCCGTCACCTTCGCCACGCCGTCCACGCGGCTCATCTCTTTTCCAATGTACCTTGGCATGTCGGTTCCCTCCAGGTTTGAGACTGGCAGCCCCTTGTGGTCTGTCAGGCCAGTCTGCTCGCGCGCATCAACGCGCGGACTATCGCGCGCTTCCCAAGCTCTACTTTGTAGGCGTTATGCGCGAGCGGTCTCGCGTCTTTGAGTGCCGCCTCGGCGGCCTGACGGAAGCTCTCCTCCGACGCTGGTCTTGCGGAGAGCGCGGCTTCGGCCTCCGGGCTCCGCCAGGGCTTGTGGGCCACGCTCCCCATGACGATGCGCGCCTGCCTGATCGTGCCCCCGTCGAGTTCCAGCGCGGCGGCCACCGCGACGAGCGCGAAGGCGTAGCTTGCCCGGTCGCGAACCTTCAGGTAATAGGAGTTCTTCGCGAAGTTGGACTTCGGCAGCTCAATCGCTACTATGAGTTCGCCGTGCTGTAGATTGTTGTCCCGCTCGGGCGTATCGCCCGGCAGGCGGTGAAACTCGCCGACGGGAATCGTGCGTTCACCTCCTGAAGCATTCCTGACCCTCACCCGGGCTTCGAGCGCATAGAGCGCGTTCGCCATGTCGCCGGGGTAGGTGGCGACGCACTTCTCGCTCCAGCCGAGGATGGCGTGAATCCGGTTAAGACCTTCTAAGGCTCCGCAGCCCGTCCCAGGCTCTCGCTTGTTGCAGGGCATCGCCGTGTCGTAGAAGTACTGGCAGCGCGTCCGCTGCATCAGGTTCCCGCCGTTGGTCGCCATGTTGCGGAGCTGCCCCGAAGCGCCAGCGACGATGGCCTGCGTCAGCAGCGGGTAGTTCTGGCGTATGAGCGGGTGGTTGGCGGTATCCGTGTTCTTCGCCAGTGCGCCGATAGAGACGCCTCCGCCGTCCGCCGCCTTGATCTCGGCGAGCTTCAGGCGGGTCAGATCAACCAGCTCGTTCGGGCGCTCTACGTCCTCTTTCATCAGATCGAGGATGTTGGTACCGCCCGCCAGGAACTTCGCCTGCGGATTCGCGGCGACCGCACGTGCGGCCGCGTCCATGTCGCTCGCGCGCACGTACTTAAACGGTCTCATCGGCTTCGCCTCCCTTCCTGACGCGGGCCAACTCTTCTTCATCGACGAAGCGCCACGTCCGCGCCGTCTCCCTGCCGGAATGAACTTCCTGGATGGCCGCGACGATCTTAGGGTAAGCGCCGCAGCGGCAGATGTTGCCGCTCATACGCTCGCGTATCTCGTCGTCCGTGAGCCGGGTTGTCGTCACGGTCACGTCCTCGGTGACGTGACTCACTTCGCCTCGGCGCGCCTCTTCGAGCAGTCCGACGGCAGAGCAAATCTGTCCGGGCGTGCAGTAGCCGCACTGAAAGCCGTCGTACTTGATGAAGGCCGCCTGCACCGGATGAAGCTCTTCGCCCCGTGCCAGCCCCTCAATGGTCGTCACCTCACGGCCCTCAAGTGTGGCGGCCAGCGTCAGGCACGACAGCACGCGCCGCCCGTCCACGAGCACCGTGCAGGCCCCGCACTGGCCCTGGTCGCAGCCCTTCTTCGTCCCCGTCAACTCGAGCCGCTCGCGCAGGGCATCGAGCAGCACCACGCGCGAATCGACTTCGAGTGTCCTGGACGCGCCGTTCACCTTCAGGATGACCCTGACGGGGTTCTCCGGCACCGCCGCCGGGGCGAACAATGCGTCGGGCGACGTGCCGAGCGCGGCTAACGCTCGCTCCTTCTCCAGCAGCATGAGTGCGAAGGCCCCGAGGCCGCACGCTATCGTCTGCCCCAGGAAAGTGCGCCGCGCCTGCCCCACGTCGGTCAGCGTCGGCATCTCCTTCAGCAGGGCCTCTTCGTCATCCGTCAAGTCCGGCCCTGATGTTTCGTCCAAATCATCTTTCATTACAGTAATCCCCCTGTTGTTATGGGACTGCCCCTACCGATCACACCCGCTCGCGCTGATGAGATTTTCCGTCAAATCCGCTTCCATCTCGATCTGCTTTTTCCTTTGATGACACGAACACCACCGGTTTGTAAACCGTAAATTTTTCTGCGGTATTAAGAGTTCGGTTTATTCGTGCCCAGGCTTGGGCTTAAATTGTAGAATATCATGGAGCGATATTGAGTGTTACTGAGTGATAAATCAAGGGTTTAGTCGATGGATTGTTACGCGGTGTCACTCAGGTTTGCTCAGGATGGGTTGAAGGCGAAGGTCGGAGGCCCGAAGCTGCGCATCATTTTCTGAGT
>DASZEN010000005.1:0-19039 GCA_035940775.1 Pyrinomonadaceae bacterium | reverse complement strand
GACGTACGAGGCGCGGGTGTACGGCTATAAGGAGGGGATGACGACGAAGATCAACATCGCATTGCGTGGGGTGGTGATGGACGGGGTGATGGCGGTTGCGGAGAGTGCAGTGAGGGTAGTGGAGGAGGAGGAGAGGGAAGGGTTGGGAGAAGGGATAGAGGTGGAGGTAGGAGGGAAGCGCCAGAGGGTGGAGAGCGAGACGGAGGTCGAGCGTTTGAAAGAGAAGTTGAAGCAGGAGGAGTTACGGATCGGGCCCG
Source organism: Pyrinomonadaceae bacterium (assembly GCA_035940775.1). Lineage (GTDB taxonomy): Bacteria > Acidobacteriota > Blastocatellia > Pyrinomonadales > Pyrinomonadaceae > DASQYE01. The sequence continues at coordinate 18,782 of DASZEN010000005.1, read as the reverse complement.
GCGGGACTGGGGCATTGAACACGGATGGCGAGGATGCGACCTCGGAGATGGCGACCGGCGAGGAGAAGATAACGGCGGCATCGTCTTGGACGGAAGGGGCGAAGACGGTACTGATAATCAGGGTGGACTTCTCGGACGCGCCCGGCGAGCCCGTAGATGCTGGCGGGACAGCCCTCACGGCTGCGCGCGCTCTGAATCTCATCAATACGGAAGTTAATACCTTCTACAAGAACAATTCCTATAATAAGACCTCGATGACGGGCACGGTCACAAGCGTATTGAGGATGCCACAGACGGCAGCCTATTATGGCGGGCAAGACCCATCAAAATTATTAGCCGATGCTCGCGCGGCGGCGCTGGCGGCCAACTATCCTAATACGCACAATCTGGACATCGTCGCGTTCAAACGAATACCGGCCTTCACCTGGGCGGGCCTCGGTTACATCGGCGGCAAAGGCACCTGGCTCAACGGATATTTCAGTTTTCGAGAGGCGGGCCACGAGGTCGGGCATAACTACGGGCTCTACCATGCGAATCTTTGGAAGACGACCAACGGCACGGCGGTCGGGACTGGCACGAGCCAGGAATACGGCGATCCTTTCGATACTATGGGGGCGGGGAATACGACCATCGCAAACCACTTCAACTCGTGGTTCAAGAATCGGTTGAACTGGTTGACGGACGCTTCGGCTCCGATCATCACGGCCCCCGGTACATACAGGATTGAAGCTTATGACTCGGCGACGGCGACGGGACGGCTTGCGTTAAGGATTCAAAGGGACGCGGCGACTTACTACTGGATAGATTTCCGGCAGCAGCTCGTCAGTAGTGCGTCTGCCTATAATGGTGCGATGATTCACTGGGGCTATACGACGAACAAGCAGAGCAATCTGCTGGATATGACGCCCGCGACTGTCGGATCGGATGACGAGGCGCTCCCCATCGGGCAGACGTTTACAGACCCGACAAACGGCATCCAGATAAAGGCTGTGGCAAAGGTCGGGACGGCTTTGGATGTGTCGATCAGTTTCGGCAGTTTGACTGCTGTGAGCCTGAGTACGCCCTCGATAGGCGGCGGCGGAACAGTTACGGGTACGGTCACTCTGAGCAGCCCTGCCCCCGTCGGAGGTACGACGGTTGCCCTTTCCGACAACATCGCGGCGACCACCGTACCTGTTAACGTAGTCGTTCCCGCAGGTCTCAAAACCAAGACGTTCTCGATTACAACTATCCCTGTCACCATCAATCAAACCGGAAGTGTGACGGCAAGCTATGGCGGAATGATAAAGACCGCGCCGCTCACCGTAGCGCCAATAGCCCTCAATGCCGTATCGGTCAGTCCTGCTTCCGTGGCCGGAGGCGTCAATGTTACGGGAACAGCGACCCTTAACGGCCCGGCTCCCGCCGCCGGAGTGGTGGTTACTTTGAGCGACACTTTGGCGGCGACGACCGTTCCCGCGAGCGTCACTATCCCGAGCGGAAAATCAAGCGCTACTTTCACCATCACTACGGTGATGGTCGGAGCGAGTCAGAGCGGAACCCTGAGCGCGAAATATGGAGCCATCACTAAGACGGCTGCGCTGACGGTCAGACCGGCGGCGCTCCTCTCCGTCACGCTCAATCCGGCTTCCGTCGCCGGAGGCAATAACGTCACCGGCACCGCCACATTGGACGGCCCGGCCCTGGCCGGAGGAGCGGTCGTCACGCTGTCGGATAACCTGACGACGGCGACCACTCCCGCCAGCGTGACGATTGCGGCGAATGCCAGGAGCGCGACTTTCACGATCACGACCTCTGTGGTCGCTGCCAAACAAGTGGGGACGGTCACGGCCAGTCGCGGCGGAGTCACAAAGACGGCCGCGCTGACGGTGCGACTCCCGAGCGTACAATCCATAGTGGTGAGCCCAAATCCGATTCCGGGCGGCAGCACTGCGACCGGGACGATCACCTTAGATCGCTTATCTACTTCTTCTACGGTCGTCACCTTGAGCGACACGCTGGCGGCGACGACCATACCGACCAGCATCACCATACCGGCCAACACCTTGAGCCAGACCTTCACCGTCACGACGACGGTCGCCATCCCGAGCCAGTTGGGCACGATCAGTGCGAGCGCCAACGGCGAGACGCGGATGATTAGCCTGAGGGTTGTCAGTACCGTATCGCAGCTTTTGTTAAATCCCGGCTTCGAGCTTGGCGCGGTCTCGTGGCTCACCAACAACCCCAATAAGAATTTCGATAACTCGGGCGGTGGGCGAGCCCACTCGGGTGTCTGGGACGGCTGGCTGGCAGGGTATACGGGCGCAGCCACCGACTACCTATACCAGGATGTGACGATCCCGGCGACGGCAACCTCCGCGAACCTGAATTTTTATATCTGGCAGCCGACAGATGAGACGACCACGACGCTGGCTAACGATACGCTGAAACTCCAGATACAAAATACCAGCGGCGTAGTTTTGGCTAACCTTGCCACCTACTCGAACCTGACTAAGACGACCGGGTTCGTCAAGAAGACGTTCAATCTTTTACCCTACAAGGGCCAGAGGGTTCGCGTCTATTTTGCGAGCAGCCAGAATGCTACTCTCACCTCCTGGTTCTTCCTCGATGACATAACGCTCGATGTCATTCAGTAGCCGGAAAACCGGGCTCGAAGTCACGGGAATCGTTTAAGATGATGGGCAGCAGGCTCTTTAGGCCCGCTGCCCATCATCTTTTTTTGGCGCACAGGAGTTGCTGACCGTAAAAGCCCCGCTGTCCATAGAGAGGGTCGAAAATTGTTCAGGCCATCGGCCCTGTTCGGAATTTTTTTGTTCTTCGTCATTCCGAATGAACCTTCTAAAGCCTGCGCTGCGTATAAACAAAGCTGTCCACGATCCGTTCACAGGGGTTCAAAGCCAGCGCCGTTTTTGTAGCTTCATCCCTCTCGTAATCCTGTTATGATCGGCGCGCGTGCGTGAGCGGGAAGCGAGCTGAGCCATGCCCTATACTCAACCCAGAAGGTATGAGCGCGTCACCCTCGTGTTAGAGGTGCGATGGCAGAATAGATCAGAAGTACGTGCGGGCCGCACCGGTGACATAGGTATGGGCGGATGCTTTATCGAATCCCACGCGCCGGTCATGGTCGGAGAGCAGATTCTTTTCGAGATACGGTTGCCATCCGGGCGCTGGCAGTTGTTGGGAGGCGAGGTGGTCTACTATATCCCGACCATCGGCTTCGGCATTCGTTTCGGTCATCTTCCGGGCCTTCTACGGAATGTGCTGGCGCAGGTGATCGAATATGCGCGCGGCGGGTGAATTTCGAGCCGGACTGATGAAAGGCGGGGCCTTTTTTTTCGTAAGGGCGGTTGATGCGGGCGAGGCGCAGAGGAACATTTGAAGAGCGTGGGCCCATCCTGCTGGCCCTTTAGCGGAGTCCAAGCATCAGCAGGGCCGAACGATCTGACGCGAGCCCTTCGCCGCGCTCCGACCATTCTCTGTAGGCGGCCAGCTCCGCTTCGCTGACGGGCCGGTTGCCCAGTTTCGCGGCGGGCGTGCGCTCGAAAGCCCTGTCAGTCAGAGCCATGTGCGGGACTCTGGGGTGAAGCGCATCCGGTTGGGCCAACGCCGCCTCGGCCGTCTCCACGTCCGGAAAGAGTTCTTCGTATGCGAGCAGATGCCAGATGGTATCGTCCGTGCGATGGTCTACGGCCAGCACACGCAGCAGGCCGAAGCCGCTTTCAAGCTGAAAGACCAGATCGTCGCCCGGAACAAATGTTTGTGCCACGCTTTTCCTCTAAACGGCGCGCGCGCGCCCGTAGTATTCGTACACTGAAAAGTTGACGGCCCGACGCTCAGATTAACATAAAGGCAGAGCGTTGACGCCCGCTTCTCTGATAATATCCGGGCGGGCAGGCGAGTCTGGAAAGATTCGGCCGAGATTAGTATTATCCCTCTCTCAATAAAAAAGCGGGCGGAGCCGGAGTCCTTGATGAGAGCGTTCGATTCCGACAAAGATTATTATTCGATTCTGGGAGCCGAAGAGGACGCGCCCCGCAGCGAGATCGAGCGGCTGTACAAGCGCCTTGCCGTCCTTCATCATCCGGATCGCGGCGGCGACGAGGAGCAGATGAAATCCCTGAACGAAGCCTACGGAGTGCTTCGAGACGAGGAGACGCGCGCCTCCTATGACGAGCAGCGGCAAAGGCCCACGGGCGCGCGTGTGGAGGAGCGCTCGACGCCGCCGCCTTACTCTTCGCCCTCGGCTCAGGCCGACGCCGTCTCGGGCCAATTCGTCGCCGCGCTCCTTTTCCTCGCCGTCGGCCTCGTGCTGCTCTTCGTGGTTCGATTTCAATACGTGCTGTTTCTCTGGCCGCTGGCGCTGCTGGCAGTGCTTTTAATCCTGGTCGGAATCGTGCACGCGCATTCGGCGCTCCGTATGCTGCGGGAAACATTCTCGGTCTCGCATCCGGCGCGCCGTTTCGTCATGGCGCAGGAGATGGCCTTCTGGTCTATAGTGGGCGGCGGATGTTACGGCGTCTATTTCATTCTTCGATACCTCTGAGACGATGGGGACGTTGATGGCGGGCTTTACGGGACTCGACCTCTTATTTCTGGAAGTTAACAGCCTGGAAGAGTCGGTCGCATTTTATCACGAGCAGCTCGGCCTTGAGATTATAACGAACGCGCCGGAGTCTGAGCCGCCGATGGCGACACTCAGAGCCGGTCGGTTGAAGATTACTCTGGTCGAACAATTGGAGACGATGCTGAAGCGCGGGCGCGGCGTCCATTTCTTTTTAGGCGTCGATGACGTTGACGACTATTACGAACGATTGCGGCAGCGCGGCGCTGATGTCGCGCCACCGGCCGAAGAGGGTTGGGGCGGACGCTTCATCACCGTGCAAGACCCGGATAAGTACAGGTACTTTTTCGTCACCTGGTCTGCCGTGGATGACAGTTCAGGGCAGGTGGGCCCTTTCGATAATTGAACGGGTGAATGGAGGGAGCCGTGATGGATTTGCAGCGCGTGGAAAACCTATTCAGGCGTTACAAAGGACAGACCGTCAATATCAAGACTCTATCGGGCGGCGTATATGAAGGGACGGTGTCGGAGATTACCAACGGTTACGTGGCGCTGATGATGAAAAGCGGGGACGAGAGCGAGGATCAGGTCTTCGTGCTGCTGCATAGTATTGAGTCCGTGCTGCCGCGCAGCCAGGCTTGACCGGGATTGCGTCTCCAGCCGCTGCAATCTTAACCGACGCGGGAACTCTTCATTATCTATAATGGCCGGACGCTTGCGCGCGACGAGACGCTTGCGGCCTCCTTCTAACAGATGAAACTGCTGCTTTACGCATCCCTGACCCTTTCTATAATTCTGGTGCTGGTCGCCTGCGCGCCGTGGCGGCAGCAGCAGCCGCCTAAGCCGACGGGCAAGGGCGCTGGCGAAGTCGAAGGCTCGACGAGCGGCGCGGCACGGTTTCGCGTCGAGACGGTCGCCGATAAGCTGGAAGTCCCCTGGGCCATAGCGTTTGCGCCCGACGGTCGCATCTTCTTCACAGAGCGGCCAGGACGAGTGCGCGTCATCGAGAGCGGCCGCTTGCGAGGAGAACCGCTCGCCCGCATCCCTGACGTAGAGCCCTCGGGCGAAAGCGGCCTGATGGACATCTCGCTGCATCCCCAATTCGCCGCCAACCATCTGCTCTACCTGACCTATGCCTATCGTAGCGGAGAGGGGCAGATGGTGCGCGTCATCCGTTTTCGAGAGACGGGCACGGCGCTCGTAGACCCGCGCGTGATTATCGAGAACATACCGGCGGCGCAATACCACGCCGGGTGCCGCGCGCGTTTCGGCCCCGACGGCAAGCTCTACATAACGACCGGCGACGCGACGGAGCGCGCGCTCGCCCAGCGGCTCGATTCGCTGGCCGGAAAAACCCTTCGCTTAAACGACGGTGGCAGCATCCCTGCGGATAATCCTTTCGTGGGCCAACAGGGCGCGCGCTCCGAAATCTGGACGTATGGGCATCGCAACGCGCAGGGAATCGACTGGCAACCGGGCACGGACTTGCAGTTTCAGACGGAGCACGGCCCCTCGGGCTTTGACGGCCCCGGCGGCGGCGACGAGGTCAATATAGTCGAGCGCGGCAGGAATTACGGTTGGCCCACGGTTCATCATCGGCAGTCGCGCGCCGGGTTGGAATCGCCCTTGCTGGAATACACTCCGGCGGTCGCGCCCGCAAGCGGAATGTTCTATCGCGGCGCGGCTTTTCCGCAATTTCGCGGCAACTTCTTCTTCGGAGCCCTGCGCGGCACTGCGCTTATACGCGTCGTGCTTGACGGGCGGCGCGTGTTGAGCCAGGAGCACCTTCTGGAAAATAAGTACGGGCGCATACGTGCCGTCGAAGAGGGCCCCGACGGCTCGATCTACTTCTCGACTTCTAACCGCGACGGACGTGGCACGCCCGCCGATAATGATGATCGCATTCTGCGGCTCGTTCCCGTCAAATGAGGGCGAGCAGCGCGCACGCGCCCGATTGCGCGCGCGCGCTCGAAAGCGCGCTGCCGTGAAGATATGATGAGGCTCAGATTAAGCGTGTCGCTATTGCTCGGCCTGCTGGCGCTGCTGCTGGCGGGCTGCACCAGGCATAGCAACGAACTGACGCGCGCCGCCGGAAAGGGCGACTCGGCGACCGTCGTGGCCCTGCTTGACGGCGGCGCTGAGGTCAACGCGCAGGACGCTGAAGGGAGCACGCCGCTCATTCAGGCGGCCTGGCAGGGCCACGCCGAAATCGTGCGACTCCTGCTGCAAAGGGGCGCGGACGTGAATCTTAAAAGCAAGGATGGCGGGACGGCGCTGCTATGGGCCTCCTTCGAGGGGCATACGGAGATCGTCAGGATACTGCTTGATAAGGGCGCGGACGCTAACGCGAAAGATAACGACGGCAACACGTCTTTGATGCACACGACCGTGATGGGTAAGACCGATACGGCCCAGGCGCTGCTCGATGGGGGTGCGGACGCCAACGCAAGGAACGGTGACGGAAAGACGGCCCTGATTCTGGCCGCCGAAAACGGACGGCCCGATATAGCGCGCGCACTCCTGCGTAGCGGCGCGGACGTGAACGCCAGAGATAAAGATAACGCTACGGCCCTGACGGCGGCGCTCGACGGAGGCAAAAGCGACATCGTAGAGCTGCTGCGACAATCGGGCGCGCGTTGAAGAGCGAGCGGGCGTGTCGCGTTTTATACTTTTTGCGCGAGCACCGCAGTCTTCGTCCAGCCGATGGGTTCGAGCGGCGGAAAACGATAATGCTCGACGATGCGAAAATGGCGCTCTGTACTCTCGGCGACTTCGAGCGGCGGGTGGGTCTTGAAGCGGAACAATAATTCCAGGAATCTACTGGCGATAGAGGGGCGCACCGGCAGGTGCAGAATATGACCGCCCGGCACGAGCACGCGCGCCAGCTCGTTGAAGCCTTCGCGCAGCGGCACATATTCGAGCGCGCCGCTCGTCACTATCACCTCGAACGTCTCATCGGCGAACGGCAGGGCCAGAAGATTGCCCTGCGTGAACCGGACTTGGTGTAAGCGCCTGGCGCTCTCGGCGACCGCTCGCGCCGCCTTCGCAAGCGAAGAGGCAGAGAGATCGACGGCCGTGATCCGAACGGGAACCGTGGCGGCCTTGACGAGCGCCAGCGTGAGCAGGCCCGTGCCGCAGCCCGCATCGAGAATCCTTGCGCCCGGTGACAAAGGCAAAGGATGCGCGCGCAGGTATTGATCCAGCGAGCGTCCGTAACCGTTGAGCTTGAACGTCATGTCGTAGAGCCCCGCGATCCGGTCGTAGAAAGAACCTGCCTCCGCGACGTGTTTGGTTATAGTCAGTTCGCTCTGCCCCATCGTCTTTTGTCATGCCTCCCGCATCGGCGGCTCGCCCTCATCTATGGAAGCTGAAATCCATCAGCGCCCCGCAGAGCGAGCGACGCCCGTCGCACTGGTCTCAGTCAGAGACCCGGAAATTAAAGCGCCTCGGCTGTCTCGAATTACTCGGCCAGTATTTTATACTAAAAGCCCGGAAGGACAATGTGATAGTTGTGCATATATCCGGTTACGAAACAATTATCCGCAAAAACCGCGTATGGGGCACGGTGCCGCCGTCAGGGCTATTTCAGAGAGGCCGGTCGGATTCCGTCTATCGCCGCCTGGGGCGCGCTCGCCAAAATGCCGAAAATCGCCGCAAGAAATCTTAGCCGGAGGCGTTCACTACACGGCTGGGCGTGTATTTTGTGCAAAAGGAGAGATGACAGTTATGCGAAAAACGCTGGTGGCGCTCACATGTGCTGGCTTGAGCCTGTTTATGCTGGGTGTGGCGGCCATGCCCCGCGCGGCTCGTATGGAGCCGAACATCTCGGCGGCGTTGGTGGGCCAGGAGCACGACCGTCGTATCGTGCCGGACGAGTGGTTCGATGTTGATGTTCTGGTTGACGGCAGACCGCTTGAGGAGTATGCGGCGCGCGGCAGGCGCTACGTCGAGGCGCTCGAAGGTGCCGAATACGAGCTGCGCGTCAGAAATCCGCTCGGCGTGCGCGTCGCCGTGGCTCTCTCGGTTGACGGGCTGAATACGATTGACGCGCGCCGCACGAGCGCCATGAACGCCAGCAAATGGGTGATAGAGCCCTACCAGACCATCACTATTCGCGGCTGGCAGATGAGTTCCGAGCGGGCGCGCCGTTTCTATTTCACGTCGGAGAGAGATTCTTACGGGGCGAAGCTGGGGCAGACGGCCAACCTGGGCGTCATCTCCGCCGTCTTTTTCCGCGAGCGGCAGCCGGTCGTGATCGCGCCGCCGCCGCGTGACCCGTATCCGGTGCCGCTCGAAAAAGACGGACGAGTAGAGAACAGGCGCGAGCCCGACCCACAGGCTGGTTCATCGGTCGATGGGGTCGCCAGTTCGAGACAAAACAGGGCCGAGGCCACTCCCGCGCCAGATGACGAATATCCGGCGACCGGGATCGGTCGCAACGTACATAATGACGTGCGCTGGGTCAATCTGGAGCTTCAGCCGCGACCCGTCTCCGAAGTGACGATCCGCTACGAATATCGCGCCGCGCTCGTTCGCCTCGGAATACTGCCGCGCCCCTATCCGCCGCACCCTGACGCCCTGCGCCGCCGCGAGAACTCGTCCGGGTTTGAAGATCGCCGCTATAGTCCCGAACCCTGAAAGCAATTTTCAGACGGATAAGACATGGCTCTAACAAGGTAGGGAAGCCCCTTCTGAAGGTGCGAAAGACTTTCAACCGTGAAAGTTTTTCGCACCTTCAGAAGGGGCTTCAGCATTTCCCTGGCCCACAGAGCTTAAACCTGCTCGGGCCGGGAAGAGCCTGACGGAAGGGTAATAGGACGACGCGGGCCAGCCTTGTCCCCCTTTCGGTCTAATCACTTGGGTCTGAGGTCGCGCGTGTAGAGCTGGCGGTAGGCGCGATAGTTCGACATTACCTTAAAGACGTAATCTTTCGTCTCTGTAAAGCCAACTTCGGCGGCAAAGACACCGGCATCCTTTTGGCCCGCTCGTTTGAGCCAGCGCGCGACGTTGTCTTCGCCGCCGTTGTAAGAGGCGGCGACCGCCTCCGGCTGATCCGGGAAGAGTCGCGTCAACTCGGCCAGGTACTCGCTTCCGATCAGAATATTCGTTTCGGGTCGGTAAAGCTCCATCTCCTGCAAATTAGTTATGCCAGCGCGCGTCGCATATCTGGTCGCCGTGTCGATGGTTAGCTGAAGGAGCCCGCGCGCCGCCGCCTGTGATTTGGCGCGCGTGCGAAAGTTACTCTCCTGGCGCATGATCGCCAGCACCAATCGCGGGTCCAGGCCGCGCTTTGTGGCGGCGCGAACAATCGTCTCGCGATACGGAGCGGGGTAAAGCTCTGTGCCGCCCCGTGAGATGGCGGCGTTGACGCGGTTGATGCGATCGGTCAGGGCCGCTCGACCCGCTGCGCTCCTGATCGCGAGCAGCCGACGGGTGGCAAGCTCGCCGTAGTAGGAATCGAGCCCGTCGGGAATCGCCAGATATGCATTGATCGCCTCCTCGGTACGTCCCGCGCGCTCAAGACTGTAGGCTCGCAGGTACGCTATCTCCGAAGCGCTGGTCAGCACGCCGCTCATAAAGGGTGCGGTGCGCAGCCGATCTGCTGTTTCGACAGCCTGCCGCCAGTCGCCGCCCGCCACGTCCAGACGAAGGCGCGCAAACTGTGCGTTGGTGTCCGTCGCCGTGCCGCGAAACCTCTCGCGCGTCAGCGTAATCCATTGGACGGCCTCCGACGGGCGACCGGCTTCGCGCAGTCCGTCTATGACGTTCAGGTACGCGCCCTCTATGCGCTCGCCTTGCGGGAATTGAAGAGTGTACTGCCGGTAGCGCTCGACCGCCTCGGCGGCGCGACCGGCGCGCAGCAGCGCCGCCGCCAGCGAGTAAAGCCCCTCGCGTCCGTCTTTCGTCTGCGCATAGTCGCGCGCGAGGCGTTCAAACCAGGGCAATGACTCGGCGTATTGCCGCGCCTGAAAATATGAGCGACCGATGCCATAGAGCGCGGCGGGTACGTTCGGGTCGTTCGGATAACGCTCAAGAAGCGCCTGCCAGTGGGCGCGCGCCTCTGCAAAGGCGCGGTTCGTCATGTAAAGGGCGGCGCGGCGCAGGTGCTCCGAAGGGCTCAGTTGCGCCAGCCCCGTGCCGCTTGCGCGACCGGCGCGATCAAGGCCGCGCACGCCCGCCAGCGCATCCTCTTCCTGCAAGGCGCGAGATTGAGCGGCGTACGGAACACGCGCACTAATCGCCGCGATGACCGGGAAACAGATAAAGATGAGAGCGCCGATCAGAGCCGCAGACCCGCCCCCGCTTTTAAAGAAAGATGACCGATTCACTTTTTTACCCTATGACTATTTGAATGGCTGCCGGATAGATTATGAGCCGCGTCGAAGCGGGCTCGCCCCGGATCGTAAATCGAGCTTACACATTGTAACACCGGGCGGCGACCGTCGTTCCAGCACATATCGCACTCCGCGAGAGCCGCGACGGCGATCATTGACGCGCAAAAATTTTACTCTGCCGCTGCTGGAAAAAAGACCCGGCGTAAAATATTAAACAACGGCACAGCGATGAATTGATGCCGTGCCGTTGCCCGTAGGTTTGCCGTAGATTTAAGAGTTCCGTTTTTGTGTGCCCCGACACGCGGGGCGGAAGTGGGCCTTATCAACCCTCTATGGCGTCGTTGACGCTGTCGGCCTTACGCTCGTAGGCGAGTATGGTCGCCGCATTCTTTCTCTCGACTGCGCTCAGGGAAGCATCCGTGTACTTCGGATCGGGCGCATACCAGTCAAGGCTGGAGAAGTAATTGCGAAGCTCCTTTTCCTTGAAAACCTTTCCGTGGCGCGCATAAATCTCATTACGCAGCTTGCGCGCGTCTTCACGGAACATACCTTCGAGCACGTTGCGCGTAATTACCTTCGTGCCGAGCTGGTCGTGGAGCTTTCTCTCATAATTGACGATCGTTTCGACGTTCTGCTTCTCGATGGGAGAAAGCTCCGGCGTTTTCGGTTTCTCACCTTCCGAGGGCACGTACCAGGGCTGAAACTGAAAGTACTGGTCGAGCCAGGGAGGGCCAAAACGCATTCCACGGCGCGCGTAGACCTCGTTCCTGAGCAGGCGCAGCTCGTGCAGGCTGAGCCCATAGAGCATCTTTTCCGTGATCGGATGATCTTGAAACAACTCCATGTCACCCGGCGAGAGCGCGAGCCGTCGCTGCTTCTTATGGGCCCCGAGGATGGCTTGCAGGTTCTTGCGCTCGATCTCGGAAAGCTTCTTTGGATCGTAGGCGGGGTCGGGGGCGTACCAGTATCGCTCCTCGAAATATTTTTGGAGCCAGGGCTCGTCGTCAAAGCGCCGCCCGTGAATCGCCTCGACTTCGGCGCCGAGAACGCGCCACTCGCCCCCCGTATGCTCGCCCAACATCTCGGGCGTGATGATACGGTCGCGGTAAAAGCGCAGGTCGCCGGGTTGAACGAACTCGTGCTGGCGCGCTTCGGCCTCGCGTATCACGTCCAGGCTCTGGCGCTCGGTCTCGTTGAGCATCGAGTTCTGAAAATTCGGGTCGGGCCTGAACCACGGGCGCTCGGCCAGATACTTTTTAATGTCCGGGTCTTTGAAGACGCGCCCGTGGCGGCCGAAGATGATGCCGCGAAGCATCTTCAGATTGTCCTCGGACGCGCCTTCGAGCTGCGAGAGCTGGATCGTGCGCTTCGCAAAATCGAAGCTCTCCCACTGCGTCAGCCAGTCCTCGGATTGAGCCAGCGCTATCGCGGGCTGGACGACGAGCAGTAGAGCGAAGACTAAAGAACCGACGAGGGCCAAACGAAACTTCCGTAACATGACGACTATCCTCTCCAGGTGATTAATGACGCGTCCCCCCTTTATGGCTTCATCCGGCTCGAAGCCGGGGAAGCGCCCGCTACTCTTTCGTTTGAACGACAGTGAAGCCCATCCCTTGCGGCGACCTCCCCTGCCGACAGGCGCGCTCGCGCAGCTCCATCGCGGGGTTATGTTCAAAGCCTTCAACTGCCTGCGACCGGGCCAGCAAAGAGCGGGCGCTTCCCGTAGCGGGGCGCGATAAATTGACGGCCCGCCGGAGGCTTTTTGCTCACACCTGCCGCCGCGACTAATGCAACCGTAAGGCGGAGAAACGGGCCACGCCGAAGGCTCGAACTTTGAGATGGAAAGCCGTGGGGACGGAGGGCTTCACACAGGCGGCGCGAGTTCAGGGGCGCGCGCCCGAAGGACTCATGCCGACCGTGTAAAAGCTGAGGCAAGCATCGGCAGCCGCGCACAGGGAGTCGACTGTCCAAGCAATTCGCGCTCGGTCGGGTGAGCGTGAATTTGACCGGGACGGCGCACCACGTCACGTCTTGCCCTTGACTCGGCACGCAAGACGAGAGGGGTGCAACACCCATTAAAATTTGGGATGGAGCTATGGTTGGCCGAAGGCTTCCGGAATACCCTGTCGGTCAGTCAGGACGCGACCTCTCGGCTCACATGCATCCCGGATGACCGCAATCGCAGATGACCTCCGCTATGTCCTCAGCGCCAGCGCAGCTCGCGCTGCAATAATCGCTATCCTGCGGCTTGGGGCAATTACAGCCCGGATGCGCGCACGTCTCTCTTTCTTCGTCTGCCATAATCTTTCGGCCTCCCTTTTGAAGTTGATTTTTTAAGATGCGTTGGCATTCTAGCAGCCGCCTTTACAGCCCACAACGCAAATTCCGTCAGCCGCCCGGCTCAGCATCCTCTTCATCAACGATCTCATAGCTTGAGACGATTTCCACCGTCGGTTGCAGCGTCGCCGCGACGCTGCAATATTTCGTCTCAGATAGTTCGATGGCCTGGGCCAGGGCTCGCTCCGAGATGCGACGCCCGCGCACGATGTGTCGAACCTCCATACGCGTAAACTTGCGCGGGTGCTCTTCGCGACGAAAGCCCTTCACCTCGACGCGGTAATCCGTCACCTGCTCGCGCTTTTTACGCATGATGGAGATTACGTCGACCGCCGTGCAGCTTCCGAGCGCGATCAGTAAAAGCTCAACCGGCGTGGCGGCGCTCCCGCGCTCGTGATTCGTATCAAGCGCCTGCGCATGGCCGCTCGGACTGATGCCGACCCATAGATCATTTCCGGCGAAGTGTACGGTCGCGGTCGGGTTGTCCTGATCCATCAGCTTGCTCCCTCGCTTTCAGATAGAGTCCGGCTACACTTTTGCCGCAAGGCTTCAACATACTTTCGAGATAGATGAACGAAGCGAGTGCGACGAAGTGCGCGCAGAATACCACGGACGCCCCGGGCTAAAACAGTCTCGAATATGAGTTTAGGTAGGTGGCCGGATCGCAACACGCAAGCCCGTACCCATAAATCCGTCAGAATGACGATGCCAAAAACTTATCGGCAACCCAAATAAATCTGGATGAATCACAGGGAGCGGTTGCCTCTATAGGGGTAAGAGGCATACAATAAGCAGCAAGCAACTGTTAAACCCCTGGTTAGACTCAATGACCCCGGCCCCCCAAGCTCACGGGTGTTCTCGTAGAGCGCAAGCAATTTCTCTCCCTTTACGAGCAGAGCAAAGAAACGGCGCGGCACAATGGCTCGGGCCACGCCAATCCAGATGTGTGACTGAAAAATGGGAAGCCATAAAATTTTTTGGAGGGAAAGAAATGGTAAATAGAATGAGACAAATGATCGTGACGGCGCTGGTCTTGGCGCTGGCCAGCGCGGGCATGACCGTGCAGGCGCAGACCTACAATCGCAGTCAACGCTCTACACGACAACTGATCCGGCGCATAGAGCAGCGCACGGCCGTCTTTCGTGCGAGCGTAGATGCGACGCTGGATTCGAGCCGGATTGATGGAACCCGACGAGAGGACAACATCAATCAGTTCATGCGGGACTTCGAGCAATCGGTCAGCAATCTGAGCGACCGTTTTCGGAGTCGTCAGGCCGTGGCCGCCGACGTGCAGGATGTGCTTACTCGCGCGGCCGATATAAATAGCTTTATGCAGCGCAATCGTTTGAGCACTCGTGCCCAGACGGATTGGACGGCTCTGCGTCAGGACCTGGACGAGCTGGCGCGCGTTTACAATGTTACCTGGAACTGGAACACTTCGACTTATCCGCCCGTGGGCGGCGGCGGTCAGGGCGGCGGGTATGGCGGTTACAGGGCCAACCGTCTGACGGGCACTTTCCGACTGGACGCCTCGCGCAGCGACGACGCGCGTGACGTGGCGGAACGCGCCGTGCGCAACCTGCCTTACAATGAGCGGCAGGGAACGCTCGACAGGCTGACGGCCCGGCTGGAATCGCCCGATCAGATCGCCATTGACAGGCGTGGTCGCAATATCACACTCGCTTCGACGCGCGCCCCGCAGATCTCTTTCGAGGCCGACGGCCGCGAAAGAGTCGAGCAAACGCAGAGCGGCCGGACGGTGCGCGTGCGTGCGTCGCTTATGGGAGACCAACTGATTGTGAGCCGCGTCGGCGAGCGGAACAATGATTTCACGGTGACGTTTGACCCGATAGAGGGCGGTCAGCGCCTGCGCGTCACGCGACGCATCAGCAATAACAGGCTGAGCAGCCCGTTGACAGTCGTAAGCGTCTACGAGCGGACGGACACAGTGGCCCGTCTCGATATATACAACGGTACGACGACCTCTACGACTTACCCGGACACGACTACGGCGAGCAGTGATTTCGTCATTCCGAACGGGACGCTGCTGGTGGCGACCTTGAACGAAAATCTTTCGACCACCAATTCGCAGGAGAATGACCGCTTCACGATGACCGTGCGCTCGCCCTCGCAGTACGACGGGGCGACCATAGAGGGTTATATCTCAAACTTGAGCCGTGGCGGTCGCATCTCGGGGCGTTCGGAGATGTCGCTCAACTACGAGCGCATTCGTCTGCGCGACGGCAGAACGTACAGGTTCGCGGGGATAACCGAGAGCCTGCGTACGAACACGGGCGAGACGGTGCGTGTTGATAACGAGGGAAGCGTCGAGGGCAGCAATCAGACGGGCCGCACGGCTCAGCGCGCGGCGATTGGAACGGCCATCGGGGCGATCATCGGCGCGATTGCCGGTGGCGGCAAGGGCGCGGCCATCGGTGCTGTGGTCGGCGCTGGCGCTGGCGCGGGCTCTGTCTACGTGCAGGGACGCGACAACCTTGAGCTGATGAGCGGCACTGAGGTCTCGATACGCTCGACCGGCCCCAGATAAAGCCTAAACCGTAACCGGACGTTTGACGCTGAGCGGCGTCAAGCGCTAAAACAGCGGCGAGGGAAGCGAGAGATGACGGGCAGCGACTCGTCATCCTCACTTTCCCTCGCCGCTTTTCCAGTTGTAAGACGCTCGCGCGCGCGCCGCTTGTCGAGTATAAAAACCCCTCGGCTTTGGGCCCACTCGAATTTTTCGCCGGAGCATTCATCATTTCCCTGCAAAATGGTAGGATTCATTGGCCCATGCGAAACTCTGCTTGAGGAGAAGGAACGGAATTGTCCAGCGCGACCACTATCCTGAGTGAGCTGCCGGATGATGTGCGCCTGCATCGCCTCGAAGCTCTCGTCGTGGCGAGCGAGATTCTACAGCGCGCTTCAGGGCTCGACGATATTCTGCGAGCCATACTCGATCTTGTCTCGACCCAGCTTGATTGCGAGCGCGCCACGGTTTTTCTGCACGACCGGCGCACAGGAAAGCTACACGCGCGGCAGATGAGCGGCTCTACGCCCATCGACATTGTGCTGGAAAAGGGCGTGGGCGTGGCGGGCTTCGTCGCCGAGACGGGCGAGAGCCTGTTGATTAACGATGTCCATTCCGACCCGCGCTTTGATCCTTCGACAGACCGTCGCACGGGATTTCTCACAAGGAATATGCTCTGCGTGCCGCTCCGCAAACCGGAAGGCACGCTGATCGGATCGCTTCAAGCCATCAATGCCCGGCGCGCTCATTTCTCAAAGGCAGACCTCGCCTACCTAGCTTCATTCGGCGCGCTGGCGGCCGTCGCCGTCGAACGCGAACAATTGGCCCAGGAGGCCGTCCGTGCCCAGTTGCTTTCAACCGAGCTTGCGCTCGCGCGTAAAATTCAGCAGCGATTGCTTCCGCCGCCCGGAAGGCTCGAACTGCCCGCGCCCTTCTCGGCGTGGGGTGCGAGCCAGGCTTGCTATGATGTGGGCGGCGATACCTACGACGTGGTGATGCTCGCTACGGGCGAGTGCGGGTTCTGGGTGGCCGACGTGAGCGGCAAGGGGATCGGCGCAGCGCTCTTGATGACGACGCTGCAAACTGAGCTGCGCGCTCTGATTCGCGCCGAGACAGACCTGGCCCGCCTCGCCGCCGAATTGAACACGCGTGTAACGGAGGTCGCGCCGCTCGGAACCTACGCGACGCTCTTCCTGGGCGTCCTCTCCGAAGCGACCGGCAAGCTCAGGTTCATTAACGCCGGTCACCTTCCGCCCATCTGGATCAACAGTCAGGTCACGGAGCCCAGAGCATTTGAGGCGAGCGGCATGCCAATCGGTCTCCTGCCGGGAAGCTTTTACGAACTCGGAGAGGCTGTCTTCGCCAAAGGGGAGCGCCTCGCCATATTCAGCGACGGCGTGACGGACGCGGAGAACACTTCGGGAGCGACTTTCGAGACAACTGGAATCGTCGCCAGCCACGAGCGCATCGACACGCAAAAGGTGGAACAGATCGGCCCTGCCTTTTTTGAAGAGCTGGATCGTTTCCGCATCGGCGCGCCCGCTAAAGACGACACGACATACCTGGTGGTCGGCCTGGACTGAAACATGCACGAGCAATGCTCGCCACGGGCTACGGCTAAGCTCACACGAAGGGAAGATGTCAGATTAGGAGACGAGCGGAGCGAGAAGCACGGCGCGGGCAATCGGTAGATGACGGGCTCTGCTTTGGACAGAGATGATGGGCCATTTTGGGCAGAGTGGACTGGGCCCTTCAGATTATCGCCGCGAGTCGGCGAGGGCTGTGATATGATTGGCCCGCCCCGCAGGTCTCCTCACCACTAGATTAAAGGAGACATTGTAAATAATCTCGCTCTGTGTCCAGGCGTGTGAAAGATTATTCCGAGACACCGCCGCGACAGGCCAGCAGAGCTTATCCGAGTAAGCTGAAGTAGGAGGATAAGTATGGCTGCGATATTAGTGGTTGACGACGATGATACGATTCGCGACACGTTGTACGACCTGTTATCGGAGAGTCATCGCTGTCACACGGCGGAAACGGCGGAAAGCGCCCTGAAATTGTTGGACGCGGAATTTTATGACGTGGTGCTGACGGACATCTCCATGCCGGGGTTGAGCGGGCTGGAACTGCTCGGACAGGTACGGCAACGCTATCCGGACACTCCCGTTATAATTATCTCGGGAATCAGCGATAAGAATCATGCTGTGGGCCTGCTCAAGATGGGGGCATTCGATTATCTACTGAAGCCCTTCCAGCTTGAGACCGTCGAGGCGAGCGTCAATCGGGCCATCGGCTATCATCAGGGCTTGCTGCAAAGCCGCCGCTCGGGCTGATTGATCTTAGCTACGCATGATCCGCGCCGCGATTCGAGGCGTGGTTCACGCCGCGACCATTGCGGTCGCTGTCTTCAGCGCATCGGCACGACGTTGGGTAATCTCCTGTGCCAGCTCTGCGATCCGCGTAATATCGAAGGGTTTCGTCACCACCCAATCAACCTGCGCCTCTTTCTGCTCGCTTGAGCCGACGGCTTCGCCCCAGCCTGTGATGACCGCCAGCGGCACGCTCTCGTCGCGCTCGCGAATCACGTGGGCCAACTCCCATCCGCTCATCTCCGGCATACCTATGTCTGTGAAGACCGCATCGAAACTTCCTGAATTGAAAAGCGTCAGCGCCTTCGGGCCGCAGTCGGCCAGTACCGCCTGGCAACCTTCGCTCTCCAGAATGTCGCGCAGGAGTTCGCGCACATGCGCCTCATCGTCAACCACCAGAACTCTGGGCTGTTTTGCTACCGTCAGGCACGAACCGGCCGCCGTCGCGCCATCCAAAATAGAGACCACCGAAGCGCCGCCCTCAGCGCCCGCCTGGGCTTCCGGCACACCTTTGGCAATCGGGAGCCTGATCTTAAACGTAGTGCCTCGGCCAACCTCGCTCTCGGCCTCGACCTCGCCCTCGTGCCTGCGGATGATCCCGTAGCTTACAGCCAATCCCAACCCGAGCCCCGCCTTCCCCTTCGTCGTAAAGA
>DASZEN010000004.1:0-270620 GCA_035940775.1 Pyrinomonadaceae bacterium | reverse complement strand
GGGCAATCTCGCGCGCGCCGAGACACGCTCGGAGTTCGCGGCGGCGCGCGAAACTACTTTTCAGCGAGACTACTTTTGAGCGAAACTGCTTTTCAAGGAGGTGTGTCAGGCTTATGAAGAGATTTGCGATCCTGCTGCTGTTGCTGTTTTCGGTCGCGGCCAACGCCGCGCCGCGCTGGTCAGCCGAACAAGCCAATCAATGGTATGGCCGCCAACCCTGGCCCGTCGGAGCCAACTTTATACCCAGTACGGCGATCAACCAGTTGGAGATGTGGCAGGCCGATACCTTCGACCCGAAGACCATAGACCGCGAGCTGGGCTATGCCGAAAGGTTGGGGATGAACGTGATGCGCGTCTATCTGCACAACCTCGTGTGGGAGCAGGACGCCGCAGGCTTCAAGAAACGGCTCGACGAATACCTGACGATAGCTGACAAGCACCATATAAGGACGATGTTCGTGTTGTTCGATTCCTGCTGGAACGACAACCCGAAGCTTGGCAGGCAGCCCGCGCCGAAACCCGGCGTGCACAACTCCGGTTGGGTGCGTGCGCCCGGAACCGAGCGCCTCTTCGACTCGCGCACGTGGGGCGGGCTCGAAGGTTACACCAAAGACATACTCAGGACTTTCGGCAATGATCGCCGCGTCCTCGCCTGGGATTTGTTCAACGAGCCGTCGAACTCCGGCTACATGGACGCGGTGGTTCCGCTTCTCAGGAAGGTTTTCGAGTGGGCGAAGGAGGCCAACCCGTCGCAGCCCCTGACCGCCGGTTGGTGGCACGATCACCCCATGAGCAACGAAGTGATGTTCTCAAATTCAGACATCATCACGTTCCATAACTACAGCGATGCCGCGAGCCTCGAAGCGCAGATCAAAGAGCTTCAGAGGATGAACCGCCCGCTGATCTGCACGGAGTACATGGCGCGCACGCGCAACAGCCTGTTCGAGACGAACCTTCCCGTTCTCAAGAAGTACCGCGTCGGCGCGATCAACTGGGGACTGGTCAAAGGCAAGACCAACACCATCTTCGCATGGGACACCCCCCTTCCCGACATGGACGAGCCGCCCGTCTGGTTTCATGACATCTTCCGACCCGATGGAACCGTCTACAGCCAGAAAGAGTTTGATTTGATTAGAAGCCTGACCGAGAGGCGGTAAGAGAGACAAATCACATAACTATCTGCCTTTAAGCAGTAGCGCGTGTTATTATCAGCTTCGGGCCGATAGGCCGGATTCGTGCCGAAGCCGTCCGTTTGATCGGCAAGGGAGGAGCAGACTTTACGCCTGACGAGATGAGCAGCGAGGCGCGCACAAGAGGAAGCGGTTCGCTCCAGGGCGGCGAACGCGGCTCGGGCCAGTTGCACAGTAGTTCCGTCACGCCGGACAAAGCGCCCGCCGAAAGACAGGGCATACAACGTCCCTTTCTGCCGACGCGCAAGCTCTCGTCGGCAGAATTTAACACCGCGATGGTTCATTTCTATCGCGGCGAGGTGCAGCGCTCCAACACCTGGCGCAACCGCCTCGACACGACGACCAACTGGGCCGTCCTGACGGCTGGCGCGACCCTCTCCTTCGTCTTCAGCTCGCCCAGCAATCCACACTTTGTAATCCCGATCAACTCCATCCTGGTCGCCATCTTTCTTGTGATGGAGGCGCGCCGTTACCGTTACTACGAAATCTGGTCGAGCCGCGTGCGAGTGATGGAGACGGGCTATTTCGCGCAGATGCTCGCGCCCGAAGGCACTGTCAATCAGGAGTGGGCCGATCATCTGGCGGCCGATCTCCTGACGCCACATTTTACGATTAGCGAGTGGGAGGCCATCGGACGCAGGCTTCGTCGCAACTATCTCTGGATCTTCGCGCTCCTGGCGCTGAGCTGGAATCTGAAGGTCTACCTGCACCCGCTCCCGGCCTATAATTTCGAGGTCTTTCTTGAGCGAGCGACCGTCGGGCTCGTGCCCGGATGGATGGTTTTCATCTCCGGCATCATCTTTAATATGGCGGTCGTGATCTTCGCCGTCGCCACCGTCCGTTTGCGAGAGGCGACGGGCGAGGTGCTGCCGAGCCACAAGTTCAGCTTGCGCCCGTTTCGTCGTGTGACCGATTGGACGCGCGCCGCCGCGACCTCGCGCCGCGCTGCCACCCGCCGCGCTAAAAGGGCTCGCCAGCGCACGCGCACCGCCACGGGCGAGTTTAGAAAGCTGGACATCTCTGAAATACCAAATAAAGAGTCGATCGAGGAAGAGACGATCATCCGTTAGTAGTCGATTCGGCCGGTTCCGTAAAAACTTTTTTTGAGCCGATTGCTGAATACTACTGTCATTAATTTTTATGCTTGAGCTTGATGGTCAGCGGCTAAGCCTCGAAGAGGTCTACGGGGTGGCGAGCGGGGCGGTGGAGGCTGCGCTTGCGCCCACGGCGCGCGAGCGCGTGCTGGATTCGCGCCGTGTGATCGAAAAAATCCTGGCCGATGGCCGGGTCGTTTACGGCGTCAATACGGGGTTCGGCAAACTCTCGGACGTGCGCATCGCACCTTCGGAGCTGCGCGACCTGCAACTGAATCTGGTGCGCAGCCACGCATGCGGCGTGGGCCCACCGCTCTCCGAAACGGAGACGCGCGCGATGATGCTGCTGCGCGCAAACGTCCTGGCCCTCGGTTACAGCGGCGCGCGGGCGGTCGTCATCGAAACGCTGCTACGGATGCTTGCGCGCGGCGTCTACGCGGTCGTCCCCGAAAAAGGCTCGGTCGGAGCGAGCGGCGATCTGGCCCCGCTCGCGCATCTGGCGCTCGCCTGTATCGGCGAGGGCGAAGCCTTCTTTCGCGGCGAGAGAATGGCGAGCGCCGAAGCCCTGCGACGCGCCGGGATCGAGCCCTTGCAGTTGGAGGCGAAAGAGGGACTCGCTCTTTTGAACGGGACGCAGGCGATGGCCGCCGTCGGCGGTCTGGCGCTGAGGCGCGCGCTCATGTCAGCGCGCGTGGCCGATGTGGCGGGCGCGATGACGCTGGAAGCGCTGCGCGGAACGCCCGTCGCTTTCGACGAGCGCATACACGGGGCCCGCCCCCATCCCGGTCAGGTCGAGACGGCCGCGCACCTGCGCGACCTGCTCATCGAAAGCGAGATCAGGCAGTCGCACCTAGAAGACGACCCGCGCGTGCAGGATGCCTACAGCCTGCGCTGTATGCCGCAGGTTCACGGCGCGGTGCGCGGCGCGCTCTCTCACGCGCGCGAGGTGCTTGAGACGGAGACGGGCGCGGCGACCGACAACCCGCTGGTCTTCGCCGACGGCGAAGAGATTCTATCGGGCGGCAATTTTCACGGCGCGCCGCTCGCGCTCGCGTTTGATTACGCGGCCATCGCGCTGACCGATCTGACGAGCATCAGCGAGCGGCGCATAGAGCGGCTCGTCAACCCGGATCTCAACGAAGGGCTGCCCCCGTTTCTGACCGCGCATCCGGGCACGTCTTCCGGCTTTATGATCGCGCAGGTCACGGCCGTCGCGCTCCTCTCCGAATCGAAGGTGCTGGCCCATCCGGCGAGCGTCGATAATCTACCGACCTCGGGCGGCAAAGAGGATCATGTCTCTATGGGCATGACGGCCGCCGCGAAGCTGCGCGCCGTGGTGGAGAATGCCGAGCACGTCCTCGCCATAGAGTTGCTGGCCGCCGCCGAAGGGCTCGAATATCGAGCGCCTCTGCGGCCCGGTCTCGGCGTCCGCAAAGCTTACGAGACCGTGCGGGCGATAGCGCCGCGCCTGGCGCGCGACCGCTCGCTCTCAGACGATATGCAAAGCATAGGCGCGGCCATTCGCGACGGCGCATTCGACTTTTAAACGTCAAAAGAGAGAGAGCTTGCGCCCGCCCGTTCCGCTTTGCCCTCTTTTCTGTTATTACATTATCGTTCAAATAAATCCGGCTCGGGCCCGTAGCCACGAGAAGCCAACACACTCTCTCCAGCGTGCCTGTACGGCGCGAGCCCCGGAATCATCTTTATAAAGATAGAGGAAGGTACTGGTATGTCGAACCCTTTGGATGATCGTAAGAAGGCGCTTGAGGAGGATTACTTCAGGCGCAAGGAGCAGGAGGCCATCGAAAAGATGCGCGCGCAGATGGCTTCCGAACAACAGGAGAGAGAGGCGACGGCCTCGGCCATCCGCTGCCCTAAATGCGACGGCACGCTCAAAGAAATCTCTTTTGAAGAGGTGCAGATTGATCGCTGCGAGAAATGCGGCGGCGTGTGGTTGGACGCGGGCGAGCTGGAACAATTGACGAAGCGCGAGGGCGGCGGCGGGTGGCTGAGTCGCCTGTGGGGCAGCTCCGCCGCCGACGAGTAAGGGGATTACGATTCAGATGACTTCTTCTTCGAGAACCATACGCGCGCCGCGCGGCGCACAGCTTAACTGCAAGGGCTGGCATCAGGAGGCGGCGCTGCGTTGTCTTATGAACAACCTCGACCCCGAAGTGGCCGAGCGCCCGGAGGATCTGGTGGTCTATGGCGGTGCGGGCAAGGCTGCGCGCAACTGGGCCGCCTTTGAGGGGATCGTACGCGAGCTTCAGGAGCTTGAATCGGAAGAGACGCTGCTCGTGCAATCGGGCAAGCCCGTCGCCGTCTTTCGGACTCACGAGTATGCGCCGCGCGTGTTGATAGCCAACTCTAATCTGGTCGGCGCGTGGGCCAACTGGGAGCATTTCCACGAGCTTGAGCGACGCGGCCTGATGATGTACGGGCAGATGACGGCGGGCAGTTGGATTTACATAGGCACGCAGGGCATTGTGCAGGGCACGTTCGAGACGTTTGCGGCGATGGCCGACCGTCATTTCGGCGGCAGCCTGCGGGGTCGGCTGCTGGTCTCGGGCGGCATGGGCGGCATGGGCGGCGCGCAGCCTTTGGCCGCGACTATGAACGGGGCCGTCTTTCTCGGCATAGACGTTGACCCAGCACGCATAGAGCGTCGCGTTCGCACCGGATATTGCGACCGCATCGCGCTCTCGCTCGACGAAGCCCTGCGCATTTGCGAGGACGCGCGCGAGCAGGGGCGCGCCGTCTCCGTCGGCCTGGTCGGCAACTGCGCCGAAGTGCTCCCCGAACTGGTCAGGCGAGGCGTGGTGGTCGACGCCGTCACAGACCAGACGAGCGCCCATGATCCCTTGAACGGATATGTCCCGGCCGGGCTTAGCCTGGATGAAGCGGAAGAGTTGCGGCGCACGGACGCCGACGCCTACATAGAGCGCTCTATGCAGTCGATGGCCCGACACGTGGAAGCGATGCTGGCGCTCAAACGCGCGGGCGCTATCGCCTTCGATTACGGCAACAACATACGCAAGCAGGCATTCGATGCCGGATGCGCGGACGCTTTCCAGATTCCGGGCTTCGTGCCCGAATATATTCGACCGCTCTTCTGCGAAGGCAAAGGCCCGTTTCGTTGGGTCGCACTTTCCGGCAACAGCGACGACATACGCAAGACGGACGATCTCGCGCTTGAGCTTTTTCCAGAAGACCGAACGCTCGACCGCTGGCTCAGGCTGGCGCGCGAGCGCGTACAGTTTCAGGGACTTCCGGCGCGCATCTGCTGGCTCGGCTACGGCGAGCGGGCCGAGATGGGCGAGAGGATCAATGATCTGGTCAAGCGCGGCAGTTTGAGCGCGCCCATCGCCATCGGTCGTGACCATCTGGATACAGGCTCGGTCGCTTCGCCGTTCCGCGAGACCGAAGCGATGCTCGACGGGTCGGACGCCGTCGCCGATTGGCCCATCCTGAACGCGCTCCTGAATACGGCGAGCGGCGCAAGCTGGGTCTCGTTTCATCACGGCGGGGGCGTAGGCATCGGCTACAGCCTGCACGCGGGCCAGGTCACGGTCGCCGACGGCACAGATGATGGCGCGCGCCGCCTCAACCGCGTGCTCACGAATGATCCGGGCCTCGGCGTCGCGCGCCACGTCGATGCGGGTTACGACGAGGCGCTAGAAACCGCGCGCGACAAGGGCATACAGATTCCGATGCTGCCCGCCACGGGAGAACTGGAAAAGTAAGCGGCGGCGGCCGCAGCGGCGGGCGACGTGCACCGTAGAAAGCTTTTGCCGAGCCGTCGCGCCGAGCGGACGACGACGCCGCCGCCCCTGTCGCGCCGCCTGCTTTTCAACTGGAGATCGCATTGCTCAATTTCGCGGTTCAAACAGCGCGCGACGCCGGGCGCATTCTCGCCGAGCGGATGGGCCGCTCAATCCAAATCACCAACAAGGGCGTCATAGACCTCGTGACGGAAGCAGACCTCGCGGCTGAACGATTAATCATCGAGCGAATCAACTCTTATTACCCGCGCCACGCCGTTCTGGCCGAAGAATCCGGCGCTTCCGATTTAGAGGGCGAGCCGCAGAGCGAGTATCGCTGGATCGTCGATCCGCTCGACGGGACGACGAACTACGCGCACGGCTATCCGTGCTTCTGCGTCTCGATTGCGCTTGAGCGGGCCGCAAAAGTAGAGATCGGCGTCATCCACGACCCCTTGCGCGACGAGACGTTTGCGGCCGAGCGCGGCGCGGGCGCGACCCTCAACGGGCGTCGCATACGCGTCTCGGACGTGGACGACCTCAACCGCGCGATGCTCTGCACGGGCTTTCCCTACGACGTGCGCGATGGTGGAGATTTCGCGCGCCACTTTCGTAATTTCATCATGCACGCTCAGGCCGTGCGGCGCGACGGCTCGGCGGCGCTCGACCTCGCCTATGTGGCGTGCGGCAGATTCGACGGGTTCTGGGAAGAGGGCCTGCGCCCGTGGGATGTCGCCGCCGGAGTGCTCTTGATAGAGGAGGCGGGCGGTCGCGTCTCGCGCTACGACGGCGCGCCCTTCGACATCTACACGCCGCCCATCATGGCGAGCAACGGCCTCGTCCACGAAGCGATGATGAGAGTTCTCCGGTTGCCTTAATGATGCGACGACGACGACGCGTCAACAAGCGGGATCCTGACAGGTGGCGCGAAGATGATGGCTCGTGAAGCACCAGCCATAGATCGCGCCGGTGCCGTGGCCAGAGTTGCGGCCAGAGTTGCGGCTAGAGTTTTGTCGCGATGATTTCCGCGAGGCGTCCGCTCTCGCGCCGGGCACAGGCGCGCGTGTCCTCGCCCTCGTGCTGGCGTATGTGATGGAGCGGGTGATAGATGACTTCGACTTTCGCCAGATGAGGGAGGCGATACCCTTTGGGCCAGACGCGATGCGCGCCGCGAATCGTCACGGGCAGGATGGGCACATTGGCCTCCAGCGCCATTCGCACCGCTCCGTTCTTAAATCTCATCAGCGCTCCGTCCGGGCGGCATCGTCCGCCTTCCGGGAAGATGACGACCGCGCCGCCCCGTCGCAGCCATTGCAGGGAACGGCGAATCGCCGTCGGATCGCTGCGCTCTATCTCAAGCGGCCACGCTCCGAACAGTTTCATCAGTTTGCCTATGACGGGCCAATCGAAGCTCTCGCTCCATGCCAGATAACGCAAGGTGCGCTTGATCGGGACGCTTATCCAGAACGGGTCTATATAGCTTTGATGATTGGCGGCGATAATCACCCCGCCATGAAGCGGGACATTTTCCGTGCCCTCGTAATCCACGCGCCAGAGCAGGTGCGACAGGGAGCGCGCCGCCGGGCGTATGATTTCCAAAGCCCACTGCGGAAGCATTAAAGGCTCGCGCTGCGCTCTGCCTCTCTGAGGGCCGCGCCCAATGTTCGTGCTCGTTTCGCCCAAAACAATCACCGGAGCGAAGGGATGAAAAGGATTGAATCAATGCTTAATTGAGCCATTCAATTAAAGCTTTTTCTTCATCCCTCATCGCTGCCGCCCTTCGTTCCTCTCTTCGTTCATCTTTCTGTAATCATCGCTCATGCGTGAGACGACTTCGCCGGGCTCTTCCGTGGAGTCCGTGTGGCGGTGGCGTATAGCGTGCATGTCAGTTATCAGTAGCTCTTCCCACCAGTCGGGCACGTCGCGCTCGGCGAGCGCATCGTCATTCCATTGTTTGCAACGCTCGCATTCAAAGCCACAGTAGACGCGCGCTTCCTCTTTCGTCAATCCAAGCTGCGCCCTCGCGTTGCAGTGCGGGTCAGAGCATCGCCGCTCGATCTCTACCAGGAGCACACGTCGGTCGATGCCGATACGATGTCGCACCCTGCCGCCGCCGCTGCCGCTACTACTGCTACTACTACTGCTCACCGTCTTGTTCCCCTTACGGCTTCAATCCTGCGGAAGAGAAATTCCCGTGTCTGCCGCGAAGCTCTATTCGATACCTTCGAGCGGCCAGGCTTGATCGACGAATTGCAGGTGCAGGCGACCGACGCCGTCCGCGCCCCTGCTGCGCCCGCGAACCGCCGCCAGCACCGATATTTGATACTGCACGCTGGTCAAACGTACGAAGCGGCCGGGCTCGATTCCGAGGGTCGTAAAGACAGCCGCGCCGTGATGGCTGATGTTCTCGGTCACCGTCGTCTCGCTGGCGGTTAATTTTCCGCTCGTGTCGAAGACCTCGACCGTCACTTCGACGGGGATATTATGGCGCGTTTCGGGGCGCTGCACGTGCTCGCGATCCTGTTCCGTGGTCGCCTGATTCTGCATCTCGCGCAGGTTCCAGAGACCCGTCTCGGTTTGCGACGCGACATCATAGAGCTTGGTCGGGTCTTGCTCGGCGCTCGGCGGAAGACGCTTGCCGACGAAAGCGACGCCGAGTTCAAAGCGCAGCAGATCCTTCTCGTGGGCGGCCGAGGCGAGCGGCTTTGTGTGCCGCACCAGCGCCCAGACCTTGTACTGGTCTTCCGCGTGATCGTAACAGCGCAACTGGCGCGGCATCGGCAGCGTCAAATGCAGCAGGCGTCCGCGCTCGACGTGCCGCGTGGTGGAGAAGCGCGCGCCAAAGGGCGTCACGTCGAGCAGGCGCGTCACTTCCTCCCATTCCACTTCGGCGCTTTCCCTGCACCTGACGCGCAGCGGCAGCGAGAGCTTCAGACGATCCCGTATGCGCCGCGATTTTCCTTCAAAATTCATGGCCGTCGCTCCCGCTTCGCGCCTCACCATCAGGCCCCATATATGGGGCTTGCGAGTATCCCCCGCAAAAGCCCGCCGAACAACGCTAAACCCCTCAGTTTCAAGGGACTTTCAGCCCCTTCCGGGTTTGCCAAAAATCCTCCCAGCGGCTACAATATATCGTACTTCAAAGAGAGCTTTGAGACGCTCCCGAAGAGTACCGGAAAGCCTCTAATTACATTATACATTTCGCGCCGCCCGGAGGTCTTCGGCGTGTGAGCCAGGGGCGCTTTCAGTAGAGCACGGGCGCAAGGGGCTTTTGCACCACCGGCAAACACCTGAGCGGGCGAATTGTACTTGAAAGGTCTATTTGATGGAAACCATTGCGGAACGTAATTACATAAATATCGAAGACGAGATGCGGCGCTCCTACCTGGACTACGCCATGTCGGTCATCATCGGTCGCGCGCTCCCGGACGTGCGCGACGGTCTCAAGCCCGTGCACCGGCGCGTCCTGTGGGCGATGCACGAGCTGGGCAATCAATATAACAAAGCATATAAGAAGAGCGCGCGCGTCGTCGGCGACGTGATCGGCAAATATCACCCGCACGGCGACACGGCCGTTTATGACACCATAGTGCGTCTCGCGCAGGATTTCTCGATGCGTTATCCGCTCGTTGACGGTCAGGGCAACTTCGGCTCCGTAGACGGAGATGCGGCGGCTGCGATGCGCTATACGGAAGTCCGTATGGATCGCCTCACCACGGAAATCCTCAGCGACATCGAAAAGGAGACGGTCGATTTCACGCCCAACTATGACGAGTCGCTGAGCGAGCCTTCGGTCTTGCCGACGCGTATTCCGAATCTGCTCGTCAACGGCTCTGACGGTATCGCCGTCGGGATGGCGACGAAGATTCCACCGCACAATCTGACGGAGATCATCGACGCGACCATCGCTCTGCTGCGCAAGCCGGAGATGAAGATTCAGGAATTGTTGAAGATCGTCACCGGGCCTGACTTTCCGACCGGCGGATTTATATACGGGCGCGAAGAGATCAGGAAGTCTTATCTGGATGGTCGCGGCGTGCTGCAACTGCGCGCGCGCGCGGGCATCGACCGCATCGGGCGCGGCGCACAGGAGCGCGACGCAATCGTTATTACGGAGATTCCTTTCCAGGTCAACAAGGCGCGTCTGATCGAGCGCATCGCCGAACTGGTCAACGAGAAGAAGCTCGAAGGCATAGCGGATTTGCGCGACGAGAGCGACCGCGATGGAATGCGTATCGTCGTCGAATTAAAGCGCGACGCCGTGCCGCAGGTCGTCCTCAACAAGCTCTACAAGCTGACGCCCATGCAGTCGTCTTTCGGCGTCATCAATCTTGCGATCGTCAACGGCCAGCCCCGCGTGCTGAACCTCAAGCAGATGCTGGAAGCCTTTGTGGATTTCCGGCGCGAGGTCGTCAGGCGCAGAAGCGAATACGAGTTGCGCAAGGCGCGCGCGCGCGCGCACATCCTCGAAGGATTGACGAAGGCGATTGACGCGCTCGACTTTATCGTGACCACGATTCGCAACGCGCGCTCGGTCGACGAGGCTCGGCAGTGGCTGACCGGACAGGTGCAGACCATGTCGGAGGTGAAGTCATGGAAGGGTACGCCCTCAGATTTAACGCTCGCGGGCTACCTGACGAAATTGCAGAAGGCCCTCAAGCGCCTCGGCTTCTCAGAAGCGCAGGCCCAGGCCATTCTCGATCTGCAACTGCGCCGTCTCTCGGCCTTAGAGCGACAGAAGATCACGGACGAATACGAGGGCATCATCCGTCACATCGCCGAGCTGGAAGAGATTCTCGCCAACGAGAATGCGCTGCGCCGCGTCATCGTCAGGGAGTTGGAGGATGTCCGAAAGGAGTTCGGCGATAAGCGGCGCACCGAGATCGTAGACGAAGGCATAGAGCTTTCCATAGAGGATTTGATCGCCGACGAAGACGTGGCGATCACCGTCACCAACAGCGGCTATATCAAACGGACGCCCGTGACCGTCTACCAGCGCCAGGGTCGCGGCGGCAAGGGCCGCTTCGGCGCATCGACGGGCAAGAACGGCGATTTCGTAGAGCATCTTTTCATCGCCTCGACGCACGCCTACCTGATGATCTTTACGGACGACGGGCAGGTATACAAGCTCAAGGTGCATGAAGTGCCGGATGCTGCCGCCTCGGCGCGCGGTAAGGCGGTCGTCAATCTCATCAACATACCTTCGTCGCGTAAACTCGCGGGCGTCGTGCCCGTGCGCGAGTTCTCGGAGGGGCGTTACGTAGTGATGGTGACGCGCAAGGGCATCATTAAGAAAACCGCGCTCTCGGAATTTCAGAACATACGCGCCAACGGCATCAACGCCATCAATATAGACGACGGCGACGAGCTTTTGGACGTTGTTCTGACGGACGGAACCAAGCGCATCTTCATCGCTACGCACAACGGGCTGGCGATACGATTTGACGAGAAGGGCGTCCGGCCGATGGGCCGCGCGACCCGTGGCGTGCGCGGCATAGACCTCCGAAAGGATGATATAGTCGTCTCGCTCTGCGCCGTCTCGGCGGACGATTCGGAGAGAATGCTCTCGGTCTCGGAACAGGGTTACGGCAAGCAGACGAGGATTACGGACTATCGCTTTCAATCGCGCGGCGGTAAGGGCGTTATCAACATGAAGACGACCGAGAAGACGGGCAAGGTAGTCGCCGTCTTTCCCGTTGACGACGAATCCGAGATCATGATTATCACCCAGCAGGGCAAGCTCATACGGATCGAAGCCGGAGATATTCGCAAGACGGGCCGCTCGGCCTCCGGCGTCCGGCTGATTAAGACGGACGGCGGCGACAAGGTAACCAGCGCCTCGCTCGTCGAGGCCGCCACCGAAGAGACGGAGGATACGGTGGCCAGCTAAACGACAGGCTCATAAAAAAAAGTGCTGCGGCCCCGCTTGCTTTTTTTTTGAAGGCAGGCGGGGCCTCTCCTTATCAAGGCATGGTCAAGTGGGGAAAGGCTCGTTCAGCGCGTAGTGCGCGGCGGGCTCGACAGGAGTTGGCCCAGAACCCTTTCAAGCTGCGGAAAATCGAACGGCTTGGTCAGAAATTCGTCGCAGCCTGCCATTAGGGCCGCTTGCCTGTGTCCGGTTCCCATCCCTGAGATGGCCACGATCCATACGTCGCATAGCTCTTTGATCTCGCGTATGCGACGGGTGGCGGCCAATCCGTCCAGCAGCGGCATGCTGACATCCATGAGGATCAGGGCGGGGCACTCGCGCTGCGCAAGCTCGACAGCCTCCTCGCCGTTCTCGGCCTCGACCACCGTGTACCCGCGTATCTCCAACCAGGTTCTGCATAACTGGCGTATGACTTCGTAATCGTCCGCCACCATGATGACGGTCGGATGCGCATCCATAAGAGGCTCTATGGCCGTGTCGTCCATACCTTAAACGGGTTTCCGAAAAATGTTTCGAGCCGAAGGTAGACTGCGGGCGCGCGTGTTCGGGCCGAGGGGGAGAAGAGCGTCACTTTTATGTTAAGCGCGGCGGGGCTGTCAATAGCGGCCCGGCGCGACGGGGCGAGCGCGCCATTCTCGATCTCGTCAATGCTTCATCAGCCTGCGCTCCCGGTTGCGCCTTCGCCTTCGACCCACACTTCGCCATCCTCGTAGAACTCTTTTTTCCAGATCGGCACGGTTCGCTTCAGCTCCCTGATGGCCCACTCGCAGGCTTCAAAGGCGGCGCGGCGGTGCGGCGCGCTGACCGAAATACAGACGCTCGTTTCGCCTATCTCAAGACGACCCGTGCGATGGACGATGCCTATATGCGCGATCTCGAAACGCTCGTGCGCTTCGCGGCCGAGGCGTCGCATCTCTCTGAGCGCCATCGGCGGATAGGCTTCATAGACCAGATAAAGAGTCCTGCGCCCGCGCGTCCACTCGCGCACGTAGCCGTCCAGGGTGACGGTCGCGCCGCACTCACGAGGCACGACGCGACGTGCCACCTCGCCGATGTCCAGGGGAGCATCCGTCAGCTCGAAGAAATCCCTGCCCTCGTCGCGCGCCGCCTTTGCTTCTCCTTCTCCCGCCCCGCCGCTCACCGGAGGGAATATAGCAAGCTCGTCGCCTTCGCGTATCTCAAGCTCCCGGTTGTCGTCGCGCGCGTACTCCTGATTAACGGCGAAGAGAAGCGAGCGCCCGAACCGGCGCAACTCTGGATAGCGCGCCAGCACCTCTGCAAAGGCGGAGGCGGCATTGGCCGGGGCGCTGAGTTCAAGCTCAAGCTCACCGCTTCCGGCTATCTCGCGGGCCGCGCCGAAAAAGAGCACGCGCACCCGCACCCGGCGCTCGCCACCCGACGCCGTCCGCTGTTCGAGAGCACTGTTCATCCCAACTCTATCTTTTTACCGCTGTGACCATTGTTTCTGGCGATGGCGTGGACGCGCGCGCGCTCCTCGTAGCCGGTGACGGCGCGCAAGAGCAGATCGCGCAGGCGCTCCAATCTCTCCACCGTTGAGCGCAACTCTAACAATTCCTGCTTTACCTCCGGCTCAAGATCGACCGCCGCCGCGACCAGAAAAGAGAGGCGTTCGGGTTCCGTCTCGGGCAGATCGGGCAGGGCCGCGCGCTCGTCATTGAGAATACGTACGGCGCGGGCGATCCGCAGAAAAACGTCCGTCACCTGCCCGGCTCGCCGCGACAGCAGTTCTTTATCTTCCGCCTCGTCTTCAAAGAAAGAGACCCGGGCCACTATGTAAGGCTCGACCTGATCCGGGTAGGCTTCGACGCGATAGCGTATCAACCCGACCGTCATGATTTGGAAACGTCCATCCGGCAGCGGCTCGGCTTCCGTCACCTCCGCCGCGCAGCCGACGTGGCCCACGGGCGGGACTTCCAGAGCCGACGCGCTCACATCGAAGTAGGAGAGGCCGAACAGGCTATCGCGCGCGCGTATGTCGGCGAGCATCTGACGATAACGCGGCTCGAAAATGTGCAGCGGCAGCGGGACGCCTGGAAACAGAACGACCGGCAGGGGAAACAAAGGCAACTCCCGCACGCCACGCACTTTGTCCATAGCGTCAGTCATAATGAGGGATGAGGAATGAGGCAGGCGGGATGAACAGGCTGAAGCAATACTCTATCGGGCCACTCAATTACAGATGTCGCTTCATCCGTCATCCGTCATCCCTCATCCCTGTGCTGCGGCGTTGCGCTCGATGGCGCTCAAGGCCGTGGCGGTCGGCGCGTGTCCTCCGGCGTCGGCGCGCTCGTCCGCCTTCGCTGCGGCCAGAGGCGCGGCCTCTTCCTCAAGCTTGCGCTCGATCAATTCCAGAATCTTATCGGGCGACTCGTTGCTGAGGGCCTGCTTCTTCGCCTCTATGACCAGTTCGGCGATGGTGGCGGCGCGTCCCTTGAAACGGTTATCGCGTGCGATCAAATCTTCTATGATGCGTCGCTCGCGCTCGTGGCGCGGCGCTTGCGCGTCCATTCCGGCGGCGACGGCGTACTCGACCGGCACGCTCTGATTTCGCATGATGACGTGCAGCGCACCCGTCCGGGCTCGCGCCTCCTCGCGCATGCGGTTGATCTCAAGCAGCGAGTTTTTGAAGCCCAATTGCCCTCTCAAGGCGATCTCGATGATTGGCGCGGGCTTCTGCGAGTCCGGGTCGTGCGTGCGCGCCTCGCGCTCGACCTTCTCCATCACGCCCGCGAAGACCGCCTCGGCATCCTTCGCGCCCGACACGTCGAAAGAGAGGCGCTGGAACGGGCGCTGCATATAATCGCGCAGGTGTCTGGCCGTGACCTTGTGCCGGGCATCGACCTCGACCAGATAAACGCCCCGCTCCTCCTTGTACTCGTCAATCGAAGTGGCTTCGAGCGAGCCCGGATTGAAGGCCCAGTTGTCCACGTCAAAGCGCTTGTGCGTGTGGCCGAGCGCGACGTAGCCGGTCAATTGTTTCAGCTCTTGCAGCTTGGCGATGGAGAGCGCGGGGATCGGACGGTTGATCTGTCCTTCGACATCCGTATGGAGCATCAGGATATTGAACAACCCCTCCTGACTGGCGCGGCGGAGCGCGTCCGAAAGCATAGGGATCGCGGCGTTGGCGCTCGCCCCGTACCAGTGCGAGCCGAATATGCGCGCCCCCGAAATGTCTACGTAGGAGCCAGCGCGCTCGACCTCATCCCAGGGCACAAGCTCAAGGTGCCCTTCCTCGTCGCGCGTCGGCTCCAGAAGCTTGAGGTAGCCCCATTGAGAGAGCGAGCGCAGCCAGCTAAAGTCTGAAACGCTATCACGCTGATCGTGATTGCCCTCGATGGCGACGACCGGAATCCCGGCTTCGCGCAACCGCTCAAGCCCGGCCATCGCATGATTCATAGCCTGCGGGTCTATATTGCGACGGTCGAAGAAATCTCCCACGATGAGCACGAAATCCACGTCGTTCGCGATGGCATGGTTGTTGATGACATCATACCAGGCGCGAAAAAAGTCCTTCGTCCGCTCTTCCAGATTGTAGCGGCGGCAGCCTAAGTGTATGTCCGCCAGGTGAAGAAATCTCATCGTGGAGACATTATACGATATAGGAACGGATTGCAGAACATTGAAAGACTTGATGAGTATTTGAAGGCGCGCGCGAGCCGCTTCCCCCATGCGAGCGCAGAGGGGATTCGCGGCAGCGACTTTCGGATGCCGACCTGAAGCTTACGGAATTTATAAAAAGAAGAAGCCCCCGCGACTCTGGGCAGGAGTCGTTTTAGGAGCGGGGGCTTCTGTGGCTCCGTGCGACGGGAGGGGATTCCGTACTGCGCGGGGCACTGACGGCCTCTCAAAGGGGGCGAGTGGCCGGAACTTGTTCTGGCAAAGAACTATCGGGGCGGGGCCGTTTCAGACGATGATGGTCGCTGCCTGCTGCTTTCTACGCTCCATCTCAGGAGCGAGCCGCTCGCGCCAGACGGCGCGCGTCCAGGCCCTGTTTCGCGCCACCGGGCGCGACGCTTTTTTGAGCTGCGGCGAGGCGGGCCAAAAGGCGCGCAAGGCCGCGGCGCAGGCTCTCATGAACAGGTACGCAAAGAGCATCATGTAAAAGCCAATGACGGCTGCCAGCAATGTGTACTCAGCTTTGCTCATCGTCTCCGGTTGACGCAAAAGCGGCTCGGGTTTTGCCTTCGCGTCGACAAAAATTTTCAGGTGTCAGGCGGCGTCGAGCCTGTATTCGGGCGCGTGACGCCGCACGGCGGTCAGCAAATGCTCGACCTCGAACGGCTTGCCTAGAAACCCGTCGGCGCCCTCTCTGAAACATGCCTTCTGCATCTCAAGATCGGAGGCCGAGCTGACAATCAGCACCTTTGATTCCGGAAAGCGATCCTTGATGAACCCCAGAATCTGCATGCCAACCTCGGGCGAGTCGGCGACGGGCGGCAGATGCAGATCGAGTATCGAGACCATCGGTTCATAGATGGTCGCGCGTCTTAGGGCCGACTGTAGATCGTTAGCCGTCATCACCTCGTAATCATCACACAGCGTCCAGAAAAGCTGCTGCGTGATGGCGACATCATCATCGATTATCAATACCCTGGGTTTCATTTAACTCTCTCTCTTAATCAAGCTGGAATTTATTCCTGCAACGCTTGTACCATCTCGGACGCCGCGCCGGAATACGCATTTTTATTACCGAAAATCGCGCCCGCGCCCCTTGCAATAAATCTTACATGTACACGGGAGGCGACAGCCGCTCCGCTCGTGTGTCTACATTTGTAGACAGAAGAGGGAGAGATTTTTGCACGCGCGTTCGGCCCCCGTGAAAGCTCCGACGAGCGAGAGAGAATGAAAGGCAAAGTTCCTGGGCTTGGCCCACGAGCCGCGTTGTTTCACAGATGAAATAAAGTATTGCGCCTGAAAGCGGGTCGTGATATAAGTTGCGCCTATCACAAGAGTGTCACGCCTCGCCGTAAAAGATCGTCCATCTGAAAAGGAGAGGATTTATGTCAAGCAGTGTGAAACCCATCCCCGATGGTTACCATTCCGTGACGGCGTACCTGTGCGTCAGCGATGCAGCAGGCGCTATAGAGTTTTACAAGAAGGCGTTCGGAGCAACCGAGTTGATGCGCCTTGCCGATAAGAGCGGCAAGATCGGCCACGCCGAGATCAAGATCGGCGACACGCCCATTTTGCTCGCCGACGAGTTCCCGGAAATGAGCTTCCTGAGCCCGCAGTCGCTCGGCGGCTCGCCCGTGTCGATGTACCTCTACGTGGAGGATGTGGACGCGACGGTGACACAGGCCGTCGCGACCGGCGCGAAAGTCCTGGAACCTGTGAAGGATCAGTTCTACGGCGACCGGGCGGGCAAACTGGCAGACCCCTTCGGGCACGTCTGGAACGTCGCGACGCACAAGGAGGACGTGTCGGACGAAGAGGTAAGGAAGCGCGTCGCCGCCCTCTACGGTTGATGCTGCTGTCGGTGTGGAGAAAGAAAGAGAGAGTGGCGCGTGTGTTCAGCCGCGCGAGCGGCATGAAGAATCTTTGACCGAATGCTCCTCATCCCACAACCCGGAGCCCTTTATTCATTCTCAGGGGCTTCGGGTTCGGTCGCTTCAAACTCGCTGATTAACCTGTGCAGGTATGAGCGGCTGATGCCGAGGCGGCGGGCGGCGGCCACCTTGTTGCCGCCCTCGCTCTGCAACGCCGATGTAATCATGCGTCGTTTGAGTGCGGTAATTGCCCCCTCGAGCGTCGTCTCGTCGGCCAGCGGTGCGCCGGACGAGGGCAGCATGTGCAGCATATTTTCAGGCAGGAACTCAAGGCCAAGCCGTGGGCCGGAGGTCAATACCACGAGCCGCTCGATGACGTTCTCAAGCTCGCGCACATTGCCGGGCCACTCGTATTCGAGCAGCGCTTCGATCAGGGCCGGGTCGAGCACCGGAAGCGGACGCGAGTGCTTCTGTGCGGCCTTGGCCGCGAAGTGTGCGGCCAGCAGCGGAATATCTTCGTGGCGCTCGCGCAAAGGGGGCAGGCACAGGGGCACGACGTTGAGCCTGTAGAAGAGGTCGCGCCGAAACCTTCCCGCTTCGACCTCCTGTTCGAGATCGCGGTTGGTCGCGGCGATCAGGCGTATATCGACCGCGTGGGTTTTCGTTCCGCCGACGCGCTCGAAGGAATGCTCCTGCAGGACGCGCAGCAATTTGACCTGCACGGAGGGCGTCAGCTCGCCGATCTCATCCAGGAAGAGCGTGCCGCTGTCGGAAAGTTCGAAGCGCCCCTTCTTGGCGGCTATTGCGCCCGTGAAAGCGCCCTTCTCGTGGCCGAACAATTCCGACTCGATCAGGGTTTCGGGCAGCGCCGCGCAACTGACGGCGACGAACGGAGCGCTCGCGCGCGGGCTCTCTTCGTGGATGGCGCGCGCCAGTATCTCCTTGCCCGTGCCGTTCTCTCCCGTGAGAAGCACGGTGGCCGAGGTCTGTGCGACGGCGCGCGCCTGCTTGAGCGTCTTTTCGAGCGAGGCGCTCGCGCCGACGAAATGATCGAACCCCTTGCGCGCGCTCAGGGCCGAGCGCAGGTGCAGTATCTCCTGCTCCAGGCGGTGCGCGCGCGCCGCCTGATGAACTATATGGAGAACTTCGTCGGCGTCGAAAGGCTTCTCGAAAAAGCCGTACGCGCCGCGCCGTACGGCTTCGAGCGCGGCCCGCTTGGAATCGCTGCCCGTGACGACTATGACGGGCACGGGCGGACGCAGCGCGCGTGCCGCTTCGACCACGGCGAGCCCTTCGGAGATGTCATCGGGAGTGGGCGGCAGGCGCAGGTCGCTCACGACCACGTCTATCTTCTCACGCTGCAATAGCTCGCTCGCCTCGGCCCGCGTTCCGGCTTCGAGCACGTGATACTTCTCCTCGTCGAGCGCCCAGTAGAGGCCGCGACGCAGAGCCACGTCGTCGTCCACCACCAGCACAGTGACCTTCGCCTGTGTTTGTCCGCTCATAAAAGGTTTCCAATCCCTGGCCGGTCGTCCTGAAGCGAAAGCGAGAGGAGCGACGGCGTAGTATGGAGGGAAAACACCTACGGCGTCGCCGACGGCCCATGCTGCACGATCATTTATTGCTGGAAAAACTGAAAGGATGATCCCGGCGTCCGTTCGCAATCCGCACGCTCGCATCTTATTAGGCCCCACTGCTATTTTTATTACAACGACCCGTAAGACTTGTGATCTAGCCCAGATGGTAGCACGACGCGAAAGCAAGTGCCAGAGCCCTCACGCGACTCCACGTCTATCTGCCCGCCGTGCGCGCGAACGACCTCGCGGCAGGTGTAGAGCCCGAGCCCGACGCCTCTCTTCTTGGTCGTCGCAAAGGCGCGGAACAAACGCTTGTTGATAAACTCCTGGCTCATGCCCGGGCCCGTATCGGCGACGCTGAAGAAGACCTTGTCATCGCCCGCGTGACCGGCCTCGACCCTGAGGCGCCCGCTCTGTGTGCCCATCGCTTCGACCGCGTTGATAATAAGATTCTCGACGACGCGCTCGATACGCTCGCCGTCCACGTAGGCGATGAGAGAGGGCGCGAGCCGCGCCTCTACCTGATGGGTCGCGCCAGCGGGCGTGGCCGTCATGGCCATCACGCGTTCGATGATGGGGATGAGATCGGTCGGCTGCGGTCTTTTGTACTCGCCGCTGAGGCTCTCGACGGGGCCGCTCAGCTTGGCGACGAGCACGCGCAGCTTATCGGTCGCAAGCATAAGCGATTGCATGGCGTCGGCGCGAAACTCTTCGTGGTGAAAGCGCTTCTCCATGTTTCTGACGATGAGTGAAAGCGCCGCAATGGCGTTCTTCAGATCGTGCGTCATCATGGCCGACAGGCGAAAGAACGATTGGAACTGTCGCATCTCGGCCTCGTGCGCGATCTGTTCGCCGAGCTGATTCGACATCTTATTGAAGCTTTCCGCGAGCAGGCGCGTCTCGTCGTTAGAGCGCACCTCTATGCGCTGATCCAATTGGCCTCCGGCGATTGCCACCGCGCCCTTCGTGACGCGCTCTATGCTGCGCGCCATACGCCCGACGACCAGCGTCAGGATGATTGAGGTCAGGACACCGATCAAAACTGAGATGATAAGGTTCAGGAGGCCGCTGCGCCGCAGGCCCCCGACGGCCAGAGAGTAATTTCCGGAGACGGCCAGAGAGATGTCCAGCGGCGCGACGCGCCTGTAGGCGGCCAGCCAACGGCTGCCTGCGGTCGAATCGTAGAAGGCCGACCCGCTCTCGGTCGCGAGCATACGGTCGGCGACCGGTTTGAAAGTGGGCATGGCGCTGCCGACGGGCTGAAAGCGAAGCGCGTCGTTGGTGTGATAGATGATGTTCCCTTTGGAGTCGATGGCGACCACGGTGCGCGGCGGCAACTCCGGCTCTGCGGTGCGCCTCATCGTTTCGGCGTTAAATTCCGCGAGACTGCCCGCCGCTTCCCTGACGAGCGCATCCACCTTCAGCTCGGCGACGAGCGCGCCGCGCCCGGCGCTTCCCCCTTCGGCCTCCGTAAAAACGGGCACTGTATAGCGCATGATTACGCCCGAACGCTCGCGCGTGAGCGCCGAGCGCAGCAGCGGCGCTTGTCCGGCAACAGACCACACGCGCTCGTCCACGTTGATGTTCGGGGGGAAAGCCAGCGTTCTATAACTCAGGCCCGCGCCGCCATCGCTGGCCTGCGCGTCCGGTTCGACGCGAAAGAGCACCCGGCGCTCGACGTTCAGGCAGGTGATCGCCGCGTAATACCTGTTATGCAGGAGGAATGCGCCGACATCCACGCGCACACCGTCGGGCACTGTCGTTGCCGCTGCTGCTTCTGCGCCTGCGGCGCGAGGGTCGGTCGCATCGGTCGCCTTGGAGGTTAAAGAAGGATTGGGCGCGGACGACGCGACCGGTGGCCGCTGCTGCTGCGTGCCCCGCACATATTCGCGCAGCGAAGCGGAGCGCGCGAGCGTGACCAGTCCGGTCTCCTGAGCGCGCTGTCGCGCCTCCGCATCGCGCGCGATCTCAGTCGCCTCGCGCTCCACATCCCCGCGCAGCACTACTTCGACCGCGCCGACGCCGTTCAGGTAATTGATATAGACGAGCACGAGCATCGGCACGATGCCGAAGGCGAAAAAGATGAGGAAGATTTTGGGTCTGATGCCCACGATAAAACCTTACGGGATATGGGAGGCCCGAGGCCGGTCGGTTCACCGGCTCTTTTGAATTTAGAGATACCGGCGTTTCATATAATAGATGAAACGCGGGCATCTGGCATCCTGGTATCTGACCTACACTCTTTCGCGCCCGAACTCCGATAGCAGCGGGGCGAGCCGTGCGATGACGCGTTCGTGCGCCGCGCCGTTCGAGGCCACGATGCCGTTGCGATTCTGCACGTCCGGAGCGTTGTAGCCGAGCGGGCGTCCGAAGAGGTCTGTCAGGCGTCCGCCCGCTTCGCTGAGGATTACTTCGGGCGCGCAGGTGTCCCATTGCTTGGTACGCGGCGACAGGTGTACGTAAAGATCGCACTCGCGCTCTATGATAAGGCCGACCTTAACGCCGACCGAACCGCGCCGGATTTCATCTTTGACCCCGAGCGCCCTTACAACCCTGTCCATACGCGGGCTACGGTGCGAACGGCTCGCCGCCAATCGCATGCGCGCCACCTCCGTGCGGTCTGAAACGCGCGCGCGCGCGCTCCTCGCCTGACCGGGCCGCTCGATCCACGCGCCAGCGCCGCGCGCCGCCCAGTACAGGACGCCGGAGAGCGGCTGGTAGACTACGCCAAGCACGCTTTCGCCATCGACGGCGAGGCCGATCTGGACTGCGAAATCACCGTTTCGGGCGATGAAGCCGTTCGTGCCGTCGAGCGGGTCTATCATCCAGACGCGACGTTTGCTGAGGCGTCTCTCGGTATCGACGGATTCCTCTGCGAGGATGCCGTCTTCGGCAAAGGCTTGACGAATGCCGCCCACGATCAGGGCGTTCGCCGCGCGGTCTGCCTCCGTGACGGGTTCTTCATCGTCGGCGCTCTCCTTCTGCTCGACGTGCAAGGGGCGACCGTAATATTCGAGCGCCACCGCGCCCGCCTCGCGCGCCAGCCGCCGCGAGATTTCCAACTCATGCTCGTAGCCGTTTTTTTCCGGTTCCATTATTGAAGACGATAACCCACAAGTGTTCTTAAGATTATCTTCCCACCGATTTTCGGCGACTACTTTCAGCGACTACGACTACTGCGAGGCGCGCGCCGCGTCGCGCACGATCTCCAGCGTTTGATCCATGTCGGCGCGCGTCGTGCGAAAATTGACGATGCAGGCGCGCAGACCGTAGCTGCCCCTGAGCGTCACGTTCGATAGGTAGGCGCGCCCGCCGCGCTGAATGTGGTGCATGATGCGCGCGTTCAGTCTATCAAGTTCGTCGCCCAACTGCGCGCGCTCCTGCTCGCCCGCTCCCTTAAGCTTTTCACGCACGCCGGGCGGCACGAAGCGAAAGCAGCAGATGCTCAACTCGACCGGCGCGAGCAGCTCGAAGTCTTCTGCCGCAGCGATGCGCTCGGCGAAATAGGCGGTCACGTCATTATTCTCGCTGACGGCGGCGCGCACGCGCCGTGCGCCGTAATAACTGAGCATCATCCAGACCTTCAGGGCGCGAAAACGTCTCGACAACTCGACGCCGTAATCCCAGAAGGCGAAGCTTTCGTCGTCCGTCTCCTCATGCACGCGTATGTAATCCGCCTCCGTGGGCAGAAAAGCCTTGCGCGCGCTCGCGGGATCGCGAAACAGCAGGCAGCCGCAATCGACCGGCGCGTAAAGCCACTTGTGCGGATCGAGCGCGACGGAGTCGGCGCGCTCAATTCCGTCGAAGAGCGCGCGCTTGCGTTCGTCCAACGCGCCCGGTGCGCCGTATGCCCCGTCGACGTGAAACCATAGATCGTGCTCCTGTGCGACGCGCGCAATCTCGGCGAGCGGATCGACCGCGCCCGTGTTGACCGTGCCCGCGTTTCCCACCACACAGAAGGGCACGAGCCCACGCGCCGAGTCCGCTTCCACCATCTCGCGCAAGTCTCGCACGTCCAGGCGAAAGCGCGCATCCGATTTGACGAGTCGCAACTGGTCGCGCCCGAGCCCGAGTATGTCCGCAGCCTTTGGGATCGACATGTGAACCTGCTCCGAGGCGTAGACGGTCGCGGGCTGCGAAGTGCTCCACAGGCCGCGCCGGTCGACTTCGCCCTGCGCGCGCGAGCGATGCGCGATCAGCAGCGCGTTCAGGTTCGCCATCGAGCCGCCGCTCGTCAGAAGCCCGCCCGAGGGTTCACCGTAGCCGATCAGCGTCGAGAGCCAGCGCAGGGTCGTCTTCTCGATCTCGGTCGCCGCCGGAGCCGAGCGCCATGAGGTGACGTTCGGATTGAGCGCGGAAGCTAGAAGGTCTGCGAACGCTCCGACAGGAGTCGAGGGCGAGGCGACGTAACCGAAAAATCGCGGATGGCCGTTGTGACGGCTCCCGTCTATGATCGCGCGGCAGTCTTCCACTATGCGCTCGACCGAAGCGCCTTCCAGCGGAAGCTCACGTCCGAATTTTTCGGTTAATCGCTCAGCGGTCGTGTCAGGGAAGACCGGGAGCGACGGGAGGCGCGCGAAGTAGTCTGCCACCAGCGCCACCATTTGCGCCGAAAGCTCGCCGAGCGCCTCGTCCCTTATCTCAAGCGACGAAGCGCGCGCCGTCGCTTCTTCTCGCGCGCCGTCTGGCTCGTTCGGTCTCTCGCTCATTTGATCCCCGGAGCGATGGCGACGAGCAGCGATAGACGCGACGCGCCCGTATTGGTCACGCCATGCGTTACGCCCGAGGGCGCAATCACGAGCGCGCCCGTCTCAGCATCCTCTTCTTCAGGGCCGACGGTGAAGCGGCCGCGCCCTTCGAGCACGAAGTAGAATTTGTCAGCGCCCTCGTGCGCGTGCGGGCGTTGCGACTGGTTCGGCTCAAGGCAGTTCAGGCCGACCATCACATACTCACCCTCCCAGAGCGTCCGCTTGTAGAACTTTTCAGCCTGCGCTCCGGCCTGCTCGTGCCAGTCTATAAAATGGCTCATCCAAAATGCTCCTCAGAAGCGAAAAAGGTAAACCGGGGCAGCCCGTCCATCCAGCGACTTGTTCGACCCGAGCTTACTCTGCTTTTACATCGCGGCACATTCCCTGCTGCTTTTTAACATACCGGCGGCGCGCGCGCGAAACGATGCTTGCGGCGGCCCGCCGCCGACCGGTATAGTCTGGTCACACATGAAAAGGCGCGGGCTACCCTCTGCTCCGGATTATGAGGCCGGGCGTAAGATCCAGGAGGCTTCGGAAAGGGCGGTCGGGATTGTCCTGGAAGAGTTTGGGGTGAACCGAGGATGAGCGAGCCGAAAAAGCGGAGGGGCGGACGCGGCGAGACCGAGCGCGTTTCCCGCAGAAAATTTCTGGAGGGTACGGCCGTCCTCGCCGGGGGCGCTGGTCTGATTATGACGGGCTGCGCGACCGCGCAGAACGACAAGCCGAACGCGCCCGGAAATCAGAACACGGCGAATCAAAACACAGGCCCGGCCAAGCCTGTCGCTTTGAAGGGGCAGATGATCGAGTACAAGAGCGGCGAGATGCGGATTCCCGCTTACATCGTGCGAAACCGGACGGGCCCGGCCAACGGCTCAGTGCTCGTGATACACGAGGTCTTCGGCCTCAACGATCACATCAAGTCAATCGCCGACCGCATCGCGGATGAGGGTTACATGGCGCTCGCCCCGAACTTCTTCGTGCGCGCCGCAGAGCCTCCGCCGAAGGATGCGTCCGACATCGAGGTGCTGCGCAAGGCCGCGTCGAGTATCCCCACAGAGGTTGCGATCAGGGACATGCAGGCGGCGCTCGATTTTCTGAAGACGTTCAGCAGCGTCATGCCCTACACAGTCTCTATAGGCTTTTGCATGGGCGGCGGCTACTCCTACCAGCTCGCGACGCACACGAAAGACCTTGTGGGCGCGGTGATCTTCTACGGCCGCACGCCGCTTGAGCTGGTTCCGCAGGTCTCCTGCCCCCTTCTGGGAAACTTCGGCGAGCTGGATCAGGGCATCCCGCCCGAGAAGGTCAGAGAGTTTGAGGACGCGCTGAAGAAGGCGGGCAAGCAGGCCGACATCAAAATCTACGCCGGGGCCAAACACGGATTCTTCAACGACACGCGCCCCGAAGTCTACGATGCGGAGGCGGCCGCCGACGCATGGCAACGCACGCTCAGCTTCTTTCGCGAGCGAATGAAAAAGCAATGAGGAGAACAAATGGATGAGGGCGGCAGCGATGAGGGATCAAAGAAATGCTTCTACAGCTTGAATGCTTTTTATTCATCCCTCATCGCTGCCGCCCTTGTCCCTTAACTTATTAT
The DNA here is from genome assembly GCA_035940775.1 of Pyrinomonadaceae bacterium. Taxonomy (GTDB): domain Bacteria; phylum Acidobacteriota; class Blastocatellia; order Pyrinomonadales; family Pyrinomonadaceae; genus DASQYE01. Next base: position 245,217 of record DASZEN010000004.1, on the reverse strand, counting down.
GTCTATCAAAGGTTATGCGACGCGAGAGGGCACGGCCCTTTACGGCGAGCGCTTTCGCGAGAAGAGCGCTGAGAATCACTTTCGCCTCGAACAGAACCTGTGGCTGTCGTCGATAGGGATCGGCACATACCTGGGCGATTGGGACGAAGCGACCGATGTGCGATACGCGGAAGCGGTCGCGCGCGCCGTCGAGCTGGGCGTCAACGTCATAGACTCGGCGGCCAACTATCGCTTTCAGCGCAGCGAAAGATCGATCGGCACGGCGCTCAAGCGATTGACCGAAGAGCTTTCTTTCGCGCGCAACGAGCTTGTCATCTGCACCAAGGGCGGTTATCTGCCCTTCGACGGAGCGCCGCCAAAAAACCCGCGCCGGTATGTCGAAGAAACTTTTGTGCGAACGGGTGTGGCGCAGCTCTCGGACATAGTGGCGGGCAGCCACTGCATGACGCCCTCCTACTTGCAGCACCAGTTGGGCCAATCGCTGCGGAACATGAATCTGGATTGCGTCGACGTTTACTATATACATAATCCGGAATCGCAGCTCTCGGAAGTCGCTCGCGCCGAGTTCGACGCGCGCCTGCGCGCCGCCTTCGAGCTGCTTGAGAGAGAACGCAAAGATGGCCGCTTGAGAATGTACGGGGTCGCGACGTGGAACGGCTTTCGCGTCCCCCGGGACGCGCGCGAGTATCTTTCGCTCGAACGCATGGCGGAGCTGGCGCGCGAGGCCGGGGGCGCGGAGCACGGTTTTCGCTTCGTCCAATTGCCCTTTAACCTGGCGATGCCAGAAGCCCTCGTCCTCGACAACCAGACGCTCGGCGGCGCTGAGGTCTCTTTGCTCGAAGCGGCGCGCGCGCTCGGCATTACCATCGTCGCCAGCGCCTCGACTTTGCAGGGCAAGGTGGCGCGCAACCTGCCCGCACACATACGCGAGCCGCTCGGCTCGCTCGCCACCGATACGCAGACGGCCATTCAATTCGTGCGCTCAACGCCGGGCATCACGACCGCCCTGATCGGCATGAGCCGTCGCGAACACGTCGAAGAGAACCTGCGGCTCGTGCGCATTCCGCCCGCGCTCGCGGAAGATTACCAGCGATTGTTCACCGAGCAGGAAGAGCAATGAGGCCGACGCGTGATCGGGGCAAGGTCACTCTAATATGACGCTCCGCAATATTCCATGGACATGAAACAGTATAAAAGCTTCGCTGACTTTTACCCCTTCTACCTGTCGGAGCATTCCGACCCCACGTGTCGGCGGCTACACTTCGCGGGCACAATCCTGGCGCTCGCGTGGCTCCTCTTTTTTCTTTTCACCCTCAACTGGAAAGCGCTTCTGGCAGTGCTCCTCTGCGGTTACGGTTTCGCATGGGTCGGCCATTTCTTCTTCGAGAAGAACCGGCCCGCGACGTTTCACTATCCGCTTTACAGCTTATTTGGAGATTTCGTGATGGCGAAAGATATACTGACAGGAAAGATCAAGCTGTAGTGCAACTCTCTTCATAAAAGAATTTGATACGCGGCAAGACCTGAATCTCTAAATTTCAAATCAGAGTGGCACACTAGAATGAACGAGGGCGGCTATTCTTCGCTGCCCTCGTCTTCAATAAAAAGGCGGCGCGGGTGCCACATATGGGTTCGGAACTATTAGAGCCTATTTTATTCAACGAGAAAACTTGACGCTTCAGTACAAGAGGTCTACGAATGCGTAATGCCAGACCAGTCAGGCTTTACATTTTTGATGCCGACGACACGCTCCGGCGCACGACCGTCGAGGGGCAGCCGTGCCCCAATAAGCCCGGCGAGTGGGAAGTGATTCCGGGCGTGCGCGAGCGTCTTACCGAGATTGATTGGAGCGTGAGCGGAGCGCGCTTCGGCATCGCTTCTAATCAGGGCGGAGTGGGTATGGGGTACATGACTTATGAGATGGCTCGTCGATTACTGGCCGACATGGTCGTGGATGCTTTCGGCGTCAAGGCCGCACCGCACGGGTCAATCGAAATCTGCCCGCACGCGCCGCACGCCAACTGCCCGTGCCGAAAGCCGAAGCCCCTGATGCTCGTCCGCCTGATGCATCGCTTTCATGCCCACCGGAATGAAACGCTCTTCATCGGCGACATGGATAGAGACGAAGAAGCCGCGCGCCGTGCCGGGGTTGGATTCCTTTGGGCCCACGAGTTCTTCAACCGGCAGAACGCGGTGGAGGAGAAGGAGCACATTCCGACGCTGAACGTCAGAACCCCGAGCCAGCAGATGTGATGCGGATAATTCTAAACCTCAGCTCCCGGGATTCCCGTCCGCGCCCCGCTCCGTGCCCGTCACGTTAGACGTATCCGTCGCCTGCCGTGAGGCCCTCTCTTTTTGCCCTTTATCGCTCTCGGCTTCCCTCATCGCCTGATTCTTTTTGTCCTTGCGCTCGCCGTCCTTCTTACGTCGATCTTTATCGGACATGATATGCCTCCAGTGCTTTTAGATGTATTGCCTCGGGATTATTACCTGCTACTCCAGGTACTACCCGTCAACTTTCCTTCGAGCCTTATCAGGCGGTCGCTCTCCGACAGGAACCTTTCACTGAAGACAAGCTCACCGTCCTGGACGAGTCGGCGACCCTGTGCGATTACCTCCCTGATCTCAAGCGAGTCTTTACGTAGTACGAGCACATCGGCGTCACGGCCGACTTCAAGCTGACCTTTACGCGCGAGTCTGAGGACGGCGGCTGTGTTCGTCGTGACGAGGGCGAGCGTCTGCTCAAGCGGGAAGCCGTGTTCGAGGACGCAGGCGCGCACCTGCTCCAGGAGGCTCTGCGGGCCGTTGATGGAAGCATCTGACGAGGCCGTGAGGCGTGACGGATTCCCGCCGTTATCCAGATAGAAGCGCAGCCATTTCGGCAAGTCACGCTCGACCGTGTCGATGTCCACGTACGAGCCGCGCGCGGCAAGCTCGATGGCCTCACGCATCAATTCTTCGTTGCGCTCGACGTGCGTCGGGTAGATGAGCGCGGGATTTATCTCATAGTCATCAATCAGGGTGCGGAGCAGTTTGAGCCGCGCCCTTTCATCTCCGACATGGAAATGCGTGACGCCGCACTTTTTACTAAGGAGGCCGCCAACGTAGGCGTCCCGAACGAGCCTGGAGAGTTCGAGCGGGTCGGGAGCGGTCGAACGCGCGTCGGAGATTGCAACCTCTCCCGCGCCGATCACTTCCGAGATGAAGAGAATGTCTTCGCGTACGGAACTCGTGAGCGTGACGGGAGGCACGTTGTAGCCGCCCGACCAGATATAAGCCGTCAGTCCCTCTTCGTTCAAGCCTTTGGCTTTTGCGAGAAGCGCGGGCATGGTCTTGGTCGCCGTATCCACGCCGAGACAACCAACGACCGTTGTGATTCCCGCCAGAGCAAGCTCGCTCGCATAGATTTCGGGCGTCTGCGTGCTGAAGCCGCGCTCTCCGCTCCCACCCGTGAGGTGCTCGTGCGGGTCTATGAGGCCGGGAGTGACAAGGCAACCGCTCGCATCTATGATTTCGAGTTCGAGCCCGAGAGACGCGAGCGCTCGACGGTCAACCTCGCCAAGCTTTGCGATCCGGTCGCCCAGAATCAACACGTCGCTCGGCCCAAGCGGAGCGGGCGCGTAGATTTCTCCATTCTCGATGAGCGTGAGCATCAACGTCTCTCAGCCCGTCGCCATGCTGAACTGCGGCGTAAGTTCTCCGATGCTCGCCGCCGGAACAGCGCCGCATCGTGCTAGCACTTCGAGGACGGGTTCGAGCTGGTCGTAGAAGATGACGATCACATCATTGTGCTTCATCTCTTTCAACTCGTGCGAAAAGGCTTCGACTTCGTCGAGCACCGTGAGGCATTCACGCTCCGGTGACGCTTCGCCCACGGCGCGACAGAGCAGGCGCGCCACTTCGCCCTTTTGCCTGCCGCGCAGGTCTTTGTCTTCCTTGATAATAATGCGATTGAATCCCCTCGCGGCGATGCGCCCCGCTTCTTCAATAAGGCGATCATCCCTATCGCCGGGAACGCCGAGGATGCACGTCACGCGCCGCCCGTCCCACTGGGCGGCCATCCTGCTGACGGCCTCGAAGGCGGCAGGGTTATGGCCGTAATCCACTATCACGTAGCCCGCCCCGACTTGATAAAGATTGGCCCGACCAGGATTGTGCTCGTCGTTGCTGAAGCTCTTCAACGCGACGGCGACCGTTTCTCTCGTCACGCCGTAGGCGCGGGCGGCGGCGATTGCGGCCATCGCGTTGGCTATCTGGAACTGGGCCGTCCCGCCCATCGTCACAGGGATGGAAGAGACTTCGACGACCCTCTGCTCGTCGTGCCCTGTCGCTTCGATGATCCAGCCGTCTCTCACGAAAAACGCCGCCCCGCCCTTGTCCAGATACTTTCTAATCAGCAAGTGATTATCGCTCAGCGAGAAGTAGATGAACTGCTTATTGACACGCCTGATGCGCTCGTTCTCGATTAGCCGGACGCACTGCTCGTCATCGGCGTTGAGGATGAGCGAGCCGCCTTCGCGGACGCGCTCCGCCACGAGAGATTTGATATGCACCAAATCCTGGATGTCGCGGATGCCGTCCTGCCCGATGTGATCCTCGCGTATATTGGTGATGACGGAGATGTCCGACCAGTCGTAGCCGAGTCCGCGCCGCGTGATGCCCCCGCGCGCCGTCTCAAGCACGGCAATCTCTACGGTCGGGTCAGAGAGCACGACGCGCGCCGAGTGTGGGCCCGTTGTGTCGCCGCGCGATACCAGCTCGCCACCGATGTGTATGCCGTCGGTGGTCGTCATGCCCACGCACCAGTTCATCTCCTGAAGGATGTGGCCGATCATGCGCGTGACGGTCGTCTTGCCGTTCGTGCCTGTGATGGAGATGATGGGGATGCGCCCGTTCGCCCCCTGCGGGTAGATCATGTCGATGATTGCGCCGCCGACATCGCGCCGCTGCCCGTGCGTCGGTGAAGTGTGCATCCGAAGCCCCGGCGCGGCGTTGGCTTCGATAAAGCCGTTGCCCTTCTGGAAAGGCCTGGAGATGTCCTCGGCTACGAGGTCGAGGCCGCAGATGTCAAGGCCGACGACGCGCGCCGCACGTTCGCATTGCCGACGGATTTCGGGATGAACATGGTCTGTCACGTCGGTCGCCGTGCCGCCCGTCGAGAGGTTTCCCGTCTCGCGCAAAAGGACGCGCTCGCCCGGCATGGGCACATATTCCAAACTCAGATTCCGCTTGCGCAGACCGCAGAGCATTACTTGATCGACGACGATCTTCGTCAAAGCCTTATCGTGTCCGTCGCCGCGCAAGGGGTCGCGGTTTGCCAGCTCGATCAACTCGTTGAGCGTGTGCAGACCGTCGCCCGTGACGTGACAGGGCAATCGCTCACTGGCGGCAACGAGCCTCCCGTTCACGACCAGCACGCGATAATCGCGCCCCGTTAATTGTTCTTCGACCAGCACATCGTGGGAGTGTGCCTGCGCGATCAGGAAGGCTTCCGCCACTTCCGCCGGAGTCGTGAGATTGAGAGAGACGCCCTTGCCCTGGTGCCCGTCCATCGGTTTGACGACGACCGGCGCGCCCAGATCGAGCATCGCGGAGACAGCTTCCTCCACCGTCTCCACGATGCGCCCGCGCGGCACTGGAAGATCGGCCTGCTCCAAGATTGTTTTGGTCAGTTCCTTGTCGCCCGCGATTTCGACGGCGATGCCGCTCGTCTGGTTGGTCATGGCGGCCTGTATGAACTTTCGATTCTTGCCATAGCCGAGTTGAACCAGGCTATCGCTGTTGACGCGAAACACGGGGATGTCACGATTGCGAGCCGCCTCGACAATGGCGCGCGTGCTCGGGCCCAGTTCCGTGCGCGCGATGAGCGAGTGCGCTTCACTTAGCTTATCTTCCAAAAGGTACGGCTCGCCTTTGACGAGCGCATCCACCAGTTCGACGGCCACACCCAGCAGGAAACGCATCCCACGCTCGGCCTTGTAGGCGACCACTACGTTGTAGTAGCCCGGCTCATCCGCATAGAGCGTTTTGCCGTAATAGACGGGAATATTCGCCAGCTCCGACAACTCCAGGGCGACATGTTCGACGACGTGGCCGAAATACGTCCCGCCCACCAATCGCTCTACAAACCCGCCCGGCCGACCCTTGCTGCAACCGTGTTCACGCAAGCCCGGCAGGAGCGCTATCAGCCGCTCGATAAAGCCGGGAATCTGATTGCTCTCGGTCTCGGCCAATCCCTCCAGATGAAGCCTCATCACGAGCACGGGCTTGTGATTGTAAATGTTCGGCCCCGCCAGCGTCCTGATCTTGTCAACCCTCATGATCGTTTCCCCTTGCTTAGCTATCAATTGCCGCCCGCCGTCGCCGCCTGCGAGCGTTTCCTGGAACTTCTCTTAGTACTTTTCTTACCAGTCTTCCTGGAACTCTTCTTGGCGGCCGAAGGCGTCCTCGGTTTCCCCGTGCGACGGACGCGCGTCGAACCGATCTCTTTGCGCGAATGCTCCTCGATGATGGGCTGGCGCTCGTGCATGTTGAAGCGATGCCCGGCCGTGAGGACGTGAAGCTTGATGTTGTAGAGCGCGAGTCCCTCGTCCTCTCGGAGGTTGGGAACATTCGTGTAGGTCAACTCCCCGGCGTCGATGACCATTACCGCGCCCCCGCCGATCACCTCGAAAATGCCGTCCTTGGCGACCAGCGCGGTATTCTCGTCAATCCCTATCCCGAGGGCGTGCGGGTAGTGCGCGACCGCCGAGATGAGGCGTCCGTGGCGACCGCGCTGCGAAAAATGCGTATCTATGATGGCGCCCATGAGAAATTCTGCGCCCGGCCCGAGTTGCAGATTTTCCAGGCGCGGGTTCTCTTCGGCCGGGCCGCGCACGAACATCGAGCCGGACATCATGGCCGCGCCCGCGCTCGTGCCCGCGATGACCACGCCCTTCTTGTAGAGTTCATGGAGCAAGAGATCCATCGCGCTCCCGCCGATCAGAGAAGTGACATGAAGCTGGTCGCCGCCCGTGAAAAAGACGCCGGTCGCTTGTTCGAGCGCCGCGAGGGATTCCGGACGGTTCGCATCCTGGCGCGTCGAAACGTCAACCACCTCGACCTTTCGCGCGCCGAGCCGTTTGAAAACCCTGACGTATTGCGGCCCGGCCTCTTCCGGCGCGTCAGTCGCCGCCGTCATCACGATGATGCGTGCCTTCTCGTCTCCGGCGAGCCTGACGAACTCGCGCAGGATCGTGCAGTCTCCTTCCTTGTCTTCGCCGCCACCGATGATGAACAGCAGACCTTTGGGTTTCGCTAAACGCATCAAACTCTCCCGATTGAACCATCCGGAGCGCGCCTCTGTTCCCTGATGCACACGAGATTGAAGGCGCGCTTATCCTTCATCCGATCCCGCAGGGGATGAATCCACACGGGCCACATGCGAGCTGCTTACACGTCAGGGGGAATCTCCTAAATTATAGGGATTCGGGTGAGGGCGTCAGTACGTTACCGGACAAGTTTTGCTCACCATTTATTGCTGCAATTTTTCAACGCTTTTGAGAGTAGCGAGTCGGCCGAGGCGGCCCCCTTAAAACTTGCGGCGGGCGCGCGTTGAAGCTACGCCTCGCTAATTTCGTAGCGCTCGGACGCGCTCGACTCTTCCGGCGTCCATGTCGCTAGGGCAGAAAGTTGTCAAATTTTTCTTTAACCTTCGGATAGCACTCGCAGGTGAACTCTTCCAGCCCCTTCCGGTCGAGAATTGTGAACTGACCGCGTTGATAACTAATCAACTTCATCTCCTGAAGCTTCTCTGCCACTTCACTGACGCTGGCGCGGCGCACGCCGAGCATGTTCGCCATAAATTCCTGGGTCAGCTCGAACTCGTTTGTCCGGACGCGGTCGTGGAACATGAGCAGCCAACGGGCCAGCCGCCCCTCTACTTGATGGCGGGCGTTGCAAACGACCGACTGGGATATTTGTGTCATCAGCGCGTGCGTGTAACGGAGGAGCGCGCGTTGCAGCGTTTCCCCTCTGTTGAACTCTGCCTGAAGCTTACCGACCTGGAGCCTGTAGCTCATGCCTGAAGCTTGCACCGTGGCTAACTTAGTCTCGTTTCCACCCAGGATGGCCGAGACGCCGACCAGCCCCTCGTGACCGACCAGGCCGACCTCCATTCCCGTGCCGTCTTCCAGGGCGGTGAGGAGAGAAACGACCGCTGTGGCGGGAAAATGGACGTGATGAATCTGTTCGTCAGGCATGAAAAGGGTCTGACCGAGATCGATAGAAACGGGTTCCAGGTGAGGCGCGAGTCTTTCGTACTCCTCACGAGGCAGGGCCCCGAGCAAACGGTTTTCGCTTAAGGGTTGCGTTGTGCCGGACATGGGTATGCTTAGGGTTGCAAGGTCGAGAGATTTTGCTGGCTGTGCGTGTGGTAGCATTCACAGGCGGCCGTCTCCAGCGCCTGCCGATCCGCAATGCAAATCTGGCCGCGACTGTGCGTGATGACCTCTTTATCTCGAAGCGCGGTGATGGCTTCGCTGACGCCTGCGCGGCGCGTGCCGAGGTGACGGGCGATCTGTTCATGCGTGAGCGGCAACTGGTCTTCGCCGACGCGATCATGAATCATCAGCAGCCAACTGCACAAACGCTCGACCACCGTATGACGGCCATTGCAGACGGCCCTTTGCGAAAGATGCGCCATGCGTGCGCTCGCATAAGCGAGCAGCAGGCGCATGATCGCCTGACCGCGTGCGAAATCCCGCCTGAGAACCTCCGCGCTCATTCTCAGGGCCGTGCCCGCAATGATGACCTGCGTACAATGCGTCGGCGCGGGCGCGCCGAAGATCGTGGAAAGTCCCGTCATGCCCTCCCTGCCGATCAGGGCCGCCTCGGTCGTGCTTCCGTCCTCCAAAATATAGAGGTGAGAGATCACAGCGGTCTCGGGAAAATAAACGTCATCGATATCCTCGCCGAACCCGTAAAGGTCTTCACCGCAGGAGAGCGAAATGGGTTCGAGATACGGAAGAAGGCGTGCGAAATCCTCGCCGGGCAGCGCCGTCAGCAGCCTGTTGGTGAGCAGCCCGTTGAACGGAACCGGCTTAATAAATTTATGCGCGCCGCTGCTGCCGGACGACTCTTCGGCCACCGAACGAGCACCGGCAGCGCGGTCTGAGCTGCGGTATCCGGGGCCCGCGTCCTTGAGCGTCGAGTCGTTCTTGATCTCAGGTCTATTCATCATCGCCTTCTCCGTTTCAGAAACCGTGGCCGAGTTTGAATCCGCTGGTTCAAAAGGTTTCAGCTAAACTTTTCTAATGTGCAGGAGGATGGATTTCGTGCGCCTGCCACGGGAGCGCTCGCAGATGCGCGCCAGCAGAACCTTCACGAGCAGCGGGCCGTTCCCAAGATGGTATGTGAAATGGAAGTTGTCGGCCTGACCGTGGCCGTTATTGAACGTGGCGATGCGTCGGCGCAGCTCCTCGGCGTTCTCGAACGGCGCAATCTCGTCGAAGAAATTATGCCCGACCACATCCGGCGCTGCTCCGTTGCCGCCGCTGTCGCTGCCGTCCGGCTCGATGCGCGAATAAAGCACGGTTCCCACCGGGTCGAGTTCAAACAGTCCGAACAGCTTTTCCTGACCGAGAAGCGAGGCGCTCATCATAAAAATCTCCCTTTCGCAATCACTTTGCCCTTACCGCTCCGCCCTTTTCGAGATACCTCTCTAAAACCCTCTCCAACTGGTCTATCTCAAACGGCTTGGTGACGTAATCGTTGCCGCCCGTTTCGAGCGCCACGGCGCGAAACGAGGCTTCGGCATGGCCGGAAAGAAAGATGATCGGCACATCATGGAGACGGGCTAGTTCGCGTATCCGTCGCGTGGCCGCCAGACCATCCAGGCGCGGGAGGCTGGCATCCATCAGGATAAGATCGGGACACGTCTGCTCGGCCATACGAACGGCTGCCTCGCCGTCCTGTGCCATCGCCACCCGGCAGCCCCACATCTCCAACAGATAGGTGAGCAGGAAGCGCGTATCATCGTGATCTTCGACGACCAGCACGAGCGGATTCGCACTCGGCGTAAGCCTTCGCGCCGGGGGAGCGCCCGCTTCTGTTTTTGAGTGTCGTAATGCACTAGCCATGATCGGGAGAACGCGGGAAAATTTATGGGCCGCGAACGGTACGTTGCTGCTCGTTGGGGGATTTAATTCGTCTTGAGCAAATCGAGGCTAATAAAAAGGGTGAGTTTTTATCGAACCCACCCCCCCTTTTCTCCCCCTTGTCCAGTTCAGTGTTCCGGCTGAACCCCGGCAACATTTCAGACGGGAGCGTATGCAGTCTGTCGAATTTCAGCTAAGAGTGACACGCCGCCCGACTTTTGTAAGTTGACCGCCTTACTATCTCACAATGGAAAGCTGCTGCCTATTAGGAAGGTGCGAAGAGTTGATAGGGAAAGTCCCTATCCGGTTAAAAGGTTCTGTCTATTGAAAAAAGGGTTGAAGGTGAGAGGGATATGGTGCGGGCAGGGTTTTATGTGTCCTGGAGCCACCCTTGAAGGATCGCAAAGCGCACGATGTCAATGCGGCTCGTCATGCCGAGTCGCTTCATCGCGTTGGCTTTATGGGCTTCGATGGTCTTGACGCTGAGCTGGAGGCGCGCGGCGATCTCTTTGTTGCTGTGGCCCCAGGCGATGAGGCGCAGGACTTCTGCTTCGCGTTCGCTTAGGTCGCGGCCTCCTTGAGCGGCGCCGCGCAAGGAGGCCATCTGCCCTGAGTAGTTTCCGATAACCTTACCCGCGACGGCCGGGTCAAGGTATTTGCCGCCCGCGGCGACGGCGCGGATGGCGTGCAGCAGTTCGGCTGGCGCGCTTTGCTTGAGCACATAGCCGGATGCTCCCGCGCGCAGCAACTGTTGCAGGTAACCGTAGTCGGTGTGGCGCGTCAGGGTCAGGACTTTGACCTGCGGGCAGGTAGCCTTCAGTTTCTCGGTCGCCTTCAGCCCGTTTAGCTGTGGCATGGAAACGTCCATCAGGACGATGTCGGGCAGGAGTTCCAGAGCGCGCGCAAGGGCCGCGCGCCCGTCGCTTGCTTCGCCCACGACCTCCATATCGCTTTGCGCGTTGACGATCAGCCTCAAGCCTGCGCGCACCGTCTCGTGGTCTTCGGCGAGAAGAATGCGTATCTTGCTCATCCCTCCGTGACTCCTTCTTCCGGGAAGATGACGGGGACGCGCGCGAAGATGGTCGTGCCCTCGTTCGGCGCGGATTCGATCTCAAGCGAACCGCCGACGAGCCCCGCGCGCTCGCGCATGCCCAACAGCCCGAGGCCCTTTTCGGACTGCTCTTTATCGCTCGGGTCGAAGCCGACGCCGTTATCTTCGACGATGAGCATGACCGAGTGATCGCGGCGCTCAAGGAGCACGTTGACGCCGCTGGCCTGCGCGTGCTTGCAGGCGTTGTTGAGCGCTTCCTGCGCGATGCGGTAGAGGCTGGTTTCAACCTCGGGCGAAGGGCGCTCTTCGTCCATGCCTGAGGTGTGAAAGTCTGCCGGGATCTGGAAGTGTTTTGACCACTCTTTGACGAAGTTGCCGAGGGTCGCCGCCAGCCCCAGATCGTCGAGCGCGGCGGGCCTGAGTTCCCACGCGAGGAAATCAACGTCGGCGTCGAGTCGCGCGGCGATCTCCTGCGTCTGCTCAATCGGCCCGCACAATTCCTCGTACCCCTTGCACTGGTCTTTAAGGGCTTCGAGCTGTAGCCGTAGCGCCGTGGATTGTTGACCGAGGTGGTCGTGGATGTCGCGGGCGATGCGGCGGCGCTCGTCGTCCTGCACGCGGACGAGCTGCCTGAGCAGTTGCAGTCGCGCCTTTTCAACCTGCCGCCGCTCGGCGTTTTCCACCCGCAACGCCCTGTTGGCTTCAGCCAGCTCACTCGTCCGCTCGACGACACGCAGTTCCAGCTCCGCGCGCGCGCGGCGCAACTCTTCCTCCGTCCGCTTGCTCTCCGTAAGGTCGCGCGCGATCTTGGCGTAGCCCATCAACCCGCCGTCGCGCAGTAGGGTGAGCACGCCGCTCACGTAGAAGCGCGAGCCGTCCTTGCGCAGGTGCCAGCGCTCGTCATTGGCGACCCCCTGTTCGCGCGCCGTCTTCATCTCCGCGAGGTGAGCGCCCTGCGCCCGGTCTTCGGGCGTGAAGATGATCTCGATGGACTGGCCGACGGCCTCCGCCTGTGTATAGTCGAACATGCGCTCGGCGCCCGGATTCCAAACTTCGATGCGCCCGTCCATGTCCTGTATGATGATGGAGTAATCCGTGACGCTCTCGATGAGCAGGCGAAGGCGCTCTTCGCTCGCCTGTAACAGAGCTTCGGCCCTACGGCGCTCCGTCACGTCGCGCGCGATGGCCGAGACGCCGATGACCCGCCCCGTCGCTTCCCTGACGGGCGACAACACCAGCTCAAGGTTCATTTCGCGCCCGTCTTTATGAACCCTGATGGTGTCGTAGCTTTCAACCGTCTCGCTGTGCCTGACCTTATCGGCATTTTTCAGCACTTCTTTCAGGTCTTCGGGAAGCGTCAGCATGCTCAGGGGCTTGCCGATCGCTTCCGCCGCCGCGTAGCCGTAGAGCCCCTCCGCCGCTTTGTTCCAACTGGTGATCTCCCCGCCGAAATCAACCGTGATGATCGCGTCTTCCGACGATTCCACGATAGAGGCCAGAAAGAATCTGTCTTTTTCCGAAAGCTTGCGCTCGGTGATGTCAAGAAACGTCAAGATGACGCCCTCGATGCGGTCTTCCACCGTGCGATACGGCGAAATGTTCATCAGATACCAGCGCCCTTCGCGCGTCTCGACCTCGCGTTGGAGGGGTTGCAGACTGGCGAGCACGTGCTCGGGGTCTGCGAGCAGGTTGGCGGCGTCAAGGCGGGCCGTGATGTCCGAGAGCGGTCTTCCGACATCCGCCGGAATCAGATTGAAAATGTCGCGGGCACGCGGAGTAAAGAGCTTGAGGCGCAGCGTGCGGTCGAGGAAGATCGTGCCGATGTCGGTCGAGTTCATCAGGTTTATGAAATCGTCGTTGGCCTGACTCAGCTCCTCTATCTTGATCTTCAGCTCCTGATTGACCGTCGTCAGTTCTTCGTTGACCGATTGCAGCTCTTCCCTTGAGGTCTCCAGCTCTTCGGCGGTCGAGCGCAACTCCTCGTTCATCGCCTGCAACTCTTCGTTCGATGCCTTAAGCTCTTCGGTCTGCGTCTCGTACTGCTGGATGGTCGCGCGAAGCTGCGCCTTGACCCGCACCAACTCATCCTCAAGCTGCTGCGCCGCGGGCTCGGCGGCAACGACCATCTCTGCCGCTTTCAGGCCCGCGCTTTCCGTCCCCCCGCCCGCATCGTCGAAGACGACGAGGATAAAGCCGCGCGCGTTATCGCCTTCGCTGAAAACCGGGCGCACTTGCAGGTTGACGAGTCGCATGCCCTCTTCGAGATGCACCGGGATATTGCGCGCCTCCACGGCCGCGCGGTTTTGCCTGGCCTGATAGAGCGCCGTGCGTAGCTCCATGCGAATTTCCGGGCGCACTATCTTGAGCAGGTTGTGCGAAGGCTCGCCGCCCGCCACCTGCATATACCGCCCGGCGCGCTCCGAGAGATGCACGATGTCATACTCTTCGTTGACGACGACCGAAGGCGGCGCGTATTGCTCGACAAGACGTTGATGGAGGTCTGCGTAGGAGATGCGCTCCAGGGCGCGAGTTTCCCGAACGCGCTCATCCCTCCGGCGCAGGTCTGCGATGTGCCCGGCGACCGACAAATCGGGGATAGGCAGCGCCAGGCGCGCAGCCACGGCGCGGCTCTGGTAGATGTGCGCCTCTTTATCAATGGTGAGGAACAGGTCGGTCGAGCCGTCAACGGATTCCGACGTGCCGAGGAACAGGAAGCCGCCGGGATTAAGGGCGAAGTGGAGAACCTGCATGACGCGCTCCTGCGCCGCGCGGTTAAGGTAGATGAGCAGGTTGCGGCACGAGGCCAGGTCGAGATGCGAGAAGGGCGGGTCTTTGATGAGGTTGTGATGTGCGAAGAGCACCACCTCGCGCAACTCATGGCGCACGCGGTAGCCGCCGATCTCTTTGGTGAAGAAGCGGCGCAGCCGTTCGGGCGAGATGTCCGCCACGTCCGCCTCGGTGTAGAAACCCTCGCGCGCCCTCGCAATCGCATCCTCGTCTATGTCCGTGGCGAAGACCTGCACGGTCGGCGCGTCCGTTAAACTCTCCGTGAACTCGGCGAGCAGCATCGCCATCGTGTAGGCTTCTTCGCCGGTCGCACAGCCTGCCACCCAGACTCGCACCTGATCGCCCGCCCCCTTGCCCTCGAAGATTCTGCGGATAAGGCCGCGTTCGAGCGTCTCGAAGGCTTCAGAGTCGCGGAAGAAATTGGTCACGCTGATGAGCAGGTCTTTGAGCAGCGCCTGCGCTTCTTCGGGGCGCTCGCGCATGAAATGTGCGTAAGCTTGCAGGTCTGAGAGTTCGTTGACGTTGATGCGCCGCTCGATGCGCCGCAGGACGGTCGCGCGTTTGTAGTTCGAGAAGTCGTGCCCGGTGCGTACCCTGAGCTGCGTGAAGATTTGGCGAAGCGCCTGCTCGTGCGTTTCGGGCTGTTCGAGCGATTCTACGGGGACGCGGGTTTGCCCGAGGCGCTCACTGTAGGCGATGATCTTTTGCGGAATCTCGGCCACGGGGAGCACGTAGTCAACCAGCCCCGTCGCAATCGAATGGCGCGGCATGTCGCTGTATTCCGCTTCCTGCGGGTCTTGCACGACGCAGATGCCGCCCATCTCCTTGACGCGCTTCATGCCCATCGAGCCGTCCGCGCCCGTGCCCGACAGCACCACGCTGACGGCGCGCGAGTGCTTCGAATCGGCGAGCGTGCGGAAGAAGATGTCTACGGGCGCGCGCCGCTCCTCGATGCGCTTGACCTCGGAGAGCGCGAGCTGCCCGTCGTTCATCGCCAGGCTCTTATTGGGCGGGATGACGTAAACGTGATTCGGCTCTATCCGAACGGGGCCGCGCACCTGCTCGACGGGCATCTCTGTGACGGTCTGCAAGACTTCGGCAAGGTGGCTCTCGTGCTCGGGCGAGAGGTGCAGAATGACGACGTAAGCCATGCCGCTCGCGCGGGGCACGTGCGCGAAGAACTCCTTAAAAGCCTTGATGCCACCGGCCGAAGCGCCTAAGCCCACGACCAGAAAATCATCGCCCCGTGGCTGACTCGTCTGTTCCGCGCCCTCCCAATCCTTGCCTGAAGTCTTGCCGCTCATCCTGGAAATTCCTCTTGTTCTCAACGATACTAAGATTAAGAATGATCGCCGCCGGGCTTGAAATTAAAACTTCAAGCCGCCTGCCTCATCTTTTTCAATGCTTCCTTTTCAAAAAGGGGTTTTCGGTCTCGGTCGGATAGAGAAGTGTAGTTTAACTCGTATCCAATGTATAGTAGAGCATTACTCGTTCGGGCGTTCGTCGCCTCGTGTGTTATAAAACTCCCATCAATTCCCCGCTTTGGCTGACGGCCGGTTACTTTTCAATGGCCGCGCAAAAAGGGTCTTGACGCAGGGAGGGTCTTCGAGTGCCAACGAGAGATATCGTAGTCATAGGAGCTTCGGCGGGCGGTATTGAAGCTCTCAAGACGATCGCGGGCGGATTGCCGAAAGACTTTCCGGCCTCCGTCTTCGTCGTCCTGCACACCGCGCCTCAATCGCCGGGCATTCTGGCCGACATACTTGATCGCGCCGGGGCCCTGCCCTCGACGAATGCCGTGGACAGGGAACGCATTGAACCGGGACGCATTTACGTCGCGCCGCCCGACCAGCATCTCATTATCGAACCCAACCGCGTCCGTCTCACGCGCGGGCCCAAAGAGAACCGCTTTCGCCCCGCCGTTGACCCGCTCTTTCGTTCGGCGGCGCAAGTTTACGGCCCGCGCGTCATCGGCGTGATTTTAACGGGCAATCTGGACGACGGCACGGCTGGCCTCTGGGCCGTCAAGCAGCTCGGCGGCACGTCGGTAGTGCAAGACCCGGAGGAGGCGCTCGCCCCTTCAATGCCTACAAGCGCGATGAGACATGCGCGGGTGGATCATTGCCTGCACGTAGCCGACATCGCGCCCCTGCTGGTGCGTTTGACGAGCACGCCCGTCGAAGAGGAGGGAGCGCACGAAGTGCCGAAGAAGATAGAGATAGAAGTCAGGATCGCCAAGGAAGATACGGCTCTCAATGCCGGTGTGCTCAAACTGGGTGAGCCGTCCAACTACGCCTGCCCGGAGTGTCATGGGGTGCTTTTGCAGTTGAACGAGGAGAAGCGTATTCGCTTTCGTTGCCACACCGGCCACGCCTATTCGGTCGAGAGCCTCCTGGCGGAGATCACCGAAGGGGTTGAGGATTCCCTCTGGAACGCCATTCGTTCCATCGAAGAGAGCGTGCTGCTGCTGCGCCACCTCGGAGAGCACCTGACCGATGGCGAAACCGGCAATACCGCCGAGAAATTTCTGGCACAAGCGCAGGAAGCCCAGCGCCGTGCGGATTTGGTAAGGCAGGCCGCGATGTCTCAGGAGCAATAAGCGAAGCCTGTCTGATTGATACCGGGGAGCCGGGTTTGCCGTCTGACACGATATAGATCAAAAGGAGTCGAAAGAAATGATGTTTTTCTTTCGACTCCTTTTGCGCCTGCGCTCTCCAAACCCTCATCCGGTGCGCGCGACCACTCGCCACTTGCAGTTGCAGACGGCTATTGTCCTCTGTGCCTCCTTCGATTCGCGGCTACACAGGTGTGGTCTCTAACCCCTCGGGGCCGGAGCGCGCCCGCTCGTGCGTTAGCACCCGTTAGAGCGCCCCCTTTTTCCCGCGATAGAGATTATGAGGAAAGGTTGGCCCAGGCGGCGAAGCGATGCGCGCCGCCTCTTCGGGCGTGCGTGCGCGGCGGCGCGCCAGTTCGAGCTTGAGACTCTGCTCGCCGCGCCGCATAGTCCAACGATGATTGGAAGCGAAGATCGGCTTGAGCAGGAATGAGAGCGCGCGGATTAAGGGTTTGTTGGCGTGAATCCGCCAGTCGTAAGTGATATTGACCAGGGGGCCGTCCTGCTCGAAAGACCAGACGCCGACTCCCTCCAGATCGCCCGACGCCTCGAGCGTAAAGCCGTGGGGCGAGCGTGACTCTATGGTTCGGAAATTTATACGCAGGGTATACGGCAGCCAGCCCTTGGCGCGCAGGCTGATTAGTTTCCCGACGCCGCCCTCGCCGCCCGGCTCTCGCTCTTCGACCTCCAGGTACACGGAAGGCCACCAGCGCGGCAGCTCCCGTGCGTTCTCTATCACCTCGGAGACCTCCGCGACAGTGCCTTCCACGCACCAGCGGTTAACGAAATGATATTCATTGACGGGCATAACCGCGCTGCCTCATGAGCCCCTGACGATGGTCGGCGGGCGGCGGGGCTTTGTCTTCCCGCCGAACAGCCTTTTTTCCCTCGCGCTCAGCGCGCCGTGTTCGAAAGATAATCGTGAAGCTCGCCGAGCAGGAGGCGATTCTCTTCCGGCCTGAGCGAAGTGATGCGTATGTGTTCGGGCATGTCCGGGCGGCTGCGAACCCTTATCCGACGGGCCTGTAGATGATCTTTCAAGAGCTGCGCGTCAACGCCCTTTAGCCGGACTAGGAAGAAGTTTGCGGCGCTCGGGCTGACTTCCAGGTGAGGCAGGCGGTCGAGCGCCGTATAAAGCTCGGCGCAATCCTGGCGGATGCGCGCCACTACCTCTCGCAAATAATCCTGATCGCGGAGCGCCGCGCGCGCCGCAATGAGCGACATCGAATTGACGGCCCAGGGCAGGCGCGAGCGCGACAGCGAGAGCGCAACCTCCCGTTGAGCGACAGCGCATCCGACCCTTAGCCCGGCGAGCCCGTACGCTTTCGAGAAGGTGCGGAGCACGACCAGATTCGGCCTCTCGCGCACCAAAGGAACAAAGCTCTTACCCGTATAGTCCGCGTAAGCTTCGTCTATGATCCACAGGCATTCGGGCAGCTCGTCCAGCAATCTCTTGAGGCCCGCCTCGTCGAGCAGGCTGTTGCCGGACGGGTTGTTCGGATTGCTGATGAGCCCGAGGGTTGCGCCCCGCTGATTTCCCTCTTCGATCAATCGCTCGACGGAGAGCGAAAAATCCTCATCATCGAGCGGGACTTCGATTAGCTCTGCCGCACAACGCCTGCCCGCTTCAACGAACCGCTCGTACGAGGGATAGGGGACGATGAGGCGGCCCCGTCGCATCACCAGATGAAAGACGAAGAGCCACGCCAGAGCCTCGCCCGCCCCGTTGTAAACGACGAAGTTATCCGGCGAAAGATCATGCAGCGCAGCCAGTTCTTCGCGCAGTTCCAGGGCGGTCGCGTCGCCGTAGAAGCGGAACTCGCGTGCACGCGCAAATGCCTCCAACGCTTCCGAGACTTTTGGCGAGCAGCCGTACGGATTGATCGCTGCTTCAAAGTGAAGCACCCCTTCTTCGTTCATGTTCTTCGTCTCTCCCGATCAGTGGCGCTCAGACATAAGCGACCGGGCTTTCCCTGGCAGCGGCACGCCACGGGCCGTCCAGTTCTAGAGTTATGCCCTCCACTTTGGCGCGCAGGGCGAGGTCTGTGCGGCGCTCCGTAAAATCCTGCGCGCAGGCGGCCCATTCATAGCGCATCGAGAAAAGGGCTTCGGCGCGTATGAAGGGGAGCGGCGGCGCGATTGCTTCCCGGCCCGCGGGCTCTTCATCGAGCAGGTCAACGAACAGCAGCGCGCGGCTGCCATAAGTGTGAAGGAGATGCGCGACCGACTCGGGCGCGACGCCTGCGCCCAAAAGCTTTTCCGCGACCGTTTCGGGCGAGCGCACCCACAGAGCGCCCGGCAAAGGGTCAACCAACGTGGCGGCAAAGCGGCGCGGCGGCGCGCACCCAAGCTTTTGAGCCAGCACATTGAAGGCTTCTTCTGCCGCCTGGCGGTGCAGCGTCAGCTTGCCGCCGAGGACGGAGAGCAGGCCCTCGCGTTGCCACTCGATATGATAGGCGCGGCTGACCTCTCCGGCGGGCTTTCCGCTCTGGTCGTAGAGCGGGCGTAAACCGGCCCTCGCCACCACGTCCGTCGATGACAATGCAAAGGCCGGGAAAAAACTCCACAACGCTTCGAGCAAATATTCTATGTCCCGAGGCTCAGGCACGGCGCACCCCGGCTCGCCCTCGAACTCGGTCTCGGTTGGGCCAACGATGACCAGATTCTCGGACGGGATGGCGACCAGAGGTCTTTTGTCGGCGGGCGAGAAAAAGATTACGGCCTGGGAGAGCGGAAGCAGCCGTCGCGGCAGAATAATATGTACCCCCTTTGTCAGCCGAAGCCGTCGCGTCGATGGGTTGATGCGGCTGGTCAGGCGGTCAGACCACGGGCCTGTCGTATTGACCACAACCTTCGCATGGGCCTCAATTGTTCGTCCCGTCAGTTCGTCGCGTAGAATGCCGCCCGTCACGCGGCCCCGGCTCGTAATGAACTCCGACAGGCGTACATAGTTCAGCGCGCACGCGCCCGCGCGCGTCGCGGCAAGCACGGTCTCCCAGACCAGCCTCGCGTCGTGTGTCAGATATTCGCGGCAGAGAAACCCGCCCTGCAAGCCTTGCGCCGAGAGCAGCGGCTCGTGGCCGCGCATCGAGGGTGCGTCCAGGAGTTGGTGGAATGGGCCGGAGGCCGTCGGCTGAAGGGCTCTATAGAGAGCCATGCCGCCGCGATGGGCCCACAGCTTTGCGGACGAGTGATGATAGAGCGGAAGCATCAAAGAGAGTGGCCGGACGAGGTGCGGAGCAAGTATGGAAAGGCGCTTCTGTTCGAGCAGGCAGCGATGAACCAGTCGCACCTGTCCGTGCTTCAGATAGCGCAGACCGCCGTGAATCAGGCGCGACGAACGGCTGCTCGTCCCACTCGCAAAGTCTCCCTGTTCGATGAGCGCGACGCGAAGGCCCTGCCCGGCGGCGCGGTGCGCGATGGCGGCGCCCGTAATGCCGCCGCCAATAACGAGCAGGTCGAAGCCTTCCGTTTCGAGTCGGGCCAGCGCCGCTTCACGCTCCCTGGATGAAGAGCTTAATGATGAGGTTCGTTCGTACATCTTCAATACCTGTCGAACAGCCGGGGCCGCCGGAGGATGAAAGGAATGCGTCAGACGCCCCGGAACGCCGCAAATCGCGCTTTGCTTTCGTGCCCTTCGACCGACTCCGGAGCATAAGAGCGTGCGAAAGGACGTTTCTACGAGCGCTGTGCCAGTTAAAGAACTGTCACACGCCGAGCGAAAGAGCGAGCGAGCGAGCGCGCGCCGCCCCCTAGTGCTTGTTGAGAAACCGCTTGACGTATTCGCGCAGCTCCGAGAGTGAAGAGTCCGCGATGATGCGGAAAATGCGCGTCCGTGTGCCGTCGGGCAGTTGACCGGCCGTCAGCGCATCGGCGATCACGAAGGCGCTCGATCTCAAGCCCTTGTGCCATCCCTTCTGGCGTGCGTCGCGAAAGCTGAGCGAGTCCGGGTCAAGCTCTGCCGCGAGCAGCATCGTGCGCGACCAGCGCAGGAAGTCGGGCCAGTGCGAGACGACCGTGATGAGCGCATCGCCGTCGGGCCGCGCCTGGCCTTCGAGCGATTCCGGCACCGAGCGCGTATGAAGAAACAGGCAGGTCACGCCCGTCGGGAGCGCGGCGCGCAGGCGCTCGGCCTGCCCGTACAAGGCGACCGGGGCCGCGCCCGCCAGTATACTCGCCTCGGCGCATTCTTCGGGGCTCGCCGCGACGACCGGGAACCCTTCGGTCGCCTCCTTTATTTCCGCGACGAGAATACGGCGCAACTCCTCGTCGGGCTCCAGAACCAGGAAACGGTCGGGCGGGTGAAGCCCGAGCCAGTGTTTGATGCGGCCCCGTATCTCGGCGAGCGAGAAGCCACGGTCGCGCGCGAGTTGAAGGAACATCTGGATCAGTTGATCCAGTTCGAGGTCGGCTTCGAGCGGGTTATCGGGGGCGCGCAGGCGCACATAAACTCCGCTCCCCTTACGAAACTCGACCCAGCCGCGCCGCGCCAGCTCGCGATAGGCGGCGCTCACCGTATTCGAGTGAATAGAGAAGCGCCGGGCAAGCTCCCTTGTGCTCGGCAGGCGTTCGCCCGATGCCAGGTCGCCGCTTGTGATGCCGAGCATGATCTGCGTCGCCAGTTGTTCGCGCAGCGGCACTCCACTATTTTTCGCGAGCCACAAACGCATAAAGATGAAACGCGAGCGGGGCCGGGCCATCGGGTTATGAGGCGCGAGCGTTTTCCCGGCCCCGTCACCCGTCGCCCGCCAATGCTTTTGAGATGTGCGCCAGCGAGCGGTCGTAGCGATAGCTGATGTTGAAGTGCCCGTCGTCGAACTCTTCATGAATAAAAGCCACCTGCATCTCTTCGAGCCGCGCACAGAGCGTGCGAGCGCCTAGATCGAGCGAGAACTCGTCGCGCGTTCCGGCATCCAGATAGAGGAGCTTCAAGCTCTTTAACTCCCCGGCATAGCGCGCGACCATGCGAACTGGGTCATGTTCCAGCCAGCGCGCCCAGATGGCCGGGTGGATTTTGCCCGTCGAGAGATCGAACGGCAGCCTGAACCCGAGCGGATCGGTCGGGTCGGGCGAATAACAGGCGCTCATTGCCAGAATATTGAGCGCCGTGATGTCGTCTTTGCCCTTGCGCTCTTCGCGCTGGAACCTGTCAAGAAAGGCGCGCGCGTCGCCGCGCAGAGCACGCACCGTCTTCGGAAAGTCCGGCAGGTAACAATACTCGAAGTAGCAGTCGCCGCTGTGCGAGGCGGCCGCCGAGAAAGTATCCGCGTGACGCATGGCGTGGACGAGCGCGCCGTAACCGCCTGAGGATTTGCCCATCACGGCGCGGCCCTCGCGCACAGGCCGGGTACGAAAGCGGGCGTCTATGAACGGCACAATCTCTTCGACCAGATGATCTTCGTAGCGGCCCGTCGCCGTCGAGTTGATGTACTGCGAGCCGCCGAGACGTGTGAAACAATCCGGCATCACGACGATCATCTCACGGATGCGGCCACCAGCGATCAGGTTATCCATACGCTCGGCCAGGTTCGGAGTGAAGGGCTGCGTATTGAGCAGCATCTGCCCGCGCCCCGTAAAGCCCGTCAGGCAGTAGACGACCGGGTAATGGCGCGACGGTTCGCGGTCGTAGCCCGGCGGCAGGTAGACGAAAAGCTCTCGCGTCGACGGGTCGCCGAGAGGGTTTCCGCTGAGCACCCGGCTCTCGATGTGCTCCACGGCGATGCGCCCTTTAGTATTCACAAGCCTGGGGCCCGAAGGGTCACGAATCCGAAAGTCATTGCCGCCTTTGTGAGATGCGCGGTCAATGATTGATAAGGAGAGGCCGCCTCCCCCTTGATATGTAAGAAGCGACCTCTCGTGTGTTGGGTTCGGTGTGGTGTGGTCTTAGCGGGAACGGCGCTTCCCTCCTCCGGTCAATGAGCCCAGAACATTGCTCACGACCGCCGCTCCTCTGCCGATGACCTCCGCGACGCCCGTCGCTACTCCGCCGCGAGAGCCCGTACCACCGCCGCCGCCCTTTCGGCCGCCGCCGCCGCCGCTTCTCTTCCCGGCAGCGCCGCTCTTACCGCCGCCCTTCTTCGAGCCGCCTTTAGCGCCTCCACCGGCTCCGCCGCGACCACCGCCGCCGCGCCCGCCGCCACCGCCGCTGCTCCTGCCCGCGCCGCCGCGACCGCCTCCACCACCGCCGCCGCCGCGCTTACCCGCGCCGACTTTTCTAGTACCGCCCTTCTGGCCACCGCCCTTTTTCGAGCCGCCGCCACCTTTGGCTGCGCCCTTCTTAGAGCCGCCGCCTCCCTGGCCGCCGCGCGTACCGCCGCCAGCGCCTTTGCTGCCGCCCGCGCCGCCCTTCTTAGAGCCGCCAGCACCGCCGCCGCCGCGTGTGCCACCACCGCCGCCCCGGCCACCACCTGCGCCGCCGCCACCTTTAGCGCCGCCTTTGCCGCCGCCTTTCTTCGAGCCGCCTTTAGCGCCGCCTACGGGACGAGTCGCGCCGCCGCGACCGCCCGCGCCACCGGCACTACCGCCCTTCTTCGCGCCGCCTTTGGTGCTACCTTTGGCTCCGGCTTTTGAAGCCCTTCGTGTGCCGCCGCCGCCGGTGCTTCCAGTGCCGCCTCCGGCGCTACCGCCGGTCTTGGCTGCGCCCTTGCGACCGCCCGCGCCGGAACTCTTCGTGCCGCCGCGCGAGGAGCCACCACCGCCGCCAGCGCCACCGCCGCCGCCTGCGCCGCCCTTCGAGCTACCACCGCCGCCTGTCGAGCCGCCACCACCGCCTTTAGAGCCGCCGCCGCCTTTGGCTGCGCCCTTCTTGGAGCCGCCTCCGCCTCCTCCGCTCGTGCCGCCGCCAGCACGGCCGCCACCTGCCGCGCCACCACCGCCGCCGCCGCTACTGCCCGCGCCGCCGCGACCACCGCCGCCGCTCGCGCCACCACGGCTACCGCCTGCTCCGCCCGCAGACGCACCTCCGGCGCTGCCACCGCCCGCGCCTCCGGCCCCGGACGAGCCCGCGCCACTCGTACGACCTGTGGTCTGGCCGCCGCCACGATCATCATCGTCGCCGCCCGCGCCGCCGCCACCTCCCGCGCCGCCTCCCGCGCCGCCGCTCGTGCCACCGCCAGTCGTACCGCCACCCAGATCGTCCCGGTCATCGTCGTCGCGGTCGATCCGATCATCTGCATTCGTTCCATTCCCCTGTTCAGACATCTTGTTCTTCTCCTTTTCAAAAGGTGAAACCCCCGTGTGAGAGGTTGAATGAGATTAGTAAAGATCGCGTCTGCTTTGGGCGCGTAACATACCACAATTCACACTCGTGTGATTCTCTCTTTTCACTTGCATTAAAATAATTTTCTCCAGTCAGGGTGCAGATCGTTTGCCCTACTGCTCGCTTCAACGCTATAAATAGCACCCGGCGTCGTCAAAGAGATGGAAGGTGTTTCATCAGCGCTGGCCGTACTGACGGCCATGATTACGCCCGCCGTGCTGATTTCGGCCTGCGGGACGATGATCCTTTCGACCTCGACGCGATTGGGGCGCGTGGTGGATCGCGTGCGCTCGCTCTCGGACAGGCTGGAGGAGCTGGCGAGCACCAAACCCGAGATGGAGCTTTACGAAGAACGCCGCGCCGTGATCTTCAATCAGCTCGACAAGCTGACGAGCCGCGCCCGCCTGCTACAGCGCTGCATGACCGTCTTTTACATGGCGCTCGGCATCTTCGTTGCGACCAGCGTCGCCATCGGGGCCGTCGCCGTCAGCGCCGCTCCCAGTTACAACTGGATTCCGGTCGTCACGGGCCTGATCGGAGCCTGCTTCCTCTTTTACGGCAGCATACTGCTCATCTTCGAGGCGCGGCTGGCGCTCTCGACCATCCATACCGAGATGGATTTCATCTGGCGCTTGAGCAAACAGTATGGGCCAGCCGAGCTGGTCGAAAGACACAAACCGCACTATATACACTTCAGACAACATGACTAGAGAACCCTCGTTTCTACACTTGTTCGCGACGGGCGAGCTTGAGCGGCGCGTTGTGGCCCTCGAAGCGCTGCTCGAACGCTGCACGGTCTGCCCGCGCGATTGCCTTAACAATCGGCTGCGCGAAGAGTTGGCCGCCTGCTATTCGGGCAGCCTGCCCATAGTCTCCTCCTACACGGCGCACTTCGGTGAAGAGCCCGCGCTCGTGGGCACGCGCGGCGCGGGCAACATATTTTTCGGCAACTGCAATCTGCGCTGCGTCTACTGCCAGAACTACCAGATTTCGCAGACGCATAAGGAGCAGGTCAGGAATCAGGTGACGCACGCGCGCCTCGCCTCGATCATGCTCGAGCTACAGGAGCGCGGCTGTCACAACATAAATTTCGTCTCGCCGACACACTTCGCTCCGCAGATGGCGCGCGCCGTCTGGCTCGCCGCCGGGCGCGGCCTGCGCCTGCCCATCGTCTATAACACCAACGCTTATGATTCCACGGAAGTGCTGCGCCTTTTGGACGGCGTGGTGGACGTTTTTCTGCCCGACCTGAAATACGCCGATTCCGAGGCGGGTTATCAATACTCGAAGGTCAGGGATTACAAGGAGCATGCGCGGCGTGCCATTTCCGAGATGTACCGGCAGACGGGCGACGAGCTGGCGTTCGATGATAACGGGTTGCTCGTGCGTGGGCTGGTGATTCGGCTGCTCGTCCTGCCGAATGATCTGGCCGAAGTGCGCGAGTCTCTGGAATGGATCAGGGACGCTCTGAGCCCGCGCGTCGCCGTCTCCATGATGGCGCAGTATTATCCCACCAACCGCGCGGCGACCGAGGACGAGCGCTATCGGCTGCTCTCGCGCCGCATCACTGAGTCGGAATACTTACGCGCCCTTTCGGCGCTTGACGAGCTTGGCATGGAAGAGGGTTGGATGCAGGAGTACGACGGCGCATCGCATTACTATCGCCCGGATTTTTCAGACCCGGAAACGCCCTTCAAAGACATCAGGGATTTCAAATGATTCCGCCCGGAGGTCGAGTTGCCGCCGCCTTTTAAATCGGAAATCAAAACCAGCGGACGCACAGGCGACGCACGGAAAGGGCAGACACCGAGAGAGAGAGCTTATGAGCCAGATTCTAAACATCGGCCCCAAAGGAGCGCGGAGACGACGAATCATCGGTTACGTTGTGCTCGCCCTGACGGTAACGTGCGCCGCCCTGATGTGGATTTACCACGCGCCCCTGTGGTCCAGGTTTCTGGTCTTCTTCCCGGCATGGTTCGCCGGTCTGGAAATCTTTCAGGCCAGGGAGAAGACTTGAGTGGTTTTGGCTGCGCGTGGTTCACGCGACATGGATAATGGTGAGGAAAAGATAGCGGACGGCCAACTGGTTTCGGCTCTGCGCGCGAAAGCGACTCGCGTCCACGTGCTCTCGCTCATAACGGCCGCCCTCCTCACGGCGGCAACAATCCTCATCGCCCGCTAGCGGGCGACCGGCCCCGGCTCAAAGTAATACGCCATCACAATCAGAGCTTGTATATAGACTCGCAGCGGAGTTATATATCTGGCAGTTTCGCGAGCGCCCGTCGTGAGCAATCGGCCCCGGAGCCTGAGTTAACTCGACAGTAGAGAGAAGGTCTTTAACCGGCGCTTACTTGACTTGATATGCTATATTACCCGACGCCTTAAGGTCTCCCCGACCACCCGCGAACCAACAAACCAACAGAGGTCAGATATGAAAAAACATTCTTCGGTTGCAATCTCTTTGTTGTTCTCTCTGTTTGTGTCCGTCCTCGCACAGCAGCCGTCACCGCAGCCGCCCGGCGCGCAACAGGACAACCCTCCTCAGGATGCTCAGAGCACGCCCACCAAACAGAAAGAGGATGTGGTTCGCATCAGCGTCAACCTTGTGCAGGTTGACGCCGTTGTTACGGATAGCGACGGACGACAGGTGACTGACCTCAAGGCCGAAGATTTTGAGATTTTCGAGGACGGCAAGCCGCAGCAAATACTGAACTCCTCTTACATCGCGAGGGCGACCCTTGCTCCGAGAACGCCTGCGACTGCCGAGAATAAGAACGCGCCGCCCGCGCCGCCCGTGCGTTTGCGTCCCGATCAGGTGCGCCGCGCCATCGCGCTCGTGGTAGACGATCTGGGCCTCTCGTTCGAGAGTTCGCATTATGTCCGCGATGCTCTGAGAAAGTTCGTGGACGAGCAGATGCTGCCAGGCGATCTGGTCGCCATCATACGCACGGGCGCAGGCATGGGCGCGTTGCAGCAGTTCACCGCCGATAAACGACTGCTATACGCAGCCATCGAGCGCGTGCGTTTTAACGTGAGCAGCCGAAGCATTAACGCCTTTGCGCCGGTTGGCGACGAGATCAGACTCAAGGTTCCGCTGGCGCAGGGAACGGACGGCACGCCCAGGTTGGGCGCAGACCTGGTGGCCTCTTTGATAAAGCAACCGGGCAAGGAGCTGAACGAGTTTCGCGAAGAGATTTTTTCAGTCGGCACGCTGGGTGCGCTCAATTTCATAGTGCGCGGCCTCAGGGAGTTGCCGGGCCGCAAGTCCGTAGTTCTATTCTCCGACGGCTTTAAGATGTATAGCGAGAACGACGGAAGCCAGCGGATCATAGACTCTATGCAGCGCCTCACTGATCTGGCCAACCGGGCCTCTGTGGTTTTTTACACGATAGACCCGCGCGGCCTGCAACCCTTGACCATGACGGCTGCCGACAACCTCTCCGGCCCCTTTGCCGTCGGCAATCCGAAGAGCGTGACTAACACTTTTGGTGATTTAGCCCCTAACGAACTTATGGCCGATATCGAGAATAGACTTCGGGATCGGAACAAAGAGTTTTTCGAGTCGCAGCAGGGCCTGAGCTATCTAGCGCAGCAGACGGGCGGCTTTCTGGTCAAAAACACAAATGATATTAGCGGCGCGGTGCGTCGCGTGCTTAACGAAGACGGCTACTACCTGCTCGGCTACAGACCGGACGAAGCGACCTTCAAAGCGCCTGGCAGCAGCCGGAGCTTCCGTAAGATCAGTGTCAAGGTTAAGCGCCCGGGCCTGCGCGTCCGCACGCGCACGGGATTCTACGGCATCACGGACGAGCAGGCGCGTCTCGCCCGCCCGGCCACCGCCGACGGTCAGTTATATGCCGCCATCACTTCGCCTTTCTCTTCGGGTGGCGTCCCGCTTCGAATGACCTCGCTCTTCGGCTACGATGCGAAGAAGGGTTCTTTCGCCCAATCGCTGCTTCACATAGACGCGCGCAAACTTACCTTCGAGGAAGAGAAAGAGGGCATCTTCAAGGGATTCTACAAGACGCGCATAGATGTCATGGCGATCACGTTCGGCGACAATGGAGTTATCATAGATCAGGATGACCGCGTTCACACGATACGTCTGCCCGCAGAGGATTATAAGCGCAGCGTCGAAGCGGGCTTCGTTTACAGTGTAACGCTTCCGATCAAAAAACCCGGCGCGTATCAGCTCCGCATAGCGGTGCGTGACACGGCTACGGGGCGTGTCGGCTCCGCCAACCAGCTCATCGAGATTCCGGACATCAAGAAAGGCCGACTCGTACTTTCAGGCATTACGATGCGCGGCACAAATCAGTCGCTCGCCGCGCGCACCGCGGCAGCAGCAACGGCTCCGGTCGCCGGGCAGATCGTAAGCCAGTCCGAGAATAAGATTGACAACACAGACCCACAGGCGGGACGAGCCGTGCGAAAGCTGCGCGGCGGGATGGTTCTGGAGTATGCTTATTACATCTACAATGCACGGATGGACAAGGCCGCGCGTCGCCCGCAACTGGAAACGCAGATTCGACTATTTCGTGACGGCCAGCAGGTCTATGCCGGAAAAGTTCGTGAATATAATGGGGCGGCGCAGGCAGAAGGCGGCCAACTGGTTGCCGGTGGCGCTCTAAAGCTTAAAGACAATATCGAGCCGGGCGAATATGTATTGCAGGTGCTCGTGACGGACAAGCTCGCGAAAGATGATAAATACCGCATGGCGACACAGTGGATCGATTTCGACATCGTCAGGTAATCTAAGGACGCCGAGAGCGCGCCAGCGACCTTTAATCGTCATCGGGCATTCAAGTCCATTCTTAACCGATCCGCGCACAGAGAGAGAGAGCGCGCGCTTCGGCTTAGCACCGGCTCAGTAAGGCTGCGAAGAAGAGATCAACACCCTTTGCAGAGGTGTGGTATCCTCCGCTTTCTGAGGCTGGCAATGAATTTTTCAAGCAGCAATTTTTCAAGGAGTTGTTGAGATGCCGGACAAGATCAAGTGCGCGCGGTGCGGCGAGAAGCGCGAGGCTCTGGGCTACGCGCCGATTCCGACGGAGCTGGGCCAGCGCATCGGAGCGGAGGTCTGCCAGCCGTGCTGGGCCGCCTGGCTACAGAAACAGAACCAGTTAATCAACCACTATGGTCTGGATTTGTCCAACCCCGACACGCATGAGTTCCTCTTCGACAATATGAAGATTTTCTTCTACGGCGAGGGAGCCCAACTGGCGCAGATAGACACGTCGAAGGAAGGAACCGTGAAGTGGTGAGGCCCGGGCAACGTGAGAGTGTAAAAGGCGGCAGGCAAAGGTTAGGGCCCGGCAACGCTCAAAATATCAAAGCATTTTAATCAAGAGCGGCGTCGGCCTGACTCGTTGCATCTACCTTGCCCTTCGCTTCTGCCCTTTCCCCTTTGTCTTGATTTTCCTCTCTCATCTCGCGCGTCAGAAAATAGTTGAGGCCGGTACGGATCACGGCTATGGCTCCGAGTTTACCGATCTGATCCCAGGTCGGCGCAATCGCCGTCGAGAGAATGTCCGCACCCAACTGAAATTCCAGGGCGAGCGCCAGATAGCGCGCCAGCGTCAGTCTGATCCGGTTGTAGCTTTCCAGTTGCGGCGGGATAAGCGCGCGTACGAACTGGTAGGCGGCCGCCAACACACCCATGCCGATGATGATTGCGCCGGTCGTCTCTACGATCAACCGCAGCCATTGCACGGCGTTAATGATGGTGGTCTCGGCCGCTCCTTCGCGCGGCGTGCCGATAATGCTTTGGGCCGTCTCCTGTATCAAACAGAGCATTGGACATCTCTCCTGGCGCTCTTCCTAAGCGGATCGAACAAAGAAGAATTTGCTTTCAATGTTCCGCGCGGGGCGGTAAGATGACAAGCGTATCTGCACAAGACGTTTTTGAGTTCCACTAATTATTGAAATTCTGAGAGGCGTAAGACGCTCTCGACGCTCGCTTCGCACGTCGAACTTCAACATCCCATTCTCTTCGCTGATAAGCCTCTTTCGGGCGCAAGTGGCCTGGCCCAAAGCTTATCAAAGAGAGGCAGAAAACACCCGACCGGGATCGCTGTGTGTTCCGAATCAGGGACGTAGGAAAGACTTTGTCGCTTGGGGCAGCACTCCTTTCCGGGCGCTCTGTTTTGAAAGCTCTCAAGGGAGAGACAATCAAACGCGCGCATACGGGTTCGTCAGATAAGGTCGATTCAATTAAGGTCGATTCAACCTCGACGCCGAAGCGGCGTTTTACCTGCAAGGATTATCTATGTCGGCATCGAAGATTCCGCGACTCAAGTGGGAATCCGGTTGAATGGATAAGATAGACCGCCTGGGTTGGGCGGGTGGAATGTCTTTGACGGCTTACGGCGTGCGCGTCGGCGTGCGCGTCAACGATGCGGCAATGCTCGACGCGATACGGAGCTATCTGCCCGTCGGCTGGAAGCCCTCGCCGGTTTCCGTCGTCGAGCGATTGTATTCGCTCATCCATGGCGGCGCCGGAGAGAGGCCGGGCGTGCGGCGCTTCAATCTTTTGTACGGCGATATAGTCAGGCTCGCGCGCACGACCGACCTTGAAGAAATGTTGGAGATGTTTGAGTCGGACTTGCAGCTACATGTGGCCGAAGCGGCACGCCGCCGCGTCTTCATACACGCGGGCGTAGTCGGCTGGAAAGGGCGGGCGATTCTCATTCCGGGGCGCAGCCTGAGCGGCAAGACGACGCTCGTCGCCGCGTTGGTGCGGCTCGGCGCAACCTACTATTCCGACGAGTATGCGGTGATGGACAAGAGCGGGCGCGTGCATCCCTTTCCGAAGCCGTTGCAGATACGGGAAGGGGCTTCTACGAAACAGACCAAGCATAGCGTTGAGGAGTTTGGCGGGCGCGTCGGCCACAGGCCGCTGCCGGTCGGGTTGATCATCTCAAGCCGGTACAGGAGTGGCGCGCGCTGGCGACCGCGCCCGCTCTCCACCGGACAGGGAATGCTTGAGCTGCTTGCCAATACCGTCTCTGCGCGGCGCAATCCACGCGCCGCGCTCTCAGCACTGCAACAGGCGGCGTCAGGCGCGCAGACTCTCAAAGGCGAGCGCGGCGAGGCCGCCAACGCAGCGCACGCTATCTTAAAGAGACTCGAAGAGTAACCCATGATTACGGAGGCGTTATGGAACGAACCCGACGGATTGTCCCGATGGCACGAAAAGATGAGCTGGTGATTCAGGAAGTGTCAGGCGAGACGCTCGTCTACGACTTGAAAAGCCACGAGGCGCATTGCTTGAACCAGACAGCCGCGCTCGTCTGGAAGCACTGCGACGGACGGCTGACGGTGGCCCAGGTGATGGAAAGGCTGGAGCGCGAATTGAAGTCGCCCGTCTCTCAGGAAGTCGTGTGGCTGGCGCTCGACCAACTTGAGAAATCCGATCTGTTGGAGAAGGGCGCGCGCCCTCTCGCCGGGTATGCGCCCGTGTCAAGGCGAGCGTTGATACGAAGCCTCGGGATTGCGACGGCCGTCGCCGTGCCGCTCGTGACCTCTATCGTCGCGCCCACGGCAGCGCAGACCGGCTCGAAATGCGGTGGAGTCGGCGCTTCCTGCGGCGGAATGAATCCTGAGTGCTGTAAAGGCCTGGTGTGCGACGGCTCCTGCTTTGACCCCGCGGGCTGAGATCGGGATTGAAGATGGCTGAATCCGGTTCGCTGCTATCACAGGGCCGCCTGATGGCCCGCCTGCTTGCGGACGCATGGCGCGCAGGAGAAGAAGCGCCCGCCTTGCTTTGCGACCAGCGGGAGCTTGACTTGATTGCGCCTCTCCTGATTGAAACGGGCGCGGCGGCGCTCGCTTGGTGGCGCGTTCGTCACTGCGCAAGACTCTCATCGAGCCCCGCCGCCGCGCAGTTGCGCGACGCCTATCGCCTACAGACCTTACGAGCCGCCATCCACCGCCGCAATATCGCAAGGGTCTTCAGGCAGCTTCGCGCGGCCGGTGTCGAGCCCGTGCTGGTGAAGGGATGGGCCATCGCGCGGCACTACCCGGAGCAGGGCCTGCGCCCGTACGGAGACATAGACCTGTGCGTGCGTCCACAGCAGTATGCTGCGGCGCGGGCGGCGATTGAGAGTGCGCCCGAGGAACTGGCCGGATGCGAAGTGGATTTACACGAAGGCTTCTCAAAGTTCGGCGGTCTGAGCGTGGACGAGCTGTACGCGCGCTCGCGTATCGTCCCCGTCGAGAACGAGGACATACGTGTGCCTGGGCCCGAGGATCACTTTTCCGTCCTCTGCTTCCACCTGCTGCGAGAAGGGGCATGGCGGCCCCTCTGGTTGTGCGACATAGCGGTGGCGCTGGAAGCTCGTCCCGCAGGCTTTGATTGGGAGTTGTGCCTCGGACGCGAGCGGCGGCGGCGGCAATCAGATTGGGTCGCCTGCGCTATCGCCCTGGCGCACCAGCTTGTCGGCGCGCGTCTCGATCAGGTTCCGGCCGCCGCAAGCGACAGGCGTCTCCCCGCCTGGGTTGTGCCCAGCGTCCTCAGAGAATGGACAGCGCGCACCATGTACGCCAGGCATCTGACGCCGATGGAGGCCGCCTTCTCAAGGCCGCTGAGCACGTTGAAGGGTTTACGTTATCACTGGCCCTCGCCCATCGAGGCGACCGTCGGTATGAAAGGCCGCTTCAACAATCTGCCCAGATGGCCGTTTCAGATTGGCACTTGCCTGACACGGGCCGCCGCTTTTCTGGCCCACCTGTCGCGCCCCTTTACAGGCGGTGGGCCCGTTCGTCAATCATTCTTACAGGCGCGGCGTAGATGAGTTGTTGGCAATCTCGCGGGTGGGCTGAATCTCTCGCCTGAGGTCGAGCCGTAGAGGCTGCGCTGCTTTCTGGCTCCGGTTTGAACGGGTCAGCAAACAGAGCATTTTTCGCTTGCACATCGACGGCGTCTCAATGTACTATCCGCCAGCCTAAGAAATGGTCTATTCGGATTCAGGGCTTTTCCTTTTTCTTTCGCCCGGCTGAAGTTTTAAAAGCGAGGGTTTACTTCATTAAGCGTGAGGCCGGGCGCGCACAAAGAGAGAGAGCAGGCATAATTTCTTAAGATCACCGCGCACGGTTCGCCCCTCGAAGTCGGACAAGCGGTTATTAACGGTTTACCCCGGCAAAAACAGGAGACCACCCATGAAGATCAAATTAGTAGTATTGCTGGCATTCGTCATGCTCGTATTGGCGGGCTGCAACGCAGGCAATTCAAACACGGGCAATACAGGCAACGGCAACAGGTCTGCGAACAATTCCAACGCCACCTCGTCGACGGCTCCGGCCAGGGACGGCAACATGGTCGCGGCCAGCGCCACTCCGACCAGCAAGACGGGCGGAACCAGCGAGGGCTGCAAGTGTTCTGCGGCAGGCATGGAGTGCAATACGGCTGAGGGCGGCAAGGGCTGTTGCGGCGGCAAGGATGGCTCCTGCTCGACGATGGCCGCGGGCAAGTCGGAGTGCTGCAAGTCGACGGGCGGTGATGGAGCATCATGCTGCTCGACGGCCGGAAAGACGGCCTCGACCAGCCAGAGCGGATGCGGGCCCGCCGAGACTAAACCGGCTGCTGCTACGGCTCCCGCCAAAAAATCCTGACGCGTTGCGGACAGGTTAATCACTCTTTATGCTGACGGCGACGGGCGATTCCTTTTCAAAAAGGGTCGCCCGTCGTTCTTGCTTCTTCGCAAATTTCTGAACTAATATTGTGGCGTCAGCCTTCATCTCTTCGTAACTTGAATTTTTTCGTAGAGCGCCGGGACGGGCGCGCGCGCTCTCTCTCTCTAGGCCGCGCCACGAACGCGTCCCTGTGCGCCTGAGCGTTAAAGTCTGCCCCCTGCGGCTCCCGGCGCAAAAACAGTTCGGGAGCGGTCGAACCTTTTAAAGAAAGTTCCGGGCGTCTTCGGCCTCGGGGCAGGGCGCCAGCGGTTGAGCTTGATGCCGGAGCTTCGACTCACATATAGAGGTCGGAAAACATCTATGCGAAATCCTTATCTGCGGCTGACGGCCGCCGCGCTCCTCGCGCTTCTCTCGACGATCATTGCGACGCACACGGCCCTTTTCTTCCCGACGACGAGCAGCGCACAGCAGCAGACGAGCGGCATTGATACCTACGCCATCACGGGCGCGCGCATCGTGACCGTTTCAGGGCCGACGATTGAGCGCGGCACGGTCGTTTTTCGCGACGGCTTGATCGTTGCCGTCGGGGCCAGCGCGAGCGCGCCCGCCGATGCGCGTATCATAGACGGGGCGGGATTGACGGTCTATCCGGGGCTGATCGACTCCAACACCAGCCTGGGGATACCGCCGCCGCCGCCCAAAAGCACCGGCGCGGCCCGTCCACCCGCGAGCACGCAGGCGTCCGCTGCGAATTTCACTTCGCCCAACTCTACGCAGCCGCCCGGCCTTCAACCCGAATTGCTCGCCGCCGACCTGATACAGGCCGGAGGCGCGCAAATCGAGTCGGCCAGAAGCGCAGGGATAACAGCCGCGCTCTCGGTGCCGCGCGAGGGCATTCTCATAGGCCAGTCGGCGCTCATCAATCTGGCGGGCGACACGCCGCAGCAGATGATCGTCCGCTCGCCCGTCGCCCTGCACATAGGTTTTACGCCGCTGCGCACGGGCGGCTACCCGGCGTCTTTGATGGGCGTCTTCTCC
Source organism: Pyrinomonadaceae bacterium (assembly GCA_035940775.1). Classification (GTDB taxonomy): domain Bacteria; phylum Acidobacteriota; class Blastocatellia; order Pyrinomonadales; family Pyrinomonadaceae; genus DASQYE01. The sequence goes on along the minus strand of DASZEN010000004.1, from coordinate 210,700 downwards.
GCGCTCAGGCAGATGATGCTCGACGCCGAGCGTTATGCTGAGGTGCAGGCCATCTACGAGCGTGGGCCAAAGGGGATTCGTCGTCCCGAGCAGGACAAATCGCTGGCCGCGCTCATCCCTGCGATCACGCGACGGATGCCGGTCGTCATGTACGCCAACACGGAGCGCGAGATCAGTCGCGCGCTCGATCTGGCGAAGGAGTTCAACCTGCGCGTCGTCATCGCCGGGGGCGAGGAATCCTGGAAGGTCGTAGACCGCCTGCGTCAAAGCGATGTGCCCGTACTGCTGTCGCTCAATTACCCCAGGCGCACGACCGCCGAAGTGCCCGAGGCAGACCCGGATCCCTTGCGCGTCCTGCGCGCGCGCGTGGATGCGCCGAAGACGGCCGGAAGGCTCGCCGCCGCGCGCGTCCGCTTCGCTTTTCAATCGGGCGCGCTCGCCAACATGACAGACTTTATAGGCAACGCTGCGAAGGCCGTCGGGAATGGTCTCAAACGCGACGAGGCCGTGCGCGCTATGACGCTGCGTCCGGCGGAAATCTTTGGCGTCGCAGACCGACTGGGCACTATAGAGGTGGGCAAGATTGCAAATCTGACGGTCGTGCGCGGCGACCTCTTCGACCGCAACGTGCGTATCAGCCACGTCTTCATAGATGGTCGCCCCGTCGATTTGAAGCCCGTCACATCGACGGGAGCCGGAGCTATGGCTTCGGGCACCTGGACGCTCAGCGTCAATTTAGGCGAGGGCGAACAGGCCGTCACGCTGATGCTGCAACAGGAGGGCGAAGCGTTGCGCGGCTCGCTCCAGGGGGCCCTGGGCTCGGCGCAGATCGCCAATGCATCTGTCGGCGCGGGCGGCGATATACGATTCTCCGCCCCCGTCAACGTCGGCGGTCAGACGACCGAAGCGACTTTCACAGGCACGATCACCGGCAACGAGATGCGCGGCACAATCACCGTCGTCGGGCGCGCCCCCGGCTCATTTGCTGGCACGCGCCCGGCCGGGCCGCCACCCTCGACAACGCCGACACCCTCGACGACGCCGACACCATCACCAACGCCGACACCGTCACCATCATCATCATCACCAGAACCGCGCACGACTCCAACGCCGCCTGCGCCAGCACCAGCGAGCACGCCTCCATCCCGCGTCGCCGTCGCAGATATTTACGGCGTGGCGCAGTTTGATGCTGCTCATGGTCAGGGACAAGCGCAGCAACAGCAGCAGCAACGGCCAGCGCGCAGCGATGGCTCGCGTGAGGATACTATCATTCGTCACGCGACGATCCTGACGGCCTCGCACGGTACGCTCTCTGATTCCGACATTCTGATTCGCGCGGGCAAGATCGCGGCGGTCGGGCGGAATCTGGACGCACCGCGCGGCGCGCGTGTCATTGATGCGAGCGGAAAATTCGTCACGCCCGGCATTGTCGACTGCCACTCGCACACGATGATCGACGCGGTCAACGAGCTGACCTACTCCGTGACCTCTATGGCGCGCATCAGCGACGTGTTGAATCCGACGGACGTTGCCATTTACCGCGAGCTGGCCGGAGGCGTCACGACGGCCAATCTTCTGCACGGCTCGGGTAATGCCATCGGCGGCCAGAATACGGTCGTCAAGATAAAGTACGGGCGGCCCGTCGAGGAATTTATTTTTCCGGGAGCGCCGCCCGGCATCAAGTTCGCGCTCGGCGAGAATCCCAAGCGGACGCACTTCCCACCGCTTCCGGGACAACCGCCGCGTTACCCCTTGACGCGCATGGGCGTCGAAGAGGTGATCCGCGACGCCTTTGTACGGGCGCGCGACTACAAGAAGACCTGGGATGAGTATCGCGCCTTGAGCGCGCGCGGCGAAAAGAACCTGATCCGACCGCGACGCGACTTGCAGCTTGAGCCGCTGGTCGAAGTTCTCGAAGGCAAGCGAATGGTTCACGCGCACTCGTATCGCGCCGACGAGATGTTGATGCTCATCAATCTGGCGAACGAGTTCGGCTTCAAAGTCAGAACATTTCAACATGCGCTGGAAGGCTACAAGATCGCCAGGGAGATCGCGCAGCACGGCGCGGGCGCTTCTGTCTTCACGGATAGCTGGGGCTACAAGATAGAGGCTTACGATGCCATCCCTTATAACGCGGCCATCATGACGCGCGCTGGCGTCAACGTCTCGGTCAACTCCGACTCGAACGAATTGGCGCGGCGTCTCAACATAGACGCCGCCAAGCTGATGAAGTACGGCGACCTGACGGAAGAAGAGGCTTTAAAGACGATCACGCTGAACCCTGCGTGGCAGCTTGGCATAGATGGGCGCGTCGGCTCGATTGACGTTGGCAAGGATGCCGACCTAGTCGTTTGGAACGGCCATCCGTTCAGCGTCTATACGTACGTCGATCTAACCCTGATTGACGGCGAAGTATTCTTTGACCGCCAGCAAGACCTCGCTCGGCGCGCAGAGCTTGAGCGCGAGCGCGCGGCGCTGGAGCGCGCTGAACAGAATCGCCCGCCCGCCAGGGGAGCGACCACGCCGAGCGCGCCGCCCGCCCGTCGGCGTATGGCTACTGACCTCGACGACGCGGAAAGCGGCGGAAGGGACAATCATTGATGAGAGTAAGAAATTCTATCACCGCCGTCATCTGCCTGTGCGCGCTCTACGGCGCTTCGTTGCCGGGGACTATCGACGTGCGGGCGCAGCAGAGCGGCGGCGGCGCCGCCGCCCAACAGTCCGGCGGCGCGCGCCCGGCAGTCACCTATGCCATACGCAATGCGCGCATCGTCACCGCGAGCGGCCCCGAAATCGAAAACGGCACCCTCGTCATACGCGACGGCAAGATCGAGGCCGTGGGCCCGGGCGTCAGCATTCCGCCGGGCGCGCAGGAGATAGACGCGCGCGGGCTCTCAGTTTATCCGGGGATGATGGACGCCGGAACGTCGCTCGGTTTGACGGAGATAGACGGGGGCGCACCCGGCACTGTGGACATAGGCGAAGTGGGCGATATGAACCCGAACGCCGCCGCCATAAACGCCGTCAATCCGCACAGCGCCCACGTCAACGTCACGCGCGCAAACGGCATCACGAGCGTCGTCACGATGCCATTGGGCGGCATCATCTCGGGGCAGGCCGCCATCATCAACCTCGACGGCTCGACCGTGCCGGAGATGGCAATCGTACCCTCTGCGGCGCTGGTCGTAGAATTTCCGCGCGCCGCCACGAGCACCGACGACGGGAGTTACTTCGAGCCGCCGACAGAGGTTCCCATCACCGAGGCCGTCACGACGCGCGACCGCCAGATCGAGCGCCTGCGCAAACTCCTGCGCGACGCCGAAGCATACGGGCGCGCGCAAGACGCCTATGCGCGCGATCAGAAATTGCCGCGCCCGGCCCAGTCGGTCGTCCTCGCCTCGCTCGTCCCCTTCGTGCGCGGCGAGCGCCCCGTCCTGTTTCGCGCCGACCGCGAATTGGAGATACGCGCCGCCGTGCGCTTTGCCGACGAGCTGCATCTGCGGGCCGTAATCCTGGGCGGCGGCGAAGCCTGGAAAGCAGCCCCGCTGTTGAAGGAGCGAGGCGTTCCCGTGATCGTCACAGGTGTGCTCGATCTTCCCTCTCTCGAAGACGATTACTACGACGTGCTCTACGCTAATCCTGCCAAACTGCAACAGGCGGGCGTGCGCTTCTGCATCTCTTCGGGCTCGACGGGCTCTGCCGTGCGCAATCTGCCCTATCACGCGGGCATGGCCGCCGCCTTCGGCCTGCCGCGCGAAGAAGCGCTCAGAGCCGTCACGCTCTACCCGGCGCAGATCATGGGCGTCGCAGACCGTTTCGGCTCCATAGAGACGGGCAAGGTCGCCAACCTTGCGATCACGGACGGCGACCTCCTGGATGCGCGCACACACGTACGCTATCTCTTCATCAACGGTCGGCAGGTGCCCCTGACCAGCCGCCACACGGAACTCTACGATCAATTCAAGAACAGATGAGAAGCGCAGCACGAGGAGGCTCAGAGGCGCGACCCGCGCGGCGCCCCCGCCTCCGAGCCTCTCGGCGTTTGTCCTGCGACTAAAATAAGGCTCTGCGCTTCATCGCATCCTCTTCCTCACCCCGGAACGATCAGCTTTCCGGGCGGAAGCATCGCGGACATTCCCTTGTGCTGCCAGTAGAAAAAGTTGTTTTTCTAGGTTTCAGAGAGAGCCCCTAAGTTTCAGTTTTCGGGGCTCTCTCTGATCTTTTTGTATCTGTAAGTTTAAGGGATGCGCGGGAGTTGTCACACTTGAGTCGCACCGGGCATCAAAAGTGTTAGATATATTATTACCACTTCCTATATACACAGTAGCACCTTAGTGATCCTCCCTCTTCCGGCAAAACATTGACACTTCCCCATAATGAGAATATTTTAGCGCTGCTTTACTCGCTCACGTTCCTGCTAATGAGAATTGTCTTGTTGGCCTCACTCGATCATCATTTGCCCAATTTGCCACGTTAAGCATTAGACATGAAACCCATCAATTTAGTCAGTTACATAGAGCAATAGGAGGATCAAAGCCATGGCGATAGTTAGCAAACCCGATAAAGACAACAACGTGACGCTGTACGATGTGCCGGATGCCGAGCTTGAGAAATACAAAATCCCCGCCGACAAGCTGGCGGAGATGTTCCCGAAGAAAGAAAACCGGACCAGAGACGATGCTCAGTTTGTTGCCAAAGCCTGGTCTGACCCGCATGGCCCGGATGGGCGCCCGTTAACTAATAATGGTGACGTTGAGGCTTACTAAGCTTTCTTTTCCTGCTTTGTATTACGAAAGAGTCTTACCTCAGTAGTCTTAAACTTAAAGTCTGTTCAAATCTTTAAAGGAGATGCTTATGCACGACAACACTTTAAATAGCTTATTTCTAATGAGCGGTCAAAGTTCCGGAGGCGGCGGTCATAAAGGCGGAGGCGGCGCTGGCGGTGGTGGACGCGAAGGTGGCGGCGGCTCTGGCTCCGGTGGTGGCGGTGGCCGCGAGGGCGGCTCTGGCTCCGGCGGCGGTTCGGGCTCTGGCGGCGGAAGCGGCTCCGAGGGTAGTGGAGGCGGTTCCGGTGGCAGCGGCGGAGGCGGCGGTAAAGGTGGCGGTGGGAAGGGCGACTACTCAAGGACACATGGCTCGGATGATCGCCCTTGAAGAATGGTTAGGCTTGTACTTTCAATTAACTAGGGACCCGGTTAAGCAAAATGAAACTGCCTTTTGACCTTGGACTCAAACTTTTTTTTCGTTTGCTTATACCTGGTTTCTTCGTTGCTCTTGGCCTTTTACCGATCATTAATATGGTTCTTAAGTGGCTGGACCGGGCCGACAAGTTAGAGTACGGCTTTATAATAACAATCATATTAGCAGGCTGGATTATTATCGTTTCTGATATGTGGGTATACATGATACTTGAAGGGCGGAAATTTTGGCCTGACTTTCTTTGGAGTTATTTTGTCTCTTTAGAAGAGGCGAGATTGAAAAGGATTCGGGATAGGATCGAACTGTTCGATGATAACAAACCGCAAGATTTAAGATCAGATAAACAGAATCTTGAAGATTATTTTGAACTGCGGAGGTTTCCTATGAGTGATAGTGGTGAGTATAAAATCGAGATGCCTTCACGCTTGGGGAACTTGATATATGCTTATGAAGGATACTCAAAACGGATATATGGCATGAGTTCTATTCTTTACTGGAATCGCATATTATTGGAAGTAGATAAAGACCTTAGAGAAGAGCTTGATAGCAAACAAGCGGTTGCCGATAGCACCGTATACACATCATTTGCATTATATGTAGCTGGAATCTTTTGGTTGAGTTATGCATTGCTTTTAATCTTACATCTTCTAGTTATTAATCAGTTTCCCTGGGTTTATAATTATGTACCGGCTTTTAAGGTGACTATTATTGAGAATTTACCATCTTTAACTATTACGCTGATATCATCTCTGTCTTTCATCCTAGCCGGTTTCATTCTTTATAGAATATCCCTGCCTCTTCACGCACAGTACGGAGAGCTATTCAAAGCTACATTTGATTTCTATCAAGAAAAAATTAATATTTCACAGGTGATAAGAGAAGTAGTAAATGCTACTGGTAACAAAGCATTCTTTAACTTAAATCGCAAAGCTAAGTTGAATGTAGCTTGGAGATTTCAACAATATTACCGTGTTAGGTGTCCTAATCCGGAGTGCAGTGAGTTGATGAAACCTTCAGATATGAAAACGCACGATTGCGCACCTAAAGTTTCTCCATTACCTCCATCCGCATAAAACAGCCATCCAATTTGTTAGATATATTATTACCACTATAGGCTATACGCACAACTCGCCCCCGTGATGTGGTGGCCCATGAATAGAAATTAGGCTCTCATTCGGGCACGCCTCGCGGTAGGAACTGGCGAGCCATGCGCGCGTGTGCAAGAGCGCGAGGGGGCCAGCGGCAAGCTGGAAACCATGCTTTTTCAGGCGTTATCAATCCATAGTCATACCGGCCCTTTTTTTATTCTCCCGGAACGATCAGCTTTCCGGGCGGAAGCATCGCGGGCATCCCCTTGTGCTGCCAGTAAAATTGGGCTTTTTGGTTTGTTTATGCTGAGTGCGTAAGAGTATATATCAGTTACCCTTACGCTATTTGCTATGCTGGCTGCGTATTGCTGAATATTGCTCAGTTGGACTGAGTTGGCACACTGCTGGCACACAAAGAACGTAGTGACTAATGTCTAAAATCAAGAGCATTATTTTCTAAATCAATTGTAATATGCAGATGCTTTGCCCAACAATTCAAAATAGCTACAAGATATTGTCCAGCTTGATTCGTACATTTTCAAAATGTTATTGGCCCATAGAAATTGTTGGGCAAAGCAGTTAAATAGGCTATTTCAGTACTTTCTCAAAAACATCCGTCGTAATTGACTGCCTTTTTGTCGGATCAAAACCAACTTGATTCATATGAATTTTGCCAACATGAGCCACAGCCTTATCAGGTAAACATGACCATGACTCTTTGATCTCATTTTCAGGGAGGTTCGGTAAGACGAATACTTCGTATTCGTGCGGATAATCATCCAGCACCTCATCAAAGAAACCGCGCCAAAACAGGTACTGGGTGTCTTCGTGGTTTACTACAAAGGCAAGTGGAGCGTCATAAAAGCCGCTATAAATAATATTCATCTTTGTCATAAAAACTTAGCCCTGATTTTATGGAAGTTCTGGCTATTATCGTTATGGCCTTCCAGGGATTCGTTCAGTCTTTGGTACAGGATTCGCTACAGGCCCAATAAAAGAACTGACGTTGCCAACGGTTACATTAACATGTCTCCAATTCATTGGCCCGCCTGGATAGGCTGGCTCAGGCCAGAAAACTACAGATCCACCTCCCTGACGGATTGCGCCAACGGTTGTGAAGCTAACTTGGTTATGACGGACTCCTGAAGCTGCATCATACAAGGTCAGACCAAAAGACCCAGAGAAACTTTGTCTCGGTGCTGGTAAGCTCACCCCACCACGTACTATGGTCATATTATCCGAAATATTCCCAGGTGGCGGGGCAGGGATAGGTAATGGGATCGGCTGCGCTTGATTTCCTGCCGTGCATGAAATTCCTATACCGCCGGGGCCGAAGCGCGTTGGCTGACGGGGGTTGCCAAAGGCATCAATCAGGCGATCACCGATAACTACTCCTGTAAGAACTGCTGCCGGTATAGCTAGCGATGGTGCCGCAGCCACTTCGCCAGTAGCTGCAAGTGCAGGTAGCACAAGTGTTGTGGCGGCTATTGTTGTATCAACGTTGATTGGCTCTGTGTCTGCTGTTACGGTGACAGTTTCGTTATAGACAGGAGATTGTCCAGACGAAAGACTGCAATCGGGCCAACAGGGTGGAGCACTGGACGTATTACTTGGATCCAGCTCACTTGCGTTTTGAATAAGATGTCCGGTAGGGTCAATGAACTTCAGAGGATTATTTTGGACATAAGCATAGAGGTTCAATGTCTGCGGATCAAATTGGTTTCCGGTAATAGAGTCTGGACTGATAAACCTACCTTGCGGACTTGAATAGTACCTAGCACCAAAATAATCCAACCCTGTCTCAATATCTCGTTCTTTTTTGGTGAACTTCTGCCTCACCGTATCTGTGACATAGCCCTGCGCTGCTGTGCGTCCTCCCACCCCTGCAAACAGCTCTTCTCCAAACGGCAGGTAGTCATGCCGTTTGACTCCACCTAGAGTTCCCGTTCTGTCCGCTATCATTCTCGGCGTACCCAATTGATCTGTAACCATCCACTGCACGTTGGCTCCGCTGCTGGCGGTAACTAGCATCTCCCCGTTCCTGTATCCATACTCGTTCTGCGGCGCTGTCGCTGCCGCGCCCGCCGCATACTCTGCCAGCAACTCTCCATCTAACCCATAGACCTGCCATGTTGTCTGTGCGCCCAACTGCCTGCGGACTCTCTGCCCCAAGCCGTCGTAGGTGTATGTGTTCTGGCTTCCGTTGCTGCCCGTCGCCGTCAGCATCCGGTTCTCGACATCAAAGGTGCGCTGCCCGAAGCCGCTGTAGGTGTCGTTAGTCAGATTGCCATTGGCATCATAGGTCATCACTCCGGCCTGCCCAGCCGGCACTCCAAGCCTGTTCGTCGCGCTACTGATCGAAAACTGTTTGGTGTTGATGCCCGTGCCGCTTCCCGTGAGCGTGCGATTGCCCCAGCGATCAAAGGTGGAGCCTTGCCATCCGCCCGGCGTGTTCCCGCTCCCGTTAATGTACTCCTGCGTCCATTTGAGCCTGTTCAGCTCGTCATAGTCATAGTTCTGCTGCATCAGCGAGTAAGAGCTGATGGCGTCATCCGTTGGGACGAAGTGTTGCTGGATATATAGATTGCCGTTGTTGTCCGTACCGCTACAGCCGAAGCAATAATTGGAGAGGCTGTAGTAGTTGACTATCGCGCCGCGATTCCAATTGTCCTCGTCATTAACCGTGCTGATGCGCGAATCGTAGAGTTGGCCGCGCACGTTGAAGTGCTGTTTATGATAGAGCAGTGTGTCGGTGCCGAATCGCTCGCGGGTCATGCGTCCGCTGTCGTCAAACGCGATGGCAGTCATGTAATTGCGCGAGACAGAATCGCCCAAAGTTCCGCCGAAGGTGGCGGTGCGACCCGTCCTGTCATACGTATAGCTGACTGTGCGCCCCGACGGATAAGTCTGTGAAGTGACATGCCCGGCCAGGTCGTAAGCGCGCTGCACTGTAAAGGGCGTGCCCCAGATGTCGTTGGCTCCGAAATATTGCTGTTGATCCAGAGGCCGCCCCACAGCATCGTAATTATTTGTCGCGGTTTGCGAGTCGGCTCCGCTCGCGACGTAATAAAGGATGGCGCGCGGACGACCACGCCCATTGACGGCGCTATCGTATGTGCGATTGAGCAGCGTCCCGTCCGAATAGCTGATGACAGTGTTGCGGTTAATGTTGTCGTAGCTGTAAGTGGCCGTTATATTGCGCGCATCTGTTTTCGTACTAAGATTGCTGTTCGCATCGTATGAGTAAGACATAGACCACGACGCATTGCCCGTCACAGAATCGGTCAGGGCCAAGGCTGCGTTGACGTTCTGTTCCGGGTTCTTGGCGCGGATCAGTCGCGAGAGCGAATCGTACATGAAGTAACGAAGCTGTGTCCCTTGCGTCACCTTTCGCAGATTACCAAGGGCGTCGTAAATATAATCGGTTTGATAAGCAAGGTTATCCGGGTCTTCGACGACCTGCGTCAGTCGGCCGAGCGCATCCGTGACGCTTCTTCGTTTCCTGCCTGCCTGATCTGTAGTAGTCACCTGGTTGCCGCTGTAAGAGGTCGTGACCACAGCGTTGTCCGGCGTGGTCACTGAAGTAATGCGGCCCAGAGCGTCATATTGCGTCGTCGTCCAATCGCCCGAAGGATTGACGGCGGTATTAGCATTCACAGCGCGATAGGTATTCGACACTCTCCAAACTCTGCCCAGCGCGTCGTATTGCGTATCGGAGGTCAGCCAAGGGGTTGTCGTAATACTATTCTCATATTGGAATGAGCGGTTGGGACGACCCAGGCCGTCAAAGAACTGGTATGTATCTATGTTTACGGTCGCGCTTTGCGCCGTCTGTGTGCGTACCCACAGATTGCCGACCACGTCATTGTATGTGTAAGTGGTCGAACCACCGCCTGTCGGACGCACTACCTTGGTCAGTCTGTCGAGCCCATCATTATATTCAAACGTCGTAACTTTATTGTTAGCGTCCGTGATTGAGGTCACCAGGCCGGTCGAGAGATCATAAGAGGTGCTCGATTCCAGCGAAGTAGTCGAACAGAAATTATTTCCAGTATCGGGGATCGGTGTGATGATGCTCGTCGGGTAGGCATACTGATAGATGCTGGAATATTCAACCTGTGTTAGCTCGCCGCGCGCATCGGTTGTCCCGATGATATTACCGGCCACATCATACTGCATGTCCGTGTTGAGCCAGGTGTTATTAGTGTTAATCCAGCGTGAGTTACGAGTAACATTGCCGCGCGGCCTGTAAATGACGGTAAAAGCCGAGTCCAAACCGACTATGCCCGGATCATCCGTCAACGCCGTCTGATCGTATGCGAGAGTCGCGTCCGAGGTCAGCGTCTCGACCCCGGTTGAAGGGTTGACCGCATAAACCTTGCTTCGAGTCGGCAGGCTGCGCAGGTGAATCGCATTGTCGGTTTGGTAGTTATAAGTTACGCCGCCGACCACGTTGGTAGAGAGGTAATCGGTGTGCGTGTGGCGCGTGGGATAGGTCGGCGGCGCACCCGCGCCGTAATTATACGAGTAAACGTCGGTCTGGTTGTTGTGCAGGTCTGCGCTATATGCATAGGTCTGCTTAGTTACCTGATTCGAGTCCGCCAGCGTCGTCAGGGTCTGGACAAGTCTGGGATCGTTGGGCGGCGCGTCATTCGCGGCGTTCGGCCACCAAGCGACAGCCGCGCGTTGCTGGAAAGTGTTTTCGACGCGCCGCAGCACAGTAGTGCCTGTGCCAGTCGGGTCTATCGATTCAGTCTTATATTCCTGACCCTCTGTCCAGGCAGAATATTGATCGTATCTGCTATCGTCAACCTGCATGGACATGACTCCGCTGCCATTAAAGTAATGCTTCTCACGCGCGAGCACCTGCGTAGAGCCCGCGTTATAATGATCCACCGTCACGTTCGTATAATATGGAGCCGCATCGTTCGGCCCACTCTGCGTGGCGCTGTAGAGCATCCTGCTCGCATAGGTGCTTCCCGTACCGCCGCTCGTGTAGATGCGTCGCTCGGCCACCCGCCGATAAATCTGTCGATCATCCCCATTATAAGGAAAGGTTAAGACGCCGGAGCCAGCCACCATATCGTATTCATAAGCGCCGCCCGTCGGCAGCACGACACGCGCCAGCTCTCCATAGCTGTTGTAAAAGAATTGGTAACGTCTGCCGTCAGGCAGCCAGACCGACGAGATCACAGTTGGGTTATGCGTGCTCGTCGTGCTGGCGGCATTGAGCTCTGGAAAGAGTTGCTGGAGAGTCTGTATGGTAAAGCCCGCGCGAAGCACATTGCTCATACTCGTTTTAGAGAGGCGAACTACGCGTGGCGCACCGCCGAAGCCGCTGTAGGTAATCTTATTGCACAATCCATAGGGCGCTGCTTCCGAGACATTATAGGCAATCGTTACCTGACGGTTGAGCGAATCGGTAATCACACTCAGAGCCTCATTGGCATCATAAGTGAAGCTGAGACGGTTGCCATTGCGGTCGCGTATCCAGGTCACCTTACCGTTATCTATGCGATACCGGACGCCGCTGCGCAGCATCAGGTAGCCCGAAGGAAAGAATGTTTGCGCGGATAAACCCACATAATCGGTGATGGTAGTGTCGGATATGAAAGTCATATCCGTGCCGTCTGAAGAGACAAATATGGTTCCGCGAGAGGCTCCCGTATTGCAGTTCACTCTCAGTAACGGCTGACCGTTGGTATTCTGGTCGCGCAGTTCATGCTCTGTGCCGTCGGGCATAGTGAAGGTAAGACGGGTCAGTGTGTAATTGGGCCAGGGCAGAGGATTGCCGGCAGCGTCTCTCAAACAGGAGGAAACAGTGGACTGGAATGCTGTTTTACGACCAATGATGCTGCCCGGCCCGAGGCCAGCGCCGCCGCCAGCCCACCAATTCTGTGTCGGACTATACTCATAATCTTCAATAGCCGTGTCGTAAGTTTTCCTGACACGCCATCCCTTAGTATTAAATCCGAGGCTCATCTGGTGCTTTGCCTCGCCACGCCCAACGACACCGACGAGGGGCAAAACAAAATTCAGATTGCCGTTGTAGAGATTAATATTATCGAACTCGCTCAACTTGTAGGAGCCCGCAGGAGAGCCTGGGGCGATGCCCGATGCGGTCTTGCCGTCGGTTGAAGTGATCTGCGCAGTAGTGCTACAGGCCATCACTACTAAGAAAAGTGCGACGATAAGAGAGCGCATAATAGTATTGATGTAGACAGGGCGAACAGGTATGTTTCTCACGGTACTCTCCTCCATAGGAGAAAATGACAACAGGACATGAAAGGGTTGGAGTTAAGGCTAAGAGTCTGTGGTTTTGCTATTTATTATGGAGATATAATGATGCGGCATAGCCAATCCGGACGATTGTCTTCCGTCAGCACGTAACGTCCGGGCGGCAGATCAATCGAATCGGCCCAATCCACCTGTCCGCCCGGCAGTCGCACCTCATGCAGTCGCCCGCCTGCTTCACGGTCGATCCGTAAAGACAGTTGTTCCACCCTGCTGCGGTTCACAATCGCGAGGATGAAGCGCCTGGCAGGGAGATTCAACTCGGCTGGCTCGAATCCCTTGGGGGTAAGCAGAACTTCTTCCACTTCTACCTGCTCGGAACTGGCTTGCTCGGTAATATCGCGGATTTCGGCGGCGGTGGATCGTGCCGACAGTTCTGCAAATGCGGCAGGTATAAATCGGGCCAGCGCGCTTACCGACCAACCGATAACGAGAAGAGAAATAATAGCAAGGATGAATCTCATTTTATTCCTCATCTTCGGAGAAGCTGTGTGCATCATGATAAAGACATGTTCCTTGAGTTGTATGAAGTCTCTGCCGCAGGCCACTCTATAAGGCAACCTCTAGAGCGGAGTGCTCCTCCGGGCTCAATGCGACAGAAGTCGTATCGCTAAAGACTCCTTTTAGGGTCAAGTGAAGGCGTAGCTATTAATCTGCCCTAAGTTAAAGCAATCAAATACTCTCTTCTGCCACACACAGACCAAGAGAATGAAAAGCAGAAATGCTTCTCAAAGGAAAGTGGAATATAAGAGGAGGAGACTTCATGAGCTTTATTGATTCAATTAAGGAAGTCGTTGACGTGAGGCTTTCCAGGTGCGAGTCGCACGCAAACGAAGCTATCGAGCGCGCGCAGAGTACGCGGCACAGACTTATTCTGTCAAGAGAAATTTATTGGGGATAGAGAGAACATTTCCTTGCAAATAAATTTGCAAGATGGGCAATCGGTTACAGACAATGATCTTAGCCTGATTGAATACTAAAAGTTATAAATTGAACTTTATTCGCTTTCCTTATTTATTCAACAACACCCCTAGCCGCCGTGGGCATGGATAAGCGTACCAAGAGTTCCGAAATGGCCTCCCGCGGCTACTTAGGGATGAACGCTAAATCTTCAATCCTCGTCATCTCTCCATAATTGTCTAAGAATGAACCAACATCCGAGATGGGATGCAACCCACCTCCGTGCCTGTCTAACACGTGGAGGTCATATCCTAGCGCCTGGAAGTATGTCAGATACTCAGCCCCAGATATTCCAGACACTCGCGGGAGCATTTCCATACTGAACTCAGAGATGACAACCGGCCTATGTAGCTCAATCAGCGACTTCGCGCCGCCGATGACCAACCCTTCAGCTCCTTCTGTGTCAATCTTGATAAAGTCCACCTTCTCCTTAATCAGATCATCTAACCGGAAGGTAGGAACGACGACACAGTTAGGGTTCAGCAACACCTCCTTAGCCGAAGGGAGCAATCCGCCGTTCGAGCCGATGTGGGTAGTGAAAAGCGCGTGACCTTGTTGATTCGATGCCGCGACCGGGTAGAGCACGACTTGGCTGAACCGATTCTCTTCAACGCTGAGAAGGATGAGCCGACAGTTTTCGGAGTTCGGCTCAAAGCTTAGCACCTTTCCGGAGCTACCGACCAGGCGTGCGGCCAACATCGAGTGGAAGCCGACATTGGCCCCAACATCGACAACAACCATCGCAGGCTTGATCCTCTCTTTAAAGAAGGCGATTAGGTGAGGCTCGTACTCGATTCCTGAGAGTAAGTGTGCGCTTACGGAGCCGTCTGCGGTGTCTAGAGCAAGCGAAAAGCCTTCCGCCACAGGCAGGAACGAAACATCTGCGCGCCCGAGCCTCACAGTGAATGGCGTGTGCTGGAACTGGTGGTCGAAATGGCCTATGACGAGGCGGAAGCACTCGGCCTCACTTTCGGGCTGGACACCGAGACGTATAAGCGAGGACTCCTCGTCCGCCTCTGGGCTCCGCCCGTAAACCGTTCGGAACACCTTCACCGGGTCGATACCTGAGCGCCTCATGGGGCGCCACCGCTCGAATAAATGACGTAACTTCATGCCCACGCTATTTCTCCGCTAAAGCTGGACGGCCTAACGCTCGAATTAACCCGCCCCGCGCGAGCAGCATTCTAGCAGACCGGAGAAGATGACCATGAAAGGAATGCTATCGCGGGGTCGAGGTTGTTATTAAGCAAAGCAGCGACTCCATAGTGACGCAAACGAAAACGGGCAGCTAATAGGCTGCCCGTAACTTATTGATGCTATGGAGGCGGCGATCGGAATCGAATCGATGAATAAAGGTTTTGCAGTCTCAAAGAGCCTCTTTTTCATAGTTTAGATGAGTTGTTCTGTGTGCTTTTATATTGGACTTTTCACTACTCTCAGTATGGTTCTCCTAATTGATGACAGTATTACGGGTTATGGCGGGCATCCCTTTATGCTGCCAGCATCTTCCTGTGCCGCGCACGCGGCGTCGGCAGGGTGTGCCTTTCTGTGTGCGTGCGCCGCAGATGGAGACGACTTCGGCGGGATCGGTGGGACGTTCCGTGGCCGTACCGCTGGGCCCATAAACGGGCTCGGGTTCCGAAGCAGCCGCATCGTCTTGTCCGCCGCTCTCGTCCGTCGATTCGGCTCCGGCCTTTGAAGCGGCGGAAGCTGGCGCGAGTGGAAGCTCGGCGCGCTCTATGACGAGCGGTGGAGGGGCAGGGCGCATGGAACGTCCGGCCAGAAGGCCCAGGCTGAAAAGGGACACGGCCGCAATCGCTGGCAGAAGAATTTGTGTCCTGCGAAAACGGCGCGCGCAAGGGGCACAAAACCTGCGACTGCTCCATAGATGCCAGCGCAGGCGCTCAATGCGCGTGCCACAGTCGGCGCAAAAGTTTGGTTTGTACATGGTGAGAATCTCCGTCGTCGGTCAGGGACGCCCGGCTCGCTCTCTTTCGTGAGGAGCAGCTTTCGTGACGCGCCGCTCGTGTGAAGCCGAGGGGGCGCGCGCACGCGCGTAGGCGGCAGTTGCGGCGCATTATAGTCCCGAACTCGCTTTATGGACAGCCCCCTGTCTCTCGCCTCCGTTGCGCGCGCGGCACATGTTGCATAGGTAAAACAAGCGTGTTATAGTCCTCCCACTCCCGAAAAGCACAGAGCGTGCATTGCAGGCGTGTGCCCGCCGGGGCGGCCACACTTTCTCTCTCTGCGCGGATTGTCAAAAGCAAAACAGGACGGCGGGAGGCGAGTCCGACGATGGGCTTAAGGCTCTACTGCAATCGTTACGCGCATTTTAAAGACCCGCTGGTGTGCTCCGTGGTCTGCCCCTTTCGCACACGCTGCCAGGACTTCGCGCTTTTCTATGACGCGCATCGTGACGAAGTAGATTTACTGGTCGAAGGATATTTCGCGGCGCAGGCGACGACGACAACGCCGACGCGCACGCGTGCGCTTTTCAGGTCTGCCGCCCCGACTGCCGAATTGCGTGCTCTTATCAAACTGGAGGTCAAACGAGAGATGCCAGAAACAACATACATCTGGATTGGAAAAGACGATCAGGCCGAGCTGCTCAATCTGGAAGAGATCATTCGCCGGGCCGAGCGCGGCGCAAAAGCCAAGAATATTTACAAGGTCGCGCAGGAGATGGAGCTGCGCTTCCAGCTCGTGCCGCGCAAGCGAATCGAGAAGGCGAAACGCACTGTCGCCGCCGAGGCCGAACGCGCTGCCGCGCGACGCTCCTCGCGCCTGCGGCCCGTCGCCGTCGAAGCGCCCGCGCCGCCGCTCGCAACCGTCCCGGCGGCCAACGCTCAGGCAGCGCAACAGCCTTCGCGCCGCGCACGCACGACGCGCATCGCCAAGGCCGCCGGTGAAAGGTAAGGACAAAAGGTCACGGGATTAAAGGCTGGATAGGGACGCTCGCGCGCATGAAAAGTGTGCTTGCCCGCTTCCACCGAACGCCTTTCATTCCCCCGCCGCTGCCACGTCCCCGGCCTTTTTCCTCATCATTCAAGCAACTCGCGGCCCCCTTGCGCGCGTCCGACAATGATGCGTGCGGGGCTCTCATGGCCGAGCGCTTGCCAAAGCCTCGCCGCGCCGTGCATACTCGGAAAAAGAGTTTCATTTGCGTTTGGCCTTGAGCAATGATCTATTCACGTTTACTTTTCAGACTCCCCGTCAAACACATCACCCGCACCGCCCTGACGCTGATTCTGCTGTGCGCCTGCGCCTCGCTCAATCGTCCCCTGCGCGCGCAGGAAGACCCAGGCGACGTGTTGCGAGTTGAAACTAATCTGGTTCAACTCAACGTCGGCGTCGTAGACCGCCAGGGGCGGGCCGTCACCAATCTGTCGCGCAACGACTTCATTGTCTACGAAGACGAGGTGCGGCAGCCAATCGTCAATTTCGAGCCCACGGCGACCCCGTTCAGCCTCGTCCTGCTGCTCGACATGTCCGGCTCGACGCTCAATTTTCGAGGGACGCTCAAGCAGGCGGCGCTTCGCTTTATAGATGCGCTCGGGCCTGCGGATCGCGTCGCCGTCGTCGCTTTCAACACTAAGGTCGAGACGCTGGCGAAATTTACAGTTGACCGCAGAAAGATTGCCGAGGCGATCTCTTACGCGGAGGGGAAAGGCGATACGCATTTCTATCAGGCGCTCAGGCGCTCGCTTGAAGAGCTGGCCAAAGAGGGGCAGCGGCGCAAAGCCATCGTCGTCTTAAGCGACGGTCTTGACACGGAGATGCGCGCCCTGGATCGCGCCTCGGCCTGGAACGCCAGGACGAATGAGGAGGCCGTCGCCTCCATCAAGCCCGAAGCGAGCGCTTCGCTCAACGAAGTTCTCAACGCGGCTGATCGTCAGGGCGTGACGATCTATCCGCTGGCCCTGCCCTCGGGCGATCCACAGCGCCTTGCGTTTCCTGACCCTAAGCAGATCGCCATTTACACGTCGGCGCGCACGCGCATGCAAGCGCTCGCAGACCGCACGGGCGGGCGACTCAACGCGATCAGGCGGCTCGAAGATTTAGGCTTCCTTTACGCGGAGGTGGCAGCCGATCTGCGCACGCTCTACAGCGTCGGTTATCAGCCCTCGGGGCCGCGCGCGCGCGACGGACGCTGGCGCAAGATACGCATCGAGGTCGCCCGTCCGGAACTGATCGCGCGCACACGCCCAGGCTACTACGCGCATTGATCGCGGGGGCGTAAAAAGCGCTTTTCGAGTGACGATACGACTGCTTGACACTCTTTAAGGCCGTACGTATATTCTTTCTTCAGCTTTTCAATAAAGCGCACCCGTAGCTCAGTTGGATAGAGTACTTGACTACGAATCAAGGGGTCGGAAGTTCGAGTCTTCCCGGGTGCACCATACTTCTAAAAGGGGCTGTCATCAGGACAGCCTCTTTTTCTACGACATCTCCTTTTTGCATGATAAAATTCATACATGCAACGAGACCCTACAACTTCACGCAGGTTAATCAATAAAAGATGCTCAAAGTGTAAGGCGAGCAAGCCGGTCAGTGAATTTAACTTTAAACATACGGCATCCGGGGTGCGCCAATCCTATTGTAAAGAGTGTGGTAAAAGTTTATCTCGTAATCACTATCGCAACAATAAACGCCAGTACCTTGATCGGAATGTTCGTTCCTATATGAAGCGCAGAGAATTGGTGCGGCAAATGAAATCGCGCGCCTGTGCCGACTGTGGCATTCAATATCCTTTCTACGTAATGGACTTCGATCATAGAGAAGGAGAGTCCAAAGAATACGAACTGAACCGTATTGACCGAATGACAACACGGGCTATTCTGAATGAAATTAAGAAGTGTGATGTAGTTTGCGCTAATTGCCACAGAGTGAGAACCTACAAACGTAGAACCAAACAGGCAGAAGAGCATATTTCTTCTTCTTCTTAACGTCAGTTCGCAAGTTCGTATCCTGCCGGATGCATCACCCTTCTAAAAGGGTTGTTCTGATGACAGTCTCCTTTTCATTACATCCGGTTGTCGGCATACTTCAGGAGTAATCCAGCACGCCCGTGTGCATGGTCATCTTCCATTCGTCCCCGACCTTTGAATAGACCTTGCAGACGCGGCCCTTCCAGCGGTTGTGTTGTCCCTCGCGGCTTATCCAGAGAGTGTCTATATCGACGACGGCGAAGGCCCCGTCGCCTTCTTTTGAGACGACGATCTTTCTGATCTCTCGATGGTTGTGGGCGAGGCGATGCGTGTCGAATAACGCCTGCCAGCCCTTCGTCCAGCGCTCGTAATCGTAGCGGCCCCATTCCATGACCCATCGGGCGGGGTCGTGCGCGTCGGGCGCGGGCGGCCAGGGCCAGACCATGTCCGGATGAAAGATGCTGATTAAGAGTTTGGCGTCCTGTGTGTTCCACGCTCTCGTTTCCCGGTTGACGATCTCTTCGATCTCCGCTTCGACGTTGTTCATGGGCTTTGTTTGTGTCTCTCAAAGATGCTGAGAGAGCCTCGCGGGTTATGGCCCGCGAGGCTCTCTCAGTGTGGCATTGCCCTCCCGCTTTCGGCCTCTTTAGAAGTTGAACTTTATGGCTAACTGAACCTGGCGCGGGTCGCCGACGCCCTGGCGCAGGAAGCCATCGAAGTTAAAGAGCGGATCACCGATGGTCGGGTCGATGTTGTTATTGGTGTTGAAGGTATTGAACATCTCGATGATTGGAATCAACGCATAGCGCTCGCCGAAACGGAACGGGCGTTGTAAGCGCCAGTCGAAGGAGAAGAACTCGTTGTTCTTGCGCAGCGTGTTGCGGTTGGCGCAGCGCGTGGCGCATCCGGGCGATTTCGGCTGCGCCGTGTGCGCCTGAATGCGCGCGTTGCCCTCGAAGCCCCAGGGCAAGTCCGCGTTCGTGTAGAAGTTGAACCTGTGGCGGATGTCGCGGTCGGCGAGCGCGTAGTCCAGTTGAAGGTTGAAGAAGTTGAAGGAGCGGTCGGTGAACGGGTCGCGCTCGTTCGAGTCGTCGTCCTGGTCTTTCGCAAATACGTAGTTCCACTCGAACTGATAGCCGCGGCTGAAGCGCTTGCGCATCCCGACCGTGAAGCCCTTGTAGAGCGACTTGCCGACGGCGCTCGCGACCATCGTCTCGCCGAGGAACGGGGCGAAAAAGCCCGTCCGCGCATAGTCCAGAAAGCGCGTCAGGTGAACGCCCTTGGCGTGGGTGAAATCCAGATAGAGCGAAAGGTTCTCGGCCAGTTCCTGCTCGAATCCGATGTTGGTCGTGTAGATGCGCGGGTTGGCGTAATCCTTGCTGAAAACCCTGACGCCTGAAAAGCACGGGAATGGATTGGTTATCGTGCCGACGGTACACGCCCCGGCCGTGGGCGTCACTAAACCGGGCCAAGTGGGTCGAACGAACGGATTGGCAAAGAGGCCACCGGCGATGGTTTGTTGCTGCACGCCGTTGGTTGTGATCGAGCCGACCTGTGACAGCATGTTTTGACGCGCGTTGTAAATCCCCCAACTCCCGCGCAGTACGGACTTGCCTTTCTTAGAGATGTCCCAGGCGAATCCTACGCGCGGCTGAAACATCTTCTTCTGGTTGTGCAGCGTTCCGTCCGAGGGGAAGCGCGGGTCGCTTAAAAATATTCCGTAGGCCGTTGACGCGGGAGGCACTACGGGGTCAGGGAAAATCTGTGCCTCCCAGCGCAGGCCGTAGTTCAAATTAAAGTTCGACCTGAGCTGCCACTTGTCCTGTATGAAGAGGGCGAAGTCTTCATTCTTGATGTCGGACGCTCCGGCGGCGTCCGTCGCGGGGCCATTCGGGCCAGCGCCCTGCAAGAAGAGCAGGAGCGGCGTCGCGGGCGTCCCCGTCGGGCACGCGCCGGTCACTATGTCGACGAAAGCGCCATTGGGGCAACGGCCCGCGTTGGGCCCAAAGCCTGGGCCCAGCGCCGCCGGAGAGGCATAGCGAAGAAAGCCGGTCACGCTGTCGAAGATGTAGCGCCCCTCGAAGAACCCGCGAAAGACTTGTGAGTTGTCTGTGTGCACCCACTCGCCGCCGAGCTTGACGGTGTGGTTGCCCGTCACGATTGAGAAGTTGTCCTTGAGCTGCGTGCGCCAGATCAGCTCGTCAACGTTCGGCCCCAGAAAGAAGGGATGGCCGAAGCGGAAGGTCGTGCCGAACCCCATCGCCGTATCGGCCGGGATATTGGATTCGACCGCCGAGCGCGGACGCGACTCGCGCGAATAGGTGAAATGCGCCTCGTTCACCCTGGTCGGCGAGACGGTGCTAAAGAGATTGAAATTGATGACGTGGATTTTTGAAGGGCCTTCGATGCCGTTGGCCGAGTTGCCGTAGGTCGCCACGTCGAACGTCTGATTCTCGTTCCTCGAATGATCGAAGTTGTAGGAGATGGCGAGCTTGTTTGACGGCGTCAGATTCCAATCCAGCTTGCTCAGGAAAGCCGAGTTCTGAATGGGACGGTCTATGGGCAAGCCCTCTTCCTGCTGACGGGTCGTGCGGAAGAAGTTCAGAAGCGCGAGGCGCTGGCAATCCGTATTGGCGTCGATCAGCGCTTCGTTGGCGAGGATCGTCGGCGTCGGCACGGAACAGGGAGTCGGCCCGACCTGCTCGCTCAGATTGGCACGAGTCAGATTTTCCCGAATCTGCTCGAACGCGAAGAAGAAGAAGGCCCTGTCTCTTTTGATCGGCCCGCCGATGGTTCCGCCAAACTGTTCGCGGTGGAAATTCGTGAGCGGCCTGCCGTCGGAGGTATTGGAAGTCAGAGCCTCCAACCTTTGAAAGTGAAAAAGGTTGCCGTGAAACTCGTTCGTCCCGGACTTGGTGATGACGTTGATGACGCCGCCCGCCGTGCGCCCGAACTCGGGGCTCGCGCCCGTGGCCACCACCTGAAATTCCTGAACGGCGTCGAGCGGGATGTCTATGGCGGCGCGTTGGCCTCCGGCCTGCTCGCCGAAGAATCCGTTGTTGTAGTCGCCGCCGTCCAGGCTGATATTGTTGAAGACGCCGCGTTGCCCGGCAAAACTAATCTCATCGCCGTCCGGCCCCTGCACGATGCTGACGCCGGGCGTGAGCGTCAACAAGTCCTCGAATTTTCTACCGAGGACGGGAAGATTGCTGACGGAGGTTTCGTTCAGCGTGGTGCTCGATTCCGTTTTGACCGTGTCGACGGTCGGGATGGCGGAGACCGTGACGCGCTCTTCCACCTGCGAGACCTTCATATCCAGATTGAGGGAGATCGCCTGGCCGACCGTCAACGGAAAGCTCTCCTGGACGAGAGTGGCGAAGCCCTGTTTACTGACCGTCAGGGTGTAGTTGCCCGGCGGCAGTTGTAGAAAGACGAATCTTCCCTCCTCGTCCGTGCTGATGGTTTTGACCAGATTGGTCTCCTCGTTGCGTACTTCGACATTAGCGCCGGGGAGAGTAGCGCCCGCCTGATCCGTCACAGTCCCCTGAACCACTCCCGTAGTGATCTGCGTTTGGCCCACGACGGCCACGGGCGCGAGGATGAGCAGGGCGAGCAGACAAAGACCGCACCCTCTTGTCCATGCTGTGCTGCTACGAAGTAGGCTGCTGCTGCGCATAGTCTTCTCCTATTTCAGAATATCTGACTGGAATGAAACGGTTTCCGCCTGGATAGTATTAAAGATTGTGGTCTACGCTGGCCGGAGCCGACTAAAGATGCAAAAGCGCGTCGCTCTTCGGCGCGGCCTCTGGTCTCTACCGGATTAAAGAGAGCGCTCCTCTAAGCGAGGGCCCGTGACCCTCAGCCCCGGATCGCTGATCTTTCGGAAAGAACGGGCGCGCGAGATGGCCCATCTTAGAAAGAGTTCATCATCCGTGTCAATATCAGTTCAGATTTATACCGCACGGATTCCCTTATTTATCGTTCGAGGGAGCCAGCGCCGGGTCACACACTCTCTCAAAAGTTGCTCTTTCCGCAGGGCAGGCGGTCGAAGCCCGCTTTGACGCGATCATAGAGGGCGTCGCAGATTTCCGGCAGCAGCGGGCCGACCCACAGCGGAACGCCCGCCCCGCCCGCGTAATAATCGGGCAAGAGCGAGAGCACACGGCCCGCGCCGCCTTCACTGTCTGTTGTGCCGAAGACGACGCGACCGATGCCGTGCAGAAGGAGCGCCCCGGCGCACATCACACAAGGCTCCAGCGTCGTGTAGCAGGTCATCTCGCGGCTCAAAGGCCACAACTCCACCGGCACAAGTCTGAGCGCTTCGATCTCCGCGTGACGCCCCGGATGATAGTTCGGGATCAGGACGGCGTTTCCGGCTTCGGCGAGCGTCTTCGCGCCGAGCGTAATGACGGCCCCGACGGGCAGGTTGCCGAGCCTTTCGGCCTCAAGCGCGAGCTGGACGGCGCGGCGCAGGTGACGAACGTCGTCGTGGTCGTCGTGTGCCGCATGATTCGAGAATGATTCGTTCATAGCGCCCGAATATTATCACGCGCGCCGCGCGGCAGACGCACTACGCAACAGAGGCAACGCGCGCGGCGCGCGTCCAACATGGCAGGCCGCTCATTGACAGCGTCCCCGGTTTCGGCATAGAACATTCCGCCTTATCAATGCTCTTACTTGAGGACGATTTTTCATGACGGCCCGCACCATCATGGTTATAGTTGATAGCGAAGATGTTTACTCCGGCATAGGTCTCTTGCTGGAGAAGCGCGGCCACCGCGTTATGGAAGCGACCAACGACGCGCAGGCGCTCGGGAAAGTCAATGAGGCGCGCCCCGACCTCATACTGATGGATACGGACATGCCCGCCGCCAAAAGCCTGGTTGTCGCGCGCGGATTGCGGGAACGCGCACGCCTCCATGATTCCGTAATCGTCATCATCACCTCGCAGAAGATGCCGCGCCTACAGGGCAGCGAGTCCTCTTCCGTCGGCCACAACGATTACGTCGTGCAGCAGGGCGATTTCGAGCAACTGAAAAATATTCTCAACCGTCTGCGCTTCGAGACGCCCGCATTATTAGTGGCGACCGAGACGGGCGGCACGTAATACCCCCGTCAGGCCTATTTTGCAATCACAAACGGCCGTCATAGCCCTTTTAGAGATTGCGGCGTGTCCGAAGAGTGTAGATCGAGGATTGATGTCTTTCTCAAAAAAACCCGGAGCCGCGAATGCTAAAAAGAGTCCCGGACGCTCTCTGGCATTCGGGGCCTCTTTATTTTGCACTCGGACTGAAATTCTATTGTCTTGAAAACTCGGCGATGATGCGCTCGCGTATCTGCGGCGCGGTGAGCCCCTGCTCTTTTTGCAGGCGATAGGCCAGCAGCGCCTCGCTGACGCACGTGGCGCAGGTTGCCGAGTGCTCGCTCTCGTAGCAGGTGTGAAGACTCTTATGGCCGAACGTCTCGTCGCAGTAGCAGTAGCATGGAAGCTGCGCGAGCGTTTGCGGAATCTCCCTGGCCACCTGATACGCCTGACGCGCGACTCCGAAGAACCTTTCGGGCGGCAGCGTCGGCGGCAACGCGCTCAGGCTCACGACCTCTTTGGAATGAGCCGGGACGCGCGACGCCGTTGTCCCGCCCGACGGCTGCGGCGCGCTCGCCCGGCTTCGCTTAACCGGGTTCGATCCGCCCGACTGGCTGAAGATTATCGCTGCCAGGGCAACGCCCGCGATGGCTGCTATTATCAAGACCTTTTTCATAAAGCCTCTATCAAGTTAAACCCGCCTCCTGTGATTTTCGACAAACCCGCGCGCCATCTGAATTTTAACTTCCAAGCCGCGCTTTGGCGAGCGCCCGTAGGGCGGAAGAATTTTTAACGGAAGCTTTTTATCCTTCGTCCTTGTCGTTGCCGCCGTGCGCTTCGGCCGCTGCGGAGAAGGAGGCGCGAGCGCGCGGGTGAAAGCGGTCGTAGGCGGCGCGCATGTGCCTGTCCGTGATGTGGGTGTAAATCTGCGTGGTTGAGATGTCGCTGTGGCCCAGAAGCGCCTGGACTGAGCGCGAATCGGCCCCGCGTTGCAGCAGATGCGTGGCGAAGCTATGGCGCAGCGTATGCGGCGAGATGTCGCTCAGACTTGCGCGGGCGGCATACCGCTTGATCGTTGCCCAGGCGACTTGCCGCGTCAGCGGAGCGCCCGCCCCGCTCAGAAAGAGGCGCGCGCCTCCCCTCTTGCCAGTGGTGCGCGCGCGCCGCAGCGCTATGTGGCGCTCAAGCCAGTGCGCGGCGCTCTTGCCTATGGGAACGCGCCGCTCCTTGCTGCCTTTGCCATGACAGGTGATGGTTCCGCCGTCCAGGTCGAGGTCATCCAGCTTTAGAGAGACAAGCTCGGAAACGCGCAGGCCCGTGGCGTACATCAATTCGAGCATCGCGCGATCACGAATCCCCTCGGCGGTCTCAACGTCCGGCTCCGACAGTAGCCGATCCATCTCGTCTTCGGTGAGGAATCGCGGCAGGTGCGTCCCCCTTTGCGGGGTGGAGAGGTCTTCGGCCGGATGCTTTTTTATATGCCCGTCGAGCATCAGGAAACGGAAGAGTCCGCGCGCGGCGCTGACCGCACGCGAGACGGTGGAGGGCGCGAGACCCTCGCGCGAAAGCTCTGCGATCCAGCCTCTTAAATCCGCGCGCGTCAACTGCTCGACCGCCCTGCCCCGGCCGTCGGCCCAGGCCGCGAGCCGCGCAAGGTCGCGCCTGTAGCTTTCGAGAGAGTTCGGCGCGAGCCCCTTCTCCACCTGTATGTAAGCCATATATTCGCGCACCAGATCGCGCCTGTAGGGTCTTTCCAAGAGTCACCTCGTCTACTAAACCGCGCCCGTGCGGCCGCCGTCTCCGTTTGATTCCACAGAACGGGACGCCGCGCGCGCGTGCAAACAATCAAAGAGACGAAAAAATTTATAGTCAGGCGGCGAACTGCCTGCCGTTGCTGTCGGTCGTCTCCGGCTGCGTCTTCTCGCGCTGGCTTCTGCGATAAAGAGTAAACCCGAACCAGCAGCCATAGAAGAAGAGCAGCATCACGGACGCGCTAAGGATTCCCGCGAGCGCGGACTGCGTGATCTTGCGAACCACTACGAAGAGGTCTCCGCACATCCCCAGGGCCAGCGGAACCATCGCCGCGATCAACACGCGGCTCGCGAAGGTATGAAAATTCTCCGTCTGTTCGCCCTTCTCGACGATGCGATGGTATGCGGCCGGAGTCATCAGCAGAATGACGCTCAAGGCGATCAAAGCGAGGCTCGATAGATGCACGTACTTCGACGAGGGCGGCAGTTTCTCGAAGCCTTCCACGAGCATCGTGGCGAATTGGAATCCGAGCAGCGCCTGCGCGCCCGGCAGCACCACCCTCATCTCCGTCAACGCCTGCTCTATCTTGTCTTTCAGCTTCGTCCCCTCGGAGTTCTGAGCTTCTTTCTCGGACTGCATCTGCTTCTCCTTGATCTCGGGCTCGCGCTCCTGCCTGCGAACCGCTTCGAGACCGTACCAGAAAAAGAGCGCGATCAGGATGATCGCCAGGCCCGAGATGAGCCCGGCGGTGCGCCCCATCACCCTCTCGGCGGCAACGTACAGGTCAAGGCCGAGGCCAAGCGCAAAGGGCATGAGCGCCACTCCCATCACGCCGGAGGTGAAACGGTGGACGCTTTCGCGGTCTTCGCCCTCCTCGACGATGCGGTGAAACGCGCCCGGCCACATAATCAGGGCGACGGCGACGAGCATCAGGCAGAGCCCGCATAATTTTAGATACTGTGAGGATTGAGGAAGCTTCTCGAAGCCGCTCTCAAAGACCGAGCGATATTGAAAGCCCAAGAGAACCTGAGCGCCGAGGATGAGCATGCGGCTCTCGTCGAGCGCATTCTTGATCTTATCCTTGAGCTTAGCCATCCTCGCCCCCCCGGTCTTGATCCCATTCGCTCTCTCGGCCAGAGACTTTCGCGCGCGGGGCGATTATACGCTAAGGCTTCACCAGCAGATAAAGATTATTCTGACAGGTTTAGAAAGATTATTCTGCGGCGACCCCCCCGTTTCATCGCCGCTCGTGCGCGTCCGCGTTCGGCGAGACATTAATCATGGGGACGGGAGGCGGATACGGAGTCTGCGGGCAAGAGACTTCGAGCAGCCCGCCCATATTCTCCTCGATCAATCGCAGCGCGACCGAGCGCGAGCGATTCCAGCTCCTCCAGTCAGGAGTTCCAAGCTCGCGTGATCGCCTCAGGAGGCTCGCCTTGATGACGCACCGCTCGTAATGGCTCATCGCCGGGAAGGCCTCGAAGATCGCAGGCACGAAGTCTGCGCTGAGCGATGAGACATAAACGGCGTCGAAGCTGCGCCCGGCCTGGGCATGTTCCATATTGACGCGAACGATGAGCGCATCCGGATTGACCAGATGCAGCGCGCCGACCATCAAAAAAGCGGCGACGAGCGCGCCATGCATGAAGCGCTCGCGCTCGCCGCGCAAGACCGTCAGCGCGAACCAGACGAAGACCAGCGCCAGCCATCCCATGAAAGCCGTCGTATAGATTCGCAGCTCCGTCAGGCCGTACTCGTTCTGGTAGAGGCGCATACGCCCTACGGCCGACGCCATGATGACGAACAACAGCAGGAGCTGTATGCCCGCCAGAGCGCGAAAGATTCGCTCATGCCGCGCGTTCTCTTTGCGCAGGAGCCAGTGCGCCGCCAACAGGAGCGGCAGCACGAGCGCCGCGACCGTCACCAGCTCGAAGAAGCCGCGCCGCGCGTACTCGGCATAGGTCAGCCCGGTCGAGGCTTGCACCAGAGCCGCGCCGCCAAAGAAGTACTTCACCTGCACGACGACAAAGGAAAGAAAAAGCAGGTTTATCAGGCCCAACACGACGCCGATCTCGACGATGCCCATCTTCAGCCTGCCCGAAAGCCCCGGCTGGCTATTATTTTCAGCGCCCTCTTTAACCTCGCCGCTCGCTGCCGCCGAACGGGCCGCATCGAGCCCCAACGACAGTGGCGTTTGGGCCGTGATCCACGACCCCTCTTTCCCGAGAACAAAGTCGCGCAGGAATCCTCCCGTGATCCAGGTGAAGAGGATTATCAGGAACAGGTGCGTAAACAGATTTCCAAAATTGATATGCAGGGTGTTCTGCACCAGCCCCTCGAAGACAGCGTCAGCCGCCATGAAGAGGAGCCCGAAGACCATCAGCAACGGAACGGCGATGATGAGTCCGCGCAAGACGGCCCAGGCGTGCCGCGACCATCCCCCGCGCGGCAACTCCTTCCAGCGCACGTCCGACAGCACCAGCGGAAAGAAAGCGAAAAGCGCGCACGCCCCCGTATACGCGATCTCCAGCGCATACTCCATCACGCCTGCCAGTCGTACCCTGTAAGCTCTCGCGCGCCATGCCACAAGCGCCAGCGACACGAGCAACAGCAGGAAGTCCAGAGCCTTGAGCGTCATCGAATCCCGCCAAGCGAAAGCAGCCGCGAAGAGGATGACGGGTAAGACGAGCCACCGCCCCTCCCTGCGGAGTACAGAGCCGCGCCAGCGCGCCGCCAGCGTGACCAGCGCCAACACCAAAGCCAGCGTCCACAACAGTACGTTTATGCCCCACGGCGTCGCACGCAACAGCGCATCCCCCATCACGCCGAGCAGGAGCGCCGCCTCTATACAATCGAGTCCCCTTTTCGTTCTGTCAGTCATGAGCGAACCTCTTTTCAGGAATCCTTAGAGTATCCGGGCCGATCTTCTTTCGAGAATAAACGGCCCCTGCCTGTGTCGATCAATGTCAGCCTCCACCGATACCCACCCGTTGTGACGACCGGCTCAAAGCTCTTTGCCTTGCAAAGCTCGGGGTCAAAAAAAAGCGTGTTCGGAATCTCTAGCGAGGGCGCATCGTCTGAATCAGGGCCTCCATGTGATCCAGGTAATGTTCGAGCGCGCGGCGGCCCGCCGTCGTCAGGCGATATTCGGTCTTCGGCATGCGCCCGTCGAAGAATTTAGTGCAGGTGATGTATTCGGCCTCCTCCAGTTTGCGCGCGTGTACGCTCAGGTTGCCGTCCGTGGTCTTCAACAGTTCCTTCAGGTCGTTGAAGGTGAGCGAGTCGTTGACTGCGAGTGCGCTGACGATTCCGAGGCGCAGCCGCTCGTGAATGAGCCGGTCGAGCGCGGGCGGCCCCGTCTCCTCCGGCTGCCGCTCTTCTGGCGCGCGCACGCCTCTCAGGGCGCGACCGTCCGCCTGCTTCTTCTGCTGATTATGTTGTCTCAGGGCGCTCTGTTTAGCCACCGTGCCTCCTTCCTATGATAATGCCGAAAATGATATGCAGCCCGCCGAAGCCGCCGATCATGAAAAAGTTGGCCCACGCCGCCGGGCAAAAAAGCGCAACCGAGCCGAGGAGCATAAAGCACAGTCCCATTACGGGAATGATCTTGACGGAGAACGCGCCTCCGGTGACGATGCCCGTGCCGTACAACAGGAGCCACATTCCCGGAATCGCATCGGTCAGGTGTGCCCTGTATAAAATGACGGTGAGCAACGCTCCGACGAAGATCGGCGGGGCGAGGCTGAGGGCGACCTTGCGCCCCGGCGCCGACAAAAGCGGCGTTTCCAGTGAGCGCGCCTTGCGATTCATCGCCCAGCCTGAGATGGCCAGCGACAGCAGCGCTTCCAGAACCCAGACGGCGAGCCAGCCTCTGTGCGTCGCCTGCCGCGCGGCGACCAGCGTCGCCGGGATCGCCGTCACACCAATGGCGACCTGGGCCCACCCGGAGACGGCTGTGAAAGACGAAGCGCGCTCCATCGTCTCGCGTATGAAGCGCAGGTTGTCCATCGCGCGCTCGTGCAGCGCCGGGGGTTCCTGCTGCTGCTGCCGCTCGTTCGCGCCCGGCACCGGACGCAGATGATGGATCGTAGCCACGAGAGAAATAATACACCCGCCCGCAATTTTGTCAAGTACTTTGACTGGCAAAGCAGGAGCGCAGGATTGATGCGCTTTCCGCTTTGCACGAGGGCGCGATTGATACGCCTTCTGCTTTCCGGCGCTCGCTCATGGGGCCGCGAACGCTGCGGGCGAAGCGCGAGCGCCTTTTCGAAGCGGGCGCTTTTTCTGCCGCCTTGAATTTAAGGGGATAATGTCCCGTCGTCCGCGACCTTGACGGCGCTCGCGCCGAAGTCGTCGAGCGAGAGTTGACGAATGACTGGAATCACCGTGCTGTAGCTGTCAAGGCGCGGGCCGCCCGGCTTCGTTTGCAACGCCGGATGAACCTTGCCGCCTAGAAACGCGCCGTCCGTGCCGATCTCGGCTTCGAGGATGAGCGAGAGGCTGGTTGGCCCGGCGAGTTGAAATTTCCCGTAGGTGGCGAAGTTGCCGAGCGAGTAGGCGATCAGTCGATTACGGTAGACCTCCATCCCGCGCACGACGTGCGGGCCGTGACCGATGACGACATCCGCGCCCGCATCGATGACGGCGTGTGTGAATCTCCGCAGATCGCCGCGCGCTTCGCCCAGGTAGATTTCCGGCCCCCTTGGCACATGCTGGTTCGTGGGCCCTTCAGCGCCGCCGTGAAACGACACGATGACCAGATCGGATTTAGACGCGGCGCTCGTGACGGCCCGCTTCGCGGTCTCGACATCATTCAAATTGTACGAGACGTTATTGGTGGCGAAAGCGACGACGGCGATCTTTTTTCCCTTAACGTCGAGGTAGGCTATGTCGCGCGTGTCGGCCCCGGAGTGAGCTATGCCCAGACCGGCCAGAACTCGCTTGGAGCTTTCGCGCCCTTCGGCCCCGAAATCCGAGGCATGGTTGTTCGCGAGGCTCAGAATGTCGAAGCCCGCGTCCTTCAGGTGTTTGCCGTAGCGGGTCGGGACTCTGAAGGCGAAGCAGCGCGTCGAGGTGGGCGAGCACTTGGAAGTCGTTCCGCCTTCGAGCATGGGCCCTTCCAGATTTCCAAAGGCGATGTCGGCGGCAGAAAGAATTGGGGCGACTTCCCTGAGAAGTTTTGCGCCGTCCTCGGGCGGCAACGCGCTCGCGTCCGGGTAGGTTGATCCGAGCATGATGTCGCCGACGGCGGCGATGGTCAGTTTGTCAAAGGCTTGCGGAGTGGGCGATACCTGAACGACGGGCGCTGGCGCGGCTGAAAAAACGCGGTCGGGCTCAGCCTTACTGCTCTGACAAGCGATAGCGCCGAAGGTAATGATGACGGAAAATAGAAGGGTCGTGATGACAGTCAACGATTTACGGGCTGGCATTAAATTTAGAATCTCCGGTCTGCACTTCTGATACTGAGCTTCGGTGGCCGCGAATAACTTCCGGAACAGCTTAAGGGGTATGGGAATCAAGACGGCTTTCGGACGGTACGCTCCGGCGATTATACAGTCAGCCGCTCGCTTTAAGCGAGAACTATTCCAGAGAGAGCCGCGCGCCGTCCAAACTTTCTCTTCTTTTAACTGAGCCGCGCCGAGACCCTGACGGGGATTTGATCGACTCTCTTGGCCGCGCTCATCAACCGACGGTAGGTCTCGTAGTGCGATCTGGCCTCCGTCTTTCGATTCAGCTTCCAGAGTGAATCGGCGAGGTTGAGATAGGCGGCGGCCCGCGTCGGGTCTTCGCGGATGACGGCCGCAAAGACATTGACCGCAGCCTCGTCGTCGCCCGCTTCCTGTAGGAAGTAGCCGTAGTCGTTGAGCGCATAAGCGTACTCGCCGGGCTGCATCTCATGGAATTTCCAGGCCGCCAGCCAGAGGTCTGGTCTC
Source organism: Pyrinomonadaceae bacterium (assembly GCA_035940775.1). Classification (GTDB taxonomy): domain Bacteria; phylum Acidobacteriota; class Blastocatellia; order Pyrinomonadales; family Pyrinomonadaceae; genus DASQYE01. The sequence goes on along the minus strand of DASZEN010000004.1, from coordinate 179,463 downwards.
TTCGACGCCTCTTCATCAATGCCGAGGACTCGGTTGAGCTTCGCCGTTACGTCGAACATGAGCGACAAACGCAGGGCCGCCTCACGCGCCCGCCCCCCCTTGAAGAGCCGCGTGGCGGCGTTGTGGCCGCGCCTGATGGCGTCCGTGAATAACTGGCGAGTGATGTAAGCGTGCGGGTACATCACCCCTATGTCTCCATCCGATTCGCTTTTCAGGAAGGCGCGCAGAGTCTTGGTATCGCCCGTCTCGGCGGCCCTGATTACCTCTTCGACGAACTCGGCGGACGGGTCTGCGTGGCGCGTCGAAACGTATTTCAGTCTGAGGCCGTCCCAGGAAAAAGTTTGAATAACCTCCGCCGCCGAAAATGGCAGTTGTGAATGCAGCTCGATAGTCCGTCCCTTGCACTCGACATAGGTCTTGGCCTTGTTGACATCCTCTCGGAGCGGAAAGCTCTTCTTCCAGGCGACCGATTGCCCCTTCAGTCCGACCAGTAAAACCTGATCGTTCTCCCTGACGACGACGAAGACCTTAGCGGCTCCGGCGAGCGGCGCGTGCTTGCAAAGCTCCGCGCCTTCACCGGCAAGAGCATCTTCGCCCGCCTGTGCCTTTGCCGTCGGGGTCGAAGCGGCGAGCACCAGAACCACAAAAAATGGAAAGATGAAGTGCCTGATGTTCTTCATAAAACTATTGCCCGAGCCTGTGCGGCCCGCAACCCTGACTGCAATGGATTCAAACCCACGTGCGGATTGCCGGGCCATTCGGAAAAGCAGAATACATTTCTTCTCCCTGATGGCGGCAGCGGGCCGAGCACATCTTCGGGCCGAATCTTTAAATGGAGCAAGAGCGCCGCCCAACAGCCAACACGAATGGACGCCCGTTAATGAAAGATTTTGCAGAGCGGCTTTTCGCCTCGTCTCCCTCTTATGAAGAGGCTGGCGCGGCGTTCTCGTCAGTGCTCGCGCCGGAGATGAAGGCCGCGTCCTCTTCCGTCAAAGCGTGGTCTACGATTCGTCGCTGCTCAAGCTCGTGAATCGTGTAGGAGCCGGTGGCGGGACTCGCAGAGGCCGCGCGCCCGACATAGAAGGGGCGCGCGCAGCCCGGCAGCATGTTCATCAGGCGCGGCTCGACGAACGTCCAGCCGCCCATGTTTTTCGGCTCCTCCTGCGCCCAGACTAACTGCGTCGCGTTCTGGTAGGAGCGGAAAATCTCAAGCAAGCGCGCTTCCGGGAAAGGATAAAACTGTTCGAGCCGAAGGATAGCGACGCGCTCATCGCCGGATTTCCTGCGCCCCGCGTTGAGGTCGTAGTAAACCTTGCCGCTACAAAGGATGATGCGGCGCACCCGCTCGCGCGCAGCCACCCCGGCGTCGTCGATGACGGGCTGGAAGCCGCCGCTCGTTAGCTCTTCGACCGTAGAGGTCGCGGCCGGGAGACGCAGCAGGCTTTTGGGCGTCATGACGACGAGCGGGCGCAAGGTCTCCTGCCTGACCTGGCGGCGCAGCAGATGAAAGTACTGCGCGGGCGTGGTCGGATAACAGACCTGTAGATTATTCTCGGCGCAGAGTTGCAGGTAGCGTTCCAGCCGGGCGCTCGAATGCTCTGGCCCCTGTCCCTCGTAGCCGTGCGGCAGGAGCAGGGCGAGCCTGGATTTCTGCTGCCACTTGTCTTCGGAGGCGGCGATATACTGATCCAGTATGACCTGTGCGCCGTTGCCGAAATCTCCGAACTGCGCCTCCCAGAGCACGAGCGCGTCGCGCGCGATGACCGAGTAGCCGTACTCGAATCCGAGCACGCCCTGTTCCGAGAGCGAGCTATCGAAGACCTCGAAGACGGCTTGCTCGTCCCGTTGGCTGCGAAGCTCGGAGAGCGGAGCCCAGGTCTGGCCCGTCTGCGTGTCGTACATTACGGCGTGGCGCTGGCTGAACGTGCCGCGCCCCGAATCCTGCCCGCTCAGACGCACGCGCGTCCCCTCCAAAACAAGCGAGCCGTAGGCGATGGCCTCCGCAAAGGCCCAGTCCATAGGCGCTTCACCCTCGCCCATCTTGGCGCGGCGCGCCAGTTGGCCCACCATCTTCGGATTGATATTAAAGCCTTCCGGGACGACAGAGATTTTATGCGCGATGGCGCGCACCATTTCCCCTTCGATGGCCGTCTCGATGACGGCCGACCCATCTTCCTCCTGCACGGGAGCGGGCAACTCTTTGACGGGAGCCTTCTGCGCGACGATCTCCTTGGCGCGGGCGAGCGTCGCTTCGTAACTCTCGACGCGCTGCCTGATAAGCTGATTGACGGCCTCTTCATCCAGCACGCCCTCGCGTACGAGCTGCGCCGCGTACTTGGCGCGCACGCCCTCGTGCGCTTTGACGCGCGCGTACATAAGGGGCTGCGTGTAGCTCGGCTCGTCGCCCTCGTTATGGCCGAGGCGGCGAAAACCGACAACGTCGAGCACCACGTCCTTGTTGAACTCCTGGCGATAATCTAGCGCGAGTTGAAGCACGCGGTAGGCCGCCTCGGGGTCGTCGCCGTTGATGTGGAAGATGGGCAGTTGCGTCATCCGCGCCACGTCCGTCGAGTAGATGGTCGAGCGCCCCTTCTCGGGCGAGGTGGTAAAGCCAATCTGGTTATTGATGATGATGTGAATCGTGCCGCCCGTGCGATAGCCGTGAAGCTCAGCCAGGTTCAGCGTCTCCATCACGATGCCCTGTCCGGCGAAGGCCGCGTCGCCGTGCAGAAGGACGGGCAGCGCGCGGTCTATAGACTCTTCGCGCGGTGTGGTCATCCAATCCTGCTTGGCGCGCACCATGCCTTCGACGACCGGATCGACAAATTCCAGGTGGCTCGGGTTGGGCGAGAGCGTCAGTTTGATCTTCCGGCCCGAGGCGGTCTCGCGCTCGCTCGTCGCGCCCTGATGATATTTAACGTCGCCCTCGTCGGCAGGGAAGTTCGGATGCACACTCCCCTCGAAGGAGGCGAAGATGCGCTCGGCCATGAACTCGCCGACGATGTTGACCAGAACGTTCAAGCGCCCGCGATGGGCCATGCCGAGCGTGATGTCCTCGACGCCGCGCGCCGCCGCACCTTCGATCAGTTGGTCGAGCAAAGGGATGATCGTCTCCATGCCCTCGATTGAGAAGCGCTTCTGGCCCAGGTATTTGGTGTGCAGGAAGCGCTCGAACTGCTCGGCCGAGATGAGCTTCCAGAGAAGCTGCTTCTTAATCTCGGGCGGGATGGGTTGCGGCTCGACGAATTGCTGGCGGATACGCTCGCGTATCCATAGCTTCTGATCCTTGCTCTGGATGTGGCGATACTCTATGCCGACCTTTCCGCAGTAGGCGCGGTGAAGAATCTCCAGTATGTCGCGCAAGGTCGTGCTCTTTTTACCGGCCAGTCCTCCCGTAATGAACTCGCGGTCGAGGTCCCAGATCGTCAGCCCGTAGGTCTCTATGTCCAATTCGGGGTGATAATGCAGCGGCATCGCGTGCAGCGGATCGATGTCGGCGATCAGGTGGCCGCGCACGCGATAGGCGTTTATCAATTCGAGCACGCGCGCCTGCTTGATAATCTGGTCGTGGATGTGGTCGCCGCCGAGCAGGGCCGGATTGCGATCAATAGACCAGCGCATCGGCGGATCGGCGATCTCTAAGTCCCTGAATATCTCGTCGTAGAATCCGTGTTGGCCCACGAGCAGCTCGTGAACGCGCGCGAGGAACGCGCCCGACTCCGCGCCTTGTATGACGCGATGATCGTAGGTGCTGCTGATGGTCATGGCCTTGCTGATGCCGAGCTGCGAGAGAACCTCTGGAGCCATCGCCTGGTATTCCGCCGGATACTCAATCGCGCCGGTCGCGATGATGACGCCCTGGCCTGCCATCAGTCGCGGCATGGAGGCGACCGTGCCCAGGGTTCCGGGATTGGTCAGCGATATGGTCGTGCCCTGAAAGTCCGGAATCTGAAGCTTGCCCCCGCGCGCGCGCCTCACCACGTCGTCGTAAGCCGCCAGAAATTCCGCGAAGCGCATACGGTTAGCGCCCTTGATGTTGGGGACGAGCAGCGTGCGCGAGCCGTCCTTTTTGGCGAGGTCGATGGCGACGCCGAAATTGACGCTCTCGCGGCGAAGACGCATGGGCTGTCCGTCAACCGTCTCGAACCCGTCGTTGAGCTGCGGGAAATCCGAGAGGGCGCGGATGATGGCCCAGGCGACCAGATGCGTGTATGAAGTCTTGCTGCGAGCCTGCTCTTGCAGATACCTGTTGATGATCCGGCGATTCTCGTCTAACAGCTTGACGGGCACGCGCCGCTGCGAAGTGGCCGTCGGCACGCCGAGGCTCGCCTCCATGTTCTCGACTATCTTGAGCGCGCCGCCGTGAATCGGCGTCGCATCTATCGCCGTCTCCGTGGGCGTGGCGGCGGCTGCGGCGGGCGCTGTCTCTCTCTGCTGCGGCGCGGGTGCTGTAGGCGCGCTCGCGGCAGCCGGTGCGGCGCTCGTCGCCGGGGCGGCAGCCGCCGCCGTCGTCGTCCCTCCCGCAGCATCTCCCCCGGTCGTCGTTGCTGCTGCTGCTGCTCCTGCTGCGGCGGCGCGACCGTTATCCGTCCCTTCCGGCGCGCGCGTCGCGGGCGCAGTAGTAGTAGAAGAAGTAGTAGTGGTGGTCGGCGTCGCGGGCTCGCCCCTGAGCAACTCCGCGAAGTAAGCGCGCCAGGACTCATCCACCAGCGACGGGTCGCTGCGAAAGCGACTGAGCAGCCCCTCTACATAAGTGGCGTTGGCCCCGAAATTCTCCGCGATCACTTGTGAGAGGTCTGTGGTGTTCTGATTTTTGCTCAATGCTTTGTCACCTCACGCCGGAAAGAGCTGTGAGCGCGGCGCGGGCCGGAACAGGCGACAACCACAACAGCAGCGGCAGCCAGCATCTTCCCTTTTTGATTGAAAATAATAGCCTATCATCTTCCGCTTTCTATTGCATCCGGCAGGAACTCTGCGCGCGGCCACCCCCTTATAACCTGCGCATTATAATCCGCCCTCATTAGGATAAAACGCCCGCCCGCGACGTATAATCCGGGCCCAATCAGAGTCAGAGCATGTTTCATAGGAGGAAGAGACTGGAATGGCAGACGGGCGCGCATGGTTGAAACACTGGCCTTTATATATTTCGGCGCTCCTTTTGGCGGCGGCGCTCGTCATCGGCTATATATGCTTCTTCTCGCCCGTGACGACCGTAGTGCTCGTTCGTCATGCGGAAAAGAGTCAGACTCCGCCCGACGATCCTCCGCTTAGCCCGCAGGGCGAAGCGCGCGCGCAGGCGCTCGTGCGTATTCTCGAAGGGGCAAACGTCCGCGCCGTTTACGCGACCGAGTTCAGACGCACGCAGCAGACCGTCAAACCCCTGGCGGATCATCTGGGACTGCCCGTCACACAGATCAGCGGCAAGGACGAGGACGCGCTCGTTACTCACCTGTTGTCGTACCACAGGGGCGAAGCCGTCGTCGTCGCCGGTCATAGCAATACCGTCCCCTCGATTATCCAGAAGCTCAACGGAGACCAGATTCCTCAGATCGCCGATACGGAATACGACAAGCTCTTCGTCGTCACCGTCTACAGATTCGGCAAAGCGAAGGTAGTGCAATTGAGATACGGCAATCCGGGCTGAATTGGAAGGCGCTTACTGTAAGGAACTTGCGGCCGTAGATTTTTCTAAGGAGCGGGGGTTTGCGTCTCCTGCTTGATGGCCGGGTCTGAGGTGGTCTGCGTGTTCCTGAGCGGGTTCGGCAGCGTGAGGCTCAGCTCGACGGGCACGACGCGCTTGAAGCTGAAGAGGAATTTCTTGAAACGCCCGAAGACATAGACGCGGCCCGTCACCGGCCACTCTTCTTTTGAAGCGCTCCACTCGCCCAGAGCGCCGAGCAGAGCGCGCGGCGTGGAGATGAAGACGCGCACGGGCGCTGGCAAAAGCACGGCGCGCTTGTTCGGCAGGTCGAACGGAAGCAGGTAGTCCTCTATGGTGACGGGCGTGCCGTTGACGACCATATCCTCGAAGGATAGAAAGTCTACGCGGCCTCCCTGCTTGACGGCGGCGACCGTGACCGGCACTTCCAGTGTAATCCCGAGCGGCGTCATCTTCGCGACGCGCGGCGCTCCGAACTGTATGAGCGCATCCGGCTCAGCCGTAGTTGTTGTTGTTGCCTGCGCCGCGCCCGGAGACTGATCGCGGCTCTTCTCAGCCCTCTGTTTCTTGATCTCGACCCTGGCGCGCTCGACCTTGTAGCCGCGAATCTCTTTGGGGAAAGTGCGCGCGGACGAAGCGGGCGCGACGAGCGGAGGAGAAGACTGCTGCTGCTGTTGTTGACCGGCAAGAGAGACGCCCGTGAGCGCGAGCACGGCGAGCGCAAAGAGGCTGAGAAAGCTGACAAGGCTGGCAGGGCGCCTCGTCGCCGGAGGGTCAGGCCGAAGCGGTATGCTGCTCGTCGTCATCATCCTCTTCTTCGGATTCCTGTCCCTCTTCGGTCGAGACCGTTTCCTGCGGATGCTGCTCGTCGAGGTCTCGTTTGATGGCATCGAGGATACCGTTGATGAATTGCGTCGCCTCGTAGGTCGAGAAGCGTCGCGCGATCTCAAGGGCTTCGTTGATGGCGACGGTGCGCGGCGTCGGCTCGTGCAGAAACTCGTAGACGGCGAGGCGCAGGATATTGCGGTCGACGACGGCCATGCGCGAGATTCGCCAGTGTTCGGCGCGCGAGCGGATGCGTTCGTCCAGCTCCGCGAGGTGCGCGAGTGTGCCGGTCGCCAGCCGCGTCGCAAACTCGCGCGCCGCCGGTTCCGTATCCTCATCGCTCAACTCGTCCCAGAACGAGCGTACCAGCTCGTCGGCGCGAGTATCGGCAATATCAGCCGCAAAGAGCATTTGCAAGGCGCACTCACGCGCCTTACGTCTCGACCCCATAAAACACCAATGATAGCTTACCCGGCGCGAGGCGATACGTGGCGGGACAATCCCCGGTCTTGCCGCTCGTCACTTATCGCTCGCCACCGTCTTATAAAGATTAACCAACTCGACGGCCGACATAGCGGCCTCGAACCCCTTGTTGCCAGCTTTGACCCCGGCCCGGTCAATCGCCTGTTCCAGCGTATCGGCCGTGACGATGCCGTAGACGACGGGAACGCCCGTCTCCATTCCGGCCTGCGCGATCCCCTTTGTGACCTCGCCCGCGATGTACTCGAAGTGCGGCGTCTGCCCGCGAATGATCGTGCCGAGGCAGATAATCGCATCGTACCTGGCGGAGGCGGCGAGCTTGCGCGCCAGCAGCGGAATCTCAAACGAGCCCGGCACTTTGAAAAGGGCCACCGCCTTTTCGTCAGCGCCCAAACGTTCGAGGGCATCGAGCGCGCCCTCTACGAGCCGCGAGGTCAGAAAATCATTCCAGCGACTGGCGACGAGCGCGAAGCGAAAGCCCTCGGCCTTCAGGTTTCCTTGATGCGTGACGGGCTGCAAGAGTTTTCCCTAAAGGACGCTCCGATCAATGAAAGTTGAAAACGCTGGCGAAAGTATAAAGAAGGCGGTGACCCGGTGACAAGCGATCAGTGACCGATTTTCCGGCCTGGAACCCGAAGCCTTATCACTATAGTTCGAATTTCCAAACCGAGCGCCCTCAAATGTTCACTGGAGTTTCTCCGCGGGGCTGCTCACGAGTTCTGCCTCTCAAGCCCGCGCACGCGATCATATATGTCTCTGTAATCCGCCTGTATCTCAGTCAGTGTGTCGTTGAAGATGCTGAGCTTGCGATTCATATCGCGCCAATGCGTATTTAGCTCGCGCACATCTTTGCGTATAGAGTCTTGTCCTTCTTGAAGATTCTTCTGCCCTTCCTGCAAACTCTTCTGCCCTTCTTGCAGGCTTCTCTGCCCTTCCTGCAACCCTGCGATGTCCGATTGCACCTTCTCCCAGATGGGGCGCGTGTCGTGAAGCCGCTCGTCAACTTTCTGTTCCAGGCTTTCTAATCTCGTGCTGAGATTCTGAACTGTTGTGAGAATCTGAGCGAGCATGCCGTCCTGTGAGGTCGGCAGTTTTTGTGTAAGGTCTTCGCTCATGGTTGTTACCTCCTTGAGCGCTATTCTAGCATGGTTCCGTAGACTGTTGGGCCTATTACTTCCCTTTGAAGACGGGCGCGCGTTTTTCAAGAAAAGCGCGCGTGCCCTCGCGCATGTCTTCGGTCGAGAAGAGGCCGCTGAAGAGTTCCGCTTCGAGCGCGAGGCCGTCTTCGAGAGGCATCAACAGGCCGCGCACGACCGCTCGGAGGCAGGCGCGAATCGCCAGGGGCGCCAGCTTTGCTATCTCGCCCGCGAGCGATTCGGCCTCGGTCAGTAAGTGTTCGGGCGGCACAACGCGATTGACCAGCCCGGCGCGGTGCGCCTCTTCGGCAGACATCGTCGCTCCCGTCAACATCATCTCCGAAGCGCGCGCTGTGCCGATGATGCGCGCGAGACGCTGCGTGCCGCCGTAGGCGGGTATCAGGCCGAGTTTCGTCTCCGGCAGGCTGAAGCGTGCATGCGTCGAAGCGATGCGAAGGTGACACGCGAGGGCCAGCTCGCAGCCCCCGCCTGCAGCCAAGCCGTTCACGGCGGCGATCACGGGTACACTGCAATGTTCTATGCGATTGCAGAGGTGTTGCCCGCGTTTCGCTGCGTCGCGCGCGCCTTCCTCATCGAGCGAAGCCAGTTCCTTAATGTCCGTGCCCGCGCTGAAGGCGCGCTCGCCCGTACCCGTCAGGATAACGGTATGCACACCCTGTTCACGCTCGACGCGCTCGAACGCCTCATCCAACTCGTTTAGAGCGCGGCGCGACAGGGCGTTCATCCTTTCGGGATGGTTGAGCCGCACTACTGCCAGACGGCCGCGCAACTCAAAGATAACCATAAGGAAATAGTGAAGGACGGCTGAGCGGCGAGTGACGGGCTCAAGGCACGCCCTTGTCCGGCGAACCGGCCGCTTGCCGCCTGTTTTTACAAGAGATTCATTGGCGTTGGATTCCTGGGGTCTGTGGTGTAGTCGTAGAAGCCGCGCCCCGTTTTGCGTCCGTAGAGACCGGCGAGCACCATGCGCTTGAGAAGCGGCGGCGGCGCGAACCGTTTTTCGCGGAACTCGTTGAACATGATCTCTGCAATATAGTAGGTCGTGTCGAGGCCGACGAAATCGCCGAGCGTGAACGGCCCCATCGGATACCCGAGCCCGAGCTTCATAGCGTTGTCTATATCAACGATCGAGCCGACGCCCTCTTCGAGCGCGCGAATGGCGTCGAGCATATAGGGGACGAGCAGGCGATTGACGATAAAGCCCGTCTTGTCGCCCGCCTTGACCGTAACCTTGCCGAGCCGCTGGCCGAACTCTATGGCCTGTTCATAAACGGCCTCGTCCGTCAGGATGGTACGCACGACCTCGACCAGTTTCATGATCGGCACGGGATTGAAGAAATGAAGTCCTATGAAACGCTGCTGGCGCTCGGGGCCGGTCGCCGTCATCATCTCCGTGATCGAGATGGAAGAAGTGTTGGAGGCGAAGATGGTCTCCGGCTTGCAGATTTCGTCCAGTTGCCGGTAGGTGTCGCGTTTGGCGTCCAGGTTTTCGATGATCGCTTCGATGATGATGTCGCAATCGGCAAGCTGGTCGAAACTGGTAGTGCCCGAGAGGCGAGCGCGAATCTCACGCTGCTGCTCGCCCGTGATCGCGCCCTTCTCCGCAAACTTCGCGAGCGATTTCTCGATGCCCGCAAAGCCCTTCTCGATAAGGTCGTCCGATACTTCGCGAACCACTGTCTCAAATCCGGCGGTGGCCGCCGTCTGCGCTATGCCCGAGCCCATCAGGCCGCAGCCGAGCACACCTACTTTTCTAATCTCCATTGTCTCTTTTCTCTCCTATTGTTTTGCTCACACACAACCTCTCTCTCAAGTAGAGCGCTGATTTTGATGAAAGCCATTCTATTTTCCGTTCGGTGAAGCGGCGGGCGCTGTAGTATTAGTATTAGCGGGCTTCTTGTCCACTATCTTAAGACCATAGTTTGCGCCCTCGGCCCTCACCCACGCGTCGAAGTTTTGTTCCCAGGCTTGATAATCGGCCAGAAGCTCTTTCAGTTGCGTCTGCGCGCGCCGGGTTTTACGCTGCTCCGGCGCTTGCGAGGCGAACTCCTGCGCGCGCGCGAGCAGGGATTTCAAATCGTTTCTGAGCGCGTCCGGCTTCTCATCCAGAGAAGGCACGCCTTCCAACTGTTTGATGGCCCGGTCGATCTCACCGGGATCGTTATTATGCAGGCCGACGGCAAAAGCGTTGCGGCCCGCGTTCGTCGCTTCGACGTAAGCCTGTATGTCGGACGAGCCCTTTCCGGGCAGCGCGCGCTGAAGCGTTTCCGGATTGAGAACGACGGGCGGCCCCGTGTACCTGCGCCACACCATAAAGAAGCTCGCGAGGACGAGCGCCAGCGCGCCCACTTGCAGAACGTGCCAAAGGGTCGCCACGCCAGCGCGCTCGTGCGGGCGTTTGTAGCCGACGAACAACGCCAGCAGCACTCCCGCCACCAATCCGCCCATGTGCGCCGCGTTGTCTATGAAGGGGAAAACAAAACCTATGAAGACGTTGAGCATGATGGTCGGCAGCATTCCCGTCCCGAAGGCCCGCTTGAACCCTTCGGGCAGTTCGTGACGGAACTTTATGCCGAATACGAAGAGCACGCCGATCAGTCCGAAGAGCGCGCCCGAGGCTCCGACCGAGGCCGCGTCCTCCGCCTTGAAGAGAAAGCGGCCCACGGGCCCACCGGCATGCATCATGGGCCTGACCGTCAGGTAGCTGGCGACGACACCCGCGATCCCCGTCAAGACCCAGAAGACGACGAACTTCGCGGAGCCATAAAGGCGCTCGACGTACGGCCCCAGAATCCAGAGGCCGTACATGTTCATCAGCAGGTGCGCGTAGCCCCCATGCAAAAAGATGGGCGTCACGAAGCGCCACCATTGCCCTTGATTAATGAGATAGTTTTTTTTCGCGCCGAATTGAATGAGTACCGTATTGAAGATGGCATCGCTGCCAGTGCCGCCCGCCGCAAATACCGTTAAGAGAAAAATGAAGACGTTGGCGATGATGAAGGCGAAGGTGAAGGTCGCCGGACGGTTCAGGACGGCGCGCGCGAAACGCAGCGCTTCGGTGTCGTAAAGCGGACGCTGAGGCTGCATAGACCTTCCGGAAGCCGACGCGGCGCTTGTCGCCGCAGCGCCGCATTGACCGCACTGCGTCTCGTCTGCGCCGACCAGCGCGCCGCAATTGCGACACACGCTCGGCCTTCCCGCATATGTTCTATTACTCGATTGAACCACGTCGGAGAAAACTCCCGTCCCTTACACTCTTCAACTCTCGCGCCGCGCAAATAGAAGACGGTGGCGGCCGATACGCGCCTTCGGCCCCGGCCTTCGCGCGCACGCACAGGAGGAAGCCCGCGCGCCCCCGGTCGTCGTAGCTGCCGCCGCACCCGACCCTCTCTCGTGATCGAAGCGATATTGTTAAGCGCGATTCTACACTGAGAGAGACGCAAAGCAGAAGGCAGAGAGCTTTATGGCAGCAGGCGAAAGGCTGTTGCGCACGACCCTACGGACGGGGGCGCAGGTTTCGAGGGCCGCCGACGCGATCCGCAGAGGCAGAGAGATAGAGAGGGGCCGAGTCGTAACGGGAGCGCATCAGGAAAGCTTTCCGCGCATAACTTCTCATGGCCCAATCGCTCCTTCGGTTGTGTCGATTGCGCAAGTCATCGATTCCTGTAGAGCGTTGACACACCTGTTTCATCATGTTAGAACCGCTCTTGATTGAAACCGCCACGCGCCTTTAAATCAACGAAGAGCGTAAGAGGTGGAGTTCGCGCTCTCGCTCATGGCTGGCCGTAGAGTACGCTCAGGCCGCCGCCCGTATGCCGCGCGCTTTCGTCATGCTGCTATTGCGCCGCGCGTTATCCGTCTCGCTCTGCCGACCGCTCGACCTGCCGGATTTGCTATGAAGCGTTGCGACACGTGCAACATCCTGACCGCCGCCGCCGAGACCAGTTGCCCCAACGACGGGCAGCCGCTCGTCTTAGACCCTCTGGCGACCAAACTACAGGAGGCTCTCGGCGCTAAATACACGCTCACGCGCCTGATCGGTAAAGGCGCGATGGGCGCAGTCTACCGCGCGCGTCATCGTGACCTGGACGATGTCGCCATCAAGGTCATGCTCGGCCCGCCGGGCGATCAGAAGCTCTCGGAGCGCTTCCTTCGCGAAGCGAGGGCGCTCAGGAAGATGCGTCACCAACACACCGTCACCGTCTACGACCTGGATCGCTCCGTGCCCGGTTTGACCTACATGGTGATGGAGATGGTCGAGGGCCACAGCCTGCGCGAAGACCTGCGGCGTCGCGGCCGTCTCACGCTCGACGAAGTTCTGGAGGTGGCCGAGGCCGTCTGCGATGCTCTTTCGGCGGCGCACGAGCGCGGCATTATTCACCGCGACCTCAAGCCGGATAATATCCTGCGCGCACAGGAGGAGACGGTCAGCGGCCACATCCTGCGGACGATCAAGATCGCCGACTTCGGTATCGTCAAGCTGCGCGGCAGCCAGCAGGGCGGCGATGCCTCCATGCAATTGACGCAATACGGGACGCCCATCGGCACGCCCTTTTACATGTCCACCGAACAGTGGTTCGGCGAGGGCTCCGGCATCCGTGGCCTTGACGGGCGAACCGATATTTACGCGCTCGGCTGTACGCTCTACGAGTTGCTCGCCGGGCGAACGCCCTTCATCGGGCGCACGACTTCCGAGATGCGTCGGCAGCACCTCGAAGCTGTGCCGCCGCCCCTGACGACGTTCGCGCCCGAGGTTCCCGAGGCCGTCAGCCGCGTCATTCTTCGCGCGCTCGAAAAGGACAGGGACGACCGTCCGCAGACCGCCGCCGAGTTCGCGGCCGAACTGCGTCGCGCCTACAACGAAAGCTATCTGGTCACGGCCCGCTCGACGCATGGCGGCCTGCGCCGGACGCAGGAGATGATCGCGGGTGAGCTGGATGCGGACAACGAGAAGCCGCGCCAGCCTACGACTAAGGAAGCTATGGCGGAGGCCGAAGCGCGCCGACTGGAACAGGCGAGACGGGCCGAAGCGGCGGCGGCAGAGGCTGTAGTTGCGGCGTCATCACCGCCGCCAATCGAAGCCGCGCGCCAAACCGAAGAAGCGCCCCCCGTCCAACTGTCAGCCGAAGCGGCCAGACAAATCGAAGACGCGCGCCCGCCTGAAGAGGCGCATCAAGCCGAGGAAGCGCGCCTCAATAGTGAGGGGCGCATCAATACAGATGCGGGCATCAATAGCGAGGCGCGCATCGCCGCCGAGGCTCAGCGCACTACAGAGGAGTCGCTGCGTGAAAGCATCGTCGCCTATCAGGCTTCAAACGTCGCAAGCCCCTGGGCCGTTACGACCGAGCCCGATGGGCCAACAGGTGTCGAGCCCGACGGCGAGCTGACGCTCGTTCCGCGCTCGGCGCAGGCCCGCGCGCAGAGCCTCGCGCCCGCTCTCGCCGGGCGGCAGGAAGAAGAAGCAGTCGTCGCCGCCGCCGCCCCGGTCGAAGCGAAGCCGCGAGGGATTCCCGGATGGGCACGTCTCGCGGCGCTCGGACTGCTGCTCGTCGCCCTCGGCGGCGGAGTCGCATACCTCGGCGTCTCGCTCTATCATCGCTACGCCGTCACGGAGCAGAATGAAAGCACGCAAGCGCCCGGTATATTGCAGCCCGTCGCCAAAGATGCCGTGGTCGTAAATATGGCTGCGGGCACGCTGCGTTTGACCGCTCCGGCCGGAAGCGTGATTTACGTGGATGACGAAAAGGCCGGGACGGTCGGCGGGACGAAAGAGTTCTCGGTTCAAGCGCCCGTGGGCCTGCGCAATGTGCGGGTGATCGCGAGCGGCTACCGGCCCTGGTACAGGGACGTGAAGATTGCTGCGAGCTGGACGCCGCCCGTCGCGGTCGATTTGAAACGCGCCGTCCCCGTCAGCGACACACCCGCGGAGGAGCGTCCGGCGCACGCCGATTCTCTCTTTCGCGCGAAGAAATATGACGAGGCCGAAGTTGAGCTTCGCGAGGTATTGAAGGAAGACCCTGATGACACCGAAGCGCATCTCAAGCTGGCGGCGGCCTACAGGGCCCAGCAGCGTTATGACGAAGCGATCACGGAATACGACACGGCGGCGCGTCTGGATCCGGCCAACGTCGATACGCTGCTCACGCTCGGCACGCTCTACGCCGTCAAGGATCATACGGACGCAGCCGAAGCGACGCTGCGCTCGGCCGTCAAGCTTGCGCCCCGCAACCCGGCCCTGCGCAACGCGCTCGCAAGAGTCCTGCTGCGCCGCGACAAGCTCGACGAAGCCATGAGCGAGGCCGATCAGGCTCTTAAACTCAAAGCGGACGATCCCTCATACCTTGACACCAGGGCGCTCGTCCTGCTCGCGCGCAACTCCCTTGACGAAGCGCTCAAGACCGAGCAACGCGCCGCCCAGCTCAACAAGACACGCGACCTCAGATACAAGGCCGGGATCGCCGCCATCCTCTACCGCATGGGCCAACAGGACGAAGCCGCGCAAAACTATCGCCAGATTCGTCAGACGGACACGAACGACGAATGGGACGACCTCAAGCGCCTGGGCATGCTGCGCGGCTACAGCAAACCCGTCCTGGAAATCTTCGCCGCGCTGATCGCAAGAACAGACTGACGCCCGAAAGCGCAACCGAAATATCATAAGCGGTCGCCAGCCCGTTCGGTTTTCGCCCGTCCGTGCGAGTGTTAAGATAGGTGTCGGAAGGAACTCTCTTTTAGCTTTTCAAGAACGATGAACGATCAAGCGTTTAGAACGCTGGAATATTCGGAGCTGCGCGCGCTGGTGCGTCGCGGCGCGCAGACGCCCATGGGGAGGGCGCGTCTCGATGCTCTCGCGCCCCTGGATGATCTGGCGGCGCTCGGGCGCGCGCTCCGCGCCGTCAACGAATGCGTCGAGTTGCGGCAGCGCGGCGCGGCATGGTCTTTCAGCGAGCTGGCCGACCCGACCGCCGCGCTCGCGCGTCTCAACATTGTGGGCGCGACTCTCGAACCGCTCGCCATACTTGAGCTGGCGCGACTTTGCGAGCAGGCTCTCGCGGCGCGCGCCAGTATTCTCTCCGAGCGAGGCGTAGCGCCCGTCCTGTGGGAGACGGTCGAAGCTCTGCCGCGCGAGTTGCACAGCCTGGCGGCGCGCGTCTCTTCCAAGATTCTGCCGAGCGGCGAGCTGGATGATCGCGCGAGCCCGGAATTGGCGCGCATACGCCACGACATCACGCGCCTGCGCTCTTCGATCACGCGCTCGCTCGAAGGCTTGATGCGACGAAGCGAAGCGGCCATTCAGGACGAGCTGGTGACGGTCAGGAACGACCGCTTTGTGATTCCCGTCAAGTCCGATCATCGCGGTCGCATCCAGGGCGTCGCGCACGGCGTCTCCTCCTCGGGCGCGACCCTTTTTATAGAACCGCTGGAAACCATCGACGCCAACAACGATTTGCAGGCGCTGCGCGAGACCGAAGAGCGCGAGATCAGCCGTATTCTCTTCACCCTGACGGAGGAGTTGCGCGCGGCGCTGCCCGCGCTTGAACTGGCGGCGCGGGCTGTCGCCGAGCTGGATTTTGTCGGTGCAAAGGCGGCGTTTCTGGCGCGCTTCGATTGCGTCGTCCCCGAGATCAACGAGAGCGGAACGCTCGAACTCGCGGGCGCTCGTCATCCGCTGCTCGAAGAGAACCTGCGCGCCACGGGCGGCGCGGTCGTTCCCGTCTCATTCTCGCTCGACCCGGAGCATTCTGTGATGGTCATCAGCGGCGCGAACGCAGGCGGTAAGACTGTCGTCCTCAAGACGACGGGCCTGCTCGCGCTCGCCGCTCTTTCAGGACTGCCCGTCCCGGCCCGCTCCGCGCGCATCCCTTTTTACGCTTCCGTACTCGCCGACATAGGCGATCATCAATCGCTCGCCGCCAACCTTTCGACCTTCACCTCGCACGTCGCCAACATCAGCCGCATGATCGAGCTGTGCGAAGCGCCCGCGCTCGTGCTTCTGGACGAGGTCGGGACGGGGACTGACCCGGAGGAGGGTTCGGCACTGGGCGTGGCGGTGGTGGATCACTTCCGGCGCGCGTGCGGCGCTCACGTGCTGGCGACGACGCACTACAGCGGCTTGAAGATGTATGCGGCCAACGAAGAGGCTGTCATCAACGCGAGCGTCGAGTTCGACGAAAAGAGTTTGCAGCCGACCTACAGGCTGCTCGTCGGCATCGCCGGTTCCTCTTCGGGCCTGGAGATCGCGCGCCGCTTCGGTTTCCCGGAAGAGATCGTGCGCCGAGCGTCCGAGCACGTGCAGGTCTCTGCGCGCGACGCGGCCACGTACCTGCGCCGTATCAAGACCGAGGCCGAAGAGGCCGAAGCACTCCGCCGCGCATTGGAGGAGGAGCGCGCGGCCGTCGCCGAAAAGTATGCTGCGCTTGGCGTGGAGGCCGCGCGGCGAGAGCGCGAGCGCCAGTCTGTATTCGAGCGCGAGCTTGGCGCGGCCGTCGAAGAGTTCGAGAAGCGCTCGCGCGAGCTGGTCTCCAAAGTAGAGGACGCGGCGGGGCGTGCGCGCGTCGAGCGCGAAGCACAGAAACGCTCTGCGGAATTGAAACGCGAAGCGCAGCGCGCCGCCCGCGCCGCATCTGCTTCACGGAGCGCGGATGCGCGCTCAACCTCGCGCCCCGTCCGCGTCGTGCGCGACCGCCAGGTACTGGATTTCGATTCGCCCGCCGAGACCGAAACGACCGCGGCGCATCGCGCCGCGGCCGCGCCACGCGCGCTCAAGGTCGGGGACAGCGTCCGCCTGCTCTCCTTCGGGTCAATCGGCATCGTCGATAAGCTCAGCGGCGACGACGCGGAAGTGCGCGTCAAGTCTTTGCGCTTCAGAGAAAAGGTCTCTAACCTTGAGCTGGTCGAGGCCGCCGAGCCGCCGTCCGCTACGGGTCGCGGCGCGCGCCTGCGGGTCTCGCGCGGAACCGAGCTTCGTCTGAGCGACACGGAGGCGGGCGCGCGCGCCGAAATCAACCTCATCGGTCGCACGACGGACGAGGCCGTTGACGAAGCGGACAAGTTTCTGGACGAAGCATTTCTCAACAGCATGAATCAGGTTCGCATCGTACATGGTCACGGGACGGGCGCGCTGCGCAAAGCCATCGCCAAGCTCCTCAACGGCCACCCGCACGTTGCGCGCTTCTCCGCCGCCCCTCCGGATCAGGGCGGCGCGGGCGCGACCCTCGTCGAGTTGAGGCAATGACGGCGCGAGCGCGGGGGTTGGCGCCCACGTCCCTTTTCAAGCAGGCTGCGTTTAATCTCTGGAATTGGGGGTACACCTTACATGAGCATCACCAACATACAATCAGGCACTAATGTTCACGAGATCGCCGACGGCATCTATCGCATCAACACGCCGCTCCCGGAGGAGATTTCGCCCGGGGGCTTCTCCTTCAACCAGTACCTCATCATGGATGATGAGCCGTTGCTGTTTCACACGGGCCCACGCAAGCTGTTCCCGCTCGTACGCGAGGCCGTGGGCCACGTCATGCCCCCGGAGGCACTGCGCCACGTCGCCTTCTCGCACTTCGAGGCGGATGAATGCGGCTCTCTCAACGAATGGCTCGCCCTGGCGCCGCGCGCCGCCCCGCTCTGCGGCCAAGTGGCCGCGCTCGTTTCTGTAGGAGACGTGGCGGATCGTCCGCCGCGCGCGCTCGCCGATGGCGAGACCGTCTCTTTGGGTCGTCACTCCGTCCAGTGGTTCGACGCTCCGCACATGCCGCACGCCTGGGAATGCGGCTATCTGATGGAGACCGAGACGCGAACGCTGCTGTGTAGCGATCTCTTCACGCAGCCCGGCACGGGCGACGTTCCGCTCACGGAATCAGACATACTCGGCCCGAGCGAGGCGTTCCGTCACCAGATGGACTACTTCTCGCATACCAAGAACGCGCGCGAGCTGATCGAGCGCCTTGCTTTGACAGACCCCCTGACGCTGGCCTGCATGCACGGCAGCGCGTGGCGCGGCGACTGCGCGGCGCTCCTGCGAGAGTTGGCCCAGGCGCTGTCCAGGTAGCGTCCGCGAGAGTAGCTCAATCCGACGGTTCAAAGACGATGCGCTTTCCGCAAACCTTCATCGACGACCTTCGCCGCCAGGCGGACATCGTGCGCGTCATACAGGACTACGTCTCTTTGAAGAAGAAGGGCGCGAACTGGATGGCGTGCTGCCCCTTTCACCAGGAGAAGACGCCCTCCTTCTCCGTCAATCCGGCCAAAGACATCTTCTACTGTTTCGGCTGCGGGAAGGGCGGGAGCGTCTTCAATTTCGTGATGGAGATTGAGCGCGTGACGTTCCCCGAGGCGGTCAGGATTGTGGCCGGGAAGGCGGGCGTCGCGCTTCCAGCGATGGAGGAGGATAAGCGGTTCGAGGCGCGTCGTCGCGATTCGGACGAGATTATAGAGCTGAACTCCTGGGCGCTTGAGTGGTGGGAGGCGCAGTTGGAGCAGGGCACGGGCGCTGAGTCGCGCGCGGCGCGCGAGTATCTGTCGGGCCGTGGAATCACGGACGAGACGCGCAAGGTTTTTCGGCTCGGCTATGCGCCGGATCGCTGGGACGCGCTTTCGGCTCACCTGAGAGAACGCGGCGCGACGCTGGCGCAGATCGAGCGCAGCGGGCTCGTCGTCAAAAAGGATGCGGGCGGTTTTTATGATCGCTTTCGCGCTCGTGTGATCTTTCCGGTGTTGGACGCGCAGGGCCGCGCCGTCGCCTTCGGCGGAAGGACTCTGGCGGCCGACGGCGAGCCGAAGTATTTGAACTCGCCCGAGACGGCTGCTTACACCAAGGGGCGACACCTCTACGGACTGCATCAGACGCGCGACGACATACGGCGGCGCAGGTTTGCCATTCTCGTCGAAGGCTATCTGGATTTGATCGTGCCTTACCAGGCGGGCGTGCGCAATATGGTGGCGAGTTTGGGGACGGCTTTGACGCCGGATCAATCTAGGCTCTTAGGAAGGTTTGCGCGCAAAGTAGTCATCAACTATGATGGCGACAGGGCAGGCGTGCAGGCGGCCAAGCGTGCTATCGAAACGCTCCTCGCGGAAGACTTCGAGGTCAAGGTGCTGGTTCTGCCGGACAATGCCGACCCAGACGAATACATCAGACAAAATGGTGCCGAGGCATATCACGAGCGGCGAGGCAAGGCACTCCCCCACATACAATTCGCGCTCGATCAAGCGGTAAAGGATCGTAACCTTCATCGACCGGCCGAGAAGGCCGAAGCGGTCGAGGAAGTGCTCCCCTATATTCGCGCCGTCCGTAACAGCATACAAAAGCGCGAATACTTTGACATAGCGATGGATGCGCTGCGCGTTGAAGAGGCGACGCTGCGCAAAGAGCTGTGGCAGATGGTTAAGGGAGGCGCGGGAGGCGGCGGAGGCGGCGACGCCTCGACCGTCAAGCAAAGGGTCGCCCGCGCGGCGGGCGCGCAGGTGACCGTCGCCGAGCAGAGACTGCTGGAACTGCTCCTCACGGACGAGGAATTGCGCCGCTCCATCCTGCCGCGCATGGAAGCGGCTGATTACCAGGAGTTGCCGACCGCCGCCGTCTTCCGCGCCCTCGTCGAATTGGACGAGGAAGGACGGAGCATAGATTTCAGCTCACTGAACGAGAAGACGGCAGACGACCCCGTGGCCGCAGACCTCGTGCCGCTGCTCCTGATGAACGAGCCGGAGCGCGCCGACGGCGAAGCCCTGGACGACCTCTCGGTGATCGCCGAAAGCTGTCTCTCGGCCCTGCGTTTGATGGCCGTTGATCGCCGCATAGGCGAGCTTGGCGCGGAGATTGCAACCGCCGAACGCGCGGGCGATAGTGAGCGACTCGACCGCCTCGCTTTAGAACACCTGGAATTGTCGCGTCGCAGGAGCGCGCTCTTACCTCGCACCGAAGAGAGCGCATATGGGGTGAGTGGACATTGAGCATCGAAGAAAAAGATCGTGACGATGTAATGCAGCGCCTGCTGGAACTCGGGGGTGACAAGAAGTACCTGACCTTCGATGACCTGAACCGCGAGCTGCCGGACAATGTCGTTTCTCCCGACGACATAGAGGATGTGCTACAGAAGCTCGAAGGCTCGAACATTGCGGTCGCCGACTCCGACGAACGGCTCATCGAACAGGCGGCGGCCATCGCCACGGACGACGAAGACGAAGCGATTGACGAAGACATCGAGCTGGATTTGTCCGCCGGGGTGCTCGAAAAGACGAACGACCCGGTGCGCCTCTACCTGCGCGAAATGGGCGTCGTCCCGCTCCTGACGCGCGAGGGCGAAGTCAACATCGCCAAGCGAATCGAGCGCGGCCAGATCAAGACCAAGAAGGCCATCGCGCGCTCGCCCATCGCCGTCGAAGAGCTGCTGCGCATCGGCGACGAATTGGAAGCGAACACGGCCAACATACGCGACATCGTTACCTTCTCGGAACAGGCGGAATTGACGGGCGACGAAGATAAGGCGGACGAGTACCTGAAGTGGACTATCGAAGGCATTCAAAACATACGGAAGATTTATCGCACCGGCATCAAGGAGTGGGAACGCCTTCGCGCCGAGCAGAAGGTGACGCGCGGCAAAAAGAGCAAGAAGGTGCTGCGGCTGCGCCGTAAGGTCGCGCGCATGCGGCTTGAGATCGCGCAGGAGATCGGACGCCTCAACCTGACGGAGCGTGCCCGCCAGCGACTCATCAACTCGATTCGCAGCGTTCAGAAAGAAGTACGCGCCGCCGAGCGCGAGCTTGAAAGCTTCACCGAAAAACTAAATAAGAAGCGGATCAAGCCGGAGGACGAGAAGGAGTACAAGCGACGGATAGCGGCGGCCAGGAAAAAGCTCTCGCAGGTCGAAGCCGAATACGCGGTCTCGCCCGTCGAGATCAAACGCTCGCTCCTGGCCATCATCGCGGGCGAGCAGCAGACCGGGCAGGCCAAACGCGAATTGGTCGAGGCCAACCTGCGCCTGGTCGTCTCCATCGCCAAAAAATATACCAATCGCGGCCTACAGTTTTTAGACCTCATTCAGGAGGGCAACATCGGCCTGATGAAGGCTGTCGATAAATTTGAATGGCGGCGAGGCTACAAGTTCTCCACCTATGCGACGTGGTGGATCCGTCAGGCCATAACCCGTGCGATTGCCGATCAGGCGCGAACCATACGCATCCCGGTGCACATGATCGAGACGATCAACAAGCTGATCCGCACCTCTCGCGCACTGGTGCAGGAGTTGGGTCGTGAGCCCACAAGCGAAGAGATCGCCAGGAAGATGGACATCCCCGTCTCGAAGGTTCGCAAGGTCTTGAAGATCGCGCAGGAGCCCATCTCGCTGGAAACGCCCATCGGCGAAGAGGACGATTCGCACCTCGGCGACTTTATAGAGGACAAGTCGATCATGAACCCGGCGGATGCCGTCGTCGCCTCCAACCTGCGAGAGATTACGGACGAGGTTTTGGCGACCTTGACGCCGCGCGAGGAGAAGGTCATCAAGATGCGCTTCGGGCTCGGCACGTCCGGGTCGGAGCACACGCTCGAAGAGGTGGGCCAGCATTTCGCCGTGACGCGCGAGCGCATTCGCCAGATAGAGGCCAAGGCGCTCAGAAAGCTGCGCCACCCGTCGCGCTCCCGAAAGCTGAAAGCGTTTCTTGAGAACGCACAGAGGTAACACCACTGGTCATGGAGTTTAGAGACTGTCGCCCGGAGCCGAAAGAATAGCGCCCGCTCGTACAACTCTCCTCCCCCTTCGGGCCTCTAAACTCTTTATTTTATGAAGCGAATCGTCGAAAGTTATAAGCAAAAGCTGGCAGCCGAAGACGGCTGGACATTGAAGCGCGGCGCGCGGCTTCGCATCGCCCTCTGTTACCCGAACGTGTACGCCATAGGCATGGCGAATCTGGGATTTCAGGCGATGTACGAGCTGTTCAACAAGATTCCGGAAGTCTCCTGCGAGCGTGTTTTTCTGCCCGACGCGGAAGAGCTGCGCGAGTACGAAAAAGGCGGCACGCCGCTCCTTTCGCTGGAATCGCAAACGCCCGTGCGCGACTTCGATTGTTTAGCCTTCTCCATCTCGTTCGAGACCGATTACCTCTACATGGCCCAAATCCTGCGCCTCAGTGGTATTCCCGTGTGGGCCCGCGAGCGTACCTCTTACGACCCGCTCGTGCTGATGGGCGGCGCGGCGTCGTTCCTCAATCCGGAGCCGATTGCCGATTTCACGGACGTAATCGGCGTCGGCGAAGGCGAAATCCTCGGGCCGCAGTTCGTCGATGCCATTTTCGAGCACGAAACGAAGGAAGAGATTCTGCTCGCCCTGGCGCGACGGGGGCGAGGCTTCTACGTGCCGTCGCTCTACGATGTCGAGTACAACCCGGACGGCACAATCTCGGCCTACACGCCGCGCGTGACGGGCGTGCCCGCGCGGGTGGGCCGCGCCGTCTCGGCTGAGAATCCGAAGGAGGGCAGCCTCCGGCGCGCGATTCGTCGCGGCGATCTTGAGGTCGCCGAGCAACTGCGGAGCACCGAAGTCTTCGCGCCGTCAACCTTCATCTGGGCCCCACGGGCTGAGATGGGCGAGCGTTTTCTGATAGAGATTTCGCGCGGCTGCTCTCAGGGATGCCGCTTCTGCTGGGCCGGATTCAACTACTGGCCGCCGCGCGTCGTGCCTGCGCGCGACGTGCTGGCGAAAGCTGCGGAGTGGCGCGGGCGTACGGATAAGATCGGGCTGGTCTCGACGGCCGTATGCGATCATCCGGAGATCGGCGAAATCCTTCAGGGTCTCAGGGCGATGGAGTATCGCATCTCGGTCTCTTCGCTCAGGCTCGACCAGATTTCGGACGAACTGCTGGACGCGCTCGTGGAGTCGCGCGATCAGCAGATCGCGGTCGCGCCTGAGACCGGCTCAGACCGCCTGCGTAAAGTCATCAATAAGAACCTGACCAACGATGAGATCGTGGACATCTGCGGCGCGGTCTTCGATCGCGGCATGCTGACCGTCAAGCTTTACCTGATGGTGGGCCTGCCGACCGAAACGGACGAAGACCTCGAAGAGATGATCGTGCTGGTCGAGCGCATCAAGGACAGGATGCTCGAAGCGGGAAAACATTTCGGCCGCGCGGGCAAGATCATCCCGTCGCTGAACGGTTTCGTGCCGAAGCCGAACACGCCCTTGCAGTGGGACGCCATCTGCGGCGAACGTGAGTTGAAGCGCCGCTTGAAATGGGTCTCCAGGAATCTGGCCCGCATCCCGAACGTCGAGGTGCGCGCCATGTCCGCGCGCATCGCGCATGAACAGGCGCTCTTCTCGTCAGGCGACCGTCGAACGGCGCGACTGATCGAAGCGGCGGCACGCGCGGGCGGCGACCTCCATGCGGCCATACGCGAAACGGGCATCGACCCGTCCTTCTATACGAGCCGCGACCGAAGCTACGAAGAGCAGCTTCCCTGGGAGATAGTCGATGCCGGTCTCTCTCGCGACTTTATGCAGAAGGAGCACGAGAGGGCACACGTCGCCAGATCGACAGCGCCCTGCCCGTCTGTAGATCAGTGTACGCGCTGCGGCGTCTGCCCGACGACGTGGCTCGGCTCAGCGCCCGCCGGACTCGTCCAGCTACAGAACCTGAGCGCGGCCCAGAGCGCGACGCTGCCGCGCGCTCTCACCACCATCGGGTAAAATCCGCGCGTGCGTTGGTGAGCGTGTGCGGCCCACTTCACCGTCTATTCAAGATAGAAAACCCTGTTGCGGCGAAATGAAGAGAGGCGAGCGCGTCTCGGAGTTTTTACTTTGGCGCGAATAGCTCGCTGCTTCTAACCGTGTGGTCGAAATCGTACTGGTAGGTATAGAAGGGCAGCGGGACGAGGCGCGCGAAGCGAACCCTCGCCTCCATGCGTCCGTTGCGCGGCTCCACCTTGATCTCCGCGTTTGCCGGTACGCCGTATTCTGCGCCGCCCGCCTTTAGCTGCGTCACTACCCAGTCGGCGGGTTGGCCCATCGCCGCGGCCTTGTCCACATTCTGCTGCATGTAATCTTTGAACAGATAGGCTTGATACGCCACGGGGACGTACTGGTAACCGGCGTATGCGACGGCGGCGAGGAGGATGACGACGATCAGAAATTTGAGGCGCGTCCCACCACGCTCTGCTCGCCTCTCGGAGGCTGCACGGGAAGCCTTTGATTGGTGCATGCTCTTTTTACTCCTTGCCCTCAATCTTCAAGAGACTTGGACGGCTTTGAAAGCGGCGCGGAGTGAGGCGCGCAAGAGTCGCGGCGGAATATCTCTCTCATCGACGATGCGCGCGCGACCGATACGCTCAAGCAGAACCCATTTAAGGTGGCCGCCGACGCGCTTTTTATCATGGGAGAGCGCACTGAGGATCACGTCCTGATCCAGGTCGTCGGCGCGAGGCAGCCGCCCGCACAAGCCTACGGCGGCGCGAAGCAATTCTAACTCCGAAGCGTCTAGTAAGCCTAACCCGACGGAAACCTCCCCGGCGACGAGCATCCCGTAGCCGACGGCCTCGCCATGACGGAAACGGCGGAAGCCGGTCGCCGCTTCGAGCGCGTGCGCCGTCGTGTGACCGAAGTTCAGGATGCGGCGCGAGCGATTGTCCGTGCGCGCCACCTCTTCGCGCTCGTCATGGGCGACGACCTCTGCCTTGAAGGCGCACTGCGCGGCGATGAGTTGATCCAGACCAGAGGACGGCGGCGAACTCTCCTGCCGCTCGCGGCGCAGGAAGCCGGTGGTTTTGTCGAAGAGACGGCGGCTTCCGGCCGCACCCTGTTTGACGGCTTCACACCATCCGGCGGTCAACTCTCTGCGGGGCAAAGTCTTGAGCGTCGCCGTGTCGATCAGGACGGCGCGCGGCTGGTGAAATGCTCCGGCCAGGTTTTTTCCGGCGGCAAGGTTAATGGCCGTCTTGCCTCCAACGGAAGCATCTATCTGAGCGAGCAGGGTGGTCGGCACTTGCAGGAACGCCACGCCGCGCAAGTATGCGGCGGCCGCAAATCCCGCCAGATCGCCGACGACGCCGCCGCCGAGCGCGATCACCGCATCGCTTCTTTCCAACCCGGCCTCGGAGAAAAATTCCAGTGCGCGCCCGAGCGTGCGTAGATTCTTATGACGCTCGCCGTCTCCCATCAGCCACGGCGACGGAAGGAAGCGCGCGGCGCGCAGGCTCCGCATAGCGTCTGCCCCGTAGAGCTTGAAAACCGTCTCGTTAGAGATGAGCGCGATGCGGCGCGCAGCCACGGGCAAGGCTCTACGCGCCTCTTCGCCCAGCCGACGAAGCGCGAGCGCGCCTATAATAATCTCGTACTGTAGGGGATGGCGCGCCCCGAGGCGCAAGCGCAAACGTTCCGGCACTCTCTCTGTTCCCCTCAATCCTCGCGCATCGCTTCGATGAGCGTCCGGGCCAGAAAATCAAAACTGATTTCCCCGAAGCCTATGAGTTGCGCCAGTTCTTCGACAGTGTAACGCGAGGCCGTGTTCCAGAGATCGATCAACTCGTCGCCCGCCTTGCGCGAGGCCCACCAGCGCCGCCCCCAGCGCGTGCGAAGGTGTTCGCGCAAGCCCGCCTCGAAAGCCCACGCGCGCAGGTACGCGGCCGCATAAAAGCCGTCGTCCACGTCCCATAAATAGAGAGACGGATGGCGGCGAAACCCCGTCGCTTCGGTTTGCAGCCGTGCGTAGGTTAAGGATAGCTGCTCGGAACGCATCTGCGGGCTATCATAAAGGGCGATCTCATAATTCAGCTTGGCGCATGAACGCCTGATCGTGTGCGCCGCCAGCAACGCCAGGTCGCGCACGATGTCGCGCGCCTGTTCGGGGCTCGTCCCCGCCCGATGCTCTACGAGCCATACGGGGTCTTGAAACAGGTAGTTGAAGAGAAAAGCATAGGCTTCGGTGGTGGCATGATCGGACGAGTAGACGAACTCCGGATGGCGAGCCGCTAGTTCGCGCGAGGCCCAGCCGAAATGCTGCGCGTGTCCCGCTTCGTGAAAGAGCGTCGTGTAATCGTAAGCGCCGCCGATGGGGGCGAGCAGCAATCGGACATCATCGGGCACGCGGACGCGAAAGCAGGCGGCGCGCGGATTCTTCAGCGGGCGCTGCTCGTCGTCTATATGTATATTCTTCTGCTGCTCGACGCTGATCCCTAAATCCCTCATCGTCGCCGCGTAGGTCTTGAGCGCATCGCGCGCGGGGAAGAACGGGTCGAGACGCGGCATGCGCTGGAAGAAGAGAAAATCGGCGTGCCCGAGCTGGCCGCGCTCGACATCCTTGAGGTCACGCGCCGTCGCCCTCGACAGCGCAGACATGTATGGGCCTTCCGTCTGCTCAAGAAAAGCTCTCGCGGAGGCGGCGAGTTTCTCGTAATCCGTGCCCGTGACCTCTGTGAAGAGCGCGCGATAGGAATCGAAGCCGAGCGTGCGCGCGGATTCCTGAAAAGATTCCAGGCGCGTCGCCCGCAGGTCGTTGCAAGATTCAATCGCGTCGATCCAGCGCGCCATCAGTTCGCTACGGCGCGAAGCCTTTGGCTCGTTGCCGATCTTTTTCGGGACGCTGTGGGCCGAAATGGACGCGCCTTCCCATTCGACGCGCGCCTTTGATTCGCAGAGCGCACGCTCGTCGGTCGCTTCCCTGGCATGCCGCTCAAGGTAGCCGATGCGCGCCGCGCCGCAGAGCGCATGCAGGCCCGCGCGCTCTGTCTCCTGATCGGGTGGCGCTTCGTCCAGGGCGCGCTTGAGGTCTTCGATCGCCTGGCGTGTGAAGAGATCGCCGTAGCGCTCGTAGATGGGTTCTGTATCGAGTTCCGGTTCCAGACCGGCACGGTGCTGGTAATGCGCAAGCTCAAGGGCCGAGCTATAGTCGGCGAACTCGCGTCGATATTGGCTGGTATTCATGAGAAGCGAGGAACAATCCAGAGTATTAAAATTCAAAAACAGTTACGACGAGCAAGCCTGTTTTGGATTCTAACACGAAGTCGGGCCGTACAGGGGTGCGGCCCCGCGCCCGTTTCGCTTTACATAAAAAAGCGAATGGGCGCGACAACGTGGGAGTGTGTCGCACCCATTCATATTCGTGGTCACTGTCCTCACCCCAGCAACCACTTGAGACGGAGGATTCACCAACCGTCTCTCTTGCCCCACAATATACATCGCAATGGCTATGCCATGTCAAGCGGGAAATTGCTCGCCGCGTGCGAGCCCTTTTTTACTGGCTCGACCCCCTCCGACTCGCAAAATTCGGGCTCCGTGGGGACTGTAAAAACCGTCCCGCAGTGTAAGTCTTACACCGCTGACCGAGCAAAAATTTCATGCTCGGCGCTTCCTCAAGCTGCGCCGAGCGTTTCCCTGATGGTTGTGGCCAGAGTCTCTGCGTACCGCTCAATCACGTCCTGCTGCTCGCCTTCGATCATAACCCGCGCCAGGGGTTCCGTCCCGGAATAGCGCAGGAGCAGCCGCCCGCGCGTCCCAAGCTTTTCACTGGTCTCGTGGGCGGCGCGCGCAATCTCCGCGACCTCATCGAAAGGGCGCTTCTCGCGCACTCTCACATTGACGAGCACCTGCGGGTAGCGCGTAAATCCTACGGTCAGTTCGTCCAGGCCCATGCCCGCATCATGCATCGCGCGCAACACTGCGAGAGTAGTGATAAGCCCATCGCCCGCCAGGCTCTGACGCGGAAAGATGATGTGGCCGGATTGCTCGCCGCCGACGGCCGCCCCCGTACTGAGCAGTTCTTCGAGCACATACTTGTCGCCGACATCCGTGCGCCGAAGCTCCCAGCCGCGCGCGCGCAGAGCGATCTCAAGACCGATGTTGCTCATCACGGTGGCGACGACCATACCGTTCTTCAACTCTTCGCGCGACGCAAGGTACTGCGCCATGATCCAGAGCGTGGCGTCGCCGTCAACGAACTCGCCGCGAGCGTCAACGAAGAGAGCGCGGTCTGCGTCGCCGTCGAAGGCGACGCCGAGGTGCGTGCGGTGTTCGAGAACGGCGCGCCTGAGACCTTCTATGTGCAGCGAGCCACAGTCGCGATTGATATTGCGGCCATCTGGCGTGCAGTTGATGGCGACGACGCGCGCACCGAGCTTTCGGAAAAGGGCTGGCGCAAGCTCGGAGGCCGCGCCGTTGGCGCAATCGACCGCAAGGCTCAGTTTCTCAAGCGAGAGACCGGCGGCGACCTCTCCGGAGAGGTAATCCAGGTAGCGCTCTTTCAAACGGGCGCTCTCGGCGGATTCCAGCTCCTCGGCGGGCGTCCGTTTCTCTTCCGCGCCCGCGCGGTCTCGCGTCTCTACTGTCTTGATGTCGGCTTCGATCAAACGTTCGGTCGCGTCATCGAGCTTACGCCCCGAAGGCGAAAAAATCTTGATGCCGTTATCCTGATAAGGATTATGCGAGGCGCTGATGACGACGCCCGCATCCGCCGCAAGAGTGCGCGCGAGGAAGGCGACGCCGGGTGTTGTAATCACTCCGGCCGATTGACAAAGGGCTCCGGCCTGGCGCGCGCCCTCTATAAAAGCGTGCTCGATCCATGCGCCGGACTGGCGCGTATCGCGTCCCGTGACGATGCGCGGAGCGGCGTCGTGGGATTCCGGTCGCTCCGCCAGATGGCGTGCCAGCGACCGACCGAGCGTGCTTACCGTAGCCGCATCGAGCGGGAAAAGCCCCGCCTCGCCGCGTATTCCGTCTGTGCCGAAAAGTTTTTTCATAAATCCAAAAAGCCATAGCTCACAGGTCTCAACGTCTCAACTCAGGGGCGACTTATGACTTGCCGCTTATGACCTTGCTGGCTTATCTGATGATGGAGAAGCCCGATGGATGGGTAGAGCGCAGCACGACGCGGCCCTCAACTTCGGGCGGCAAGATCAATCGCGGCGTGATCGAGCCGTCCGCGCTCTCGTCCAGAAGAATCTGCATGGTCTCGGCGCGCAACTGCTCGATTAAGGAACGCGGGCCGTAGAGAGTGACGGTCGCGATTTCGGGGCGCGCGGTTGCGCCCGAGCTTTCACGCACGGGAATGCCCGCGAAGCTCTTTTCAATGCGCTGCTCGCCAATATCAAGGCTCACGTTGACGACCGTATCGAGCACGTTCACCCTCTGATCCGAGATTTCGATGGCCGCCTGCTGAATTTGGAAGCTCTCTTTTCGCCCGGCGAGCGAGATCACTTCGGTCGGCGCTTTCTGCAGGGCATTGATGTGGCTGGCGGCCCCGCGCACGCGCACTTTTTCAGGCGCGACATGCACGCCGTACAACTCGTAGCCGTCTGGAAGCTTGCCGTCGAGGCGCGCTTCGACCGCGACAAAGCCCTCGACGCGAGGCTCAAGCCTGAGCGGCACGACGTTTGGCTCAATGTCATCGACGCGGACGCCATCGGGCAAATCCATCGTCACGGTATCGCGCGTCAACTGCACGACGCGCTCGCCCGGCGCGTAGCGGCTGATGTCAACATAGGCCACAAGGTCGCCGCGCTTGATGCGGTCAAGCTCGCGCTTGTTGCCCGTCAGGACGACTTCCACCAGATCGCGCGGCTCGTTGCTGATCTCCATCTCTTCAGGCATGCGGAATTGTAGCTGGACGTTTCGGAGCCGGATCGTTGAGGGCGTGCGTTGGCCCGTGACGGCGTACCAGAGCCCGAGCGTGATGGCGAGCGCCAGAAGTTTCAGATTCCAGTCTTCGACGAAGATTTCGCGCAGCCACGCCTTGACCTCGCGCGGCCACCTGGAAGTGCGGCGCGGCGCTTCTTCTTCATCATCTATTTCGCGGAATGCCATTTTCAATCAGCGCCGCAGTTCGCAAGAGCATTCGATTCTTCAATGCTTCGAGCCGTTCCCTGACGACCCGCTGAGGATCAGGTTTTCATGTCGAGATGGCGCGTTCCGTCTCCGCTTCCGTTTCCGCAGAGAGCGATTCTTCCTTTTCGCGTCTCCGGGCTGAGACTTCGAGCGACTGAAAGATGGAGGCGCGCAAGCGCGTCGCGTCCAAACCGCGCCTGATCTGCCCGGCCTGTACGAAGGAGATCAATCCGGTCTCTTCGGAGACGACGACGGCGACCGCGTCCGAATCCTCCGTGATGCCTATGGCCGCGCGGTGGCGCGTGCCGAGGTCTTTGGAGAGGCGCGGATTCAAGGTCAGGGGCAGAAAACAGGCGGCGGCCGCGACGCGATGACGGCGCACGACGACCGCGCCGTCATGCAGGGGCGTCGCCGGATTAAAGATCGTCACCAGCAGATCGTAGCTCAGCTCGGCGTCGAGCTTAACGCCGCCGTCGGTGACGTTTTTCAGACCGACGCCGCGCTCTATGACGATCAGCGCGCCCGTCTTCGTAGAGGCGAGCGTCGTCGCCGCGAGAACTATCTCGTCGTAGACGCCTTCGCCGAACTGCCCCGGCTGGCGGCGCGTGAACGGCATGCGAAAACGGTTGCCGAAGGAGATCAAAGCCTGACGGATTTCCGATTGAAAGAGCACTATGATGGCGACGCCGATGTAGAGCAGCCCGCCGCGCAACACAAATTCGAGCGTCGCCAAATCCTGGTTGACCGCCAGCCAGTAGAGCAGGGCGAAGGCGGCGATTCCGGCGGCCATCGGCGCGGCGCGCGTCCCCCTCACCAACTTCAATACCGTATACACGATCAGAAAGACGAGCACGATGTCCGCGAGGTTGCGCGGGTCGCCGAGCCTTCCAAGATATTCGCGATATGGCAGAAGTAATAACATTTTGAATTTTAGATTCCGGATTTTAGGTTAAACTGATTTTCGGAATCGCTTTGTTCTCGACGGGGATTTCAAATCCTGCGTGTCACGGATTTGAAATTCCACAGACCGCCAATCCAAAACCTAAAATCCGGAATCGCCTCACGCGCGCGCCGCGTCATCCGATATGCTGCGGAATCGGCGTCCGCGTATCGGTCTCGCTCTCGCGCGCCGTCTCTAAAAAGATCATGTGAACTTTCGGCTCGGCGCGCTTAATCAGTTCCTCTATCTCTCCGATGGTCTGCTCTATATCGTCTGTCGCCAACTGGTCGCGCAGATTGATGTGCGCGTTAATCAGAATCTGCTTCGGCGCGAGATGCATAGTCAAAAGCTCTATGACCTGAACCACGTTCGGGTGTTTGAGAATCGCCTCGCGGATACGCTCAAGCGACTTAGGCGTCGCCGCTTCTCCCAAGAGCAGCCCGCGCGACATGCGCGCCAGCACGAAGGCGACAATCGCGAGCACGATTCCAATACTGATCGAAGCCACCCCGTCCCAGTAAGCGCCGCCGCCCGGCCCCGTATGATGCTCGGTCAGGTAGATGCCGGTTGCCGCGATGACTATGCCGATCAGTGCCGCAGAGTCCTCAAAGAGCACTGTCTTAACGGTCGGGTCTTTCGATTCACGAAGGTACTCTATAAAACTCATGCCCTCGTGATGGGCCTCTTTGACCTCCTGCCAGATGGCGACGCCGATCGACGCGGATTCGAGCAGAAACGAGATGCCGAGTATGATGTACGCCCACTTGAGATTTTCCGGCTGCACATGATGCCGCAGCTTCTCGACGCCCTCGTAGACGGCGTAGGTGGCGCCGACGCCGAAGATAAAGATGGCGGCGATGAAAGACCAGAAGAAGCGCTCCATGCCGTAACCGAACGGATGCTTTTCGGTCGCCGGGCGATTGTAAAAGCGCAGGCCCAGCAGCAGGAATACCTGATTGGTCGTATCGGCCAAAGAGTGTAAAGCCTCTGCCCCCATACCGGCAGAGCCGGTGACAGCAAACCCTATGCCTTTTAAAATCGTAATCAGACCATTGGCGACCAGTGCGCCAATCACTGCCCACATTGACAGTCTCCCCCACGCGCGAAAATTGTATCTCCGTATGGATTATGTGGCAAAAATCGGCGCAAGGCAACGGCCAGCCGACCGGGATGAAGGCGAAATCCGACGCGATGAACTCCCAGAACATGGGCGCGCGCGCGCGTGATGAATTAGAAGAGCGGGGGATGAATTAAAAGCGCCGAGCCGTTCGCGCGAGAGCGTCCCTCATTTCGCATTTCCCTTCGCCAGCGCTTTTCGTTGGAGGAAACCGACGAGTTCCCCGGAACCGTCAACGACGGCGAGCGAGCCCGTCCCGTTCTTCTGCATCAGCTCGTAGGCGCGGGCGATGCTCATTGATGGCTCTACGAAGAGTTGTGGGCCAACGGGCCGCATTACGTCGCGCGCGCGCACCATTCTCCAGCGCTCGCGTGGCAATGCTTTCAAATCTTCGAGCGTCAGGATGCCGTGCAGACGCCGCTGGTGGGCGACCGGGAAACTGGTCTGCGGGTACATGGGGAGAATGCTTTCGATGAAGTGGCTGATAAGGAGATCGGGCTCTATCGCCACGGGCGCGCCCATCTCTTCGCTGACGGTCGTCGTCGCCGCGCGCGTCCCGCTCGCCTGCCTGACCACCTTCGCCGCAGCATCAAGCAGGAAGAAACCGACGAGCACTGACCACAACCCCATAAGGAGCGCGAACCGCGTCATCATGAAGACGCCGAAGACTATGAGGACGCCCGCGATCACCATTCCGCAGAATCCGGCGATGCGCGTGGCATCCCGGATGTTGCCGCTGCTGTGCCACATGATGGCGCGCAGCACGCGCCCGCCGTCGAGCGGATAGCCCGGAAAGAGATTGAAGACGGCGAGCAGCAGATTGCCCGCCCCGACGATAAAGAAGACGAGCGCGGCCGTCATCAGATTGCTTTCGGCGGCCACGTACATGGCGCCGAGCGCGAGCACCGAGAAGAGAAAGCTGGCCGCGGGCCCGGCAATCGCGATGCGAAACTCGGCGCGCGGGCTGTCGGGCTCTCTTCTGAGGCGCGCGAGCCCGCCGAACGGGTGAAGCACTATCTCTTCAATCTCGATGCCCTCGGCGCGTCCCATCAGGGCATGTGAAAGCTCGTGGCCGAAGACCGAGAGAAAGAGTGCGAGCGTTGTGATGGCGCTGAAAATCCAGGCCGTCAGACCATCGACGGGCGGCAGCGTCCCCGGCCCGCGCTCAAGCGGCAGACGCATCGAGCCGTGCTGCAAGTTATAGGCGATCAGCCACAGGCAGAGGGCGAAAACCGGAAACCAGCGATAGTCTATGCGCACCGGTATCCCGTACACGCGCGCCACCGTAATCCGCTTATGTAAGAAGCTGAGAATGCTCACGGCCTGAATGATGAATGCGTAGCGATGGCGGATGAACTGAAGGCGGCCTTCCTTTCATTCATCCTTGATCGCGACACATCCATCGTTTCCTTTCTAGCTCTCAAAGGCGCTGGTTTCTCCGTCCAGGAGCGGGTGCGGCTCGTTGCGCGCGACGCGGCGCAGCAGCAGCGGCTCATCGAAAAGCTGCGCGAGGCCGCGCACGATGGCGAAGCGCGGCTCGTCCGCCATACGCACGACGAGTCCGGTTTCGCCGTGCAGGTACTGTTGCAGGCCCGCGAGCAATGCGCCGCCGCCCGTCAGGATGATTCCGCGGTCAAAGATGTCTGCGGCCACTTCGGGCTGAAGCGCGGCCAGGGTGAGGCGCACCTCTTCGGCGATCCTGCGTATGACGGGCAGCGCGACGGCATAGACCTCGCCCGCCGTCACGTCTATCGCACCGGGGCTGCCCATCTGCACGTCGCGCCCCTTGACGGTCAACTTTCGTTCGGGCTTGGCGGGCTCGACGGCCGAGCCAAGCTCTATCTTCAGACGCTCGGCGGTCGGCACACCGATGGTCAATCCGCGATGGCGGCGCAGACGATCTATGATCGCCGCGTCGATGTCGGAGCTGCCGCTTCGCTCGGCGCGCGCGTGAACGATTGTTCCGTGCGCGACGACGGCGACGTTTGTGGTCGCGCCGCCGATGTCAACCACAGCCGAGGCGTTGCGGTCATCGACGGCGACGCCCGCGCCGATGGCCGCCGCCAGTCCCTCTTCCACCATGTAGACGCGGCCGA
Organism: Pyrinomonadaceae bacterium; assembly: GCA_035940775.1. Taxonomy (GTDB): domain Bacteria; phylum Acidobacteriota; class Blastocatellia; order Pyrinomonadales; family Pyrinomonadaceae; genus DASQYE01. Next base: position 145,386 of record DASZEN010000004.1, on the reverse strand, counting down.
TGTGGGCGTTCTCGGCCGCCGAGAGCAGCGCGCGCTGCTCGACCTGCGTGACGCCCGAGAGGACACTCATACAGGCGCGGCGGCTGAAATGAGAGATGCCGCTTCTGGCTTCTCTAACGAAACGGTCGAGCATCACTCGGGTTCGCTCGAAGTCTGCGACGACGCCGTCAACCAGGGGCGCGATCACGGCTATGTCACGCGCTTCGCGTCCCTGCATCTGCTGCGCCTGGCTACCGACGGCGACCACCTGGCCCGTCAACTTGTTGACGGCGACCACGGACGGCTCGTCAACGACCACGCCGCGCCCACGGACGCTGATGATCGTGCTCGCAGACCCCATGTCTATCGCCATCGAATCGGAGACGAGATTGCGAAGCGCGCCCCAGCCTACGAGCGTGCGGGTTCTACTCATGAACGAACGTGGCGACATAAAAATTCAAGGGATGAAGGCGGCAGCGATGAGGGATGAACAAATTCCTTTTATCATCCCTCATCCCTCATCCTTCATCCCTTTTCTCTAGTACTCTTGTGCTGCGGCCTGCTGCCACTCGACCTCGAAGAGCGGCACGGGTTGAGCGCGGTTCTTGACCGCGATGGGCTCGCGCGGCGTCAGTGGATACCGATTGCCAGCAGCCTTGGCGGCCTCGGCGCTCAGCAGAATCTGCCCCGCCCTGGAATTTGATTCGAGACGCGAAGCCGTGTTGACCGTATCGCCGATGGCGGTGTATTCCGAGCGCCGCTCCGAGCCGATGTAGCCGACGGTCGCTTCCCCCGTGTGCAGGCCGATGCCGACGCCTATCTCCTGAAACCCTTCGGCGCGCAACTCTTCGTTGATGCCTATGATGCGACGCTGCATGGCGACCGCCGCGTTCAGCGCGTTCTTCGCATCGTCGGGCGTCGCGGTCGGCGCACCGAACAGCGCCATCAGCCCGTCACCGAGGTATTTGTCGAGCGTCCCGCCGTGCGCGAAGATGATGTCGGTCATCGCCGAAAAATATTTATTGAGGAGCTGCACGACCTTTTCCGGCTTGGCGTGTTCGGAGAGGCGCGTGAAGCCGCGTATGTCTGCGAAGAGCACCGTGATGGTCTGGTTTGCGCCGCCGAGCTTGAAGGACTCGGGGTTTTCGAGCATCTGTTTGACGACGTATTCGGGCAGAAAGCGGCTATAATTGGCGCGCGCCACTTCTTCGCGCGCGAGCCGTTCGTGAGCGCGCGCATTTTCGACCGCGACGGCAGTCTGCGCGGCGACCGCCGTAATCAATTCCAGATCATCCGGCTTGAAGGCGGCGAACGGGTCGAGGCGGTCTGCGTAGAGCGCGCCGTGAACGCCCGATTCCGCCACCAGAGGCGCGCAGATGGTCGAGCGCACGCCCTGCGAGACGATGGATTCGACGCCCGCGAACTGTTCCTCGGCCGCGGCGTCCTGTGAGAGCAGCGCGACGCGGTCTTTCATCACCTTGCGCGTGATGGTTCGTCCGACGGTCAGCTTTTTGGCATGAGCTTCGAGCTTTTCGTCGCGCGCGCGCGTCGCTATCGGGATCAGATGTACGTCCTCTCCGTCGCCGTTGACAGTGCCTTCGGCCAGCAGCGCCACGACGCGGTCGGCCGGTGTCGAGCGAAAGATGATGTCCGTGGCCTTGGCGAAGATGGCGTTGAGATCGAAGACGGAGCCGAGCGTCTTGCTCATCTCGTACATCGCGGCGAGGATGTCCGCCTTGCGCTGTAGGGCCTCTATCTCCTTATCGCGGGACGGGGCCGTTGATTTGGAGCGCAAGACCGTAGACATCACATCATTGGCAGAGATCAGTAGCTGCGTATGGCCGAGCGGCTTGTCGTCATAGCGCATGTCGGTGGTGCGCTCTTCCACCTTCTGCTCGAAGCGCAGGGTGCTCGCGCCGATGGTGACGCGGTCGCCGTTCAAGAGCGCATGCTCGTAGCGCTGTTCGCCGTTGACGAATACCTTGTTGGCGCTGCGGCGCAACTGCCCGCCCTCGAAGACGCCATCGACGATGGTGAAGACGCCGTCCTCGGCCTTGACGTGCGCGTGATGGCGCGAGGCGCGCGGGTCGTCCAGGACGACGCAATTATCGGGCGCGCGGCCTATGGTGCAGGGGGCTTGCGGCGATAGATTGTATTGCCACTCGCGACCGCTCGCATCAGTAATTCTAAGGAAAGCCATGACGATTTTCGGCAGAGCCGGGCGGGGCTCGCACTCGAAGCCCCGAAATGGAAACTAACAATCGCGCCAGAGAGATGGACGCAACAATTCTACAGGGAAACGCCCCTTGATCCTAGCAGCAGTTGGCAAAAGCTGACAACTGCCGGACGGATGAGCAAAGCCCGCGCGCGAAGGAATCGATGCCGCACAGGTGAAGCAGGAAAGAGCGCGCCTCATATCGCTGGAAGCGCGAGTTTCAAAGGGGAGTCGTCGCCTTAAGCGAATTTCGCCGCGTGAGGGTCGAAAAAACTGCTTTTCGTTAACCCTGTCGTAACGTCAGCTTCATATTATCTTCAGCTTGCATTCCAGGGCGAGGGCAGCCCCCGCGCATGGACGCGCGATTGGCTCTCTCGCGCTCGCGAGCGGTCGGGCCGAGTCCGGAGGTCATGCTCGCGTGAGCGGTTTCTTCAGTAGATTCAGAAAAATTCTTTCGGCGAGAGGGGTTTTCCCAATTATGCATCTCACAATAACATCAAGCGCGCTGCTGGTGTGCGCTCTTTGTGCCTTTCCGGCCTTCAACGCCTCTGCCCAGCAGAAGCCCACGGCGCAGGCTGTCGCTGCGGCCGCCGCCGCGACCGATTCTCCCTCCTCCTCCGCAGCCGCCGCCGGAGCAGCGTCGAGCGGTGTAGAAACAGAGGCCGCCTCGCCTTCGGAGATGGACGAGGTACGCCGCCGGTTACGTGAGCAGCAGGCGGAGCTTGAGCGCATGCGCGCCGTCATCGACGAGCAGACGAGCATGATCGATAGCCTGCGCCAGCGCGTCGAGCAGACGGAGCAGCGCGCCGCCTCAGCCGCCGCGCCGTCGCCGGGCGTCGTCAGAACCGGCGACATCGCGCTGAGCGATTCGACGGCGCGCGTGCCCGAAACAAACGGCCCGCAAAATCCTGCCGCGCCGTCGCCGGGCGGCGGCGAGACGGCTGACGCTCGGCTGGGGCGCGTCGAGGAACAGTTGAAGAAGACGAGCGAATCCTTAGCGCGTCAACTCGGCTCGATCACCTTCAGCGGCGACCTGCGTTTCCGCTACGAATCTTTTTACGGGCAATTGAACGCGCTGGCGAACGCCGATAATCCGGCCATTCTCGGAAACCCTCTCTCGACGCGCCAGCGTTTTCGCATTCGCGCGCGCCTTAACATTCGCGGGCAGATTGGTAAAGAGTTCGACTGGGGACTGCGACTCGCCACGGGGAGCTTCGCCGATACGATCTCAGCCAATCAAACCGTGACGGACTTTTACAATCGTAAGCCGTTCGGGCTCGATAATGCTTACATCGGCTGGACGCCGCGTCGCGTGCCGGGCCTACGCATACAGGCCGGTAAGTTCGATGTGCCGTGGCTGCGTACCGAGATGACGATTGACAACGACCTCGACCCGGAGGGAGTTGCCGAAATCTACTCGCGTGGATTCAAGCATTCCAGTTTGAAGAATCTAACGTTCGTCGCGTGGCAGCTTCCTTTCCTCGAACGCAGCTCCGCTTTCGTCCGCAATGCAAATGGCACGGTCAACGTAGACGAGTCTGGTCGTGCGGGCCGCGACCTCGCGCTCTACGGAGGACAACTGCGCGCCCGTTTCGAGCCGACGCCCACGGTCGGGCTGACGCTCGCCATCGCCGATCTCTTCTATTCCGGCACACAGTTCATCTCGCCCGTTCAGGTCTTCGGCGCTCAACTGCAACTGCCCGTCACGTTTACGATCCCGGCGACCGCGACCAGCCCGGCGCAGACCATCACCACGCAGGTCTCTATTGCGCGCGACATGCTCGTGGCAGGCAACGCCAATCTGGGCGTCTCGGTTGCCAATACCAATGCCGTCAATCGCGATGGGCGGCTCGCCTCCGGCTTTAATCTCATTGACCTGATCGGTCGGCTCGACCTGACGCGCAGCAAGCGCTGGCCCGTCTCAATAATCCTCAACTTCGTCCATAACACGCAGGTGCATGATGTCTCTGCGGCCGGGCCGGGCGGCTCGACCGTGTTTCTTAATAACAATGAGAACAACGGCTACTGGGCAGAGATTCAAGTGGGCAGGGCCAGAGAGCGCGGCGATCTGCTGCTCGGCTACACCCTGATCCGCATCGAAAAGGACGCCGTGCTCACGGGCTTTAATTACTCAGACCTGTTTCAACCGTCTGACGTGCGTTCGCACCGTCTAATCTTCGGCTACACGGCCGACCCGCATGTGGGCGTCACGCTGACCGCCTTCATAGGCCAGCGTCCGAACGGGCTGCTCGGCGTCTTCGGCGCCACCCCCGCAGGCTCCCTGAACGGCGCGACGACGCGCTTGCAGTTCGACACTATCTTCAGGTTCTGAACACATAAGAATGAAAGCGGAGGGAGGAACGAAGGGATGAGGGATGAATAAGAACAGAGATTCGAGACATTGAATCCTTCCGTTCTTCACTCCTGCTTTTCAGCAAAGCATTCAAGCTGTCGAAGCATTCCATTCATCTCTCATCGCTGCCGCCCTCCGCCCTTCATTCTTCCCTCATCGCTGCCGCCCTTCGTTCCTCCCTCGGCGCTTCGTTCACCCTTCGTTATGCGCTTCTCCGCCTTTTCCTTGACGCTCTTGCTGGGCGCTTGTTACACTTTCGTGAGATTTAAGCGATACCCGACGCTTACGCTGCGTCGCCAGAACCCAACGGGGGCATACAAGACCCGCGCGTGCGGCGCAGTCTGATTTTTGTAATTCGATGGAGGTGCTATGGTGGGCTTCAAAGTCGGCCAGAAAGTTGTGTATCCGAATCACGGGATCGGAACCATCGAGCAGATAGAGCAGAAGCAAATAGGTCAGACCTCACTTCCCTTCTACACGCTTCGTCTTGCTGCTACCAATTCACTGGTTCTAGTCCCGGTTGCCAATGCAGGAGAGGTCGGCCTTCGCGCCCCGATCAGTTCAGGCGAGTGCGAATTGCTCTTCAAGAACCTCGCGGACGATTTCACTTCCCCAGCCAACGATTGGAAAGACCGCTTCAAAGACTTCACTGAAAAGATGCGCACGGGCGACATTTTCGAGGTCGCCGACGTGCTCAAAAACCTGACATACCTGAGCCATCTTAAGCCGCTCTCTTTCCGCGAGCAGCGCATGCTTGAGCGCGCCCGTTACCTCGTCATCTCGGAATTGGCGGCCGTTTGTCGCCAGCCCGAATGCAACGTCGAGCCGCGCGTCGAACAAGCCCTTGCACGCTCTTGCGCCAAGCATGATCGCCGCCCCGCGCGCACGCGCGCCGCAGGCGCGGCCGCCGGTCACTGACCGAAAGCTTTTCCGAAACATTTAACGAAAGCTCCCGGCGCGAGCGATCAATACAAGAACCCCCGCAGCGAGAAAGATAGGGAAGCGCGGGCTCATGCGCCGCGCGCGCGTGCGTCGGCGTGCCCGTCTTTCCGTGTGCCGGGCACGGGTGGCGCGTGCTATACTTTTCCGCGAGTTCTACCAAATCATACATGGGCCGTCCCCACTCTCTTTTGTTTTTTAGACGATGGACGAACCTGCGAGTTATCTTCTGAGTCTCTTTCAAGCCGAGGGCGAGCTTCACGAATCCATTTCGCTGACTTCGGCTTTCTTAAAACTGCTGGCCGTATTGATGCTGGTGCTGGCGAACGGCTTTTTCGTCGGCGGCGAGTTCGCGCTCGTTTCCGTGCGCCGCCCGAAGCTTGAGGCGCGCGCCGCCGCCGGGAGCCGTGCCGCAAAGGCGGCGCTGCGTCTTTTAGATTCGCCGACCATTTTCATATCCGCCACGCAGCTCGGCATCACTCTGGCGTCGCTGGCGCTGGGCTGGATCGGCGAGCCGACCATCGCCGCGCTCCTGATGCCGCTGGCGGCGCGCATCGCGACCGAAGGCTGGGCCGGTTACATAGCGCACGGCGCGGCCATCGTCATCGCCTTCTCCGCCATCACCTTTCTGCATATCGTGCTCGGCGAGTTGATGCCCAAGATGATGGCGCTCGAACGGGCAGAGACCCTGGCGCTCCTGGCCGCGCGCCCGCTTGAGCTTTTCGCCAAAGTCTTCCGCGCTCCGATCTGGATTTTCAATAAGACGGGCACGTTCCTGGGCCGCCTGCTCGGGCTCAAGTCTTCTCTCGAACACACGGCCGTTTATACGGAGACCGAGTTGCGCCAGCTCGTCGACATCTCGCAGCAGAGCGGACATTTGGGCGCGGCCGAGCAACGGATGATTCACCGCGTCTTCGAGTTTTCCGACACCCTCGTGCGCGAGGCGATGGTTCCGCGCACGGCGATGGCCGCCATCTCCTCTGATTGCCCGCTCGAAGAGATCGCGAGCGCTTTCAGCCAGCATGGCTACTCGCGGCTTCCCGTCTACCGCGAATCGCTCGACGACGTGATCGGCTTCGTCCACAGCAAGGACGTGATGCCGTACCTTTTGCGCCCCGAAAGCTTTCGCCTCGAACACGTCCTGCAAGCGCCGCTCTACGTCGTCGATACGGCGCGGCTCGAAGACGTGCTGCGGCAGATGCAGAAGGCCAAGTCCCATTTCGGTTTCGTAGTTGACGAGCACGGTGGCGTCGAGGGCGTCATTACGCTCGAAGACCTGCTCGAAGAGATCGTCGGCGACATCTCGGACGAACATGATGACGAGGTCAACGAACAGATCAGCGAAGAGGCGGATGGAACCTACGTCCTCGACGGCGGCCTCGCCGTGCGCGATCTCAATCGCCGCCTCAACCTCTCCGTCCCGGAGTCGGAAACCTACACCACCATCGGCGGCTTTCTGATGACGGCTGCCGGGCACGTCCTCCAAGCCGGAGAAGTGGTCAAACACGACGGCCTGCTCTTCCACGTCGAGAGCGTCGAGCGTCGCCGCGTCATGCGCGTGCGCCTTGAACGCACCGAGACGGAACCCGGCAAACCGGACGAAACGCCCGCAACGGACGCCCGCGCCGCCGGTTAGTAGGCGGATTTACGTCAGGTCGCGACGGTGTTGTCTTAAAATGGATTTAGAATAATGCTTAGACGTCAAAGCGGCCTTTTCCCGCTCCTCTGCCTTTTACTCTCACTGCTTTGTTTCAGTAGCTCGGCCGTGTGTCAGAAGGGTAAGTTATCCCCCCGTCGCATTCTCAATAGGATGGCGGAGAACTATGCTACGTGCTCATCCTACCAGGACACAGGAGTCGTCGAGACCACCCATCATGAAGCGTTCAGCGGGCGCATCCAGAAGATGCCCTTTAAGATTTACTTTAAGCGTCCGAACCTTCTTCGCGTCGAGTGGGTAGACTATTTCCCTTGGGAAGATGGCCGGACGAAGATCATCTGGTCTAACGGCAAGGAGACTTTCAACTACTGGGAGCCCGACAGGTATGAAAAAGACGAGAGTCTGAGCCTGGGAATCGCCAGCGCGACAGGAATATCGAGCGGGGCCGCGCACACTATTCCCAGCCTGTTGCTCGAAGAGATAGGCGGGTTTCTTCTGACGGAGCTGAGCGATCTTTCGCTCGTCGGCGAAGAAGTCTTCGAGAACGAGTTGTGTTATCGCATCAGCGGCAAGCATCCGTCGGGTGATGTTTATGAGCTTTGGATCGGCAAAAGAGATTTTTTGCTCCGCAAGGAGAAAACTCAAACAAATTATACCGATTATTACACCATCGAAGAACAGATTCACAGAAACATTAAAATCAATGGGCCAATCCCCGCCGAGACCTTCAACTTCAAACCGCCCATCGCTCTGACCCAACGCAAGGAGAGTGAAGAGGAAGCCCCGCCTCTAGCTGATGAAAAGCCTGCATGGTCTGAGTTCCACTCGGAAGAGGGACGTTTCAAGCTGTTAATGCCAACCAAGCCTACCACTCAGACTTTGACGCTAGAGACAGCGCAGGGGCAGGTTGTCCATCATGGGTTCACTGCGGCCAAAGATGGCATTATCTGCATCATTGATTATGCTGATCTTCCCAAACCGATGATTGATCCGACCACCATGAAGCTGATCTTCGATCAGGCCCGCGATGAACTGTTAAAGGGTATGGAAGGCAAGCTGGCTAGCGAAACAACAATTTCATTCGAGGGCCATCCCGGTCGTGAAATCAGGATCGCTTTCCGGGGCGGAGAAGCGAGGGCCAAGTTTTTTCTCGTCAACGAGCGGTTTTACCAACTGGCTTTCATGAACATCGAGGGGCTCGGTAAATCATCCGTCGATGCGGATAAGTTCTTCAACTCTTTCAAACTCGTCGCGAACCCAAAGCAAGTGGCATTTCTCTCTCTCTCTGAGAGGACTAGGATACCTGTACCCTTTATCCTTTTCGCAGTACCGGCGCTGATAATGCAGTGGAGTCCGGCGCGACGTGTCATCCTCTACTTTAAGATCGCGCCGCAATCATCCCGCGCGAGACTCCTTTAGCGATCCTCCACTGTCAACCGCCATCATCCTCTAAGCTTTACTAAACTTCCTCCCTTCGCCTCTCTACGCAACAAATGGTAAAGTTATCGAAACAGCTATGGCGGACGAATCATGAGCGGACGGGAGCTAACATCTCATTATGAGCCTGATTGAATATATCAACGCGCGTGAGATTCTGGATTCGCGCGGCAATCCGACGGTCGAGGCCGAGGTCACTTTGATCGGCGGCGAGACGGGCCGGGCGGCTGTTCCGTCGGGCGCGTCCACGGGCGAGCACGAGGCGATAGAGCTTCGCGACAACGATAAGAAGCGCTACGGAGGCCGTGGCGTCCTGAAGGCCGTACAGAATATCAACGACCATATCGCGCAAGAGATCGAGGGCATGGATGCGCTCGACCAGTCGGAGATAGACCGCGCGTTGGTTGACCTGGATGGGACGGAGACGAAATCCAGGCTCGGCGCGAATGCTTTGCTCGCCGTCTCGCTGGCGACGGCGCGCGCGGCGGCGGCCTACCTTGAGATTCCGCTCTACAGATACCTGGGCGGGCCCAACTCGCGCACGCTTCCCCTTCCGCTGATGAATATTTTGAACGGCGGCGCGCACGCCGACAACAACGTGGACTTTCAGGAGTTCATGATCGCCCCCGTGGGCGCCGAAAGCTTTCGAGAGGCGCTGCGAATGGGCGCTGAGATTTTCCATTCGCTCAAGGCGGTGCTGAAGAAGCGGGGCTATGCGACGAGCGTCGGCGACGAGGGCGGGTTTGCGCCGAACCTGAAATCGAACGAGGAGGCGATTGAGACCATACTGGAAGCGATCAAGGCGGCGGGTTACGCGGCGGGCCGTGAGATTATGCTGGCGCTCGATCCGGCGGCGAGCGAGTTCCATGACGGACGCTCCTACGTCTTCAAGAAATCCGATAATCGTAAGCTCTCAAGCGATGAGATGGTCGCCTACTGGAAAAGCTGGACTGAGAAATATCCGATCATCTCGATTGAGGACGGCATGGCCGAGGGCGACTGGGACGGCTGGAAGACCCTGACCGACGAGGTGGGCCGCACTGTTCAACTCGTCGGCGACGACCTGTTCGTTACCAACACGGCTTTCCTTCGCAAGGGGATTGAGCGCGGCGTCGCCAATTCCATTCTCATCAAGGTGAATCAGATCGGCACGCTCACCGAAACGCTCGACTGTATCGAGTTGGCCCGCACCAGCGGGCGAACGGCCATCATCTCGCATCGCTCCGGCGAGACCGAAGACACCTTCATAGCAGACATGGCCGTGGCAACCAACGCCGGGCAGATCAAGACGGGCTCGCTTTCACGCACCGACCGGATCGCCAAATACAACCAGCTTCTACGCATCGAAGAAGACCTGCGCGGCATGGCGCGCTATCCCGGTCGCAGCGCCTTCTACCAGCTCGAGCAGCAGGGCGCGACGGAGAAGACAACGGAGAAGGCTGTAGCGACGGCGGGCAGTAGTAGTAGTAGTGGCCAAAGGCGCGCGCGGGCGGCGAAAAAATAGAGTGCGAACTCATGGGAGTTTTCTCAAGCTATGTTCTTCTTTTTCATCATCGGGACTCACTATTTCACATGGGGTTCTGACGCGACGCCGCAGCCGATGCGGTGCGGCAAGTGCGGCACAATCGCCAACTTTCGGTTGAAGAAGGGCATGCGTTTCATCACGCTTTTCTTTATCATCCCCGTTATTCCGATCAGCGGCGTCAATCAATTGATGCAGTGCCCGAACTGCAAGGCGCGTTATCAGGCGAACGGCTGAAGCCGTGCATGAATTACCGGCGCGGGCGCGCGAAGGAAGCCGGAATCCGTGCGAGGAGGTAAATTTCTTGACTGAGAAAAGAGGGCCGCTCGCGCTCGTCATCATAGACGGCTGGGGCTATAGCCCGACGCGCGAGGGCAATGCGATTGCTCTGGCCGCGACGCCTTTTTACGACGAGCTGACCGAGCGATACCCGCACACGCTGCTTGAAGCTTCGGGCGCGCGCGTCGGGCTGCCGCGCGGCATCATGGGCAACTCCGAGGTCGGCCATCTGAACATGGGCTCGGGCCGCGTCATCCGCCAGGATCTCTCGCGCATAGACTACGCGATTGAGACCGGCGCTTTCTTTGAGAACGAAGCGCTCGTCGAGGTGATGGACGGCGCGAAGGGGCGCGGGGCGGCGCTGCACCTGATGGGACTGGTCTCGGACGGGCAGGTTCATTCCTCGCAGGAGCATCTTTATGCGCTCCTCAGAATGGCGAAGGGGCGCGGGCTTCAACGCGTCTACGTCCACTGTTTTCTGGACGGGCGCGATGTGCCGCCCTCGTCCGCCTACGGCTACGTGGAGGCGTTGCAGGTCAAGTGCGGCGAGATCGGGTGCGGGCGCGTCGCCTCGGTCGTCGGTCGCTACTACGCCATGGATCGGGATAAGCGCTGGGAGAGAACCGAGCGCGCCTATAATCTTCTGGTCTCGGCCTCAGGCCAGCGCACCGTCGATCCCGTCGAGGCGATCAAGCTTTCCTACGAGCGCGGCATCACGGACGAGTTCGTTGAGCCCACGGTCTGTCTGCGCGAGGACGGCTCGGAGGTCGCGACCATTCAGGATGGCGACGCCATCATCTTCTTTAACTTTCGTCCCGACCGCGCCCGCCAGATTACGAACGCGCTGGCCGTGCCCGGCTTCGGCGGCTTCTCCACGCCGCGCCGACCGAAAATCGATTTCGTATGCTTCACGCGCTACGACGACACCTTTCCGCTGCGCATAGCCTTTGGCCCACAGGAGCATCGCAATGTTCTGGCCGAGGTGTTCGGGCGCGTCGGCGTGCGTAATTATCGGATGGCTGAGACGGAGAAGTACGCGCACGTCACCTATTTTTTCAACGGCGGGGTCGAGAAGGAGTACCCTTGCGAGCGTCGCCTGCTTGTGCCGTCGCCGAAGATCGCGACCTACGACCTTGAGCCGGAGATGTCCGCCTTTAAGGTCACGGACAAGGTCTTGCGCGCCATCGAGGAGGGCGAAACCGATGTCTTTATCATCAACTTCGCCAACCCCGACATGGTCGGCCACACGGGCAAGCTGAAGGAGACCATAGAGGCCGTGCAGTACGTGGACACCTGCCTGGGCTGGATCACAAAGGGCATCCGGACGGCGCGCGGGCGCTGCCTGATAACGGCCGATCACGGCAACTGCGAACAGATGATAGACCTCGTGACGGGCCAGCCGCACACTGCCCACACGACCAACCTCGTCCCCTTTCACCTGATCGACGAAGCGTCCAAGGGGTTGACCTTGCGCACCGACAGCGCGCTCGAAGATGTTGCGCCGACCATCCTCGGCCTGATGGAAGTGGAAAAGCCAGCGGAGATGACAGGGCGCGATTTGCGTGAGGCTTGAGACCATGCTCCTCTTGCACTGAGCGAGTAATTTCGATGGGGCTTTTTTAGATGGAGGGCATAATGAAAAGAGTGCTGACCGTAGCCCTGCTGCTGCTGTTGCCGTTATGGCCGCTCGCCGGGCAGAAGCCGCCCGACTTTGACGTGCTCATCAGGGGCGGCACGCTCTATGACGGCACGGGCGGCGCGCCGCGTCGCGCTGATCTGGGCATACGCGGAGACAAAATCGTGGCCCTCGGCAATCTGTCACGCAGCAGCGCGCGCAAAGTAGTCGAGGCGCGCGGGCTCGCGGTCGCGCCCGGCTTCATCAACATGCTCTCGTGGTCGACCGAGTCTCTGATCGCCGACGGTCGCTCGCAGGGAGAGATTCGACAGGGCGTGACGACCGAGATCATGGGCGAAGGGTGGTCTATGGGGCCGCTCAATGCGGAGATGAAGCGGCAGGTGGCGGCCGATCAGGGCGACATCAAGTTCGAGGTCGAGTGGACGACGCTCGCAGATTATTTGAACTATCTGGAGAAGCGCGGCGTCGCGCCCAACGTCGCATCCTTCGTCGGCGCGACGACCGTCAGACAGTACGTTCTCGGCGAAGACGACAAGCAGCCCACCCCGCAGCAGATGGATGAGATGCGCGAGCTTGTGCGCAGGGAGATGGAGGCGGGCGCGCTCGGCATCGGCTCGTCCCTGATCTACGCGCCAGCCTTTTACGCTAAGACGGAAGAGTTGATAGAGCTGTGCAAAGTCGCCGCGAAATATCAGGGCAAGTACATCTCTCACATGCGCAGCGAAGGCAACCGGCTCCAGGAGGGCGTGGAGGAATTGATACGCATCAGCCGCGAAGCCAGAATACCCGCCGAGATTTATCACCTCAAGGCGGCGGGCCAGCAGAATTGGAATAAGATGGATCGCGTTATCGCGATGATCGAAGCGGCGCGGCGCGAAGGGTTAAAGATCACTGCCGACATGTACATGTACACGGCTGGCTCGACGGGACTCAATGCGTCGCTGCCGCCGTGGGCCCTGGACGGCGGCTACGATGCGCTCTTCAAACGGCTCGAAGACCCCGCCACGCGAAAACGCATCGCCGCCGCCGTTCGCACCCCGACCGACGAGTGGGAGAACTTCTACATCGCGGCGGGCTCGCCCGAGCGCATCCTGCTCGTCGGCTTCAGGAACGACAAGCTGAAGCCTCTGACGGGCAAAACGCTGGCCGAGGTGGCGCGTATGCGCGGCACTGATCCGGTCGAGACGATCATGGATTTGATGCTCGAAGACCGCTCGCGCGTCGAGACGGTTTACTTTCTGATGTCCGAAGAGAACATTAAAAAGCAGTTGCGCCTGCCCTGGGTCTCGCTCGGCTCCGACGCCGCTTCGATGGCTCCGGAGGGAGCGTTCCTGAAATCCTCGACGCACCCGCGCGCCTACGGCAACTTCGCGCGGCTGTTGGGAAAATACGTGCGCGAGGAAAAAGTGGTGTCGCTTGCGGAGGCCGTGCGTCGTTTGACGGGGCTTCCGGCAACCAATCTCGGGCTGAAGGATCGAGGCTTTCTCAAGGAAGGGATGTTTGCCGATGTCGTCGTGTTCGACCCGGCGACGATCAGTGACCGCGCCACTTTCGACAAGCCGCATCAATATGCCGTGGGGATGAGGCACGTCTTCGTCAACGGCATTCAGGTCTTGAAGGACGGCGAGCACACGGGCGCGAAACCGGGCCGCGCGCTCTGGGGGCCGGGCAAGATTCGCTAAGGCAGCGTCAAAACAAAACGGGTTTGTGGTAATGAGTTTCGATCCGCGCAATATACTCGTCATAGACTTCGGCCAGTTGGGCGATGTGGTCTTGAGTTTGCCCGCGCTGCGCGCCGTTCGGGAGAGATTTCCGCGCGCGCGCATCACGGTCGCGGTCGGCTCGCCGGGCGCGCCCATCGTCGAGCTTTCGGGCTATGCGGATGCGACGCTCGTGGTGGATCGCGTGGCGCTGCGCGATGGGCCAAAGCCGCTCTCGATCATGCGTATCATGAGTATCGTCAAGGACGTGCGGCGCGCGCAGTTTGATTTCGTCATCGACCTGCATAGCCTCTACGAGACGAACCTGCTCGGCTATCTCTCGGGCGCGCCCCGCAGGCTCTACGCGCGGAGGCCCAATCGCTCGCTCGACTTCCTTGCGAACTTCGATCCGCGCCCGCCCGTCGAGGACACGCGCCCCTCCAAGCACGCCATCGACCGTTACCTGGACGTGCTCATTCCGCTCGGCATTAAGGATGCTCCGCGTGTGCCGCGCCTGCGCACGCGCCCTGCGGACGACGCCCTCGTAGAGCAGATGTTGAAGAAAGAGAAGGCCGACACGGGCGCGCCGCTGATAGGTCTTTTCCCCGGCGCGGGTCACCCGGCGCGGCGCTGGCCGCTCGCGCGCTTTAAAGAATTGGCCGAACGGCTCGTGCGCAACGACGACGTGCGCATGGTTATCTTCGCCGGGCCCGAAGAGCGTGCCTTCGTCAAGGAGATGCGTGCGGCGTTTCCGCGCTCAACGATCATGTTCGACCGCCTCACGATTCCGCAGCTCGCCGCAGCGCTGGCGCGGCTGGCCGTTTTCGTCTCCAACGATACGGGCCCGCTGCACATCGCGACCGCCGTCGGCACAGGCGTCGTCGCGCTCCTTGACCGCCCGACTCCCCATAGTTTTATCCCCATCGAACCGCGCCACCGTATCATCTACAGCAATCGGATTGCCGAGATGACGACTGACGAAGTCTACGCGGCGGCGCGCGAACTGCTGGCGGCTGGTCGCACGGCCTCTCTCTTCGCCAGCTAGATTGCCGTGGCTCTGAAAAAAGATGACTGATAAAAACCAGACAGGCCGGAGCGCCGTGGTTGTGGGCCTTTGCGCCGCGCTGTTGATCGTGCTCTCTCTGGCCGCCTACAGGCCCTTGATCGAAGGGAGCGCGCAGCGACGGGCGAAGGCCCCGGTGCGTGAACGCTCGCAGGAGAGGACGCGCGAGCGTGCTAAAGACAGAGAGCGGCGCGAGCGAGGCAGGGATGACGGCCCGCGCGAGGCGGCCGCCGATAAGGGCCAGCGGGCGGAGGCTACGCCGAGGGCTTCAAGCGACGATGCTGTTTCAAGCTCGTCGGGCGCTTCCGACCTCGGCCAAAAGATCGACCGCGCGATCGACGAGAGCCAGTTCGCTTCCGCCCGCTGGGGTATCTACGTCAGCAGTCTGCGCGACGGGCGAACGATCTACGCGCGCAATTCGGACAAGCCGATCACGCCCGCCTCGAACATGAAGGTCTACACGACGGCCGTGGCGCTCGACCTTCTGGGCGCGGATTATCGCTGGCGCACCTCTGTCTATGCGACGGCCGCGCCGGATGCGGGCGGCACTATCGCGGGCGACATTATTCTCTACGGGCGCGGCGCTCCGGACTTTGCGTCCGAGACGAAGCGCGGAAGGACAGCCAGCTTGGGCCAACTGGCGGACGATCTATATGATCGCGGGGTGCGGCGCGTGCGCGGCAATGTCGTCGGCGACGAAAGCTATTTTCGCGGCGAGGCGCTGGGCGACGGCTGGCTCTGGAACGACGTGCAGTGGTACTTCGGCGCTGAAGTCAGCGCGCTCTCCATCAACGGCAACGAGACGACATTGACGGTCACGCCCGCCGCCAAAGCGGGCGAGCGCGTCACTGTGCGCTTCGACGTTCCGACCGACTACTTTCACGTCGAGAATGACGCGGACACTTTGGAGCGCGGCACGCCGACGACCATCGGCATTACTCGCGGCCTCTCCGATAACGAGTTCCGAATCTGGGGACAGTTTCCGGCTGGCGGACGCGGTTTCAGCGCGCGACTATCGGCGCACCGGCCCGCTCTCTGGGCGGCGACGCTGTTTCGCGATGCGCTGCGCAAGCGCGGCATACAGATCGAAGGCGAAGCGCGCATGAGAGACGCGCGCGACGGCCGCGATGGGCGCTTTGACCCGCAGAGCGCCGTCGAGCTGGCGTCCGTCCAGAGTCGAACGCTCGGCGAAATCGCTCGCCTGACCAATAAGGAGAGCATTAATCTCTTTGCGGAGCTTATCCTGCGCTCCCTGGGTAAAGAGCGTGGCTCGCTGGCACAAGACCCGAACCCGCACCGCAACGCGACGCGCGGCGACGACGAGGCCGGAACGGCCGTCATTCGCATGTGGCTCGAACGCGCCGGGATTGCGACCCGAGGGCTCTCGCTTCACGACGGCTCGGGCCTCTCGCGCCTCGACATGGTGACTCCGGAAGTGACCGCGCGCCTTCTGGCCGCCATCGCCAAGACCCCCGCGGCGACTGTTTTTCGCGACTCGCTGCCCGTCGCCGGTCGCGACGGGACGCTCGGCGGCCGCCTGCGCAGCGCCGCCGGACGCATTCAGGCCAAGACCGGAACCCTGACCTACACCAACTCTCTCTCCGGCTACGTCCTGACCGAACGCGACGAGCCGCTCGTCTTTTCGATCATCTGTAATAACGAGACCGCCGAGGCCAGCAGCACCTCCGTCATAGACAAAATCGCGGCCCTGCTCGCCTCATACGACGAACCCGCGCCTTGAAACGGGGCTTCGCTTCGGGGCCATTGTATTAACCCGATTTCAATGTTGGCTATAGACAAACTCTGTTTATCAGGCTAATATTGATTTGAAGCGCCCCGCGCCCCAATGCGTGCGGGTGTCTCTCGATACCAGCCGATACGGTGCCTAGTGCTTCGATCCCACCTGCCCCGGCGCACCTAAGCCATTCAAGCATCGTAACTTATGGAGGGAAAAGCGATGTCCTATAGAACACAGCGGGGCTTCCTGCTAATGGTTCTCCTGCTGAGCGCACTCGATCTCTCTGTCATGGCGCAGCAGGGGACGACCACCGTCGCCGCCGCCGCTGCTGCCACGTCCGCCGAATCCAGGTCTTTGCTCCCCGCCAGTAGCAGCGCCAGCGCCGACAGCGACAGGGTACGCGACGGCCTGGCCGGGCCTGTGCGCAGAGTCCGCACAGAGATAACCAAGCTCTCGAATAAGATGGGGAAGGCGGCGGAGGGAGGGCGCGCGCTGCTTGAGACGGCCTCTTACGACATCAAGGGAAACAAGACGGAGAACGCATACTACCCGCTGGCCGGAGAGACGCTGACGGGCCGCGAGGTCTACAAGTACGACGAGCGCGGCAACATCAGCGAGATGACCCTGCACGCCTCCGACGGCTCGCTCATCAGCAAAGAGACCTACGCGTATGAGTTCGATTTCGTCGGCAACTGGATCAAGATGACGACATCGGTCGCGGTCATCGAAGGCGGAAAGCTGAGCTTCGAGCCGACCGAGACGACCTACAGGGCCATCACCTATTACCTGGACGAGAACATCTCCAAGATGGTTCAAACTCCCGCTTCTTCTTCTTCGACAACGGCTGCGCCCGTTTCGTCTCAGGCGGGCGAAGCCAGGCTCAATGCGAAGACGAGCCCGACGACCCCTTCGGGCGCTGTCAACGCAAACGCGACCGTCAAGACGCAGCCGACGGCGACGACTGCGGCTGCGGCGCTTCCCGCCGCCAACACCCTCGATAAAACCAACATGGTTCCCGTCTCCAACCGGAGCGGCAGTATGCCGGGTGCAACCGACGCTGCGCGCTCGGGCGCGGGGCCGGTCGTTAGAGCAAATGATACCGGAGAGCCTCCGGCAAAGGCGCTGCCGAAGCCTCTGACCAAGCCCATTTCGGGCGGCGTGCTCAACGGCTCGGCGACCTCTCTGCCGAAGCCTGAGTATCCGGAGATCGCCAAGAACGTGCGCGCCTCCGGCATGGTCAGCGTCGAAGTCGTCATAGACGAGACGGGCAAGGTTATCTCTGCGCGCGCCGCGAGCGGCCATCCGCTGCTTCGAGAAGCCGCAGTCAAGGCGGCGACGCGCGCGCGTTTCTCGCCGACCAAGCTTTCAGGACAGCCGGTCAAGGTTTCCGGCATCGTCAACTACAACTTCAGCTTCAACTAATAACGGAGCTGGCAGCACGCGCCTCCTCTTCGGATGAGGGCGTGCTCTCGGCGACCCCTACTTTGCCCCATACACAGGGAGCATGATATGGCACTGACCGGAGAATTAAGTGATCTTTCGCTTTCCGAATTAATAGAGTTCTTCTGCAACCAGCGTAAGACCGGAAGGTTGAAGGTCATCTACCCGCACCTTCCCGGCTACTTCTACATCCAGGCGGGCGCGCTGATTGATGCGCGCGTCGGTTCTCTAACGGGCATCGACGCGGTCTATTATGCGCTCACGCTGCCGAACGCTTCCTTCAAATTCGAGACGAATTTCGAGGTCGAGCAGCGCACCATCAACCAGCCCTGGACGCAGGTCGTCCTGGAGGGCTTGCGCCGGATGGATGAAGGCATCGAGCCCGAGCCGCCGCTCAAAAAGGAAGAGCTGCCCGACGAGAATGATCTGGAACAGGCATTCGAGAGCGTCATACCCAGGAAGGATCGAGAATCATCCTCAATCCCGATGGCGATGACGGTTGATACTTTGGCCTCGCCCGGCGGAAGTAGAAAAATGATCTTCGCCGTAATGGCGATAGTGGTTTTGATCGGCGTGGCGGCGACCGTCGTGCTTACAAGCGGTTACGCCAGAGCCGACGTGACGGCCACGATTCCGCCTGTGGCCGTGGGCGATATGGCTGGGAGTTCTACGGATACGTCTAAGAGCGACGGGGCCGAATCGGCCTCGACTCTTTCCACGGACGCTCAAACGCCCGACCAGTCCGCTGGCGAAGGCGGCGCTCCGGCCAGTACGGATGCGGCGGCGCGTCTTCGAGAGCGAGAGCGTGAAGCACGTGAGCGAGAAAGACGAAAGGCGGAAGAGGAAAGGGCCGATGCCTGGCCGTCGAAGACCGCGACCGAGGCTGCGCCAACGGCGACGAACGCGGCGTCGGTGAATACGACTAAAAAGCCGGACGCGCCCAAGGTCGGGCCGAAAATGGTGACGGTTCAAGTGACATACGACGAGGCGGGGCGCGTCACACAGGCTTCGGGCAGCGATCCGACCGCGCTCAGAATCGCGCGCCAGAAGCGCTTCCCCTCCGGCAAGGCGGGCTCGACGACGATCACGATTCCCATCAATTAACGAACCCCTTATCAATGGAAAAGCTGGAGCGAGAATTGAAGAGGCTCTTCAATTCTCGCTCCTCTACTTTTTCGTCTCTTATTTAATCCCGACCAGGGCGAGCATGACGAGCAGGGCGCGTTTGAGTCCGAGGTCGCGGCCGCGCGCATCGTACCATTCGTCGAGCGTGTGAGAGTTGCCGGACGAGCCACCGGCTCCGATGGTGATGGCAGGGATGCCCAGAGAGATGGCGACGTTGGAATCGGTCGAAGAGCGGTCGAGTCGCGGGCTGTAGCCGAGGGCGCGCGTCGTCTCTTCCGCCAGTCGAACGATCGGGGAATCGGGCGGAGTCTCTCCGCTCGGGCGGTCTCCGATCAATTTCAAATCCAGCTCAAGCGGCGGATCGCCCGCGCGCCGCTGAGAGTTCTCGTCATCGGCGGCCTCACGCGCCGCGCGTCTGAAGAAGGCGTCCAGGCGATGCAGCTCTTCGGCCGAGGCCGAGCGCAAATCAACATCCATCAGGGCCTCTCGCGGGATGACGTTGATGCCCGCTCCGCCCTCTATGCGTCCGACGTTGAAGGTCGTGCGCGGCTCGGCCGGAGCCGGATAGGAAGCGAGTCGCGCGATGGCGCGTCCCAGGGCATGAACGGGATTGGCCGCGCCGAAATCGCCCCACGAATGGCCGCCTGCCCCGCGCAGGCGCACGCGGTAGCGGCGCGAGCCGAGCGCCGCATGCGTGATGCGCTCAACCCCCGGCCCGTCAAAGCTGATGAAGGCGTCGATACGGTTGGCCCACCGCCCATTGGTAAGCAGATGACGCGCGCCGCGCAGGTTCCCCTCGCCCTCTTCGCCGACCGTGCCGACGAAGAGCAGCGAGCCTTCCGTCTCTATGGAGCACGTCTCAAGCGCGCGCAGCAGAGCTATGAGCGCGACGAGACCGCAGCCGTCGTCGGCGATGCCCGGCGCTAAAAGCTTGTGATGTTCGCGCCTCACTGTGAAGTCAGTGCCCGCCGGAAAGACCGTATCGAGATGCGCGCTCACGACAAGAAGCGGCGAGAGAGAGCGGCCCTCTCGGAGCGCAACGCAATTGCCCTCTTCGTCTATATACGCTTCGTTCAAGCCGTGCTCGCGAAATCTTTCCGAGAGGTAGGCGGCGCGCGCGGCTTCGCCAAAAGGCGGAGCCGGAATCGAACAGAGACGAATGTGTTCCTCCGTGATTTCGGCGGCGCGCGATTCAAAGAACCGGAAGGCGCTCTGCACACGCGGCTCGCCGAGAAGACCCTGCACCGTTTGAGCGGGCGTGAGCGTGATGGTCGGAGTAGACATAATTCAGTGTCGAGTCGGGCAGTACGAGCGAGCGAGCAGACGGCCGAAGAGTTTACCCTTGCCCATCAAATGACGCGGGCGACTGGTTCGCCCGCTGCTCTTAAACCAGTTGCATCACTTCATCTTCGCTGAGAACCGAGGGGGATTGTTTGGCGCGCGCGAGGATACGTTCGACGCGCTCTTCGCTCGGCTCGAGGCCCCGCTTTTCGAGCCAGTAGATGACGTTGGATTTGCCGCTCATGTAGCCGATCTCGATCTGTTGCTGCATGCCGAAGAGCCCGGCGGGGACGCCCGAATATACGAGGTCGGCCAGCCCCGGATCGCCCTTCTTATAGCTCTTGATGACGGCCGCCGCGTGAACGCCCGTCGCCGTCCGAAAAGCGTCGCGCCCGAAGACGGGATAGTTTACGGGTATCGTCCACCCGCAAGACGATTCGGCCACCTGGCAGTACTCACGCAGGCGCGAGAGATCGTTATCAATCCAACCCATCAATTTAAGGTTGACGAGAAGCTGATCCATAGGCGTATTGCCGACGCGCTCGCCGACGCCCAGGGCCGAGCCATGCACCTGATCGGCGCCGCCCTCAATCGCCGCGATTGAATTGATAACGCCGAGGCCGCGATCCTGATGACCGTGCCAGTCGAGCCGTACCCGCTCGCCCTGCTCCTCGATAATGCTTTTAACGAAACGCACGACCGCGCGCGCTCCGTCCGGCGTCGAGTGTCCGACCGTATCGCAGACGCAGACGGCGCGCGCGCCCGCGCGAATCGCCGTCGTATAGAGCGCCCTGATGGTTTCGGGAGCGGCGCGCGACGTATCCTCCGTCACGTACATCACGGAAAGACCTTCTCGGACGGCGAAGGTGACGGCATCCTCCGTCAGCCGCAACAGCTTGTCGAGCGTCCAGTCCTCGGCATAAAAGCGGACGGGAGACGAGCCTATAAAGGTACAGGCTTCGATTGGGATGCCAGTGCGCTGTGAGATTTCGACGATCGGGCGAATGTCTGCCTCGTGAGTGCGCGCGGCGCAGTTGGGGCGAATCCGTAATTTCTGCTCGCTGATTTCGCGCGCGAGCCGTTCGACGCCCGCCGCATGTGTGCCGCCCGCGCCCGGCAACCCTATGTCGGCCGTGTCTATGCCGAGCGCGTCCATAAGGTGCAGCAGTTCCAGCTTCTTCTCAATCGGCGGATCGCAAACCGAGGGCGACTGCAAACCGTCGCGCAGGGTTTCGTCGTCGAAACCGATGTGACGCTCGGGCGCTTTGTAGGTCGGCTCGATCACGTTCCAGTCGTATATAAGTTGTTCGGCGGACACTTCGGATACCTCTCTCGATTACAAAAATCGGCGACGCAGCATTTTTCGATAAGGGATGTTTGATTACAGCAAGCGGCGCATGGAATGTCAAGCAAGTCATAGAGCGGCCTGGAGCCCTATTGGGAAACCGAGGCCGAGGTGAGAGCAGCGGTTGGATGAGGTCTTACTTACGGCTTGAGTCTTTATCTCGATCCTTCTTTTTCGGCGGGCCTTTAGGGCCCCAGTAATACTTCTGTATGACGTACTGGTACGCAACGATGGCGACCACAGTGGCGACAACAGAGATTATGATGAGCGGAAGCATCGCTTTTACCCCTGACCATATTACGCGCACCCGTCCGCCACCTTCGGCAGCCCTCCGGGGCGGCACGCATTCTACCTCAGATCAACAATATCTACGACGCTCCATAGCTTTCCTTTCAAAGCCTTCCGCGGCTCGCCTCCTTTGACGCACGGCAGCACTTTTCTCTGCCCCTCTTGATGATTTCGCCTATAATCCTCTCGACATCAGGCTCGAACCCTCACGGAGGTCTCTCGATGGCTAAAGTTTACGTTTCCTCAACCTTCCTCGATCTGCGGGACTACAGGGAAAAGGTCAGGACTGTGCTGCGCAGGATGGGTCATGAAGATGTGGCGATGGAGTATTACGTCGCCGAAGACCAGCGTCCCCTCGATAGATGTCTATCGGATGTGGCGGCTTGCGATTTGTACGTCGGTATTTTCGCGTGGCGCTATGGCTGGATTCCGGCCGATAACAATCCTGACGGGCTTTCCATTACCGCGATGGAGTATCGTCAGGCTTCACGTTCAGGAAAAGAATGTTTGATTTTCCTTCTTAGTGAGGATGCGCCCTGGCCTCGCAAGTTTATGGATAAAGATCAAACGCGAATCGAACAATTACGCAATGACCTCGGCGCGCGTCATTCTTCCGGCACGCCCTTCACGTCGCCTGATGAGCTGGGCAGGCTCGTCGCCGAAGCAATTCACGCGTGGGAGAAAAAGCACGGTCACATCACGCCCCGCACACTGTTTCCAGAATTTGATCTCGCCGCCTACTACACTGCGCTCGTCAAGCGCTATCAGCGCCTCGACCTGGACGCGCTCACGCCGCCACAGAAGGAAGAGTACCTGCAACTTCAACTCCGTTCCGTCTTCGTAGAGCAGAGCGTCCGCGAGAATCCGCCGCCGGTCGAATTGACGAAAGAACTGCTGGAAAAGCTCCAACGCGAAAAAGAGATTCACCCGGAAGATTTGCCCGCCAACCTGACGATAGACGACGCGCTGCGTGCGCGCGAGGTCTACTATGGGAAACCTTCATGGCCCGTGCTCGACGCGGTCGTTGATTCACGTCATCAACACGCCATTATTCTTGGCGATCCGGGCTCGGGCAAGTCTACGCTGTCGCGCTACGTCCTGCTTTCGCTCATCAGTGATTCGGGCGATGAAAAACTCCGGCGCGCTTTTGACGGATACCTGCCGCTCCTGGTCGAGTTGAGGAGCTACGCGGGTTTGTGCGCGGATGAGAAGTGCGAAACGTTCCTCGAATTCCTGCAATACCTGGGCAAGACCGAAGGCTGGCATCTCAATAAGGATGCTCTACATCATCATCTGAAAACGGACGGGCGCGCCGTCGTCATCTTTGACGGGCTGGACGAAATCTTCGAGCCCGAAGCGCGAGAAACCGTAGCACGTCGCATCGCCGGTTTCGCGTCGGATTACCCGAAGGCGCGCATTATCGCCACCAGCCGCATCATCGGCTACCGCCGCAAGATTCTGGAGGACGCGGGCTTTACGCACTTCACCCTGCAAGACCTTGACGAGCAACAGGTCGCCACCTTCGTCGATCAGTGGTACTCGCTCGCGCTCAGCGACCGGCCCGACGAGGCCAGAGAGCGCCGCGAGCGCATCATCAATTCCTTCAAGGAATCCCCTTCCATACGCCAGCTCGCCGGAAATCCGATGCTGCTGACCATCATGGCGATCATAGGCAAGCACCAGGAACTGCCGCGCGAGCGCTGGAAGCTATACGAACACGCCGCCAGCGTATTGATTCAGCACTGGGATATTAACAAGCACCTGAAAGATAAGAACGTAAACATTGATGTCGTCGGCGAAGATGACAAGAAGGAATTGCTGCGTCGCCTCGCTTACAGAATGCAGAGCGGTGCGGGTGGCCTGGCGGGCAACTATATCCACCACGACCAGCTACAGGATGAGTTTGAAGGATACCTCAGAGAGCGTTACGACCAGCCGCCCGCACAGGCGGCGCAGGCGGCCCGAACGATGATAGACCAGTTCCGCGAGCGCAATTTCATACTCTCGCTCTACGGCGCGCACGTCTACGGATTCGTGCATCGTGCGTTTCTGGAATACTTCTGCGCGACAGCCTATGTGAACCTGTTCGAGAAGACGCAGAAGATAACGATTGAGCAATTAAAGCAGGATGTCTACGGCGGACACTGGCAAGACCGTAGCTGGCACGAGGTGCTGCGCCTGATATGCGGGATGATAGATGAAAAGTTCGTGGGAGAGATTATTGATTTCCTGTCTGAAGATGCGCGTCATCCACGGTCTGAATATTCTTATAGCCAACCACCGTGGAACGTGGCGCTGGCTGTACAATGCTTAGGCGAAGTTAGAAATCTCGGCACTGTAGCGGAATCCGCGAAGCGGTTATTGGAGACGATATGCTCAATCTTTAGCGCTGAGATGAATAGTGGGAAATTTAAGCTTTATTCATTTTTACGATCTTCAGCTATGCCCTCTATAGAAACTATTGGCCCAAATTGGCCTCATCGAACTGTAATGGCTAAGTGGCTGAGAGGACTTGGGCCATCCTTTAGCGCCTGGATATATGCTGAAGTATTTGGAGCGTTTGTTGGCCGGGTCGGCAAAGATTTGAACGAAATTCATGAGATCATCCTCAGTTATGTAAGGCATAGTGATGAAAATTATCGTATTTTGACACCCTTCACCTTAGCTATAGGCTGGCACGATGACCCACAAACTTTGCTGTTATTGCATGATTGTGCTATCGGTGATGAGAGCTGGTATGTGCGTAGCGTAGCGATTAAAGCATTAAGTCAACACTTTCGAGACGAGGCAAAAACCCTGCCGTTATTGCATGACATCGCCACCGATGAACATGAAGATTGGACTGTGCGTACAACGGCTGTCAGAGAATTAGGCGAACGATTTAAAGATAAGGTACAAACTCTCCCGTTACTGCATGACCGCGCCATTAACGATGAAAGTGATTCTGTGCGCAGGGCAGCAGTCCAAACACTAATCAGGCACTTTCGAGACGATGCAAAAACCCTGCCGTTATTGCATGACCGTGCTGTAAACGATAAAGACCCTTCAGCGGGCACCCCTCAACGAAGCTTTAGACACTATGTGCGTGAGCTGGCTCTCCAGGCAATCGCCGAACATTGGGCTTCGCATCCTGATACTTTACCGCTATTACATGACCGGGCAAAAAATGATCCGACTCCCTGGCTAAGAGATAAGGCAAAAAATTTAGCGGATGAGTTATCAGCCTGAAGCTGATGTGCGGGCTGCCGGAAACCTTCATGGAAAGGCTTCTGAATTACTATTGTCTTTTGTTCTGTGTCCTCCTTTCCATGTGTTCTCTTTGACGCACGCACGCGCTCTGTTATAGCCTCTCGACGGGCTTCTCTGCTCGGCTCGGTTCGTGCTCTTTCGGACGGTGGGCAGGCGTCCAAGTCTCTATAGAACGGCACGCGAGAGAGAGACACTTTCCGGCCCGTTATGAAGAAGATTGCACTCGGCACGGAACGCGCCGCCAAAGTCGAGGCCCTGCGCGCAAGCATCGCTAGTATCGCTTCGGTCGATGCGGCGTGGCGAGACGCTTCGATCATCGCGCGGCCCGTGAAAACGGGCGTGCCCGCGATGCCTCTGACCGATGAGCAGTTGATGCGGGGCGCGCTAAATAGGGCCGAAGCCGTGCGCGAGTTGCTCCGCGCGGAGGCGGCGGGCGCGGAGCTTTACGTGGGGCTCGAAGGCGGGTTTCATTCCGTTGAGATGGACGGGCGGTGGCACACGTTTCTGTGCGGCTGGGCCTACGTGACGGACGGCGAGCGTGGGAGTTTTGGCGCTGCGCCCTCGGTCAGCGTCCCGGACTTTATAGCGCGGCGCGTGATCGACGGTCGGCGCGAATTGAGCGAGGTCATAGACGAGGTCGCGGGCCAGCAGGATGTGCGCAGCCGTCAGGGAGCGTGGGGCGTGCTCTCGCGCGATTTGTTGACGCGCTCCCACAGTTTCGAGGCGGCGCTCATAGCCGCCTTCGCGCCCTTTTACAACGCGAAGCTGTATACTTGATGCAAGGATCGGACGGGGATGGACGAATTAACAGCACAGGGAAATGACGAGCATATCTCGCACCTGCGGACGACGCCGGGCTGGATCGAAGTGATCGCCGGTTCCATGTTCTCGGGCAAATCCGAGGAGTTGATACGCCGTCTGCGCCGCGCCAAGATCGCGCGCCAGAAAGTACAGGTCTTCAAGCCCGTCATCGACCGTCGCTATGCCCACGACCAGATAGTTTCTCACTCGGAGATGCGCCATGAATCCTCTACGGTCGCGACTGCCGCCGAGTTGCGCTCGCGGGTCGAGGCGGGCACCGAGGTCGTCGGGATTGACGAGGGGCAGTTCTTCGATAACGAACTGGTGGCGGTGGCGAACGAGTTGGCCGACAGGGGCCTGCGCGTCATCATCGCCGGATTGGATCAGGACTATACGGGAAAGCCTTTCGAGCCGATGCCGCAGCTCTTAGCCATCGCCGAGTACATCACAAAGACGCACGCCATCTGCGTGCGCTGCGGCCAGCCAGCAAACTATTCGCAGCGCACCTTCGATTCGGAGGAGCGCGTTGCGGTCGGCGCGGGCGGCATGTACGAGGCGCGCTGCCGTCGCTGCTTCGTCCCGCACGCCGACGCGCCCACTTCCTACATCACGGGTGCGGCCGACTAGCTTCCCGTTCTCTATTACTCCATCAAAATTGTCGGTGCGCCGCGTCCCACAGGGCAACTATGCGCGCACGGCGTTGCAACAAAGCACCAGTCTCTCCGGCGTTTTGTGCATGGATGGCCTCTGCGGTCACCTCGTTCTCTGTGCGAAACACACAAGCAACGTCTCCCCTCCCTTTTTCGTTGCTCATTAGGAGGTGCACCCATGAAGATGCGAACGCTTTCAATAGTCATCGCGCTTCTCTGGATGGTATTCGCGGCGCCGCCGTCGATGTTCAAGACAGCAGCGCAGGTTCAACAGGAGGGTTCCAGAAAGCAGGCAACCAACCCGCAAGCCGCAGACTTCAGGCTCTCAGGGCCATACACGCACGAAAACCTCACGATCTTTCTAATCCACGGTCAGGATACGATCAATAGCCGGAAAATCCTGACGCTGCAAGAGGCTATGGAGCGCCGGAAGGTCGTCGTCTATGAGACGAAGGATGTCAACGAGCTGGCGATTGAGAACAAGTCGGCGGACGAGGACATCTTTGTTCAATCCGGCGATATAGTGAAGGGCGGGCAGCAAGACCGCGTGCTCGCGGTTGATCTGATCGTGCCGCCTCGTTCGGGTCGCGTGCAGATCGCCGCCTTCTGCGTCGAGCAGGGACGTTGGAGCAAGCGCGGAAGCGAAACGGCCACGACGTTCGAGACCTCTAACGAACGCATCGCGACCAAAGACCTGAAGGTCGCCGCCACTATCTCAGGCTCGCAGGGCGCGGTCTGGGACAAGGTTTCGGAGGCACAGGATAAGATAAGCGAGAACGTAGGCGCTTCCGTCAACGCCGAAGTATCCGTGTCGAGCCTTCAGCTCAGCCTCGAAAATAAAAAGTTGCAGGAGATGCGCGAAGCCTACATCAAAAAGCTGGTCAAAGCCGTCGAGGGTAAAACGGATGTTATAGGTTACGCCTTCGCCATCAACGGCCGCGTCAACAGCGCCGACGTATATGCTTCGGGCGCGCTTTTCAAGAAGCTCTGGCCGAAACTCCTGCGCGCAGCGGCCGTCGAAGCCATCGCCGAATTGCGTCGCGGCCAGCAGTTCGATCAGGTCAACGCTGAGGCTATCCAAAGCTTTCTGGCCGCCGCCGAGAGAGGACGCGCCTCGGAGAAGGGAGTCACGGCGCGCGTCAAGCTGGTCACGCGCGAGGCGGAGGAGAGCATCCTCTTCGAGACTCGCGACCTGAAGAAAGATGAAGCCTGGATTCACAGGAGCTACGTGACCAGACAATAAGCGCCTTTGAAGCGAGCGAGCGCGCCGGGGACGAGAAAAGCCATGTGATACGGACACGCGATTGCGTTTCTATCACATGGCTATCCTGATCCTTCCGAAGGCTGCTCCGATTCTGATGTAGTGCCCGTTTTAGTGAACCAGCTTGGTAGAGTAGAGAATGGCGTACAGCTCATCCTGTCGGCCCGGAAAATTTTTGCCGTTCGAAGAGAGGATGAGATTGACCATCTGCGTCTGCCCGGCGAACTTTCGATAGGCGATCCATTGTAGACGGCGTATGTCGTCCGGCTTTTCGGGATTGGCTTCGCGGAACTGCACGCCCGTCACGCCGTCTATCTCCATATAGCGCAGCTCGTCCACCTCGCCGTTCTTCTTGCGCGTCACCGCGCCGTCGTAGAAAGCCTTGGTGCTGATGTCGGTGGGGAAGTCTTCGCCCATCGGCGAGATGCTGGCGATCAGAAACGCCGTGTTGCCCGGCGCGCCGTATGTGAGCATCTTCGTCTCGACGTTCTGTTTGTTCCATCCGGCGGGCAGCGTCCAGGTGATGCCCTGCTGATCCCATTTGACGGTTTGCCCGCCTTCGAGCGCCTTCGTCTGGGCCATGGTCGGCTCAGGGTGTTCGACCGGCTCGCCGCCCGTCGCGGCCGAGCCTCCTCCTCCTCCGGTGCTCGATGACGAGCCGGAACCGGAGTTCGATTGATTCGCGTTTCCGCTTCGGAACCTCTCCGTGATATTGCATAGCGACAGCGTGAGCAGGAGTGCGATGAGCAGGGGGATTTGTTTCATCTTTGTTGACTCGGGACGGTTGTGGATTGGTTAAAGCAATCTGCTTCTACTTTAAAACCGTCGGCGAGTCAACATCTTCCGGAGGGGTGTTCGCGCAAGCGCCCCGGTAAAAGCATTCGACCCGGAGCGCCGCGCATGCTATATTCCAGCCACCGTTTTCCCTCGACCGAAGTTCAAAATCCCGGCGCAATCCCCCGACGCCGTTCGACCGAAGGAGTCTATCTTATGCGCGTCTTCGCCTTGAGATCGTCCGTCAGTCTTTCACTGACCTTGATCGCCCTGCTCGCTCTCGCCGCCAGCGCGTGCCAGCAAGCGGCTGTGACGAATACAAACACCAACTCGAACACCTCGAACGCCAATACGGCGGGCGCCAACGCCAACCAGATCACGACGGCCGTCCCGGCGGGCTCGGTCATCAACGCGCGCGAGCCCGAGAAGTATAGCGCCACGCTCGTCTTCACAGCCGAAACGGAAGGGGGCGACAAGGCCATAGCTGTTCCGACGCTTTCGGCCGATGTCGCGCGCAACGGCCAACAGCAACGCCTCTCCTTCAAGCTTCCGAACAACGAACAGCTCGTCTACATAGACAGCGCCGATAAGCATTACGTCATCTCTCCGACGCGCAAACAGTATGCGGAGCTGACGCCGGAGGCGACCGGCTTCGAGATTCAACGTCTAATGACGCCGGGCCAGATCGTCAAGTTTCTGGAGAAGCAGCGCGGTTACGAGCGCGTCGGCGAAGAGACTTTGAACGGCCGCGCGGCCGAGAAGTATCGCTACGCGAATACGACGCAGACGGGAACGCAGGCCGGTAATGTTCAATCCGAAGCCTTCGTCTTCGTCGACAAAGAGACGGGGCTCCCGCTTCGCGCAATCCTTTCGAGCGCCGCCACCGGCAGCGTCGAGGGCGTCAAAGGCGTCCGTATCGTCGCCGAGATGCGCGATATCAAGACGGACGTGGACGCGGCGATGTTTGAAGTCCCGAAGGATTACAGCCAGGTCACGCCCCAACAGGTGCGCCAGCAGATAGATGTGCTGACGAACACGGGCGCCGCCGTCATCAAGGCGCTCCTGACCAACATGAATACGCAGGGCAGCAGCACGACGACCGTGACGACCACGACGACAACAGCGACGCCGTCGCCAACGGCCAGCGCGTCGCCAACGGGGCACTAAGGCCCGGAAGAGGCGAAGATGAAATACATACTTGTTCTACTGGCCGGGCTCGTGCTCGGCGGGGTGCTGGTCTTCTTTCTTTTCGTCGGAGCGCCGCACGCCGGGGCACTGCCCGGCGCTCCGCTCAAACCTCCCGATCAGGGCGGCGATCCGCCGGGCACGGCCATGATTACGCTCGACGAAAGGTTCTTCGACGCCGTGCTGGCGACTATCTTCCGCGACATGAACGCGCCGTCGTTCCCGCTGCAATTCAGCTCCCTCAGACGGGAGGGCGACGCGTCCGGCGATCCTTTCGCGCCTGATTTCCGGCGGGCGGTTTTCCAGGGCGATTGCGCGAGCGCGGTCACGCTCGTACCCGAAGGCAGCAACGTCAGGACGGGCGTCAGGCTGGCGGACGGGAAGATCGTCTCGCCGCTCGCCTTTTCCGGAAGCTTCAACGCTCCGATCTTCGGCTGCATGCGCTTCAAAGGGTGGGCCCAGGCCAGCATCCAGCTCTCTTTCGACCAGTCGAAGCAGATGGTTTACGGGCGCATCAATGTCGAGGGGGTCAATCTGGATAACACCGCATCCGGCGTCGGCGATGTCGTGACGGCGCTCGTGCAGCGCGCCATCAACGAGCGCGTCAATCCGCTGGAGATTCTACAATCGCACCAGCTCACGCTCTCCCTGCCCGTCAAGGCGAGCAACAGCACGCTCAAAGCGCAGGTCAAAGACGTGCGCGAGGAGATACAAAATGGCAAGCTGACCCTGCACATCACCTACGACTTTACAGGGCAAAAGCAGGGAGGGTAATAGAAGGGATGAGGGATGAAAGGGTCTGAGCGAATGATTCACTTGACCCTTTCCCTCAATCATTCATCGCTCATCCCTTAGCCCGCTTCCTTTTCAGAATCTCAGCTTGGCCGCTTCCTCTTCGGGCGAGTCGTGTTGCGGTTTGACGCCGACCCCGTGATCGTAAGAGAGAGAGCCGCCGAGCCAGCCCGAGATGGAGATCAGGACGACGCCGACTGCCGAGAGCAGGAAGGGAATCGTCATGCTGCCGCCAACCATGGGTGCGCCGTAGCGCGTGCGCAGGTAGAGGCTCACCGCAAAGATGACGAGCGCGATAACGTTCAGGCGCGCGTGCCAGTTGGCGATGCTGGCGACCTCGCTCGACTTCAGCGCGAGCCAGTCGATCAGACCCGGCACGGCGGCCAGCAATCCGCCGATGATGCCTCCGGCGAGCGTGTACTTCGCCAGCCCGATCCAAACCGCGTCTCCGCGCAATAGATATAAGAGGTCGGCGATGAACGAAAAGACCCACAGGGCCAGAGGAAACGGTATCAGCATCGGGTGAACGGGATGGCCCATAATGCTGGCTTTGCTTGCCATAAAGTTTTCCCCCTTTTTAGATTGTCAGGAAAAGGCGTTTCGAGCCGCGACGCGGCGCCCCGTGCTAAAGGGCTTTCGC
Source organism: Pyrinomonadaceae bacterium (assembly GCA_035940775.1). GTDB lineage: Bacteria > Acidobacteriota > Blastocatellia > Pyrinomonadales > Pyrinomonadaceae > DASQYE01. Next base: position 114,037 of record DASZEN010000004.1, on the reverse strand, counting down.
GCCCCTGCTTTCCTGCCCGCGTAAGTTCAATTCAACTGTATTAGGGAACGTCCTAATATTATCTTCCTCGCGCGGCGGCAACGTCAAGCATTTATTGAGAGAGTGCGAGAGAGCGCGGGCGGCGAAAGACGAATCCGGAAAATTTTCGCTCGGGCCGCAAGATGAAGCGAGGCCGGAGGATGAAGAAAGGCCGTCCGGGTCTTTTTGAAACCCGAACGGCCCCGCTTATTTTTCAACTCGGATGAGTTTTAGTGTATGACGATACCGGCACCGATACGGAAGTTGTGCTGGGTTCGACCGTCAAAGGTCTGGCCCTGGATCGTCTGGTCGCCGCTGAAGACCGGGTTGTAATCGAGCGAGATCGCGCGAATATCAACCCTCGGGTGAACGCGAATATCAAGGCCGCCGCCTATCCCCAGGGCAAAGCTCGTGTCCTCGGCCTCGAAGCTGTTGACGCCGATCAGAGCATTGAGCTGCGGGCTGTTGACCTCGACGCGCTGATGAGCCGCGCCCGCCAGAAAATGGGCGAACGGCCTGAGCATGCCGCCTTCCTTGCGGTTGTCCTTGAGCTGTACGCCGCCCAGGAAGTTGTAGATGCTCGAATCAACGTCGCCGGTCGCGCCGTTCGAGAGCGCGAAATTCTCCGACCTGTAAGCGCCCGAGACATCGAATTTCAAACCGACGTACTTGTGCACGTTCCCGGTGATCGAAGTCTCGAAGCCGTTGAAGCCTTCACGCTCGTCTATGATGTCTCTAAAATCCGGGTCGTCATCGCTGAGGCCCGTGTCCACGCGGTTGTGCGAGTAGCCGCCGTAGAACTCTACCTTGTTGTACTCATCCGTCGTCTGCGCGAAACTGAGCGGCGCGCAGGCCAGAATGAGACTCGCTAAAAGCAATAATTTACGCATAGCTGATTTAACTTCCCTTTCCTTGAAATCCCTTCTTGTGTATTTGCAGCGAGACCGCACGGCCTCACTTATTCAGGCAACCGCCAGCCGTGAGTCAGCAAGGGCGATGCCATTGTCATGGCCCCCCAACCCTCTCTAATAAGCACGTATTTCTACCGGGTAAGCGAATCACCCGAAGAGCCCGCGTGCAATAAAAAACTGACAGTTGTCCGCCTCCTCAAGCCACGCATCTCACGCCTTCCCTTCGGCTACGTAAACAGAGTCCGTCCCGTCGGGGGACGCGCACCTCTGATTGTAGGAGAGGAGTATGAGTTTGGCCGCTGGCCCTGTGGCACTTTATGTGGTGTCACAGGAGCCGCTTATGGCTTTTGGAACTGTAGTAGATGTGGCGTGAAAGGTCGGGGTTGCCAATCTCAAATGTTCGTTTTTTTGTGACGAAAGATAGGCGATTCCGGCACTCTAAAGCGAGGTCTGATGCGGACTGTTTCGAGGCGATTAGAGGGCCCACGCGCGCGCGCGCGTCCCCTTCTTTTACTCAAGAGGGCAGCCCTTCGCCTTCACCCTCTGACTTGCCGATTTTTTCGCGCTTGATGCCGTGCGGATTCGTGGAGCGCTCGCCTCGTTTGCGCGTTCGGCGTGGGCGCGCGGCGCGCAGTTGGCCCGCCTGATCCACGGAGCGTATCGGTTGGAGGTCTTCGGCCTCGCCCTCCGGATCGTCGAGGCGTGTTTCGACCAGAGACGGCTCTATCTCATCAACACGGGCGGCCGTTGAGCTTTGCCTGGCGGCGGTGTTGGAGCTTTGCGTAGCGGCGGCGGTGTCGTCGTCGCTCGTTTCATCATTGCCGCCGCCGCCTTCGGCCAGCGCGCGTTGACGCGCGAAATGCGCGACGATCTCTTCGGCGGTCTTGCGACCGACGAAGGGCGAAAGCTCAGCGACCGAGGCGTTCGCGACTCGCTGAATCGAGCCGAGGTTACGCAGCAGCCGCGTCTTCCGTTTTTCGCCGACGCCCGGAATGTCCGACAACTCCGAGGTGAAATCGCGCAGCTCGCGCCGCTTGCGGTGATAGGCTACGGCCGTGCGGTGCGTCTCGTCGCGTATCATCTGTATGAGGCGCAGCACGGGCGAGTGGGAATCCGGAAAGACAGGCTCGTGCTCGCGGCCCTTGATGAGCAGGTGAGAGATGTCGTTGTGGCGGCGCGGCGGTTTGACGACACCGATCATCGGGATGGCTTCGAGGTCAAGCTCGCGCATCGCCGCACCCGCCGCGCCGAGTTGGCCCTTGCCGCCGTCGATCATGACCAGATCGGGCAGCGGCTTGCCCTCGTCCAACTGGCGGCGATAGCGGCGCAGAACCGCCTCGTGCATCGAGGCGAAATCGTTTGCGCCCTCGACCGTCTTGATGCGAAAGCGGCGATACTCGGCGCGGTTCATCTTGCCGTTCTCGCACACGACCATCCCGGCGACGTTCTCCGCGCCCTGTATGTTAGAGATGTCGAACGACTCTATGCGCGCGGGAAAGCGCGGCAGCTCGAGCGTCTCCTGCAACTCTTCGAGCACGCGCTCCATGTCGGGTTTAAGGACGCGAAAGCGCTGCTCGAAGGCGAGCTTGGCGTTCTTTTCGACGAGGTCGATGAGGTCGCGTTTTTCGCCGCGCTGCGGAGAGAGGATGCGCACGCGCCGACCGCGCCGCTCAGCGAGCGCTTTTTCCAGCAGCTCTCGATCCTCGAAATCGACGGGGACGTAAATCTCCAGCGGCACGTAGTCCGTAGAGTAATACTGCGTCAACACCTCGCTCAAAAACCGCGACGGGTCGAAGCCCTCTTCCGCCAGGTCTTCCCAGAAAAACTCGCGGCGGCCGACGATCTTGCCCTCGCGCATCGTGAAGAGTTGCAGGGCGAGACGCGCGCCCTCGTGGTAATAGCCGAAGATGTCCACGTCGCGGTCGGGCGAGGTCGCCATCTTCTGGTGCTCGGCAAGCGCGAGCACGGTCTTGCGCATATCGCGATACCTGGCCGCCATCTCGAAACGCATCTCTTCGGAGGCTTGCATCATTCGTGCTTCGAGCGCATCCACCAGCTCCCGATTCTTTCCTTCGAGCAGCAGTCGCACATCGCGCACGGCCTCCGAGTATTCCGTGGGCGTGCATAAGCCCTTGACGCATGGGCCGAGGCAGCGTTTGATGTGATATTCGAGACACGGGCGCGGCAATCTCCCGTCTATCTCAATGTCGCAGGTGCGAAGCTGGAACGTGCGGTTTATGAGATCGATGGTGCGGCGGGCGAGCGAGGCGGGCAGGAACGGCCCGAAGTAGAGCGCGCCGTCGCGCTGTATGCGCCGCGTAATCATGACGCGCGGGAAGGGCTCGTTGACCGTCAATTTCAGGTGCGGGTACTGCTTATCGTCCTTGAGAAGGATGTTGTAGCGCGGCTTGTGCTGCTTGATAAGATTGGATTCCAGCACCAGCGCCTCGACCTCCGTATCCGTGACGATAAATTCCAGGTCGCGAATACGGCGCACCAATTCCCTGGTCTTGCGATCATGCCCGCGCCCCGATTGAAAATAGGAGCGCACGCGATTACGCAGATTCTTCGCCTTGCCTATATAGATGATCCGCCCCGCGTCGTCCTTGTGCAGATAGACGCCGGGCGAGACGGGCAGGTTCTGTAGTTTATCCTCTAGTGTCACTGCTCTCGCTCGCGTTCCTCGGTGCTTTGATATGAACTCTATTTTGCTATGATAGCCTATCGGTCAAAGAGAGGAAAACCTGAGTGCATTTCCCTTTCGTGCTGGCGGGCGATAAAGAGTTCGATGCGGTCGGTTTCGGCCTGAACGCCGTCGATCATCTGGTGGTCGTGCCCGCCTATCCGGCCTTCGACACCAAGACGCGGCTCACAGAGCATGTACAGGCGGCGGGCGGGCAGACGGCCACGGCCATGGTCGCGTTACAGAGGCTCGGGCTGGCGACGGCCTACGCGGGCCGGTTCGGCTCGGATATGGAAGGACAGTTCGGTTTGGCGACGGTCAGCGACGAGGGCGTTGATGTCGGGTATGCGGAGATGATCGAGGGCGCGCGCACGCAGCTCGCCTTCATCATCATAGACGCACGCAACGGCGAGCGCACGGTCATCTGGGATCGCGACGATCGCCTCGCCTACAGCGCCGGGGATGCGCCGGTCGCATTGGCCGGGCGCGGGCGCGTGCTTCACCTGGACGCGCACGACCCACCGGCCTGCGCGCGTATGGCCCGAGCGGCGCGCGCCTCTACCACGCTCGTCTCCGCCGATATAGACAATATCTACGAGGGCCTGCCTGAGCTTCTGCCGCTGATAGATATTCTGATCTCGTCCAAGGAATTTCCGCATCGCCTGACCGGCATCCACGACCCGCGCGCCTCGCTCGTCGAGCTAAAGGCGCGCTACGATTTTCCGCTCGTCGGCATGACGCTCGGCACGCGCGGCGCGCTTCTCTACTGCGACGGCATATTTCTGGAATCTCCCGCGCTCTCGGTGCCCGGCGACTGCCGCGATACGACGGGCGCGGGCGATGCCTTTCACGCGGGCTTTCTCTATGGATTGCTCAGAGGCGAAGAGATTGAAGCCAGTTTGAAATACGCCAACGCTACGGCTTCGCTGAAGTGCAGGTCGCTCGGCGCGCGCACATCTTTGCCGACGCGGGTGGAACTAGACGAATTTATCAGGAGCGCACAGCCTCTCGTCTAACGCCCTCGCCAATCGAGTTTCGTCCCGAAGGCCGTGATCTCCAAAAGCAATCTTCAATCGGATCAGAGACGCGACTCCGCACTCTCATATTCTATGGCAGCCGAGCGGCGGCCCATGAATTTGGCGACCGCGCCGAAAATGAAATCTACTCCAACAGGCGCTCTCGGAAGAGTGTGAGGACGCGCTGCCAGGCGTCGGCCGCCGCTTCCGGGTTATAGACTTCGGGGCGCGTGTCGTTGAAGAAGGCATGATCGGCGTCGTAGCTCACGACCTCGACCGGCAGATCGTACTTGCGCGCCGCCTCTCTCAGGCCCTCGACTTTCTCTGGCGTAATCCAGTTGTCGCGCGCCCCGGCGACGAACAGGGTCGGAACTTTCAGGCGCGAGAGCGTCGCCTCATCCGGGATGTCGCCGTAGAAGGCGGCTGCCGCGCCGAGCGCGTCGATCTCGCAGGCGGCGCGCAGCGCGTAGGTTCCACCCATGCAGTAGCCAGTGATGCCGAGCCGCTTTACGCCGTAGCGTTCGGTCGCTTCTTCCAGGGCGTGGTTGACCGTGTTGATGCCGTCGTCAATGGACAGGGCTTGCATCAGCTTCGAGGCCGCTTCGGGGTCGCTCGCCGTTTTGCCGCGAAAGAGGTCTGGCGCGACGCACAGGAAACCCTCTGCGGCGTAGCGCCCGGCGAGGTCGCGCACGTGGTCATTGATGCCCCACCATTCGTGTATCAGAACGACCGCCGCTGGCGCGCCTTCTCTCTCGGCATCGGGCTGCGCGACGAAGGCCGTGGTCGCACCATTCTGCGTCTCGAAATTTATAGTTTCCGTATTCATGCCGGGCCATGACCTCCTGTGAAGAGAATTTTAATTCCTTTGCGGTTGAAGTGTGCTGGATTATATGGCATACGGCCGCCTGTTCCCAACACTCTCGCCTTGCAGCACCCGCGCGCGTCCGAGTCGAAAGGGTTTCCGGCCTTCTCGTGCGTTTGCGGCCTTTCAGTGATATAACGGTTGGCCGCTCCGGAGAATTTCCAAACGCTTACATATCAAGAGACCGAATCGAAACGACCCGCGAGGGGTTTTTGAGAGGAATCATGAAAGCAATCGCCTCCATTTTGCTGATCGCGGCGGCGCTCTTGTTCGCGCCCGACTCGTCGCGCAGAAAGCAGGCCGCCGACGTTCTGTTCATCAACGGCAACGTCTACACGGTCAACGAGCGACAACCGCGCGCCGAGGCCATCGCGGTCAAGGGCGACCGGATCATCTTCGTCGGGTCTAACCGTGAGGCGAAAGCGTACGGGGACGCGGCGACGCGCGTCGTCGATCTGCGCGGCAATACGGTCGTGCCCGGAATGACGGATTCGCACTATCACCTGATGGGCGTCGGCTGGCGCGAGCTGACGCTCAACCTCGAAGGCACTACGGGACTCGAAGATTTTCTCGCGAAGGTTAAGGCGCGCGTCCTCTTGGCGAAGGAGGGCGAATGGATTACCGGGCGCGGCTGGATCGAGACGCACTGGAAGCCGCCCCTCTTTCCGACTCGTCAAGACCTCGACCGGGTCGCGCCCGATAAGCCCGTCTTCCTGCGCCGCGCCGACGGGCACGGGGCCGTCGCCAATAGCGCGGCCCTCAAGATCGCGGGTATAGATCGCAGCACCGCGAATCCGTTCGGCGGCGAAATCTCAAAAGACAAGCGCACGGGAGAGCCCACGGGGATGCTCCTCGACAACGCGCAGGAGCTTGTCACACGCCACATTCCGCCGCCGACCGAGTCCGAGACCGAACAGGCCGCTCTGCTCGCAGTCAAGCGCAGCATAGAGCTGGGCTGGTGCGAGATTCAGGACGCGGGCGGAAGCTACGCGGATGTCGCGCTCTACAGAAAACTCTACGGCGAAGGCAGGATCAAGCTTCGCATCTACAAGGCCGTCTATGGGCCCACCCCTGATTCGCAAAAGTTGTTGACGGAGGGCGCAACCGCCGGGGCTTTCGATGGACGCCTGACACTACGCACGATAAAAGTCGTGATGGACGGCGCGCTCGGCTCAAGAGGCGCGGCGCTCCTTGAGCCCTACGCGGACGCCCCTGACACCTCCGGTTTTCTGACGGCCAAACCGGAAGAGCTGCTGCCGATGTTCATAGAGGCTTTGCGACAGGGGATACAGGTCGAGACGCACGCCATCGGCGACCGCGCCAATCGCGTCGTCCTCGACCTCTACGAGAAGGCTTTCACGGCAGTGCCGCCCGCCGAGAGGAAGATTCGCGAGCCGCGCTGGCGCATTGAGCACGCGCAGATCATCAGCCCCGTCGACATCCCGCGCTTCGCAAAGCTCGGCGTCATCCCTTCGATGCAGCCTTCGCACGCCATCGGCGACCTCTTCTTCGCGCCGGGCCGTTTGGGTCTCAAACGGCTCGCGGGCGCGTACGCATGGCAGAGTCTCATCAAGGCTGGCTCTTTCATCGCGGGCGGCTCGGATGCTCCGGTCGAGCGCGGCGAGCCCATGATTGAGTTTTATGCGGCGGTCGCGCGCCGCGATCCGAAGGGATTTTCCGGCGAGGGCTGGCACACTGAACAGGCCGTCTCGCGCGAGCAGGCGCTCAGCATGTTCACCCTCTGGGCGGCCCGCGCCGCATTCGAGGAGAACGCGAAGGGCTCCATAGAGCAGGGTAAGCTCGCCGACCTGACGGTGCTCTCGGCCGACATCATGAGAATCCCTGCGCCCGAGATTCTCAAGACGCGTTGCGTGATGACGGTGATCGGCGGCGAGATCGTTTACGGGAAGGTGCAGCCGTAGCAGCCCGAAAGGCTTTTTTAGATTCCTTTAAAGCTTTTTTCAGTCGAGCATGGACACTTCGCCATCGACGACGCGCGCCAAGTACTCGCCGTCGCGCAAGACCCAGGCGATGCGATGGCCGCTCTGGGCAAGACGGGCCCACTCGCTTCGTTTCTTAGGGTTCTGTTCGACGAGCACCGCTCCCCCGCTTAGATTGACGTAACGCAGGCCGGAGCGCGCGTATCGACGGACGCCGCGCCCGCCGCCGAACAGCTTCTCGAAAGCGACCGTGATCGCGCCCGCGCTCGGTTCCACGTCTTTTCCCGTCGAGGCTTTTTTGCTGGCTGGCATAAGTGTCTGCTGCTGCGGCTGCTGCGACGCTACTGGCCGCGCCCTTCCGGGAGCAGTCGGGCGACCATGCTCAGAAGCTCCTGCTTGCGGAAAGGTTTGGATAGATAATCATCGAAGCCCTGCTCAAGGGCGCTCTCGCGGGCGGCAATGGCCGAAGCGGAAACGGCCACGCACGGAACGGCCCGCGTCCGCTCGTCGGCTCTCAGCTCGCGGAGCACGCCCCAGCCGTCCAGCTCCGGCATCGAAAGATCAACCAGCACGAGGTCGGGCGGCTCGTCGGTCGCCATCGTGACGCATTCGCGGCCGTTGCGCGCTTCGCGTATCGTGTAGCCGTCCGTCATCAGCATCAGGCGCAGCAGCTCGCGATTGTCTTCGTAGTCGTCGGCGATGAGAATACTGGAAGGCATCGGATAATTCCGGATTTTAGATTTTGGAGTAAAGGAGACCGGCTCGCTCAGGTTCGGGATTCTATTTTGTGCCCCCAATCTAAAACCCGAAATCTCAAATCCAAAATCTCAGGGGTTGGGTCGTTATAGCCCAGCCGGGCGACGGGTGTCAAACTTTCAAGTGCTATTAATTAAAGAGTTTCTTGACACCGTTCGATATGCCCGTCCATAATCCGAGAAGGGGGTTTTGCGACACGGCGGCGGCGCGGCCCTCACCCGACTCGACCGTTACCCGTTTAAATTACGGAGGCGGCCCGCGATTCTGGATTTCGTGCAAAGGAAACGACCGAAACGGAGGAGGACGAAAGGTGGTCAGTGAGGAACTGGAAAAGAGCCTGCGCGCAGAGCTTAACCATCACATAGATTCGCGCATGAGCGGCATACAGGAAGAGGTTGCGCGCCTTCAGAGCCAGGTCAACGAAGCGTTCACGCGCATCCTGGAGCGCTCTGCCAGCGAGGGCGAAACGGACACGTCCATCGCCGTCGCCATCGCCGATCACATGCGAGCCGCTCACGAGCGCGGCATCGAAGAGGCCGCCGCAGAGTCCGCGCGCACCAAGGCTTCGAGCGATATGGCGATTCTCAAAGCCGCCGTCGAAGAGATTGACGACCAGCGCACGCAGGCCAATATTCTCGATGTGCTCGTCAATCGCGCCGCCTCTTTCGCCCCGCGCGTGGCCTTCTTCGTCATTAAAAACGAGCAGGCGACGGGCTGGCGCGCGCGTGGCTTCGAGGGAACCGTAGGCGACGACGCGATTCGCGAAATAAGCCTCCCGCTCGCCTCCGACACGCTGCTGAGCGATGTCGTCAGGTCGCGGACTGTTTGGAGCGGTACGCCCGGAGCAAACGCCGGAGACCATGACCTGCTGCAACGACTCGGCTCCGATCCTCCGCAGCGCATGGTAGCCATTCCGCTCGTCGTCAGAGATAAGGCCGTCGCCGTGCTCTACGCGGATTCGGCCGCGCTCGAATCCGATGCCATCAACCTTGAGGCGCTTGAAACCCTGGTGCGCGTCGCCGATATGGCCGTCGAGTTGCTCTCGCTCTCGCGGGGCGCGGCGCGCCCGCAACGCACCAGAGCGCAAGCCTCCGGAAAACAGCCGTCCGTGGTCGAAGAAGAGCGCGCGCCGGAGGAAGAGGAGCAGCCGCCGTCAGCCGTCGAGACGGAGGAAGCGCCCGAACAGCCCCAACTCGCTGAGGCCGAAGCGCCCGCCCCGGCGGTCGAACCCGTAGCCGAAGAGGAAGAGGAGGAGGCCGCTGCCGAGGAAGAGGCTGCTGCCTCTGAGGCCGAAGGCGTGGAGGCCGTCGGCGCTCCACCCGCAACGGCTTCGGATGCGTGGGACGAGACTCCGACAGTTGAGACTCACGCGCCCGTGATCGAGGAAAAGGGTGTTGCGCCTTTTATCCCTTCGACGCCGTCGTGGGCCGACACAGGGGGCGCTCAACCGAGCGCCGACACCGCAGCAGCGGCGACGACCGGGCCTCTGGCTCAACCGCAGCCGACGCCTTCACCCTCGGAGCAGTTCGGGGGTGGAGCGCGCCTCGGCACATCGCGCCGCTACGGCAGTGCGGATGCGGAATTGCCCGTCGAGGTGAGCGAGGACGAGCGCAGGCTGCATAACGATGCGCGCCGCTTCGCGCGTCTGCTGGTCTCGGAAATCAAGCTCTACAACGAGCAGAAGGTCAAGGAGGGCCGCGCGCAAGGCAACATCTACGAGCGCTTGCGCGAGGATATAGACCGCTCGCGACAGATGTACGACAAGCGCGTTGCGCCGCCCGTGGCCGCGCGCTACGACTATTTCCATCAGGAGTTGGTCAACACGCTCGCCGAGGGCGACCCGTCGAAGCTGGGCGCGGCCTATCCGGGCGCGGCCGTATCGGCCTGAACCGTCAAGTGGCAAGCGACTTTGTGACAGGTGAAATAAGAGCTTATTCTTGTTCGCCTGTCACTTTTCGCTTGTCGTTCTTTTTTTTACAGCAACGGCTCGGCTCGCGCGGGGCATCCTAGCGGCGTTCTCTGGCATTCAGGCCACGGGCGGCCCGGGCGAGCGAGCGCGCCAGTTGCCGTATGTTCGAGAAGGGGAAGGAGGCGAGGCGCATTGAGCTTTAATTTCCGCCAGCATCGCATCACATTGGTCGCCATCGGACTCATAGTCCTGATCGGCGCATCGGTCGCGCCCTTTATGAGCGCGAGTTGCGGTACGCGCCAGCAAGGCACGCCCGCCGAATTGAAGGCGCTCGAAACTTTGCGCGCGATGACGCGCAACGGCGTGCTGCCCGCAGAGGATGCGGTCGCGCGCATCGAGTCGGATTTCCCCGATACGAAAGCGGCTGGACTTGCGCGACTGGTTCGCGCTCGCATCAAGCTCAAGGCGGGCGATTTTGCGGGAGCCGCCGCGCTTCTGGAAGCGAGCGTCATACGCCAGCGCACGGCGCTGGGCGATTACGCTCTGCTGATGCGGGCGCGGGCGCTCGAAGGTGCTGGCCGTCGCGTCGAGGCGCGCGCCGCTTACGAACAACTCGCGCGCGACTACCCGTCGAGCATACGCGCGCGTGAAGCGAGCCTTCGAGATGCCGAGATGGCTTTGCAGGACGGTCAGGCGGCGGGCGTGCCGCTGCTGTTGAAGAATCTGGGCGAGAAGGCTGACCCGGCGGCGCTGCTGCTCTCGGCCAAAGCCTCTGAGCAGGCGTCCGACCCGGCCGGGGCTCTGGCCGCCTATCGACGCCTGTACTTCTACGCGCCCGCGTCCGCCGAGAGCACGGAAGCGGCGGCGGCCATCGTACGGCTCGGTTCCACCACTTCGCCGGGAAGCGCCGAAGAGGCTTCGACGCGCGCCGAACGGCTCTACGAAGCGAAGCGCTACAGCGACGCCTTCAACGCTTACACGGACGGTGCGGCGCGTTTTCCAAATACACTAACCCCGCAGGCCCAGCTACGCAGGGGCATCGCCGCGACCCTCGCAAGACGAACGACGGAGGCCATCACCTCTCTTCGCAGCCTGCCGACCTCGGCGGGCGAGTTGCGCGCCGAGGCGCTCTATTACCTGGCCCAGGCTTACGCCGTCGCGCGGCAGTGGGACATGGTGCGCGGCGTTCTGGACGAGTTGCGCCGCGCCTTTCCGCAGAGCCAGTGGACGCCGCGCGCCTTCACAAACGTAGGCCAGATCGCCGAAGACGCCAGGAATACGACGGACGCCAGCTACTTCTTCCGAACGGCCGTCAGCGCCTATCCGGGCGCGGCCGAAGTGGCCCAGGCCCAGTTCGAGCTTGCATGGGCCGTGCACGAAGCGAAGAACTACCCGGAATCGTCGCGCTTGCTGACGGAGCACCTGGCGCTTTACGCCGATAAAAATACGGACAATCGCGGACGCGCCGCCTACTGGGCCGCGCGCGATAGCGAGCGCGCAGGTCGTCTGGCGGAAGCGCGCGCCATCTATCAGGGATTACAGGCGCGCTACAGCGCCAACTGGTACGGCTATCTGGCGAAGCAGAGGCTCGATACGATGGAGCGCAACCGCGTGGCGGTCAATGGGAATTTCGCTCCCGACTCCATGATCGGTCGCGCCGTCGCCAATCTTCAAACCGTGACGGTCGCCGAAGAAACTGCGGGCGCGAGCGCGGACGAGCGGATCGCCAAAGCAGACCAGCTTAATACGATAGGCGCTGACGATTGGGCGCTTGAAGAACTGGATACGGCTTCGCAGGCAGCGCCCGCGAGCCCGCGCATCAATCTCGCGCTGGCGCGCATCTATCGCGCGCGCGAGGATAATGTGCGGGCCTTCAACATAATGAAGAAGAGCTATCCGGACTATGCGCAGATGAGGCCCGAAGAGTTGACGCGCGAGGAATGGGATGTCTTTTACCCGCTGGCTTACTGGGACATCATCGTGCAGGAGGCGCGCGCCAAGCGGCTCGACCCGCATCAGGTGGCAGGTTTGATTCGACAGGAATCGGTCTTTAACCCGCGCGCACGCTCGACGGCGAAAGCCTACGGCCTGATGCAATTGCTGGTTCCGACCGGAACGCTCGTTGCTAAAAGATACGGAGTCGAGCGCACCGTCACGGCCGACTCGCTCTACGAGCCGCGCCTTAACATTCAGCTCGGCACGGCCTACCTGCGCGACCAGATGGATAAGTACGGTCGCATAGAGTATGTCGCCGCCGCCTACAATGCCGGGCCGGGTCGCGTCGTGCAGTGGCGCGCCTCGCTGCCGCTTGAGCTGGACGAATGGACGGAGGCGATCCCCTTCAAGGAGACGCGCGGCTACGTGCAGGGCGTCGTGCGCAACACGCTGCAATACGAACGGCTCTACGACGACGCGGGGCAGTTTCGCCCGGAGGTCGGCACGCGCGCCGCAGGTCAGCGGACGGACGCGACCATCCGCCCGCGCCGCGTGACCGGCAATGAGGAGGATGAATAAAGCATCCGGCGATCAAGCGCCGCGCGAAACGGAGCTTGATCGCCAATTATCCGACGATTAAAAGGGAATCCAATCGTGAGCATTACTTTGCGGAAAGACGCATACTCTTTCAATCGCCCGAACCTGTTTTTCCTCACCGCGGCGCTCTGCCTTTTGCTGACCCCGGCGCCTGACGCAGCGGCGCAGCGAAAGCGCACGGCGTCAAACGCTACTAAGGCTTCAAACTCTACTGCGGCCTCCGCGAAGTCCATCACCGTACAGACGGAGCCCGAGGCCGTCATCTGGATCGACGAAGTGAGGCGCGGCGTCACGGACGCGTCCGGCCAACTAGACATCAAACGGGTCGCGGCCGGACGCCACATGCTGAGGGTGCGCGCCAGCGGATTTAAAGAGAGGGTGCTGCCGTTACAGGCGGCGCAGCGCGGTCAGGTTAAGGTTACGCTCGTGCGGACGACCGACAGGGCCGAGCTGCTCTTTCAGCAGGCGGAGTCGGCGCGCGAGACGGCAAAGGATGACGAAGCGCGCAAGGCTGCGGCTGAGATGTACAGGGACGCGCTCAAGGCTCGGCCTCTATACCCGGCGGCGCGCGTCGGGCTGGCGCGCGTGCTGCTCGACCTGAACGATTACGACGCCGCGCTCGAAGAGATCGCGCGGGCCCGACGCGCGCGGCCCGTCTACCCGGAGGCGTCGGCGGTCGAGGGCCGCATCCTTCGCATGTCCGCTTTCACGAACGAGGCCATCGAAGCGTTTCGCCGCTCAATACGCGAAGCGCGCGGCTTTCAGCCGGAAGCTCACACGGGTCTCGCCCTGGTCTTTGAAGAGAAGGGGATGAACGAGGAGGCGGTCGAGGAATTTCGCGCTGCCATCTCTCAGCTTTCGGATACGGAGCCGGTTCTCTATCAACTCCTGGGTGCGGCCTACGAGAAGATGGAGAAATACAAAGAGGCCGTCGAAGCCTACGAGCAGTACTTGCAGCTTGCGCCCGAAGGAAGCCTCGCCCCGGCGGTGCGCTCCATCATAGACCAGCTTCGCCGCCAGGCCGCCGAACAGGAAGCCGCTCCGTCGAGCTGACGGGAGAGGCCCACTCTCAAGCCTTTATCAAGATCGCCCTTCTGGAAAAAGCGGCCGGTTAATACTCTCTCTCTTCCGTGTAATCGAGAGATGCGCCCTTGTGCCTGCGAGCACCGAAGGGCCGTAAAACTTAAGTTGACAACTCTATGCAGGAGAGTCTAGTCTGTTGGCGCTTAACATGCTCTCGCAGGAGCGATGGTCTCTTATACTCCCAGGTTAACCCGACTTTCATTATAGAGATAGCTTGAGGATTTAATCATCCGGACTCGTATCTGCGCGTTTAGCGACGGCCGTCTGCGAGTCTGCTGCTTCGCCGCGAAATCTATCGACGCGGCGAGACGGGCCGGGAGTGATTTGAGATTATCCGTACTGGTCTAGACAGATGACATGCGCTCGCGCCGCTCTCCCTGTCCCGGCCTTGCCCCAAAACCCCGCGCCATGAACACAAAAAAGCTCGGCGCACTACTCATCTCAAAAGGAGAGGACATGAATAAAAGAATGTGGAAGTTCCCCCTACTAACCGCCCTTTTTGGACTGCTCTTGTTTGTGCGAGTGGATTCGACTATGGCGCAGGCGACGACCATGACGACGGAAACCACACAGGACATCAACACGACGATTGCAGGCTGCCCGCTCGGCGATCCTATCCAAATAATCGGCAAGCTGCACATTAGAACGCACGTTACTATCACCGACAAAGGTCGTTATCACGTCGAGATGCAGACCAGATACGAAGACTTGACGGCCACCGACCTGACCACGGGCGAACAGTATGTGGCTCATGAATCTGAAAATTCCGAGCAGAATTCCAACGCCTTTTTTGAGTTCGCACCGTTTGAGTTTACTCTCGTGCAAAAAATGAAGCTGATTAAACAGGGCGAGGCACAGGGCGCAGGAAGGGCTGACGACGATCTGATGGTTCGTGTGACCTCGCACGTCACGAACAACGCTAACGGCGAGACGACAGGGTTCGTATTCAAGGGAGAAGCCATCTGCAAATAGCAGCCACGTTTGACCAGAGCGGTCGCAATCCCTTAGCTGCTAAAAGAAGGCTCACAGTAAAAGCACCCGTAGGGTTATTAGTCCTGCGGGTGCTTTACTGTGAGCCTCGAATTTTTGCGGTTAAGCGCGCGGGCGGAAGAAGCGGGCTTAAAGATCAGAGCGAGCGCTCGTGTTAATTGTCTTTGCCCTGCTGCGCGATCAGGCCCGCGCCTCCCGTACGCCCCCTGTATTTCGTGTAGCCGTCGTAGAGCGCTTCGTAGATGAGGCGACCGACGATCTCCGCGCCCTCGGCGGTCGGGTGCGTCAGGTCGCTTCTGACGAGACGCTTGGGCGCGGCGGCCCACTTCGCCATAGTGCCTTCGCCGCCCATCGCCGCGTAGGTGTTGAAGAAGGCGCAATTGGTCTCAAGCGCGACGCGGCGTTGCAGATCGACGATCATCGGGATCGAAGGCTTCGTGATGATCTTGCCGCCGGGAGCCATCTGGCCGCGATCCATCGGCGAGACGATCAGGATCGAGACGCCGGGCAGCGCCTCGCGCACGCGCCGCACCACCTCGCGCAAGTCCCTATCGTAACGCTCCAACTGCTCGGGCGTCGCATACTGGCTCTCGTTCGTCCCGTAATTGATGACCACCAGATTGGGCTTGCGATGCTGCAACTGCTCCGCCCAGTGCGCCTGGTTCATGGCGGAAACGAGCAGACCGGCGTAAGCGCCGTTGACGCCCAGGCTGTCATAGACCACGCCCGGCCCGTCGTTCTCAAGGACAGCGCCGAAGAGGCGCACCTCGCCGCTCAGGGTCTTAACGTCGAAGCTGTTCGGGCCCGCCTGCGGCGCTCTGACCTCGAAGAAGCCCGAGCGCGCGGCCTCTCCACGGGTCGAGACGATCTGAGCGTCGCCGTCGTTGACATCGACGCTGAACTCGCCGCCGCCCGGCTGCTGCAAATAGTAAACGTCCATGCGCGAGAAGCTCTTGCCCGTCTCGCCCTGGCTCGCCGGAGCGAAACGCGTGGACTTGCCGGGGCCGGTGGCGCTGAAGGTCACGCCGCCGAGCCCGAACTCGCCGTCGCCCGCTTTCGCGTTCATCATCGCGTCGGAGTTCCACCCGCCGCCGGGCGTGAAACTGATCGCGTCGTGCCCGTACCATGCCCACGGACGATCGATCAGTATGAAGCCGTGACCGGCATCGCCGAAGCGCGTCTGTAACAGGCGACGAACAGTGCTCGTGATGCCGTCGTTGGTGATCGGCGAATCGCCGTAATGAGTGATGCGTGTGATCGCGCCGGGCGCGCGGGCGTCTGTGCGCGAGAGCGAGTTATAGAAGGCGTTGAGCGCGCCAGCAGGGTCTTCTACGGGGTGATCTGCGCCGACGATGACCGGAGTCGGGGCGGCGCTCGCGGCAAAGGTCGCATCGGCGCTTGATTGCGCGCCGCCTGGAATGTCGTTGCTGCCGGTCGCGGGCGCTTCGCTTCCCTTGAAGGAGACAAGCTCGCGTGGGTTCGGCAGCATCTCTCGAAACTGCGCGAGACGCGGAACGAACAGCGGCAGCGAGGCGAAGATGAAGACCAATAGAATGGTCTGCGCCGGTTTGCTCAAAAGTATGTGACGCGCCGTAGCCGCAGGCTTCTCCTGCTCCTGCTGCTCCAGCGCGGTGGCCGGGTCATTCTCCTCCGGCACCGAAACATCGCCGTAGGCGGCGAGCGCTTCGCCGTCCATCTCCACATCCATTAAACCGAGTCGCGTCAACATGAGATTACGAGGCTTTCTCTTTCTTCTAAAAATTACCGTAGATGAATTGCACTTCGACGCTCGACAGGTAATAGAGGCCGAAGCCGACCGTCAGGATCAAAGCGGCCTGGACGGGCGCGGGCAGCCACATGAAGCCTGTGCGAACCCTGTCGAGCGCATCCTTTGGGAACCAGTGCGACAGGTAGCCGAGCGCGAGCACGGCGACGACGGGCCACGCGAGGTTTGCCGTCTCGAACTTTAAAGCGCCGAGACGAGAGAGCACCTCCCAGGCTTGCTGCAAGCTCGCCGCGCGGAAGAAGACCCAGGCGAGACATATGAAGTGGAACGTGGCGAGGACGCAGACGGCCTTGATCCACCACTCCTGGCGCGGCCTTCGCTTCTGCGCCCGACGCCGGTTCTCCCACCACCGATTGACCGCGAGCCCGAGGCCGTGCATCCCGCCCCACAACACAAACGTCCACGCCGCGCCGTGCCACAGCCCGCCTATGAGCATCGTCAGCACGACGTTCCGATAGAGATTGAAGGGGCGCTTGCGAAGGCCGCCGATGGAGAAGTAGACGTAATCCGTCAGCCAGGTAGAGAGCGTGATGTGCCAGCGCTTCCAGAAGTCAGGCAGGTTCTGCGCGCGGTAGGGCGAATTGAAGTTTAAGGGAAGCCGAAAACCCAGCAGAAGCGCCGAGCCGATGGCGATGTCACTGTAGCCCGAAAAGTCGCAGTAGATTTGCAGCGCGTAGCCGTAGATTCCGAAGAGCGTCTCGACCGAAGAGTAAAGCTGCGGCTGGTCGAAGACCCGGCCCACCAGATTGGCGTCCAGGTAGTTGGCAATCGCTATCTTCTTGACGAGCCCGAGCATGATTAAAAAGATCGCATGTCCGGCTTCGTCGCTCGTCAACTGCGGGCGCTCGCGAAACTGCGGCAGCAATTCTTTGGCGCGCACGACCGGCCCGGCCACAATCGTCGGAAAGAACGAGACAAAGGCCAGATAGTCTATATAGCTCTCGGTCGGCTTCATCGTCTTGCGATACACGTCTATCACGTAGCTCAAAGAGCGGAAGGTGAAGAACGAGAGACCGAGCGGCCAGATGACTTGAAGCAGAAGGGGCGAAGCCTGCCAGCCGAACCTGTTCAAAAGCTCTGCCAGAGAGGCGGAGAAGAAGTTGAAATATTTAAAGACAAAGAGCGCGCCGATGTCCACGAGGATGCTTCCGGCGAGGAAAATGCGCCGCCGACGCATGCTCTCACTGGCGCCTATGAAACGCGCCGCCAGAAAATCAACCGTCGAGATCAGGAAGACGAGCGCGAGGAACTTCGGGTTCCAGAGCGCGTAGAAATAGTAGCTCGCCGCGAGCAGGAAAAGCACAGGCACGCGTCGTCTGGGCGTCGCCAACAGCCAGTAGGCGAAGAAGACGATCGCCAGAAAGATCATGTACTTGCCGCTTGTAAAAAACATCCTCGGTCAACTCCCTGATGACAACAGCCGATTATCCTCGACGGCCCCGTAAAGCTTACAGGCGGAACGCGACACAACCCACATGGGCCAATTACGCCCCTCTCGCTGTGGCTATCCACACACAGACCGGAATCCTCGCCTCTCTCTCACAAATTTCCGGCGGCGCTTAACTATCCGTGCCCGTCCGAGCACTACGCAGTTGTACGGTGACGAGGGCGGCGCATTCCGAGCTAGGATTGGTTGCCTGGAAGTGAAACCGCAGAATTGCTCTGGTCAACACTTCCCTGCTTTCGAGGCCGCCTGAAGAAGCGTGTCGCTCGCCAGGGCTTAGAGAGTGACGCGCAAGTGTTAAAGTTTGACGCGCTCGAAGGTGGACGCAAAGGCGCACCTTGAGCACGGGGCGCGAATCCGGCGGGGCGTCAACTTCAGCCGCCGCCCGGGATTCGCGGGAAAAACAAAAATCGTTTTGAACTTGGTAACGCCGAAACCTTATCAGAGGAGACCCACCGGCGCGTTTGCGTCCAAAGCAGACTTTGGACGACTCCGCGCGCTTTCCCTTGGTTCGACCGTCAAGCGGGACTATACAAAAGGCGCTCGTCCGGCGTCAACTCCTTAAGCATAGAAGAGTTAAACTCTTTCACGGAGGGGGCCGCGACGGCGCTCGGGGTGGCCCGGGCGTGAGCGGCGGCTGATGAGGATTAATTCCCGCGTCTCTGCATGCTATTGCGGCGCGGGCGCGTGAGCGACTCTTTGTAGGCCGCCATCAGGTCGCTGTAAAACATGCTGCCCATCCTGATGTAACCCTCTTTCGTCAGATGCACGCGATCTCCCTGGCCCAACCCCTGTTCGGCCCAACTGTTCATAGAGCCCGCGCCGCCCATCGCCGCGTAAGAGTTCCAGAAGGCCGCGCCCGTCTCGATGGCCGCGCGCCGCTGCGCTTCGATCATCGCGGGCATCTTGCTGACGGCCAACTGATTGTCGGCGCGATCCGGCGGCCCGTAGACCAGTATCGAAGCCTGCGGCGCGGCGCGGCGAAAGCGGCGCAGGATATTAGCGAACATACGCTGGTAGGATTCTATGCTCCAATCGCTGTCGGTCACTTCGTTCGTCCCGTAAGCGACGATGATAAGGTCGGGCTTACGCTGGACGATGTTATCGACAAACGCCGGATCGTTCCAACTGAGCATACGGACGGCGCGCGCACCGTTGATGCCGAGCACATCGTAGGTCACGCCCGGCGCGATATGCTCTGTGACGATCCCCAGCAGGCGCACCTTGCCTGGGCCAAGCGTGCGTACCTCTATGCGCTGGACGCGGTCGGCGGGGGAATCGAAGGTGTAGTAGTCGGGCGCTGGCGTATCGGACTGCAAAGAGAGAGGCTGCTCCAAAACGCTCGTGCCGTTGACGGAAATATCAATGCGGCCTCCGCCGGGCTGTTTGAGGTAGTAGATTTCAAAGTGATTGCAGGCCGTCTCGACCCAGGCGCGCTCTTCCGCCCGGTCTGTGCTGAGGCTGAAACCGGCCAAGCCGTAGATGCCGTCGGTCGCGCCGCCCTTTCCGACGCCGTCTATCCACCAGCCGCTGGTCGCGCCCGACTGCACGCCCCGGCGCGGAGTGCTGAAGGGATTGCGCGCCGACATGTAACCGGCCCCGCCGTCGCCGTAGTCGCGCTGAAAGCTTTTTCGTATCTCGGCGGTCAGAATATCGGCGGCGGTGTGCGAATCGCCATAATGCATAATCCGCACGGGCTCTATGCGGTGGCGCGACTTCGTCAACGCGAGCGCACGAAAGAACGGATCGAGCGCCGTAGCGTTCTCTATGCCACGGACTTTCTGGGGCGCGACCGCTTGCGCCTCCGTAGCGGCCGGGAACACGAAAGTGCTCGCCATG
This sequence comes from Pyrinomonadaceae bacterium, assembly GCA_035940775.1. Classification (GTDB taxonomy): domain Bacteria; phylum Acidobacteriota; class Blastocatellia; order Pyrinomonadales; family Pyrinomonadaceae; genus DASQYE01. The sequence continues at coordinate 94,268 of DASZEN010000004.1, read as the reverse complement.
AAAATCAGGGCGAGCGCGAGAGCCTTTACCTTTCTGAGAAGTCCGTCGATCATTCCCGCCTCTAACGGTTGAGACCACCTTACCGTCAGTAGAGTCCCTTCGTATGAACCGGCGCGTCCCGCGCGGCCGAAGGACGCAGCGGCCGCCCACATTATACTCCAACGCGGCGGCAATCAAGCCCTGTTAATGCGCGCGAGCGTCGGCGGCCTGGTGAAAACGGCGCGCCCGCCGAGAGAGATGCGGCGCGGGCGAGGGCGGTTGCCATGCTCGGCGACTCTGTGAGAGCATCGGGGCTATTGTAAGGGCGGCGTTCCAGTGTATCGCCGCACCCCGAATTTCCTGAGAGCCCGAGAAGCCTATGACATCACCCGCCGAGCGGTCTTCCAATTACGTCTCGCACAAAGCGAGCCTTTTCACAGAGTCTGTGATTCGCGAGATGACGCGCGAAGCCCTCAAGCACGGGGCCGTCAACCTGTCGCAGGGCTTCCCGGATTTCGCCGCGCCGGATGACATCAAGCGCGTCGCCATGCAAGCAATCGCCGACGACATAAATCAGTACGCGATCACCTGGGGGGCGCGCGATTTCCGCCAGGCCATCGCGCGCAAGACCGCGTGGTATCTGGGCCTTGAGGTTGACCCGGAGACGGAGATAACGGTCACGTGCGGCTCGACCGAGGGCATGATCGCGGCCATGATGGCGACCGTCGATCCGGGCGAAGAGGTGATTCTCTTCGAGCCGTACTATGAGAACTACGCGCCGGACGCGATCCTGTCGGATGCGCGGCCGCGCTACGTTCCCCTGCGCGGCCCGGATTGGAGCTTTGACCGCGAAGAGTTGCGCGCCGCCTTCAATGAAAAGACCAAGGCGATCATCCTCTGCAATCCGAACAACCCGACCGGAAAGGTCTTCACGCGCGACGAGATGGAGTTTATAGCCGGGCTCTGCCGCGAGTTCGATGCGCTCTGCTTCACGGATGAAATCTACGAGCACATCCTCTACCCGGCGCAAGAGGGCGCGCCGTTAGAGCACATCTCTATGGCCCAGCTTGAAGGGATGCGCGAAAGGACGGTGGTCGTCAACTCGATGTCCAAGACCTATTCGGTGACGGGCTGGCGCGTCGGCTATTGCATCGCGCCGCCCCGTATCACGAATGCGATTCGCAAGGTTCACGATTTTCTGACCGTCGGCGCGGCCGCTCCGCTCCAGGCGGCGGGCGCTTATGCGCTCTCTCTGCCCGCCGACTATTACTCGAAGCTTCAGTCCGAGTACAGGGCGCGGCGCGACCTGCTCCTGCCCGCGCTCGAAACCGCAGGCTTTCGCACCTTTCGACCCGAAGGCGCTTACTACATCATGACCGACATCAGCGCGTTCGGATTTGCTTCCGACGTTGATTTCACGCGCCACCTGATACGCGAGATAGGCGTCGCCTGCGTTCCCGGCTCAAGCTTCTACAGCAAGCCGGAGCGCGGCGCTCAACAGGTGCGATTCTGTTTCTGCAAGAAGGATTCGACCCTGCTCGAAGCGGCCGAACGCCTCTCAAAACTGCGGTAGAAAATCAAGGACGAACGCGGAAAACGATGAGCCATGAACGATGAACGCGGAACGATGAGCGCGAAATGATAAATAACGAATGGCTGAACTAAAAGCTCTTGTCTTTGACTGCCGCCCTCATCCCTTCGTTCCTCCCTGCTCTGTATCGAGGAGTTTCGTGGTGTTTTCCGTGACGCTGGGGGGTTGCACGATCTCGGCCGTCTCGGGACGCCGACGCCAATCGGTAACGGGCATTCCGGGCGCGGGTGGGAGCGCCGTCCCGCGCACGGGCGCATTGAGCTGCGCGGGCACAAAAGGCGCGGCAGGTGCGGCGCTCCCGCCCCGTATGGCGTGCGGCCCCTCATCCTCAAAAAGAAGCGCGTAGAATATTCGCAATAGCCCGCCTACGAAACAGACCACAGCCGTGAGGGGGACGAGCGGTATCAATTTATCGTTGCCCGTAAGCAGAACCAGGAAGACCGTCAGAGGCACAATCAGCAGCGTGCTCAACATCAGCATCGCTCCCTGACGTATTCCCTTTTGACGTGGCCTCATCTTATTTTCCTGACCAAAGGCATCGCGCGTCGCCAACACTCCGCCCTGGGCTACTACCTCCGTGATGACTCCGAGCGGAAATCCGCACCGCGAGCAGAAACGCATCTCCCCGGAAACCTGTTGCTGGCCGCATTGTGGACAATACATAAGAAGGTCTCTCCCCTTCGGTAAGAAAATGGCTCGCCCGGTCGGTGTGCTCCTAAACATATTACCGCACCGCATGGCTTTACGCGCGAGCCGCGCGTAAAGTTCGCCCGGGGGACGGCTGGCAAAAGGCGCTCGTCTCGGGCCTGGAGTGTGGCATAATCCGATAGTAATAGAAAACAGGGCCGAAGGGAGCGCCGCAGCAGCAGCAGCCGTCTGTCCGTCGTGTGGGATACTAAGCGTCAAATCATCTGGCTTGGGGTCGGGCTCACGGTCGGCACATTCTTCGTCTACTCGGCCGCTTATGACGACGACAGAAGATTCGACCGCGATCTCTTCGTCTTCATGGAATTGCTGCTCGTCATTATTATACTGGTGATGTTCTACGTCTACTCGCGAAAGAAGGGATGAGGACGAGCGAGGGCGCGAGCGCAAGGCGGCGGAAAGATGATTGAATCGCGTCGGAGCGCCGTTCACTGTAGAACAGGCGGTTGCACTGTTTTGAAGCGCACGTTGATGCCCGAGTCTGCGACGACGAGCAGGCGGCGCGCCTCGCCGAAGGCAAAGCCGGTCGGGACGTATGAGATCATGTAGCGATTCCGACGCAGCTCGTCGCAGATGGCCTTGGCGGCTTCCTTCGGCTCGTTGGCCGGGAAGACTCGCCCGCCCGTGCCCTCCGCCAATTGTTCGATGACGCGCACGGGCTTTGGCTGATCGCGCCTGAGCGCGCCTCCCGTCCTGTCCGGAATCTGCAACGCATAGACGGTGATGTTCTGTTTTTGCAGTTGGGGCAGAATCTCTTCAAACTTTGTTTTGCTGACCCGGTCAAGGCCGTCGCCGATGACGACGATGGCGAGTTTTTGTGTCTTATTAACGAAAGGTGCGAGTCCCTGTTCGGCGGCCGCCCTCAAGGCGTCGAACAGGTGCGGCTCTCCCTTCTTGCGAAAACTCTTGAGCGAAGCCTCAACCTTCTTCGCGTCGTCCGTCCAATCGGCGACGATCTCGGCCTGCTCGTCATAGCCGACGATCAACAGTTGATCTCCCTCGTAGATTTCGTATGCGAACTCGCGCGCGGCTGCCTCCAGCTTTTCCACGTCGGCGCGCAACGTCAGAGAGTTGTCCACGAGCAGGACTATGCGTGCCGGTGACGGGTCGGGCGAAAAGTTTTTTATAGGCTGCTCGATGCCGTTCTCGAACACGGCGACCTCCTGGGCCGTGATCGGCACTTCCGGATTCTGCTCGCGCGTGGCGATGATGTTGAGCACGACGCCGCGCGCGTCCGCCAGATTCGGACGCCGTCCGGCCTGGCCCGCCGTCCTGCCGAGGGAAGCGGCCAGTAAACAGGTTGCGATCAGTATCGTGAGTAGGGCGCGCATCGGTTCAATTAAAGTGAAGAATAATCTTTTCAATCGCCGCTCGTATTGCTGGACGAGCTGGTTTTAGGTGAAGCAGTCTTGCTCTCTTTGGCCGTCGTCTTACCATCTTTATTCGCCGGTTGATCGCCGCTCGTTGTGCCTTCCGTTGTTGTCGCGGCGCTCTTTTTATCTTCCTTCGCGTCCCGTTTCTTCCCCGCATAATCGGTCACGTACCAGCCGGAGCCGACAAACTGAAAGCCGGTCGCAGACCATTGCTTTTCCAGACGGCCGCCGCACTTGCTGCACTTCGCGAGCGGTTTATCCGTCATCTTCTGCAAGACTTCAATATGCGCTTTGCATTTTTTGCATTCGTATTCGTAGATAGGCATAGGAACTCGTCTCTTTTCTGCGCTCAGTCGCTTTCCCGAGTTATTTTAGACAGAAACAGATTATATGGATGACTTTAATCGCCTGCAACCGTGTCAAACGTGAGATGCAGAATTAGTGCGAGCGTTTGTGTCGCATTGCCGTTCACTGAAAGAATTTTTTCAAATTGCAATACTTTTTTTGTAGCCATTCAATACGCGCCTGTGGGCGAACAACCCCTTTTCGACCTCTCATATTGAACGACGCGGGATGGAAATCCTGTAGTCGCAGGGCTTACGCTCGGTCGAATTAAATACATACAGAAAAAGGACTTATTTGAATAAAAATCGTTCGGTGGGAGCAACCGTCGCAACACAATCGCCATCTTAGTCTCGGTTTCGATGGTCTGCTCTTTGTAGGTCGTCTTTCCCATGCGTAGCCCCCATAACCTGCGTCGCTGGATATGCAGATTAGATGGCTTTTCTGTAAAGCCATCGCTCACATGGAGAACACAGAATGACTTTGACCCCTTTGGTTCCCCGTTTGCGCTCTTTCAAATTCGCACCCTTTGCCGTCGTCGCCCTTTTCCTTTTCACTAACTTTACGGGTCTCCTATTCAACATAGCTTTAGCGCCATCCGCTCGCGCCAGCGCCAACGTAGACCTGATCGCCCACGACGAGAACTACATTCCGTCGGACGTGCCCACCTCGGGTGATCGTGATCTCGACCTCATCATCTTTCGCGCAGGCAAGCAGTATGGTGTTGACCCGCGCCTGCTTCACGCCGTCATCTGGCAGGAGTCGAAATACAAGGTTCAGGCTCGCTCACACGCCGGGGCCCAGGGATTGATGCAGATGATTCCGGCGACCGCGCGTCGCTTTGGCTGTGCCGATGTTCATGACCCCGCGGACAATGTGCAGGCCGGAACGCGTTATCTGCGCTTCCTGTTGAAGAGATTCAACGGCAACGTCTCGCTGGCGCTCGCCGGTTACAACGCTGGCGAAGGCTCCGTCGATAAGTACGACGGCATTCCTCCCTACAACGAGACGCAGAACTACGTGCGTATCATCACGGGCCGCTACGGCAAGACGTTTCATCCGCTCCTCACCCCGGAGGAGGCCGTCAACGCCTTTCACCTCACGCAGGAGATAGCCCAGCTTCAAACGCCGACCACGCAGCAGTAATAACTTAACGCCCGACCCGTACAACTTTTAAATTTAAGCCGCGCGCCTTCGAGTTTGTTTTGCGACCAGAGGCGCGCGGTTCTCTTTAAAGCCGTCTTCGGGATTTCGACACCAGGGGGGTTCGCCGCCCGCGGTCGGTGCGGCCGTCGCTCTTTGTAAGGGATTAAGGCGCTGGCGAAGGCGAAAAGTTTTCCGCTTTCATTTGCCCGGCGATGCCCGTTGAAAAGCGGGCGATAATGCTTGACAACCTCTTCCGAGTGTTCTTACTATCGTCTTCGCTAACGAAATAGAGCTTGACCGGCCTCGGCATGAGCCCTTCCACCGGCCAGCTTTTATTCAGAACATTAACGAGCGATTCCGCAACTCCGCGTCACAGCTAAATCTCTCAAGGCTCGCCGTTGCATTAAGCTGCCCGTCGGATGAAAACCGGGCGTCTGAAATTTAAAAGCGCAGCTATGGGTCATCTGCACCGCTCTGAGGACGGGCGTCGCCTCTCCTGAAGCAACACCGTCGCATCTTCCGTGACGAAGCGCTCCGCCCTTCGACCAGAGCGCTTTCAGGCAAAGGAGTCCTGTTATGGCTCGCCGCCTCTCCCACTTACGTCGTCATCGAGCGCCGCCAGAGCAGCAGCAGCAACGGGTCGTGCGCGCCGTAACGTACGAGCGAAAAGGAGTTTCCTCGTGTTAAATCAATTATTCTCCAACGGACGCCGACGGCTCGACGCCAGACGGATTCCTTTGCTGTGCGTCGGTGTGATGCTCGCGCTCGCCGCGAGCCTGTTCTACGAGGGCACGGCGCGTGCGGCTGGCGGTGAGTTGGATACTGCCTTTCATTCTCCCATCCACACGCAGAATACGCTGTACTCGGTAGCGCTCCAGCCTGACGGCAAAATCATCATCAACGGCTACTTCACCGCCTACGGCGACACGGCGCGCCAGCGCCTCGCCCGCCTCAACAGCGACGGCACGCTCGACCCAACCTTTGATCCCGGCGCGGGCCCCAACGACCCGTTAAGCCAGATAACCCTACAGCCTGACGGCAAAATCCTCATTAACAGCGGTGGCCTCACAAGCTACAACAATACGCCGCGTAAAAACATCGCCCGCCTCAACAGTGACGGCACACTGGATACTTCGTTTGATCCGGGCGAAGGCGCTGGCCCAAATACCTACGTGTCCAAGATCGTCTTGCAGCCCGATGGCAAGATCATTGTAATGGGCAATTTTTCTACCTATAACGGCATAGCGCACCGGTTCATCGCGCGCCTCAACAGCGATGGCAGCCTTGATAATACCTTTGATTCAGGTACGGGGTCGTTTACTACTTTCAACGCAGCCGCTTTACAGCCTGACGGTAAGATTCTGGTCGGCGGAAGCTTCAATATATTCAACGGCAAAGCGCGCAACCATATCGTGCGCCTCAACAGCGACGGCAGCTTCGACGCCACCTTTGATCCGGCCTCTCTTTCAATTGACGAAGTAAATCATATAGTCGTGCAACCTGACGGCAGAATCATCATCAGCTACAGATTGTACAGCGGCTTCGATAAGACCTACATCGCGCGCATCAACAGCGATGGCACATTGGACGCCACCTTTAATGAGGGTGTGGTGACCTCTGCGGACAAGCACCCCACCCTGTCCAAGGTGGGTTTACAACCTGATGGCAAGGTCATAATCGTCGGAAGCTTCGATCATTACAACGGCACGTTGCGCGACAGCATCGCGCGCATCAATACCGACGGCACGCTGGATGCGACGTTTAATAGCGGCGCGGAAACGTTTTGGATATTTGGGTTCGACGTGCAACCCGACGGCAAGATACTCGTAATCGGTTACAGCTTCATCTTTACCAACACAACACGCAGATGCATCGCGCGCCTCAACAGCGACGGCACATTGGACGCCACCTTTGATCCGGGCCTGGGCCCGCATGCCTTTGTCAATACAGTCGTCGCCCTGGCTAACAACCAGACCATGATCGGTGGCGGCTTCGTATCATTTGGCGGGCCAGACCGCGTCTACGTCGCACGTCTAAAAGGTGAGGACGGCAACTACGACAATAGCTGGGATACGTACGGCGGCCCGACCGGCTCCGTGTATGCGGTAGCCGCGCAGGCGGACGGCAAGGTTTATATCGGCGGATTATTCACCCGGTATTACACGTCACAATATCTGACCGCGCCTAGAAACCACATCGCGCGCCTCAATATTAAAGGCCAACTCGACACTACTTTTAATCCGGGCGCGGGAGCGAATGACTACGTCGGGGTAATAGCCTTACAACCTGACGGCAGAATCATCATCGGCGGCTTGTTTACCAGCTACGGCGGCACAGCGCGCAATCACATCGCGCGCCTCAACAGCGGCGGCACGCTCGACACCACCTTCGATCCGGGCGCAGGCGCGGATGGCGTTGTCGATGCAATCGCCGTGCAGCCCGACGGTAAGATTCTGGTCGGCGGAAGGTTCACAAGCTATAACGGCACAGCGCGCAATCACATCGCGCGCCTCAACAGCGACGGCACGCTCGACACCACCTTTGATCCGGGCACGGGCGCGAGCAATGCTGTCAATGCCATCGTCTTGCAGCCCGACGGTAAGATAATTATAGGCGGCGCATTCGTTAGCTATAACGGCGCTGTTCGCAGGCGCGTCGCGCGTCTCAATATCAACGGAAGCCTTGACCTGACCTTCAATCAAGGCGCGGGAGCGAACGGCGTTGTCTATGCGGTCGCCTTACAGCGCGACGGCAAGGTGCTCGTTGGCGGCGGCTTCACAAGCTTTCATAACACGACGCGTAATCGCATCGCACAACTCAACAGCGACGGCTCACTGGACACAGACTTTGATCCGGGCACGGGCGCGAATAGCGTTGTGCGCTCAATAGCCATTCAGGCCGACGGTAAAATCGTCATCGGCGGATTCTTCACGAGCTTCAATGATACGGACGCCAACTACGTCGTGCGTCTCCTGCCCACGCTGAAGTCATTCGCCTTTTCCTTGACCCTCTTCCACGTATTCGAGGCGAGCGGCCCGGCGACCGTTACCGTCAACCGATACGGTGATACGACCGAAGCGGCGAGCGTGCAGTTCAGCACAATTGATTCAGCCGGATTGACCAATTGCGATGTGGTGACGGTCGTGGCGTCGGCCCGGTGTGACTACACGGCTGTCGGGGGTACGCTGAGCTTCGCTCCGGGCCAAACATCCCTGACCTTCAGCGTCCCCATCATCGACGATTCCTATACGGAAGGGGCGGAGCTGCTCGGGTTGGTATTGAGCAATCCGTCCGCAGGCATGTTCGTCACGCTGGGCGGCGCGACGCTGAGTATCACTGACAACGATTCGCTGCCCCCGCCGAACCCCATAGACAAGCCGGAGTTCCTGGTTCATCAACACTATCTTGATTTTCTCAATCGCGAGCCCGAGCCTTCGGGGCTGCAAGCATGGCTCGACATCCTCAACAACTGCGCGCCGGGTAATACCGCATGCGACGAGGTAGCCGTCTCAAGCGGCTTCTACCGCTCGCCAGAGTTTTTCGAGAGAGGCTATTTTGTCTATCGCGTCTATGAGACGGCGCTCGGCAGAAAACCTGATTATGACGAGTTCCAGACCGATCTCAGAAGAGTGTCGGGATTCCTCTCCGAAGCTGAACTGGAGGCCCGCAAGCGCCAGTTCATATCGGATTTCATGCAAAGGCAGGCGTTCCGCCACCGCTACGACTCGATCACGGACGCGGCCGGTTTTGTAGACGCGCTGCTACAGGCTGCGGGGGTCAGCCTGCCGAACAGGGATACGCTGGTGGCTGACCTTGCTAATAATCGCATCCAACGCTCGGACGTTCTGCGAGCGATAGTGGATAGTCAGGAGGTGAGCGCCAGGTTCTTCAACAAAGCGTTCGTGGTGATCGCCTACTTCGCCTACTTGAGGAGGAACCCGGACATACTCTACCTGGAGTGGATAAACAAGCTGAACAATCCGCCCGCCGGGAGAACCTTTGAAGATATGTACCGTGAGATGATCTCGGGCTTCATCAATTCCGCAGAGTATCGCGCCAGATTCGGCTCCGGCTAAAAGTACAGACCTCGCCATGCACTCGGCGCGCTCGCGCGTCAGGTACAAAGCACGCCCCTCCGGATGAGAGACCCCGGCCTGATCGCCGGGGTCTTCCGTTTCCGAGCACAGTTTGAGCGTCCGTTGATTTTTGAGGACGCCGTCTTCGCACACGCGGGCGTTGCAGTTCTCTCTATGGTTCGCTATCATCCGCGCATATCGAACAAGGCGTGTATGCGCGTCTGAGGTGCTCTCCCCCGCTCGCTCCGCAGCAGCCCCGCGCGCGCATGAACAGGAAAAGCCACACGCCTCACGCTCGTTCCGGATGCGGTCGCTGAATATGTCCACTACTACGGCGCAGTCACTCTCGCTCGAACGCAAGATAAAGATGCACGAGGCGCGCGAGGCGATCATTGATCGGCTCGCGCTGGATTTGCCTTCGACTATCGATCTTGACAGGTTCCTGCGCGCCGTCGTCTCGGAATTGGGCCGGATGATGAACGCGGATCGCTGCGATGTGATTCAACTGGCCTCGGACACGGAGCTGCGTATCAGCCACGAGTGGCGAGCCTCCGAAGATGTGCCTTCGAGCGAGGGTATGGCGATCCCGCTCGACCTGCGACGGCTGGCCGAACATGTTGATCTGACAAAGCCGATTCGTCTGGACGACACGAGCGCGCCGGGGCTCGATCAGAAGGTGCGCTTTCTGGCGGCGAGTTTGGGGACGCGCTCGCTGCTGGTCGTCCCAGTCCGTCTCGGCGAAGACCTTCTGGGGCTGGTCGGCCTGCACAATACGCGCGCGCCGCGCAACTGGCTCGACGACGAAGTATCTTTCCTGCAATCAATCGCGCGGCAGATCGCGGTCGGCTACCAGTACACACGGCTCTACACGGACAAGCAGCGCGAGGCCGAGACGACGCGCGCCCTGCTTGAGATCGCCAACGCGCTCAATGCGCGCTCGGATTTCGGCGAGGTGACTTCGCTCGTGCTCGAACGCGCCATCGCCCTGGTCAAGGCCGATTACGGCGCGTTGGGTGTGATCGACCCGTCGGGCGGTCGCATTACGCTCGCCGCCTTCACAGCCGCCCCGCACGCCGCGACCGATTCCGTACGCGGGCTCATCGACGTGCACGGCCAGTCGCTAGACATTACGGAGTATCCGGCGATCATCGAAGTGTTGGCCGAAGGCAAGACGATGCGTGTGCTCGACACGCAATTGCCGCTGCCGCTTAGACTGATATTCAACGCGACCTTAGGCGGGCGGGCGGCTCTGGTCGCCCCGGTACGCATCGGCGGTCAGACCTTCGGCCTGCTGGGCATGGTGTGGAGCGCGGCGCGCGAAGGGTTTGAGGATCACGAGGTCGCGCTCGTCGAGGGCATCGCGGATCAGATCGGGACGGCGCTCGAACGCGACCAACTCTCGGCGGAAGTGATGCGGTTGCGAAGCGCGCTGCACGAACGCCACGCCGAGAGCAGTATCATAGGCCAGGCCCAGGCCATCCGCCGCGCCATAGAGCTTGCCTTAAACGTCGCCGATACGCAGACGACCGTGTTGCTTCAGGGCGAATCGGGCACGGGCAAAGAGCTGCTGGCCAACCTGATTCACTACAATTCGGGGCGCGAAGACCAGCCCTATATCAAATTGAACTGCGGCGCGATCCCCGAAACCCTGCTCGAATCCGAATTGTTCGGCCACGAGAAGGGCGCTTTCACGGATGCGCGCGCGCGTCGTCGCGGGCGCTTTGAGGAGGCGAGCGGCGGCACGCTCTTTCTTGACGAAATCGGGGAGATGAGCCTGTCGGCGCAGGTCAGGCTTCTGCGCGTGCTTCAGGACGGCGAGTTCACGCGCGTCGGCGGCAACGAGGTCTTGCGGACGGATGTGAGGGTCATCGCCGCATCAAACGTCGATCTCGAACGCGCCGTCGAGACGGGCACGTTCCGCCGCGACCTCTTTTATCGTCTCTCGGTCTTTCCGATACGATTGCCGCCGCTGCGCGAGCGTCCCGAAGATGTTCATCCGCTCGTCATACATTTCCTTGAACACTACAAGCAGAAGACCGGGCGTTTCATCTCCGGCATCTCAAGGGAAGCGCTGCAAGCCCTGATGGGCTACGACTGGCCGGGCAACGTGCGCGAGCTTGAGAACGCGATAGAACGCGCCGTCATCATCGCTTCGGGTCGCCAGATAGAGCTGGACGATCTGCCGGAAGCGGTCAGCAAGCGGGCGATTGACGAGCGCACGCACCTGCGCCACGAGCGCATAGAGGCGGCCAGCCAGGGCCGCTCCATCACCTTCCAGATCGACGTGCCCTCGTCGATAGATGAGATCGAGCGTCGCGCCATCGAAGCCACGCTCGACTATACGGCAGGCGACAAGACGCGCGCCGCGCGCGCCCTCGGCATCGGTCGCAAAACCCTCTACCGCAAGCTCCAACAATACGACGGCGCGCGCCACCAAGAGGAAGCGGACGAGAGCGACCAATCGTAAAGCTGCCTGACACTTCGCTTTTCACAGCATGACTCTCACCCACCGCCCTTGGGCAATACGGGGTTTGTAAAAAGTGGTAAAAGCTGTCACCCGCCTGTAAATTCTGCTGCCCCTTATGCGCTCGCGCTCCTTTCTCTGCGATATATTGGCGACCTGCTTTTAGCCTGACAATAGCCGTCATGAGGAGATGACCAACTATATGAAACTGACCCTTCTCGTTTCCGCTCTCCTGCTTCTTGCGCTCGGGACCGGGGTGGCCGCACAGCCTTCGCAGCCCACGCCTCCTGCGCCCGCCCCTTCAACCCAGGGCCAGCCGCAGCAGCAACCGCGATTTGATCCCGCCGTGCCGCGCGTGCTTTATCGAATACCCGGTCAGGAGAAGGCCAGGGTTCAAAGGGATGTGGTTTATAAACGAGTCGGCGCGGCCGAGTTGAAGATGGATGTTTACTCTCCGGCTGAGGCGCAGGCGGGCGCACTGCTCCCGGCCATACTGTTCCTGAGCGGCGCGAGCGAAACCAAGCACTGGGGCGTCTATACGAGCTATGGAGAACTGACGGCGGCGCAGGGGATGATCGCCGTTCAGTTCAACAAGCGGTATGAGCCCGGAGACGCCGGACTCGCGACGGCGCAGGAAGACATCACAGACCTGATAGCTTACCTTAGACAGAACGCCGCTCGCTTTGATATTGATCGGGACAGGCTCTGTCTCTGGGGGTTCTCTGCCGGGGGAACCCTTGTCAGCACGGGCATGCTGCCGGATCAACCTTTTATCCGCTGCATTGTTTCCTACTATGGAATCGGACAACTGGGCCCGCGCCGACAGGTGACCGCGCTCGGTGATAAGCTTCCGCCGATGCTGGTCGTCAGGGCGGGCCTCGATAATCCCATACTGAACAATGCCATCGATCTTTTCATACTGGAGGCGATCAACAAAAACATTCGGGTCGATTTTTACAACTACCCCGACGGACGCCATGCCTTCGACATCTTCGACGACAAGGAACGAACGCGCGAGATAATTCGCAATACGTTTCAATTCATCAGGCAGCAATTGGCGGTCGGCCAACCACAGTAGGCTTTTGAAACTGTCTAAGCGACGGGCTCTTCTCTGCTCAAGGCGGCGGACATGCGGCGATACCGACGGGGCCGAGCGCTTCGATAGTAGTGCTTTTAAGAATTGTGATTAAATACGGCTTCCTCAAAAGTTCTCACTTTTGAGGAAGCCGTATGCGCGCGAGCGCGTCTGGATACCATGAGCGAGCGCGCGCCTTCTTGATACATCGAGTCGGCAGGAGGCGATATGAGTGATCTAAGCTATCCGGTCGGGAGGTTCAGCATGGAACGCGACCCGACCGATGAAGAGCGCCGTCAGGCCATAGAACAGATAGCGGAGGCTCCCATGAGGCTCCGCGAAGCCGTCCGGGGATTGTCGGCCGAGCAACTTGATACGGCTTACCGTCCGGGAGGTTGGACTATCCGACAGGTAGTGCATCACGTGCCCGACAGCCACATGAACAGCTACGTGCGATTCAAGCTGGCGTTGACGGAGGAGGAACCGATCATCAGACCTTATATGGAAGACCGCTGGGCCATGCTGGAGGATTCGAGGGTCACGCCGCTGGAAACATCCCTGGCCCTGCTCGACGCGCTGCACGAGCGCTGGGTTATGCTGCTCAGGTTGCTTTCGACGGAGGATTTCAGCCGCACCTTCAGACACCCTGACCTCGGGTTGGTCTCCCTCGGCAGGAACACGGGCCTTTACGCCTGGCACGGGCGACACCACGTCGCGCATATCACGGGCCTGCGCGAGCGTATGGGATGGGACTGAACACTCGGGCGGCCAGAGAAAGAGAGTAAGGAAAGCGTGTGGTTGCGCTCTGGCCTTTCGTGGCTACACTTTCGGCTTTCCCGGCGCGCGTCGCGTCAGCCGATTCTTGCTCCTCTTCCTAAGCTTTTGATATAGTTCAAATAGATGAACCACCCCGCACCTGAGTTTTGCGGGATCGAGGCCCGTGCGCTTCGCTCCCGCAAAGAGAGAGAGGGAGGAGTATTCTGATGCAACACGACATAGAGTACCGGCGGCGCGAGGACGAGGGCTCGGACGTTTCGACGCGCCTGACATACCTGCTGATCGGCGGCAGCATCGGCGCGATCCTTGCGTTGCTGTTTGCGCCGAAATCCGGACAGGAGTTGCGCGGCGACATCGCCGACGCGACGCGCAAGGGTATCGACCGCTCGCGCGAGACGGCGGCGCAGCTCGGAACGAAAGCGGGCGAATATTACGAGGCGACGCGCGAGCGCGCAGCCGATCTTTACTCCTCGGCGGCAGACCGTGCGGGCAACCTCGCCGATACGGCGCGCGAGGCGGCGGCGCGCAAGAGCGGGCAACTCTCGGCCGCCATCGAGGCGGGCAAACAGGCTTACACGGAAGAGAAACGTCGCACCGAAACGTCCGCCATGATCGAGGGTGGGCCCACCTATTACGAGGGCGAGAGGAAAAACTAAATCTATTATGGCCCCGTTAGCTTTACAGATGAGTACGAATGATCCCGCGTTCTGGGTGATGGTGATCGTCGCCGTCTCTTTCCTGGTGATCGCCTTTGCGATGGTCGCCATGACCGTCTTCGTCAGCCGCGTCGTCCAGACCGTCAGTCGCCTCGAACAGCGCGTCGAGCCGTTGATGCGGAAGATGACGGAACTGAGCGAGCAGGGGAAACAGGTCGCGGCGCAGGGCAAAGAGATCGCCGAGCAGTTCAGCGTCATGTCGGGTCATCTCTCGACGGCGACGATGCACTTTTCGGAATCGGCGGCGCTGATTAAGGATGAGATGCGCGAACTGAAGCTGCTGGTCGGCGAAACCTCCGTCAAGGCGCGCGACAAGGTGGATTTGATAAGCCGCTCGATTGATCGGACGCACCATCAGGTCTTTTCGACCACTACTTTCATACGCGATCGGGTGATCGAACCGGCGCGCGAGCTGGCGGCGATTATGGCGGGCTTCCGTCGCGGCCTCGAAGTCCTGGTCGCCCCCGCGCCGAAGCCCATAAATCAGACCTACGCGGACGAGGAGATGTTCATCGGGTAGAGACCTGAAGAAAAGCGCCCCAAAGAGCGGCCCGAACCATCGCCTCCCGTATGAGCATGGTTCGGGCCGCTTCCGTCATGTAAGGACTCAAAGCGGGGCCCATTCCGTCCCCTCTATCTGTCGAGGCACGTCACGGTCGTCCATCGAGACACGCGGCTACAGAGAGAAAGCGCGCTCTCTCTATGGCGGCGCGTTAAGATTGTCGCGTTACATGAATGTAACAACCACGCGGCGAGGCTTTGGTGCCTTGCTGTTCTACTGTTAGTATTATCGTTCTTGAATCGGCGCGCTCATTAATCGCCGGATGACCGTTGGGGCGCGTCAGCGGGAAGTGAATCGCAAAATGTCTACAGAAACACCGCTCGAACTCAAAAAGACCGTCAACCTTCCGAAAACAAGTTTTGCGCAGAAGGCCAATCTGGCGCAAAGCGAGCCCGCACGCCTCAAGCGCTGGGCCGAGATGGGACTCTACGAGCAGATTTGTCGTGCCCGCGCGGGTGCGCCGAAATTCATTCTCCACGACGGCCCGCCCTACGCGAACGCGGACATCCACATCGGTACGGCACTCAACAAAATCGTCAAGGATTTCATCGTCAAGTCGCGCACGATGATGGGGCTGGATACGCCTTACGTTCCGGGCTACGACTGTCACGGATTGCCAATCGAGCTGTACGTGGAGAAAAAGCTCGGAGCGAAGAAAGCGAGCATGCCCGCGACGAGCATTCGCCGCGCCTGTCGCGAGCACGCGGCGGAATCCTTAAAGCGGCAGACCCGTGATTTCCAGCGGCTCGGCGTGCTCGGCGAGTGGGATGATCCTTATCTGACGATGTCGAACACGTATGAGGCGGAGACGGCGCGGCTCTTCGGTCGCTTCGTCGAGCGCGGCTATGTTTACAAGGGCGCGCGCCCCGTCTACTGGTGCATACACGATCAGACGGCGCTCGCCGAAGCCGAGGTCGAGTATCATCAGCACACGAGCCCTTCGGTCTACGTGAAATTCCCGCTCGCGAGCGATCCGGCCTCGATCGACCCGGCGCTCGCCGGGCGCAAGGTTTTCTTTCTCATCTGGACGACGACGCCCTGGACGCTGCCCGCCAATCTGGGCATCGCCGTCCATCCGGATTTCGAGTACGCGGCCATCGAGCACGAGGATGAGGTTTACGTAATCGCCAGCGAGCTTGTCAGTTCGGTTGCGTCCAAGTGCGGATTTAATAAGACGGGCGCTTCCGGCGAGACCCTTGCGCCAAAAGTGCTGGCGCGTTTTCCGGGCGCGCGGCTTGATCGCCTGGAGTGTCGTCATCCGTGGCTTGATCGAGCGTCGCTCGTAATGCTTGGCGAGCACGTGACGCTCGGCGGCGAGGCCGATGCCGAAACCGAGTTGGATGTCAGGGAGGCGCGCGACCGCACAGTGACGGGCAAGGCCGGAACGGGGCTCGTGCATACGGCGCCCGGCCACGGCCATGACGACTTCGTTATCGGCAAGAGCTACGGCCTTGAGATTTACTGCCCCGTCGATCACGCGGGGCGTTTTACAGCCGAGGTCGAACACTTCGCGGGCCTCTCTGTCTTCGAGGCCAATCCGTTGATCGTCGACTTTATACGCGAGCGCGGCGTACTTCTCTCAAGCGAAGATTACGAGCATCGTTACCCGCACTGCTGGCGCTGCAAAAACCCCGTCATCTTCCGCGCCACGCCGCAGTGGTTCATCTCGTTGGACGCGGGCGCGACCGCCGCCGCCGCCGCCGAGGTGGAAAAGGACGAGGACGGGCGCGACATCGCAAATTTTACGGATAATTTTACGGACGGCGGCGGCGTGAACGCTACGGAGTCTCTGCGCGCGGGCGCTCTGCGCGAGATCGAGCGCGTCCGCTGGATTCCAGCTTGGGGCGAGGAGCGTATGCGGAATATGCTGCGCGGTCGGCCCGACTGGTGCGTTTCGCGCCAGAGGGTTTGGGGTGTGCCGATACCCGCCTTCTATTGCAAGGGCTGCGCGGAGCTGATCGCAGACCCGTCCGTGATAAATCACGTCGCCGCTATTTTCGAGCGCGAATCGGCTGACGCCTGGTACGCGCGCGAGGCCGGGGAGCTTTTGCCCGAAGGCTTTCGCTGCCCGAAATGCGACGGCGCGGATTGGGCCAAGGAGACCGATATTCTGGATGTCTGGTTCGACAGCGGCTCAAGCTCGATTGCCGTTCTCGAACACCGCGCCAATCTCAACTGGCCCGCCGATGTCTATATAGAGGGCGGCGACCAGTATCGCGGCTGGTTCAACTCGTCCCTGATGGTGGGTCTGGCCGCGCACGATGCTGCGCCGTATCGCACCGTCCTGACGCACGGGTGGGTCGTCGATGGCCAGGGCAAGGCGATGCACAAGTCTGCGGGCAACGCCATCTCGCCCAACGAGGTCATCAAGGAATCGGGCGCGGAAATCCTGCGGCTGTGGTGCGCGTCATCCGATTATCATGAGGATATGCGTCTCTCGCCTGAGATATTGCAGCGCGTCTCGGACGGTTATCGCAAACTGCGTAATACGGCGCGCTTCGCGCTCGGAAATCTGGACGGCTTCGACCCGGCGCGTGACCGTGTCGCCGAGGACGAGTTGCCTGAGATAGATCGCTGGGCGCTGGCGGAGCTGGACGAAGTGATGGCGCGCGTCTATCGTGCCTACGACGATTACGAGTTCCATACCGTCTATCACACGCTCTACAACTTCTGCACCGTGACGCTTTCGGCTCGCTACTTCGACATCATAAAGGATCGGCTTTATACGGCCGCGCCGCGCAGCCACGCGCGCCGCTCGGCGCAAACGGCGCTTTACCGCGTCGCCGATCACCTTGCGCGCTCGCTGGCGACCATCCTCGTCTTTACGGCGGACGAAATCTGGGAGAACCTGCCGCGCGCCGCTGACGAAGAACGACCCGTCTCCGTCCACATGGCGGAACTCCCGACGGCGCTCGGCGCGCGTGACACGGAGATGGCCGCCCGCTGGGAGCGATTGTTCGAGGTTCGCGACGAGGTGCTGCGCTCGCTCGAAGAAGCGCGCATCGCCAAAGTGATCGGCAGCTCGCTCGAAGCGCGCGTCCATCTCAAGGCTTCGGGCGAGACCTACGAGTTGCTGGAACGATACCGCGACGAGCTGCGTTACATCTTCATCGTGTCGCAGGTGAGCGTCACTCGCACGGAAGCTGGCGGCGATGCGGCTGCTGACGGCGGCTCGCTCAGCGTGAAAGTGGAGCGCGCCGGGGGCTTGAAGTGCGAGCGCTGTTGGAGCTATTCGACTCGGGTGGGCGAGTCGGAACGCTATCCGACGGCGTGCGAGCGGTGCGTCGTGGCTCTGACGGAGATCGAGCGGGAGGCGGCGGCGTGAATCGGCGAGTGGCGGCCTGGCGCCTGGCCTATCTCGCGGCGTCCTTCGGCATCTACATGGTAGACCAGGCGAGCAAAGCCTGGGCCGTACGCTCCCTGCGCTTCGGTGAAAGACGGGTGCTCGTAAACGGCTTTCTCGCGCTCGAATACGCGGAGAATAGCGGCATCGCCTTCGGCCAGTTGCAGGAGGGAGGCTCCTTCGGGCGCTGGTTCTTCGTCGTGCTCGCGGCGCTGGCTGCCGTCGCCGTGCTCTACTATTTCTGGCGCACGCCGCGCTCGGATGACAGAGTGCTCGGCGCGTGTGCGCTGCTTTTGGCGGGCATCCTCGGCAATCTGACGGATCGCGCCCGTCTCGGCTACGTGATAGATTTCATACTCGTACACGCGGGCCAGTATCATTGGCCCACCTTCAACGTGGCGGACGCGAGCATCTGCATGGGCGCGCTGCTGCTCGTCTTCGACCTCTTCTTTGAAGGCAGACGAAACCGGATCGCCAATCGTCAATCGTCAGTCGAGAGATGATAAGGCTGATCCTTAACGACCGATGCCGGGTTGACCGGCTACTGATTAGCGGCTGCTTCGTTTATGTATCCAGAGCTTTTTCGGATCGGCAATTTCCCCATCAATACTTATGGCGTGCTGCTGGCGCTGGCGTTCCTTGCGGCGCTGCTCATAGCGGCACGACTCGCGGCGCGCGACCGCCTGCCGCGCGAGCGCATTTACGATCTCGGTCTCTGGATGCTGCTGGCGGCGCTGCTGGGCTCGAAAATCCTGATGCTCTGGACTGAGCCGAGCTACCGCGATAATCCTTTGCATCTCCTCTCGCTCGATTTCCTGCGCTCGGGCGGAGTCTTTTACGGCGGATTTATAGGAGCCGTCGTGACCGGATATTTCCTGATCCGCCGCTACGGCCTGCCGTGGTGGAAGACGGCTGACGCCTTCGCGCCGGGCATCGCGCTCGGGCTCGGGCTCGGGCGGCAGGGTTGTTTCGCCGCCGGATGCTGCTGGGGCAAGCCCACATCGCTGCCCTGGGGCGTGCAATTTACGGAGTTGGGCCACGAGATAACGGGCGTCCCCATTGACGCCCATCTGCATCCGACGCAGCTTTATGAATCGGCGGCCGCCTTTCTCATCTTCGGCCTGCTTGTATGGCTTCACAGGCGCAGGCGCTTCGACGGCCAGATCATACTCCTCTTCGCCGTCCTCTATGCGGTCGTGCGCTTCTCCATAGAGTTTCTGCGCGACGACCCGCGCGGCGACATCGCTGGCCTGACGACGCTCACCGGCCTCTCAACTTCGCAACTGATCAGCCTCGTCATAGGTCTCGGCGGGCTCGTCCTGCTCATCCTGCGCTGGCGCCGCGCCGCCACCACGCTGAGCCCCGGCTCGGAGAAGGTCGCGGCGACGACGACGAAGGCAGCGCGAGCGTGAGCGAAGAGATGGAGGAAGGCCCACCAGCAACCACACCCACGTCAGCAGCAACAGTAGCCGCCGCCGCGCAGGAAACGCCCATCCTCAGCTTCCACGTCACCGAGAGTGAAGCGGGCGCGCGTCTGGACGCATATCTGGCCGAGCGCATCATTGATTGGAGCCGCTCGCGCATTAAGCGATTGATCGAAGACGGCGATGTGCTGGTCGCGGGCCGCACGTCCAAGCCGTCCTATAAGCTGCGCGCGGGCGACGCGGTCGAAGTTGAGCTGAGCGCGCCGCCGCCAGCCGAATTTCCCCCCGAAGATATTCCCCTCGAAATCGTTCACGAGGATGACGACATAATCATCGTTGATAAGCCCTCGGGCCTCGTCGTCCATCCGGCGGCGGGCGTTTCCTCCGGCACTCTGGCAAACGCGCTCGTCTATCACTTCGAGACGCTTTCGCGCCGGGCGGGCGCGGTGCGCCCCGGCATCGTTCATCGCCTCGACAGGGATACTTCCGGTCTCATCGTGGTCGCCAAAACCGAAGCGGCGCACGAGAATCTGGCCGATCAATTTCGCGCGCGCGAGGTCTTCAAGTCTTACGTCGCGCTCGTGCATGGCCGCGTCACGCAGGAGCGCGGGCGCATTGAAGCCGCAATCGCGCGCGACCCGCGCAACCGCACGCGCATGGCCGTGGTGCAGGGCGGTCGGCCCGCCCTCTCGCTTTACAGCGTGCGGCGGCGTTACCAAAGATTTACGCTGCTCGACGTGGAGATAAAGACGGGGCGGACGCACCAGATCAGGGTGCATCTGGAATGGTTAAAGCACCCCGTAGTCGGTGATGCCATCTATGGCGGCGGGCGCGACAAGACCGTGCCGGACACGAGGCTTCGCGCACGCATCAATGCGCTCGGTCGCCAGTTTCTTCACGCAGAGCAACTGGGCTTTCGTCACCCGCGCACGGGCGAGGCGTTGCGCTTCAAGTCGCCTTTGCCGCGCGCGCTCGCCGATTTGCTCGTCGAATTGGAAAGTTAAAAAGAGAGGGAAGCTTTCAAAGGCTTCTCTTTTAAGGAGCGCGGTCGAAGCGACGCAGCAGGTCTTGAAAACGCTGGTCTCCGCGCAGGCCGTCGAACATCGGGTCTACTTTAATCAGAACCAGACCCGGATGCTTTCCGTCGTAGGCTTTGTAGAGCCATTCTATCGCCTGCTCTTTTTCTTCCAACCCTGAGTAAACCGTCGCGATGTAGAGCGGCGAGACGTAGCGGCTCTTTTGCAGCTCCATCATCTCGGCGAGAATCTTCTGCGCCTCGGCGCGCCTTCCCGATTGGGCATAGGCATAGCCGAGCGCGGCGGCCGTCTCAAGGTCGTCGCCCGGTGAAGCGATCAGTTTTTGAAACTCGGCGATGGCCTCGCCGTACATCTTTTTCTGCACGTAAGCCTGCGCCAGATAAAAGCGCCCGACGCCGAAGTTCGGGTCTATTTCGAGCGTCTTGCGATACTGCGCGATGGCCTCGTCATAGTGGCGCGCGAAATAAAGGTAGTAGCCTTTATTGGCGTTGATGATGAGCGAGAGCGGGTCTAGCTGCTGGGCCCGCTTGATCTCTTCGGTGGCGTCGTCGTAGCGGCCCATCTGTAATAGATAGGAGGCGTACCACTGGTGCGCCGTCGCATAGTTGGGGTTGAGTTCGAGGGCGCGTTTGAAATCGCGCTCGGCGGCGGGCCAATCCCAGTCGTAAGAGAGCTTGACGAAGGCCAGGGAGGTGTAGCCTTCGGCCAGCTCCGGGTCAAGCTCGATGGCCCTTTCGGCGGCGGCCTTGGCCCTCGGCATCGCGTCGTTGGGCGCGACCGCGCCGTTGTCCGCAAGCAACGCGTAAGAGTCCGCCATGCCCGAGTAGGCGAGCGCGTAGGCCGGGTCTATCTTGATCGCCTCCTGAAACGAGCGGATGCCGTTGTTGAGATTCTCTTTGCCACGCTTGTTCCAGAAGTAGCGTCCCTTCAGGTAAAGCTGGTAAGCCTCCGTATTCTCCGTGTAATGCTTGGTGATGCGTTTTTCTTCCTCGCCCGTGAGGCGCAGCCGCAGCTTCTTGGAGATTTTCCATGAAATCTCCTGCTGCACGGCGATCAGGTCTGAGATTTTGCGGTTGTACTGCTCGCCCCACAACTGCGAGCCGTCCGAGACATCTATCAGCTCGGTTTTGATGACGAGGTTATCGCCGATCTGATCGACCGTCCCCATCAAGACCGCGCCGACGCCAAGCTTCTGGCCCACCTCCTGCGGCTCGACGTTCTGTCCCTTGTAGCGAAAGACGGCGCTTCGCGACATCACCTTCAGATTCGGTATCTGTGAAAGACTGCTGATGATGCTTTCGGTGAGCCCGTCGGAGAGGTATTCGGCGTTCGGATTATTTCTCGGATTGACGAAGGGCATGATGGCGACGGAGTTGATGGTCTTGCCGCGCCCCGCGAAATAGAAGACGCCGAAGCCGAGTGCTAAAAGCAGAGCGGTCACGGCCAGGAACGTGACCAACGGGCGGCGGCTGAGCTGGCTGGCGAAAGAATTGGCGCTTGAGGTTGCGCGCGCCGCCTGCATCTCGTCCGTACGCGCAGACGGGCCAAAGCCGCTCGCGTAGGAAGAGTGTCCGCCGCTGTGGCGCATGAGCGGCCCGCTGCCGCCCGTGCTCATGCTGCTGAACCCAGGATCGGCGGAACGCTCGAGGCGGGCCTCGAACTCCAAATCCCTCTTCAATCCGCGCAGGTCTATGAGCAGGTCTTTGACCGTCTGGTAGCGCTCATCCTTGTCCTTCGCCAGAGCCTTCGTCACGATTCTTTGCAATTCGGGCGGAGCGCCCGGCATGAAGCGCACCAGCGGCAGCGGGTCGCGATTGAGCAGCGAGACGATGATATCGTTTTTGGTCTCGCCCGAAAACGGGGCGCGCCCGGCCACCATCTCGTAAAGCAGAACGCCGAAGCTGAAGATGTCCGTGCGCGCGTCTATGGGCAGGCCGCGCGCCTGCTCCGGCGACATGTAGCCGGTCGTCCCGATCACGGCCCCCGGATCGGTCTCGCTCAAGGGAACGGTGATGGCCTCCGCATCCTTGCTGGTGGACGCCAGCATATTCGTCTTCTCGGTCAGCTTGGCGAGCCCGAAGTCCAGAACTTTAACGTAACCATCCGTGCGCAACATGATGTTTTCCGGCTTGATGTCGCGGTGCACAATGCCAGCGGCGTGCGCCGCGTCGAGCGCCGCCGCGATCTGTATGGCGATGTCGAGCACCTTCTCAATCTCAAGGTGCGTGCGCGCCAAGTGAGTTCTCAAGGTCACGCCGTCGATAAACTCAGTGGCGATGAAATAGTGCGACTCCTCTTCGCCGATCTCATAGATGGTGAGGATGTTCGGATGGTTGAGCGCGAGGATGGCGCGGGCCTCCTGCCGGAAGCGGCGCAGCCGCACTTCGTCCTCCGTCATGTCTGGAGGAAGCAGCTTGAGCGCCACTTTGCGGTCGTGATGTTTCGTGTCCTCGGCCAGATAGACCTCGCCCATGCCGCCCTTGCCGAGCGTCTCTATGATCCGGTAGTGGGAGATCAGCCGGGGGGTCACAACTCTTCAAATCTCAGGATGGACACACACAAAGGGCTATAACGCGCTGTCAGGATAGAACCCGAAAAGCTTGCTGCTAAATCTTGAGGTTGCGGCCTTACAAGACGTTCTTACCAGGTCTTGGCGGCATTGTACCATTGGTCGCCGGTCAACTAAATAGTTGGAGTGAAGGCTTCCGTGGGCGCGCGCCCCTGAACGGAGCGCGCAGGAATGCGATTTTAAAGCCCGATTGCTATACTATGGCTTCCGCTGAGGGCCCTCTGTAGGGGCAACGGCAAATCGCCGTGCGGGCATCATAATGCGTTGTCGTCAATAGACGTAACGGCCTTTCAATCTAACGTCTCTGATTTCGATTTTTATGAGAAGAGCTTTCATCTTTTTGTTGACGCTGGCGACGGCCGCGCTTTGTGTGCTCGCATCACCGGCCGCAGCGTTCGGCCAGCCAAAGCCGCAGCCTTCGCCGCAGCAGCAGCAACAGCCTGCGACCCGAACCGGGCAGCAGAGCGAGCAAGACCCCGGCCGCGAGGTCGTCTTTATTCGCCGCGTGCGCCTGCCCATCACTGTGCTCGATAAGAAGCAGCAGTTCGTCTCCGGCCTCACGGCCAGCGATTTCCTCGTTATGGAAGACAAGAAGCCGCAGACGATTGAAACCTTCTCGGACGAGAGCGAGACTTTTCCGGTCTATATCGGCGTCCTGATGGACACCTCGTATTCCACCGCCGGGAAGCTCAAATTCGAGCAGGAATCCGCCAAGAACTTTATCTATACGGTGACGCGCCTGCGTAAGGACAAGGCCGCGTTCATGACGTTCGACGACGAGATTACGCTCCGACAGGATTTCACGGACAAGCTGGATGAGCTTGACCGCGCCGTCGACAGCGTCAAGAAGCCCGGCCAGCATACGTCGCTCTATGATGCCATCTGGCAGTTCTGCGACGAAAAGATGCGTACCGCGCCGGGCCGCCGCGTAATCGTCGTCATCACGGACGGCGACGATACCTACAGCCGCGCCACGCTCAATGATGCCATAGACATCGCGCAGCGCACCGAGACGACCATCTTCGCCATCTCTACCAAAGCCGGTTTCTCCGGTTCGGTTCCCGGCGTCGAGGCCGGACAGGTATCGGATCGCGGCGACCGCGAGCTTGAGAGACTGACAGCGGAGACGGGCGGCACGGCTTTCTTTACCGGCGACGTGCTCGCGCTCGAACGCTCATTCAACAAGATTTCAAAGGAGCTGCGCTCGCAGTACATAGTCACCTACAAGCCCAGTAACGACCGCTATGATGGCAGCTTCCGTCGCGTCGAGGTCAAGCTCGCATCGGGGCGCGACGGCATGAAGGTGCGAACAAGACGCGGCTACAGGGCGTCGAGTGATAGCGTCATGGCGTCACAATAAATCAAGGGGTCGGGCTCTGAGATGCAGGGAAGCCGGTTCCCGGAGCGCCTCTCTCTCTCTTCTCTCAAAGAATTGGCGGTAGAATTGCAATGTTCAGTAAACGTCGGCTCACATACGCTCTCGCATTAATGCTCATCGCGGTGCTCGCCTCCGGCGGCGCTCTGACCGGAAGCGTCCGTGCACAGCAGCAGCCGCAGCAGCAGCCCGCGACGACGGAGAACGCGACGCGCCAGCGACGCGCCACCGCCACCACCACCACTACGGGGGCAACCGAGCGGCAAACGCCACAGCAGACTTCGCCGCAGCCGCAGCAGCCCGCCACGTCTGGCGATGACGACCCGACGCTACAGGACGAGGATGTCGTGCGCGTCGAGACCGATCTGACCAATATCCTTTTCACCGCCGTCGATAAGCAGAAGCGCTTTGTGACCACCCTCAAACAGGAAGACATACGCGTGATCGAAGACGGTCAGGCGCAGGAGGTCTTCACCTTCCAGCGCCAGACCGATCTGCCTCTCTCGCTCGCCATAGTGATCGACACCAGCGCCTCCGAAGAGAGAACCCTTCCGATAGAGAAGGCCGCCGCCAGCGCCTTCGTCGATGCGGTGCTTCGTCCTGAAAAGGACGAGATGGCCGTTGTCTCTTTCACGGGCGATGCGACTCTCGAACAGGGGCTCACCAGTAACGCCTCGCGCGTGCGCAACGCCATAGGCCGCGTCGAGTTCGTGCCTCCCTCCGGCTACCTCGGTAGCGGACAGGTCGCCGGAACTCCGCCCATCTCCGGCACGAATCAGAATCTGGCCGGTTCCACGGCCATCTGGGATGCCATCTGGGTTACGTCCGACGAAATTCTGACGCAAACCTCGGATAAGACGCGCCGCGCCATTATTCTGCTGACGGACGGTTTTGATTCGAGCAGCCAGAAGAAGATGGACGAAGCGATTGATCGCGCCGTCAGGGCCGACGCCGTGATCTACAGCATAGGCATCGGCGATGAATATTACGGCGGCATAGATGAAGGCAGGCTCAAAAAAGTTTCGGAGCGCACGGGCGGCCGCGCCTTCTTCCCCGTCGATGAACAGGATTTGCGCGCCGCCTTCGCACAGATTCAGGAAGAGCTGCGCTCGCAGTACCTGGTCGCCTACTCGCCGACTAATAAGAATCGCGACGGCTCGTATCGTCGCGTCCAGATCGAGATCGCCAATCCGCAAATGCGCAAGAACCTGCGCCTGACTTACAGGCAGGGGTATTTCGCCAAAGCGACGGCGGCTAAAAAATGAGGCGTGAAGCGACTGGAAAGCGGGTGGTCGCTACGGAAAACGCTCTGGCGGCCTGCCTGTGACTATGAATATGGGGCTTTTTACCTCCATCCCTCTCTAAATCCCTGGTTTCCGCGTGACAACCATGTTTTTGCTTTGTTATACTCTGCGAGCGGATCGCGCCGCTCCCCCCTGCCATACGGGGCGAGCCGGGTGGTGAAGCGGGTAAAAGTATGAAACGCGTCCTCACACCTGAAACGACGCGAACTCTCCTACAACGAACGTGCTTGAATTAGCCCTCGCACGTCGGAAACCAGAAGTTAAAAACCCCAAGCGGTTAGTCAGGCAGATGCCTCCCCTCGGCCCCTTTTTTATTCCGCTCATGGGCACGAAGGGCTTTTTTGCACAGCCACCGATTCTCTCTCTCTGTTGTGACGAAGATGAACACTGCCCTCAAACGCCCCGTTGTCCTTACAGTCAATGACGAGCCGAATGTGCTTGAGTTGTTGACGGTCTTCCTTGAGCGTGAAGACTACAAGGTAATCACAGCCGAGAGCGGCAGCCGCGCGCTGGAGCTGGCCCTCATAGTCGAACCCGACATCATAATCAGCGACGTTGTGATGCCCTTGATGGACGGCTTCGAGCTTTGCCAGCGTCTCAAGCGCGACGCGCGTACGGCCTCCGTGCCGGTGCTATTAATGAGCGCGCTGAGAACCGAAGAGAAAGACAGCCTCGACGGGTTGGTGGCGGGCGCAGACGATTACCTTCAGATACCGTTTCGCCGTCAGGAGCTGCTGGTCAAGGTGGCGCGCCTCGCCGAACGTCATCGCGTCGAGCGCCACTACCGCGAGATCGTAGAGGAATCGGCCGACATCATCTACACGGGCGATATGGACGGCACGATCACCAGTATCAACGAGGCCGGAGCGCGCTTCTTCGGTCGGCCCGCATCCGAGCTTGTCGGTGCGCCTTTGAGCGAGCTGATCGGCACGGAGGAAGCCGCCGGAAATATCTCCGAGATTCAGCAGCCCACGTCGGACGAGCCCCTGCGTCGCCTCCACCATCTCAGGGATGCGAGCGGCGTCGCGCGTTATCTTGAGGCGATAATAACGCCTGTGCGCGACGGCCAGGGCGACGCCGTGGGCGTGCGCGCCGTGGTGCGCGACATCACGGAGCGCATGACGGTTGAAGAGGCCATGCGCGAGAGCGAGGAACGATACCGCGCTCTGGTCGAGCAATCGTCGGACGGAATCTTTCTCGCCGACATCGAGACCAAGCGCATCCTCGAAGCCAACCCGGCCTATTGTAGCCTGCTCGGCTACACGCCCGAAGAGATTCTCAAGCTGACGCTCTACGACGTTGCCGCCGCCAGCGCTGAAACCATAGACGAAAATATAGGTAAGGTTCTGACGGCGGGTTATCACTTCATAGGAGAGCGCCAGCACCTGCGCCGGGACGGCTCGCCCGTGGATGTCGAGATCAGCGTCAACAGCGTCTCCTTTGGCGGCAAGCAGGCGCTCTGCACCGTGGTACGCGACATCACGGAGCGCAAGCGCGCCGAGGAGGCCCTGCGCGAGAACGAGAAGCGCTACCGCGATCTCTTCGAGAACGCCAACGACCTCATCTATACGCACGACATGGCAGGGAATTTCACGTCGCTCAATAAGACGGGCGAGCGCATCACGGGCTACACGCGCGACGAGGCTTTGCGGATGAACATTGCGCAGGTCGTCGCGCCCGAGCACATCGAGAAGGCGCGCGGGATGATCGCGCTTAAGACGAACGAGGATGTTTCGACCGTCTACGAGCTGGACATCAATGCTCGCGGAGGACGCCGCGTCTCGCTTGAAGTCAGCACGCGCCTGATTTACCAGGACGGCAAGGCGGTCGGCGTGCAGGGCATCGGACGCGACGTGACCGAGCGCAAGCGCGCCGACGAGGCGTTGGCCCAACAGGTCAAGCGCGAGGCGCTCATCAATCGCATTTCGGGAGCCGTGCGTCATTCTCTCAACCCGGCGGAGATTTTCCGCTCGGCGGTCGAGGAACTGGGCAGGCATCTGAACGTCGACCGCTGCTCTCTGTTCAAGTTCGATATAGATGCGGGACTGGTGCGCTATGTGGCGGAGTACACCGCGCCGGGGCTGCCTCCGGCGACTCTCAACTACGATCTATCTCAATTCGCTGACGTTATCGCGGGCGTTCGTGAACATGGCGTCCTGACCTTTGACGATGCGGCGACAGACGAGCGCTTGAACGAGGTATATAACGGGGTGCTTCGCGCGCGCGGCATACGTTCGCTGATGTACGTGGCGATTAAGGTGGGCGACGAGCTTCCGGCCGTCTTTGCGATCTCGACCATTCGAAGCCTGCGGCACTGGTCGGAAGAGGACATCGCGTTGGCGCGCGCGGCGGCCGACCAGACCGGGATTGCGATTCGCCACGCCGAGCTGTATCAAAAGGCCGAGGCGACATCCTCGCGCGAAGCCCTCATCAATCGCCTGAGCCTCGCTATCCGCGCATCGCTCTCGCTGCCCGAAGTCCTCAGCAC
Organism: Pyrinomonadaceae bacterium; assembly: GCA_035940775.1. Taxonomy (GTDB): domain Bacteria; phylum Acidobacteriota; class Blastocatellia; order Pyrinomonadales; family Pyrinomonadaceae; genus DASQYE01. The sequence continues at coordinate 65,922 of DASZEN010000004.1, read as the reverse complement.
GGCGACGCGCGAGCTGGGTCTCGCCCTCAACGCTTCGCGCGTCCACCTGCACCTCTATGACCCGAGCCGCGAGCGCTCGCCCGTCGAGCATGAATACGTCGCCCCTAACTCTTCGAGCATCCGCCACGTTGACGTGAGCTACAACGACCCCATCGGCCAGCGCCTTATGTACTCGACGCAGCCGGTGGTCATCAACGACGCGCGACAGTTTTCGAGTGGGCCGACGGAGTTGAACTCTTATGTGCGCGTGCGCGCCGAGCTGGTCGGCGTCCGCTCCAAGATAGATTGCCCCGTGATCGTCAACGGGCGCTTTCGAGGCGCGCTCTGCATACATCAGACGGATCGCGTCCGGCACTGGACGGAGGATGAAGTGGCGCTCGTCGAGGCGGTCGCCGGACAGCTTGCGACCGGCATCGCGCAGGCAGAGCTTTTCGAGATGATGCGGCGCGCCAAGAAGGAATGGGAAGCGACCTTCAACTCGATGTCCGACGGCATCTTTATCTTCGACCACGAGGGGCAACTGATCCGCGTCAATCGCACGGGCGCGGCGATGGAGGACACCTGGCCCCATCTCCTGATGGGCCGTCGCTGCTGCGACATCCTGCGCGCGAGCGAGACGGATGAGACGTGTATCGTCGAGCGCAGCATTCGCGAAGAGCGCAGCGTGACGCTGGAGGTCACGCCCGAACGCTATAATCGCCCGCTGCTGGTCACGGTCGAGCCCGTCATCGAGCGCGAGAGCAATACGGTCGGCGCGGTCTGTACGGCGCGCGATCTTTCGGAGCTGCGAAAGGTGGAGGCGGTCGCGCGCGAGCGCCAGTCGCTGTTGACCAACGTGCTTGAGAGCGTGCGCGATCCGATCTTCGCCGTAGATACAAGGGGCCACTTCCTGTGGCTCAATACGGCGTCTACGGAGATCAGCGGCTATCGTTCGGAAGATTTGATCGGACACCTTTATCTTGAGGTGATCCATCCGGCCGACCACGAGATGGCGCGGGAGAATTTCGAGAACGCTCTGCGCGGCGAGCCGTGCTCCTACGAGGCCCGCTACCTGACACGCGACGGCGAGGTGCGCGATGCGCTCTACTATAACGCGCCGCTCGTCGTAGAGGGCCGGACGACGGGCGTGCTCGGCATCGCGCGCGACATTACGGAACACAAACAGCATCAGCGCCGCGCCGCGCAGGCCGATAAGCTTCGCGCGCTGGGCCAACTCGCCTCCGGCGTCGCTCACGACTTTAACAACGCGCTCGCCGCCATTCTCGGGCGTGCGCAGTTGATGCGCCGACAGGTACACGCCGAGGCTCTGGTGCGAAACCTCGACATCATCCAGACGGCCGCCGAGGATGCCGCCGCCACGGTGCGACGCATCCAGACCTTCGCGCGACAGTCGCAGGAGAAGGAGTTCGAGCTGCTGGATGCGGGCAGCCTGCTCCACGACGCTATGGAGATTACGCGCACGCGCTGGGAGAACGAAGCGCGCATGCGTGGGCTGCATTATGACGTTGAGCTTCTGGCCGAGCCCGCCAACTTCACCCTGGGCAACGCCTCGGAACTGCGCGAAGTCTTCGTCAACCTGATCGTCAATGCGGTCGACGCGATGCCCGCGGGCGGCCACCTGGCGATCAGTTGTGCGCGCGAGGGCGAACGCCTCCGCCTGCGCTTTACTGATACCGGCATGGGCATCCCCGAAGACGTGCGCGAGCGAATCTTCGAGCCCTTTTACACGACCAAGGGCGCACATGGAACCGGGCTCGGGCTGGCCGTCAGCTACGGCATCATAGAGCGCCACGAGGGAATGATAAGCGTGGAGTCTGAGGTCGGGCGCGGCACGACTTTCGAGATTGACCTGCCCGCCGCCGCCGAGCACACGCAAGCGACCGTGGACGCCGGGGAGGACATGGCGGAGGTTCCATCTCTTTCCGTCCTCGTGATTGACGATGAGGATTTCGTGCGCGACACCCTGGCCGAGATGCTCTCGATCCTGAACCACAGGGTAGTGACGGCCAATGGCGGGCCGCAGGCGCTGGAAGCGCTCGCCGCAGAGCATTTCGATCTGGTCTTTACAGACCTCTCGATGCCCGAGATGGACGGCTGGGAAGTGGCGCGCGAGATACGTCGCCGCTGGCCCTCGACGAGCATCATTCTCGTCACGGGCTACGGCAAGGCCACCGTGCCCGCTCCGGGCGAAAAGGATTTGATAGACAGCCTGATCGGCAAGCCCTTCGATTTCACTCAGGTCACGGAAACGATTGCCGCCGTCACCCAGAACGCCTTGACCCGTTGACGCGCCGCGCCGCAACCGGCACGAACACCGATTCGGCACAGCCGAATTTGAGACTGAGGCCGACAGCTTTTAACCCCATTGACGAGTCTTTCTCTCTTTCAGCCGTCCCCGCTGGTCGCTCCTTTATCTTTCTCCTCTGGCGTTTTGAACCTGCGTTTCCAACTCGACGACCAGTTTGCGCACCGTCGGTTGATCCAGGGATTCGAGCAGCCGCAGCGTCTCGTCCAGTATGCGCCGCTGGTGTTCGGGCCACTGCGGGCGACCCGCGACGCTGCCCAATTCGCCCCTGTAATAGACGGCGCGCGGAGGGCGAACCATCTCGACCACGTCACGGGCGACGGCGAGCATGATGGTCGGAATGCCCGCCGTCTCGAGCGCGCGCGCCGCGAGGGCGACCGATTGATGACACAGGCGCGAAGCGGGAACGAGCAGCGCCGCGTTGACTTCATATCGCTTGACGCGCTCGACCAGTTCCGGCAGCATCGTCTCAGTCATGCGCGCCGCATCCGGAATGAAACCGCAAAAGCTCCACCAGACGGGATTCAGACGCCCTATGATGCCGTTACTCGAAAACTCGTAGAGGCGCTGGATGGGAACCTGCGCGTTCATGTCCTGCTCGACCGCCGACGGGTCGTAGCCGCGCGCCGCAAAGCGCAGGTCTTCGGCCTCGACCTCTATGGGTATCTCCCGAACGCTCGTGTCGCCGCCCGAAGCGTTAAGGTCAAAAGCCTCTGTGCCGTCAATGTAAGCGCCCGCCGAAGAGATCAGGGCCAGGCTGAGCATCGGCAGCGCGCGTCCGAGCGGTCTGAAGGGAGCGCGCTTGTTCTCTACGAACGGGTAATCGTCGCCGACCGTCGCGCGTGCGGCGTCTTCGCCGCCCTCCCGTCCCTGTTGCCAGCGCGCATAGCGCTCGCTCCAATCGTCCATCCTCTCTATCGTCTCCACGTAAAACTCCCCTCCCTTTTTATGCCGAAAAGCTTGAGGCGCGCGAGCGGCGCGCGATCAACAACAGGGCGAGCGCCCCTGCCAGTATCGCTATGCCGAGCGCGGCGACGGAATAGCCATGCAGGCTATTAAAAGCGGTGCGCAGGGGGTCGTTCTGCGCCACCTCATCGACGGGTCTTCCCATCGCGGCCCGCAGCCTTAGCATCCGCGCCGCGATAATCCACTGCCCCGCGCCGCATAGGATCGCGACCACTGCCAGCGAGAGCGTCTCGGCCAGGAGCGCGCCCCGTCGCACCGCGCGACGAAAAAGAAAGGCGCTCGCGAGCAGCACCGAGGCGATCAGAAATCCGCCCGTATTCACGACGGCGAGCGTGCGCGTGACGATTGTGCCCGCTATCTCGTTGGCGTTTGGCAGATGAAACGAGCGCAGCACGGCGAAGGCGCTCGGCGCGACCGCCGCGCTGAAGAAGACGGCAGCGCCGAGCCAGAGCGCGATCAGGAGCAGTCGAAAGTCGCAAGCGGCCGCGACCAGGGCGCTCCTCGTCGCAATGGTGCGCGCCACTGGCGCAGGCGGCGCGGCCGACTCGCCCTGATGCGCGCGGCGGCCCTCTCCGATCTCAATGCTCATTCAATCGTACTCCATGACACCGGGCGACAATCTGATTACGGGCGGCGCGACTCGGGGCGGCGTCAGCTCGCGCGGGTCGGGCGCGTCGAGCAGCCACGAGAGCGAGCGGTCGAGCTGCGCCTGGTAATCCCTTAAATCAAGCGACATGAAGCTATCGACCCCGAGGCGCGCGAACTTCTCTTTCGCCATCTGGTACATGCGCCGCGCCGCGCCCGGCCTCCCTATCTCCAGATGATGAAAGGCGACGGCCGATTGAATCATCGCTTGCAGGAAAAGCTTTTCGGCGGGGCCGACCTCGCCCATCCAGCGCGATTCCCAGGCATCGTGCGCCGCATGAAACTCGCCCGCATTGTACAGGTCAATACCCGCTATGTAATCCTCCGGGTATGCCACCACATGCTCGTCCGTGTAGGCGGGGCGCTCATCCCCTTCGGATACGTTCATCAGCTAAAGTGATGAAGCAGCGATGCGGAACGATGGAGCAAGCTCCTTCTCCGGCGTTCATCATCGCTACTTCCGCGTTCAGTATTGCGGCACTTCCGCATCGACCTCTTGCGACCAGCGGTCGATGCCGCCCGCAAGATTGTATAGCTTTCGGAACCCTTCGCTCGCGAGGGCGGCGCAGACATGCGCGCTTCTGATGCCGTGATGACAGATAACTACGATCTCGTCATCCGGGTCTAGGGAATGGGCCCACTGGTTGAAACGGCTCAGGGGCAAAAGCTCAGCGCCCTCTATGCGTGCGAGCGCGTACTCGGCCGATTCGCGCACGTCAACGAGGCGCAAGTTGTCGCCGCGCCTGATGCGTTCCTGCAATTGCCTCGGCTCTATCGTTTCGTAGCTCATAGCTCGTCGCAGGGCATTGGAGAGCGGACGCGCAGAACGGACGCGCAGAGCGCATGCGCGCGCTCTCTCACGATACTTCCGACCCTTCTCTAATTTCCGTGATCGAGGCGCGAGGCGATAACCTTCGCGGCGGTCGCGCCTGCGCCGGTCGCGCCGCTGATGGTCGGGGCGAGCGGATTGGAAACGTCGCCGATGGCGAAAACATTTCCGATGCTCGTTTCGTGCTCGCCCGTCGTCACTATATAGCCGCGCTCGTCCATGTGCACTTGATCGCGGAACAGTTCCACGTTCGGCTCGACGCCGATGCGTATGAGGACGCCGCGCACGGCCATCTGAAAAGGCTTGATCGCGCCGCGCCGCAGGATTTCAACCGCCTCGACCTCTTCACCGCCGATGATGCGCTCGACCACCGCTTCTGTAAACACCGTCACGCGATGATCCGACTTCAATCGCTCGGTAAACTCGCGGCGCGCGCGCAGGCGTGCCCCGCGATGGACGAGCGTGACGGTCGGGCAGACCTCCGCCAGGAGCAGCGCATTTTCCGCCGCCGCATCGCCGCCGCCGACCACACACACGTCTTTTCCGGCGAGCAGCGCGCGGTCGCGCGTCGCAGATTCCACCACGCCGCGTCCGAGCAGCTCCGCTTCGCCCGCCACCCCGAGCCGCCTGCGGCGCACGCCCGTCGCGATGATAATGCTGATCGACTGAAGCTGCTCGCCGCTACGGAGCGCGATGCGTTTGGCGCGCAGGTCAACGCTCTCTACGGAAACGTCCGTCCAGAGATCGAACTCACTTTCGGCGACCTGAGCGGCGAACAACTCGCGCAGCTCAAGCCCGTTTTCGGCCCTCACTCCCGGATAATTTCCTATCGGGTTATAAATATTCAGGAGTTGCCCGCCCGTCTCGCTGCCCTGTTCGAGCACGAGCGTATCGAGCCCAAGCTCGTCGCACCACAGGGCGGCGGAAAGCCCCGCTGGCCCCGCGCCGATAATCACTACGTCGTGCATACTTGCGATTTTAGATTCCGCATACTGTGTTTCGCAACGAGATCGCCGAGCGTTCGGGCGTTCGGCTTTTCTTCGATGACACCTCTGAAATCCGAGAGATGAAATCTTTTCACTTTCGATATCTGGCGGCGAAGGTTTCCGTCGTCTCGCTCTGAAGGTCTCGCCGGAACTGCTCCATGATGAGCGCGCCGTATACGGCCGTGTCGCGCGCGAGCATACGCAGGCGGTGCGCAACTTGCGCGTTGGTCACTTCGCCCGTGGCATCGAAATCCTGTCCGCCGTTGAACGAGACTCCATAGGGCAGGCTCCATCCGTAACACTGGCGGACGGCCGTGCGCATCTGATCCATCACGGTCAAGCCCTTCTCGTGCGAAGCGCAGAGATAGCTGAAAACCTTGCCCGCGAACTCGCTCCAGTAATAATCCAGAAAATTCTTCATCGCGCCCGACATCGAGCCGTGATAATCGGGCGAAGCGAGGACGAAAGCATCCGCCCAGTTGACGGCCTCGTTCGCCTCGCGCATGCCGTCCGATTCCTCAAGAAGCTCATGCGGGCGATAGATCGGCAGATCGACCACGCGCAGGTCAAGCATGCGCGTCTCGGCGCCGTGCTCGCGCGCCGCACCGAGAACGATATTCAAAGCCTGCGAGCTATGCGAGCCCTGGCGCATGCTGCCCGCGACCCCCAGTAATCTGAGCACCGTCGACACTGTGCCTCCTAAAAAAACATTCGCGAGTGATGCGAAGGCAAGCGGCCGCCTCTTCCTCTTCAAACTCGACAATGATTTGACCGATTACTTTTGCCGCCCCCCCTCGCTCTTCGACTCTCAAGGGGTGCGGCCGCTCGTCAACTACTTCTACACTTTGCGCGCCACCAGCTCGGCTGTCCGTCGATTGTGGCCGCCCTCGGTCGAAGGGCCTTCGTAATCATGCATGAGCTGCCAGCCGCGAAACTCTGCGCGCAGTTCTCCGGGCCGGAGCAGGTAATCCTCGTTCGCGTGATGAGCGTCCGGGTTTTCGTCTATTAGGTGTATCGCGGCGATGACGATGCCGCCCTGGCGGACGCCCGCGCGAATCTGTGGAAAGAGGTCTCTTTGAAGATAGTAGAAGACGCCGATCAGGTCGTAAGCTTCCGGTTCGATCTCGAACTCGCCCCGCTCAAGGTTTGCGACGCGCGCCTCCACTTCGACGCCGCGTTCGAGCGCATTCTTTTTGAGCAGCTCAATGCCGACGCGCGAGGCATCGACGGCGGTCACTTGCCAGCCGCGCTCGGCCAGAAAAAGGGCGTGGCGGCCCGGCCCGCACGCCAGATCGAGGGCACGTCCCGGCTCAAGCTGACGGGCGAGGCCAACCAGTATCGGCATCGGCTCGGCGATAATGTGCTCGCCGTGACTGTAACGCTCATCCCAGTCAGCCATTTGATGCTGCTCCGCCAACGCGCTCCGCTCGCGTCTCCGCATTAGCTTCGACAAGGGCGGCGCGTATCTCTTCCGCCACCCGCTCCGGCGCGAGACTCGAAGCGATGGGCGTTCCCCGTCCGTCCATGAACTTGAAGGCGGAGGCCAACTCGCTTGTATCCGCTCGCCACGCTCCGGCAGCGCCTCTCTCAAGCTCGTTCAGGCGCGCGAGGAGCGCGGCGAAGTCGCGGCGCACGACGCCTGGGCGCGAGACCGTTTCGGCCCACGAGTAGTAAGGGTAATCCACGCGATAGCTCCAGCCGCCCGCAGCGGCAGGCGCGGCGATCAGAAAGAGCTGGCCGCGGGCGTGGTGCGAAATGGCCGTGAAGGGGACTGTGTGGCGCGCCGCGTCGAACCCTTTGGGGCTGAACAACGCGGGCGCGAGGGTGATGATGGAGAGGCGGGCCGCCTCGTCTTCCACAACCCTTGAATCTCCGCGCGCGAAGCTCTCAAGCGCGGCCGCGATGCGCGTCCATGCTCCGCGCCATAATGGCTCGTAATCGCCGGTGCGCGTAAGCACGCGCTCGACTTCGGGCAGGACAAGCGCGTAGGCGCGCGCGTCATCCGTCAACGTTTCGCCCGCCAGTTGATTAGCCAGCGGTGAGCCGGGCTCCTCCTCGCTCGGCGCGGCCTGATCGGAGCCCTGTATGACGATGCTGGCGCGCACGGCCGCGTCCGTAGTGTATTCGGAAAAGTCTCCGGCCTCGGCGGCGGCAATCAATCTCTCGCGCAGGGCGAGCGCCCGCTCTTCGTTGAGCATCGTCCAGACGGAGAGGACGCCGTCCGTGTCGAAATGATTATTGGTGACCAGCTCTATGCCACCGGTCAATTCGCGGCGGTCAGGAGAGCCGACAAGATTCAAAGCAATCTCGGTCGAAGTGTCGGCCTTGACCGAGACGGGCGTGCGGTTTCCCTGCCAGTGTGAGAAGTGAATGCTATTGGAGACAGTGCCATCTACGGAGAGCTTCGGCACAGCGTCAAGCCCCGCGTGATAATACTCAAATCGCATGTTTGGTAGATACCTTTTAGTACGGACACGAAACCGAAACTTTAAAGAATTATGAATAGAGTGTAGCGCAAATCCGCTCGGAATAGAAAATCGAGCGCTCCTCTGGCGACCGCACCCATATTAGGGATACCCCGCTGCGAATGCTGCTGCCGTTGCCCTGAGGAATCCGGCATTTGTCTCGGCAGGCATTGCATTCATCAAGACAAATGCAATGCTCGTTGTGACGAGCGGAGCATTTGCCTGAACCTTTTCGCTAATAATCGTGAGGGTTTTGGAGTTTCTTTAAATCGAAGGCGCTCGACACGTCAAACTGCTTCTCGGAGGCAAAACGGATGGCTCAGCTTCGCCGGGGCTACTTATTGATTCCTTCCAATTCGACGAAGCGGCTGACGCGGCTGATGACCATGCCCTCCTGCACCTTCAGGCGACAGGAGAGCGCGGGCTTGTCGTCACCTTCGGTTTGCCCCTCGGTGTGATACCAGACCTGGCAATTCGTGCATTCGCCGTTCCAGCAGAAATCCCCGTAAGAGATGGTTCTCATCGACAGATATTGAAAGCAGCGAAGCAGGTGGTTGTTCTCCGGCACTTCGACGCGGTTGCCTAAGATATCTATGCCGACCAGTTTTTCAAAAGGGTCGTAAAGATCGCTCTCTTCCATTGGGCCAACGAGACTCCGGACGGGCGACTTTCGGTACAACACGGCGGAGTATAACAGAAAAGCGATGAGGGTGGAGCGATGAAGTTAAGAGTTAAAGCGGGCCGGAAAAAAATGGGGGGAGCCCGAAGGCCCCCCCGTCAAAAGCTCCCCTATGGCTGGAAGCTGGAAGCTAGAAGATGAACTTCAGAGCAAGCTGGATATTGCGACGTTCTCCAGTGGCCGCGTTCGGCGCGAAGCCGCGCAGCGTGGGAACGTAGCCGCTGTTGACTTCATTGCCGTACGGAACCAGATACAGGTTCGCATGGTTGAAGATGTTGAAGAACTCGGCGCGGAATTGCAGCCTGTACCGCTCGCTGAAATTGATGTTCTTGTGTACGGCTGCGTCGAAGTTCCAGAGGCCGGGGCCACGGAACTGATTGCGGCGCGTCATATCGGCCGGGAATGGCGGCAGATACGAGCGATTGGCGAACGGCCCGGTCAACTGGTTGCCCGGAACCTGATTGCTCAAGTCCATGTAGATGAACTGGTTCGCGATGGCCGGGTCGGGCGTGTCCGTACCCGTTGGGGACAATGGCCCCGAAGGCACCAGGCGCGCGCAGTACTGGCCGAAGCGTCCGTTGTTGGTGCAATCGAAGATCGAGAACGGCCCGCCCGATTGCGCCTGGAACAGTCCGGCGATGGCCCATCCGCCCAGGAGGTGCTTGGCGAAGCCGTGCATCTCCTTGCCGACAGGAATATCCCAGTTAAAGCTGCTGGTAAACCTGTGGCGCACGTCGAAGTCGGCATAGCCGTAGTCCAGATCAGGGTTGAACGGATCAAGGAATCCGAGGTTGACCGTTCTGGCCGTATCGCTGAAGCCGAAGGTCGAGCTTAGATTATCCTTGGCGACGCCGTAGGTATAGCGGGCCGTAAACTGTAGGCCCATGTCGCGCCAGTTGCTGCTATCGATTGAGGCGGTCAAACCATTGTAGTTCGACTTGCCGCCGTTGCTACGGAAGTTGATGTCCGTGTACTGCGTGTTCAGGCGGCTCGTAGTTGAAGCATCGCCCAGGTACAGCCTGCCGAAGCCCGGCCGGTTGATGTTCGAGATGCCGTAGAGGTCACGGCCTGCCGAACCCGAATATTCGAGGCTGACGACAGTGCCCTGCGCCAGCTCGTGCTCAAACGCGGCGCTCCAGAAATGAGCATAGGCGTTCTTGATGTTCGGGTCTACGGCGCGCAGGCTGACGGGCGTCAGTAGCTTGCTGACGCCGGAGCCCGCGAAAGGCCCCACGTTGTTGGTAAAGATCGGGAGCTGGTTCTGCGGAATATCCGCGCCAGCCGTAAGCGCAGTCACAGCGTAGTTGGGCGGATTCTGGATGACGTTGAACGTGACGTTTCCGAAGTTACGCTCGTAAGCCATACCGTAACCGCCGCGAAGGCTCGTCTTGCCTGTGCCGAAAACGTCCCACGCGACACCGATGCGCGGGGCGAAGTTGTTCAGGTCGGCCTTCCAAAGCGCGCCGTCGGGACTGTCGGGCGCGCGCAGCACCAGACCGTTGCGGATATTCGTGAATACCTGCGGATCCTGGGCTTGGCGACTGAAATTCCCGCCCGCAAAGTAGAAGTTGGAATCCAGTTGCGGGTCTTTGTTCTTCTGCGGGCCGTAATACTCGTAACGCAGCCCGAGGTTCAGAGTCACGCGCGGACTAACGCGCCACGAATCGTTAACGTAGAGCGCAAACTCCTGGTAGCGATTGCTGCGCTGGAACGAGGGTTGGCCCACGGGCAGAGTGACGAACTCGCCTGGGAACTTGCCCTGCGGATCAATCGCCGCCGCGAACTGGTTCAACTGCCCGAGCAGAAAATTATCCAACCCCTGAGCCGCATTTGTGCCCAAAGTCTGGACGGAGTTCTGATACGCGCCGAAAACGCGGTTGTCCTGGATATAAACGTACTGGCCGCCAAAGCGGAACTGGTGATTGCCACTGGTGTAGTTTATATCCTCGTAGAGTTGGCCCAGGTTCTGCGGCCCGCCGAAGGGGAGCGCGCTGCCCGGATTGAACGGCAGGTAGCCGGGCAAGGCCAGAAGATTGCCGAAAGTGGTGATCGCCGCGCCGCTCAAATAGAGCGTCGGGCCGTCGTGCGCTTCGCCCAATGGCTGCACGTTGTTCAAGCGGTTGAAGACCAGCTTGGTCTGCGATACCAGGCTCGGCGAGAAGGTGTGCGTCAGGGAAACCAGCGCGTTCTGGTTAAAGTTGAGGATGCCGGTGTTGAATCCGGCGTACGGGCTGAAGGCGTTCGCGCCTTCAAAGATGGACTGCTTCTGAATGGCATAGCGTCCATAAATCTGCGTCTTATCAGAAAGGTTCCAGTCGATGCGGTTGACCGTCTGGTAAGAGTTCTGCGGAGTGCCGCCGCCGAAATCCGCCGGGACGACCGACTGCACTTCCTGGAACGCTGCGAGATTAGGATTGGCGGCCGCGAACTGGCCGAACGGGCTGGCGGCCGCGACGTTGAAGAGACCTGCCGTTTCCGCAGCCGTGAACACTCTGCCGCTCGGCGTGCCGTCCAGCGAATACTGCGCGAAGAACGCCTGGGTCGCCGGAGCCGAGGCCGAGATCAACGCGCCCGTCGGGACGACCGTCGTGACGCTGCCCGTGCTGCGCACCCTGATCCATTCCGTACTGCTGAAGAAGAAGAGCTTGTTCTTGAGAATGGGCCCGCCGACCGAATAGCCGAACTGGTTGCGCGCGAAGACGCCCTTCGGCGTGTTGGTCGCATTGTTGGCGAAACCGTTGGAGGCGAGGCGCGAGACACGGTTAAATTCATAGAGCGTACCGTGATAATCGTTGCTGCCCGCGCGGGTCGCCACCGAGACGATACCGCCCGAAGCGCGCCCGTACTCGGCCGAGAAGTTACTGGTGATGACGCGCAGCTCCTGCACCGAATCCAGGGGCACGCTCTGTCCAACGGATGCCGTGAAAGCATCGTTGTTGTCGGCGCCGTCGAGAAGAATGTTGGTGCTCGCCGCGCGTTGACCGTTAATGTTAAATCCCGCCCCGCGATCAGCGTTTGCGCCGGGGTCGGCAGAGGCGTTGCCGGAGATCCCTACCAGATCGTAAGGGTTGCGCGTGAGCGTCGGCAGCTCTCGAATCTGCGTCGAGGTGACGACGCTCGAAAGCTCCTGCGTCTGCGTGTTGACCTCTACGCCACCGGCTCCGGCGATGACATCGACCGTGCCGCCGACGGTTTGGATGCCGAGCTGCGTATCGACGCTGAGCTTCGAGCCAACGGTGATGTTGACGCGCTGGGTCTTGGCCTCGAAGCTGCCCGACTGCACCGTGACATCATAGTTGCCCGGCTGCAAGTTGGTGATCGTGTAGACGCCTTCCTCGTCGGCCGTCGCCGTGACTTCGCGCCCGGTGTCCACGGACTTGACCGAGATGTTTGCACCGGCGACGACAGCGCCGTTCGGGTCTGTGACTTTTCCTAAAATCTGACCCGTCTCGGTCTGCGCCAGAACGGGGGCGACCGCGAGCAGCGCCAGAACAAACAAGGCTGTGATGGCGCGCGTCAAGCGATGCGTCATCAAGCGTTGAAAGTGAAACGACATATCAAATCTCCTTACTGTATTCGAGAGGGTTCGGTTGCGACCAATCCGCGGCGTCCGGCGAGCGGCTCGCGCCGTCTTCCGTTATGCTTTGTCTTCCGTTATGGTTTTTGCGAGCATCCAGGTTGACCCTTGATTAAGTTCGAGCGACCGAAACCCGTTTCCAGTCACCTTTTGATACTTTGATCTTTTTGAACAAAGCCGTAATGGTGACAATTCCGCGGCGCGCGCTGTTCAATAAATGGAACATGGGGAGAGCATTACGCGCCTTTCTCAATATGGAAACGGCAACCGACGTGCCAACAGGCGCGACGCCGCAGTAGTGCCCCGGTTGGCGGTCGGGGCGTAGCGCCCCTCCGCTCAGAAGGCGCTTGAAAAGTTGCCGGATTTGGATATTGAGAGGTTCGCGCGTCGCTGGATTTGGATAATCAATGATGGGTGAGAGCGACGGCCCATAAAACAATGTTCCGATTTGTGAACAGATCAAAACTCTAAGAGAGAGAGAGGGATGAGATGTCTTCGAGGTGGCGCACGCGCGGCCTCCTCCGCGGGCGCTCGCGGCCTGAAGCCTTTTCCAGCGGGCGGCGGCGCTGCTACACTACCGGGCCGGAGGTGAGATTAAGGTGTCTTTAGTAATCTATGTGAAACCGAATTGTCCCTACTGCCAGCAGGCGCGCGATCATTACAACTCGCAGGGGATGGCGTTTACGGAATACGACGCGCAGAATGATCGCGCGCGGCGCGCCGAGATGCTCGCATACTCGGACGGCGACCCGACCGTGCCGTGCATCGTAGAGGACGGCGAGTACGTAGGCTCGGGCTGGGGCACGCCGCCGCGCGGTTGAACGGTGCACGACTGATCGGCGGTCTGCCGACAACACGTAAAAAAGGAAAAAGGTAAAAGGCCCGGGGTGCGGACGGAACTATTTTGATCGAATCCGGTTTCACCCGACTTTTACCTTTTTCCTTTTCCTTTTGCCTTGATAGAATGTTGCCTCCATGATCGGCTTAACGCTGCAAAATTACCGCGTCCTCGAAAAACTCGGCGCGGGCGGTCAGGGCACAGTTTACAAAGCGGTTGATACGAAGCTTGGCCGCACGGTCGTCGTCAAAGTCCTGCCCCCGGAGCTGACCGTCAAGGAAGCGAACCTCAAGCGCTTCGAGCGGGAAGCGAGGCTCGCCTCCGCCCTCGATCACCCGAACATCTGCACCATCTTCGATCTCAACGAGCAGGGCGGCGTGCACTTCATCGCCATGCAGTACGTCGAGGGACGCAACGTCAGGCAGTTGGTCGCGGGCCGTCCCCTTGAATTGCGCGACGCGCTCAAGATCACCATACAGGTCATCGACGCACTCACTTCGGCCCACGCGCGCGGCATCATTCATCGCGACATCAAGGCGGGAAACGTGATGGTCACCAACACGGGCCAGGTAAAGGTGCTCGACTTCGGTCTCGCAAAGCTTCTGGACGAGGACGCGGCGCGAACCTCCGGCATTCATCACACGGAGCTGACGGAGATCGGCGTGCCATACGGGACGGCGACCTACGCCGCGCCGGAGCAGGCGCGCGGCGACCGCGTCGATTCGCGCGCCGACATCTTCTCCACCGGCGTGCTGCTCTACGAGATGCTGACGGGCACGTGGCCCTTTCAGGGCAAAACGAGCATAGACGTGCGGCATGCCGTGCTGCATGACGCGCCCAAACCCGTAGCCGAGCTGCGCCCCGACGCCCTTCCGCCGCGCCTCCAACAGATTCTGGATCGGGCGATGGCGAAAGACCCGCGCGACCGTTACCAGAAGATCAAGGAGATGGGCGACGACCTGCGCGAGGTCTTGCGCGAGATTTCAACCGCTGCCGAAGACTCTCATCTGGTCGAGGGAGCGAGCACGGTTGCGCCCAGACATCTGGCCAGCCCCGGCCCCGTGGAGCGCGCCATGCGCTGGCTTCGCAGCATCACGGGCGCAGAGTCGCCCGCCACTTCACAGAGCGTTGCCCCCCAAACGGTCGCACCCGCGCGCGACATACACGAGACGCCGCTCACCAGTATGGGCGATACAGAGAGAAAGAGCGTCGCCATTCTGCCCTTCAAGAATCTGAATAACGATGCCGAATCCGGCTTCTACGAGTTCTCGCTGGCCGACGCCGTCATTACGGAACTGGCGCGCGTGCGCTCGCTGGTCGTGCGTCCGTCCTCGGCCATCATCAAATACCAGAACCACCCTTTCGACCCGCGCGATGCCGGGCGAGAGATGAGCGTCAACGCGGTGCTGGCGGCGGGTTTCCTGCGCTCGGGCGAGCGTATTCGCGTCACGGCGCAACTCCTGGACGTGGCGAGCGGCGAGATTCTATGGAGTGATCGCATAGACTCGGACGCGCAGGACATCATCACGGTTCAGGACACCATAGCGCAGCGCATCGTCGACGGCCTCCGATTGGAATTGGGGACGGAAGAAAAGGCGGACATGGCGGCGCACGCGACCACCAACGCCGAGGCTTACGAGGAATACCTGCGCGGGCGCGACGCGATGGGCCGCTACATCTATCACACGCTCGCCAACGAGGATGTCGAAGCGGCCATCTCTCACTTCAAGCGCGCCATCGAGCTTGACGGAAGATTCGCGCTCGCCTATTGCGCGCTCGGCGGCTGCTACGCCAATCGCGTCATCAAGTGCATGGGCGACGCGGACGATTACGTGCACGCGCAAGAGGCTTTTGATAAGGGGCTGGCGCTCGACCCGAAGAACCTTGAGGCGCGCATGCACATGGTCTTTCTGCATCTGGCGCGGGGCGAGAAGAAACAGGCGCGCGCGCTCGTCGCCAAGCTGCGCCGCGATGCGCCGAACGATGTCGGCGTCCATTTCGTCAGCGCCTATTTATACCGCCTCGACGGAGAGTATGACCGCGCGCTCCGCAGCTTTAATCGTATGCTCCGGCTCAACCCTGCCGAGCGCATCGTCGTCAGCTATAACCGCGCGCGAATCTTCATGTACCAGGGCCGCTACGAGGATGCGATGCTCGAACTGGATCAGGGCGCGGCCATTGAGCCGGATCATCCTCTTGTCATGACTTTTCGCGCGACCACGCTCTTTCGTCGCGGCCAGCCGGAGTCGGCCGTCGAGCTGCTCAACGAAGTGCTTGAGAGTCATCCCGAGATGGAGGGCATTCGCCCGCACCTCGCGATGGCACTGAGCGCGATGGGGAGACACGAGGAGGCGCGCGCGCAGTTGACCGACCGCGTTAAGGAGATCGCCGAGGCCGATCATGACGTTCCCTACTGGCTCGCTTCGGCCTACGCCATGGAGGGCATGGCGGACGAGGCTTTCCAGTGGTTGGAGCGCGCCATCAGTCTCGGCAACGAGAACAAGCCCTGGTTTGAATCCAATCCGATCTGGGAGCGGTTGCGCGCCGACCCGCGTTTCCAAAAGCTGATGCAGCGCATAGATCAGGGGCGCGAACCGCGAAGCGCCGGGAACAATGGTTGATGAAAACCTTCGTCATCGGCGACATTCACGGGCGACGCCCGCAGCTTCAAAGCCTCCTCGCGATGCTGCCGCGCGATGCTGAGAGCGACACGCTCGTTTTTCTGGGCGACCTCATAGACCGTGGCACGGACGCTCCCGGCGTGGTCTCGGACGTGCTTGAGTTGCAGCGCCAGTCGCCGGAGCGCGTCGTCTGCCTGCGCGGCAATCACGAGCAGATGCTACTGGATTGCATGGAGGAGGGCGCGCTCCTCTGGTTCTCGCCCGCGACGGGCGGCGAGCGCACCTTCGAGCAGTACACGGGCCACGCCCTACAATTAGAGAACGAGACGGATTTCGAGGCGGCGCGGCGCGAGATACAGCGCCGAATCCCCGCCGCGCATCTGGAATTTTTCAACCGGATGCCGTTCTTTTACGAGGACGATTTCGCCATCTACGTCCACGCGGGCCTGGATCACGGCAGGCATCCGCGCGACACCTCCGAGCACTTTCTTCTGTGGGCGCGCGACAAGGATTTTTATACGAACTACACGGGCAAGCCCTGCGTGTTCGGCCACACGCCGACCCCTTTTCTCCCTTTGCGCGGACGATTGGGCCGCCACGGCATCTACGTCTTTCACAGCGCCATCGGGATAGATACGGGCTTCACTTACAATTCGCCGCTCACTTGTCTTGAGCTGCCAGACTTCAATCTATACCAGGCTTTCGCCGACGGTCACACCAATACTCATCACATCACGACACTGATACCGGAACCGATCCGCGCCATGCGTAAGACGACCGGCGCTCTTTGATCCTGGGAGTCACTTATCCTTAGGGAACAGAGACTAAGAAGACATCCCAGGCCCAGCGACCTGCCTGCGCTCCCCTTTCATCTTTGACCTTCGCTCGATAGCGGAACTGGTTGCCATACTCGTCTGTTCTCTTCGACTCCTTGTAATCAAGCTCAAGGCTTGCGAGTCCCAGCTCCGGCAAGGTGTGCAACTCCGCAGGCTCCGAGATACCGTTATGGTTTGTATCCTGCCACAGCCGCAACGAGAAGAAGATGCCGTCTTTGATATTGATCTGGCCGTCACTGTTGCCGCCATTTTCTGCCTTGTCGAATTCAGCCAAAGCAAGAAACCCGTTCGGGGTCTCTGACTCTGGCTGAGTGGTGAAGTTACCGAATAGCTCCGTGCCGTTATCTATCGTGGCGTTTGAGTTGCGATCAAGAGCCAGCCACGCATCATCAGAGCTTGCAGTTGTCCACGAGAGTCTTTCCGGTATCGAATCACTATCGAGGTCGAAGCTGACGCCTGTGTTGCCATCGGTGAGATCAAATCCATTACCCAGGGTGTCTATCAGTAGGGGACTGGATGGTGGACGAACAGTACACTCGCAGGTATCCCAAAACCATTGTCCGCCAGCAGTGGTGCAAGCTGCTCTATCCGCCTGCGTGCATCCTCCACTAATCATCTGACAGGAATTGGCTGCAAAGTTCCAAGTCCAACCGCCACTAACACACGCCGTATAGGTAGTGGGCGGTGTATCAGGTTCTGATGTTGACGGAGGAGGTGGACAATAAGCATAGGACACCATCTCATTATCGCAATAAGTTATAAGGCTGTAAGCATTCGCTGCTATATACATTAATGATTGGCCTGAGTTAGTAGCAAAATCGGCGTGGCCGAGAAACAATGTGTGACCAATTTCGTGCCGCATTACTCCTCTAATATATGCATTGCCAAGAGTTGTTCCTGCATCTGCTTGTGTTCTAATTGAGTTAGAAAAAACAGTATCTGCTTTGGTTATTATCGAATACCCCGCAGGCCCAGGAATAGATGAGAAATTAGTATTAGCGGATGCTGCAACCCCGTTGCTGAAAACGGCACCGTCTTTGTAAAAGACCCACCATCTTCCGGTCGTGCTTGGAGGATTGTTAGTAATCTGTGGGGCGGGAAAAGTTACACCCGAGCAGTTTGATGTAGTATTTTCAGTTGCCCAATCGTTGTATGCATTTTTTATGGCCTGTACCTCATTAGTATAAAAAACTGTACTGACGTAAACATTCGCAGTTTGTTTATTTTTTTCCCAGCGTCCTGTATTAGGAGGTTGCGGGCTCGGGTAAACACATGCTTTAACGACTGACGGCGATACTGTATGTAGAACCACTAGAGCGGTTGCTGAGAAAATTACAGCAAGTAGAAAGCGAATACGGAAAATCTTTCTCATTTCAATCACTTTATTAAGAGGATTAGAGGAACCTGTATTTATTTCGCAAGAGCGGTGCGCAAGTCACTAATTAACTTCCACTCATCCGCTCCTTTATATGATTGGCTAGGATGGCCTGGATACTTGTCTAATAAAGCCACCTTTGATCCGGTCAATTCGTAGCCGAAGTGAATATAGAGGTCTAAAGGAACCCGTGTAAGAAATAATACATATCGTTTGCCTGGACGGGGCATTCCCGTCCAAGTAACGTGTTCTGTTGTAATGTGCCCGGAAGGGAATTTCACCCGTCCGCCTTGACGTTCAACTACTACAGAACTGCCTGGGGTTAGTTGCTGACCATCATCCTTTAATATTTCTTCAATCTGTATTGTGAGTTCGGTATAAACGCCAGTCCGGTCATTCGATAAAACTGCTTCCACCTCAGTAACTGTGCCGATAAGAATGACGCTGCTTACCTCGACTGGGAGTGCTGAGCGAGGAACACCTTCATTAACATGAGTTTTCCGAGTATAAGCGTCGCTCAGAGGATTGCTAGCTTTATCATATTTGGCACCCTTTTTTCTTCTTCTTGCACGCTTCTTAGAGTCGTTTGATTCCGGCGCGTCGTAATCTATTAGCGGTAACTGTTCATTAAGCTCGTCATTATCTTGTAAGTTATTTCGTGCATAATTTTCATCGTTTTCGCTGGAGGCGAGGCTCTTATTACGTACTGTAGTAAAGATTGTAGATGACAGAGCCAACATAAGAATTAGCACTAGAACACTCAGTTTGTAAGAACGCATTAGGAATCTCCTGAAATTCGAGTTGAGAATAATGCAGCGATCAATTAGCTGGCTAATTTTAAGATTAACCCTAAAAGATTACTAGCTAATTATCATTGGATACTTAGCAGTTTGCTAATTGAGATAAAGCAGGAGCAAGACTCTATGAGGAGTGAGGCTCTTGCCTGACAAATATACAGTGCTGGCAGAGTAAACTTGAAAGATAATTCATGTCAAGAAAGTTATTATGGCCGAAATGAGGATTTATTGGCCGATTTGAGGATTTACAGGAACATGTCCGGCTTCTGTTTGAAGGATACCTGATTCGGTGTCTTGACCCGGCCCCCGGTCAGAACAGGTTTCAGATATGGCGGGGCGCTTGAGCGGAGAGCGCTGCGCCTCATCAGGCGCGGCGCTCAAGGATTGTGTCGGCGATGCCGCGCAGGAGGCGTAGGGGTGCGAGCGCCGCCGGTCTCTCGATGCTTTCGAGGGCGGCGCACGCCTGAGCGTGAACGGCACGGGCGCGCATGCGCGAGGCTTCAATACCGTAGAGCGCCGGATAGGTGGCCTTGCGCGCACGCTCATCCTTGCCCGGCGTCTTTCCCAAGTCTTCGACGGTTGCGGTCACGTCCAGCAGATCATCCGTAATCTGAAAGAGCAAGCCGAGCGAAGCGCCGTAGCGCGTGACGGCTTCCAACTCCCGGTCGTCGGCCCCGGCGACCAGAGCGCCGCAGCGGACTGAGGCTACGATGAGCGCGCCGGTCTTGTGCTGATGAATGCGTTCGAGCTGCTCGCCCGTGACCTCGCGCGACTCGGCCGCCAGATCGTAAGCCTGTCCGGCGATCATCCCGGCGGGCGTGCCCGAGGCGCGCGCCACCTCGCTGATAATCCGGACACGCACTTCGGCGCTCAGACGCTCTTCCAGCGCAATCGCTTGAAAGGCGAGGGTCTGAAGTGCGTCGCCTGCCAGAATAGCCGTCGCCTCGTCGAAACGTATGTGGCAGGTCGGACGCCCGCGCCTCAGAGAATCGTCATCCATCGCAGGCAGGTCGTCGTGAATCAGCGAATAGGTGTGAATCATCTCAAGCGCGCACGCTACAGTGAGAAGTGATGCATCACTTGCGCCGAAGGCGCGCCCCGAGGCCAGAAGCAGAGCGGGCCTGAGACGCTTGCCGCCAGCGAACAGGCTCCAGCGAATCGCCTTGTGCACGAGCGCGGGCTCGACATCCTCTGCCGGGACGAGCACATCGAGGCGCGCGTCCGTCTGCTCGCGACACTCTCTGAAGAAGTCCGGCACCTCGCGCCCGGCCGCATCGGCCTCTACGGGTTCAGAAGACGCTCTCATCACTCTCGGCCTCGTCCGTCTCAGAAACACGCAGCTCGGCGTCTTCGTCGAAGGCGCTCAAAACGGGGCGGCCCTCGCCGTCGCGCAAGAGCACTTCTATGCGCCGCTCGGCCTGATTCAATCTCTCCTGGCACTCGCGCGACAATCTGACCCCTTCTTCAAACAGTTTGAGGCTTTCTTCGAGCGGCAGGTCGCCGCGCTCCAATTCGCGCACGATCTTTTCCAGCGCCGCCAGCCCCGCCTCGAAATTCTTACTCTGCGCTTCCGTCTTTTTCATTTCCGTCCTCGCTTGAGAACTCCGAAGAGCACTCGACCCGACCGCGACGACCCATGAGCCGGAACCCTTCTCCGTCCGGAATGGTTCATCTTCGCCGTCTTCGCTGCCCGTCGTCCGTCGAGTTGCCCTGACCATTGAGGAGCGGAATGTCGGGCACACCGCCGGGCAGGTTTCGGCGTATCTCCCTTTCAAGCTCCGAACCGATGGCCGGTAAGTTTTTGGCTATATCATCGACGATACGGGCGGCGAGCGTGTCGTCTTTGACGGCGACTATTTTCCATCGCTCGCCGCTGCGCTGCATGGTCAACTGCACGGGCCGATCCCTAAGGTTCACATCGACATGGGCGGCGTCGCCCTCTTCTTTGATCCCCACGGCATAAGGTATCCCAAGCGCGACGAGCGGGAAAGGCCAGTTGCCCGCACGCTGAGACATCTCTTTGACCTGTTTGGTGACCTCGTCGCGCACGCTCTGCCTGACGGACGGCACCAGTTTTGGAACCTGTTGTTCGACCTGCTTGCGAATCGGCGCGGTCAAGGCGGACGCATACCGCCCGAGCGCCTTTTCGGTCACCTGCGGCACAAAGTTTTCCACGATCTTATTGGTATCGACCAGTTGATCGAAGGCCGCCTGATCGTCACGCTGCGCCGCATCGACCAGGAGCGCGAGCGTGTAGGCGGGCGTCGTCTTGTAGCTTTGCCACCAGAAATAACCGCCGACGAGAAGGCCCAGGAGCAGCACGCCGAGCGCGATGGCGACTATGGCAAGGATACGCGATCCGCTACTGCCGCGCGCGGGCAGGTGCGCCATCTCGCGCGCCTTCGCAAAATCCACGACGATACGGCTGCGCTTCGGGCCTCGCTTATCTTCTGAGGGGGCAGACATCAATTATCCTCCTGTCTCAACACACGGCAACGCAAAGCGCCAACGGATAAACGCAAGCGCAACGTATCCCCGACCTCGACTCGCCGCGCGTCGCGCAGGAGGCGGCCGTCTTCGTCAAGGGCCAGGGCATAGCCGCGCTTGAGCACGGCGAGCGGCGACATGGCATCAAGGGCGGCGACCGCCACGGCCAGGCGCGCACGCCCCTCCTCGACTCGCGCAGAGGCGGCCCCGTCACGCGCGGCACGTAGGACTGCGAAGCGCACGCGCGCTTCATTGAGGCGCGCTCCGAGCCGCACGGGCGACAGCCTGCCGACGACCGATTCGGCCCGTCGGCGCGCGCGCCTCGTCGCCCGCCTTATCAGGCTTTCGAGCCTGTATCCGGTCTCATCCAGCGTCGCCGCGCTCTTACGCATCCGGTCGCGCACATTGTCAAAGCCCTGCGACATCGCCGCTTCGGCGACGCGCGTCCGGGCGTCCATAATACGAAAGCGGGCGGCACGCACAAGGTCGCGCGTGAAGTCGATAACGGCTGCTTCCAGCTCGTCTTCGCGGGCGGCGACCAGCTCGGCGGCGGCCGACGGCGTGGGCGCGCGCACGTCCGCCGCGAAATCCGCGATGGTCGAATCGGTTTCGTGGCCCACGGCAGAGATTACAGGCAGGGCGGAGGCGCGAATCGCGCGCGCCACACGCTCTTCGTTGAAGGCCCAGAGGTCTTCGGCAGAGCCGCCGCCGCGCCCTACTATAATCGCATCCACGCCGTCGTCGGCGCGGCCCGCCGTCACTCGTTCGCTGTGATACCGGTTCAGCAATTCGATGGCGCGCGCAATCTCTCGCGCAGCGCCTTCGCCCTGAACGCGCACGGGCGCGAACAATACATGAACGGTGCGCGTGCGGCGCGCGATGACGTTCAGGATGTCGCGTATGGCCGCGCCGTTGGCCGAGGTGACGACGCCGATGCGGCGCGGGAAGAGCGGCAGCGGTCGCTTTATCGCTTCGTCGAAGAGGCCCTCGGCACTGAGCCGGTCGCGCAGTTGCTCGAAGGCGACGCGCAGCGCGCCCGCGCCCACCGGATCGAGCCCCTCCACCTCCAACTCGTACTCGCCGCGCGGCTCATACACGGTGAGGCGGCCACGGGCTCGCACCTGCAATCCGTCCGACGGGCGAAAACGTATCGCGCGGTTGGTATTGCGAAAGCAGGTGGCGCGAAGCTGCGCCGTTTCGTCCTTGATCGTGAAGTACCAGTGGCCCGAAGTGTGCGCCCTGAAGTTGGAGACTTCGCCCTCGACCCAGACCGATGCGAAGCGCGACTGAACCGCCGCGCGCACCTGGGCGGTCAACTCCGACACGGTGAGCGGGCGACGCTCCGTTTCATCGAACAGGGATCGGAGTAAAGGATGCTTCATCTCTAAAGGATGAAGGATGCGGGATGGAGGATGAAAAGTAAACCCCTGATCGCGGTCATTTTCAAAATTTTACACGGTAGTCTTTCTCTTTAATTTTTCGGCGAAGCAGAGTCGTTCCGGTAAAAGAGTTTCACCTTCTGTTTGAGAAGCTCCGGGTTGACTATCTCGATCCTTACTTTATGTGACGAGCCGCCGGAGTTCGGGCCGCCCGGCGAATAGCTGAGCAGGTATCTTGACCTGATGCCGTCCTGTATCTCGGAAAAGATCGCGGGCAGCTCCGATTTTTTTCCAGGGACAAAGGCGCGTCCGCCGGTTTTCTCCGCCGCCTTGCGGAGCGCACCGCCGTCAATACCGGCGAAATCATTGTCGCCCATGCCGATGGCATAGATCACGACGCCGCTATTGAGTGCGCCCTTGATCGCGTCGCTCATCCTCGTCTGGCTGCTGGAATCCGTGCCGTCTGTGATTAGAAGGATGGCGCGGCGCGTATCGGCGGGCGATAGCTTAAGCAGCTTTTCCGATGCCACCCAGACGGCGTCCCAAAGCGCGGTCGAGCCGACCTTTGTCTGATTAGTGCCGGAGATCGGCGGAGTCCCGGCGACCTGCCCGCGGCCCAGGTATCCGACAGGCGGCTCGAATTTTATCTGCTCGATGGCGCGGTGCGCTTGCTCCTGGTCATCGGTCACGTCGCCTTCAAGCTCGGCCTTGTGCGCGAAAGAGATTACGGCTATGGAATCGACGCGCGGTCGCATGATCGAGTCTACAAACGCGCGGGCCAACAGTTTGATGTTGGGCAGCATGCGTTCCTGGGATGCGCTTTTGTCAACCAGTATCGCGAGCGAAAGAGGCAGGTCTGTTTCTCGCTCAAGGGTGATAACCTCGCGCTCGATTCCATCTTCCAGAACTCGTATGTCCTCTTTGCGAAGCGTCGTGACGAGACGTTTATTCTTATCAACGGCCACGAGGACGAGCTTGTTTGCTGGAGCCTGCTTCTCCTGAGCGTTCGCACGCGCCGCCGACGGGCCGTATGACACGCAGGCGCAGAGCAGAAGGACGCAGATGCACGCCAGCCCATGAGACCTCGTCATCATCCCTCTTTTATCGCGGATATGATTTGGCGTCGCTCGAATTTTCATTGCGGGGCAGCGACGCTCACGGCCGGGCTCAGGCGCACGGCTGCGCCCTCTCGATTGACGCGCACCCTGATGCGACGCTCCCGAGCGCCGTCGGCCGTAGACGTATAAGTGATGGTATAGGCCATGCGCAGTTGCGCAACCACGTCGTCGTAAGCGCGCTGTAGATCGTCAAGATGGCGGATCGGGTAGTAGATGCCGCCCGAAACGGTGGCGAGCCGTCGGCCCTCCTCTTCGGCCCGCGTCGTCAAGGTCAGGTAGCGCGTCCGCAGGGGGTCTAAGGTGACGGCGGGCGCGGGCGCGCTCCGTTCGGGAATCAGCCCCGAAGGAATATAGAGCGGGTAGATCAACGCGCCTGATTCATAGACCGATTCGATCAGGGTCTCGAAGGGAACGAAGGATTTATTATCGTCGCCGTCGGAGAGAATCACTACGGCCGTACGCTCGCCGCGCAGTTGTTTCAGTTGCTCGACCAGTGTGTAAGCGAGCGCGTCGTAGAGCGCCGTCGGCCCTCCGGCCGCGATCTGATCGAGACGCGCGGAAAGCAGCGCGCGGTCGGTCGTAAAATCCGAGATGATCTGTATGTCCTCGCGAAAGCTGATGATGGCGATGCGATCCTGAGAGCCGACGGTCGCCAGAAAATTGCGCGCCGCTTTGCGTATGAAGTCGATGCGCTCTTCGACGCTGCCCGAAACGTCCAGCAGCAGCACCAGATTGAAGGGAGCGTTGGTCGGCGCAACGTCCGCGATCTGGCGCTCCTTGCCGTTCTCGAAGACGGCGAAATCCGAAGGCCCGAGGCCGCTGATGGCGCGACCGCTCCTGTCCGTGACGCTCGCGTTCAGGCGCATCAACTGTGGCGCAACAGAGGTCGCCACCTCGCCGGGCACACGGTGCGCGATCAGCGACGGCGCTCCCTTGGGCGGCGGCAACGTCTGCGCGTATTCGCCGAACATTCGGGGCGCGACCTTGCGTATGGCTTCAACCAGCGCCACGTCACCGCTGCGAACGATGGCGCGCGCCGCTTCCGTCAGCGGCCGCTCTCTGAGGTCTGGCGGAACAAGCGTCGGATCGACGTTGAAGAGGATAACGCCGCGCTGCGTCGAGAAGTCGAGTCGCACGCGCAGCTCCTTATCGGCCTTCTTATCGCCGATGCGGCCCGAGATGGAGTACCACCCCCCGGCCTTCTCCTTGATCGCGGGCAGCTCTACGTCGCTGAAGAAGCGCGGGCGGCTCGCCTGCCATAGAAAGTTGTAATTGACGGAATCCAGCGGCACGTTGCCGAGAATAGTTCCGGTGTTCGTAGACACTTCGGCCGAGGCGACGTTGCCGATCACGTCGACGGCTCCGGCCTCGGTCTCGACATAGACTTTCGTGCGTTCGGGCACGCGCACCAGGAGGTCTATGCGGTCGCGCTCGCCGTTGCGCGCCCGCACGTCGACGATGACGCGATTGCCTTCGGCTTTCGCGCCGAGGTCGCCTTCGAGGACGGCTGCGCCGGGAGATTCGGCCCTGATGGAGATTTTGCCCTGCTGATCGGCGGCGGCCAGCACGCGCACGCGCCCGTTGCGGTTCTTGATGGCGACCTCCGCTTTGGCCGTCGCCATGGTGATGTCGCGCTCGATGGTCTGAGCCTCTGCCGTCTCAAAGGCGGCGGCACAGAGCGCGAGCGCCAGACAGATGTGAACCGGCAGGAGTAAGTTTTTCAGCTTGGGAACGCGCACGTGAATACGGGCGGCGAAACTTGGATAAAACATAACGGATGATCTTGCCTGCGCCATGCGCCTTCGGTCAAGCGCATCCGACACGGCAAGACTGAACGATAAAGGCCGGCAGGATGAAAGCGCGACGGCTCAGGCTTCGATAGCCGGGCTTTCATCCCACAGCCATCCCATAGCTGGGACGGCCCCTACTTTCAAGACGGGTTGCGGATGCGCTGCGCCGCCAGCGCAAGCTCGCGGGCGCGCGGGAGCAGATCGACGGCGCGGGCGATTTGCGGATCATCCGTATTGAAGACCTGCAAGGCCGTGATCGCGCCGTAGGCGGCCGTCGCCAGTTCGTAGCGCAGTCGAAGCTCTATGTAGGCGCGGTCGCGATCAATCTGCGCGGGCGTCAGCTTGTAAGCGGGTTTACTGGCAACGTAATCCTTGAACGCTTTGAAGAGCGCATCGCTCATGGGGAAATCCGTCGCCCTGACATCATTATTAAAATCAATCGGGCGACCTACCCTGTAGGGATCGAGCCCCTCGCGCCCGCGCGCCAGCTCCATCGCGAAGCCGAAAACCGGATCGACAAGGCGCTGCTGCGCGGGCGTCAACAATCGCGGCTTGATGGCCTCGTCGGGCGTTATGCCGCCGCCGCCGTAAACCGCGCGGCCCGTATCGGTGCGGCTTTCGGGGCCGACGGGCGCCGGAGGCTGCGCGCCCGGCGTGCTTGAATTGAGCGAGCCGCCGCGCGTGTAATAATCATAGAATCCGGCGTTGGTGTAGTCGCGCTGAATCAGACGGCCCGAAGGCGTGTAATACTTGGCGATGGTCAGCAGCAGCGCCGAGCCGTAGCCGACCTGGAAAGGAAGCTGGACGAGCCCTTTGCCGAAACTGGTTTCGCCGACGATCAGAGCGCGGTCGTGATCCTGCAATGCGCCCGCCACAATCTCGGCGGCCGAGGCCGTGTAGCGATCAACCAACACGACCAGCGGCGTCGTATCCGGCGCTTCGTTGATCGCCCTGTAAACCTCGGAGCTTCCATCTATGCGCCCCTTCTGCGTGACGATCAACTGCCCTCTCTGGAGGAAAGTATTAGCCACGCGCACGGCTTGAATGAGCAGACCGCCGCGATTGCCGCGCAGGTCAAGCAGCAGCATCTTCATGCCCTGCGATTGCAGGTTTTCGAGCGCCTCGTTGAACTCGTCGGCGGTCGTCAGGTTGAACCCGCCGGTCATCGCTACATAAGCGACGCCGGGGCGAATCATGTAGGCTTCGGGAATCGAAGGCTGCGCGACGGCATCGCGCGTGATCTGGACAGTCTCGATCTTTCCGTCCGGATGCTCGACCGTCACTTTGACGGAGGAGCCGCGTGGGCCCAGCAGGTTCTGGCGCACTTCCGGATAAGACTTGCCGCGCATCGACTTGCCGTCGACCTCGATGATGTGGTCGCCGAAACGCAGGCCCGCGCGGTGCGCCGGAGCGTTCTCGAAAGTCGCGCGAATGTAGGTCTCAACCCTGTCGCCCTCGGTCAGGTCGCCGATGGTCGCGCCGATGCCGAAATACTCCGAACGCTGCTCGGTACGAAACGCCTCGTACTCGGCGGCATCGAAATAATCGGAATGCGGGTCGAGCGCGCGCAGCATTCCGGCGATTGAGGATTTGAAGGCCGCGTTGTAATCGAGCTTCGTCCCGTCAACATAGTTGCCCTGAATGACCGTCAAAGCCTCCGCCAAATCGCGCTCGATGCTCGTGATCGAGGCCCGCGTCGCGCCGCGCCTGCGCGTCAAAGCATCTGCCGTCGGGCTGCTCCCCGAAGGCTGTGATGATCTGCTTTGCTGAGCATAAATAAGACCCGGGAGCGAAAGAGCAAGGATAAGTAAGAAGCTCCCGACCGTAGACCATCTGTTTTTCACGCGCAACTCTCCTTAAATAGAGGCATCTAGTCCAGACGCGCTTTAATATTGATTCAACTCTGAGGGTGTCCGGCGACGCGCTCACGGGCTGAGCCATAAGGATAACATGGACTAAAGCAGAAGATGAACGGCGCAGGAGCGACTCCGGCCAGATGCCGCCGGAAACTTTTACATTCTCCGTGCGGGCGGCCGGGGAGAAAGGTTAAGAGGCGCGGGCAGCAACAGCAGCAGCAGCATCTCATCACCTTCCTGTTGCTGCTGCTGCTGCTGCCCGCGCCTCTTCGGTCGAGCTAATCAGGCCCCGCGCCCCGACATAGGGCTTTCACGAAACCGTGGAATCAGGGGCCGTGCTATTCAGTGGTTTCGACGGCGTTCGACTTGTAGCTCTTGCCCGTCTGGCGGTCATTCAAGATCACATAGACCCAACTCGGCGGGATGGTGTCGGTCTCGACGGCGAACCACAGTTTCGCCAGGTCGTCGCGGCTGCCGAGCGCACAGAATCCATAGATGCGCTTGCCCGCGCCGTCAGTAATTTCCACCCACGTCCGCGCAGCTTTCGTGTTTTGCCCGCACGGCGGGAGGTTCGGAGCGGGAGCGAAAAGCTCGTTCGGATACTCTTCGAGATTAAACACCGCCAGCTTGTAACGCGTCCACTGTTTGCCGTCCTGCTGGTAAAACTCCGGGCCGAGGTAGACGGCTATGGGGTTGGGCAGCGGGCGCTGCGCGGCCAGGAGCGTCTCGGTCGCCAGCAGCAATAGAACGAGCGTCGATAAAAAGACTGAAGCCTTATTTGCGGTCGTTAAGGTCATCGTCCGTTCCTTTCTACGTGGAGGGGGATTTTAGAATTAATCCGACTTTTTTCGGATCAATGCGAGCGGGGCGGGTTCGTCTCACCCGCCTTGAACACCTGTTGCGAGGCTTAAGGGTTCTGATCGCTTGCTTTTGAAATGCCCTACGGACAGCGCGCCGCCCGGAACAGTAAAGCAGCCACTATCTATTCCAATTCAGATGCGAAGTCAATAGGCGTGTTCGCCGGACGAGAAGCGCTCTTCGGCCTGCCGGGAGATGAAGACCGGCGGCGCGGCTCAAACTCCGGCACGTATCGCGGCGCGGGATTCCAGGCGCGAGAATCGCACGGGGGCGTGAACGAAGGTTGACTTCAGGGCGCTAGGGCAGCGCGAAAGCGACTACATAATCGCCGAGCGTGGTTCCGAGGCCGCCGTGGCCCCCGGCGGCGATAATAATAAACTGCTTGCCGTTCTTCCTGAGCTGGTAAGTCATCGGCGTCGCCTGACCGCCTGCGGGCAGCGCCCCTTTCCATACTTCTTTTCCGGTCTCTATATCAAAGGCGCGAAGGTAGTTATCCCTCGCCGCGCCGATCAGGACGAGTCCGCCAGCCGTGACGATTGCCCCGCCCAGATTTAGAGAGCCCCACTCGGAAGCCCCTGCGGCCCGGGCCAACTCCGGCATCATCCCGAGCGGAACCTCCCAGCGCAGAGCGCCCGTAGAGATGTCTATGGCTACGAGTGTGCCCCAGGGCGGCGGATTACACGGCACGCCGGATGGGCCCAGTAACCACTCGCGGCGCATGACATAGGGAGTTCCCCTCTGCGAGGCGTATTCGCTGTTCGGGTTGGCCGCCTGCAACGCCCTGTACTCGTCGCGATCCAGGCCCGCGCGCGGGATGAGCGTGACGACGCGTGCGAGACGATTGGTGTTTGCGATCAGCAGCCCGCGCCGGGCATCAAATGCGAGGCCGCTCCAATTCATTCCTCCGACATCGCCCGGAAACATGAGCGTGCCTTGCAGGCTCGGCGGAGTGAAAATCCCCTCGGAACGAAGCCCACTGATGAGCGCGCGACACTGCTCGCGGTCGGCAGCCGTCAGTCCCCATGCCTCGGCAGCCGTCAGTTTTTGCGGAACGAGCGAGCGCACGGCGGTCGGGAAGGGCTGCGTCGGCGAGGGCGCTTCTCCGGCGACGGGCGTTTGCGGCACGGGCCTCTCCTCGACCGGGAAGATGGGCTTACCGTCGTCGCGATTGAGTATAAACAGATGGCCCATCTTGGTCGCGACGGCGACGGCCGGAATGTCTTTGCCGTTACGGCGAACCGTAATCAGCGCGGGCTGGGCCGGGATGTCATAATCCCATAGGTCGTGATGAACTACCTGGAAATGCCAGACGACCCTGCCCGTAGAAGCCCGCAGCGCGACCACCGAGTTGGCATAATTATTGTCGCCCGGTCGTTCCCCGCCGTAGTAATCGGGGCTCGGGCTCGAAGTCGGAAGAAAGATCAGGTCGCGCGCCGGATCGGCTGAGATAACAGCCCACACGTTGGCCGCGCCGTTGTATGATGCGCTGCCTGCTTTCCAACCGGCCGCGCCGGGGTCGCTTGAGTTGCGGGGGACGGGATCCCAGACCCAGCGCAGCGCGCCCGTCCGCGCGTCAAAGGCGCGAACGGCCCCGCTCGTCTCCTTGACGCGCTGGTTATCTCCGATGGCGGAGCCGACGATGACCAACCCGTTGATGACGGCGGGCGGCGAGGTCACCTGGTACTCTGATCGTTGGACGTTCCCGACTCCTTTGCTCAAATCAACCTGGCCGCCTTCACCGAAATCAGCGCACGGTTTGCCGGTCGCGCCGTCAACGGCGATCAGTCGCGCATCCAGAGTGCCCAGGAAAATTCTGCGGCGACACAACGCCTGGGCGGAAGCCTTCGGGTCGAGCCAGGCCGAGACGCCGCGCGAGACGTATTGACCGGCGATATGCTTTGAGGTCTCGATCTTCGGATCGAAGGCCCAACGCTCGGAGCCCGTCTCAGGGTCAAGGGCGATGATCCGATCAAAGGGAGTTGAGAGAAAGAGCGTCCCATCGACGAGGATGGGCGTCGCCTCGAAGGCGCTCGTCACGCCCGCCGTTTTCTTCCCATCGGATACGTCGCCCGTGCGATACGTCCAGGCTATTTTAAGATTCTTAACATTACCGCGCTCTATCTGTTTCAGTGGTGAATAGCGTGACCCTCCCTGATCCAGCCCGTAGCTGGGCCAGTCGCCCTCCCTGATCGCCGCCCTCTCCTCCTCCTGCGCAAACGTCATCCGGCCGCATGCAATGGAGACGACGATGCACAGCATGATCGCCCGTTTCATGATTTGACGGTTGATGCGGCAAAGCTTCACAGGGTATCTCAACAATCATTCACCCCCATCATCAGAATACGCATCGCTTGCGCGACCCCGTAGCCCCGCAGAGCATGGTTGCGCCCCGTTCATGCTCGTCCGTTGCCGTCGCGATTTGTTAAGGCGTCGGCGCAAAGGCAACGGCTGCAACCAGAGAGCAGGACGGAGTTTTATAGGCTCGAAGGCTTCTCTGGAAACAGTGCCGGGACGAAACCATAACGGTGTGGGATATACGGGCTTGAGGCGGGGATTAGAATGCTGACGGTCAGAAATCTGCGGGTCAGAAATCTCTGATGAACACTTCGGACGATCTGTCCAGATACCTGCGGCTCCACATTATCTCGCGGCCATCCTTAAGGATGATGCGATACTCGCCGTGGAACCAGGGTTGCAGTTCCCTGATGCTGTCTATGTTGACGATCTGCGAGCGGTTGACGCGCAGAAACTTTGACGGGTCGAGCCTGCGATGCAGCCCCTCGATGGTTCCGCGCAGCAGGTAGGCGCTCTCGCCCGCATGAATTTGGACGTAGTTCTTCGCGGCCTCGATCCGATCTATGTGCTCTACGGGCAGGAAGAAGGCGCGCTCGCCGGAATTAATCAACAGCCGCTCGGCATAGCGCACGCTTCCGGCGCGTACCTCGTCGAGCAGGCGGCCGATCCTCTCGTCCAAATCGCCTCGTCCCTCGCGCACGAGGTATCGCCGGGCGCGTTCCAGGACTCTGCGAAAGCGCTCCTGATCGAAGGGCTTGAGCAGGTAATCGAGCGCGTGGACTTCAAAGGCGCGCAGCGCGAACTGGTCGTGCGCCGTCACGAAGACGACCTGCGGGAGCCGTTCCATCCGAAGCGCGCCGATGACGGCGAAGCCGTCCAGTTCCGGCATCTGCACGTCGAGAAAAACGAGGTCGGGCTTATGTTCACGGATGGCGGCGACGGCTCCGTGCCCACCGTCGGATTCGCAGAGCACTTCCATGTCGGGCTCGCTCTCAAGAAAACGCCGAATCTTACGGCGCGCCGGGCGCTCGTCGTCAACGATCAGCACGCCTATCTTCGACCTCACCTTCAGTCGCCTCCCTTCGCGCCGTCCGTCTCGCTACTGCGCCGGGTGTGAAACGGGACTTCAACGTGAACCAGCAAACCTCCCTCGGAGGACGCTCCGAGCGAGAAGCGATGCTCCGCGCCGTAGAGCTGATTCAATCTTTCCGACGTATTGGAGAGACCGATCCCGTCGCCGAGCGCTATGGCCTGCTGCTCTTTCCTTATCCCGGGCCCGTTGTCGCTCACTTCCAGCAGCAGCGCGCCGTTAGAGCGACGCGCCGACACGTCAATGCTGAGCGTGCCGCTCGATGGGCTGGCCGCATGACGGATAGAGTTTTCCACGAGCGGCTGTAGGATCAGTTGCGGCACGAGAGCCGATGTGGTCTCCGGCTCGACCTCAAACTTGACGACGAGCCGTTCTTCGAAACGCGCGCGCATCAATTCCAGGTAGAGTTCCAGAAACTCCAACTCCTCTTGCAGCGTCACCTCCTGCGCCGTCGAATTGCGCAGCGCAAGTCGCAGCAGGTCGCTCAGGCGCGCGATCATACGGTCGGCCCGCCCCGCGTCCTCGTAGATGACGGCCGAGATGGTATTGAGCGCATTGAAAAGGAAATGAGGCTGAAGCTGTAGACGGAGCGCCTGTAGCTGGGCCTGCGTCAAACGCGCTTCGAGCAGCGCCGTCCTCACCTCCTGATCGCGCGACTCGCGGTAATAGTCGAACAGATGAATGAGCGCGACGAACAGGCTGTAGACAATTGCATCGTTGGCGAACTCCATCAAGTACCTGATCGGCATGATCCCGTAATCGTAAGGGCCGAGCCCGCAGAGCCGGAACACGAGGTCGCGCGAGAGCCAGTTGAGCGTCGTGTGCAGGACGGAGAAGAGAAGGAGCGTCGCGAGGTGAACGGGCAGGCGGCGCAGCCACACGCGACGCCCGAAGGGGAAGCGGCGCGCGACTCTCAACACCAGAGGGAAGAGGAGCGCCGCGGCGTAAGCGCCCGTCATCTCCTCTATCAAACGCTCGCCGAAGGTTCCCGTCCTCTCCCGCGCCAGATCGTCAAGGTATCTGTAGCTGAAGAACAACAGGCCGGTCGCCGTAAAGAACCCGAACCCGACGAGCGCGGCTGCCCTTCGACGCATTGTGCCTGAAGCTTTCATAACGCTTTGCGACCCCGGAGAGAGAGCGCGAAAAGAGAGAGAGCGCACTCTTTGTCCCCGCGCGCGCGCGATCATACCGCAAAACGGTGCTATCCGGTCTCTATACTGCCGATTGCTTTCTCGGCGTGGGGCGGCGCGCTCCTTTCCCCGATGCGGCGCAGCACGATGATGCCGATGCCGAGCATGATGCACGCGCCGCCCATGATCGTCCGCCAGGTCAACGTCTCGCCGAGCACCAGCATGCCGAGCATGACGGCGATCAGGGGCGTGACCAGCGCAATCAACATCGTCTTGGTCACGTCCATGCGTCTGACCAGCCAGTAGAAGAGCAGGAACGCGATGACCGAGCCGACCAGCACCAGGTAAGAGAGCGAGACCAAAGCCATCGGCGTCCAGCGAAAGCCGAGCGGATTTCCCTCAAGGGAGATTCCGACGATCAGGAGCGGGATGAGACCGAAGATCATCTGCCCGGCGGCGAGCAGCGCCGGATCCAGGTGTCCGCCGTGAGCTTTGACGAGCACGTTGGCATAAGCGACCCCGAGCGCGCCCACGACGATGGCCGCGCTGCCCGAGAGCGCGAGCGGCCCTTCGACGCTCAACTGGTTGGAAAATATCACGCCCACGCCGACCACCCCGAGCGCCACGCCGCAGACCTTACTGATAGTCATACGCTCTGCGGGCAGGTGCAGATGCGCGAACACGAGCCCGAAGGCGGGGATCGTCGTTTGCAACAGCGCCGCGAGCCCGGAAGAGACGTGCTGCTCGCCCCAGAACAACAGACCGTAATTAATCGCAAAGGCCAGCACGCCCGTCACGGCGATCAGCGCCCAATCACGCGGCGCGCGCGGAATGGGCCGACGCCGTATGACGACGATCGAGAGCAGTATCAGGGATGCGATGCCGAACCTGATCCCGGCGAAGCTCAGGGGCGGCAGGTCACGCAGGCCGGTCTTGATGAAGAGCCAGGTGGAGCCCCAGATGGCGCACAAGAGGAGCCAGACGATGCGTGCTCTCATCCATACTCCTATACGCCAGCAGGCGCACGCCGGTCAATTCATCAGCTCAGGGAAGCGAATTTTTTAGAGCGGCAGAAGCTTGTTCCGCCGCACATCTATTACCTTTGACACGAGAGCGTACGGCGCTCTCGCGCTCGCTCGCGCTTCGTTCGGGCCCGACAAACCCGCGTCCCCCGCTTTTTTGAGGTCTTAAAAGGGGCGTCGCCCTCGTCGTCCTCGTCGTCGTCGTCGCCGCCGCTTACGGGATGATTCCGAATGCTCTGACAGGAAACGTGCCGAAGCCTTTGACTTTGACCGGCACGGCGAAGAACTTGAAACCGCCGTCGGGCAGAGATTCGAGATTGCATAGATGTTCGACTACGGGCACGTTCGCCTTTAGAAGAACGGAATGGACGGGCCTCGAAGTATCCCTTACGTTGTCGATGTTGTACGAGTCTATGCCGACGAGCCGTGCTCCCGAATCTACGAGGCTTTGCGCCGCCTCGGCCGTCAGGAACGGGTGGCCCTCGAAATACCGCTCGCTTCCCCAATGAACGTCCCAACCCGTGTGCACCAGCACGGCCTTGCCCTTGAAGTCCGTTTCGCCAAAGAGCGACGCGTCTATGCCCCGCCCGAAGAAGTCGCGCGCGCGAATACAGACGGCTTCGAGATCGGCAATCGACGAGAGCGGTAATTCCGAGAGGTCTCGGCCGTCCGCGTACCGATGATAGGGCGCGTCGATGTAAGTGCCTGTGTTGGCGACCATCTCTATCTTTGCGATGTGGAACTCCGTGCCCGGCGCGTAAACTTTGCGCGAATCTTCGCGGCTCAGGAAATCCGAGATGACCGGCGCGGGCAGCCCCTTGTAAGTTATCATTCCGTGCTCCACATGATGACTCACGTCTACGAAAGCTCGCCCGTCATTGTCGCTTCGATTCATCATAGTCCTTAACCATCAGCCTGAAGCTTCGGGGCATCATCGCCATGAGACCGGGGCCAGCAGCAGCAGTAGCAGCAGCATCGGTCGCATCGCGGCCCGCGCTCGAAAGTCTCTCTCAGGTCTGTCCGAACATGCGCTTCATCTCCGGCTTGATCCATTGTATCAACAGGGGGATGGTGATGGGCCACAGGCAGCAGCTCGTCATGCCGATGGCGATCAGGATGATGCCGTAAATCCATCCCCAGGATTTACCCTTTAGAAAGAGCCCCGTCGCGTAGACGGGAGCGAATATCGCCGACATGAGGAGAAAAACTATCGCCTGTATCTGCAACTCTCCGCCGTCTCTGGTTCTGGACATACTGCCGGGATTAAAGAGCAACAGCGCCCCGCTGCCGATGGCGATTGCCACATAAAGAAGCGCCATCAGGGAGCAGTAGACCGTGAACCACTTCCAGACTTTTCGCGTCCGCTCGGTCTCCTCCTGCGAGAGCGCCCCCGTCGGCCCGGCTTGAAAGCCAGGAGCGTAGACCTGCTCGCCCGCCGGGATGGACACGAATGCGTCCGCCGATATTCCCTCGAAAGAGACGCCGCACCGCTTGCACGATGGGGGCGTTCCCCAGTTGACCAATCCGCACTGCGGGCACTTGATACTGTTCATCGTTTTTACTCCCGGCGCTGCCGCATCAAGTACGACAGCCTGAGCCTCAGTTTATAACAGGAGGGCCGCGACGAGAGTGGAAAATGTGCGCGGGCGCGAGGGGACGAGAGAGCGTGCGTCGAAATCCGGCTTTGAATCTAGTGGCCGGGCGCAGCCGTGAATAGTATATAAATGGCCTGTAGCAGTCCGATCATCAGGCCGATCACGGCGCCGAACAGCTCTATGGTTTTCAGGTGCTGCTGCGCGACCGAGAGCACCAGCTCTTCCAGTTTCGGGATCGGGTAATCGGAGACTTTGCGGCGGACGATGCCGCCGATGTCAAATTCGGCGAGGGCCGCCGGAAGGCGTTCGCGCGCGGCGGTCGTGATGCGTTCGATGAGCATTGAAGACGCGCGCAGGATGGTCGCATCCGAGATGTGATCGGAGAGGCGTCCGATGGGCGCGGCCAGCAATCGTTCGATCTGCGCGTGCAGAATGGCGTTGATGGCGCGCGCCGTCTCTTCGCGCGCGACCACGCCGAGCAGGCTTTTGGTGAGAAAGCTTTTCAGGCGCGGGGCGCTCTCCGGGCTGATGTATTGCAGGAGCGCGCGCAAGGTATGAGGCCGCAGGCGCTCAAGGGCGTCGGTGGCGTAGGCCGAGACCGTGGTCTGAAGCTCGGCCCCGCGCGCGAGCACGAGGATGCGCCCCGTCACCTGATCCTTAATCATCTCCAGCTTCGCGGGCGCGATCTGGCCGACGAGTTCGTTGACGGGGCGCGCGAGCACGTTGTCGATTGTCGTGTTCAGAAATTCTTCGGCCTGCTGCTCGAACGCTTCGCCGTGCAGGAACTCTTCGACGCGGCGGGGCAGCGTCTTGTTGACCATGTCATCGACTTCCGTGTGGATGCGCTCGCGCGAGATGAATATTTTTTTGAAGAACGAGAGCTGCGCGTAGTAGTCGTCCACCTCGCGTTTAATCAACCCGCCGAGCTGCATGCGCGTTCCCTTGCTCGTAGCGATCTCGGCCAGGTGATGAACGATGGGCGGCACTTCGCGGTCAACGCGCTCCTTTATGAGCGCCACGGTTTCGGGCGTGAACACTTCGGCGAGCGTCGCCCCGCTGTGGGCCAACTCGTCGAGCCGCGCCCCGACGAAGTCGCGTATCTTCCGCCCGAACTCGGCTTCGGTCACGAGCCCGCGAAAACGGTCTTCAAAAAAACCGAGCACCTGCCCGAAGGTCTCTTCGCCGACGGCGTCGCGCAGACGCCGCGCGAGCAGCTCGTCAACGCGCCGGTCTATAAAACCGGCTATCGCACGGGCCGTCTCCTCGCCCTTCAGTACGCTGGCGATGTATTCGGAGAGCCTGTATTGCAGCGCCGAGATGGCGTCGAGCACGGGCGCGCGCGCCGACGAAGGCAGCGCCTCGATCAACGAAGGGTAGGTCGTGTTGAGCAGCTCATCCGTATAGGAGGTGACGAACGCCTCGACCTTGCGACGAAAGAAATCGGCCTCGAACAGGGCGTTGATGACTGTCTCCTGCGACACCAGCTCGTTGCCGACGGCGTTGCCTATGGTCTGGGCCAAACGCTCGCGGTGGCGCGGAATCATTCCCTGCGGCCAGACGGTGACGCCCAGGAATTTGACCGGGTTGTATGGGCGAAACAGCATTCGTATCGCCAGCCACGCCGCGCCGTAACCGTGCAGGGTTGCGATCACGACCCAGGCGACGGCTATCAGATATCTTTTGATATCAGGATCGATGGCGAGAAAACCTCCGGGCACAAGCAGCGCTTGCGCAAATGAATGCGACCACGGCGAATGCTAAACAAAACTGTGACGGGTGACAAGTGATGAGTATTGAGCAAGACGGATCAGGCTGCAACTTATGGAAAGAGCATGATGCTGCAACGTACGGGCGGGGGACGTACGGTCAATGCCTGTTGGCGTCCAGGATTCGCCCGGCGCGCTCGCTACCGAGGGCGAAGTTGGGCAGCACGCGAAAGGCCATCAGGCCGACGGCCACGCGGTCGCCGACCCCCAGACGTGTGGTGGCCGCCTCCGGCTTCGGACGAGTGACGATGATGGGAATGCCGGTACGACGCTCGGGTGTGGTGAGCGTGACGTTATAGAGAGGTGGTTCGCCCTCGGCGGGCTGGCGGGCGACGAGGTCGAGCCGCAGAGTAAGGCGTTCATAAGCGCCGACGAAATTTATCTCTTCGATGACGCCGTTGGTCAGACGGCGACAGCCAGGGGGAAGCGCGCCGGTTCTGCTCAGGTGAACGTCTTCGGGACGGAAGACGAGCTTGACGGCCTGACCGTCGCGAAGGCGAGCGGTCTCTTCGAGGGCGGGAATGCTGGCCGTGCCGATCTCGACCGCGCCGCGACTGACGACCCCGAGCAGCAGGTTGGCCGCTCCCAGAAAGGTGGCGACGTATTCGGTCTCGGGCCGGTTGTAGACCTGATCGGGCGTGCCTATCTGCTCAAGGCGTCCCGCGTTCAGGACGGCGATGCGGTCGCCAAGTTCGAGCGCCTCCTCCTGATCGTGCGTGATAAAGATGGCGGGTACTTTGACCTGTTTGAGAAGCGAATTGATCTCGCGGCGCAGGCGCACGCGCGTCTGCGCGTCGAGCGCTCCGAACGGCTCGTCAAACAGTAGCACCTGCGGCTTGTAGGCGAGCGTGCGCGCGATGGCGACCCGCTGCTGCTGCCCGCCCGAAAGCTGTGACGGATATTTCCCGCGATGCTCGTCAAGCCGGACGAGCGAGATGAGATGATCGACCGCCTCCTTGATCTCGCGGCGCGGGTGGCGGCGTATGCGCAAGCCGTAGCTGATGTTCTGTTCGACCGTCATGCGCGGAAAGAGCGCGTAGGATTGAAAGATGACGCCGACTCCGCGCTCGCGCGCCGGAAGGTCTGTGACCTCTTTGCCGTGCAGAATGACGCGGCCCGTATCCGGCTCTTCGAGCCCGGCGATGATACGCAGGATCGTAGTCTTGCCGCTCCCCGACGCGCCGAGCAGCACCAGGGATTCGCCCTCGGCGACATCGAAATCTATGTCTTCGAGGACGCGCGTGCCGCGAAAGCTTTTGCTCACGGAGCGCACGCTCGCCGCGAACTCCTTCTTGCGTCGCTCCTGCTGCTGCGGCTGGCGCGGCTCCGCGCCCGCTCCCACTTTATCCGTTGTGATGCCCGTAAACTCTTCCGACCGCATAACAGCACCGCCTCATTCCGTATCCAGCCAATCGCGCGCGAAGTATAGAATACTGAAAATGATGAAAGAGAAGAGCGCGAGGACGATGGCGACGGCATTGGCCGCTTCGACCTGCCCCTCGTTGAATTTCGAGAAGATGT
The DNA here is from genome assembly GCA_035940775.1 of Pyrinomonadaceae bacterium. Taxonomy (GTDB): domain Bacteria; phylum Acidobacteriota; class Blastocatellia; order Pyrinomonadales; family Pyrinomonadaceae; genus DASQYE01. The sequence continues at coordinate 27,096 of DASZEN010000004.1, read as the reverse complement.
AAAGGGGCGCGGTCTGCGTGCGAAAAGCCAGGTTGCCGGAAACCAGTATGGTCGAGCCGAACTCGCCGACGGCGCGCGCAAACGTCAGGAGTGCGCCCGTCACAATCGCGCCGCGCAAAGAGGGCAGCGTCACATACCAGAAGGTCTGCCAGCGCGTCGCGCCGATGGTCGCCGATGCCTCTTCCAAAGAGCGGTTCATAGTATCGAAGACCGACATCAGGACTCCGAAGGCGAGCGGGAAGGTGACGAAGATATTGGCTATGATGATCGCCAGCGGCGTGAACATCAACTGCACGCCCTCGGGCGCGAGCAGGCGGCCCAATACCCCGTACGGCCCCCACAGCAGGAGCAGGGCGAAGCCCGCCACGGCCGTCGGGATCGCCGTCGGGAGCGAGATCGTGACGATCAGAGCCGTCCGCCCCCAGAACATATAACGCGAGAGCACATAGGCGGCGAACAGTCCGAAGAGGACGTTGAAGAGCGTGGCCCAGAAGCTCGTCACCATCGAAAGCTTGAGCGCGAAGATCGCCTCGGGCGCGGTCAGCGCGGCCCAGAAACTGCCCAGCCCCTTGCTCGTTCCGAAGATAAAGATGGAAGCGAGCGGCAACAGAACCAGCGGCAGCATCATCGCGATCATCGCCGTGATGCTCAGGGGCCGCACGACATCGAAGCCGCGGACGTGTCGCATTCTTGAAAGGGCCGCACTCATGGTTTTATAACCTGCTGAGCTTTATAACCTGCTCCGAAAAAAACGGCTGCGCGATTCGGCCTCGCCGCCGCCCGGCAGAGAGCAAAACGGCTCTAAACAACCGCGCGCGCGTGACTTTTCTAAATAACCTTTCGCGCGCGTCTTTGCCCTTTAACCTCTAACCCTTGCTGAGCGTTTCGGCGCCGAGGCGCTTCTCGCCCGGTATGGCCCACACGCCCTTGAGCACAGCGCCTTTTTGCCTGTAGGTGGCGACGGCCACCGAGCCCCGACCGGGGCTCCAACCGACCGCCAGCAAATCTCCCTGACGGACGCCGACGCCCTTATAGTTTTCGCCGGAGGCCAGTCTCCACTCGACGATGTAGGTGTCGCCGCTCGCAGTTATGTTGACCGTGCCCGCGTATCCTCTGGCCGCGCCGGGTACGGTCGAATGGACGATCCTGTAACTGCCCTGAAGTCCGGGAGCGCCCTCAAGCTCTTCGGTTCCGAGCGCGCCCTTCATATCCGTGATCGTCCATTTGCCCGAAAGCCTTCCGCCCTGGATTCTGTATACGACGACCCCTCGATTGGCCCTGCCGCTGCCCCAGCCGATGGCGAGCGCGTCGTCCATCTGAACGCCCACGCCCTCATACGAGCCGCCGCCCGTGACCGTCCACGCGACGCGATAGGCGGCCCCGAGCCTTGAGATGTCTACCGTCCCGCCGTAGCTTCCGCCCTCCGGGTCTGTCGCCGCCGCGAGCCTGTAGCTGCCCGAAAGGTCAGGGCCGAGGGCTTGAACTCCTTCGGCGTTCGAGCGGCGTGCGGACGCGCCCCTTCCGCCGACGGCGACCGTGATGACGAGCGCCGCAAGCGCCACACCCAAGACCGGCGACAAAGGCTTCTCTTTCCTCATTCGTCTTCCTCCTGCAATCCTTCGGAAAAGCTCTTTCAAAAGCAGCTCATAGATGTTCGTCCCGGAAAGCGTCACTTGTTTCTCTGCGTCTGATCGCGCCAGACGCGCTCTATAATATCGGGGTAAGCGCGTCCCCAGCCGCCGAGGTCGTTAACGGTGAACGGCATGCTGATATGCGCGAACTCCTTATTGGCCTCGTTGAGCGCCTCATTGGTCGCGGAGCGGAAATGATATTGAACGAAGGCACGCTGGGCTTCATCGCTCCACAGGTATTGGATAAAGGCGTTGATGATGTGCCGCCTGTCGGCCGTCACGTTGCGGTCGATGACGACCGCCGGGTGCTCGCTGAAGATGGTCGCTTCGGGGACTATCACCTCGACGGCAGCTCCCGCCCCCTTCATCAATAGCGCTTCCAGCTCGTAGGTAATCAGCACATCACCGAATCCGGTTTCAAACTGCGTGCGCGCCTCGCGCGCCGAACCGGGCGTCGAGATGACGTTTCGCCAGACGGCCCTGAGCATCTCTCTGGCGCGGTTCTCGTCGCGCGCGCCCGTCTGTTTTTCCGACTTGATAAGCTCCGACCCGTAGATGGCGAGCACAGACCACTGCGCGCCGCCGGAGCTGACCGGGTCCGGGTGAATCAGCTTGACGCCGGGTTTCGCGAGGTCTGCGAAATCTCTTATGCCTTTGGGATTTCCCTTTCGTACCAGGATGATGAAGGGCGTTTTGTTGACGATGCCGCGATTGGGCAGAGCATGCCAGTCGGAGGTGACCGCGCCGCCATCCCTGAGACGTTCCACGTCGCGCTCGATGGAGAGAATAGCGATGTCGGCTTCGACGCCCTGAAGAATCTGGTTCGTGATCGTCTCCGACCCAGCGAAGGATGAAGTGAAGTGCAGCTCCTCGCCGTGCTCCTGTTTCCAGCGGGCGACGAAGGCCGGAAAGATAGCTTTCTCAAGCGATTCCTTCATCACCGAGAAACCGTAGACGGTAATGCCGCGCCCGCCCGAACCCGTCGGAGCGCTCGGCAGGCAACCGCTCAGGAAAAGAGCCGCGAGCATCGAGAGCGCGAATGGTAGACGCCATGAAAGGAGACGCAATGAGACTCCACCGCCGTAGCGTAACTGTTTGTCAGCGTGGGTGTGTCTTCTCATCGCGCCTCGATCAAATAAGCCCTCTGAATGGGACGGCCGCTTTTTAAACGAACATCTTGGGACGCGCGCCCTTCACACCCTCACAGGCGCACACGGTAGGTCGCGCCGATGACGTGTAGATCGCCCGGACGGCTGCGCCCGTCCGTCTGCCTCATGTAATAAAAGTCGCCCGTGAAGTGCTGGTTAAATTTCCGGCTCAATCCGACTGCAAAGCGATTGCGAACCCAATCGTCAACGCTCCAGTCGTAGAACACTTCGTCGGACGCGAACACTTGCAGCGAGGTCTTGAAGACCTTCAAAGGATGCTCAAGTTGCAGGCGGTTACGATAGCGCGAGGAGTCGGCCGGGAAGCGCACGCGCCGCTCGAAGGTGCTGCGGTCGGTGAGCGTGAACTTCTTCAGGGGCAGGCGTGCGGTGGCCGCGAAAGCGAGTCTGCGTTCGTTAGCCTTGCGGCCCTGGGCGGGGCGCGTCGCAATGTTCACAAATGCGGGCGAAAGCGTCAGGTATTTGCCCGCCTTGAACGCGAAGGCGACGCCCGTGCGCCTTTCTACCAGATGAGTAACGTTGCGCCCGAACCGGAAACTGCCGCTCAGTATAAAATCGACCCCCTTGTTGAGTGGCACGGAGACCTGCACATCGTTCCATTGCTGCGTGTCATTCTCCGGCACGGGAGGCGTGCGGGTTTGAGCGCCTGTAAAACTCAAGTGGCCCAACACTAAGAGCAGCGCAAACGAAAGAGCGCACACTGCGGGGGCGCGCGGGAACTCAGACCGTTTGACGGATGCACCTCTCCACATAAGGAATCAAAAGCCTCCTTTTGCCCTCTCAACGCGTCTTCCTCTGGCTGCTTTCGGTTTAAGGTAAGGCGTCTCTATAGCATATCTTCGATATTTCGGGAAGCTTTTTCAGGCGCGGGCGTCCGGCCAGGAGGGCCTTGCTTTCTCAAAACTCCCGGCGATCAGAACTTATGCGACCCCCTTCGTCGTGGGCTCAAGCTCTCTCAGCATGCTCGCGGTCGCAACGGCCTTTTCCTCCCACACACGGGCTACGTCCGCGAGCGTCTCGCCGCGGCGTCGATGGCGCTCGGCCCAGCCGCACGCTTCTTCGGCGAGCCATTCGAGGACGCCCGGCGCATCCTGGCCCAACAGTTCCCTGAGTATGAATTTGCGCTCGCCCAATCTCAACCCGAGCCCGAGTTTGCGCGCCGCGCCGTTCAAATCCGAGCGCAACAGAATCATCCCGCTGCGAACGGGAGTCAATAGGGATTGCAAAAACTCTCCGACCTCATCGCCACGTGGATCGATCAATCCGGGCGCATCGCGCAGGTGCAGAGACACACGCTCTTGTCTTCCAACTGCTGCCGCCTCTTCAGAGAGCGCCACGGCCAGCACCTCTCCCCACCTTTTATAAAAGGGCGGGGCCACCTCGCAGAGCTTATCCAGGTAGACGGGCAGCCAGCTCAGAAGGTGCTCCCATAGAAAAGCCCTGCGCGCGAGCCTCCAGCTTTCTCTACGCGCAAGGTCGCCCTCACCTTCCTCCATTTCAACGAGGCGCGCATAGAGGGCGAGCATCACGCTCAAGTGGTCGGGCTCGACCGGCGGCTTCAGCCCGAGCGCGCGCCAGAACCCGCCGATCCTATCGCGCGCCTCCCCGCCGAGCATTCCTTCGGCCCCCAGGTAGACCGAGGCGTAAGGATAAAGTTGAAAGACGAACACCTCCGTATACTCGGCCACGGTCGGCATTGGCCCAAGAGCCAAAGCCTCGGCCAGCGCCGCCCCCCCTGCCGCCGGAGGCTCAGCCAAAACAGCGAGTGCGCGAAAGAGTTCCATCGGTCGATTATGCGTTTACGGAAGAGGGGCGCGGGCGGGCGCGCGCGCGTGTTATTACACTGAGCGTCGCCCCATAGCTTTCCGAGCCGCTTTATTCAACCTCCAACAGCTCTTGCTGATCGGGCAGGCGGTAAACTTCCCTTGACGGTTTGAGCGGGCGCAGGAGCCAGTAGGGACGGCGCGTGCCGTCGGGTGAAAACTGATCGGCCGGACGTGTAAGGGCGAGCCACCTTTTGTAGACCTCGCGCGCTTTATCCGTATCAACGGAGATGTCGCCGTAGTCATCGCCCGGTTCGGCTCGGCGGACACGCACGGCCTGATGCCAGCAGTGCATACCGGAAACCGGGTCGGGATGTACAGGGAAGGTCAGGTTCTGGTGAACGCCCACGTCACTCCACCAGATGCGGAGCGTATCCCGGTCGCTCGACTCGTAGGGCGCGACCCCCTTCAAGCGTTTCAAGCCCCAGCGCTCGCCCGCTCGATCCAGCGAGACGGTCGCCATCATTTGCCGCTGCCCTTCGTCTTTCAATTTCCAGCGTCCCATGTGATGGCTACAGGCGACAACGTCGGGGCGAATGCCCTCCGTGACCCAGGCGCGGACGACGAAGTGGCCGATCTCCGTCTCGACGCGCACCGCGTCGCCCGTCCGGACATCGATACGCGCCGCCATTTCGGGGTGAATCCAGAGCGGATTGGTATGCGCTATCTCGTCGAGCCATTTGGCGTTGGCGCTGCGCGTGTGTATCTGTACGGGCAGACGGAAGGTGGAGATCAGAACCGTCTGGTCTTCGGTCAGTCGCTCCGGGTGAACGTGGCTCCGGATATAAACGGGAAGCGCGTATTCAGACCAGCCCCAATCGGCGAGCGTGCGCGAATAAAATTCGAGCCGACCGCTCGGCGTCGGAAAGCCTCGAAGATACTGCCCGTCAACTCGGACGCCCGCGAGCCGCCGCCCTTCCGAGTCCGGGTCGGGGCTGGCGATGGGGACTATGTTTGTCGAAGCGGGCTTCGGCGCTCGGCTGTAAACTCTGCCGAACCTGTCCTCGCGTACGTCTTCCAATTCATCCTCGGGGACAACCTCCTCGTAGACTGCTCCGACCCTGGCGCGCACCTCGAACGCTCCGTAGCGCCGCATGTACTCAAGCGGCCGTAGCCCTTCGGCGGCCGCTCTCTCCGGCAGACCCGGAACGGAATGCTCGAAGATGTAAGCGTAATACTCATCGACGCCGAGCCTCTGGCCCGGATGCTGTTTCGATTCGACGTACGGGCGAATCCCGAGGCTTGCGTCCGGGTCGATGCGCCACGTCAACTCAAGCCAGAACTCGTTCTCCTCCCAGACCTCGCCGGGATTGATCTCGCGCGTATCGGCAACCGTCTCGCCCGTGCGCTCGCGCGCGGCGCGCAAGACCGGCTGGCGAAAGCCTATCCATTGCGCGTCGTGCGTCTCGTAGGAGTGAAGGTCGTGCCGCTCCGAGCCGTGCCCCATCGGCAAGATGTAATCAGCAAAGTAGGCCGTCTCGTTCCAGGTCGGCGTCAGCGCCACGTAACAACCGATGAGGCTTTCCTGAGTAAGAGCTTCGACCCACGAGAAGCCGTCGGGGTTCGTCCAGACCGGATTGTAAACGCGCGTGAAGTAGACATCGAGCTTTCCCCGCCCGTCCTTCAAAAAGTGCGGCAGCAGGTATGACATCTCGTTCATCCCGAGAGGATACTCCGTGGGCCAGGTCAATTCGTTCCAAGCGGGCGGGTGCGGCGGCGTGTGTATCGGGCGTGGGACAAATTTGTTCCAGGCGTTGGGAAAGACGCCGCCTTCGGTAGCGACCGCTCCCAGAAGGGCGTTCAACATAAAGAGCGTGCGCGCCACCTGCCAGCCGCCGCTGTTGCCTGCGGCGGCGCTCCGCCAGTTATGGCTGCTCAGGCGCGTCCCGGCTGTCGCCACCACGCGGGCGATCTCTTCGATCACGTTCGCGTCCACTCCCGCCTCTCGGCCCGCGAACTCGAACGTATAGCGGCTGTAAAGCTCCTTGAGGACGCGCTCAAAGTTCTCGAAGGTGGTCTCGATCTCGGGACGCTCGACCGCCATATACTCCTGCCAGTTCCACCAGCGGCGCACAAACTCTCGATTGTAGAGGTCGTTCTCGATCAGGTAATTTGCGATGGCCAGGACGATGGCCGCTTCCGAGCCCGGAAAGGGCGAAACCCAGTAGTCGGCATGCGTCGCAGTGTTCGAGAGCCGCGTGTCGAAGACGATCAACTTTGCTCCCGCCGCTTTGGCTTCGATCACGCGCTGCGCGTGCGGGTTAAAATAATGGCCCGTCTCTAAGTGAGAGCTGATGAGAAGGATGACCTTCGCGTTCGCATGATCGGGGCTCGGGCGGTCGAGCCCGAGCCAGTATTGATAACCGGCGCGGCTGCTCGACGAACACACGTTGGTGTGCGAGTTATGGCCGTCCACGCCCCACGCCGCCAGTATCCTCTCGGTGAAGCCGTCCTCGCCCGGACGCCCGACGTGATACATGATCTCGTTGGGCCGCCCCTCGGTGATGGCCCTGCGGATGCGCGCGGCAATGTCATTGAGCGCCTCGTCCCAGGAGACTCGCACCCACTTACCCTCGCCGCGAGCGCCTGCGCGCTTCAAAGGGTAAAGGATGCGGTCGGGGTCTGTGATCTGGTTCAAGGTCGCCGGGCCTTTGGCGCAGTTTCGCCCGCGCGAGCCCGGATGCTCCGGGTTGCCCTCGAACTTCTGCACCTGCAAGCTCTCCTTATCGACGTAGGCCAGCAGCCCGCACGCCGACTCGCAGTTGAAGCAGGTGGTCGGAACCAGCATGTAGCGGCGCTCCGTCCGCCTGGGCCAACTCCTGGAATCAAGCTCGACCCAATCATCCCAACGCTCTTTGGGCGGGAAGGCCGCGAGGTGTATGCGGCTGGGCCCAGGATAAAAGGTCTCGCCGCGCGCCTCCGTCTCGCGGCGCGCCGCGCTCACTCTCTCGTTCAATTGCTTCGACTTCATATCCATTGGTTAAAGGCTGATCGCTTCAAGGCTAATGGCTTCGTCGCCGCTCAATCTCTTGCTCCGTCGGCGCTCGACCTCTCCTTAGAAGGCTCCTGATTATTTAAGGATCATTCCAACGTGCCGTAAAAAGCGTGCGAGACGCGCCCGCCGTAAATCTGTAATTTCCAGTGCTTGTAATCGCCCACGTCCGTGCAGTGGTTGCCCCGGCCCTGCAAGATCAGGCGGAATCGCTGCGCGCCCGTCATGCCCCTCTTGAAGATGCCCGTGACGCGCGCCGTTCCGCTGACGCGCCATTCCTTATAGAGTATGGGCCCGGCGCTGCCCGGCTCGGCTTCGCCCATGTCCGAGCCGAAAGAGACGGCGCTCGTGGGAATCGTAAATGAGAGTGTGCCGCTTTTCCCCTGCTCGTCGCGGAGCCTCAATTCCCAGCGCCGCCCCGCGCGTCTCAGCGACAAAGAATAGGCGGCGGCCAGATCGCTCTCGTCGGCCGGTGATTGATACCTGTTGGCGACGGCGGAAAATCTCAGATTGGCGAGCGCGTCGAATTGTGAGTCGCTGATCCTCTGCGCCGTTTCATACCACTCGCCGTCGTCGGCGCAACAGGCACAAAGGGGCCGCCCCTCTACGGGCACATTGTTGTCGTCGCGCGCCTCTACGGGCCGGATGAGAAGCGCGCCGGGCGTCGTCAAAATCAAGATCGTCGTCCACATCAACCCGCCGCTTAGCCCACGAAGTATCAGTCCCCGCTCTGTATACATGCCGCCCTTATCCTCTCTTGAAAACTTTCAGCCCGGTATTCGTCGAATGCGCTCGCGCGCTCGCAGCATAGTGTGAACGCGCAGCATAGCGTGAGCATGACGTACCTCTTTTCAGTCTTATGCCAGCGGCACGGATTGTCCCGCCTGGACGTATGCGTGTTCGTAGAGCAGAAGGCCCAGGAGCGCGAACGGGACGGCGACGGGGCCGAGCAAGGGAGCGAAGACTCCCAACAACGCGAGCGCGACGCCCGCCCTGAAGAACGCTCGGTAGCGATTCCGCACCATCTCCCAAAGGGCCAGGCGCGCGTGCGCCGTCGGATGCGTCAGGGTAATCTCGCCCCAGACCATGAGCAGGTGCAGGAGGCTCGAAGCCGCCAGAATCCAGAGCAGAGGCGAGACCAGCGAACGCTCAAGCCAGAAGGCGAAGGGCACGAGCGCAGCCGCCCCGGCCAGCACGGACTGTAGCGCAAGGTGCGGAGGCAACAGGGGATTCTGCCACATGTCGCGCGCTTTCGCCTGCGCGAAGAGATAGGCCGTGTAGATTGCCGTCAGAAGGGCGAGGGGGAGTCCCGGCCACATCAGCGCACGCCGGGTGGATGCGCTTCCCAGAAGGCTCGCCAGAAAATGAAGCGCCAGCACGATTGAATACCCGGCGATGATGAACGCCCCCTTGACGAGCCAGCTTTTCCATTGGGGCCGCGTGAAGATCATGTAAAAGCGTGCCGGGTGCTCGAGATCCCAGATCAGCAGCCCTCCGGTGATGGCCAGGAACGTGCCCGCCAGAACCGGCGCGACCCAGAGCCACACAGCGCCGTCAATCCTGAGCAGACCCGCTAGAACAAGGAACGACGCAACCATATAAGCGCCCGAGGCGATGCCCTTCGTCCACGTATAGAGGCTCACGCGCCAGTCCCAGGGAATCGAGTGCGCCACGTCGTAAGAGAGCATGGCGGCGGCAGACGTGTTGCTGAATTGCGGATTGCCGGAGACGACCAACTCCCTTCCCGCCCTCTGCTCGCTCCACATGAAGAGCCCGCCCGTGGGACGAGTGGCGGCGAGCGGGTCGAGCGTCGCCTGGTGCGCGCCCTTATAAAAGAGCTTGGGCAGCGTCTCTTTCTCGGGACGACGAACCGTTACGGGGTCGCGGTTTACGATGCGCGCCACCTTCGAGGCGGGGTCGTTCATATCGCCGACCAGTATGGCTTCGGTCGGACAGACGACGACACAGGCGGGCTCAAGGCCCACGTCTATACGGTGAGCGCAGAAGTTGCACTTCTCGGCCGAATGATCTTCCGGATTGATGAAGATGGCATCGTAGGGACAGGCCGCCATGCATGCCTTGCAGCCGATGCAGATCGCTTTGTCGAAATCAACGATCCCGTCCGCGCGCTTGAACATCGCCGAGGTCGGGCAGGCCGTCGTGCACGGAGCGTGCGCGCACTGGTTGCAGCGCGTTACCTGATGAGCGCGCCGCGCGTGCGGGAACTCGCCGACATCGACGTGCTTGACGTAGGTGCGCGTCACCGCAAGCGGCACAAGGTTCTCGGACTTGCAGGCCGTCGTGCAGGCGTGACAGCCGATGCAGCGCGTATGGTCGATCACCTTGCCCCATTGCGGGCCGCGATCCTCGCCGGAATAGACGGGTAACTCTCTCATCCTGATACTTTTCCCAGAAGGCTTTTCCGTTTTCGGATATGTACGCAGAATATATGGCGAGGCCACGCGAGTGCAAGCCTCACCAGGTCGGGCGCAGGACGCGCTTGAGGGTGAGCGTGCTCATCTTCCAGATGGTCGCCATGCTCAGAAGGTCGCGCGAGATGCGGCGGTAAGAGTGGCCCGAGATGGCGTGATAGAGCAGCGCGTAGAGGTCTTCGTTCGTCTTCGCCTGTTCAATGATGCCGTCTATCACGCCGGTCGACATCCCCATACGACAGAGACGGCGCAGCACCCTGCCGTGATAGTAGTCTTCGGTGAGAACGCGCAGGCGGCGCGCGTAAGCCGTGAGCGCGACGCCGTCGATGCCGCGCTCAAGCATCACGTCGGCGGCCGCCGTTCCCGTTTGAATCGCCGTCGTGATGCCCATGCCCTTGAAGGGACGAAGCCAGCCGGTCGCATCGCCGACGGCGATGAAGCGATCCCAGAACACATGTCGCGCATGACGCACGGGCGCATGCCCCTCGTAGAAATCCAACTGCTGCAAGTTGAATCTGGGCAGAAGGGTTCGCACCTTTCTGTGCAGCAGGAAATCCTCCATGTCGGTCGAGCGCACGCGGTGGCCCATGATATTGACGAGCACGTGATCCTGCTTGGGCGTGATGGCGCCGAACTCTATGCGCGGCAGGTCGCTCAACAGAAACGCATGTATCTCACCGTTGAGCCGCTTCTCTATATAACGCTCGTCGCACTTGAGCTTAATGATGATCGAATGCATGTACTCGGCGGGGCGATGATAGCGCGCCCGGCGCGGGCTGACCTTTTCGAGCACGGACAGCATCCCGTCGTCGAGCCCGCAGGCGGCGACGATCATATCGGCCGAATACGAACGGCCCTCCGAATAGACGCGCACGGGATGCTCAAGATTATCGGGGTGAAATTCGAGGCCCGTCACGCGGTCGCCGAGCAGGTGCGCGCCGTCGGCGACCGCCCGATCCAGCAACATCTGGTCGAAATCCGAGCGCGAGACCATCAGCGCCGGTTCCTCATACTTCGGCGCGCGTAGCTCTATATCATTGTGGTCGCCGTGCAGGCGATAGCCCTTGATCGTGCGCTTAATCATCTCGGCCGGAATCTCTACATTCAACCTATCGCGCAGGAGGCTTGCGGTCGGCGGCGCGAGCATGCCCATACACGGGTTGTGATGACGCGGAAACTGCTTCGGCTCGTAGATGGTGACGCGCAGGTTGATACGACGCGCCCTGGCGTTACGCAGCAGCCGTATGGCGACGCTGGCGCCGCCGGGGCCGCCGCCGATGATCGCCACGCGCGAGCCGTCGCGCAACTTCAACCCCCGGACGGGCTGCCGCTCGGTCTGAAATACGGCCGCGCGCGTGCGCTCCAACGCCATCCCTCCGGCGCGTCCGGCCATACGCACCGCGAGGCGTGGATCGAGCGCCCGCAGCAATATCCGCTTGTAGGATTGATCGCCCGTGAAGGCCGCCAGGAGCGCGTTCGAGAGAAGCGCGCCGGGCCGTTGGAGCTTGCGCTCTGATCTGAGCACGGCGAAGTAGACGGGGGCGAGCAGCGGGTGCGGAAAGATGCGGTCGTAGATTTCAAACAGCATCCGCCCGTAGATATTGTCGCGCCCGAAGACCTGATTGCAGCGTCGCCAGAAATGGCGCTCGAAATCGCGCGCCGTGACGCCGTGATTGATAACGCAGTCGACGGCAAGCCGCGCCGTCACGAGCGCCGACTCCACCCCGTTCTTCAGGTAGCGCGAATCCGAAGCGTCGCCGACGATACAGAAGCGCTCGCTGTAGGGCAGACGGGCCGCGCCCAGCGCCACGCGCGGGTGGCAATGACAGTCGAGCTTCCAATCCGGCGGCAGGTAATCGCGCATATAGGTATCACGCAACAGGCGCTCGGTGGCGACCACATCGACATCTTCGCCGATGGCCGTAACGGTCACATGCTCGCCCTTCGGGATGAGCGCGATGTATCGAATGTCCGGCTGCTTGAGGACGAAGAAGTGAATCATGTTGCGCAGCTTCTCGCGCTGGAACTCGCGGGAAACGCGCGCCTCTATGACGCAGGTCTTCCAGGTCGGCGGCGGCACGTACCCGTATAGAAGACGCCCGGCCAGTTGAGAGTTGACGCCGAATGCGCCGATGACCAGATCGTATTCGATGCGCGTGTCGTCGGCGAGTCGCAGCGCCGGGCGGCGCTCAAGCGTGGCGGGCACATCTATGTCATGCACGTTGTGCGGGATGTGCCGCGCGCCGAGTTTTGTGGCCTGTTCGAGCAGGAACTGGTCGAAGCTGCGCGCGCCGTCCGGGTTCTCCGTGCTGACGGGGCCAGCGCCCCTGTAGACGCCGTAAATCTTCTTCGTCGGATCGTTTTCGAGGTGGGCCGAGGAATCCTGATAGTGAACCGCGTAGCCCTCTATCTCGTAGTGTATGACCTCGCGCGGGATCGTCGTCGTCGAGCGCTCGATCTCCTGTATCAGGTTATGGCCGACGGCCCCGGCGCACATGTTGCAGCCGGGCGCACCCTTCCTGGCAAAATTCTTGCCGTCGTAGATGTCCGCCCTGAGGTCTATACCGAGCGCGCGGGCACGCCTGAGCAGTTCGATGGCGAAGAAGGAGCCCGCTGGCCCCGCGCCCACGACGGCGATCGCGTCACCCGATGTGAGATAGGTCGGCTGCGACATAAGCCCTGAACCCTCGCGAGCCTTGCCCGATAAACCAGAAAAGGAGGAACCGGCAGGCCGCGTGAGGGGAAGGCGCACAATCCATCTGCCGCGCCACGCCCGACCGGTCAAAGCGTCCCCTCTCAGGAGACGCAAAATATAGATTCACTCTCCACGCAGAGAGCATAGGCGCGCCCGCGAAGGGATGTCAACGAAGGGAGGAGAACGAAGGGATGAAGGCGGCAGCGATCAGGGATCAAAGGAATGCTTCCGTTTCTTGAATGCTTTTTCTTATTCATCGCTGCCGCCCCCTCGTTCCTCCCTTTGTTCTCTTCCCTTGTTGAGGTGTGCGGGAACATGGTAGAACTATTGGAAGGATGTTTGAGCGGCGCTGGACGGGCGGCGGCGCTCTTGCCGTCCGTCCATTCGGATACATTGGAGATTTAGCCGTGATGCGTTATTTCACCTCGTCGGTGGCGACTCTTCTTATCCTGACGGCGCTGTTGATGACTGCGGTCGTCGCCGCTCAGGAGGGCGGCGGGACTACGAAAAAGCCGGAGACCAAAGCGCCCACGGCGCAGAAGCCGCCTCAGCCGGACGACGGAGCGCCGCGCATCGCTCTGGCCGAAGCGCACGCTGCCCTTGAGAAGGGCACGGCCATCTTTGTAGACGTGCGCGGGGAGGATTCATACCGGGTGGGCCACATCAAGGGCGCGCGCTGGATGCCCGATATAGCTCAGCGGATCAAGGAGCTGCCGCGCGATAAGCTGATTATCACGTATTGTTCCTGACCGTCAGAACACTCAAGCGCCCGTGCGGCGCGTGACCTTAAAACGCAGGGTATAGAGAACGTGGCAGCGCTGCTTGGCGGTTATGACGGGTGGCTGCGCGCGGGCTTTCCGGTCGAATCGGGCGCTCCCGCACAGCCGAAGGACAAATGAGCCCGGCGCGTCGTGGGAGGCGCACTTTCTGCGCCCGGAATCAAATTAAGGATGGAGGTCAGTTGAATGCGTCTTTTCGTTTCGCTCGCGGCGGTCGCGATAATTCTCGCCGCACTCGCTTTGACGGCATGTAACTCGAAAGACGGAAGCGGGAGCAGCGCGGCTCGAAGCAGCGGCAGCGCAAACTCTTCCTCTGCCGCGCCGCCGACGACAGCGCCCGACGGCGTCCAGCGTATTACGACCGCCGAGTTGCGCGACGCGCTTGAGAAGGGTACGGCCATGGTGGTCGACGTGCGCTCGCCCGAATCCTACAAATCGGGCCACATCAAGGGCTCTATAAATATTCCGGAGACGGAGATCGCCCGCCGCAAGGACGAGCTGCCGCGCGACCGTAAGATAGTCCTCTACTGTTCTTGACCGAACGAGCATTCGAGCGCCCGTGCGGCGCTGGACTTGAAAGACGTAGGCATCCAGAACACAGCGGCCCTGCTCGGCGGAACCGAAGCATGGCGACGCGCCGGACTCCCCATCGAAACCTCTCAATAACGGCGACGAGTGACGGGAGACTGCATCCCGTCACTCGTCCGTCCCTTTTCCTTGCTTATCACTTCTCTGCTTTTATCACTGTAGTTGCGGCAAGGGCTCTGTGACGAGGGCCGGGACGGGCGTGACGACCCTTCCCGAAGGCACACAGAGCACAGGGCAGGGCGCGTTGCGAACGACGCGCTCGATTTCGGGGCCGAGCACGGGCGTTCCACCAAAGAGCGATGCGTGGATGCTCGTGCCGATGACTATTAAATCCACATCCCTCTCGGTCGCCACTCGCACAATCTCGGCGTAGGGCTGTCCCTCGCGTATGTGTGTGATGGCGCGGCTGCCCGCCTCGTGCGCGAACACCTCCATCCGCTCCTCTACGTACTGGCGCAGGCGCGCGAGCGGCGGCCCGGCGCTGTCCGGGAAAAACTCCGCCATCTGATCCATGTAATCGCCTATGACGTAGATGACGTGAAGCTCTGCGCCGGTTTGGCCCGCCAGTTCGGCGGCCACCTGTGCGGCCGAGTTTGAAGAGGCGCGAAAGTTCGTCGCCAGCAGGACGCGGTTGAGGCGAATCTCCGTGTGGCTGTCCCTGTGCTCGACGAAATCGCGTTGCGGCGGGCGGATCGTCAGCACCGGACATGGCGCTTCGGCGATGATCTCTTCGGCGGTCGATCCCCACATGGCGCGCGAGAGCCCCTTGCGCCCGTGCGTCACAATCGTCACCAGGTCGATATTGAAATCGCGTACGGCGCGCGCGATCATCGGCGCGGGCTCGCCTTCGACTATCACGGGCTCGACTTCAAGGCCGTCGAACATCGGCTCGGCCAGCAGCCCTCCAACGTCTGCGCGCAACTGCTGTAGCCACCGCTTGTCCGCGTCCTCGAAGACTCGATCCGGCAGCGTCAGAAGGTTGGCGGGCACGGTTCCGCTCTGCACGCTGAAGAGTAAGACGCGCCCGCCGCCCGCGCGCGCGAAAGCCGCCGCGTACTTCAAGGCCGCACGCGCATGCAAACTGAAATCCGTCGGGAATAAAATATTTCTGAATGGATACATAATTGATTCAAAAGTGAAAAGGTAAAGGTCAGAAAGTCAGGCCGCAAACGGCTTTTTATAGAAGCGCTTTTGTCCAACGCCTTTCGCTTTTTACCCCTCTGCTTTTGCCTTGTCACTTTACCTTTCAAAGTTTACCCCAGAGCATGAGCGCGCCGATCACTATAAAGGCGAGCGCCGCCGCCTTGTGTAAAAGATTGGTCGGCAGGTATTGGCCCAGGAGCGCGCCGAGCGCCACGCCCACGAGCGAGACGAGCGTGAGCGCCAGCGCCGCGCCCAGAAAAACAGAGACGGGCGCGCGCGTCTCGGCCGCGAGCGTAATCGCCGCCAGTTGCGTCTTGTCGCCCATCTCGGCCACGACCAGCAATCCGAAAGTAGTCCAGAACGCGCTCCATTTAAGCATAAGATCGGCCCTCAATAAACGGAATAGAACACAGAACCCGAGGACTCAGAACTCAGAATAAAGGCAAGCCGCCCCTTTATTCTGAATTCTGACTCCTGAGTTCTGAGTCCTCGGGTTCTGATTCCCGACTCCTTCCCTCACAAGACCCTCGTGCCCGCGATGCGATCAAGGTAGGGCATGAGCTTAAGCTGGCGGACGATAGTCGAGCGCCGCCGCGCCAGCACCGCCAGTTCGAGCGCGACGCGCTCGCGCACGCTGCGCCCGCGCTCGGCCGAAGCGAGCTTATCGACCACCTTGCGCATACATTCGCTGATGCTCGAAAGGTACGCGTTTCTTTCGGGCTGGACGCGCAGGTAAACCACGCCATGAGCATACTCGAAGCGCTGCGCCGACGGGTCAAGAAAAGAGAAGTCGTCGGCCAGCTCAAGGCGCGCGGCGCGAAACATTGAGTCGAAATTGGCCCCGAAGCTGAGCGTCGCGCGTTCGACCGCCGCGATCATATCGCCGCTCAAGCGTAGTAGATCGGGCCAGCCCGGCTCTTCTTCTTCTTCTTCCGGCTCACTGCTCGTATCTTCTTCCTCCTCCTCCTCCTCCTGCATGGAGCGCGCGGCGCTTGCACGCGGAGCAGCGGGCGCGCGAGGAGGAGGAGGAGTGTCTGAAGCGGGTGCTGCTGCAACACCGGACTCCGGGCCCTCGCTCTCGTAGACGCTGATCTGCCCGCCCGGCTCGCTGGCGCGCACCAGCAGGCGCTGCATCGCCGCCTCGCCTTCGGCTTCGCGCCCCGCGGCGTGATTGGTTTCGCGCACGCGTGGCGAAGAAGAAGAAGACTGCTCCCCCCCTAGAAAAACATCCGCCTCGTACTCGTCGAGCCTGACATGCACGCGCCCGTTGAAAGAGCGCGCGCGCAGGTGTCGCAGCAGCGCGGCCAGATTTACGTACGCCGTATCCAGGCCCTCGTAGAGCGGACGAGATTTCAGATCGTCCTCATGCATAAGCGGTCGCCTTCGCAGATTGAAAAGCTTTGCGGCCCCAAATCGGAAGAAGTTTTGCGGCGGAGTCTAGCAGAGCGCCTTTCATACCGTCAACGAACTCGCCCCGGACGAGCGAAGGCCCAATCAGGCCAGGTGAAGCGATAACCCCTTGGATCGTTTCCGGTTCGGCGGGCGAAGTGGGAGCGGGCGACATGGCTTAGCCCACGGGTTGGCCCGAGGGCCAACTTTCCGGCCACGCACGCGCGACACGCAAAGGGCGGCGCGACCGGCAGCGCTCCACTTTATTGTTGCAAAGCCCTCGCGTTCCGTGACAAACTCCGCGCGCGTTTCCTTTAGCGATTACGGACGAGACGCGTTTCACACGCGCGCGCGCTCTGAAGCTCAATCTAAAGCATCTGCGGGAGGGACATTTTGCTTCGAGGCATCTTTCGCACCAAGAACCTGGACGATATTCTGGAGAGCGCGGGCGGCCCGCAATTCTCCCTGAAGCGTACGCTCGGGTCGTTCGACGTGACGCTGATCGGCATCGGCGCAATCATCGGCGCGGGCATCTTTGCGACCGTGGGCACGGCCGCCTCCGGCGTCGTCAACGAAGCGGGCGAAGTGGTTCGCTACGGAGCGGGCCCATCGCTGATGCTCTCGTTCGTCATCACGGCCGTCGTGTGCGGGTTCACGGCGCTCTGCTATGCGGAGCTGGCCTCTATGGTGCCGATCTCGGGCTCCGCCTACACCTACTCTTACGCGACGCTCGGTGAACTGGTCGCGTGGATTATCGGCTGGGACTTGATAATCGAGTATGCCATCGGCAACGTCGCGGTGGCGATCAGTTGGGCCGAGTTCTTTCACCGTCTGTTGCGGAATCTGGGCATCTACTTTCCGGACTGGCTGGCGACCAACTATCGCACCGCCACCGCAGAGACGCTCAGTTCAGCGCCGCACATCTTCGGCTATCCGGTCGTTTTCAACCTCCTGGCCTTCGGCATCGTCGCGCTGATTACGGTCGTCCTGGTGTGGGGCATACGCGAATCGGCTGGCTTCAACGCCATCATGGTCGGCATTAAGATTCTGGTGCTCTTGTTCTTCGTCACGGTCGCGCTCTATTACGTCTCGCCGTCGCAGATGGTGCAGAACTGGCAGCCGTTTCGCCCGCAGGGATGGGCCGGGACATTCACGGGGGCGGCGGTCGTCTTCTTCGCCTACATAGGCTTTGACGCCGTCTCGACCGTCGCCGAAGAGACCAAGAATCCGGCGCGCGACCTGCCCATAGGCATCATCGCCTCGCTGCTGATCTGTACCTTCTTCTATGTGCTTGTGGCGGCCGTCTTCACCGGAATCGTTCCGTGGGCGGATGTCGTCGCGTGGACTCCGGCGCAGCGCGGCGAAGCTTTGACGATGGCGCTCGAGCACGTCGCGCCGCAGGCGAAGTGGCAGAACACTGTGGTCGCGCTCGGCTCGGTCGTGGCGCACACGGCAGTGCTCC
The DNA here is from genome assembly GCA_035940775.1 of Pyrinomonadaceae bacterium. Taxonomy (GTDB): domain Bacteria; phylum Acidobacteriota; class Blastocatellia; order Pyrinomonadales; family Pyrinomonadaceae; genus DASQYE01. The sequence goes on along the minus strand of DASZEN010000004.1, from coordinate 8,996 downwards.
TGGTCTTTCAGTTGGGACAACCGCGCATCTTCTTTTCGATGGCGAGAGACGGCCTTCTGCCATCCGTATTCGCAAGCGTGCACCCGCGCTTCAAGACTCCGCACGTGACGACTATTCTGACGGGCCTGCTCGTCGGCGGCATCGCCGCCTTCGCCACCGTCGATGAGATGGTCAGCCTGACCAACATCGGCACGCTCTTCGCTTTCGTGCTCGTCTGCATAGGCATTCCGATCCTGCGCCACAAAGACCCGAACAGGCACAGGGCGTTTCGCGTCCCCTTCGGCCCGTGGCTATTGCCGCTGCTCGGGGCCGTTTCCTGCGTCTTCCTGATGTATTTTCTGCCCGAAGGCTCATACTGGCGTTTCGTCGGCTGGCTGATGCTGGGCCTATCGATCTATCTGTCCTACGGCTATACGCGCAGCGCCATCGGGCAGAAGATGGGACGCCCGGAGCGCACTTCTCTACTCCTGAAGCTGGCGGCGATAGGGTTTCTGATGGTCGCCGCCGGGCTCTTCACTATTCCGCACGACGCCGGGATCAGGCAGTTGATAGACGAAGCGACGACCTCCGGCGCAGAGCATCACGGACGCGCGCTCACCGGCTTCGCGCTCATCATCGCAGGTCTCATAATAGGCATCGCCGGAACGATTCTGGACAGGGAAACAGTAGCAAGAAGTAGTAGCTGAGGCGGGAGGCTCGCGCACGTTTTGAGCGGCGGCCACAAAAAGAGAGACCACCTGCGAGCCTCCCAAAACCCGCAGGCGGTCTCCCCCGCCCCCCGACCGTGCCATTTAAGAGCACTTTTGTGAGGACAATAACAGCCCCCTTCCGGTGAGGTACACCTCCCGTCTCCATGCTACGGATACGCACATGGCCCGAACCATCGTGCCCCGGCTCGCGACGCAGACCAGAAGACATCGCGATGGAGCATGATGGCCCGGATAAAGTTGCGTGTCTGAAGCATGGGTTTCCTCTTCAGGAGATGTCAAAAGGTAGAGCATTATCAGAAGCCCCTCAAACTCCCGATAAGGCCGGAGCTGTCGAAGCAGTGAGGTTGCTTTTTTCAAAGAGATGCATTCGACAGGGTGAGGCTGCGCTTGCGTGAACCTCTATGTGCTGTTGAATGAATCCCGAAGCCTGAAAGATGCGAGGCCTCAATTAACGCTCGCGTAGAGTAGAGCCGTTTTCCCCAAGCGTCAACACTTATTTATTGGCGAAAATGAGGATTTATTGGCCGATTTGAGGATTTTCTTCATTCGCGTTGCTTCTCAGAGATAGAACTCTAAAAATCAGCCGCCCACTTGTCCATAATGGACGAGTGGGCGGCTCAGGATTTAACGTTGAAGCAGCTACGGCAACCACACGCCCTCAGTTGTCAGGGCGCACTGATGAGGAAGACATCCCAGGCCCAGCGTCCGACGCGCGCGTGCTCGGCGTCACTCACCCTGGCCCGATACCGGAACAGATTCCCGTACCTGTCCCTTCGTCCTGATTCCCTGTAATCGAACGAGATCGATTCCACCTTGAGCGATGCCGGAGCATGCAGCTCATTCTCCTCGGAAATGCCGTTGTGGTTGGCGTCCTGCCACAGACGCAAGGATGCGAAGACGGAGTCCCGACTGTTTATCACGCCGTCGCCGTTGCCGCCGTTAATGGTCTTGTCGTACTCGGCCAGGGCCAGAAAGCCGTTAGGGTTATCCGAGACGGATTGCGGCGTGAAGTTACCGAACAATTCCTGACCGTCATCCACCGTGCCGTTGCCATTGCGGTCAAGAGCGAGCCACGCATCGTCCGTATCAGCCGTCGTCCAGGAGAGTCTTTCCGGTATCGAATCACTGTCGAGGTCGAATTGAACGCCGTGGCCTGCATCGGTGAGGTCGAAGCCGTTGCCGAGAGTATCGACGAGGATGGGAGAGGACGGGGGCTTCAAAGTGCATTGGCAGTTATCCCAGTCCCATTGTCCATAAGCGGCCACACAGGCTGCCCTGTCTTCCTGTGAGCACCCCCCGCCGGATGTCGGACATATATGCCCCTGGTAGTTGTTCTTTGCTTGTGTGCTAAAACGACAGGAGTAATCTGCCGCAATTGTGGCCGCGTAGGTCTTCTGATTCCATTTACTGATACCGGATTCCTCGAAGAAGTAGGGGCTATCGAATCGCGGCCAGCATCTGGTGTCAGTCCCCGCATCACTCCAGCACTGTCCTTTATCCGTAATGTCAACGGGGCGCTCATAGCCGTCCACCCAGTAGATTTTCCAGTGTACGGTTTTGGTCAACTCCGTATAGTTCCAGAGAAAGCAGCTTCCCGTAAAGGTATCACTCCCGTTAGGATTCTGTGTATCTCCGCAATGGGCGAGCACGCTGCCTATTCGCAGGCCGAGAAACGCGCCGCAACTTGCAAGCAACAACAACGCGATCATTATTCTCGACTTCATGGATTTTTAGCTCCCTTCCGCGCCTCGCGTTCCGTCTTATCGTGGGCGCGTTGGCCGCGTATCGTCCCCAATGCGGATTTATCACCGTCTTCGGTTCCATCAGCATAGGTGACACCGGCGACCCTGAGAGCAGTATCCGGGATCAGATTACTAATCAGCATACGCACTGTGATAGTGCCGTGCGGCTTAATAATGATCGACGGGTTGCCATCATCATCATCGTTATATGTGCTGGTTCCTGCGGAATTGATCTCGTCTCCGGATTCAATCGCCAGGGCTGTGACGGCCAGATCCGAGTTGTTTTGAATTTCGAGAACGACTTCTGCATCCGGCTGGCCTGCGCGTTCCAGCGTCGCGCCGATGACTTCAAGGTTCTTAACTCTGGAAATAATCAAAGGGAGTGTGGTCTCGCCTTTGGCTTGCGGTTGCTGCTCTCTTTTAAGAGCGCGCCTTGTGGCCAGCACTCCGGCTACGGATACGGCGACCAAAATCACGGCGCATAAAATTAAGAGGTACTTTCTTTTGAGGAGGTGGGTCTTCATGTCGTCTCCTTGCGGCTTGGGTTGACGAACGATTCCTGATGATGAGTGGCCAGGAATTTCTGTGAGGCTGCTTGCCGTAGGCATCACATGATGAGGGCAGAGGAGCCGTGACGGGTTTTGGGAGATAGAGGCTTTCTTTACATCAGCGCAGAGCGCCGATGCGGTCTTTACCGATTTGAAGCTAAAAGGAGCGAGGTTTCAAGGGACAATGTAGGTACGGTAGATTGATTTCACGGGTAAGTCAAGAAATTTATATTGGCCGAAACGAGGATTTCGTTCGAGATTCCGCTTATTCGGGCTTCTGCGGGCGAAAGCGGGCCCTGTATTGAGCGGGCGTCATGCCGTAGCTTTGTTTGAAATCGCGTACGAAGTGGCTCTCGTCCGTAATGCCGATCCGGAGCATAATCTCTTTCCCGCTCAGGAAGGTGTTCTCCAAAAGCCGCCTCGCCTCCTCCATTCTGAGCGTTTTCTGATACTGCATGACGGACATCCCCGTCTCGGCTTTGAACAGGTAGCGCAGATGCGCGGGTGAAAGATTGACGGCGCGTGCCAGCTCGCCCGGCATGAGCTTGCGGCTCAGATCCTCTTTCATCAAGCGTAAGACCTTTTGCACTCGATGATCCATAAGTTCGCGCCCTCTCGCTCGACACCGCCTCGCCCGTCAGGATCGTTCGGTCAACTTCAGGACGTGTTCGACAATCTCGTAGATGTTTTCGGTCTTTCTCAAAAAGAGATCGGCCCCGGCGAGGCGCGACTCGCGGCCCGCCTCGCTGGCCGAGAGAATTATGATCGGCGTCTGTCGTCTGTGCGCGAGGCTTCGGGCTCGACGCACGAGTTCGACCCCCAACGCTCCGGGCAGTTGGTTATCCAGCAGGAGCAGGTCGTAAGGGGTCTCGCTCTCGATTTTTTCGAGCGCCCTGGGGCCGTCCTCGCAGGCGTCAACACGCCAGCCCTCTTCTTCGAGCATCTCTTTTACGTTGAGCATCAGCCAGGAGTCGTCTTCGGCGTAGAGGATGGTGAGAGGCGGCATAAGGTTAACTGTCATCCGTAGTGGGAATAAACGACAGCGCGATGAAGAGCTTTGCGAGCGCGAGCGCCCTCTCTGTAGTTGGAAAGCGCCGCTGTCCGTATAAAACGCGCGTTGGGAGACGCGCGGGCCAACGTGGCCCATTGCACGAATCGGGCCACAGCGAAGAGGGAGCGTATTTCGCCCGTTTAGCGCGACGAGGAAAGCCGCGCGAGAGAAGATTTGACACGCGGGGCGAGGCCGCTAGCGTTGCAACCTTGTGATGATACTTCGCTTCCGGCGCTGCGCCGGTTTTTTTGCATAGAGCAAATCTTTATGCCGTCCCTGAAGCATGGAGCTGAGCCGCTGGTGAGTGATGCCCAGAAGTCGCGCGGCGCGCGTCACGCTGCCCTTCGCCTGTTCGAGCGCCAGCTTAATCAGGCTCGCCTCGTAGCGCAGGACTTCCTCCTCCAGAGAGCAACCGGCCCAGGCGTCGGCCAGAGCGGCCTTGCTCGTCAGCCGCGCCGCCAGAATCTCCACAGCCTCGCGCGTAATCTCGGCCCCGTCGGCGGCCGTCAGCACCGTCCGCTCGATCAGCGAGCGCAGCTCGCGCACGTTGCCCCTGAGCGGCAACCATCGCATCGCCTCTATGGACTCGGGCGTGAAGCGCACGCGCCGCCCGTGGCGTTCGAGCAACTCCTGTACGAAATGTGCTGCGAGCGGCGGTATATCATCCGGGCGTTTACTCAGGGGCGGGATTTCAAGCTGAAAAGTGTTGAGCCTGTAAAGCAAGTCCTCGCGAAACTGCTTGCGCGCGACCTGCTCTTTGAGATCGCGATTGGTGGCGGCGATTATCCGCACGTCCACCCTCTCGGGCTCGTCCGCGCCGATGGCGTGAACCTCCCCGCGCTCGATCAGCCGGAGGAGTTTTCCCTGATTCCCAAAACTCAGCTCCGCTATCTCGTCCAGAAACAGCGTCCCGCCCACGGCCTGCCTGACGGCCCCTGCATGATCCTGCACCGCGTCCGTAAAGCTTCCCTTCCGGTGCCCGAACAACAGCGATTCGATCAGCGTCTCGCTGAGCGCCCCGCAATTAATCGGCACAAACCTGCCCGGACGCCCGCTCCACTCATGCATCAAACGCGCGAGCAATTCCTTGCCCGTCCCCGTCTCGCCCGTAATCAACACAGTCCCGCTCGTCGCAGCCACCCTGTGCGCCTGCCGCAACAACTCTCCCGTCCGCTCGTCCGCATAAATAAAGTTCGGCGCACCAAACTCACCGGCGAGACTACTACGCCCCGCCTCCAGAACCCTGCGCGCACAGGAACGCAACCGCGCCAGCGTCTCCTGCTGCTCGGATTTCGCGAGCAACTCGTCAGCCCGCACATAAACCCCAGCCAACTCCTCGCCCGTCAGCCGCCCCCCAAGCTCCTCCATCAAGGTGATCGCCGCCACCCCCGCGCTCTCAACATCCCCAACCCTCTCGGCCACCTCCAAAGCCCTTTCGAGCGTCACCCGCGCCTCCTCAAACCTCCCCAACCGCGCCAGCGCCACCCCCTCATTCGTCAACGCCTCCGCCAGCAAAGACTGCTCATCACCCTTCTCAAGCGTCCGCACCGCCCCCCGCACAACCTTCTCCGCCTCCGCATTCCGCCCCTGCGCCAAAAGCACACGAGCCCGCGTATCGTCCACCTGCGCGGTATGCACACTATCTTTGAGACTTGTAAAGAGTAATCGAGCGCGGTCAAGGTGTTCGTGCGCCTCTTGGAACTTCTTTTTGGTAAAGAATAAAAAGCCTAAATTGTTTTCAACTATAGCTCGATACCGCGTGTTACCAGCCTGTTCCAAGTGATAGCTTGCGGCTGCGTACTCAATCAGCGCTCTATCTATGTAATCCTCGCGCCGTTCCAGTGTACCCAGTTCCATTAGTACTAGAGCGACCTGGATATGGAATCTGCCTTTAGCGGCGTTGCTTCGGCTCTCCGCAAATAAGGGCGCAGCCTCATTCAAAGTATGAAGAGCTTCATTTAATCGCGATGATGAGACCTCGACTATAGCGCTATTTAGTAAAGCTCTTGCTCTTTGCTCACTATTTTTATCTGTAATTAAGCTTTGGGCCTCCCCAAGTGCCGTTCGTGCTTCATTAAAACCACCTTCACGCCAATAGCAAATTGCGAGATCAATATATGCTTCAGCTACTTTTTCGGTATCCTGCAATTCCTTAAAAATAGAGGCGCTTTCACTAATTAAGTTTTTGGCTATTTCTTGAGCGCCTTCAATTTGCATGGTGCTCCCAATCCATCCCGATAGAGAGCCAGCACGTAATAACACTGTCGCGGCCGCATGCCGATCAAGACCCTCAAGTTGAGGTCGCTCGCCGATGCGGTGCCATAATTCGCCCATTGCGTTACGGGCAGCCTCATAATTACCAGAATCTTCAAGTTCTTTTGCAAGTTGACAACGTAGCCTCGCGCGCTCCGTATTATTGAATTTTGCATCAGCTAGCTGCCGGTGTAATTGAATGGTTAAGTTCATACTGAGTTTGCCTTTCACCACATTTGCAAAATAATTTGCGAAGCCTGTTTTAGCTTGTTACAGTGTTCTTTCGTGCCAGTATTCGCTTCGTGCGGTTCTAGCATTAAAACGTTAAACCCCTTATCTACAACCTGCACGTCCATTAGGAGAAAAATACCGTGAAAAATATTCGACAAGTCTGCGCTGCCGCCGTTCTCACACTAACGCTAGCTTTCACTACTTTTGCTGGCGTGATACAAGCGCCCGGCGTAACCACTACAAGCGAAATGTCCTTCCCCGGCGTGACTGCTCAGGGCGTAACAGAAGCGCCTGGCGTGACCGCCATGGGCGACATGCAGACGCCAGGCGCGACAACCAATCCGATGACGGAGATGGCGTTGGGCTTTTTGCTGAACTTGTCGTCACTGCTCTAGGTAGATCGCTCAGTCTGAATAATAGCAAGCTGGTCGTGATTCCGTCACGGGCGGTCTGGTCTTAGTGTGCCTGAAAAATTTGCCGTGGAGATTTACTATGCTCTGTGAGGCAATGCTCATGGCGCGTGCAGATTAACCGCTCTGCAATGTTAATTGCAATAAAAATTTTCATTTGCCAGTTGAGAAACGCCGAGCCTTGCGGCGCAGGAAAGAATCACTTTTCCAAGCCAAGTGCTTGTGAATTGATATTACCTGCCAGGAACTTGCTCAGGGAGCGCCTGACATAAAGGCGAATCTTATAAAAAGAGGGCTGACTGGAAAAAATCATTGAATAGGCCAATAAATCCTCATTTTCGCCAATAAATAAGTGTTGACTGTGCACTCAAAGGGGTCTACCGTAGCGGGCATGGTACTCGCCCCGTCGCTCGTTCCAGTTTGGAACGAACTGCGGGAAAGATAGATGGCGCGCAGCGCTCTACTGGTAAGCAAAGCGTCGGCTAAGAACTCACAACCCTTGCGGCTTCTCTGCCTCTCATCACGAAGATGTTCATGGCAAGCAGCCTCACCTGTTCCTTTCGCCACGGAGAGAGGTTTCTATGCAATACAAGAGAAGATTAATACCACTGCCGAACAATCCAGAGGCATAGGTTTTAAGAACATTACAAAGTAAATTCCGCCCTAACAGTTAATTTAGGAGGAAGGGCATGATTCGAGCTAATGTGCAAAAAACCTACATTGGATTGTTTGTTTTAGGTATGTTATCTCTAGGACTATGGTTCTTTTCCAGCAGTGCATCAACGCAAATACCACCCCCTAAAATATCGGTTGAGCAACAGACCGGGTCTCCGTTGCTTATATCATCGACTTACATAAACCCGTCTGATCCATTCAAGCCCCAATACAGTTACACAATTACGAACGTGAGTGATAAACATATTCGTGCCTATGCTATCAAGGAAGATATTAGGTTTGCGAATGAGGGAGTAGAAACCAGTGGGGCGGTACTATCTATTCTTCCTTCATTAAATTTGCTTCTTCAGCCAAATCAATCTAGATCAATCAACAAAGACAACGGGGAGCAGTACACCCATGCCATTAATGAAGTCACTCTCTCTGTTGACTTCATTGAGTTTTCAGATGGTTCCACATGGGGAAATGACTCATTTAAATCTGCTGAAAGATTAGCTGGTCGGCGAGCTGGAGGCAAAGCTGCCATTAAGAAGTTTCGGGAAAAATTAGCTACTGGCGGATTAAATGCTCTTACTGATGCGATTACACAAGATAATATAGTTGATCCTGACCCACTAATTGTCTCGCAGGATTGGCGAGAAGGTTTTCGGGCAGGTGTTGGAGTAGTCCGCAATCGTTTGAAAGAAGCTAAAGGCGGCTTAGCCGGGGTTGCTAAAGAACTGGAAAAACCGTTCGATGCCTCAGACGGGAGGCAGGAACAGTGAAACGGCAATTACGACTTGCTGTCTTTTTGTTCGGTTTATTATTAGCATCGTTCGTAGGTAAAAATACTACTTGGGCACAATGGATAACAAAATCTGTAGGTACACCAAAATGCGAACAATTCAACGATCCAGAAAAGGGCTGGAAATGTTTTACCTTATGGTGCTCAACTGCCCCGGACTCATTCGCTAATTATACTTCATGCACCCCAGGATCAATTACAGCAAGTGGCTTTAGCAAGTGCGAAATTGTGCCCTCATGCGGAAAACTGGACAGGGCCATTGCATGTTCAACCAATCCACCAAAAATCACTTATGCATATACAGGCTGCGATGATATTCAACGTGAAGAGATAAGGGGAATCAATTGTCCATTAGAGTGTAGAAAATGTCAGACGCCTCCAAGTGTTTACGGAACTTGTCCTGACGGTTACTACAAAAGTATTGATAATTGCTGTATCCCACAAAATCTTGCTGGTGGTGGATGCACTCTGGCTGATAGGGCCGCCTGTACAGCAGCTAACGGATTGTGGGATTGGGATACCTGTCAATGCACTTTGAAGCCCCCGTCCTCTCCCATCCTCGTCGATACTCTCGGCAACGGCTTTGACCTCA
>DASZEN010000003.1:0-386355 GCA_035940775.1 Pyrinomonadaceae bacterium | reverse complement strand
GCTGGCCTATGCGCACGAGGAAAGTGATCGTTTACAGCACCGGCACATCGGGACTGAGCATTTATTGTTGGGGTTATTGAGAGAAGACCGTTCGATGGCGGCCGAGATATTGTACGAGCGAGGTTTGAGGTTGAATGCCGTCCGCGATGAGATCGCACGGCAGACGGGCGCCGACTCGCGCTCGGCGCAAAAGAAGGACACGCCGCACCTCGTAGAGTTTTCCCGCGACCTGACCGAAGACGCGCAGAACGATAAGCTCGACCCGCTGGTTGGCCGCGAGGCCGAGATCGAGCGCGTCGTACAGATACTTTGCCGCCGCACGAAGAACAACCCCGTCCTGATAGGCGAGCCCGGTGTCGGCAAGACCGCCATCGTCGAGGGTCTGGCGCAGAGAATCGTGCGCGGCGAAGTCCCCTCGTTTCTGGAAAACAAGCGTATCCTTTCGCTAGACCTGAGCCTGATCGTGGCGGGCACAAAATATCGCGGCCAGTTCGAGGAGCGCTTGAAGCAGATCATGCGCGAGCTGATCGAGAACCCGCACTACATAGTCTTCATAGACGAGCTGCACACGCTGGTCGGCGCAGGCTCAGCCGAGGGCTCGCTCGATGCCGCCAATATCTTAAAACCGGCGCTCTCGCGCGGCGAAGTCCAGTGCATCGGCGCGACCACGCCCGCCGAGTTCCGCAAATCAATCGAGAAAGACCGCTCGCTCGAACGCCGCTTCCAGGCCGTCAAAGTTCCGCCGCCGAGTGAAGTCGAAGCCGTGCAGATTCTGGACGGCGTGCGCGAGCGTTACGAGACTTTTCATCAGGTGCGTTATACGGACGATGCGCTTGAGGCGGCCGTCTATCAATCGAATCGTTATATTCCGGATCGCTTCCTGCCCGACAAAGCCATCGACGTGATCGACGAAGCGGGCGCTCGCGTAAAACTCAGGGTTCGACGCGAGCAGGGCAACCTGGAAGACTGGAACCCCACTTCGTCTGCTGCGCCCGAATGGCCGCGCAACGCCTACGGCGCGACCGAGCCGATCAGCGGCATGCGCCTGCGCGAAGCCGTGGACGAAGACGCCCTGGTTTCAGCCGAGGTGACGCGCGACGACATAGAGGAAGTGATCGCGCGCTGGACTGGCATTCCCGTCCAGTCTTTGAAGGAAGAAGAGACGCGCAAGCTGCTCCGCATAGAGATGGAACTGCACCGCCGTGTCGTCTCGCAGCGACCGGCCATCTCCGCCCTGGCGCGCGCTATTCGTCGCTCGCGCGCCGGACTCAAGAGCCCGCAGCGTCCCGTCGGCTCTTTCCTCTTCCTCGGGCCCACGGGCGTCGGCAAGACGGAGGTCGCGCGCTCGCTCGCGGAATTTCTCTTCGGCTCGGAGCGCTCGATGATCCGCTTCGACATGTCCGAGTTCATGGAGAAGCATTCGGTCTCGAAGCTGATCGGCAGCCCTCCGGGCTACGTCGGCCATGAAGAGGGCGGTCAACTGACGGAGCGCATCAAGCGCTCGCCCTACTCAGTTCTTCTCTTTGACGAGATCGAGAAGGCGCACCCCGACATCTTCAACGTTCTGTTGCAGGTCTTCGAGGACGGCATTCTGACCGACGCTCTCGGCAATACGGTCGATTTCAAAAACGCCATCATCATCATGACCTCCAACATCGGGGCGCGCTTTATTCAAAAGAAGGGCACGATGGGCTTTCAGGCCGGGGGCGATGCGTCGCGCGATAAGATGGAAGAGATGGTCATGTCGAGCGTGCGCCAGACCTTTAACCCGGAATTTATCAATCGCCTGGACGAGATTATTATTTTCGATCAACTGATCGACGACGAGCTGTTGGAGGTCGTCGGCTTGCAGGTCGAGCAGATCAACAAGACGCTCGGGACGCGCGGCCTTGAGGTTCGCCTCACCGAAGAAGCGAAGCGCTGGATTGTGGCCAAGACCTGCGCCGACCGCTCTTACGGGGCCAGGCCCCTGCGTCGTGCCCTGCAAAAGCACGTCGAAGACCCGCTCTCCGAGGCGCTTATTCAGGGCCATCTGGGCGAGGCGACCCTGATCGAAGTTTTTCTGGACGGAACGGAGCTGAATTACCGCCCGGCTGGCGTTGAAGAACCCGGCGATGCGCTCCTTATTCACTGAAGGTAAAGGGCCGAAATCCGAAGCCGGAATGTCCAAAGTCGAAGCCCACGTCCGCTGACTTTGGGCATTTGACTTTGGACTTTGGACTTGTTTTGCCTGTATAATGCGCAACTTTGCTGGACGAATGGCTGGCAACGCTGCGCGCGCCGCCCTGAATCGAAGGGGTAGCCAGGCAATTCGCGAGCGGCCACACAAACCTGAAGGGCCGAGCTTTTTTCTTTTTTGCATTTATCTTTTCGATACGCTTCCTGAAGTCTATCAGTACCTCTGAGGGAAATAGCATTTATGCACCTTCTTCGTGCCCCCTTGCTTTTTTTTCTGAGCGTCATCATCGGAGTCGCGGCCCTGCCTTTGACCCCGCCGAGCGTTCACGCGCAGCAGCAGCAGCAACGCCTCGTCGAATCGGTGGACATAGAGGGCAACCGCCGCCTACGCGACGAGGACATTCTCTACTATGTGCAGACGCGCCCCGGCGACACGTTCAACCCGCAGCAGGTCGAGCGGGACTTTCAGGCCATCCTCGCCCTCGGCTTCTTCGATAAGTCGCAATCGAGCGTCTCGACAGTTGAGGGCGAGCGCGGCGGCTATCGCGTCATTTTCACCGTCAAAGAGCTTCCGATCATCCGCGATATACAGTTCGAGGGTTTGAAGAGCGTGCCCGAATCCGACGTGCTCAAGGCTTTTCGCGAGCAGCGCATCGGCATCAGCAAGGAGGCGATTTACGATCCCGTCAAGGCGCGCAACGCCGTTCGCGTCCTCAAGGAGCTGTTGGCCGAGAAGGGCCACCCGAACGCGACCGTCGAGCCGCGCGAGGACGAGGTCTCGGCCACCTCCACGGCCATCACCTTCGTTGTCAACGAGGGCGACCGCGTGCGCGTCGTCGAGATACAGTTCGAGGGCAATCAGGTTTTCAGCGACGGCAGTCTGCGCTCGCAGATGAAGTACGTTCGCGAGGCGGGGTTGATCTCACGCTTCAAGGGCACGGACATCCTGGATCGCCGCAAGCTCGACGAAGACCTTCGGCGCGTCGCCTTCTACATGCGCTCGAAGGGCTATCTGCAAGCGCGCACGGGCGAGCCCGTAATCGAGGGCCTGGGACGCCGCACCACAGGCTTCTTCATCCCTCTGCCTTTTCTTTCGTCCACGGACGAGGCGCTGCGCGTCACGATCCCCGTCGTCGAAGGCAAGGTCTATCGCATCGGTGAATTTAAGATCGAGGGCAATTCCATCTTCTCCGAGCAGGTGATTCGCAGCGTCATCGGGCTCAAGCAGGGTGACATCGCCAACGGCGAACGAATCGGCAAGTCGCTCTTTGAAGACCTCAAGAAGCTATACGGCTCGCAGGGCTTCATACAGTACACGGCCGAGCCGGAGCCGAACTTCAAAGACAATCCGTCGAACCCGAACGAAGGGATAGTAGATTTCACGATCTCGATTGACGAGGGCAAGCAATTCTCGCTGCGCCGACTTGAGTTTCTGGGAAATACCTTCACGCGCGATAACGTGCTGCGCCGCGAGGTCATCATCAACGAGGGTGACATCTACAGCCAGGCGGCCTTCGAGTATTCGGTGCTGCGTCTGAACCAGCTCGGCTACTTCGAGCCGATCGATAAAGAGAAGGACGTTGATTTTCGCACCAACGAGGAAGAGGGCCTCGTGGACGTGAACCTGAAGGTTCAGGAGCGCGGCCGCCAGCAAATCTCCTTTAACGGCGGTCTGTCGGGAATCGGCGGCTCCTTCTTCGGCCTCGAATATTCGACCAATAATCTACTGGGTCGCGGCGAAACTCTTTCGATCAACCTCGCGGCGGGCAACCGCCAGCGCTCCTTCCAGTTCTCGTTCACCGAGCCCTACTTTCGTGACCGTCCGATCACGGTCGGATTCTCCGTCTTCGCCTTTACGCAGAAGTTCTTCGGCGAGGGGACATTCCTTTCGCAGAACGCGGCGGCGCAGCAGGGCCTGTTCGGTTCCGAGCTTGATTTCTTCAGCGTGGCGGACGAAAACCTTTTCACGCGCAACTCTTACGGCGCATCGTTTTTCGCCAGCGCGCCGCTCTCGGAGTTCTACCGCAAGCGCCGTTTCACGCAATCGACGCGCGTCGGTCTCTCGTATCAGATTTCGCAGACGAGCGTCAAAGACCCGGAGGTTAATCAGCAGGCCAACTCGGCCAATTTCATCCCGGTCATCTACAGCCAGCCGAATATCCTGACGAGCCGCCTGACGCCGACCTTCGTCTACGATACGCGCGATTACTCCAAGTCCTCGACCGATCCCTCGGGCGGCACGCAGATTTCCGCATCCTTGGCGGTGGCGGGCCTGCTCGGCGACGTTCGCACCTACGCGCCGAGCCTCTCCTACATCAGGTTCTTCCCCGTTCGCAACAAGGGGCGCGATCAGAACCCGGATGTTTTCGGCTTCCGCATCCTGGCGGCCCATACGGGCAGCTTCGGCATCTCGGACGCGATCAGAAACGCCAACTCGCTCGCCTTCATCGGCGGCATCCCGATCTACGAGCGGTTCTTCCTCGGCGACGAGTTCACGATTCGCGGCTACAACGTGCGCTCGATCACGCCGGTCGCGCCGCTCGATCAGTTCATCACGACGCGCAATGTCGTGCTGGCTAACAATAGGTTGGGCACGCCCGAACCTATCCCTGGGCTGCCCTCAGACATCGCCAACCTGGGGCTCTTCACGGGGCCGAGCGGCACTAACAGCCTCTTGCTTTCGCGCCAGTTTACGTCCGTGGGCGGCGACACGCAGCTTCTCGCCAATCTTGAGTATCGCATCCCCATCTTCGGGCCTGTCAGCATCGCCGCCTTCGCCGATGTCGGGTCAGCTTTTAACCTGCGGTCGAGCGAAGACCAGTCGTTTTCGAGCAACTTCCTTGCCGATCAGCCTTTCCTCGGCCTCAATAGCCTGAGCCTCTTTGCCCTGCGGGCCAATCCGACGCTTGCGCTGTCTCCTTCGGGCGGGCTCATCCTGCGCGATAACCGGCTGGTGACGAGAGAGGAATTTAACCAGGCCCTGCGCGTCGGCCCGATTGATCCGCTGACGAGCCTCCCGTTCGGCTTCCAGCAGGCTTTCCTGCGGGGCGACGTGCAAACCAACACGGTCGTGCGCCTGAGCGAGAGCGTCTTTTCAAAGCTGAGCGATTACCGCTCGAGCATCGGCGCTGAGCTGCGCGTCCAGGTTCCGGTGGTCAACGTACCGTTTCGTCTCATTTACGCTTACAACCCGAATGCGCGGCGGGGCTTTTTGCCCGAATTGCCGGGCGTCCCTTTTAACGAGAGGAAGAGCGTATTTCGCTTTAGCGTAGGTCGCACTTTTTAACCCTTTGTCGGCAAACCATACGGGCAGTGTATGGCGTCTAAGCCAGGTAAAACTCGCACGCGTAGTCGTCACCAGCACCGCCTTTCAACTATTTAAGGAGCATTACAAGAAAGTTATGAGAACATATCGTTTGATCGCCGCCGCAGCCTTTCTGGCGGCCATCACAGCTCTTCCCGCGTCCGCACAGCAAAGACCGGCAGCCGCCGCCTCGCAACCGGCCGCCACAGCCGCCTCGAACGCGCCTGTGCCCGACAGCAAGATCGCCCTTATCAATACCGATGCTTTCGCCGATGAGAAGCTTGGTATTACGCGACTCGTCAACGCCATGAAGAAGGTTGACGGCGAATTTACGCCGCGGCGAACCGAGTTGCAGGGCATCAAAGCCAATATCGACAAGCTGACGGCCGACATACAGGCCACGCAGAACGTCGCCACCGCCCAGCAGATAGCGCAAAAGACCGACCAGCTCGAATCGCTCAAGCGCGACATACAGCGCAAGACCGAGGACGCGCAGGCGGCCTATAACAAACGCTTGCAGGAATCGGTCGGCCCGCTCTACGAGGATATCGGCAAGTCGCTCGATGCCTTCGCCCGTGCGCGTGGCATTACGCTGCTGCTTGACGCGGCCAAGATCGGCCCCGCCATCCTGGCCTTTACCGACACGATTGACGTGACGCGCGCCTTCATCGCCGATTACAACAGCAAGAATCCGGCGACGGCTTCGGCGGCGGGCCCGGGTCGGTAAGCGCATCGTCGAATTGCAACACGGGTGCGGAGGCGCGGCCATTCTCTTTGGGTGTGAGGCCGCGCCCCGCATTCTGCATTTCGCCGCACCCATCGGACGGCCCCCTTCGCGCCCTCGCCCTCTTTTTCCTGTGAAGCGAAACTGACATGGAGACGGTTCTCGACGCACGCGCCATCCAACAGCTTTTGCCGCATCGCTATCCCTTCCTGCTGGTGGATCGCATCATCGAGCTTGTACCCAAAGAACGCATCGTCGGTATCAAGCAGGTGACCATCAACGAGCCCTTTTTTCAGGGCCACTTTCCCGGCGCGCCCGTCATGCCCGGCGTCCTCGTGGTTGAGGCGCTGGCCCAGGTCGGGGCGGTGTTGGCGCTGCGCGAGATCGAGGATCGGGATACGAAACTGGTTCTCTTCACCGGCATCCGCGAGGCGCGCTTTCGCCGTCCGGTCGTGCCGGGCGATACTTTATTTCTGGAAGTCACGGCGCTGCGCATCGGCTCGCGCGTCCAGCGCATGCGCGGCGAGGCCAAAGTCGAGGGCCAACTGGCCGCCGATGCCGAGATCATGAGCATTATCGCGGAGCGCGACTCCACCAAATGAAAGGAAAAATAAGAGGGAAAAAGGTAGAAGGAAAAAGTACGGGCGGAAACCACTTTTAATTCGAATTTGCTTTCATCCTTACTTTTGCCTTTTACCCTTTTTCCCTTTTCCATTTTTACCTGATGTTCATTCATCCGACGGCAATCGTGAGTAAGGGAGCCCGGTTCGGCGACGACTGTTACATCGGCCCCTATTCGACCGTCGGCGACGAGGTCGTACTCGGCCGGGGTGTGCGCCTGGAATCTCATTGCGTGGTGGACGGGCGCACCCAGATCGGCGACGAGACGCACGTCTTTCCGTTCGTCTCCATCGGCCTCGCTTCGCAGGATTTGAAATACAGGGGCGAGCCCGCCGCCACGAGCATCGGTCGGCGTAACCGGATACGCGAATTTGTCACCATCCATCGCGGCACCGAAGGCGGCGGGATGCTGACGCGCACGGGCGACGATTGCCTGATTATGGCGCAGGCGCACGTCGCGCATGATTGCATTCTCGGCAACGGCGTGATTATGGCTAACGGGGCGACGCTCGCCGGTCACGTCGAGGTCGAAGACCTCGCCAACATCGGCGCTTATTCGGGCGTCCACCAGTTCTGCCGTGTAGGCCGTGAAGCTTACGTCGGCGGCTATTCGGTGGTCGTCAAGGACGCGCTGCCCTTCGCGCTCTCCGTAGGCAATCATGCGCGCTGCTATGGATTGAACATCACGGGGATGAAGCGGCGGGGCTACGCGCGCGCCACCATCAACGCCCTTCATCATGCATTTCACCTGCTGCTCTCCTCGCGGCTCAATACATCGCAGGCCCTTTCCGCCATACGCGAAGAGATCAGCGGCTCGACGGAAGTAGACGAACTCGTGCGCTTTATCGAAACATCCAAACGCGGAGTCATCAAGTAAGGGAGGAACGAAGGGATGAAAGGCGTTGAGTGAAACGGTCAATCAGCAGTTCACTCTGGTCTTCATCCCTCATCCCTTCGTTGTTATGCGTTACGGTCTGATTGCGGGCAATGGCAGGTTTCCTTTCCTGGTGCTTGAGGGCGCGCGGCGCGCGGGCGTCGAGTTGTCCGTGGCGGCGATACGCGAGGAGACAGACCCCTCGATTGAGCGCGAGGCGGAGCGCGTCATCTGGGTCGGCATCGGCCAGTTGGGCAGGATGATACGATTCTTCAAGCGCGAGGGCGTCGAGCGTGCGATCATGGCCGGACAGGTCAGGCACGTGCAGATTTTCAGCGGCGCAATTCCGGACGTGCGGATGCTGCGGATGCTTTTGCGCCTGCCGCGCCGCAACACGGACGCATTGATCGGCGCGGTGGCCGACGAACTCGCCAGCGAGGGAATAGAGCTGATAGATTCCACCTTTTTTCTTCAGGATCACCTCGCGCAGACGGGCACGCTCAGCCGTCGCGCCCCGGACGCGCGCGAACAGGGCGACATAGAGTATGGTCTTGAGGTAGCGCGAGAGATCGCGCGCCTTGACCTCGGGCAGACCATAGTGGTCAGAGCCCGCGCCTGTGTCGCCGTCGAAGCGATGGAGGGAACCGACGCCACTATCTTACGCGCGGGCCAGTTGGCGCGCGGCCGCCTGACGGTCGTGAAGATCGCCAAGCCCCTTCAGGATATGCGCTTTGATGTGCCGGTGGTCGGCCTCCCGACGATTGAAAGCATGATCGAAGCGGGCGCGACCTGCCTCTGCCTGACGGCGGGCAAGACCCTTTTGTTTGATCGCGAGCAGATGCTGCGCCGCGCCGACGAGAAACGCATCGCGGTTGTCGCCGTCGAGCCCGTTTAATCACGGCGCTCAGGAAAAAGTCAGCTTTAAAGTGAAAAGCCACGAGGCCGCTAAAGTCTTTACTTTAGCGGCCTCGTGCTCTGGAATCGCGTACGGCGCGCGCGCGAAAGCAGTGGGCGACTATTACTGCGAGCTGCTGCCCGCCAGTTGCGCCTGCGCGTTCTTCGGGTCATAGGGCGTGGCAAGGAATTTCTTGGCGGCCTTCTGCGCGTCGTCGTAATTGATGCCGGTCTCGATGGCCTTGTTGTACTCGTTGACGGCGCGTGCGCGATCACCGCGTCCATCCAGGGCATTACCGCGCTTGATGCGGGCCCAGGCTTCGATCCACGACGGCTTCAGGTTGCCGTCCAAAGCCGCCTGGAAATTGTCCAACGCCTGCTGGTAGTTTCGCTGTTCCAGAAAGAGCAGGCCCAGATTGTAATAGATCCAGGAGTTCGAGCGGTCTAGTTTCAGCGCGGCCTCCAATTGCTGCTGCGCTTCGGCATACTGCCCCTCGCGAAACTGCTCTATGCCGCGACGCGCGACGACCGCGACGCGCAGCTCGTCCGACATCCGCAGGATTTTATTGTTCGGATCAACGATCAATTCAATCGGCTGACCGTTGGACTCGAAATCGAAATCCTCGCTCTTGCTCTCAAAGCGCACCGTCTGCGTCGGGTTGTCGCCGCCCTCGCTTCTGAGCATCAGTTCCACGGGCATGCGCAGGTTATCGAAATTCTGCGCGATGGTTCCGCGCGTGCGAAACTTTCCGCCCTGCGTGCGTATGATCTGGTAATCGGACTTGAACTCGGGCACGCCCGTCCCTTCGACCCACTGCGCGAAGAAGTAGCGCATGTCCGTGCCCGCGTTCTGCGTCGTGAGCCGCTCGAAATCGTCAATCGAGGCGTTCTGGCCGCGATATTTGTCGAGGAAGGTGCGCAGCAGCCCCTGGAAATTCTCGCGCCCGAGCGTCTCGCGCAGCATGCGAAAGACCATCGCGCCTTTGTAAAAGACGATTGACTGGTAGGCGGCCGATTGATCGTCCAACGCCGAAGGCGCGCGCGCAATCGAGGCCGTTTGCTCGAAGGTCAAAGCGCGCTCCTGCTCGTCGCGCTCGGCCGCGTCGAGCGCGCCGCCCTTGAGCGTCGCCTCGCGCAGCGCGAAGGCGCTCCATTCCGCCAACCCCTGCGAGAGCCAGGCGTCATCGAAGGATTTCAGGCCCACGGTCTGGCCCCACCACTGGTAAGCGACTTCACGCTGAAGGCGCTCTTCGGGGATGGGCCGCGACGGGTCGAAAAGCTTCGTCGCGAGAAAGATCATGCCGGGAGCGGCATAGGCTTCGAGCGCTTCGTCGTCCGTCTGCGCGATGATTAGCGGCGAGCGGAAACCCGGCTGGCCGTATTGCTGCGTGTAGAACTCCAGGGCCTTGCCCATCGTTTCGGCGTAACGATCGGCGCGGCTTTCGCTGCCCGGCAGGGCGTAGAAACGCATCTCGTAGTTACCGAAGCGCAGCGCTTTGACGATGTACGGCCCGGCGGCGATATTGCCTATGAGCGCCGGTTGACGATTGACGAAGTGATAGCGCGTCGTTCCCGCCGTGCCCGGCTGCGGAGCGACCGCCTCGTCGCTCGACCCGGCCACCTGCACTCCGTTGGGAACGATGATGGTTATATCGGCCGTCGCGCGATCGGCCGCATAATCGTGAAAGGGAAACCAGCGCGCGGCGTACATCAGGTAAGAGCCTTCTTCGCCGACGTAGGCCAGGCGCTTGGTCGCCAGCGGCCCGCCCTCGGGCGAGACGAGCGCGCCGCTCCATCGAAAGCGAAGCGTGATGGGCTGTGCGGCGGGCATCATCTGACCCAGATCAACGCGCACGCTGGGCCCAAGAGCGCCCACGCCGACCGCATCCTGCACGAAGTTCGTCAGGGGCTTTTTGTTCAGCTCGATGCCCTCTACCTTGAGCGAGCCGTTCAGCTCGAAGATGACCGAGCGGGTGGCCTCCGTCGGCGTAAACGTCACGTCGGCGGCGGCGCGCAGTAGGTGCTCCGAGGGAATCAGTTGCGCTTCGATGCGATAGCTCGTCACATCGTAGCGCGAGCCGGGGGCCTGCGCGGGCTTCTGTTGAGCGCTGGCCGAAGAGATGTACAAAAGCAGAAGCGCGGCCGGGAGCGCGACGTTGGTGAAGCGGTGGAGTCGAATTTTAATCATAAACCTGTCCGTCGAAAGTTGCTGTTTGGACGACCCTTAAAGCTCGGCTCTGACAGCGTGCGTCTCGTACCTATCATGCTCTTTAGGTGGCCCAGAGGGTTTCCCCGCTTGCTTCCGCAGCCGTTTTAGACATGGCGATACCGGGCTGGAAGTGTATGCAGAGGGTGTCCTTTACGGTCAGGCTTTGGATGACTGGCGGGCCCCGTCGGTTGGCTGCCCACGCCTCAAACCAGTGGCCGCCCGGGCCCTTTATTTCACCCTCACCGTCAGATTTTTCAGGCCGCACGGTGATTTGAAGCTGATGTAATACGTGCCCGTCATCTTACTGATAGAGGTGATCGTGTACTTGAAGGAATCGCCCTCGGCCGGTTCCGGAAAGACGGCCAGATTCGACCAATCAGATGAGACTGGTTGAATGCCCGCGGCGCGGCTCAGATCGCTGAGCGTCACGGTGACGGTGGCAGAGCCGTTGGTCGGAATCGTCAGCGATTCCTCGCTCAAAGTGATCGTACAGTCGCCTTTATCCCGATTTGAATCCCGTCTACGCGACGCGGACGGTTTTGAAGCGCGCTCGTCTCGCCGCGCCGGAGGAGTCGGGGTCGGTTCCGGTGTCGGTTCAGGCGTAGGCTCGGGGGTTGGCGTCGCTTCAGGCGTCGGCGTTGGCGTCGGTTCAGACCTGGACTCAGTCGTTGGCTCCGTCGGCGGCTCTGTCGTCGCTTTGGGCGTCGGCTCGGGAGTTGGTACAGGGGTCGCTTCGGGGGTCGCCGCGGCTATCGGTTGCGGCGTCGGCTCGCTCGTCGTCTCAGCCGGAGGCGTTACGGCAGCCGTTTGTTCGGGGCTCGATTCCGGTCTTGGCTCGGGCGTCGGAGCGATCAGCGGTGAGGGCGTCGGCGTGGGCGTCTGTGTTTGCGTTGGCTGGGGAGTCTGCTCTGCGACAGGCGCGGGAGTCTGTTCGACCGAGGGAGTCGGCGAGGGCTCGGGCGTTGAGGTGGGCGTCGGCTGGGGGGTCGCTTCCACTCCTGTTGCCGCTCCTGTTGCCGCTGCTGCTGCTCCTCCTGTCTCGGCGCTGCTCACCGGCGCTAAGGTTTCGGTAGGCGCGGGCGCGACCCGTTCGACAGTCTTCGTCTCCGCTTCACTCGGCCTCGTCTCGGGAGGGGAGATGCTTTCGGGCGACGGGGCAACCGCCGTGGCGGCAGTAGTATTGTTGCTGGCAATCTCGGGAACCGTAGGCGCCGCCCCGATTCTCTCGTCAAGCCCGTCGAGCGAGCCGTTGAGCTTGCGATAGAGCGCCTCTATGACGATGCGGCGCGTGGGGTCTGGCGCGCCCGCCCTGTAGCTCTTGATGTAGGCGGCGAGCGCCTCCTGACGATTGCCGTCGGCTTCGAGCGCAGCGCCCAAATGCCACTGCGCGATACGCCACCACGGAGTATTTTCAGGCATGACGCTGGCGGCGCGGCGCAGATGCACGACGGCCTCGGCCGCCTTGTTCTGATTAAAGAGCGCCCATCCGGTGAGGTCTTCGATGCGCCCGCGCAGTATGTTTGAGAGGACGTTGCGCGGCGTGCTGCTTGTAGCGAGGGCGACGCCCGTCGAGACGGCGCGCGTATAGAGGGGCCGCAGCTCTTCGGCCTGAATGGCGACCGCCGCGACGGGAAGATCGAGCGCCGCTTCGACTCCGCCCGTGGCCTGCTCCGTCATCTCCAAAACCGTCTGCAAGCCCGTCCCGCTGCGGAGCAGGCGGCTCGCCGCGTAGAGCTGGCGATAGGCGCGCATCGGGTCTTCGCCCGCCGTAAACTCCCGCGCAGCGGCCAGCGCTTCCGCTTCCCTGTTCGACGCGGAGCCTCCGGCCACCGTATCGGTCGCCGCCGCCAGCGCGAGCAGACCCTTGAGCATCCGTGCGTTCGCCACATCATCGGCAGGGGTGCTCTGAAATATACTGGCGCGGCGTTCGGGCGCAAGCAGTTCTATGAAGCCGGGCGCGCGTTGCCGTGCGCGTCCGGCAAGCTGCGCTTCGAGTTCTCCGTCGCGAATCGTAAACGAGCGCGCCAGTTGCTCGGCCGCTTCGTCATAGAGACCTGCCGCCGCCAGCGCGCTCGCAAACTCGTAATCGAGGGTGGGGAAGCGCCCGTACTGGCGAGCGAAACGCAACGCGATCTCGGCCTCAAGCGGCTGACGAGCGGCGACCAGTGCGCGCGCCAACGCGATCTGTGCCCAAGTGTAGCGCGGCTCGATCTCAAGCGCGCTCCTGGCAAGCTCCAGCGCGCGCCCGTTCTCCTTGTGCGCCGCGTACCAGTAGGACGCCCCGGCCAGCAGCGCCAGATTGCGCGGATCAGCCTTGAGCGCCGCGTCAAGCTCGCGCTCGGCCTCTTCGCGGCGGCCGAGGTCGAAGAGCGAGAGCACGAGACCGGCGCGCGCGCCCTTGTCATTCTGATTGTCGGCCAGCTCCTCTCTGTAAAGCGCCAGCGCCTCCTCGGCTCTCCCTTCGGCGCGGGAAAGATCGGCGAGCGCGCGCCGCCCGCCCGCCGCTTTCGGATTCAGCTCAAGCGCGCGCTTGTATTCCGCAATCGCATCGTCGAGCCGGAGCGCGATGTGCCGCGCCGCGCCGAGCGCCTGATGAGCCTCCGCCATCTCGGGCGCGAGCTTGATGACGGCCTCGGCGACGCGCGCCGCTTCGTCCGGCTCTTCTATACGCAGGTAAAATGCCGCCATCGCAAGCAATCGCCGGGCATCGCTTCCGGCCCTGGCTTCAACCATGCGCGCCGCTTCGAGCGCCGCCGCGCGCTCGCCGCGCACGAACAGGTTCGCCGGTATCTGCGCGACGACCTCCGTGAACAGCTTGTCACTCATGGCCGCCGGGCTTTCGGTGATCGCCGCGCGAAATTGCTCTATGCCGCCAGCCGCATCCCCGGCTTGCAGCAGTTGGTCGCCGAGGCTTGCGCGGGCGCTGATGATAAGCTCGGTCGCGCGCGTCTTCAGCGTAGAGCGCGGGTGTGAGGCCACGAACGCTTTCAGCTTCTCGATGCGCTCCGAAGGCGGCAGCGCGAGCGCCGCGTCCAACTCCGCCTTCTCAGTTTCGTTCGCCGTGAAGCTGTTGCTGCTGGCGCTCCTCTCGTCGGAGCGGCGGCGTTGCCCGAGTGCCGTCGTCTGCGAAGCGCCGTAAACAAGTAGCAGTAACAGGCAGAGCGCGGTGGAAGAGGCAGCGGCGTTGCTATATCTTTTTTTCATCTTGAGTGTCCGGCTCGTTTCCTTTACCGAGGGTAGAAACTTTTCGGAAATATTAACGCAGTATGGACTATCTCTGCACGCCGCGCGCGCGCCTGACCCGGGGGCCGGGAAGAGGAGGCCGGAAGAGTCTTCTTCGCCATACATCGGGGCGCCTGTCGCCGGGCCCTGTCGGATGAGCTACTGGCTCGCTTCTATGGATTTCAGTTGGCCGTGCCTCCGAGCATTCTTCTCCGCGTCCGTGAGCTTGAAGTTGTAATCGTAGATGGCGCTCTCCCAATCTCCGTACATCGAATTTGGCACCATTATAAAACGCGTCCCGAAAAGTGTTTTGGATTGGTTCGTGGCCGCGATTCGCTCGCTGACGGTCTTCTTCTGCTCGAAGATTTCCGCGAAATCATTCAGGTTGTCTCCGATCAGGAGCACGATTCTGAATCGGGCGGCGATGTCGCGCCGTCGCGGCTCTTTGCTCGAAACATTGGGATCGGTTTTGACGAGCAGCGTCTGGTCGCTCACGTCCGGGAACCCCAGTTTCAAGAGATTGGCCCGCGTTCCCTCCTTCTCTTCCGGCTTGCGGTTGGTGACGTAGAAGACGCGCACGCCGCGCGCGCGAGCATAGTTTAGAAATTCGACCGCGCCGGGCACGGCCTCCGCCTGCGCGCGATTGATCCACGCCGTCCAGCCTTCCGGATAGCTCTTATGCTCTTTGATGATCCAGGCTTGATAACGGCTGTTGTCCAAAACCGTATCATCGACATCGACGACGACGGCGCGCCGCATCCTTCTTTTACGATTCACACGAAAATCCTGATCGAGCAGAATCTTGGCGAGGTTGTAGGATTGATAAGCGAGGGCTCGCGCTTCGCCCGAAGACTGTGTCCAGAGGACTGAGCCCACCATGTACTCGTTGTTAGCGCCCGCTTGCGCCTCCGGTTGGCGCGCCGCCTCTTGGCCCATATACCTGACGGGCGCGACCGCGTAGGCCGAGACCAGGACGACGAGGCTGAGACAAACCTTTTTCAATCCGGCTCTTTTTTTAGTAGGATTCACGTCCGTCACCTTTTCCTGTGGTGTATGGGGAACTTTTTCGAGCGGGCATGATAACATCATTGCAAAGATAAGAGTAAAAGACGGGCGAAGGCAAAAGGGGTCGAAGAAGATTCGCTTCAATCCACGGCTGCTACAACAACAACAACTACTACTACTACTGCGGGTCGCCTCGACTGACACCCTTTCGCCTCTTCGCTTTTTCGCGGAGGCTCGGAGAAGCGCTTGAGCGAGCTTGATGAACAATGGGCGAGCGTCGTCGCCGAAGCGGAGCGGCGCGCGCGCGCATCGGGGCGCGCAGACCTGGCCGAGTATTTATCCCTGCGCGCCGTGAACGACCTGGCGCGCTCAACCGGGATCGAATGGCTGTTCGTTACCTTCCAATCGCTCGCGGGCGAAGCCAATCGTGCGGGCTCCAGTATCCAGATCACGCACGGCGATGCTCACCGCTTCGCCGTCGGCAACGCGACGATGGTCGGAAGGCTTCTGACTTTTAGTCTGGGCGTGCGTAGATTGATGGTCGAGGCCGGATGGCCGCGTGCGCCGCGCGACGGGTTTGTGCGCGGCGGCGGACTGGCGAGCGCCCGCGTCAGGCACTTCGGCCAGCGCGGCGCTGATGAGGAACTGCTACTGGTACGCGGGCAGACAGGCGCTCCCATCTGGTACGTGCTCGAAAAGGGCGGAGAGCGCACCCCGCTGTCAGAAGCCCGCATTCATCAACACCTGACCAGATTTCTAGGCCAGAAATAGAGCCAGCCCCTTCAGCCTCCATTCCTGACGATATGCGATACGCGCTGCACGTTTTGGAACGGCCCGACAGCACCCGGCAACCGCTTAAGCTCAGCCGAATCCGGTCATTGAATGCCCCATTACGCCCGAAAACCGGGCTCTTTTGCCGCTTTTCTCTACGGCCTATAGCGCGGCATAAGTCTTGCCATCGCGTTTTCAGATGGAGAAGGCTGACCGGGTGAGACCGACACCTCGCTAGTGCTTTGAAGCTCGGTTGCCTCCATAGAAATTTCGTGAGGAGATCGAAACGATGACCAACCGACGCAGAAGAATTATTCCTTCCATCCTTGCAGCAGCTCTCGTCGCCCTATGTCTTCCCATCCTGGCTTCGGCTCAAGGCAGTTATGACCCGTGGAATCGTAATCGCGATTACGGGCGCGACCGTGATTATCGCCGCGACCGCCGCAACAATGGCGACTATAGCCGCTACGGCTACGACCGGAACAGCTTGCGCGACAGCATCCGTCGCGTCAAAGATCGCAGCGACGATTTCAGGGATCATCTGGACAGCGCCTTAGACCACAGCCGCTACGATGATTCTCGCCGCGAAGACCGCATCAACGATGTCGCCAGAGAGTTCGAGAATGCGGCCGACCGTTTGAAAGACCGCTTTGACGACGGGCGCGATCTTAACCGGAGCGCGGGCGAGGCTCAGCGCCTGCTTCAGATCGGCTCGCGCATCGACCATTTCATGTCGCGTAACCGCCTGGATGGGCGCGTCACCTCGGACTGGGCACAGATTCGTCAGGACTTGCGCGTGATCGCCTACGCCTACGGCAACAACGGTTACAATGACCCTTACTACGGACGCAACGACGGCTACTACGGTCGTAACGATGGCTACTATGGCAATGACGACTATCGCCGCCGCGAGGAACAGCGGCGACGCGAGGAAGAGCGTCGGCGGCGTCAGAACAGAAGCCGTGTGGGCGACATCATCAGAAACTTCCCCTACTAAGGTTTCGGTATAACAGGTTCGGGCCTGTTGAGCGTTAAAGCTCTGGCAGGACTCAGCGCGTGCGCGCTGAGTCCTGCCAGAGCTTTCGCTTTTTACGCCTCTTGGTGTGAAAATGTGTTTATGGCAGGCACGCTCTATCTGGTGGCGACGCCCATCGGCAATCTTGAAGACATAACGCATCGCGCGCTCCGTGTGCTCGCATCCGTAGCCGTCATCGCCTGCGAAGATACGCGGCGCACGCGCGTCCTACTGGATCACTACGGCATCAAGTCGAAGCTGGTCAGTTATCACGAACACAATGAGCTGGAGCGAGCGCGCTACCTCGGAGAGCTGATCGAAGAGGGAAGCGATGTGGCGCTCGTCGCGGACGCGGGCACGCCCGGCATTAGCGACCCCGGTTTTCGATTGGTGCAGGAGAGGGCCGCGCGCGGCGGGCGCATTGTTCCCGTGCCGGGGCCGACGGCTTTCGTCGCCGCTCTGGTCGCGTCCGCGCTGCCGACAGACCAGTTCTTCTTCGGCGGCTTTCTGCCCGCGCGTTCCACACAAAGGCGCGCCCGCCTTGCGGACGTTCGCTCGCTCGCCTCGACCCTCATCTTTTATGAGACGCCGCACCGCATACGCGAAGCGCTCGCGGACGCGCGTGAGGTTTTGGGCGAGCGTGAGGCCGTGGTGGTGCGCGAGCTAACCAAGATTCACGAGCAGATCGCGCGCGGTCGATTGTCGGAGCTGGCCGAGCGTTTTGCCGAAGACGAGGCGGCGCGCGGCGAGATGGTGCTTCTGATAGACCGCAACGTGATCGGCGAAGGGGTGACGGATAAAAATTCGGTTGAGGACGTGGCGGCGCGCGTCCTGGCGCTCGAACAAGAGGGCTTGAGCGGGCGCGACGCGCTCAAGCGGACGGCGCGCGAGCTTGGCCTCAGCCGCTCGGAGGCATATCGCCGCCTGACGGCATCGAAGGCGCGCGAGCGCGGTTAAGCGGGCGCGACCGTTCCTATTTTTATGCCATTCCCAGACGTTCCACACAGCGACTCAGAGTGCTCGGTCTGCCGCGCGCAGCTAAGTCCGGACTCGCCCTTCTGCCCGGAGTGCGGAACGCGAAGCAATGATGCGAGCGCGGCGGAGCTTCGCGCCATCATGTACCTGCTGTCAGAGTTGGAGCGCTGGCGGGCCAGTGGTGCGATCAGCGAGGCGCAGGCCGTGGCGCTCAGCCGTGACTACGCTCGACGCCGTGACGAGCTACGCGCGCTTCGCGCTTCAGGAGCGGAGAAAGATAAATCCATCTCAGGCGTTCCTGAAGCGCGAAGCGCTCAGAGCGCGGAAACGGATCCATCGCCACCCGACGCGAAGAGACCTGCAAGCGCGTCTTCCACGGATGGGCCCACCGCTCGGCCGCCATCCGTAGCATTTCCTTCAGCGCGGCCCCAGGCGCCGCCGCAGTTTACACAGAGGCCGCGTCGCACGCTCCTTGAAACTCTGGCCGAGCCGTATACCCTGCGCTTACTGCTCTACACGGGCGCGGCCATGTTCGTCGTCGGCATTATCATCTGGCTTCGAGACGTGCTCTACCTGAAGCTTCAGGAGCCTTTGGTTCAGGCCGGGCTGCTGATGTTGATGACG
Source organism: Pyrinomonadaceae bacterium (assembly GCA_035940775.1). Classification (GTDB taxonomy): domain Bacteria; phylum Acidobacteriota; class Blastocatellia; order Pyrinomonadales; family Pyrinomonadaceae; genus DASQYE01. The sequence goes on along the minus strand of DASZEN010000003.1, from coordinate 367,939 downwards.
ATCCTTGTGACGGCCTCCGGCTGGTACACGATCTTGCGTACGCGGCAGAGACTGACGGGCCGCGCGCTGACGCTCACGGGGTCGCTGCTGGTTCCCGTCAACTTCTGGTTTTTGGTTCGCTCAGGATTGATCGAAAATCGAGGGCGCGCGTGGGTGGTGTGCGCCTTCTGCGCTCTGCTGTACGCGCACACGGCGGCGCTCCTGCGCGAGAAGCTTTACGTCTACATGGCATGCGCGGCGACAGTGGCAACAGGCTTCTCGCTCGTCTACGTGGCCGAGCGCGATGCGCCGGGTCTCTACGCGCTCGTCCTGATGGCCGCATCACTCGTCTTTCTTCATCTCTCGCGCGCGTTTCCCAAAAGCGCGGCGGAGGCGGGCGAAGCGGCTAAACCAACCGTCGAGGATGAAGCGGAGACTGAAAGGAGTGCGAGCGTTGTCGGGCGCTGGGGCGCAGAGTTGTGGAGCGAGCCGCTTGTGCGCGCGGCGCTCGCCTGCGCTTTTTTCTGCGCGTTTCTCTACATGCCGCTGCGCATGGGCCCATCGCTCTCTCTTTACGACGGAATATTCAGGCTGCGCGCGCGCGGTTACGATTCGAGCATGGCGATGATCCTGTTCACGGGCTTCGCCTACGTGGCGTGGTTCACGGGCCGCTACATAGACGCGCGGCGGCGCGTCCTGTTCTACGCGCTCTGTGCGCTCGCCCTCTTCTGGACTCTGTTTCTGACGACGGACGGGCTGCGCCTTTCGGCGGCCGCCCGGATTCTGGCGCTCGCGGCCGCCGCGCTCGGCGTCTCTCTGGCGGCACGTCGCGCGCAGGATTCGCAGTTGGTCAGAGCGCTCTACCTGTCGAGCGTGATTCTCGGCGCGATGCTCGTGCCGGTCGCTTTCGCCGCGCTGCTTGGCGCGGATGCTTTCACCGTCAAGCAGAGCGCTGGCTTCGCCCTGCTGGCATGTGCGTTCGTGGCCCTCGGCTCGCCGCGACTCTGCGAGCGGGCGGCGCAGCACGTCTTCGGCCATACGGCTGCCATCCTCGCCTCGACCGCATTCCTGGTGGCGCTCCTGAGCGCGTCGCTCGGCTCCGAAACGCTCTTTACGGCCCTGTGCGCGGCATGGCCCTTCGCGCTGTACATGGTCGCCGTCGTCGCCCGCGAGCAGCAGCGCGAGACGCAGCTCGTCGCACCGCTGGTGCGAACCGCCGATGCCGAGGTTCTACTGCTTCTGTTATGGGCGAGCGTGGTCGCGCTTGTTCTATACCTGTCGGAGGGCGAGCCCTTCGTGCCGCGCGCGGCGATGTTCTGTGCGCTTTTAGGGGCGCTTCTCTACGGCGTCTTGCGCGCCCGCCGTGAGCGTTCCGTAAGGGGTGCGAGCGTGGCCTCGCTGGCCGTCATCATCACGGTCGCCTCATTGCTCGACGCCTTGCAGCGCGCAGGCGTCTGGCCCCGCGCGTGGCCCATCGCGGCGGGCGTCATCTGCGCCGCCTTCGCCCTGAACAAAGCATGTGCGAAGTGGTTTCAGCCGGAAAGGGCCGAGGCGCAGGGCTCCAACAGGTCGCCCCACGGGACGATTCGGCTATTGATGGACGGGGCCGTCATCTTGTGCGCGTTACTCTGGTTTACGACGGCGCTCGCGCTCTTTGACCGTGGCGGCTTCGGCGCCGCGTGGGTGCTGCTCCTGGCGCTCGTTTACTGGACGGAGCGCGCCGCCGAAAGGCGTACCGATTTGCCCGTCTACTTTGCGGCGACGCACGCGCTCGCCTTCTTTATTACTATCCTTGTGGCGCTCGGTACGGAAGGCCAGTGGTTCCCCGCTCTCATTGCGCTGATTCCGGTTCCGGTCTTCTTCGCGGTGGCAGGTATGGCGCGCGCGCGCCGGGCAGAGTGGCTGGCCGCGCCCGCGCTTCATGCGGCGGTGGCCGCGATGGCGCTCGTTTTTGTGGCGGCGCTCTTACAGGCTTCGCAACATCTGCGAGCGAGCGATCCGTTGCTGCTCACGCCGTCGGTCGCCGTGGGGTCTCTCGCGCTCGTGTCATTCCTGGTCAGCCTGTTTTCAAAGGGGCTGGAGCGCGTCCGATACTTTCGCGCCGGGTTGTATTTGAGCGTCGTCGCTTACGCGCTCGCGTGCCTGCGCAGCGGATTTGAGCCGCTGGTTGATGTTGAAGTTTATACTTCGCCCGTCGCCCTGCTGCTGCTCGTCGTGGCCTACATCTCATTCCGGCGCGAGTGGAATGATTACGAGTCCGACACGAGCCTGCTCTTTTGGACGGGCAGTATTCTTCTGGCGGGGCCGCTCCTGCTGCGCGCGCTACAGTTTCGTTTGCTGCTCGACCTGCCCGCGCCGTCGCGCGATCTGGCGACGCTCTGCGCATCGCTCGTGCTCGTGTTGTTCGGCATGCTGGGGAGATTGCGCGCGCCGGTTCTCCTGGGAGCCATCACGCTCTTGATAGAGCTGGCGGCGCTCGCTCTGACGAGCGTGGACTGGCTGCAAGTTCCTTTGAAGATTTATCTGGTGACGGTGGGCGCGCTCCTGGCGCTCGTCGGCTGGATGTTTGAGTACCGGCGCGAACAACTGATGCTCATACGCAATCGCTTCCACGCGCGACGCGAGACGGCGCGCGAGCGCTTCGGCGAGTGGAGATGACGCAAACGCTTATGAAGTCAGTAGAAGCCCCGCGCGGGGCCTCTTCCACACGCTATCAGCTTAGAATCCGCTGCTTTTTATCACTTCCGGCGAGAGCGGTTTATCCACGCGCGGGCGCGTTTTGGCGTTGGCCAACTCCAACATCGTGACGTAGATGGTACGCGCGACCTTCTCCATCTTCTGATAATCAATCTTGTCGGGCGAATCGCCTGGCTTATGATAGTCCTCGTGTTCGCCGTCGAAGTAGAAGATGATCGGAATGCCCTTGCGCGCATAGTTGAAGTGATCCGAGCGGAAGAAGAAGCGGTTCGGGTCGTTCGGGTTGTCGTAGAGATAGTTGAAAGACAGGTTGAGATAAGACCTGTTGACGGCTTCGCTCAATTGGCCCAGCTCCGTGCTCATCATCTTCGAGCCGATGACGTAAATCTCGTTCGGGCCCGAAAGAGCGCGGTTCGCGGGGTTCGCGTCGCCCTGCGGCCTGCTTCTCCCGATCATGTCTATGTTGAGTTCGGTGATGATTGAGGCGAGCGGGACGGTCGGTTTCTCGGTGAAATACTGCGAGCCCCAGAGGCCCTTCTCTTCGCCCGTATGCCAGATGAAGAGAACGCTGCGCTTCGGGCGCTTGTCGGCGTGCGATAGAGCCTCGGCCATCGCCAGCAGCGCCACCGTTCCAGACCCGTCATCGTCCGCGCCGTTGTAGATTTTATCGCCGACGCTCGCTGCCCCGCGCACGCCGACGTGATCGTAATGCGCGCCGATGGCGACATACTCGTTCCTGAGTACGGGATCGCTGCCCTCAACTATGCCGAGCACGTTCTGCGTCTGCGTCTCGTCGTAGGTATTGGCGACCGTAAAGGTGGCGCGCTTCGCCGGGCTAAGCTCAAAAGAGTCGCCCGCCTCGCCCGCCTCCCTCGCGCTGAGTATCGCCGCGCCGTCCACCTTCTCTCCCTGAAAGAGAGTTTTAATCATTTCAGCCGAGGCGGTGATGATCGGCATCTCGGTCGTCTGCGCTTCAGCCTGCTCATAATTGACGACGCTGAACGGCCCGCGCTGCTCAAGCATGACCTGCCGCCTGCCCGTCAAGGTGCTCAGCACCCTGGAATCCGGAATGATGATCGCGCCCTTCGCGCCGTGCTTCCAGGCGTATTCCGAAGGCGTATCCCAGTCCGAGCCCTGCGTGCCTGTCAGGTCGGCGAGGCTCACACCCTTCGGCAATCCTCCGCCATAGAAGACGACGATCTTGCCCCTGATATCGACCCCTCGATAAGCGTCTATGTTCTTATTCCTGATGACCCAGCCGTGGCCTACGTAAACGAGCTGGCCGCTGGCCGTCCCCGTGTTCAGAGCCGCGAAGAAATCCTGGCCCAGAGAGAATTTGCGACCGCTGATCTCGGCCCCGGTCTTGGCCGGATCGAGCTTGCCGCGCCGCAGGATGATCTTTTGAAAGTAGGAGCCGTCATCCCCGGCGGGCTTCAGTCCCCAGCGTGAGAGATTCAGGGCGATGAATTTCGCCACCGTGTTCAGCCCGCGCGAAGGCGTGTCGCGTCCCTCCATCTCGTCCGAGGCGACGAAGTATAGATAGTCCTTCAACTGCTTGGCCGTGATCTGCTCGGCGCTTTCGCGCGCCGGAGCGGGAATCGTCACGCTCCTGACGCCGGTCGTCGCCGCCGTCTGCGCGTAAGAGACCGGAAGCGGCGTCAGAAGCGCGACCGCCAGTAACCATATAAACAAGAATCTACGCATGCTCTCTCCTATGATGCCCGACGTTAAAGCCTGGTTCCCTGTGGTGGGTATGATTCGATGATGACTGATTTGCACTCGTTCGCCAAGTCGCGGCGGTTAAATTAAGGAGAGGCCAAAAGCGTAAAGTAAGGGTTTCGACCATCAGGCCGGACAAGAGGGGGTTTTTTGCGCCCGCCCGGCATGAAGCGTTAACGGCGCGGTTACGGACGGGCCAGCATAGAGGCATCAGGCAGCTACCCCCGCGCGCCTGGAAAGCCATTTGACTCTTCGGATAATCCCTCAAAAGCAAAAAGCCTTACACATGCTGGACGGCCTGCAAGAGACGGTTGAGCGAATCCTTGGCGTCGCCGTAGAGCATCCCGGTCGCGGGCTTGAAGAAGAGTGGATTTTCGAGCCCTGAAAACCCCTTGCCCTTGCCCCGCTTGAGCACTACGACCGAGCGCGCGCGGTCTACTTCCAGTATCGGCATCCCTGCTATCGGGCTGTTCGGATTGTCGCGCGCGTCCGGGTTTACCACGTCGTTTGCGCCGATGACGATGGCGACATCCGTCGAAGGAAACTCCGGATTGATCTGTTCCAGCTCGTACAGCGACGAATAGGGCACGTTCGCTTCGGCCAGCAGCACGTTCATGTGGCCCGGCATCCGCCCCGCCACCGGATGAATGGCATACTTGACCGCCACGCCCTTTGATTCCAGTATGCTCGCCAGCTCACGCACCGCATGCTGCGCCTGGGCCGTCGCCATCCCGTAACCCGGAACAAAGACCACCTGCTTGGCATAGGCGAGCTGCACGGCGACATCCTCCAACCCGATTTCGCGCATCATCCCCTGCTCGCCATCGCCCGCCGCCCCGGCGCTCGTCTCGCTGCCGAACGCGCCGAACAAAACGTTCGTCATCGAGCGGTTCATCGCCCGGCACATCAGTATCGATAGAATGAAGCCGGAAAAGCCGTCGAGCGTGCCCGCTATGATGAGCACATTATTCGAGAGGGCGAAGCCCGTGGCAGCAGCCGCCAGCCCCGCGTAGGAGTTTAGAAGCGACATCACCACGGGCATGTCCGCCGCTCCGATGGGCATCACCAGCAGAATGCCGAAGACGAACGCCAACCCCACCATCACATAGAAAGCGGTCGCCGCATCCGGCACAAAGAGCAGATAGACGAAGAGGCCCAGGGTCACGGCCATCAGCGTCATGTTGAAGATATTTTGTCCCTTGTAGGTGACGGGAGTGCCGCGCACGAGTCCCTGCAACTTGGCGAAGGCGATCAGGCTGCCCGTGGTCGTCAGCGCGCCGAGCATCACCTCTAACCCGATGGCAGACATCTTGAATTGGCCCAGGCCAGCGCCGTGACGGTAATATTCGGAGATGCCCACGAGCGCGGCTGCGAACGCGCCGAAGGCGTGCGAGAGCGCCGTCCGCTGCGGCATCGCCGTCATCGGAACCCAGTAGGCCATCGCCGCACCGATGGCAGAGCCCACGAAAAGCCCCGCGATGATCCATTCGTAGCTGATGATCTCGCGATGCAGCAACGTGCCGACGATGGCGAGCAGCATGCCTAGTTCGGCCAGGTGCATGCCGCGCCGCGCCGATTCGGGATGACTCAGGCCCTTCAAGCCGAGGATGAAAAGTATGGACGCCGCCAGATAAGTGAGTTCGATGAAGTAAGTGGTCATCGCTTCTCTTTACCACCATCCTTTGCGGCCAGCTCTTTGGTCGGATCGGCGGGCGCGATCTTCCTCTTGAACATCCTGAGCATGCGATCCGTAATCATAAACCCGCCGACCACGTTGATGGTCGCGCACGTCACCGCCGTGACCCCAAGGATGGTGCTGATGCGGTTGTACTGCGCGCCTGCGGTCACGATTGACCCCACCAGCGAGATGCCCGAAATAGCATTGGTCGCCGACATCAAAGGCGTGTGCAACAGCGGCGGCACGCGCGAAATCACCTGGTAACCGAGAAACGCCGCCAGCGCAAACACATACAGCGCCGGGATGAGCGTCTCAGCCGTAACAGACGATTCAGAAGCGATGAAGACTGGCAAAGTCATAAGCTGATCCTCTTGTTTTAGATGTCACCCCGGTTTCCATTTTTGAAAACCCGTTTGTGTGCCGATTATGCCGAGTTGAACATATCCTTTATTTGCTTGCCATCGATTCCAAAGCGGCGGCGACTCGCGGATTGGTGTACGTGCCCTGATGCGTTACGCAGGATGGGCCAACCACGTCGTCCGTCATGTCGAGGCTGAGTTCCCCGTCCTTGATTAAGAGATGCAGGAAGGCCGTAAGGTTGCGCGAGTAGAGCTGGCTGGCGTGGACCGGGACTGTCGCCGCGAGGTTGAGCGGGGCCATGATAAGGACGCCGTCTCTCTCGTAAGCGTCGCCGGGACGACTGACGGCGCAGTTGCCGCCCGAAGCGCCGGAGAGGTCTACTATGACGGAGCCGCGCTTCATACCGGCGACGGCCTCCATCGTCAGGAGCAGCGGCGCGGGGCGGCCCGGAACCTGCGCCGAGGTGATGATTACGTCGGCGGTGCGGGCGTGTTTGGCGATCAGGTCGCGGCCCCGGCTCATGGCCTCTTCGGTCAATTCCCTGGCGTAGCCGCCTGCATCCTCCGTTTGAATCCCGCCGAGGTCTACTTCCAGAAAGGTCGCGCCGAGCGAGCGTACCTGCTCGCCAGCGGCGGCGCGCACGTCGTAGCCCTCGACCACGGCCCCGAGCCGTCGCGCCGTGGCGATTGCTTGAAGCCCGGCGACACCGGCTCCCAAAACCAGCACGCGCGCCGGGACGACCGTGCCCGCCGCCGTCATGAGCATGGGGAACATGCGCGGTAGTCGGTCGGCCGCCATCAGTACGGCCTTGTAACCGACCACGGTCGCCATCGAAGAGAGCGCATCCATCGCCTGTGCGCGGGTCGTGCGCGGGATCAACTCCATCGCAAAGGTTGTGAGGTGCTGCGCGATGGCGGGCGCGAGCGCCGAGGGCTCGTCCAGCGGGCGCAGGAAGCCTATGACGACCGAGCCCTGCTTCATGGCCCTGAAATCTTCCGCCGCAGGACGGTTGATGGCGACCAGTATATCTGCCGATGAGAGCAGTCCGTCCCTGTCCCGCAAGACCTCCGCGCCAGCGCCCGCGTAGTCTTCATCCACAACGCCCGCCCCGAGGCCCGCTCCGCTCTCGACGGCCACGGACGCCTTCAGGGCGACAAGCTTTTTGACCGACTCGGGCATCAGCGCGACGCGCGCTTCTCCGTCCTGAGTCTCCCGCAACACCGCAATCCGCATTCTCTTCTCCTTCGAGGCCATTCATAGCTCATACAAGGCTGACGCTAAAGATAATATAACGCTCGCCCGTCACCGTCGAAATATATTTCCACATGCGGAAAGGCGGCGTCTGAGAAGCTTGTCGGGGCCGCGCCCTTCACGCGGCGGTCGGGCGAGGGCCACAGAGGCCCGCTTGCCAACCATGCGCGCGGGATTCTATAATTCGTTTTCATTTGTGGCGCTATGGTGTAGTTGGTTAACACGCCGCCCTCTCAAGGCGGAGATCACGGGTTCGAGCCCCGTTAGCGCTGCTTCCATCTTCTCACCTCCCGGGTCAGCAGCTATGCGCGATAGTATTGCTCTCTAAGAGCGCCTTCTCAGGCATACCTCGTGGGACAGCCGGTAATCGGCTGCGAAAGAATGATCCTGTTCGATCTTCTGTAAAGGTATGGAGAAAATGTTTGTTTCAAATGCCCGTGAACATATACACGATCACCTTTACGCCGACCGACGGCGCAGGCAATAGGTCTACCCAAACGGTGATGGTAACTGTGCTCAGGGGCAATTAAAAAAGCGCTGGCCGGGGCTCCGGCACCAAAGAGGGCGGAGGATGAAAGGGCTTCTCTTTCATCCTCCGCCCTCTTCTCTTGCCCCGACTTACTTCGACCGTTCTTAGTCATCCGCCGACGTGAACGGTCGGGCGCTTCTCCGGATTTTTCTCGGCCTTTCGCAAGACCTCGTGTGTGGTCGGAGCCGTATCGCCCTCGCCGAAGGCTATGTACTTGAAGAGGTAGGCCAGGGGGTTGCCCTCGCTCCATCCGAAGTAGACGTGCGGCAGCTTGCCCGTCCTGTTACGCAGGTGTAGCAGGAAGGCGGCGATGGCATTCGGCACGGCCGGGCTTTCCGTACGCAGCACGCGGTAACCGTCCACGCGGTCGCCCATGATACGCAGCACGCCCGCGAACTCCGAGGCGTCGCTCGGGCTGACTTCAAAGAAGATGATCGGCTCGCCCGGCGGGATGTGATTATCCTCGCGCTTCTCCCTCTCCTTCATACGGTACTCGTCCACGTCGCCACGGTCGCAGCGATTGGCGACGATGCGAATCGTCCCGCTCTTCGCCTCATCGATGATGTCGCGCGCCGTCTCGTCCAACTCCACCTTTTGGACGCGCAATTCCGTCGTGCGCCAAACCCTGGACACCAGCGAGGTGAGAATGATCGCGCCTATGAAGAACGATGCGATCTTGATGCCCTCGGGGCGCTCTATGACGTTGACGACGGTCGTATAGAAGAAGACGAGCGAGATCAGAAGAAAGGCCCACCAGTGCCCCCGCTTTCGGCGGACGGAGAGCGTGACGGCGACGGCCGCCGAAGTCATCAAGACCAGTACGCCTGTGGCGTATGCGCCGCCCTGCGCTTCCACGTCCGCCTTGAAAATCAGGGTCACGGCGAAGGCGATCAGGGTATAGACGATGACGAGCGGACGGGTCGCCCGCGCCCAGTCCGGGGCCATCCCGTAGCGCGGCAGGTAGCGCGGCACGATATTCAGAAGTCCGGCCATAGCAGATGCCCCGGCGAACCACAGGATGAGAATCGTACTCAGGTCGTAGGCCGTGCCGAACAGATCGCCCATGTAGCTGTGCGCGAGGTAGGAGAGCGCGCGTCCGCTGGCTTCGCCTCCCGCTTGAAACTTCTCGGGCTCGATCAGCGTGGCGGTCACAAAGCTGCTGGCGATCAGGAAGACGCTCATGATGAGCGCCGCCGAGCGCAACAGCTTGCGCGTGTTGTGGATTCGACCCCGCAGCAACGCCTGCGTCGTGGGCTCGGGCTTGCGCCCGCTCTTCGTCGAGTGGATCGAATCTATTTCCTCGTCGCTTAAATTTCTATCGCCCCTCACGAGCGGCATCACGGCCACGCCCGTCTCAAATCCGGAGAGCCCGAGCGCAAGCTTCGGGAAGAGCAGGAGCGAGATGCCGATCATCAATAGAGGATTGCCGTGTACCTTCGGATACGCAAAGAGCGCCTGCTTCCACTGTGGAAAATGCTGCGGGTGCGTAAACAACTGGTAGAGGCCGACCGAGACCACGATGGCGTTCAGCAGTAGATAGACTCCGACGAGTACGACGGCAATTCCGATCGCTTCCTTGAAGCCCTTGATGAAGATCGCGCCGAGCGTGGCGATCAGGAAAAGCGTCACGCCGACCTTGTGGTTCAGGAAGGGTAGATGGGCCTCGACGAACGGGTTCTCGATGACGTGCGCCGTGGCGTCCGCGGCCGAGAGCGTGATCGTGATGATGAAATCGGTGGCGACGAAGCCCAAAAGGACGAGCACGAAGAGCTTGCCCTTCCAGCGCGCCAGCAGATTCTCCAGCATCGAAATCGAGCCTTCACCGTGCGGGCTCTCTTCGGCGACGCGGCTGTAGATTGGAAGCGCTCCGAAGAGCGTCAGCAAGACCAGAATCAGCGTCGCTATGGGCGAGAGCGCTCCGGCGGCCAGAAAGGCGATGCCCGGCTGGTAGCCGAGCGTCGAGAAATAATCGACGCCCGTCAAACACATCACCTGCCACCAGGAATGCTGGTGATGCTGGCCCTCCTTCTCGTGCGGGCCTTCGGCTTCCTTTACCCCTCTGAAGAGCCAGAGCTTGAATCGTCGTTTCGATTTACTTTGGAGAACTGCCATTGTTGCGCCCCGTCAAACATTAAGTTTTGGAAGGGCGACGAGGACACGACTCACAAACTCACCCCGGACACACAAAAGCCACCAAGCGCATCAGCAAAACGAAAGCGCATCAGTGGCCGTGGCGATACGGAATGGAGATTGATCTATCCTCTGTCTCTTCCGCTCACGCCTACGAGGTTAGCTGACGGGCTCGGGCCTGGAAGTGCCCTACACGAGTTCTTCGTGGTGATCGACCATCCGAAACTCATGATACGCCCCGTCTCCTGCTCTCTCTCTCTCGCGTGTGCGATAGAGCAGGAGGTTGGTTCCCCCGCGTTGCTCGCCGCCTTTCGCGCACCTTATCTCTCTCTCCGGGGCGCGCGCGGCGAATAACTTCGGCAGACAAATTGTCAATTCAAATCCTGCAACCCGAAAAATATTACGCCCCTCAACGGCGCAAATCAACAGTGGAACAACAAGAACAACAACTATTACTGCCGCTGCGCCGGGCTTCGGAGAGGGGGCGCGCGTGCTTTTCTATCTTTTGCCGTGCGCGCGGAGTACTTGGGAAGGTTCTGCCGCTCCCGCCCTTCAACCGCCGACGTGGACGGTCGGGCGCTTCTCCGGGTCTTTCTCGGCCTGGCGCAAGACCTCGTGCGTGGTCGGAGCCGTATCGCCCTCGCCGAAGGCGACATACTTCAAAAGGTAGGCTAAGGGGTTGCCCTCGCTCCATCCGAAGTAGACGTGCGGCAGCTTGCCCGTCTTATTCCTCAAGTAGAGCAGAAACGCTGCTATCGCATTCGGCACGGCGGGGCTCTCCGTTCTCAGGACTCTATAGCCGTCAACCTTTTCGCCCTTGATTCTGAGCGCGCCCGCGAACTCTGAGGCGTCGCTCGGCGTGACTTCAAAGAAGATGATCGGCTCCGAGGAAGGAATGTGATTGTCCTCGCGCTTCTCCTTCTCTTTCATACGGTATTCGTTGGCATCGCCTCGGTCACAGCGGTTAGTGATAATGCGAATCGTGCCGCGACTCGCTTCGTTTATAAATTCCTGGGCGGTCTGATCCAGCTCGACCCGCTCGACGCGCAGCTCCGTCGTCCGCCAGATTCTTGAAAAGAGAGAGGCCACCACGATGGCGGCGATGAAGACCAGCGCGATCTTGATGCCCTCCGGCTGCTCTATGATATTGACGACGGTCGTGTAGAGGAACACGAGCGAGATCAGAAGGAAAGGCCAGCGCATCGCCTCCCCCTTGCGCCACGTCGAGAGCGTGACGGCGATTGCCGCCGAACTCATCAGGGCCAGCACGCCTGTAGCGTACGCGCCGCCCTGCGCTTCAACGTCCGCTTTGAAAAAGATGGTCACGGCAAAGCAGGCCGCCGTTAAGACGAGCGTCAGCGGCCGGGTCGCCCGCGCCCATTCCGGGGCCATCCCGTAGCGCGGCAGGTAGCGCGGAATAATATTCAGTAGACCGGCGAGCGCCGACGAACCCGCGAACCAGAGTATAGAGATCGTGCTCAGGTCGTAGATGGTTCCGAACACGCTCCCCAGATAATGGTGGGCGAGGTAGGCCAGGGCACGCCCGCTTGCCTCCCCCGCTTCCTGCGTCTCGGTTTCGGGGCGAAACTCTTCGAGCGGGATCAGCAGCGTGGTCACGATACTGCTCGAAATAAGCAGGACGCACATAATCAGCGCGGCCGTCTTGAGCAGTTTGCGCGTATTGCGTATGCGCCCCTCCAATAGCGCCTGCGCGTCGGGCGGGGGCCTGCGTGCGCTGCGCGTCTCGTGTATCGAGTCCAGCTCTTCGTCCGTCAGCGCCCTATCGCCGCGCACCAAAGGCATGACGACCACGCCGGTCTCGAAGCCGGATAACCCGAGCGCGAGCTTCGGAAAAACGATCAGCGCCGCGCCGATCATCGCCAGGGGACTGCCGTGACTCTGGAAAAGCGCGTCCTTCCACTCGGTCAATTCCTGCGGGTGAGTAATGATCTGGTAAAAGCCTACGAGGATGATTATCAGATTCAGAGCGAGATAAACGGCGACGAGCAGGACGGCGATCCCGATTGCTTCCTTAAAGCCCTTTAGAAAGACCGCGCCGAGGGCCGCGATCAGAAAGAGCGTGACGACTATCCGGTGGTGAAAGAAATGGGGCGCGTAAGGGTTGTCGGCAATGTGAACGGCGGCGTCTGCGGCCGAGAGCGTGATCGTGATGATGAAACTGGTGGCCGCAAAACCAAGCAGGACGAGCACGAAGAGCTTGCCCTTCCAGCGCGCCAGCAGATTCTCCAGCATCGAAATCGAGCCGTCGCCATGCGGGCTTTCGGCGGCGACCCGGTTGTACATCGGCAGCGCTCCGAAGAGCGTTAAGAGCACGAGCACCAGCGTCGCTATGGGCGAGAGAGCGCCCGCCGCGACGATGGCGATGCCCGGCTGGTAGCCGAGCGTCGAGAAATAATCGACGCCCGTCAAACACATCACCTGCCACCAGGAATGCTGGTGATGCTGGCCCTCCTTCTCGTGCGGGCCTTCGGGTTCCTGTACACCCTTGAGGAACCAGAGCAGAAATCGTCGCTTCGACTTCGTCTTTAAGATCGTCATGGCCGCTCAGACTTAAGCCGATGGAATCGGGCTCGATCTTCTTAATCAAGATGGCAAGACCCGTCTATCCGGTCTGGATTCAATTACAAATTATGCGGCATTATTACAGCAGACCGTTGAAAAAATAAAGCGCGCCGGAGCATCTACGGGCCCAGGCCGGATTACGCGCGCGCGCGGGCTTGGCCGCCGCGCCCCGCAGGACATAGGATAAGTCGCGCCTCTGCTCGCGTCCCCTGCGTCGGCTCCGATCTTTAGTTAACCGGCGCGGCGCTGGATTCCGCTGACACGCACACACAGACACTCTCTCTGGCTTTATGGAGGTGATATGACCCCCGCGATCAAAATCAGCCTTTTCGCTTCGGGACTGTTTCTACTGTCGGGTCTGTTGACGGGCGTCCTGAAATACAGGGGCATCATGACGAGCGAGTTGCATCGCGCTCCCGTCTACATAGACATCGCGCATCGCGCTTCGTTTCTATACAGCTTCGCCGCGCTCGTGATCGCGCGGCTGCTCGAATACAGCCCCTACCCGCAATGGGTGCAGACGTGGGCGGCCATCCTGCCGCTCGCCTTCTTCGCCATCACAATCCTGGGTTACACGGCGCATGGGCTTCGCGACCGGACGGATAATATTTTTCGCGAACGCAACTTCACCACGACCTGGTACATGTACCTGCTCATCGCAGGCGAGATCGGCGGCTTCGCTATTATCTTCTGGGGTTTTATACGGACGCAGGTCTTGACCTGAAGCTCGGGTTCGGGCGCTCGCGCCTCTATGAATGCCGGGAAATTTGTGAGTACGGCCCCGCCCCCATGTGTGTGCGCGCGCCGCTAACCATTCGCCCTCGCGGCCCTGATCCTTTACCCTTTCTCATTATGGAACGTATTGTTTTTTTAGAGCGCGATACCTTCAAGGCGATTTTCCGGCGGCCATCCTTCGCGCACGATTGGCAGGAATACGCATCGACGAGTCCGGGCGAGACGGTCGCTAGATTGCTCGATGCGACGATTGCCATCTGTAACAAGGTGCGCCTCGGCGAGGAAGAGCTATCGCGGCTGCCGCGTCTGAGGTTCATCGCGGTGGCGGCGACCGGCGTCGATAACGTCGAGCTGGATTACTGCCGCGAGCACGGGATCAGCGTCTCGAACGTGCGCGACTACGCCCGCCATTCCGTGCCCGAGCATGTCTTCGCGCTCATCCTCGCGCTGCGCCGCAACCTGATCGCTTACCGTCAAGACCTGCGCGACGGCGCATGGCAGCGCGCCGAACAGTTCTGCCTGCTCAACCATCCCATCCGAGACCTCAACGCGAGCACACTGGGCGTTATCGGCTACGGCGCTCTCGGCCAATCCGTGGGCAGACTGGCCGAAGCCTTCGGCATGCGCCTGCTCGTCAGCGAACACAAGGGAGCGAGGACGATCAGGCAGGGCCGCGTGAGCTTTGAAGAGGTTCTACGCGGGAGCGATGTGGTGAGTTTGCATTGCCCTCTGACGGATGAGACGAGAAATATGATCGGCGCGCCGGAGCTTGAATCCATGCGCGAGGACGCGCTCCTGATTAACACGGCGCGCGGCGGGCTTGTGTCGGAGAGCGCGCTCGTTCAGACGCTTCTCTCGGGAAAGATTGCGGGCGCGGGCTTTGACGTGTTGACGAGCGAGCCGCCCACAGAGGGCAATCCGCTGCTTAAGCTTGATGTGCCGAATTTCATACTCACCCCGCACGTCGCATGGGCCAGCCAGGGCGCGATGCAGGCGCTCGCCGATCAGGTCATCCTGAATATAGAAGCGTTCGTCACGGGCGCGCCGCTGAATCTCGTCACCTGATTTAAGGGGCCGAAGTTTTGCTCAGCTTCTCGGCGCTTTTTCTGATCTGGCCGCTCAGCTCGATGATCGTTTCCAGGTCGCGGCTGGCCGCCACCCCTAGCTTAACGTCGATCAGGTTCGAGGACTGGAAGAGAGGATTCATTACAAAACTCGTGACCCGATCCTTGAGCGCCAGAAGAGCTTCCTTCATCTCTTCCTCGCCGATCTCACCCTGTTTCCTCTGAACCGCCTGATGGTCGTCGGGCTTCGGGAGGTTGGTATTATCCTTGAGCCGCCGGGCGCGCTTTCTGATCTCCGCCGTCATATCCATAATACTTTTGTAGTCGAAGCGGTCTCTCGTCCCGACGGCGCGCATCATCTCTCGGGTGACGACCTGTATGCGGTCGAAATCCTGGCGGGTCTGTTCGATGATGGCTTGAAGCTGGGCCTCATTGCTCGGCTGCTCGGCCTCTTTACTGTTGAGCATGACGCGCATCTGCCGCTCATGTTCGATCACCCCGCGCTCGCGCGCCCTGTTAGCGCCGGGAGAGGGGCCGCTCGTGCCGCCTCTCTGTGCGAGGCCGGGAATTGATAGGATCATCAGGAGGGCCGCCGCGCCGACGGCGAGCGGCGAGAGACCCTTGAGGGCCAACTTTTCGCGGTGATACTTCATGGCCGACCTCCGATATGGACAGGGTTTTCCCCGGAAGGAGGGCCAGTATAATCCCGGCGGCGCTTCCCGCACAATAAACTTTTGCGCGTCGGATGGTGCGAGTAAATACACAGCGGTCATGGTAAAACAGGCATCGAGACGGCGAACAATTCAGTCCGTAAATCTTCCGCGCCGGGCAAGCGTCAGGGGGCGCGTCGCTGCTTGCCGCCTTTTGCGGCCCTTATAAACCTTTGAGGAGTGACCGGGATGGCCGACAAGTTGAGAATCATCTCCGCCGCGACCGCGAGCATGGAACAGGTGGCCTCGGCCTTCAACGCAGCTTTCGAGGGTTACTTTCATCCGATGATGCTTACGGGCGAGCGCCTCGCGCGACGCACGCGCTTTGAACATCTGGATATTCACCACTCGCTGCTGGCCTACGACGCTGCCGATGAGCTTGCGGGCATGGCGCTGCTCGGACTTCGCGGCGAAGTGGGATGGGTCGGAGGCTTCGGCATTACGTTAAAGTCGCGCGGGCGCGGGCTCGCCCACGAATTGATGCGCGCGCTTGTCGCAGAGGCGCGCTCGTGCCATGTACGGCTGCTGACACTGGAAGTGCTTCAACAGAATCTTGCGGCCGCCAGATTATACGAGAGCGCGGGCATGCGAACGGCGCGCGAACTCCTGATCCTGGAGCGCAATGGCGCGCGGCGCGAGGCTGCCCCCCCTGCACACGTCGCCCCGCTCGCGGAGGGGGCGCCCGCCGAATTGCTCAGACACTTTCACAGGCTGCACTTGCAGCCGCCCGCATGGCAGCGCGATCTGCCTGCGCTGCTGGTGATGGACGGACTGCGCGCTCTTTATCTGGGCGAGCGTGACAGCCCGGACGCCTACGCCTTGTTCAGAGCGTGGCCCGACGGCATGACTTACATAGTTGATCTCGCGGCCAGGGGAAGCGAATACGCCGCCGCGCTCTGCGCCGGGCTCGATCACGTAGGGGGCGCGCTTCGCATCATCAACGAACCCGAGACCAGTATCTTCAACGCGCCGCTTATGGCCCACGGCTTTGCGGAGACAGACCGCCAGCGTGAGCTGATTATGGCCCTGTAGAAAAAGAGAAGAGCCGCGCCCGCCGCCTGCTGACGGGGCACGACTCTTCTCTTACAGGTTCCGATCAAAGAGACCCGAGGGGGAATGGTTTTCGGAAAGAATCGGGAAGCGAGGAATCAGGAAGCGGTGGGCTCGCTGCCGCCTCCTCCGCCGCCACTACCACCGCCCTCGGCTGCGCCTGCATCGTCATGATGCTCTGCGGTGTAGAGGCGCAGAATATCCTGACCCTGGCGCGAGCGCGGGTCTATGGTACGCAGGTGCTTACGACCCTGCATCTCCCAGATGGCCGTCACCTGTCCATCCTTTTCGACGGCGTGATACGTAATCTCTTCGGTGGCGGCGGTGGCCGCATCGGGCGGCGGCGCCTCGCCTTCGCCACCCTCTGCGGCGGCGGGCGCGCTGCTGCTGCTGGCCGTCACATCAGTCTCATTCTCTGCCATGTGAATCTAAACGCTCTCCTCTCGTGCTGATTCGGTTTGCGGTTTGTGCTTGGGTGCGAGGGATTGTGGCACAGCCCCGTCGCGCATGTCTAGCAGGCAAAGCTTCGTCGGGGCGCTCTTCGATCTTGTTCGCCGCCGCCGCTTTCGGCCTTCAATCCTTATTCCGCTTCCCCTTCTTCGTCTCCGAGGCGCTTGACCAGATTAACGTACTCGCCACGGTCGAACCCGTTGGCGCGAAAGTAGTCTATCAGGTCGCCGTCATTCCAGTTGACCATAGTATTGACGACGCCGACGCCCGCTCTGTGAAACTTCGCGAACAGCTCGTCCATCAGGGCGCGGCTCACGCCCTGGCCGTGATAATCCGGATCGACCCCGATGATCTCAAGCCAGCCCGACAACTCTGTGGCAAACTCCCAGCCGCGCACGTCTCCGAGGACGAAGCCAACGACGCGGTCGCGGTGTTCTGCGACCAGACAGTATTCGGGTGCGCGCGAGATGTAGGCCGCCGCCTTCGATTCGTAATAGGCGGCGTGCGGCTTGCCCGTGATCTTCTCGTCCAGGCGCAGCACTTCGTCTATGTCGCGCACGGTCATCCGGCGCACCGTTAGGTCTTGCATATGCTTTGCCCGGCGCGCCCTATGACGGCCGATCCCGCGAATCATTCTCGCGGCGACCTTGCGCACGAGGCGTGCCCTGAGAGAGCGCGCGATGATGTTGCGATACGTATCATGACCCGAGACCGAGTCGAAGAGCGCATCATACATCAACGGGTCTACCTTGCCGACATCAATCATCGGGTCTAAAAACAGTCGGCCGCCCATCAACATCAAACGTCGCACCACGACTCCGTAGCGAAAATCGCCCAGCAGGTCGGCGCAGGCGCGGCGATAATTCCCGAGCGCGCGCTCCGACACGCCGTAATCGAGCATCGTCTCGGCCGCGCGGATGCCCGTCAGGAGGGCCGTATTTATGCCCTTGCCCTTGAAGGGACGAAGCCAGCCGGTCGCGTCGCCCACCAGCGCGTAGCGATGCCCGTAGGGACGCCGCGCCGGGGACGAAGGGAAACGTCCCTCGTAATAGTTGATCGCACCGGCGTCGAATCCGGGCAGTAGCTCCTGCACCTCCGGCAGCAGTAGAAAAAGATCAAGGTCGCAAGAGGAGACACTCTCGCCCGCGATGTTGACCAGGATATGATCGCCCTTCGGCGTGACGGCCCCGAACTCTATGCGCGGGCAGCGAGGGGGCAGCAGAAAAGCATGTACGATATGGCCGAGCTTCTCGGCCTGGAAGCGGGCGCTCGTATCAATCGTCGTCAGATAACTCTTCAGCCACCTGGTCGGACGCTCGAAGCCCCGGCGGCCGCGCGCCGTCACCTCCTCAAAGACGGAGAGCATCGCCTCGTCGAGCCCGAAGGCGCCGATGACCACGTCCGCCTTCTCGTAGAGCGATTCGCTGTAGATGCGCACCTCGTCGAGCCCGCCCGTGCGCACGAACTCAATGCCAGTGACGCGCGAACGGATAACTTCAGCGCCAAGCTCGCGCGCCTGATCGAGCAGGAAGCGGTCGAAATGCGCGCGCTCCACGGCGTAGGTCGCGCGCCCGTGCTCAAGCTGTCCGCCATGCGCGCCATGCCCCGTCAGCAACACGTTTTCCCGCATGCCGTGCAGCCGATAACCGAAGATCTGTCGCTTGATGAGATCGCGCGGCAGGTGCAAATCCAGCTCCCGCGCCAACACGTCTTCGATGGGCGGCGAGAGGACGCCGACGCACTGGTTGGCATGAACGTTGAAATCCTTGCCCTCGAATATGAGCACACGCAGACGCAAGCCGCGCGCGTCGGCTCCCTGCAACAGCTTGATGGCGCAGGCCGCCCCGCCCGGCCCTCCGCCGATGATGGCGACCGTTGATCCATTCTGTAGTCGGCAGTCGTTCATGCGGCTCAAAGCCCTCGGAAAACAAAAAGCCCTTCGGGCCGTCGGGCATTCTACTTCCAACGCGCTTCCGGTATGAAGCTCTGAAATTTTAAACGCCGCGCCTGGGAGCCGCTCACGCCTGAACGAGCGCGGGGCCGAGCGCGAGGGCGAGTTCGACGGCCGGGCGCGGCGCGACCACTCCCCAGCCCTGCCGGTCGACCTCTATCGAGGGCAGGCGTTCGGCCGTCTCGATCAGGATGCGCTTGACCTGCTGCGGCGTGAGCGCCGGATTGGCTTCGAGCATGCAGGCGATGATCGAAGAGACGATGGGCGCTGCGAATGATGTTCCGTCAACGTACTTGTAATGCTCCGTGATGACATTGCCCTCGCGCAGCTTAATGGTAATCAACTGGCGCAAGAGCGGCACGGGCAGGTCGCGCGCCTCATCGAGGTCTTTGTCCACGCCCGCGCTCTCGACTATAAGCGCGCGAAGCTGGTCGTCCGGAGCGGCGTCGAGTTTGGCGAAGAGTTCGGCCTCTTCGGCGGTCGGCGTGTGCGGAAGGATGGGGGCGGGAACCCAGATGCCGGGCGCGATCACTTCAGGTTTCTGCAAGCCGTCCACGGTTGGGCCATACGAGGAGCGGTACATGCCGCGCCGCGCACGGTCGAGCGAGTTCCGGTCGTCCAGACCACCGACCGCGATCACCGAAGGGCAGCTCGCCGGAGGCAGGACGGGATGGCCCGGCATGTGACCCGCATTCCCGACGGCGCAGACGACGATCAGGCCCGCGCCGACGGCGCGCTCAATCGTCTGCGACAGAGAGTTATGAAGGTACGACTGTTCGTCGTCGCCGCCCGCCGAGATATTGACTATGCGAATCCCGTACTCTTCGCGGTGGGCCAACACCCATTCGATGCCGCGCTCTATGTCGCGCTCCGAGATGCGGCCCGTCCGGGCGAGCTTGACGAGCACGACGTTTGATTCGGGCGCGATGCCGCGATAGAAACCGTCCGAGAGCCCGCCGTTGCCAGCCGCCACCACAGAGGTCATCATCCCATGCCAGCTCGAAGGATCGGGCGTTTCCAGAGTGGTCTTGTCGCCCACGGCCTCCACGAGGCTGTGATAGGCGAGAATGCGATTGTCCGGCGTGGTCAGATCAGTGTGCGGGTAAAAGCCCGAATCCAGAAAGGCGATGGTGATGCCGCGCCCCTTGAAACGATCATCGGCGTCGAGCCGAAGCGGCGTCGAAAGCACGTAGCCGCCCTGCTCGAAGACGGCGGCATCCGTTTCGAGCTGTACGCGGGCGCGCTCGAACAGCCCTATGCAGCGCGGGCAGATTTCCGAGAGCAGCGACGCGGCGGCGACGTTCGCCGAGATGATCTTCTTCAGCTCGTCCGCCAGCGGGGCGAAGGGCGCGAGCCCGTCGGGTGCTTCACGCCCGCAGACGGGACACACGGGCCGACCCGCCGCCCTGTCCGAATGAAGTTCCGTTGGTTCAACCGAAATGACCTCTTCAGGCATGCTCAAAACCCCCCCTGCTCATTTTGTTCTTTTCGACTTGAGGAGGATATGATGGACGGAAATGTCAAATCGATGCAAGCGGGGAATGATGATTGAGCGTAAAAATTCTCGGGGAAATGGCGTGCCTGCGCCCCTCTCTTCATCGGGTTTGTGATTCGGGCGCGCGGCGTGTAAGGTAGTTCTATTCCGGGCGACATTAACATTTAAGGAGGCCAGAGAATTTGCATGGCTCAGGAGCAGCAGACGGTGGCGGATATTTTTCGTCGCGCGCAGGGCATTCACCGCGAGAATCCGCAGGGTTCCTTTAAGGATGTCAAGGCGCAGCTTATACGAGAATACACGGGCGCGCCGTTTCCGCCCGTCTATAATCTGGCGATACCGGAACAGGACGCGCGCGCGCCCGAAGAGGATTGGTCTGCCGGTCTCTCGCTGGTGCTGCGCGGCATTCAGCAGCAGGACTGGAAGGAGATCGTGGACGGCATCGTGCTCAGCCTTGAGCAGACGGAGAACTACGAGAGGGCGCGCGGCGGCGGCGGCGATCAACGTGACGAGTGGCACGACCGCACCGTAGGCATTCAGGAACAAACACAGAAGGGCGTCGGCAAATGGATGCCCACCGATCTGATGTCGATGGTCGAGAGAAAAACGGAAAAACAGTAGTCAGGAGTCAGAATAAAAGTGGTCTCGGCCCCTTTATTCTGATTTCCGAATCCACGGGTTCTGACTTCTACATTCTTCTGAGGCGTAATGAGTTTTCTCGGAAATCTTTTTAATGATCCGCTTTATCAGAAGGGGGAGCCGCGCCGTGCCGAAGAGATTCAGGACTCGGAAGTGATTATCAGTCCCGACACGCGGCGCTCGAATCGCGTTCCGCCCGGACAGACGCGCACGCGCAAGTGGCCCGTGCTCGACGCGCACGGCACGCCCGCGGTTGACCTTGCGACGTGGACGTTCGAGGCGGACGGCCTCGTAGAACACCCGCAATCCTGGTCGCTCGACGATTTTATGCGGTTGCCCGCCGTCAAGGTCTACGCCGACTTTCATTGTGTTACGCGCTGGTCTCGGCTCGATAACGTCTGGGGCGGCGTCTCCACCGGCGAGTTCGCACGGGTTGTCGGGCTCAAACCGGAGGCGAAGTTTGCGCTCGCTTTCGGCTATGATTCCGGGTGGAGCACAAATATTCCCCTGGAATATTTTCTGGCCGAGGATGCGCTCTTCGCATGGTCACACGACGGCCAGCCCATCCCGCCCGAACATGGCGGGCCGGTGCGCCTCGTCGTCCCGCAGCTCTACGCCTGGAAGTCGGCGAAGTGGGTCAAGGGCGTGCGCTTTCTGGCAGAGGATGAGCCCGGCTTCTGGGAACGCGGCGGCTATCACATGCGCGGCAATCCCTGGAACGGAGGCGATGGCGAACGATTTCGATGGCAGGGAGAAACGGAGGGATGAAGCCGTAGGGATGAGTGCGGCAGCGGTGAGGGATGAAGCAGGATTGTTCAAGTTGAATAATTATTCTTTCATCCCTCTGCCGCCCTCATCCTGATCTCTTCAAAGGTCGTTTTGAGCGCGCAGACAGACAAGAGTGCGGGAGTTTTGCCGGTTGCCGCCGCCGTAGTGCCCAGGGATGCGGCGGCGGTCATACTTCTGCGCGAGACTGCGGCGGGCCCGGAGGTCTTCTGGGTGCGGCGCAGTCTTAAGCTGGCCTTCCTCGGCGGCTTTTATGCCTTCGCGGGCGGCCAGCGCGACGCCTCGGACGGTGAGACGCGAGTGGAAAATTCTCCGGACGCGGAGACGGCGGCGATGATCGCTTGCGCCGCGCGCGAGCTTTTTGAAGAACTGGGCGTGCTGGTTGCGCGCGGCGCGCAGACTCTGACGAAGGGGCAGCGGGCCTCTCTGCGCGACGACCTCGAAGCGGGGCGAATCTCCTTTGCGGCGCTCCTGCGCCATTATGGGCTGCATCTGGACGCGAAGGATTTCACTTACGCCGGTCGCTGGGTGACGCCGCCTTTCAGCCCGCGACGTTTCGATACGTGGTTCTTTCTGGTCAACTGCCCGCCCAAACAGGAGCCGCACGTTACGGAGGGCGAGCTTGAAGCGGGCGAATGGACGACGGCGCGCGCGGCTTACGAGCGATGGCAGCGTTCCGAGATACTAGGCGCGCCGCCCGTGCTTCACGCTTTAAGGACGCTCGCCGCTGGCTTGACGGATGATCTCATCGAGCGCTTTCTGGCAGTCCCGGAGGCGCACGGCGAGCCCACGCGGCGTATAGAGTTTCGCCCAAACTTCATCTGCTTTCCGGTACGCACGAAGACCTTGCCGCCCGCGACGCACACCAACTGTTACCTGATCTACACCTCGCGCGAGCTGCTCGTCATTGATCCGGCGTCCCCTTATGAGGAGGAGCAGTCTGCGCTCGCAGCGTGCGTCGACGAGCTTGTTGGCGAGGGACGCGTTTTGCGTGAAATAATCCTGACGCACTTTCATCCGGATCACACGGGCGGCGTCGAGGCTTTATCAGAACACCTGGGCGGGCGCGTCTGCGTAGCCGCGCACAGGCTGACGGCAGAACCTTTGCGCAGCAGGATTCAGGTCGACCGACTGATCGAGGACGGAGACCTGATCGAGCTTGAGGGCACTCCGCCACTGGCTTTGCGCGCCCTGCACACGCCCGGTCACACGCGCGGCCATCTATGCTTTTATGATGAGCGCACGGGCGCGGCCCTGACGGGCGATAATATAGTCGGCCTCGGTTCGGTGCTGATTGATCCGCCCGAAGGCAATATGCGCGACTACCTCGCTTCGCTTGAGCGGCTGCGCTCGCTGCCGCACCTGACCGTGCTCTTCGGCGGCCACGGCCCGGCGATGGGCAACCCGCACGCGAAGATAGACGAGTACATCGCTCATCGTCTCGAACGCGAGGCGAATATTCTGAAGGCGGTGCGCGACGGAGCGGCGACGCCCGCAGAGATCGTCGCCCGCGTTTATACGGACGTTTCGCCGAAAGCTCACGCGATGGCAGAACGGGCCGTCGTCGCGCATCTCGAAAAACTGGAAGCCGACAAGCTGGTGGCTCATGAGGGCGATCATCGCTACGTCGCCCGCGACCCAAATGCGTCCGCCGGTTGAAAAGGCCACGCCAGTCGCCGGAAAACGCGCGCATCCGCCCGGCCGGGCTCAAAATTGATCGCGGCCGCGAGCCGGGCCATCCGGGCGGAAGAGTCCGCCCCTTAAGGGTCAGAGCGAGAGAGCGCGCGCGTACTCTTTAATCTTGGTGTAAACTTTACCTGGAATACGCGTTCACCGGGACGCTCGCCTTCAGGCGACGGGCGAGCCTTTTTAAACTAAACAAGAGCGGGTCAAGGAAGGGCGACTACTCAAGCAATGGCATTAGCAAAAACTCTGGGCGAGCTGAAAGCTGTAGGATACGAATCGCGCTCGGTCAAGGACGAGCTGCGCGCCAATCTGGTGCGTAAGCTGCGCGCGGGCGAAAAACTTTTTCCGGGCATCGTCGGCTACGATGAAACGGTCGTGCCGCAGATCGTTAATGCGATCCTTTCGCGCCATAACCTGATACTTCTGGGCCTGCGCGGTCAGGCCAAGAGCCGCATCATACGACAGTTGACCGAATTGCTGGACGAGCGCCTTCCGGTCATCTACGGCTCGGAGGTCAACGACGATCCGTTCAAGCCGATCAGCGCTTACGGTCGCCAGATGCTCCAGACCGAGGGCGACAATACGCCCATCAGTTGGGTCGAGCGCGACGCTCGATTTGTCGAAAAGCTCGCCACGCCCGACGTTACCATCGCAGACATCATCGGCGACGTAGACCCTATCAAGGCGGCCAAGGGCGGCCATCTGCTCAGCGACGAGCTGACGATCCATTATGGTCTGCTGCCGCGCGCCAACCGCGGCATCTTCGCCATCAATGAGCTGCCAGACCTCGCCGGAAAAATTCAGGTCGGGCTCTTCAACATCATGCAGGAGGGCGACGTGCAGATCAAAGGCTATCCCGTGCGCCTGCCCCTGGACGTGTTGCTGGTCTTTTCGGCCAACCCGGAAGACTACACGGCGCGCGGCAAGATCATCACGCCCCTGAAGGATCGCATCGGCGCGGAGATTTTGACGCATTATCCGGCGGAGCTACAGCTCGGCGTCGAGATAACTCGTCAGGAGGCATGGACTGAGCGCGAGGGCATGGAAGGCCGCCTGCGTATCCCTGACTTTATACGCAACCTCGTCGAGCAGATCGCGTTCGAGGCGCGCGACGACCAGCGCATAGACAAGCGCTCGGGCGTCTCGCAACGACTGCCGATCACCGTCATGGAAGCGGCCGTCTCGAACGCCGAACGCCGCTCGCTCCTCACCGAAGACGATGAGATCGTGCCGCGTATCTCGGACATCTACGCCGCCGTCCCTTCGATGACGGGCAAGATGGAGCTGGAATACGAGGGCGAACAGGTCGGCGCGAACCGCATCGCCAAGGATTTGATAAAGCGCGCCGCCGGAGAGATTTTCGAGGGCTACTTCGTCGGCATAGATTTCTCGGACGCCGTACGCTGGTTCGATCAAGGCAACAACCTGCGGCTGGCCGACACGGCATCCGCGCTCGAATGTATGCAACTCCTCGAAGCCGTGCCGGAGCTTATCGAGACGGCGCTTATCCCCTTCGACTTTAAGCGCTCGGACGACGCGCAGACGGTCGCCGCCTGCGAGTTCGCCCTCGAAGGTCTCTACGCGCAGAACAAGATCAGCCGCAACGAAGAGGGCGGCTACACGGCGGCCACCAAGGCCAGGAAAGACCGTCGCGGGATGATCTACGACGACCTGACCGAGACGGGCCGTTACAGTTGAAGGCAAAAAAACTGGCATGATTCGGAAGCCCGTCCGCGAGGGCTTCGGAAAGTGTAGGCGAGAGAGATGTCTGAGCTTGAATCTTACGTTAGAAGATTTACAGAGAGAGGGTGGCGCGTCTTCGATCGTGCCGTGACGGAAGCGAGGCGGCGCGATCAGAATTACATTTCCATCGAACACATCATAGAGGCGCTCGCCTTCGAGGAGGCAGACCTCTTCAACGCGCTGATGCGCGACCTCGCCGTAGAGCCGCGCGAAGTCCGTGCGCTCATCGAAAAGCGCCTTGAGAAGTGTGCCCGCCGCGAAGGCCCCGCCGTGCACGTTGCGCCCGAGACCATAGACCTGCTGAAGCGCGCTTTCAGAAGAGCACGCTTCAACCATCGCTCGCGCATCACGGCGACAGACCTTTTCATCGCGCTCTCGCAGGACGAGCGCAATCCGTTCTATGAGCTGCTCAGAGATTCCTACGTCGATCTGGAAGCGGCCGTGCGAACCATCTACGACATGGAATTGGTGATGGAGTATATTCGACCCCGCATCACCAAGACCTACTACGCCTTCTCTGCGGGCGATCAGGTACGCATCAAATCCGGCCCCTTCGCCAGCTTCACGGGCCGCGTGGAAGCGGTCGATAAAGAGACCGTTTCGCTCAAGGTGCTCGTCAACATCTTCGGTCGCCCCGTGCCCCTCGCGCTGCGCTTTCACGATGTCGAGAAGATAAACATTCGCACCGCCGCTTGAAGCCTCGGGCGCAGGCCGAGAGGTAAAGTTATAGAGATGATTTGGACGGCTGTTTATCGCAAAGCCCCCGAAGGCCGGGTAGGCTTTGTAGAGGAATTGCCCGGTGCTGATACACAGGGGGCCACTTTGGAAGAAGCGCGCGAAAACCTGAAAGAGGCTCTTGAGTTAGTGCTTGAGGCCGATCGAGTATTTGAGAGATAAAATGATCTCCTCGCGCGCAAAATCTGCCGGGATTTACAAGTTCCTGAACCGGGGCGAAAGAAGTAAATGAAGTTCACACGTTACTCAAAATTCAAGGGCATAGACGTTTCCTCGATCAATCTGGGCGATCTGATGGACGCGCTCTCGGATTCGATTCTTCAATCCGGGTATGACGAGGATTACTATTGGACGCGGCAGCGACGGCCACAGGATACGTCGCTCGATGCGCTGCGCCGCGCGCTGCTTCAGGCATTGCTTGAACAGGGATTGATAAACGAGCAGCAGATCGCCGAGATGCTCGCCGACAACGAGGGAGAGTTCAAGGGCTCGCAGCTTGAAGAGATGCTCAACCAGTTGATCGAGAGGCTGGTCGAAGAGGGCTACCTGAATTTGAAAGAGGAACGCACCCCGCAACAGCAACGCGAGCGCGGGCCGCGCGGCCCCGGAGAGGTTTCCGAACCCCTGCCACGCAACGTCCATTTCGAGGTGACGGAAAAGGGGCTCGACTTTTTAGGTTATAAGACCTTGAGAAACCTGCTCGGAAGCATGGGGAAGAGTTCCGTGGGGCGTCACGATACCGCGCATCTTTCGACCGGGGTTGAAGCGGCGCAAGCCTCAAAGCTCTACGAGTTCGGTGATACGGTCAACCTGGACGTGAACGCGACGCTGCTCTCGGCCATCCAGCGCGAGGGCCTGGGCGTGCCGCTCAATCTCGAATACAGCGACCTGCACGTTCACCAGTGCGATTACCAGTCGTCGTGCGCAACGGTCGTCATGCTCGACTGTTCGCACTCCATGATCCTCTACGGCGAAGACCGCTTCACGCCCGCCAAGAAGGTGGCGCTCGCGCTCTCGCATCTGATACGAACGCAGTATCCGGGCGATTCGCTCAAGGTAGTGCTCTTTCACGACAGCGCCGAAGAGCTGCCGATGGCGCGGCTCGCCACTACGCAGGTTGGCCCGTACCACACCAACACCGCCGAGGGCCTGAGACTCGCGCGGCGTATCCTTCAGGCGCAGCGCAAAGAGATGAAGCAGATCGTGATGGTTACGGACGGCAAGCCGACCGCCTGCTTCATGGAATCAGCAGCAGGAGGCGTAGCCGCCACGGCCCCCTCCGGGCGGAGCCGAAGCGCACAAGCTGGCGCGGGCGCGCCTTCCACTCGAAAGCTCTACAAAAATTCCATGGGCGGCGATCCGTTCGTAATGGCGGAGACTTTCAAGGAAGTCCAGGCTTGCCGCAAAGCCGGTATCATGATTAATACTTTTATGCTGGCGAGCGACTACTACCTCGTGGAGTTCGTCAAGCAGATGTCGGCGATGACCAACGGCAAGGCTTACTTCGCCAATCCCAACAATCTCTCGCAGTTTGTCCTGATAGATTTTATGAAGCGCCGAACGAGCCGTATCAAGTGACTCTGATCGAGAGCGAGGCCGAAAGATGAGCAAGACACGTTTGCGCGGGATCGAGATGGCTTACGACACGGAAGGCAGCGGCCCGGCGGTCGTCCTCCTTCACGGTTACCCCTTCAATCGCTCTATGTGGCGCGAGCAAATGGAAGCGCTTCAGGGCAACTTTCGCGTCCTCGCGCCAGACCTGCGGGGTTTGGGCGAGACGGAGGCGAGCGCCGCAGAAGAACCGGCCACGATGGATGAGATGGCTCGGGACGTGGCCGCGCTGATGGATGAACTGAAGATCAACCGCGCCGTCATCGGCGGACTGTCCATGGGCGGCTACGTCGCGCTGGCTTTCGCGCGCCGCTTTCCTTTGCGCGTGCGCGCTCTGGTGCTCGCCGATACGCGCCCGCAAGCCGACACGGACGACGCACGGCGCGCGCGCGAAGAGCAGGCCCGGAAGGTTTTGAAGGAAGGCATGAGCGCCATCAGCGACGGTTTCCTGAAAAAAGTGCTTGCGCCCGCCACGCTCCGTGAGCGGCCCGAGATAGTCGCGCGCGTTCGCCGGATGATCGAGGGCACAAAGAGCGAAGGCGCAGCCGCCGCCCTGCGCGGAATGGCCGCGCGCATCGACCAGACGGGTTTCCTTCCGAGCATTCTCGCGCCGACGCTCATCTTCGTCGGAAGCGAAGACCAGTTGACGCCTCCTGCCGATGCCGAGATTATGCGCCGCGAGATTCGCGGCTCGCGCCTGGAAATCATCGCGGGCGCAGCGCACGTCTCGAACATCGAACGCCCCTCGGAGTTCAATCGCTCGCTCATGGAATTTCTGCGCGCGCTGCTGCCATAGTGACCAGGGATCAATTTATGAACGAGCCCCGGAAGTACTCTATCGAAGAGCGCGTGCGCTGGGGCGACGTTGACGCGGCGCGCATTATCTTCTACGGCGCGTATATACGATTCTTCGAGTTTGCGGAGACGGAGTTGTTTCGCGCCGTCGGCCTGCCCTACAGCGTGATGTTCGATGAGTTGGACGTGTGGCTGCCGCGCGCCCATCTTGAATGCGACTTTCGCCGCGCCGCGCAGTTGGATGATCTGCTCGTCGTGTCGGTCTACGTCGGGCGCATCGGAACGAAATCGATCCGCCTCAATTTCGAGGTGCGGCGCAAAGATGAACCGGAGCTGGTCGCCGAAGCGCACTTCGTTCTCGTCTCGGTTCGACGCGTGACGTTTGAGACCGTGCCCATCCCGGAAGAGCTTCGCCGCCGCCTCGCGCCCTATACTCAACAAGTCGCCTCAGACCCGCAAACCGATCATGCGCGTTGAGGGAAACGCGCGCCCCCTGAGATTGCCGAAAGAGGAGACGCGCCGTGTCGCGCGAAGAATTTTTGAGTTACATCGAGCATGCCACTCCGCGGCGCGAGCTTTTCTCGGACGCGGCGCGGGCTTCGCGCGACCGCATAGTATGGCCGCTCATAACGATCCCGCGCGGGCTGCTCATACTCTATCCGGAGTACCTGGTTTTTATGACTGACGACGAGAGGAGCGGCGCGCGCCGCCTCGTCTCCTTCAGCGTCTCAGGCGTTGCGGCGCGCGTCGTCCCGTTCGTTGATCGGCTGGGCCAACTCGCAAACGGGCTCGGCCTCTCTTCCTTCGACCGCGCAAAGGCGCTCGGGAATCCGCAATCCTTTTTTATCTCTCGCCGGGAGGTAATGAGCGCGCGGCCCTTCTGGAAAGCGACGCACGGCGGCATCGTCCACGTCCGCACACGCGACGCCCGCGATTTCTATCTTTACCAGGATATGCACTCGACGGGCACATGGCGTTACTTTGTGGGCGGAGGCTGGCGCTGGCAGAAACGACTCGCGGCGGCCATCACCGCCTCGGCTTGAAATTTTCAGATGGCCCGGCAATTTCGCGGCCCCGCGGTCGTCCACATGCCGGGACTTAGAAACAGGCCCGGAGATTACGTCTATGATTAATGATACCAGTCTCGAATTTGACATGTTCGAGGACATGCGGCGAAAGATGGTCGAGCTATTAGTTACGGAGGGTTACGAGCGGCTCGAAGCGGAAAAGATCGCTCTCTACGTCATACAGGGCGTGCGCGAAGTGCCGAAACTCCTGTCAGGGCTCGCCGAAATCCGATTGCATGCCCGCACAGAGGTGCTCGAAACTCTACACACCGTTTTGGAAAATGCGACGGCGCTCGGCAAGGCGCGAGCGATGCTGCTCGACCATGATAATAAAGAAGAGGGATGAAAGCGCCGCCCTTCCGCCATGTGGGCCGTTCATCCTCTTCGGCCCTGGTTCAGAGCGGCCACAGGGCGCGGCGCGCGAGCGTGCGCTTGAGATCGACATAGCCCTGATCGCCCGCGACGAGTTGGCCCAGGACGTTACGAATGCCGCGATGCGTGCGCGCAAACTCGATCATCCTCTCCGTGAAAGGCGCTCCCCAGAAGCTTCCGTAAAAGCGGCTGCGCATCTCGGATGCACGTCTCAGCTCGCGCCCGAAATCCGCGCGCCAGCGCCGCTCGTAATCCAGTGGCTGCCCTTCCATGTAGGCTTCGGCGAAAATCTCCGCCGAGCGCAGAGCGTAATAGATGCCCTCGCCCGTCACCGGATCGGCAAAGCCCGCCGCGTCGCCAAGCAGCGCCCAACCCTCGCCCGCCGCGCGCCTCTTGTCCCACGTCTCGACAGCGAGGCCCGGAATACGGGCCGCGTAGCGCTCGGCCAGCGCGCCGACATCTCGCCGGATCGATTCATCGCGCGCTTCATCCCCCTTTCGTGCAGTCCAGATGCGGCCTCCCCCTCCGTCCGCGCGACGGCGATAATAACCGACCATGAAATCCCATAGGAGACGGTCGAGCGCCGCGTGATCGAAGGCATCCTGCGCGGTCGCGATACCGAAAGAGATGTGATCCATGCGCGGAAAGGCCCAGGCGTAACCGGCCCATCCCGGAAGAAAGGCGACCACAGCGGGCGCTTCAGTCCCCTTCGGCAGCGGTGTCCGATAGCCGAAGGCGACTTCCATCTCGGCCACAGGCAGCGGGCCAGCCAGCTTTTTCGCGATCGGGCTGTTTGCGCCGTCGGCCGCGACGAGCATGGGCGCGCTCCACTGTGCGCCGCCCTTCTGCCCGCGCACAGTCCAGTCTCCCCCTTCTTCGACGGCGCGCCCTTTGAGCGAGACCTTCTCCGCGAAGACGACTGCTCCGGCTGCGCGAGCGCGCTCGCGCAGGTATGAATCGAAGGCCAGCCGCGAGTAGATCGCAAAGGGCTCTGCAAGTTTCAGGTGGAGTCTTTTGCCCGAGGGCGAATACATCTCAAGCTCGTCGATCATGCGCCCGACGGCCTGTAAGAGGTGCGGCCAGGCTTTGAGCGCTTTCGACGTGACGCCGCCTCCGCATGCCTTCGGCTCGCCCACAGGTCGCCCGTCAAAGAGAGCCACACGCACCCCTCCGGCGCGCGCTAACTGCTCAGCCGCGAATGACCCGGCGGGGCCCGCGCCGACGATCAACACATCGAATCTTTCACTCGCCATCAACGCTCACGCTCTCCATAGCCGGGGTTCGAGACCCGGCCCCCTACACCTCTCTGCAGGGGTGCGTCGCCCATCATAAATGGCTTTCGACGCGATACGCAATTCAGGCTTGCGAGGTGACGCGCGGCCTATGATAAGATGAGCCCGTTCCCCTACCCAGTATTTGCGGTCAAATCAGTTCGGGTGTCCGTCCGAACGCATGGCGCGCACCGCGAAGGATACGTCTTTTTCCGTAGCTCTATGGAACGCCGCCGAAGAGAGTGCTGAGGGAGACTAAGGTCTTGATAGCGGAGTCAGTAGAGGAGATGGCTACAAGCTACATGGTCTTTGCCGGTATCGCCCCGCACCCGCCGATCATGGTGCCGGAAGTCGGGCGCGAAGCGATCACGGATGTTCGCGGCTCTATCGAAGCGATGCGCGATTTCACAGAACGCATCATCGCGAGCGGGGCCGAGACCGTCATCATCATTTCGCCGCACGCGCCGCTCGAAGCTCATGCCTTCGTTGCTTATAACGACGAACATCTCTATGGAGATTTCGCAGGCTTTCGTGCCCCGGACACGAAGGTTGAAGTGCCGCTCGATAAAGAGTTGTTGGAAGCGATTGAGCGCGCCGCCGCCGAACAAAACCATACTGTGGTCGGCATCGACGGCTACGCTCTCGATCATGGAACTGCCGTCCCGCTCTACTTCCTGCAACGTAACGGCTGGAAGGGTTCGGTCGTCGCGCTCGGCTACAACTTCCTGTCCAATGAAGACCACCTGCGCTTTGGCCTCTCGATCAAGCATGCCGTGGATACGACGCGAAGAAGCGCCGCCTTCGTCGCCAGCGGCGATTTGAGCCACCGTCTAAAGCCGGGCGCGCCCGCCGGATACAACGCCGACGCGCATCTCTTCGATAAGGAGGTGGTCGCCTGCCTCAGAGAAGGAGAGCCGTCGCGCATCGTTGCCATAGATCAGGACTTGAGACGAATGGCGGGCGAGTGCGGCTATCGCTCGATGCTCGTCGCGCTCGGCACAGTGCAGGAGATCGAACAGGATTGCGAAGTCCTTCATTACGAAGCGCCCTTCGGAGTCGGTTATATGGTCGCGCAACTTGCGCGGAGGCCGTCAATGACTAAACATACGAAAGCTCAAAAGACGGCGGCCACAGAGGAGAGTTCGACCGCCGAACAACCGCAGCCGCAGGAGGAGAAGGAGGAGGTGTCCGCCGCTGCCGAGTTGCTTCCGGCCCTCGCGCGGCGCGCCGTCGAAGCCTTCGTGCGCGACGGTCTCGTGATCGAAGCTCCCCCCGACATGTTCGATCAACGCGCCGCGTGCTTCGTTTCCATCAAGACCGCCAGGGGAGACCTGCGCGGCTGCATCGGCACGATCGAGCCCGTCAAGCAGACTCTCGCCCAGGAATTGATCGCGAATGCCATTAACGCGGCGACGCGCGACCCTCGTTTTACACCCATCACGGCCAAAGAGCTGCCGCAACTGCGCTACTCCGTGGATGTGTTGTCGACGCCCGAGCCCGCCCGCTTTGAAGACCTCGACCCGGCCGTTTACGGAGTGATCGTAGAGGACGCGGCGGGACAGCGGCGCGGGCTGCTTTTACCAGACCTCAAGGGCATCGAAACGGCCCGCCAGCAGGTCGAGATCGCCACGCGTAAGGCGGGCATTGCGCCCGGCACGCCCCTCAAATTTTCTCGTTTCCGCGTCGAGCGCTTCCGCGAATCGACGCCGTCTAAATAAACATCAGAGCAAAAAGGAGCAGACTAATGACAGAAAACACCAAAGCCACTTCGGACGAGAGCGCGACCGAGCCTGATTTGACACCCGGAACAGCCAGGAATGCTACGGAGGAAGTATTAAAAGATGATCGCGTGCAGGACTACGGCGAATCGGGTCAATTCGCGCCCGGCGGCATGTACAACCAGCATAATGTCATCCAGTCGGATCGAATTGATCTGGATGAATATACGGCCACGCGTCCGCCGGATGAGAAAAAGTAGATCGAAAACGGTCTGAGGATTAACCGGAGCGCAAAAAAATTCCGCTGCATACGCGAGATGTATGCAGCGGTAATATCCACAGGAGGAAAAGGAATTACATTTTAAACAAGGAAGCGCCGTGTGTCAAATAGTCTCGCCGCTTGACGGCTCCCCGCTTCCTTCCCACTGGAAATTAGACATCCAGATTCTTCACGTCCAACGCATTGTCTTCGATAAAACGACGGCGCGGCTCGACGGCGTCGCCCATCAGTACTGTGAAAATCTGGTCGGTCTCCACCGCATCATCTATCTTCACCTGCAAGAGCGTGCGCTTATCCGGATTCATGGTGGTCTCCCACAACTGTTCCGGGTTCATCTCTCCGAGCCCCTTGTAGCGCTGAATGGTCAGGTCTTTCTTGGCGACGGCGAGCACACGATCAAGGAGCGCTTCGCGCGTCGGAATCTGATCGCTTGACCCGTTCTCACCGGCAATAAACGGGGCCGCGAGGCGGTCTTCGAGCTGCATGTAAAGCTCGACGGCTTTCTGAAATTCCACATAGCTCGCGAGATTCCAGTCGATGCAGACGCTGGCGCCGGAATCCGCCGTGGTCTCAATCTCCCACAGCCCGTGCTCGTCGTCCGTGGTGAGTTCCGTACGGTAGCCCGCCTCGTCCAGAAAACCCTCCACGCGGGCCATCAGGTCGCCGTCCTGATACGCGCCGCGAAGCGTGACTCCGTCCTCGCGCAGCACGCCGTCGCGCCCGCCGAAAGCCTCAAGCAGAGTGCCGAGCAGGCGACTGTCGCCGCCTAAACGTCGCGCCGCCTTCTCGCTATAGCGCTTAAATTCAACCATCTGCTCCAGGGCGCGAGCCAGGTCGCGGCCCTCTATGACAGTGCCGGTCGTCGCTGATTTCACCTTTATGTCGCCCGTCGCCTGCCTCATCATGTAGCGCACCATGGATCTTTCGTCCTTGATGTATTCCTCGCGCTTGCCGCGTTTTACTTTGAACAGCGGAGGCTGGGCTATATAAACATGGCCTCTCTCGACCAAGTCCCACATCTGGCGATAGAAGAACGTGAGAAGCAGCGTACGTATGTGCGAGCCGTCCACATCGGCGTCCGTCATCAGGATGATCTTGTGATAGCGCAGCTTGTTAATATCGAAATCATCCTTACCGATGCCCGTGCCGAGCGCCGTTATCAGCGTTTTGATCTCGCCGTGGCCGAGCATTTTGTCGAAGCGGGCCTTTTCGACGTTCAAGATTTTACCTTTTAACGGGAGGATCGCCTGATTCTTTCGATCACGGCCCTGTTTGGCTGAACCGCCAGCAGAATCCCCTTCTACAATGTAAATCTCGCACAGGGCGGGGTCACGTTCCTGGCAATCTGCGAGCTTGCCCGGAAGCATGGTTGATCCGATTGCGCCCTTGCGTACGATCTCGCGCGCCTTGCGAGCGGCCTCGCGCGCGCGTGCCGCATCGACGGCCTTTCCGACGATCTTTCGGGCGACCGTCGGGTTCTGCTCGAAGTATTCCGTCAGGCGTTCGTTGAGGAACGATTCGACAGCACCCTTAACGTCGGAATTGAGCTTGCCTTTGGTCTGACCCTCGAACTGCGGCTGCGGCAGTTTGACGGAGATGACGGCGACAAGGCCCTCGCGAACATCATCGCCCGAAAGCGAGCTTTTGAAGTTCTTGGCGAGGCCGGAACTCTGCGCGTAGGCATTGATGGTGCGCGTGAATGCCGAACGAAAACCTGAAAGGTGCGTCCCCCCGTCGACCGTATTGATATTGTTGGCGAACGAATAGACCTTCTCATCGTAGGCGTCGTTATACTGGATCGCCACTTCGATGGAGAGCGCATCATTGTTGCGCTCGAAATAGATGGGCTTATCGTGCAGAGTATTCTTGTTCTTGTTCAGGTGCTTGACGAACTCTGCGATTCCGCCCTTGTAGTAGAACTCGTGCGCGCGCTCCGTCTCCTCACGCTCGTCCTTGATGGTGATGCGGATGCCCTTGTTGAGAAAAGCCTTTTCGCGCAACCTCTCCGACAGCTTGTCGAAGCTGAAGACAGAGGTATCGAAAATCTCAGTGTCCGGCTTGAAAGTGATCTTGGTTCCGCGCTTACGCGTCTTTCCCGTCTGTTCGAGTTTCGTGACGGGGATGCCGCGCTCGTATTCCTGCTCGTAGGTCTTGCCGTCGCGCCAGATTTCAAGGCGGAGCGTTTCCGACAGGAAGTTGACGCAGGAGACGCCAACCCCGTGCAGGCCGCCCGAAACCTTGTAAGCATTTGAATCAAATTTACCGCCCGCGTGAAGCTTCGTCATGACGACTTCGGCGGCGCTCTTCTTTTCCTGCTTATGGTAGTCGACGGGAATGCCGCGACCGTTATCGACGACCGTGATCGAATTGTCCAGATGGATTGCGACTTCGACAGTATCGCAGTAGCCAGCGAGGGCTTCGTCAATTGAATTATCTACGACTTCATAAACGAGGTGATGCAGGCCCAGATCGCCGGTCGAACCGATGTACATCGCAGGGCGTTTGCGAACCGCGTCGCGCCCTTCGAGGACGGTGATCGAACTCGAATCGTAGGCCATATTTTTCTTCTTCGATAATGTTGATGTTGCTGTGACCAAACTACTCTCCTCTTCGTAAACTTTGCTCATAAAATTTGTTCTTCTACCCTGTACCGGAACGGGCGCTTTTTAAGCTCTTCCGCCTCGAACCTTAGATGCTCTCGGCGGCGTTTGCGCTTGTCGAGATCAGCTCTGTTTCGTATCCCTTTCCCATGACCGCGCCCTCGCTGATCCTGTACACGTTGGCGCGCGCAACAAACTGCTCGACGAGGCTCTCTTTGGAGGTCGTGACGAACGTTTGAGTGCGCCCCTCAAGGTATTCCAGCAAGTAGCTTATGCGCTTTCGATCAAGCTCAGCGTCCACGTCATCGATGAGGAAAAGTGGATACTCATTGTGCCACGAATAATACACCGAAATCGCCGCTAAGTCAAGTATTATCAACGCGCTACGCTGTTGACCCGAGCTTCCGAAAGCGCGTATATCGTGCCCGTCAAACAATATCTCAAGGTCGTCGCGATGGGGGCCTATGAGCGAGTATCCGGCACTGATTTCGGCCGTCAAACGCAGGCTCAGGCGCGCCGCAATCAGCGCTTCGTAAATGCTCAAATCGCCCTTGCCTTCGAGCGACGAAACATAACGAATCGTGATATTTTCGCGCCCGAAGAGACGCCGCTCAAGCACTCGATTTAGCCGCTCGACATAGTCCGTGCGGGCGCGATGAATCTCTGCGCTCAGACTGATAAGCTGCTCGTTCCAGGGCGCAATGATTTCCGCCATCTGCTCGACGCTCATCTCCGATTCCGAGGCATCTTGAAGGAGCCTGTTTTTCTGCTTGATGACGCGATTGTAATCGGCCAGAGTTTGAACGTAGGCGGGATGCAGCGAGACCACGCCGCGATCCAGGAACTTTCGGCGCGCATCGGGCATGCCGCGCACGATCTCCAGTTCGTCGGCGGTAAAGGCTACGGCGTGAAGTTGCCCCAGATAACGAGTGACGGCCTCTCGTTTACCGTTCACAGAGATAGATTTCGTCTTGCCCTGGATTGTGACCTGTAGATCGCGATGAACCTCGCGCGTACGCCCGACACGCCCACGCACGACGGCCAAATCCTCTCCGAAACGGATGGCTTCATGCGGGCGCTGCGTGCGAAAGGATTTTGTAGTGGCGAGTACGTAGATGGCTTCGAGCCAGTTGGTCTTGCCCTGACCGTTGTCGCCGTAGATGATATTGAGCCCCGGGCCCCAGGAGACTTTGCCGCTCAGATTCCTGAAATTATGAGCCTCAAGAGATTCGAGCAGCATGGAAGGATTTTAGCATACTGAGAACTTTTATGCCGCCCTTTTAAGAGCGATGACTACACCTCTCGAAATAAGAAAAGCGTCTTCGTGACGAATCGTCACGAAGACGCTTTCCCCTAAGATGATCTCGTAGAATAAATGCCCGTGTTAGACGTTTCGCAAGCCGTCGGTGCTAAGAACAAGCTTGTGTGATTGATTGAGACTGAATCATCCGTGCGAGAAGTCGGCACAGGCTAACAGCGGACGAATCTCTTTATTTCCAAAGACCCTTTTGAGGTCTGTTGACGGGAAAGCTCTGTTCATGTCCTTTCCCTTAATGGGCCGATGCAAAATGGTCTTTGAAAGCCTTATACATCGACGATATTGGCGCCGGTTTCACCTGGGCCATCAGCGGTGATCTCAATAATGACATCGTTATTCCCAAGATCGAATGTTGCGACGGCGGAGCGTTTTCCCGAGTAGTAGGCCCCGATTGATGTTTCCTTGCCAGCCGGGACACTCTGGCTGCTTCCCCACGAAGCTCCATTTTCTCCCCAGCGTTTGTCCCCAACCGTAACGGCTGACAGGTTCTCTTTATCCTTACCCCCGACAATTTTGACTGTTACATTTGGCATTTGTCTTTCTCCATTCTTAAAGTGAAATGTGTGAACTGAATGGTTTGCCCCACATTCAAGGCAGCCAGCGCCTGATGGCGGTTCATCCAGCTAAAGCATCAACTTCCATTTCCGGCGCGAGGCTCAGAGCATTCAACATGAGCCTGTTTTTAAGAAGACGCTTGCCGCTCTCGATTTGTGAAGTCTGAGCCGGAACATTTAGCTAAACCATTCAACAGAAATCTAACTATAATTCCGAAAGAGTTCGAGCAACTGTTCCCGATCCGGTAAATCTGCTCCTTCTGCCATAATCACGCCATTCCAGCTTTAAGAACTGAGGGCGTCTATTGGTTTCAACACCAATAGACGCCCTCGCAAGTCCGCCATAAATTTTTATTTGATCGGGATTAACTCGGCCGACTCTTATAATCCCCGGTTATCTCTGCTTTCCGCCCGGCTTTTTATTCCATCGCACGGATATTTATTCCACCGCATCAGGAGAAAAACTGACGGCTCGCTTTTACATCAAATACGCATCGGCATGACGACGTACTTGTATTCGTAGTCGGTCGTCGTCGGACGCAGTTGCGCCTGGGAGTTGCCGTCCTTGAACTCGAAGGCGACCTGGCCCTCGCCGACGACGTTTAGGAAATCCTGTAGATATTGGGCGTTGAAGCCTATCTCGACCACGTCGCCCGCATAGTCTGTGGCGACGGTTTCGCGCGCTTCGCCCTCTTCGGCGTTCTGCGAGCTGATCTGAAGCTGGTTCGGCGCGAGATGAAAACGGATCGCATGCGAGCGGTCGTCGGCCATCAAGGCGACGCGGCGGATCGCCTGGTTGAGCGAGACGTTGTCGAAGACTATGGACTTGTCATTGCTCTTCGGCATCACCATCTCGTAGTTCGGGAACTGGCCTGTGAGCATTCTTGAGATCAGAAGACGCGGGCCGACCTCGAAGTAGATATGGTTCTCGTCGGCTCCCAAACTTATCTCTCCCTCGTAGGAGGCCGTCAGCTTGGTCAGCTCCGCCAGCGTCTTACGGGGTATAAGCGCGTCTATTGCCTCCTTAGAGACGTTTTTTCCCAAATCCTGACGTGCGACATAGGCGAGGCGGTGTCCGTCGGTTGTAACCATCTTAGCGCCCGATTTATCCAGAATGAATTTCGCGCCCGAAAGCGTATAGCGCGACTCCTCCTGCGTGATGGCGAAGATGGTGCGATCTATGAAGGATTTGAAAACCTCCGCGTCCAATTTCATCGGCGCTGATTTGAAACTGGGCACTTCCGGGAAAGCCTCGCGCGACACGCCAGCGATCTTCGAGCGGAAATTCTCACACTCGACCGTCACCCAGTCGTTCTCTTCTTTGCGAAAGCGGACGGTCGCATCCGGCAGCAGCCGCGAGATGTCGAAGAGCTTGCGCGCCTGGACGCACATAGAGCCGGGCTTACCGATTTCCGCTTCCGTCTCGCAGCGGATAGTCACATCCAGGTCTGTGCCGATAAGGCGAATCGTGTTTTCACCAACCGACTCGATGAGGATGTTGGAGAGAACGGGAATGGTGTTCTTCTTCTCGACTATGCCTTGAACGAAACCAAGCTCCTTTTGCAGAGCGTTCTTGCTGATGCTGAACTCCATTTAGTAACTCCTCTGAACTTAAAATTAGAGCTGATCCGAGTCTGGAAATTTATAGATTACTGCACAAGTGCCTTTTACTACTTATACTATTTAAATACTATGTATATATATATAGTAGTAGTAGTAGGGCCTGTGGAAATGTGGAAAAGTCACTTTATTGTTGAGAGCAAAGGAATTGTTTTCCACAGGGGTTGTGGAAATCGCTGTGGAAAACAACGCGCGTCTGTGGAAAAGTTTTCCATTTTTAAAGTTTTCCACATTTCCACAGGGGCAATTGTTGCGATGCCTGTGGAAATGTGGAAAACTCGAAGTTAAATACCAGCGTGTAAAGAGCTTAACCGAAAACCGTACTGTGGAAAACTCTTGACCCCGAAACTGAGCTAACTACTTGCAAAGATTATCCATAAGGTCGCTCACTACCCTGTGGAAATTTTGATCCTTCAAAACGAGCGCTTCGATCTTCTCAACCGAGTGAATAACGGTCGTGTGATGCTTGCCGCCGAAGCCTCTTCCGATCTCCGGGAAGCTGTGTTTCGTGAGCCGCTTGCAGAGGTACATGGCTACCTGTCGCGGCACGGCGATCTGTCGCGTATTGCTCTTGGACGTTAGCTCGTCAACGCGCAGCCGATAGTGCGCCGCGACCGCTTGCTGAATCTGATCGATGGTGATTCCGGCGGGCTGATCGTCCTCGGCGATGTTGCGAATGGCATCCTGCGCGAGCATCTTCGAGATCGGCAGCCCGCGCAAGGAAGAGATCGCAACCAGCCGCACGAGCGAGCCTTCCAACTCACGTATATTGCTTTTCACCTTGCTCGCGATAAAGAAGGCCACGTCGTCCGGCAGTTGCACGCCGTCCAGATCGGCCTTGCGTTTCAGGATCGCCACCTTGGTCTCCAGATCGGGCGGCTCCATGTCCGCGATCAAACCCCACTCGAAACGCGAATGCAGTCTTTCCTCAAGCGTGGGGATTTCTCGCGGCGGGCAGTCGGACGTAATCACTATCTGCTTCTGCCCGTCATAGAGCGCGTTGAAGGTGTGGAAGAACTCCTCCTGCGTGCGCTCCTTTCCGGCCATGAACTGTATATCGTCCATCAAGAGAACATCTATCGAACGATATTTCTCGCGAAATGTTTGCGCCTTATCGTAGCGAATCGCGTTAATCAGCTCGTTCATGAACTTTTCGGCCGAGATGTAAGAGAGACGCAAGTGGCGATTACGCTCCTTGATGGCGTGCCCGGCCGCATGCATCAGGTGCGTCTTGCCAAGCCCCACACCACCGTAAATATAGAGCGGATTGTAGGTTTTGCCGGGCGCTTCGGCGACCGCCAGCGAGGCCGCGTGTGCAAACTGGTTGCAGGAGCCGACCACGAATGTCTG
This sequence comes from Pyrinomonadaceae bacterium, assembly GCA_035940775.1. Lineage (GTDB taxonomy): Bacteria > Acidobacteriota > Blastocatellia > Pyrinomonadales > Pyrinomonadaceae > DASQYE01. The sequence goes on along the minus strand of DASZEN010000003.1, from coordinate 327,413 downwards.
AAAAGTATATTTCGGATTGAGCGATAGCTCTATCGGTTCAATGTCGACGAAGGTCGTCGCCGCCGGAGTCAGTCCGTCGGATTGTGCCGCCTCAAGGAGCGTAAACAGACTGGAGCTTTTATTCTTGCCGTTGGTCGTGGTCGTTTCGCCAAGACTATAAGTGCCGACATCACGGCCTTCCTCCAGGGTTTCCGACCGGCGGGCTTCTTCGTCTTCAACCATCCAATCGACGTGATACTCGGCCAGGTTCAACTCTTCGAGCGATTCGTCCAGGACCTCTGAATAATTGGAGCTGACCCAATCCTTAACCACCTGATTGGGCGCGCGCAGGTGAAGAATCTGCTCCGAATCATCACAGCCCTCAAATTGTATGGGGCGAAACCACGTCTCGAAACTCTGGCGGTTGAGCCGCTTTTCGACGGCATGAAGAATGTCGCTCCAGAGCCGATTCTCAATCACAGTACTCATGGCTTATCCATCCTGTTTCATGTCGAGAGTCTTGACGTTCGAGATAGACGAAGAACGTCACAAAACGATACAGGTACTTCTCCTAAAGCTTTTCAAGCTATTCCTTGAGTCACACCACGGAAGGTGTTGTAAATGCACCCTCTAGGCTGCTCTTTCGGCCCCCGCTCCGAAAGTTTTCCACAAGGTTTTCCACAGCCCTGTGGAAAACCTTGCAAACTTAAAGTAATGCTTTAAGTATCTATTTATCAACCATTTACGGACTTGAAGAGTCGCCGAAACGGGGCGGAGACTAGCATAATATGAGTTGGGAAGCAAGGGAAATCCACAGGCTCTTTAAATATTTTTTCGGGGCTCCGCAGAACCCTATTTTTGCTTGGTCTTTCCTGTTTTGCGATCTCGCCAAAACGGGCTGATTGAATCATTTCAGGACACATCGGAGCATCCGAATCTACGGAGGCTAATCTCGCACGGCTCGCCTTCGGGCGACCAAAATGAATTGGGAGCGGGCGCGACCGGCCCGCTTTTCTTGACATAATGTTAGCTCGCAGTTAGTCTTACACTTTTCATTTGAGCGGAGAATAACTGACTATGTCGAAGCGCACATTTCAACCTAACAATCGTCGCCGGGCGAAAACGCATGGCTTTCGCGCCCGCATGGCGACCAAGAATGGCCGTCTGGTACTTAAGCGTCGCCGCGCTAAGGGTCGCAAGCGCCTCACGCCATCGCATTATTGATACCGCCGTAGGCCGTTTGTCCAAACCATTTCATCTGCGCGCTTCGGAAGAGTTTCGCCGCGTCTACGCCAGCGGGAGACGTTATGATGGCCGTCTGATGACGGCCTTCGTACAGCCTAACGATTTGCAGCATCATAGATTGGGCGTGACGGCGTCGCGCAAGGCGACCGGCAATGCCGTCGAGCGAAATCGCGCGAAGCGCTTGCTGCGCGAGACGTTTCGCCTGAGCGTGGCTGAGCTTGATCGCCTGGACGCGAAATACGATTGGGTGCTCAACGCCAAGCGCTCGCTCTTGCGTGAGAAGCTTCCGGCGCCTCTGGAAGAGTTTCAGAGAATTATTGCATGCGCCGAAATTGATGAAGGCGGCACGAGCGTAGGAACCGGGCGGTGATTGCCAGTGAGGATAGTTCTAATCACGCTCTTGAAGTTCTACAAAGCGGCCATCTCGCCTCTGCTTCCGCCCTCTTGCCGCTTCGTTCCGACCTGCTCGGAGTATGCGCGCCAAGCCATAGAGCGTCATGGCGCATGGCGCGGAACCTGGATGGGCGCACGCAGGATTTTGCGCTGCCATCCGTTTCATCCGGGCGGATATGATCCGGTCGAGTGAAGAGCGAAAAGAATAGCGTTCAAAATTTTTTCGGATTCTGAATTGGAAGGCAGCTCGGTAGTTTAAATCACATGCAACAAAGGCGTTTCCTTCTTGCTCTTATACTCTCGGCGGCGATACTTGTTGGGTGGAGCTTTCTACAGCGTCGTTTCTTCCCCGTTCAGCCTCAACCGCAGAGCAACAGTAACGCCTCTACGGCCCAGCCGCAGCCGACCTCTTCTCCCACAACGCAAGCGGCCGATACCGCGCCCAATCAACAATCGCCGCAAACCGCAGCCGCTTCCCCTTCTTCCGTGCAAGACGCTACGGAGCAGCGAATAATCTCTATCAAGACGCCTCTCTACGAGGTTAAGCTGGATAATCATGGCGCTGTTGCGACGAGCTGGATTCTCAAATCGCTGCCGCCGGAGAACGGTAGTCCCGGACGGGCTCTGCACTCTGTTGGAAGCACCAGAGAGAACCCGCAGCCTCTCGAACTCATTCCGCAGGGGATCAATCGTGGGCATGCAACATTTCAGATCGTCACCGGGGACGAGAACCTCGATCCACTGCTTGCTTCCAGAAATTATCAGGTCAAAGGAGCGGACAGTGGTGAGCTAAGTCTTGACATGGGCCCAGGCGGGCCACAGCAGCAGAGCGTCGAATTCATCTTGCAGGATGCACCGACGGGACTGAGCGTCGTCAAGAACATTACCTTCTACGCGGATCGCTATGTCGCGGATATAGAAGTTAAGATCGCGCGCGGCGGTCAGACAATTCCCCAGGTGAAGCTCTCGATAGGGCCAAGCATAGGCGATCAGGGCGTAACGCATTACAGCTTCTACTCGGTTGCGCCCGAAGGCATCGCCGTCGTCAATGATAAGGACGAGCGACATCTGGCCGTTCAGATCAATAATAAAAATGGTGACCGCCTCGCGCTCAACGGCCCCGTTGATTGGGCCGGGTCGGGCGACACGTATTTTGCCATGATCGCCGTGCCACCGAAGAGGACTGAAGGGCTTGAGTTTCGCACCCAACAGTACGATCATCCGGCGAATGGAAAGAAAGAATCCAGATATTTAATATCGGCTCTCGTACCAGTACCGGCGGACGGTTCCCGGACGCGGGTTTATGCGGGCCCGAAAGACCATTATATCCTTACGGAAGCGAGCGGGCAGATCAGCCAGGCGCTTGGCCCAGGGCGCGAGGTAGACCTCGAAAGATCAATAGATTACGGGTTTCTGGGCAGCGTTTCGCGTCCGCTCGCAGCGCCGATTCTCTGGTCTATTAAAAAACTCTATCGGCTAACGGGCAGCTACGGTGTGGCGATCATACTCTTCACGATCGTTATCTATTCGCTCTTCTTCCCGCTAAAGTGGCGCTCTTCCAAATCCATGAAGAAGGCGCAGAAGCTTGCGCCGCGAATGAAAGAGTTGCAAGAGAAGATCAAGGGGATGAAGTCGGATGATCCGCGTTTGAAAGAGTTGCAGGTGGAGCAACTGCGTTTGATGAAGGAGGGCAATCCGCTCGGCGGCTGCCTGCCGCTCTTGATACAGATGCCCTTTCTCTTCGCGCTCTATCGCGCCATCACCATCTCGATCGATTTCAGACAGGCATCGTTTCTGTGGATACCGGATTTATCTTCGGCTGAGCCGTATGCCATACATCTTCTGCCGATCCTGTTTGCCTCGTCCATGATCGTCTTGCAGTTGATTACCCCGGCACCGTCAGCCGATCCTCTGCAACGCAAGATGATGGCTGTCGGCATGCCGCTCTTTATGCTCTATATTATGTGGAGCGCGCCTACGGGATTGCTCGTCTACTGGATCGTTGGAAACATCGTCGGCTTCAGCCAGCAAGTTCTAATCAATCGCTTGACGAAATCGGAAGACGACGAAGAGCCGCCGGAGGAAAAAACAGCCGGGGCACGATCTACTAAGAAGTTGAACACCGCGCGCGTTTCACAGGCGTGACGCACACACACGAGCGCGCGTTAATGTTGGATACGGAAAGCACGCCTCGCGATGGCTTGATAAAGATGAGTGAAGCATGCGTTCAATCGCAAGATTTTCTTAACGCTGTTTTTGACGGCGCCGGGTTCAGGTTGCGCGCGACGGCGTCGGCCGCCGAGAGCGGTTGCCTTCTAGCGATAGACGGCGCTGATACTGCTCTGTTGTTGAGCGAGGGCGGCGAATTGTTGGAGGCGTTTCAGCATCTGGTCAATCAGGCTTTCGGTCGTGCTCTTCCAAAGGGCGAGCGCATCGTCTGCGATGTGGAAAACTTTCGCGCCACGCGCGAGGCTGAGCTGCGTGCGATGGCACGACATGCCGCCGAGCGAGTGCGTGCGACCGGCGCCGCCTTCACCTTTGGGCCCATGAACCCGAACGAGCGCCGCGTCATTCATCTTTCGCTTGCGAGCGAAGAAGACCTCTTAACCGAATCTGTCGGCGAGGGCTCCGCGCGTCGGCTGAAAGTAGGTCTCAAAACTTCCCCCAGATAAAAGTTGTCGTCACAGAGACCCCGGCGCGTGAACACTTTTTTCGCTCTCTCTGTATTTCTTCTTTTCCGCAGTGTCCAGAGCAGACACCATCGTCGCTTTATCAACGCCGCCAGGCCGCAGCGGTATCGGCGTCATACGCTTGAGCGGCCCGCGTGCGCTTGAGATCGCGCGCGCCTTGACTGGCGAAGCTCAATTCACTCCCGAAGCGAATCACGCCGTGCTCAGGAAGATTCGCGAACCCCGTACCGGAGAAGTTTTAGACAGCGCTCTCGTCACTTTTTTCAAATCTCCGCGCTCATTCACCGGCGAAGATATGGTCGAGCTGAGTTGTCATGGCTCGCCTGTTCTACTGCGACATCTGATTGATCTTATCCTCGGCCTTGATGCGCGCACCGCCGCGCCCGGCGAATTTACCTTACGCGCGCTCGCCAACGGCCACTTAAATTTGAGCCAGGCGGAGGCCGTCCGCGACCTCATCAACGCGCAGACGAACGCCGCTGCCCGCCAGGCCGCGCGCCAATTAGGCGGCGAACTCTCTGCGCGTCTTCAACCCTTGAAGGACGCCCTGCTCGAAACAATCGTCCCGCTTGAATCCTCTCTGGAGTTCGTCGAGGACGACTTGCCGGAAATCCGCTTCGACGCGGTTAAAACGAGTCTCGCCGCTTTGATTCGTGAGCTTGAAATGCTGGCCTCGACTTTTCGTGCGGGGCGGCTTTTACGAGACGGCCTGCGGGTCACGCTGGCGGGACGCCCGAATGTGGGTAAGTCCAGTGTTTTCAATAAGTTACTGTCTGTCGACAGGGCTATCGTGACAGATATTCCAGGAACTACTCGTGATAGTTTAAGTGAACTGATCGGCTTGAACGGAGTTCCGGTTCTATTGACGGATACGGCGGGCGTGCGTACTTCTCTGGATAGAATCGAATCCCTCGGGGTCGAGCGTACGCGTCGCGCGATGGCGGACGCTGATCTGATCGTTATAATCCTGGACGGCTCTCAACCCTTGACGAGCGAGGACGAGCAGATTTTTGAAGAAGTTGATGAGAGTCCTCATATCATCGCCCTGAATAAAAGCGACCTGAGTTCTTTCAGTCTTGATGGTTTTAAGGGAATGGACGCCACGGCAGCCGCGCCCGTTATCTCCATTTCTGCTAAAACCGGCGCAGGACTTGATGACTTGCGGGCTGCTATACTAAGACCGTTTGCCTCTGCCGATATGCAGACCGACGGGTTGCTGATTACGGATGCGCGCCATTTCGATCTGTTGCGCCGCGCGCAGAGCGCGCTCGAATCCTCTGCCGGGCTGCTCGAACAAAGGGCCAGCGAGGAGCTTGTGCTGGTCGGTCTCCATAACGCGCTGCGTTTTCTGGGCGAAATCACGGGTGAAACCACGCCCGAAGATGTTTTGTCGCGAATCTTCGCGACCTTCTGCATAGGAAAATAATCGGCCATGAGTTTCGACGAAATTTTCGATGTGATTGTGATCGGCGCGGGGCATGCCGGGTGCGAGGCCGCTTCGGCGGCGGCACGGCTCGGCGCTCAGACCGCACTCGTGACCCTGAACCTGGACCTGATCGGCCAGATGTCCTGTAATCCGGCCATCGGTGGGATCGCCAAAGGCCATCTGGTGCGTGAGATAGATGCGCTCGGCGGGATCATGGGGCGCGTTATTGATCGTACAGGGATACAATTTCGCCTGCTCAACCGCTCGCGTGGCCCGGCCGTTCAGTCTCCCAGAGCACAGGCCGACCGCGCTTTATATCGCAAGGAGATGCGCCGCACGCTCGAAGCGACCCCCAACCTTCATCTGCGGCAGGGCCTGGTCGTCGATCTGATAGTAGAGAATGGCCGTGTTTACGGCGTCGAATTACAGGATACGCGCCGCCTGCGCGCTGCTTCCGTAGTGGTTGCTACGGGGACATTTCTGAACGGGCTGATACATGCGGGCCGCCGTACGTACACGGCTGGACGTGCGGGCGAACCTGCGTCCATTGAACTGGCTGAAGCCCTGAAGAGGCTCGGTTTCCCTGTCGGGCGTCTAAAAACCGGCACACCGCCGCGTCTTGATGGGCGTACTATTGACTGGGATGCTTTCGAGCCTCAGCCAGCCGACGCGCGTCCAGTGCCCTTCTCGTTCGCCACCGATAACATCTCTCAACCGCAGATCACCTGTTATATAGGCTACACGACCGATGCCGTGCATGCCGCGATTCGTGCCAACCTGCATGAATCACCTCTTTATTCAGGCAGGATCAAGGGCGTAGGGCCGCGTTATTGCCCCTCTATAGAGGATAAGATCGTCAAGTTTGCTGATAAAGACCGCCATCAGCTCTTCCTTGAGCCTGAAGGGCATGATACGAACGAAGTCTATTTGAACGGCTTCTCTACCTCTCTGCCTGCGGAGCTTCAGCAGGAGTTGGTACGTATGATCCCTGGCCTGGACGAAGCGCGTATCATTCGGCCCGGTTACGCAATTGAGTATGACTACATTGATCCGCGCGAGCTTACTCCCTATCTTGAGACAGCCCGTATCAAAGGGCTCTTCAACGCCGGGCAGATTAATGGAACCACAGGTTACGAGGAGGCCGCGTGCCAGGGTCTCGTGGCAGGCATCAATGCCGCTCTAAGTGTCCAGAAACGGGAGGGTTTCCGCCTTAAACGCGAAGAATCCTATATCGGTGTGCTGATCGATGACCTTATCACGCAGGGTGTGGACGAGCCCTATCGCATTTTTACCTCGCGCGCCGAATATCGTCTGGCCCTTCGCCATGATAATGCCGATGCCCGGCTCGCGCCCTACGGCAAGGAGATTGGGCTTGTGGGCGACTCCGATTGGGAACGCTTTAATCAGAAACGAGACCGCTTGTCGCGCCTACACGCTGCGCTCGACGGCACTCGTCTGAAGCGCTCGGATGTTCTCTATTCCTCGCTCTCAAGGACTCTCGGCTGCGACCTCGGAGATTCGATCACTCTTGCGCAACTGGCCCAGCGTCCAAACGTCAGTCCGGCTCTGATTCAACAGTTGCTCCCGGCGGAAGTCCGTACGGTAACCACCCTGTCTGATTTAGAGTCTGCGCTCGCAGATTCGCTCTACAATGGCTATATAGAGGCGCAACGGGCCGCTTTTGACCGCCTACACCAGCACGACGGGCTGATTGTCCCCGCAGACTTCGATTTCCATTCGGTCGGCGGCCTTTCGCATGAGATGATTGAGCGCCTTGAACGCGCCCGCCCTCAGACATTCGGTCAAGCCCGCCGTATTCCGGGGCTGACCCCGGCTGCCATCTCAACCATCCTTGTTCAATTAACTGCGCAAAAGCGCGCCGCGTGAATTGACTCATTATGGTTTCACGTGTCCCCAATGAGCGCCCCGATCACGGGTTTTGGTCTTACCCTAAGTTAAGCATCAGTTACGCGTGCTTCTGCGTTTGTTCCACGAACATCTGTCACACGAAAACGCGAACGGTTTTTAGCTTGGGCCGATAAATGGGCACGGATTTTGGGGATACGTGAAACAATGAGCTGACTTTGCCCCCTTTTATCACGTGAAACCCCTTTACTACGCGAAAAGTGTGGCGCGTGAACCCGTCTTGTGTTAATTTACGCCGGATTACGCAAGAAGATTTTTTAAGGCACGCGATAATGGCGAAAACCATTGCAGTGGCAAACCAAAAGGGGGGGGTCGGTAAAACCACTACGGCAGTCAATTTAGCTGCTGCCCTTGCCGTGTCTGAGGTGCGCGTGCTGCTCGTGGACGCCGACCCGCAGGCCAATGCCACCTCCGGCGTCGGCATCCAACGTGGCAGCTTTCGCCGCAGTCTTTATCATGCCCTGGTCCTTGACGAGCAGCTTCCCAATATCATCCAGTCTTCGGAAATCCCTCTTCTCAAAGTCCTGCCCGCGGATAAGAATCTGACCGGAGCGGAACTCGAGCTCGTGGATGCGGAAAGACGCGAATACAAGCTCAAAGAGATATTGAGCGGCCTCGAATTTGAATACGACTTCATTATCATAGACTGTCCGCCATCGCTCGGCCTTCTGACTTTAAATGCTTTGACTGCCGCAGATTCCCTGGTCGTGCCTATTCAATGCGAGTATTACGCGCTGGAGGGCGTCACGGAATTGTTTGATACGCTGGCCCGCATCCGGCGCGTTTTGAATCCCAGCCTGACCATAGAGGGGTTGTTGCTCACCATGTACGATGAACGCACCAACCTCTCGGCGGCGGTCGCATCCGATCTGCGAGATTTCTACGGCCAACAGGTCTTTGAGACGGTGATCCCGCGCAACGTCCGCCTGGCAGAGGCCCCGAGTTACGGTAAGCCCATTATTTTGTATGACATACGGTCGCGAGGCGCGGAAAGCTACCTTCACTTAGCGAAGGAGGTTATGGCTCATGACAAGAAGAGTGCTAGGGCGGGGCTTGAGCGCACTGCTGTCGGATACAGCGCCGACAGCTAGCGAGGAACTGCTCGAAATCGATATAGACCTCATCGAGCCGAGCCCTGCGCAGCCGCGCACCCATTTCGATGAGGAACGTCTGGAAGAACTCGCGCAATCCATTCGCTCGAATGGCATTGTCCAGCCCTTGCTCGTGCGTCGCCGTGGCGCGCGCTATCAGTTGGTCGCGGGCGAAAGAAGATGGCGTGCCGCCCAGCGCGCCGGACTACAGCGCGTGCCCGCAGTCGTCCGCGCCATCCCTGATGATAAATTGCTGGAACTGGCCTTGATTGAAAACATACAGCGCCAGGAGCTGAATGCCATTGAAGAGGCGCATGCCTACAAAAGACTCATAGAAACCCTCGGACTCACCCAGGAGACGGTCGCCCAACGCGTCGGCCGAGATCGGTCATTTGTCACTAACTATCTGCGTTTATTACGCTTACCTGACGACATCCAGCGTCTCGTCGAGGAGGAAAAGCTTTCCATGGGGCATGCGCGAGCCCTGCTCGGAGTAGACGACGCGGATATACAGCGTCGTGTGGCGCGAAATGTCATAGAGCAATCTCTATCCGTACGTGAAACTGAGCGCGCCATAAAGCGCATCATCGCGGGCGCCAGCCCGGCCGCTGCGACCTTGCCTTCACCGAAGCGCGATGATGCGAATATTCGAGCCGCCGAAAATAAGCTGCGCCGCCGCCTGGGTACGCAAGTGCGTGTTCTTCCGAGCCAGACAGGAGCGGGCGGTAAGATTGAGATTGAGTATTATAGTGATAACGACCTGGATCGCCTCTACCAACTATTAAATGCCGGTCAAGAGCCAGCGCCGCCCATGTAGTGTCGCCCCTCTTCTGAAACTCCCACATTGATAGTATGATGACCCCCGGTTTTTAGCCTTCTGGTCAATGCATTTTAGCTCCCGGGTTTGATCGATGTATCTCGCCGTGCTGCTATGATGAGATGGCTTGTGCCGCCGTGCTTTCGGGGTAAACGGAGGCGGGAAGCAAATGACCTGCGGCCGAAATATAGTTTGGGGGCATTTTGTAAAATCGACGGGGATATCTACCCCGAAGTTGGAAGTACGAAGTACAATGAAGAGAAGATTAACCGAAATGGTCTCGTGTGCCGGTTGAGTGGCGAAGCTCGCGCCGCGCGATTTAGCCCAAGTTTTGGGCGCTCTGCCATCACAACCGAAGAATGATAACGTACTCGTCGGGTACGATAAGGCTGATGACGCTGGTGTGTTTCGCCTGCGGGACGATGTTGCGTTAGTGCAAACCGTCGATTTTTTCACCCCGGTTACGGATGACCCGGAGCTTTATGGTCGTATTGCGGCCAACAATTCGCTGAACGATATATATGCTATGGGGGGAAAGCCACTGACCGCCCTCTCCATCGTTTGTTATCCGCAGAAGGAGGACATGGATGTCTTAGGGCAAATCCTACGGGGTGGCCAGCAGGCCATGAACGAGGCCGGGGTGATTGTGCTCGGCGGGCATTCCATTGACGATGCAGAGATAAAGTTCGGTTATGCCGTCACCGGACTGATTAATCCGGCACGAGTCGTTAGCAATGCCAACGCTCAGCCGGGCGACGTACTCATTTTAACTAAGCCGATCGGAACAGGTGCGATCAGCACAGGCATCAAGCGAGGTGTGGCACGCGCCGAGGCGGTTAATGCGGCGATGAAGATGATGACTACTTCGGCCGCCACGGCAGCCGAAGCGATGCAGGCTGCGGAGGCGCATGCTTGTACGGATATCACGGGTTTCGGCCTGCTCGGGCACGCTTACGAGATGGCGCGGGCAAGCGACGTGTGTTTGGTAATCGAGGCGGCGCGAGTTCCATTGCTGCCCGATGTGTTGGAGTTGATCGCCCAGGGCATGCTCACGCGCGGCGATAAAAATAATAGGGAATATGTCGGAGACACTATTGAGCTTGCCGATCGCGTCTCGCGCGAGATGCAGAGCGCGCTCTTCGACCCGCAAACAGCCGGTGGACTTCTAATCAGCATTGACCTCTCGAAGGCCGAAACTTTAATCGATAAGATTGATGGGGCGGTGATTATAGGCGAGGTACAGCCAAAAACGGGCCGTCTGATCCGGGTTGTTTGAGGTCGAGTGCCGGAAATTGCTCGCGTAGGCGCTCCTTGACGGTTTGTGAAACTGCGTGCTAGACTCGCAAGCTTTTGATAAGCGCACGTTTTCTCGAATATACAACCTGTGGCAGTGGTTCATTAAAGCCTTTAGAGCGCTATGATCTTCCTGGCTTTCGCCGAGAACTCTATCCAACTCGTACCCGACGGTACGATTTTTCTTCATATCGCGATCATTTTAGTGATGGTGGGCGTCCTCAACGCCACGCTTTTCAAGCCGATCAATCGGATTCTCGAAGAGCGCGAGCGTCGCACGCAAGGTCGTTCGGGCAGCGCGCGCGCCATCCTGCGTGACGTGGAAGAGAAGCTAAGTCTCTACGAGCGCACTCTGCGTGAGGCTCGCGCCGAAGGGTATCGCCTGATGGAGCAGGAACGCGCCACGGCGATGCGCGAACGTCAGATTAAATTGGAGACCGTTCGAGAAGAGGTGGGCCGCTTCGTCGACGAGCAGAAGGATGCTATCGGCAAGCAGGTGGAAGCGGCGCGCGCGACTATAAAGGACGAAGCGCTGCGGATGGCGGCCGAGATCGGCGCTCATATTCTTCATCGCCCGGTGAGCCCGTCGGCGATATCGCGCCTCGGTACGGGCGCATAGATCTTTTTATGTACACTGCTTTGATGACATTGATGGTCTTGCTCGTGTTGGCGGGAGAAGAAGGCGCAGGCGCGCCCTGGTGGAATAGACCGGGCCTGGAGCTTTGGAAATTCGTCAACCTCTTTCTCTTTATCGGGGCGCTTCTGTATTTCATTCGTCGCCCGGTCAGCGACGCCCTGCGCGCCCGCCGCGAGGGCATACGCCGCGAGTTGATGCGCGCGCAGGAAGAGCGCGACGCGGCCAACGCCAAGCTCGAAGAGGTCAACGCGCGACTGGCGCGGCTCGATGAGGAAACGGCGAGCTTGCGCGAGCAGTCCAGGAGGGAAGCGGAAGAGGAACGCGAGCGCATTCGTCGCTCCACGGAAGCGGACGCGGAGAAGATGCGCGAGCAGGCGCGGCGAGAGATCGAGAGCGCAGGAAAGGCCGCGCGGCAGGATTTGCGGCGCTATGCTGCCGAGCAGAGCGTGCGCTTGGCCGAAGAGATGATTCGTCGCGACATCAGTCCCGAAGACGATCAGCGTCTGGTCAACAGGCAGGTTGAAGAACTGGGGGGGATCAGGCGTTGAGTGTGCAGACGGTGGCGCGCCGCTACGCAGCGGCGCTGGCCGATGTGGTCATCGCGCGCGGCGAAGCGCGGCAGGTACAAGAGGAGTTGTCTGCATGGGAAATGATGATGCAGGCAAACGAGCAGCTACGCGAAGTCTTCCGCAATCCGACCGTCCCTTACGAGCAGAAACGCAAAGTCTTGACCGCCCTCATCGCGCGCGCGCGTCTTCGCCCGACGACGGCCAATTTTCTCCAAGTCCTTCTGCAAAACCAGCGTCTCTCTGATCTGAGCGAAGTCAACAAACGGTTCGCGCAGGTCCTGGACGAACGCTCGGGCGTCGCTTCGGCCGAGGTGACGACGGCGCGGCCCGTGCCGGAATCTTCGCAGCATGCCCTGCGCGCGAAGCTCTCGCAGTTGACGGGCAAGGACGTGCGTTTGAGTTTTAAGACCGACGAGGAATTGATCGGCGGCATGGTGACGCGCATCGGCTCGACCATCTACGACGGCTCGGTGCGCAATCAGCTACGGCTGGCGCAGGAAAAGCTGGCGGGCAAGTGATTCGGCTGAAAACCAATAGAGTGTTAAAAGCCCATTCGTTCATAACCGAGGAATTTTTATGGAACCGATCAGAGCTAACGAGATCAACGAAATTATTCGCCAGCAGATAGAGAACTTCGAGGGCGGCGTGACCGTCTCGGAGGTCGGCACTGTCATCAAAGTCGGCGACGGTATTGCCGAGATACACGGCCTTGAGAAGGTGATGGCGGGCGAGTTGTTGGAGTTTCCGCACGATGTTCGCGGGCTGGCTTTGAACCTCGAAGAGGACAAAGTCGGCGCGGTGCTCTTCGGCGATTTCCAGAAGATCAAGGAGGGCGACATCGTCAAGCGCACGGGACGCATTATGGAAGTCCCTGTGGGTGACGCGCTCGTGGGCCGCGTCGTGGACGCTCTAGGCAATCCGATCGACGAGCGTGGGCCCATCATGACGGACGCATTCTTACCGATCGAGCGCATCGCTCCCGGCATCATTGACCGCCAGCCCGTCAAAGAGCCCCTGCAAACCGGACTTAAAGCCATAGACTCTATGGTTCCGATCGGGCGCGGACAGCGCGAGCTAATTATCGGTGACCGGCAGACGGGCAAAACGGCGGTCGCCGTCGATACGATCATCAATCAAAAGGGGAAGGACGTGATCTGCATCTACGTCGCCATCGGCCAGAAGGCTTCGACGGTCGCGCAGGTCGTCAAAACCTTGCAGGACTTCGGCGCGATGGATTACACCATCGTCGTCAAGGCGACGGCCTCTGATCCGGCTGCGATGCAGTTCCTGGCGCCTTACGCGGGCGTCGCCATGGGCGAGTTCTTCCGCGATAACGGACGCCACGCGCTCACCATCTACGATGATCTTTCAAAGCAGGCGGCCGCTTATCGTGAAATCTCTCTGCTGCTTCGCAGGCCGCCGGGACGCGAAGCCTATCCGGGCGACGTGTTTTATCTGCACTCGCGCCTTCTGGAACGCGCGGCCAAGATGTCAGACCTCAAAGGCGGCGGCTCTTTGACGAGTCTGCCGGTGATCGAGACGCAGGCGGGCGACATCTCAGCCTACATTCCGACCAACGTGATTTCGATTACTGACGGGCAGATATTTTTGGAAGCAGACCTCTTCAACAGCGGCATCCGCCCCGCCATCAACGTCGGCAACTCGGTCTCGCGTGTCGGCGGCGCGGCGCAGATCAAGGCCATGAAGCAGGTGGCGGGAACCCTTCGATTAGACCTGGCGCAGTTCCGCGAGCTGCAAGCCTTCGCGCAGTTCGGCTCAGACCTCGATAAAGCGACGCAGGCGCAATTAGCGCGCGGCCAACGCCTGACCGAGATACTGAAACAGCCGCAGTATCAGCCGATGGATGTCGCACAGCAGGTTCTGGTCATCTGGTCTGCGACGAACGGCTACATTGACGACGTGCCGGTAGAGAACGTGCGGCGCTTCGAGTCGGAGCTGCTGCGCTTCGTAGAGAACTCTCATCCGGGCGTGCTGCAAAGCATCCGCGATAAGAAGAGTATTACGGACGATATAAAGAACGATCTCTCGCAGGTGCTTCGTGATTTCAAGGATCGCTGGAGCGAAGAGACAGCCGTCGCGGGCAGCAGCAGCGTGGGCGTCTCCGCGCCGCATGCGACCCCGCAGAGCGCGACGGCCGCCGCTCCTGCTCAAACGACGACGACGACAAGCGCCGGAGTATGAAAGGCTCTGTGACCCGCTCTGTGACGGGCCAGGAAGTGACAGGATAAATGCTTCCTTTTACTCGCCGCTCGCGTCGCGCGCCACTGAATCACTGATTTTTTATGGCTAACCTGTTAGACATACGACGCCGTATCAAGTCGATCAAGAATACGCAGCAGATCACCAAGGCCATGAAGATGGTGTCGGCGGCGAAGCTGAAGCGCGCGCAGGATCGCGTCACGACGGCGCGCCCCTTCGCCAACAAGATGCTGGAGGTCTTGGGCGAGCTGGCTTCGCACACGGACGAGAATTTTCATCACCCTCTTCTGGACGCGCGCGGCGACGAGCGTTACCTGATCGTACTGATTACCGCCGACAAGGGTTTGTGCGGCGCGTTCAATACCAATCTGACCAAGGCGGCACAAGCCTTCATACGCGAGAACGCGGGCAAGACCGTCGAGATGATGCCGGTGGGGCGCAAAGGACGGGATTTCTTTCGCCGTCGTAATGTCACCTTCGTACAGGAGTACATAGGCATGACGGGCAAAGGCCGCGTCGAGTATGCCGAGGCGGTCGAGCTGGCCCGCGATGTCATCAATCGTTTCACGGAAGATAAGGAGCTGGACAAGGTCTTTATCATCTACAACGAATTTAAATCCGTTCTTCAACAGCGCGTCATCGTCGAACAACTTTTGCCCGTCTCGCGCACTCCGGAACCGGCGGCAGCAGCAGACGCCACGGCGGACGCGACGCGCCCCGTGACTTTTACCGAATACATATACGAGCAGCCCCCGGCCGAGATTTTCAGCCGACTGCTTCCGCGCCTGATCGAGACGCAGATTTTTCGGGCGCTCCTGGAATCCGTCGCCTCGGAACACGGGGCGCGGATGACGGCGATGGATTCAGCCTCGAAGAATGCGGGCGAGCTGATCGGCTCGCTCACTCTCAACATGAATCGTATCCGGCAGGCGGCCATCACCAACGAGATCATCGAAGTGGTTTCCGGCGCGGCGTCGGTTTAACCCTGGCGAAGTGAAAGGGGCGAGGGCTCACGGTCGCCCTCTGAACGCCTGATCGCCGGTTAAGGAATAGTAAGGAAGTGAAGGGAAGCGACGCGCGTCGGCTTCCCTTTCATTTTCAGATCGGATTTGTTCAAGGGCGAGCCGACAAATGGTTCGAGTGCTATAAAGAATGATGGCCCAAAGCGAAGGCGGGGAGGATACTAATGCGACGACTTTGCGCCGCAGGGTGTGGCGTTACGGGCCGCTCGTTCTCTGGATGGCGCTGATCTTCTTCTTTTCGACGGCCGAGCTGTCGGCCGGTAATACTTCGCGCATTGTGCGCCCGGTGCTCCTATGGTTGTTCCCGGGCATCAGCGAAGAGAGCCTCCTGCGCGCGCATTTCCTCACGCGCAAGGCCGCGCACTTTACAGAGTACGCCATACTCGCCCTGCTCGCCGCACGCGCCTTCTACGGCTCATCCCGGAAAACTTTGCGCCGTCGATGGTTCACCGTCGCGCTCACGCTCGTAATCCTTTACGCGCTCTCCGACGAATATCATCAAAGCTTCGTACCCTCGCGCACCGGATCGGTCTACGACAGCATGATAGACGCGAGCGGCGGCCTCGCCGCGCTGCTCTTCCTGGCGCTGCGGCGCAAGCGAAAAAATAGTAGAGGCGAAGGATGAAAGGCCCTCTATTTCAAATCTTCGGATTTGAAATAGAGGGTTGATTCTTTGGCCTTCCAACTTCCGGCTTGCGCCTTGCTTTTGCTCTTCCATCGTGAAACTATTTGTGCAATAGTTTCGAGTCAAAGGCGTCCGCCTGCACGCTATCTCTCTCTGTGCGGCCCTTTTGAACCTCTTGAGATATTGCGGCGTATAATACGCGGCGGTTCGATTTCGTAAAACTTTTTCGGGGCCGCCCCGGAAGGAGATCGCAAGCAAATGGGAATCTTGGATCGGGTTAATCCCTTCAATCAGTTTATAGAAGTCATAGAGTGGCTGGACGATTCGGGCAACACGATGCTTTATCGTTTCCCCGTTCAGGATCAGGAGATCAAGAACGGCGCGCGCCTCACGGTGCGGGAATCGCAGGTGGCCGTCTTCGTATTTCAGGGACAGATTGCCGACGTGTTTCCTCCCGGAATGTACACTATCGACGGCGGCAATACGCCGATCCTCTCAAAGCTCGGCGCCTGGAAATACGGTTTCAATTCTCCCTTCAAATCCGAAGTCTACTTCGTCAACACCAAGCAGTTCACAGACCTCAAGTGGGGCACGATGAATCCGATCATGATGAGGGACGCCGATTTCGGGATGGTGCGATTGCGAGCCTTCGGCATCTACTCGATTCGCGTCGCCGACCCGCGCGCCTTCATCAAAGAGGTCGCGGGCACAAACGGCCGCTTCGATACAGAGAACATAGAGGGCCAACTCAAACGCACGCTCGTCAGCGGTTTCACCGACGCTCTGGGCGAATCCAGGATAGCGGCGCTCGACCTCGCCTCCAACTACGACGAGCTTGGCCGCTTCGGTCGCACGAAGCTCAACGAAGAGTTCAAATCCTTCGGACTTGAGCTGACCAAATTCATCATCGAGAACATAAGCTTGCCGCCCGAGGTCGAAGCGGCGATGGACAAGCGCACCTCCATGGGCGTGATCGGCGATGTCGGGCGCTACGCACAATTTCAGGCGGCGGACGCAATGCGCGACGCGGCGCAGAATCCTTCGGGCGGCGCTGGCACGGGCGCAGGGCTCGGCGCAGGCTTCGCCATCGGCCAGCAGATGGCCGGGGCGATGGCAAATGCCATGAACCCGCAGCAGCAACACCAGCAGAATACACAATCTGGAAGCCAGACGGGCTCGGCGACTATTAAATGCCCCAAGTGCGGCGCGGCCAACACGGGCCCATCCAAGTTCTGTAACGAGTGCGGCACGAAGCTCGAAGTCGCCACCGAAACAGTACCGTGCATCAAATGCGGCGGGTCGCTACCCTTGGGCGCAAAGTTCTGCAACCAGTGCGGAGCCAAGCAGGAGAAGCCCAAATGTCCTAACTGTCAGGCTGAGGCCGTGCCCGGCGCTAAGTTCTGCAACGAGTGCGGGACGAAGATTGACGCCGATGGGGCAGGCGAGCCCGCCGCCTGAGCTGAAGTCAGGTCAACGTATGAGAGGAGCGTTGAGCGCAGGGTTGCGCTCAACGCTCCAAAGTTTCAAAATCCTTCAGCCTCCCCAGAAAAACATACCCGTGTCGAGTCGTTCCGAAGCCAGGGCGGCGCGACCGAAGGGCCGCGACCGCGACTCCCGCCGGGCGGTTCAGTCAAGCCGATTCTACGAGCAGGGGCAGCCGGAAAGCATTGGCCTCAATCGAGGACGCGATGTTATTATTAGCCTGTCTCCTAAGATCAACCGTACAGCCAGACCTCGCTCGGAAAGGATCAAACAGATGCGCAAGATATTCCTGTCATGCATAGCCGCCGCCGTGGTGTGTGGTTCGACGTTGGCGCAACAGCAGCAGCAGCCGCCGCAAATGCGATCCGGCGATAGGCCCGTTTACGTGCAATGGTTGGATAAAGATGTGGCCTATATCATCACGCCGCTTGAGAGGCAGGCGTTTCTACAGCTCAAGATCGACGAGGAGCGTAATCAATTCATAGCGTCATTCTGGCAGCGACGCGACCCCGTCCCGGACACAATTGAAAACGAGTTTCGTGATGAGCACTACGCGCGCATAGCTCATGCCAACGGGAACTTCGCTTTCGGGGCAACGGCGGGTTGGCGGACTGATCGCGGGCGTATTTTCATCCTTTACGGCAAACCGGACGCGGTCGGGAAAACCTCTTCGGGAGAGGTCTGGTCGTATAGGCATATCGTAGGCGTCGGGGCGGACGTAAAATTCGAGTTTGTAGACGCAACGGGCACGGGGGATTTCCGACTCCTTGAGAAGAATTAGCCGAACGTTGAGGGGAAGCAAATCTTTATGCTCAAAGGTTTGAAGGCGGCGCGCCGCGTCGTCATCACAGGGATGGGCTGTGTGACGCCTATCGGGATCGGGCGCGAAGCCTTCTGGCGCGGCCTGCAACGCGGCGAGAGCGGCGTCCGTCGCATCGAGTCGTTCGATGTCACGGACGCGCCCGTTAAGATCGCCGCAGAGGTGCGCGGCTTCGATTGGGAGGCGCAGCTCAGTCCGAAAGATCGCAAGCACGTTCCGCGTACGGTTCCGCTGGCGCTCTCCGCGGCGCGCGAGGCTCTGGATGACGCCGGAATCCAGACGGGGGATTTCTCGTTGGCCGAGCGGCGCGCGACGGGCGTCGTCCTCGGCACGGGCGGCGGCGGCCTCGCCTTCACCGAACAGCAATACGAATACTTCTACGTTGGCCCACGCCAGAGGGCGAGCGTCTATACGATCCCGTCGTCCACACACGGCGGGCTCTCAAGCGAGCTTTCGATGGTCTTCGGTTTGCGTGGCCTGTCGCACATCGTCTCGACGGGCTGCACAAGCTCTACGGACGCGATTGCCTACGCGGCGCAGCACATCGCGCTCGGGCGGCAGGAGACGATGCTCGCCGGGGGCGTCGACGCGCCGCTCGCGCCCGGCATCCTCGCCGCGTTCGAGCTGATGACGGTGCTCACAGCAGAGTGGAACGACGAGCCGGAGCGCGCCTCGCGTCCCTTCTCGCGCGACCGTTCCGGGATCGTGCTCGGAGAGGGCGCGTGGGTCTACGTGCTCGAAGAGTACGAGCGTGCGTTGAAGCGCGGGGCACGCATTTACGCTGAGATTTCGGGCTACGGCGCGACGTGCGACGCCTATCATCGCGTGAGGTTGGAGGAGACGGGCGACGAGCCCGCGCGCGCCATGATGATCGCGATTGCTGATGCCGCGCGCGACCCGGCTGATATCGATTACGTCAACCTTCACGGCACGTCTACTGTTCTCAACGACCGCATCGAAACCAACGCGTTGAAGATAGCTCTGGGCGAGCACGCGGCGCGCATCCCCATGTCGGGGACGAAATCACAGCTCGGCCACCCGCAGGGAGCGAGCGGAGCGGCAGGGATAGGCGCGGCGCTCTGCGCCATGCACACCAACATCATCCCTCCGACGATCAATCTGGATGTGCCCGACCCGCAGTGCGACCTCGATTACGTCCCGAACCTTGCGCGTGAAGCGAGCGTGCGCGTGGCGCTTTGCAATTGCATCGGCTTCGGCTCCAAGAACAGCGCGCTCGTGATCGAAAGAGTCTGAATCGTTGCGTTAAGAGCCGTTCCAAACAGGCTTGACGGAGCCCGTGGCCTCGTTTCGGAAGACGGGGTTCGAGCACTATGAAAGAGGAGACCCGGATGAAATGCCTCGCTGCCATTCTCTTCACGCTTCTACTGCTTTCATCCTCAAGCCCTGCGTTCTCGCAGGAGGTTGAAAAGAATCTCATCACTTCGGGCAAGCGCACGCGCGCCTACTACCTGTTCGTACCGAAGACCGTGAAGGCTCCCGCGCCGCTCCTTGTTCTGCTTCACGGGTCGGGGCGCACCGGTGCGATCATGGTTGATAAGTGGAAAGACCTTGCGAAAAGGGAGGGGATCATACTGGTCGGCCCCGACGCCGCAGACCCTCAGAAGTGGGCTATCCCGGTTGACGGCCCGGATTTCCTGCGCGACATCGTCGAGGAGCTTAAATCCAAGTATCCGATCAACCAGCGCCGCGTCTATCTCTTCGGTCATTCGGCCGGAGCGAGCTACGCGCTGCAACTCTCGCTGGTCGAGTCGGAGTATTTCGCGGCGACGGCCATACACGCGGGCGCGCTCCATCCCAAATCATATTCGATGATCGAGCTTGCCAGGCGAAAGACTCCGATCTCTATCATGGTCGGGACGGAGGACGAATTTTTCCCTTTGAAGGCGGTGCGTGATACGCGCGACGAGCTGAACAGTCAGGGGTTCACCGTGCAATTGACGGAGATGCCCGGCCACGATCACTGGTATTACGATCTCGCGCCGAAGATCAATAAAGAGTCCTGGGAGTTTCTGCGTAAGCACGAACTCGGGGCCGATCAGAAATACGAGCAGTATGATTTTCAGTAGAAGCTAGGCGAGCGAAGGATAGACGCTCGAAAGACTCTTGAAGGACGCTTGAAAGACTGCTGGCCTCTTAATCTCTCTTTTTAATCTCTCTTTATGTTTGAACGCTTTGAAGAGCGCAGCGACGAGCTTGAGCACCTTGATAAGGGCGATTACACGCCCACGGAGTACGAAGCCTGTCTCGTCGAGCTGCGCCGTGTTAATCAATTCCTCGGAGACGCGAGCGCCCTGCGACGCTCGTTGCTCGCTGAGATAGAGCGTACGGGCGACGAGTGCTTCTCGGTGCTCGACGTTGGGGCGGGCTCTGGCGAGTTGCTGCGCGTCATCGCCGGGTGGGCCGGGCGAAGCGGAAGAGCGGCGCAACTGGTCGGGCTCGAACTCAACGCGCGCTCGGCGCAGGCGATACTGGAGGAGTCAAAGGATTTCCCCTCGATCAGTGCGGTTCGCGGCGATGCGCTTCGGCTTCCCTTCACGGATGGCCGGTTCGATTACGCGATCTGTTCGCTCTTCACGCACCATTTCAAGGATGACGGGGTGGTTCGCATCATGCGCGAGCTGGCGCGCGTCGCCAGCCGCCGCATCCTTATCATAGACCTGCACCGCCACCCGCTGGCCTACTTTCTTTACACGACCGTGGGCCGCATCTTTCTGCACAACCGGTTGATACGCGAGGACGGCGCGCTCTCCATCCTCAGAAGCTTTCGCCCCGCGGAGCTGGGCCTGTTGGCCCATCGCGCCGGTCTCGGAAACATCTCGGTCAAGCGCCGCTTCCCCTTTCGACTGGTGCTGAGCGCGGACGCTCAGGGGCAACCATCGGCAGGTGAAGGGGCTGTGGTCGAAAGCAGCGCGCGCCGCGCCGCAGAAGGGGTGGAGGAAACCCTTGCCGGGTAGCCCTATGAAAGCTCGTTCTGAGAATTATGACGCGGTTATCGTCGGGGGCGGCCCGGCGGGCGCGAGCGCTGCGATTCATCTTGCGGCGCGCGGCGCTCGCGTACTCGTCGCCGAGCAGAAGAAGTTTCCGCGCGCCAAGCTGTGCGGCGAGTTTATCTCGCCCGAATGCCTGGAGCATTTCAAGCGGCTCGGCGTCCTCGAAAGCATGACGCAGGCGGGCGGCACGCCTCTCTGCGAGACGCTCTTTTATTCACGCCGGGGCGCGAGCGTGTCCGTCCCTTCAGCGTGGTTCGGTACGGGCCAAAGCCTGGCGCTCGGCTTAAGCCGCGCTGAGATGGACGAGCGTTTGATAAGGCGCGCGCGCGCCGCTGGCGTCGTCGTCCTGGAAGAGGCGCACGCCACGTCGCTCCTGATGGAAGAGGGACGCGTGTGCGGCGTGCGCCTGAGAGTGGCGGGCGAGGTGCGCGAATACACGTCGCGCGTCGCCGTGGACGCGACGGGCAGAGCACGCGCTCTCTCGCGGCACGTCGAGGCCGATGGCCGCACGCGGGGAAAACAAGCGGGAAAGCGCACTGGGAAGCGAGCGCCGCTCGTCGCCTTCAAGGCGCATCTTGAGGATACGCGCGTCGATCCCCTCCACTGCGAAATCTATTTCTATAGAGGGGGCTACGGCGGCCTGAGCAGTGTCGAGGGGGGCCGTAGCAATCTCTGCTTCATAGTCTCGGCGCGCGATGCCAGACGCTACAACGGCGACGCCGAAAGAATGGTGCGCGAGATTGTGGCGACCAACAGGCGCGCGGCATGGACGCTCGCGCCTCCTGCGCGCCCCGTGTCGGAGTGGCTCGGCGTGGCGCTGGATGGTTTCGGGCGGCGCGAGATAGTCCCCGCCGACGGATTGCTGGCCGTGGGCGATGCGGCCTCGTTCATAGACCCGTTCACGGGCAGCGGAATGCTGATGGCGCTTGAGAGCGGGGAACTGGCCGCTTTGGCGATCACGCGCTGGCTTGAGCTGCGGCACGGCGGAGGCCGCGACGAGAGCGCGCCGTTCGATGATCTGGCGCGAGCTTACCGCGCCCTGTACGCCGAGCGTTTCAGCCGTCGTTTGCGCGTCTGTTCCATGCTGCGCCGCGCCGCTTTCGTCCCGCGCCTCGCCGAAGCGGCCATCCTCGCGCTCGGCCCGAGCGAGCGCCTGCGACGCCGACTGGCGCGCTCCACCCGTCGCCCGCATACTCCTTTTCGCGGAAAGGGACGCGCCGCCTGATCGAGCGAAAGGCCGACCGGGCCGAGCGCTCAGTCCGTTCTGCTCCGGGCAGACGCAGCGCGGGCCATAATGGACTTGCCACGAGCCCGTGTTTTGCGGTACAAAGACCACGCGCTCGTTGAAAAGACCGCTCCATGTGCTTAAACCGGCCAGCGCTTTAATACACTACTGCGCGCTGGGCCGGTTCCTACTCCCGGACGCACGCCGGAGCCCACTTTAACTTTACGAACGATCCTTTTACAGTTTCGCACCGGACGCTGGCGTTATCGCTGTCCATCCATCGGGCACGTCGCGTCTCCCGGACAGTGGGCGAAACTTCCGAGACTTCTATTTCAGTTTGGTGAAGGAGTATACGATGATGCGTGCGTTCCCTCCGCAAGGGCTATCAGCCTGCGTCCGACTTTTGTTTATTTGTGCGACTTTGGTTTTCTGCGCGAGCGCGGCCCTGGCACAGGCCCAGGCGAATGCGGCTGACCTGCAAGGTTTCGTGCGTGACCCCAATGGCGCTGTCGTCGTCGGCGCGACCGTGACGGCGCGTAACCCCGCCACCAACTTTTCCCGCGACGCGACGACGAACGACGACGGCTTTTATCACATGGTGAGCCTGCCGCCGGGCGAATATGAGGTCACGGTTGAGGCCCCTACCTACAAGAAGGCGGTCGTGCCGTCCTATAAGCTGACGGTGGGCGCGCGCGCGGATTTAGACATTACGCTTGAGGTCGGCCAGATCACAGAGGTCGTCAACGTCTCGACGGAAGATCAGCCCGTCGTGGAGACGAGCCGCACGGCGATAGCCAATACGATTGAGCAGCAGCGCATCGAGAATCTGCCGATCAACGAGCGCAGCGCGACCGGATTCGCGCTGACCATCTCGACCGTCGGGCGCGACAACGGGCGTCCCATCGGCCCTGCGCCGACCTCGGGTTTGAACATCGGCGGGCAGCGCGGGCGCTCCACGCTCGTGCAGGTTGACGGCGCGGACTACACGGATAACTCTGTGAACGCCGCACGCTCGACCGTCTCACAGGAGGCCGTGCAGGAGTATCAGGTGGCGACCAACTCGTACGCGCCGGAGTTCGGGCGCGCCACGGGCGGCATCGTCAACGTCGTCACCAAATCCGGCACCAACGATTTTCACGGTAACATCTTCGGCTTCATTCGCCACAAGAGCATACAGGCGCGCAACGCCTTCGCCCCGCTCATCGACAACGATCCGGGCGAAAAGCCGCCCTTCACGCGCGGGCAATACGGCGCAACCCTGGGTGGGCCCATCGTGCGGGATCGAACCTTCTTCTTCGCCAGCTTCGAGCAGCGGCGACGACAGGAGTCGGGCTTCTTTACGAGCAATGTCGTCGGCGCTTTAACCAGCAGCCTGACGCTTCCGATACCGGGGCTCGGCGCGCAGACGTTCACTAATATTACGGCGGCGCAACGCGCCTTCATTCTGGGCGAGTTGGCGAGCGGCGACCCGGCGCGCACCACCCGCGCCATCACCTACGCTTACTTCGCGTCATCGGGCGGGCAGATCGGCCTCAACGGCTTCAGCACCCTGCGCAGTCCGGGCGGCGCGATTCCGGCAGGCCAGATCATCGGCCCGCGCTTCTTCCTTTCGGGCGCGCCGATCCCGTCGCTGGCGAACAATCTGCTGTTTCCCAACTTCATCACCGTCAACGGCGACGGTCAGCCCATAGCGTTTCGCCCGCTCAACAGTCTGGTACGCATCTTCCCGATCTCGGAGGCGACGACCTTCTTTTCGCTGCGCGGCGATCATCGAATCAACAACAGCAACCAGTTGACGATGCGCTTCAGCTACAACCCGAGTGACCTGACGGGCATTCAGGACGAATCGCAGAACCAGACTGTCGGGCAGAACGATTTCTCGCGCACGGGCATTCAGAATTTGCGCGATCTGGCGTTCAACTCTTCGCTGGCCTCGACGCTCTCGAACACGGTCGTCAACGAGGCGCGCTTTAGCTACGGGCGGCGCAAGGCGACGTTCGACTCGCAAATCCCGGGCACGGCCATTCAGATCATCGGCGCGGCCTTTTTGGGCTCGAACCCGTTCTCGCCCGTCAACCGCACCGAGACGCGGTTCCAGCTCGCCGATAACCTGAACTGGGTTCACGGCAACCACGCTTTCAAATTCGGAGCCGACTTTAACTTCGTCGACATCACGGCGCGGTTCGATCTGAATTTTCCGGGACTTTTCAATTTCGGCGGAGTATCGCGCGGAACTCTGGCCGCCGGATTCATCCCCGGCCTTGCGGCCAACGCGCCCGACATTACGCCCGTGCAATCCTACGGGCTGGGCATCCCGTCGGTCTTCATAGAGGGTTTTGGCGACCCGAACAGCCAGATCAAGAATCGCCCTCTGGCCTTCTTCGCGCAGGATTCCTGGAAGGTGCGCTCGAACCTGACTTTGAACTACGGGCTGCGTTACGACATCGAGCTGACGGACACGATTGCGCCCATCGGCTTCACAGACCCGCTCTCCGGCATCGCGCTTTCCGCCTCAGACCTGCAAACCGCGCAGGACGTGGTAGGCGTACAGCAGGGATTCCCGCGCGACAAGAACAATCTGGCGCCGCGCCTGGGCGTGGCCTGGGACGTGACGGGTGACGGCAAGACGGTTGTGCGCGCCGCCTACGGTCTCTTTTACGATCACCCGTTGTTGGCCGTCGCCTTCAACTCGGACATCGGCGACGCGGCGCAGCAGCAGCAGTACACCAACGTGCTTCCGGGCAGCCCCGCGCCCAACGCGCTCTTGAATCTGGTGCAGATTTTCCAGGGAACGGTCTGCTCGCCCGCGAGCAGCAATCCTTTGTGCGCCGCATTACCGGCGGGATTTACGACGCCCGGCGTGGCCTCCACCTCGCAGTACTTGCCCGGACGAGTTCGTTTCAACGATCAGACGTTCGTCGGCTTCGGGCCCATCCTGCCCTTCACGCTGGCGGTAGGCAAAGACTTCGAGTACGCCTACGCCAACCAGGCCAACTTCACCATCGAGCGCCAGTTGACCAAAGACACCTCGTTTTCGGCGAGCTATATCTTCGTCGGCGCGCATCATCTGCCGCACCCGCAGGACGTGAACGTGCCGCGCACAGACCTTCTGACACAGAACTTCCGTCGCTTCGCCTTCCGCAATCCGTCATCGAATGCCGAGGCGCTCTTCTTCCAGTTGCCGACGGCCTGTCCGGGTGCGGGCTGCCCGCCGGGATTCACGGTCATCATCCCGGGCCTCGTCGGCGTAAACGCCCTGGGCCAGGGCGTCGTCAACCCGATTGCCGCTAACTTCTTCCGACAGAGCGCGCCCAACTATTTCTTCATCTCGTCGATAACGGGCGGCGCGGTGACAAAGCCCGTCTTCGATGCGGCGATAGGCGGGGCGAACACGCTTCGCACGCCCGGCCCGATTTCGCCGTTCGGTGACGTGAGCGCGCAGCTTTCCGACGGCAACTCGAACTACAACGCCATGAACCTGGAATTGAAGAGACGCTTCTCGAACCAGTTCCAGTTCCTGGCCTCTTACACGTGGTCGCATTCGATTGACGACTCCTCCGACCTGCAAACGCTTCTCAAGCCGCAGAACAACCTCGACTTCCGCGCCGAGCGCGCCGACTCGCTCTTTGACCAGCGGCATCGTTTCGTGTTCAGCGCCGTCCTGGCGTCGCCCGCTTCGTGGCGCAACTCGGACGGCTTCGCTCGACGCTTCCTCTCCGACTTCACCATCGCGCCGATCGTGGAACTCTCTTCGGGACGCCCTTTCAACATCCTGACGGGCAGCGACACCAACGGCGATCTGCAAAGCTCTAATGATCGCCCGAGCGTCACCTCCGACGGCATACTGTTTCTACCGACGACGCCTTTCACGAGCGGCAGTCTGGGACGCAATCGCGGCATCACGCACGGCTATGCTTCACTGGATTTGCGCGTCTCAAGAAACATACGATTCGGCGAGCGCGTTCGCCTGGAAGTAATCGCCGAGGGCTTCAACCTCTTCAACCGTTTCAACGAGGCCGCCGCCTCGCCCTCCTTCACGGATGTAAGAGACTTCAATCAGCGCGATAGCGCGGGCCGTTACTACAGCCGTCCGACGGCCGCCTTCGATCCGCGCCAATTCCAGTTCGGCTTGAAACTAAATTTCTAGGAGCCGAACCCGGAAAATAATAGAAGCGACCGGCTCGCCTGATGGGCTGCCGGTCGCTTCTATTTTTCCGGGCATGAGCGCCGCGACGCTCCCGGAAATATAGAGGCGAACCCAATGGCTGGCCGAAGCATCGCAATTGGGCAGGCGACGCGAGTGCGCCCACGCGAGGGCGTTTACAAGGCGCGGCGGCGGGCTCGAAACGAGTCTTGAGAGTTTGAAAAGAGCAATATCCATGACGTTTAATTCAATTTCGCGCCTTATCATAGCGGGCGGCACTGTTCTGTTGCTCACCACTGGGGCCATCGCACAGTCGGGTGCTACGAGACCGCGCCGCGTCAATCCCGTCCGGCCCGCTTCGCGCCCCGAATCGAGCGCGCCCGCCACCACTTCCACCACCACAACTACTACGGATGATTCCGCCGCGCCCAACGCCAACGTCAACGCAGCGCGCCCCCGCACCGGCAACAGCGTGGTCGGCAGCGATACGGCCAGCTCTGCTGCGGGAACGAGGCGCGCCTACGATTTACTGCAACAGAAGCAGTATGCGGCGGCGGCGCGCGAGGCCAAACAGGTCGCGGCCGGTAATCCGAACGACTCCGAGGCATGGAAGATCGCCGGGTTCGCCGAGATCAATCTAAAGCAGTACGCGGAGGCCGCCGCAGACCTACAGCGTGCTTTGGATTTGCAGCGCGCAGCACGTCAGGAGGACGCGAATACCGTAGATGCGTTGGCCCAGGCTTATGTCTTGACGGAGAAGTTCGATCAGGCCCTGCCCCTGCTGGTCATCGCGACGACGCGAACGGGGACGGCCGCGCCCGCCCCGATTATGTTTTACTATCGCGGCGTGGCAGAGTATCAGACGGGCAAGGCGGCCGAGGCCGAACGCTCCTTCAACCAGGCGGTCAAGGCCAATCCGAAGGACGCCGCTTCTCTCTACTACCTGGGACAGCTCGCCTTCAGGGGCGGAAGGCTGGACGAGACCATCGCGCTGCTCAACCGTGCGACGCTCGTTGACGCGCGCATCGCCCCGGCGTGGGCGCTATTGACGACCGCGTACCTGCGCCGCGCGGCGGCCGCGACCGTCGAAGCCAAAGCCGATGCCGATTATCTGAGCGCCGTGCGTGCCGGAGAGAGTCTGACGCGGATCCGCACGGACGCGGATTCGGCTACGCTCTTTGCTCAGGCTCTGATCGGCGCGAAACAGTTCGCGCGCGCCGCCACTGTGCTGGAACGCGTCACTGCTGGCGATGATGCCAAAGGCGTCACGCTCTACCTGCTCGGCGTCGCACACTCGCGGGCAAAGAATCTTCCGAAAGCCATCGCCGCGCTCGAACGCGCCGCCGCCAAAGCGCCGGACGATGTGAACGTCTATCGCGAGTTGGGCTACGCCTACGAGGTATCAAAGCTTTACGCGAAGGCGTTTGAGGCTTACCAGAAGGGAGCGAGTCTCGCGCCCGGCGAAGCGGACTTGGCGGAATCGGTCGAGCGTGTGCGACCCTTCGCACAAAAACAGTGACGCACGAGCGCCGCGCCCTGCCGGAACAAGTTTTTTCATGACAACAGGGCCGCTTATCCCTTGTCACTCGTGACCGCACTAGAGTAGCATCGCCGCTATGAAGAACTTGATTCCCTTTAGCTTTCACGCGCGGCGCGTGATCGCAAGCCTAGCCATAGCTTTCGCCGCGCTCATTATCTCTTCGCCGAGCACGACGGCTGGAACCTGGAGCGGCATCGAGCCCTTGAAATCGAGACGCGCCGATGTCGAACGCCTGCTCGGCAAACCTCTCAAAGACCAGCCGGGCTCAAACGGAACGCTTCACTTCAAGGTCGGCGGCGGCATGGTGACGGTCGCTTTCATCGACGCCAGATTCGTCGCCACGAAAAAACTGCTTCCCGAGGTGGAGGGCACGGTCAGACAGGTCGTGTTGCAGCACGAGAATGCGACCGACACGCCGGAATCGATGGGCCTCGCCAACAAGTCGGATTTCGAGCGTCAGGACGGGCAGGGCGGCACGGTCTATCGCAATCTGAAGGAAGGCATCGTCTATACGTTCCTCGGCGGAAAGTTGAAGACGACTTATTACACGCCGACTTCCGAACAATGGGCGCGGGCACAAAGGGGAAGTTAAGAGCGGGCGTGAGCGAGCACTGACTCGTCTTATGGGCAGCGAAACGGTTAATCAAGATCGGCCCGCGACCGGGTCAACAGACGAGCACGCTCGCCGGTCGCCAGCCTGTCCGGCCTGCGGCGCACGCGCGCGCCGACCGAGTGCGCGCTTTTGTTCGACGTGCGGGCGCTCTCTCGCCGACAGCTACCTTCCGGCTGACGCCCTGCGCTCGTCCTATCATCTACAGCACCGCCCGCAGCCGAGCCGCAAGCCGAAAGTCGTAGAGTCTAAGATTCGTATGCATCAAACGTTCTCGTCCGGCGACGGTAACAGGGCGGCGAGCACGGCGCTCGCTTTCGTGACCTACTCGCTCGTACCTTACCTGGGAATCCTTTTTTGTCCGGGCGCGGTGCTTTTGGGAGCCGTCGGCATCGTTCACTCTTTCCGAGCGCCGCTCGGGACGGGACGCCGCGCCGCCTGCTTTAGCGTCGCCTTCGGGTTGGTCGTCCTCGGCGTGCAGATTTTGCTGTGGTGGATCATTATCAAAGTGCCCGGATGGACGCGGCCATTTTAGGTCGCGGATGTCGGAATGGCCGACCCCTAATTTAAGAGCGACGCTCGGAACGGCCGCTTTTATTCCGAAATCCGCATTCCGAAATCCAAAATATGATTCGTCTCGCCAAGATCGTTAAATCCAATTCGCATGTCGATTATGTAGGCCGCATCGTGGATGCGCTCGATACGGACGCGCCGCCCGTTGCCTCGGATTACGGATTCGCGCAATTCGTCTCCATACCTTTAGACCATCAGGAAGTGATCGGCGTCGTCTACAACTCGCTGCTCGCCAACCCGGATTATGGAAGCTTCGGGCCGCGACTCTCCCCGGCAGCAGACCTTTCCGTCCTGAGCCCGGATTATCTGAACGAGCAGGGAGTGCTGATAGGAATATTGCTGCTCGGCTGGCGCGAACGTGCGACTGCTGCTGCTGCTGTCAATCATCATGCGGTGCCGCGCTCTGTGATTCCGGTCAATCAGGACGTTTTTCGCCTGAGCGACGAAGAGATGCAGAAGTTTCACACGGACACGGATGGTCATGTGCAGCTACATTATTACTCGCAGATCATTACCCACGCCGGGCCTTTCAGCGTGTCGCTCATCGAAGCGATCCTGGAACAGTTGGAGCCCGCGTGCGCGCCCGAAGACCGACAGCGGCTCTGCGTCCTCAAGGGGGCGCTCATGTGGCAACGCACGGTGGGGGGAATGCGTCTATAAAAAAATCGCCGGTGAATTTTTTGATTTCGAGAGGGGAGAATTTAATGGGAAGCATTTACAGAATCCTCGGGGGCGCAGCATTGCTCGCGGTACTGATCGCAAGCGGCGCGCTCGCACAGCGTCCGCGCAGCGTCAACGACCCGTCGCCAGCGGCCCCTGCAGCTCGGGCCGCGTCTGTGCCGGGGCCGCAGTCCGTCAAGGCCAAGTATGAGGGGGGCGTCTTCGGTTATGACAAGAAGATAGACGGCACGCTTTCCTTCGACGACACGAACAATCGCCTGCTTTTCCGCAACAACAGGCAGAAAGAGGTGTTGTTCATTCCTTACGCCGCCGTGCTCTCGGCCTTTGCCGACACCAAGTCGAAGAGGCCGATTGCCGCCGATGTCGCCAGCCGCGTCAGCATCTTCGGCCTGCCCGCCATGTTCATCAAGCGAAAGTTCAGATACCTGACGATGCAATACCGCGACCCGGACACCAACGCGCAGGGCGTGACGAGCTTTAAGATGGAGAACAAGGAGACGCTTGAAGCCTTTCTCGCCGCGCTCGTAGATAAAGCCGGGCTGACATCTCGCGGTGAGGTCTACGTGCGGCGCAAAGACCCGAATCAGCCCTGATCCTTGAGCCTGACGGTTCGGACGGAAAAATTTTTGGCGCTCTCTCGGTCTCCCCTCCGGGCGCGCCAACTTTTTTTGTCAATTTCCGGCCGCCAATCCGTATGCGCGCCGCCGCCGCCGGGTCAAAGGCGTATACTTACCGTCGAACTCTCTTCGCCGTGTCTCGCCCATCTGCGCCAGCACGCTTTTGTTCCAGCGATAGCTGATCGTGTCTACGTACTTCGGACAGCAAGCGCCAGTGCCGGGCTCTTCGGGCCCGAAGCGCTCGACGACGAGCCGCCCGCGCTCGACCCGCACATCACGAATGCCGCCGAAGGCGCGATCACCCTCCTCAAGCCGTGCCAACTCGACAGCACGACCCGCGCCGCGCATGGTGTAGATCGTCCCTTCCGTGAAATGGCCCGTCCCGCCCGTATTGCAGGTCGTAATCACGACGGCCTCATCGCGTCCATCATTGGTCAGATCGCCGTAAGCCACTTTAACCAACTCTAAAAACATCTTGTCATCACCGCGATCGCGCGAGTATGTACCGCCGCGCATACGCACGGGCTTGCCGTCATAGGCGCACGATGGAAGATAGGTGAAGTTTCTGAAATCAACGCGGCGGATAGCGTCATGAACCTTACGCGCCTCTGCGGGAAACGACGCGAAGGCAGCTATGAGCGCCAGCACGACGAGTCGAAGGGTTATAAGCGCAGCCCGTTGCCTCTCCATAAATCCGTCTCCTCTAAAAGAACACCGCAGGCGAAAGGGCGGCTCTCGATGAACTGACGGCCCCGTTCGCCCGCGATGAGACGTGAGAGAAAGACTCTATTTGCCATGCCGGGCGACCGCCGAAGAGGGAGCGCGCCGCTGAGCGCGCTCCCTCTTCGGTCAATGATCGAGCTTCGCGCCCGTCGGCGCTTCGCCCTGGTAAATCTCCGCGCCGCTTGCGACGAACTCCGCCGCCTTCTCCTTCATCCCCTCCGCAAGCGCAGACTCTTCGTCCAACGCTCGCTCGCCAGCGTAGACGCGCACCTCCTGCGTGATCTTCATGGAACAGAAATGCGGGCCACACATGGAGCAGAAGTGTGCGAGTTTTGCGCCCTCCTGCGGCAGCGTTTCGTCGTGATACTCGCGCGCAACTTCGGGGTCGAGCGCGAGGTTGAACTGGTCTTCCCAGCGAAACTCGAAGCGCGCCTTCGAGAGCGCGTTGTCGCGTAGCTGCGCGCCCGGATGGCCCTTCGCCAGATCGGCGACATGCGCCGCTATCTTGTAGGTGATGACGCCCTCCTTGACATCCCTTTTATTGGGCAACCCCAAGTGCTCTTTCGGCGTGACGTAGCAGAGCATGGCGGTTCCGAACCAGCCGATCAAGGCCGCGCCGATTCCCGAAGTGATGTGATCGTAGCCGGGCGCGATGTCGGTCGTCAGCGGCCCGAGCGTATAGAACGGCGCTTCGTGGCAGATTTCAAGCTGCCTGTCCATATTCTCTTTGATGAGATGCATGGGCACATGGCCCGGGCCCTCGATCATCACCTGGCAGTCCTGCTCCCAGGCGATGCGGGTCAACTCGCCCAGGGTCTCAAGCTCCGCGAACTGCGCCTCGTCGTTCGCGTCCGCGATGGAGCCCGGACGCAACCCGTCGCCCAGAGAGAAAGACACGTCGTAGGCCGCCATGATCTCGCAAATATCGCGGAAGCGCGTGTAGAGGAAACTCTCCTCGTGATGGGCCAAACACCACTTCGCCATGATCGCGCCGCCGCGCGAGACGATGCCGGTCGTACGTCGTGCCGTCAGGGGAATGTAAGGAAGGCGCACGCCCGCGTGAATCGTGAAGTAGTCCACGCCCTGCTCGGCCTGCTCGATGAGCGTGTCGCGGTAAATCTCCCACGTCAGCTCTTCGGCGCGGCCCCCGACTTTTTCGAGCGCCTGGTAAATAGGAACAGTCCCGATGGGGACGGGCGAATTGCGTAGAATCCACTCGCGCGTGGCGTGTATGTTCCTGCCCGTGGACAAATCCATCACCGTGTCGGCGCCCCATTTTGTGGCCCAGCGCATCTTCTCGACCTCCTCTTCGATTGAAGAGGCGACCGCCGAATTGCCTATGTTGGCGTTGATCTTGACGAGAAAGTTGCGCCCGATAATCATCGGCTCGGACTCCGGATGATTAACGTTTGCGGGAATGATCGCGCGACCGCGCGCCACCTCGTCGCGGACATATTCCGGCGTCACAAAGCGCGGGATAGAAGCATTAAAGCTCTCGCCCCTGTGCTGGTGAAAGAGCGAATCTCTGTCACGGTCGCCGAGAGTTTCAAGCGCGGCCGCGCGCCCGAGGTTTTCGCGAATCGCTATGAACTCCATCTCGGGCGTGATGATTCCACGGCGCGCGTAGTGCATCTGCGTGACGCGCGTTCCCGCTTTGGCGCGCAGCGGCGAGCGGCGCAAACCCGGAAAGGGTTCGAGCCGTCCCTTCGTCCTCTCTCTGGCGTAACTTTGCGCGCCCTCTGTCAGGTAGCCGTCGTCTTCCGGCTTAACCTCGCGGCCCGCGTATTCCTCCGTATCGCCGCGCGCGATAATCCATTCGCGGCGTAGGGCGGGCAAGCCCTCGCTTACGTCGGCGCGCACGTCCGGGTCATCCCACGGGCCGCTCGTATCATAGACGCGGACTGCGGCGTTCTCTTCCACCCCTCCGTTGAAATTCCTGGTCGGATTAAGGTGGATCTCGCGAAAGGGAACGCGCACGCGGCCGCCTGTGCCCTCAACGTAGACCTTGCGCGAGTTGGGAAGTCGCACTTCGTCGCTCGTTCTCTCTCGCCGTTCTTCCGTCTCGTTCGTTCTGCTCATAACTCAACCGAAAGCTTTCTGGCCGCGACTCGGCGGCCCGAAAAAGGGAAAGACCGCTCCACACTGATGAAGGAATGGAACGGTCTTCGCCTGTTGTTTCTCCCTTCGACGGTGCTAACCGTATCAGGTTCAAGGGGTCTCACGCGTTTGTGACTCTCAGCTCCGGGCGCTCCTTTGGCCCGATGCTCCCCCGAAAACTTTTTCAATTCTCAACAAGCTCAAGAGTATCGCTTACTCTTTAACAAACAGCTCATCAACCGGCATGGCCCAGCCGGGCACGGCCGGTTCCGCGTCGGCTGTGTCGCCGCGCCGGTAAATCTTCGGATTGTTAGGATCGCCTGCGCGATAAACACGCACCACGTCATCGCTCAACAAATCAACATCCCAGACGACCTGCGTTCCAGCCGAGAAGTAGTCGGCGCGCTTTTGAGTCATTCTCTTTTCCGCATTTGGCCCATAATCGCCTTCGCTTCTTACTTCGACAGCGAAAACAGGCGCGCCCTCAAAAAATCTCATTGTGATATCGCCAACATAAAAGGCTGCATCGGGACTGAATGACCTACGACGAGGCAGATCAACTATAAAAGCGGCATTATCCGCGACCGCATAGCCTCTGTTCGTGCGTTTCTCATACTCGCGTAAAGAAAGGGTGATTTCTCTCGCAGCGTAATTCGGCAAACCTCCGGTGGGTGACATTTGCGCGATTTCTCCGTCAACAAACTCCGCCTTGCCTTCGACTTTGTAGAGGTCTTCAATTGTGGCTTCGGTCTTTGTGCTCATAATTTTCCGGAAGATTGACTTAACCGCCGATGAAGCTCATCGTCCGCTCGGGCTGGCGAAAGCCCGGGTCGTTGATGAAGTGGCGCGGCTCTTTCTTCATCACGACGCTCTCGATAAATTCGATGATCTCTGCGCGCGAAGCATTACTGCGGACGACATCGCGCAAGGAGTGTTCGACGGTCGAGAAGAGGCAGGTTCTGATCTGCCCGTCGGCGGTCAGGCGTATGCGCGAGCAGGCGCCGCAGAATGGTTCGGTGACGGGCGCGATGATGCCTATCTCGCCGGGTGCGCCGTCCGCAAAGCGATAACGCGAAGATGTCTCGGAACCGCGTCGCACCGTGAGCGGGGTGAGGGGAAAGCGCGCGTTGATGCGCTCGTAAATCTCCCGGCCCGAGACTACGTCGGCGCGCGACCAGTCGTGGCCGGAATCGAGCGGCATAAACTCTATGAAGCGCATGCTGATGTCGTGCTCGCGCGCAAAGGCGGCGAAATCTGCGACCTCATCTTCATTATGGCCGCGCACGACGACCGAATTGATCTTGATGGGCGTCAGGCCCGCTCCCTTCGCCGCTTCGATGCCTTCGAGCACGCGGTCGAGCACATCGACGCCGGTCATCTGCCGGAACGTATCGCGCTTCAGGCTATCAATGCTTACGGTCACGCGGTCGAGGCCCGCCTCTTTCAACCGGGCGGCGCGATCCGGCAGAAAGTAGCCGTTGGTTGTCAGCGCCAGGTCTTGCAGCCGGGGCTTGAAGGCCGAGAGCTTGCCTATGATGGTCTCGATATCGCGGCGCATCATGGGCTCGCCGCCCGTCAGGCGAATCTTTTCGATGCCGAGCGCGACGAAGATCTCGCAGACATATTCGATCTCTTCGTAGGAGAGCATCTGCTCTTTGGGCGCGATGGGCGGCTCGCCGTGCGGCAAACAGTAAAAGCACCGAAAATTGCAGCGATCCGTCAAAGAGACGCGCAGATCGCGAATCGCCCGGCCATAGGAATCTTTGAGCAAACCAGCCACTTCCATACCTTCCTTAACGCGACGTGCCACACCGTCGAGCATCCCGAATTTCAAGGATAATCATACGCCGCCCGGAGATATGTTCCAAGCTTACACGCAACTGACACGATTGAGCGACGGCCCCTCTGCGCCCGGCCTGATCTATGCCATAGATTCTGAAGAATCCTATCCCAGGATGGCCCATTCCATGCGGCCATCCAAAATTTCATAGATAAATCCGCCTCCGACAACAACGCGACGGGTACATGCGCGCATCTGAGTGCGAAAATCAAGGGCATTTCCGAAGGCCCGCGATTTGCCTCGCGTTTTGATCGAGCACAACTGCTGCGAGCTTCTCCCCAGGCTCTCCACTCAAACATTTTTTGTTGAAAGGAGATAGCCTATGTCCAACCCTGCCACCATACTCGACCACATCAGTATTCCTTCTCCGTGTTCGGCCGACTGGGATTCCATGGTCGGCAATGAGCGGGTGCGTTTCTGCCAGCACTGTAGCAAGCACGTCAACAATCTCTCGGAGATGACAAGGAAGCAGGCGCTTGAGCTGGTCGCGCGCTCGAAGGGCCGTTTATGCGTCAGATACTATCGAGAGCCCGGAGGACGGATTCAGACCGTCGGCCCGGACAATCAGCTCTACCAGCTCAAGCGGCGCGCGTCGCGGCTGGCCACGGGGGTCTTTACCGCCGCCATAAGTCTTTGTTCGAGCGTTGCCGCGCAAACGCGCCCGGTCGCCGAACAGCCCGTTGCCAGCAGCCAGCAGATAATAGAGGGACAGGAGAGCCCGTTGCCTGCCGCCCCAGACCTGATGAATGGCTCCTTTGCCGGAACAGTCTTAGACCCTAATGGAGCGGTCATACCCGGAGCGTTCGTTACGCTCGTCAACGAAAGCACAGGGCAGG
Source organism: Pyrinomonadaceae bacterium (assembly GCA_035940775.1). Lineage (GTDB taxonomy): Bacteria > Acidobacteriota > Blastocatellia > Pyrinomonadales > Pyrinomonadaceae > DASQYE01. The sequence continues at coordinate 291,281 of DASZEN010000003.1, read as the reverse complement.
AGCAACGCGTGACCTCAAACGACGAGGGCCGATACCTGTTTCAGTATTTGGGAGCCGGAAGCTATACCCTCAAGGTCGAGGTAGTAGGTTTTGAAAGGAGCGAAACGCATGGGATCGCCCTCGGGCCGGGCGCGGAGCACGGTCTGGATGTGATGGTCGGGATGAATATGGAGACCGTGGTGCTCGGCGGAGTGATGGCCGTCTCGGGCGAGTACCCGCTGGTGATAGCCGCCTCCGAAAACAATCTGCCGGGTGTCAAGGAGCTTATCGCCGCTGGCTCTGACGTTAACAGAAGAGATAAGAACCTGGACGCGACAGCTTTGGACGAGGCCGTTATGTACGGCAATCGTGAAATGGTGCGCGCCCTACTCGACGCCGGGGCCGAGATCAACGCGAGGAACAGTCGCAGGCAGACAGCGCTGATGATGCTCGACGATGAGGCGACCGAGGAGCTGGTATGGGACTTGGTCAGCTCCGGCGCGAAAATCAATCTCAGGGATGAGGACGGCAATACGGCGTTGATCCTGGCGGCGAGGTACAGCAACACGGAGGTCTTGCGAGCGCTGCTCAACGCGGGCGCGAAAATCAACGCGAAGAATAAATCGGGCGAGACGGTGCTGATGAAGGCAGCCGAAACCGGAAATAAGGATAGCGTCAGTCTGCTCATAGAATCCGGCGCTAACCTCAACGTCAGAAATAGCGACGGTAAAACGGCCCTCACGCTGGCCGAAGGCAATGAGCATAAGGAGGTCGTCGAGCTGTTGGAGGCTTATAACGCCTCGAAATAGACGGCTTTGGCCTTTGCTCTCTCTTTCAGAGCGAGCGCGCGCAATGGACGGGCGCGCGTGGCCGAGCCATTTTCCGGCGAAGGACGAGGAGCCGGACTATTTTTCAAACACGTCTCACACGACGAAGCTCAATTCAGAAGGGGCCGCATCACTCGTCGTGCGGCCCCTTCAGGACAGTGATGTTCTTGTGGAAGTGTTGGCCCGCGCCAGAGAGAGTGCGCGCGGCCCGGCGGGCCGCCCTCTCTGCTCGGTTCACCCGCGAGCGTTTCCCCCAGACCAACTCTAAGGCTCCGTCAGGTCATCGCTGGCGCTTCTGGTCACAACGTCTTCCAGACTCATCAGCGTGCCCGCGATGGGCTTGCGGCAGTTGAGGTCGAGCGGCTTCGAGCCCTCGCCGGGCGGCAGGACTGAGATACGGGCCGCGCGCCTTCCCGGTCTCTCTTCGTCGTTGCTCTCGTCATAGATCTTGTAAGTGTAGCCGCCGACCGTGAACTTGATGGCGAGGTTTGTGACGAGCGGGCGTGTGTAGCGTTTGTAGGTGAATGCCGATTGCGTGTTCGCTCGCCCCTGCGGGTATTCCAGCTCGACGTTACGGGGTCGTCCGAAGCGGTACTGTACGTAGCCGCGCCGCTCGTCCAACTGCTTTGAGCCGCAAATTGAAGCTATCTTTCTACTGCTGCTGCCGTCGATCTCGCAGCTCCAGATTGTCTCCTCGTCGCGGGCACAGAGCGAAACGGCGCGCGCCCGCTTCGCTCCGGTCTGGTTGTGGGCCAACGTGCCGGGCGCGCCGTTTTCAAGGGACGAAGAGCCGGGCCTTTCATCGCTCGTCTGCGCGATCAGAGTGCCGCAGGCCGTCAAGAGCACGGCTAACAGTAGAACCGTTTTGCTTATCATCAAACGAGGGCGCTCCTTATCAGCGAAGGACACCTTCGAGGGTGGAAGGATCATCGAGCAGAATCCATTCGACGACGGACAGCGGCAGGCTGCCCTGCTTGATAAGGTCGTCGTGAAAGGCTCCGAGCCGAAAATTCGCGCCCTGTCGATCTCGATAGCGACCGAGCAGGCGCATGATCTGCCACTTGCCTGTCATGTAGTGAATCTTCTGCGACGGAGACGAGGCCGCGCCCGCAGCCTCTCCCTCGGCGGCCTCTCGGTCAAGCCCGCCCGCCTCCATGAAGTACTTGACCGCCTGCTCGAACGTCCAACGGCCCGTGTGCAGGTTGACATCGACGCCGATGCGCGCGGCGCGATAGCGCGAAAGGCGCAAGACCTGTCCCTGCGCCGCAGAGTTCTCCGCGTAGAGGCCCGTCCGCATCAGCATCTCTTCGGTGTAGAGCGCCCAGCCTTCCTGAAAGACGCCGTCGTTCTGCTGGCGGCGAATCTCGTCCTTGAGACGGTTGGCGATTGAGATTTGAAGGAAGTGGCCGGGAATCCCCTCGTGGCCGAGGATCGGGCGCGGGTCTTCGATGGCGGCGCGGATATAAAAATTACTGCTCTTCGGGCTATAGGTCGGGATGAAGTAAAAGCCGCTCGGGTCTTTGTCGTAGAGTCCCGGCGGGTTCATGAATCCTCCGGGCGAGGTCGGCTTGAAGGCGTCGGGAAGCTGACGGATATAGAACGGGCCAAGATAGGAGGGCAGCGTGACCAGATTTTTTGACTTGAGGAAATTTATCATCTCCTCCTGCCGTCGCTCGTAAGCCTTTAGAAAAGCCTCCTGGTCTGCCGGGATGCTCTTGCTTCGCGACGGATCGGGGTTGGCGAGCGTTGGGTCTGGAAGCAGCGATTCGAGGGCGCGGTAACGCGCCAGTTCAGACTCGCCCAGCATCGCTACCTGTTTGGCATCAAGCGGGAGCAGATACACATGCTTCAAGAGATAGTTGTAGTTCTCCTCGCCCATCGGCGCGAAACTGACCATGCCCGGAAGACGGCTTTCGAGCCAGTCCGCGAATCCATGAATGGAGACGAGCGCCGCGTCTCGCGCGCGAACCAGTTCCTCCCTTTCGGCTGGCGTGAGGTCTACGGCCAGCGTCATCAGGCTGTCCTTGAAAAGACTGTCTATGGAGCGCGCCGAATCTATCGCCAGTTGCGCGTAGAGCCGGACGGGCTTTTTCAGATTCCGCTTGCCCTGCTCCATCAGTGCGGGCATCAGTTTCAGTCGCGCGGTGGCCGACAGAGCGCGGTTGCGCGGCGTGTCGTAATCTTTTTTGAGCAGCGTGAAGATGGCGTTGCTCGATTCGTTGACGTAGAGTTGCGGGTCTGTCTCTACGAAGTTCATGACGCGGTCGAAAAAGGCGACGCGTTCCAGTTGGGCGCGAAACAGCACCCAGTCGATGCGGTCGTCTTTGGCCCAGCCGTCGGTCGGCATCGCCTGCACCCGGGCCAACAGTTCCCTGACGTGTCGTCGGCGCGCATCTATAGCCGCTTCCCCGTAGTCCGCCAGCCTGTTGTCCCACGTGTGCAAGCCCTCGTAGCTGCTGTCGACCGGATAATTCTCGTCGCGCCAGTGGTAATAGTCCTCCGCCATACGGCGCAGAGCGGCAGGCGCGGCCCCTGTTTGTGCTTCGGTCATACGCGAAGCTAACCCTAAGAGCAGGCAGGCGGTCAAGAAGCAGTTGACGAGTTTCATCTTTCTTCCTCGGCGAGCGTCAGCAGTAGAGCGCGCGCGTTGCGTTGAAGCCCGGCGAGCTTGGCGCGCTTGACGGGGCTGCGGCGAAAGCGCTCGCTGTAGGTTTCGGGCGTGAGCGCCAGAATCTCCGAAAGCTCTATGGAGACGTTGCCCGCCCTCGGCTCAAAGCGCGCTTCGGTGGTCGGCTGCTCGAATCGATTCCAGGGACAAACGTCCTGGCACGCGTCACAGCCGTAAAGCCAGCCGCCCAGATTTCCGGCCACCTCTTCGGGAAGCGCGCTCTCGCGCAGCTCGATGGTCGCGTACGAGATACACTTGTTCGAGTCGACCACGTAAGGCTCCGTGATCGCATTCGTCGGGCAGGCGTCGAGGCAGAGCGTACAGCTTCCGCAGTGATCTTCGACTCGCGCCGTGTCGTACTCAAGCTCAAGGTTGAGCAGCAGTTCGCCCAGGAAGACCCATGAGCCGTATTCGCGCGTAATCAGGTTCGTATGTTTGCCTATCCAACCGAGCCCGGCCCGCACGGCCCAGGCCTTGTCCATCATCGGTTGAATATCGACGCACGTCTTTCCTTCGGCTTCGGGCCATTGCTCCCTGATCCACGCCAGCAGGGATTTCAGCTTGCCCCCGACCACCTCGTGATAGTCATCGCCCCAGGCGTAGCGCGAAATCTTTCCCTTCGCCGCCTCGTTCTCGTACTCGTGCGGTGTGTAGTAGTTGAGCGCGACCGCCACGCAGGAGCGCGCCTGCGGAAACAATAATCGCGGGTCGGCACGTTGCTCCGGAGCGCGCGCCATCCACTGCATTCGACCCTGAAAACCACGCTCAAGCCACTCGCGAAGGCGCTCGCCCTCGCCCTCGAGCGCCTCCGCGCGAACGATGCCCACCTTATGGAAACCTTCCGCGTACGCTCGCTCCCTGATCCTTCGTGAGAGAGAGGCCGCGCGCTTCTGCTGCTGCTGCTGCTGCTCCGTATTGTCCCGTGTGCTGCTCATCGGACGAGTGTGGTGGCCCTTTTTGAAGCTTGAAGGAAAGATAGTAAGACCGTGCGCTCGCATTATCAAGCGAATACCGAAAGGCCGAAGCGCGATGATATATTTCTCAACGCCCTATGGTATCTTGGCCTTAAAAACGATGGTGTGATCCGTGTGACTGATTACGGAGGAGCGTGTGTGATGATTGAAGCTTCTGACCCGGGCGGTGATCGCAGCCTCGTGCCGGATGTGTACCGCAGATTATGTCGCGCGCGTGATTTCATGGACGACTGTTATGAGCTGCCGCTCGATCTGGATCAGATTGCGCGCCAGGCATGTTTCTCGCGCTACCATTTCATACGCTTATTCAGACGGGCTTTTCAACAGACGCCGCATCAATACCTGACGCGCAGGCGGATCGAGCGCGCCAAGGAGTTGCTTCGTTCGAGCCGCCTGACCGTCACGGATGTCTGCTTCGAGGTCGGCTTTCAAAGCCTCGGCTCATTCAGCAGCCTCTTTCATAAATATGTGGGCCATCCCCCGATAGCCTATCGCGCCCGCGTCTTCATGCAAAGACAACAGCCTCACGCCCGCGTCCCCTTCTGTTTTCTCATCATGTACGGCATAGGGAATCGCTCGCACCTTCAACTTTAGCAATTTTCGAGAAGCCATATTCCGTCCTCATTGTTTATCCTCGCCGTAATCCATGAATGAGGAGAAGAGCCATGATTAGCAGAATGTCACACGCCACCATCTACGTCACGAACCAGCAGGAGGCGCTCGAATTTTACACGGACAAGTTGGGATTTGAAGTCCGCACGGACGCCCCCATGGAGGGCGGTTTTCGCTGGGTGACGGTCGCGCCGAAGAGCCAGCCGGATTTCGAGATCGCGTTGATGGAACCCAAAGTCGGGGCGATGTTCGATGAGGAGACTGCCAAACAGGTCAGGGCGCTGGTCGCGAAGGGCGCGCTCGGCGCGGGCGTCTTCAACACCTCGGATTGCCGTGCGACCTACGAGGAGCTGAAGAGCCGCGGGGTCGAGTTTATGGGCCCACCGGCGGAGAGACCCTACGGCATCGAAGCCCTCTTTAAAGATAATTCCGGAAACTGGTTCAGCCTGACGCAACATAAGGAAGATTGAGCCGGGTTAGCTGGAATCCAAGCCGCTCGAAGCCCGCGTCGCTCACGGCCAGCGTTTCGGCCGTTCACGAATGGAGCATCAGGCGACGAAGTAAAATTTAAGACCGGGTGATATAGAGACCGGACGGAAGAGAGAGCGCGTGTGAGTGTGTCGGCGTTGGCGCGCGGCGCGAAAGAGAGGGAGCCGGGGTTTTAAGCCCGTGGCGCATCTCTTTCTCTCTCTCTCTCTCTCTCTCTCTGCGTGCGTCGCCGTGCGTTATGAAAGACTTCAGCGCGCCGTATATCCAAGCTGAAATTCATCCTGATTGCGTATCCTGATTTACGGAGCGCGTGGCCCCGCTCGCTCTCTCGCCCGCTCTAAAACCGCTCTGATTCTTGCCAAAGGGGCTCTGACCCGTTACTCTCAACTGATGCGGCTACGCCTCTCCCTTCCGCTGATAATGATTCTCGCGCATGAACGCCCGCGCCCGAGGCGCAAGCGTTCATAAGCTGTGGTCGAAAAGCGCGGGCCGGGGCCAGCGCTTTTTCGAGGTGAAAACGGAAGGCTATTTAATGTCACAGGCTGTGAAGCGCACCCAGGGCGGGGAATCACTTTCGATCAAACAAAAGGCCGGGCGGCTCTTGTTCATTGGTCTTCCCGGAACGCGTCTGGATCGACGCCGTCGCAGGCTGCTCAGCGAAGTGCAGCCGGGCGGCGTCGTCCTTTTCGGTCGTAACATAGAGACGGCTGAGCAGGTGGCGCACCTGAACGTGCAGATACGCGACGCCGTCGAGCATCCCGTCCTGATCGCCGTCGATCAGGAGGGCGGGCTCGTTGATCGCTTCCGCACGATCTGCGAGCCGAGCCCGTCGGCAAAGGCCGTGCGCGATGCGGGCCAATCCGATCTCGCACGCAAATTCGGAGAATTGACGGCGCGTATGCTTCGCCTGCTCGGCTTCAATATGAACTTTGCGCCGGTGCTTGATCTTTCGGGCGACAATCTGGAAAACGGTCTGCGCGGCAGAACCTTCGGCCGTCACCCGTCGGATGTTTCAAGGCTCGCGGGAGCGTATCTGGACGGACTACAGGGCGGGCGCAAGGTTGACGGCCAGAGCGTGGGGCGCATCATCGGATGCGGTAAACACTTTCCGGGGCTCGGCGGATCGAGCGTCGATTCACACCGTCGGCTTCCGATTGTGACCCATTCCTGGGAGGAGATTTTCGAGCGCGATCTGGTTCCCTTCATGGATTTGATGTTTCACACTCCGGGCGAACGCCTCTACTCGGCGATGGTCAGCCACGCGGCCTTTCCCGAAGTGTCGGAATTTTTGCAGGCATGGTTTCGCCGCACACAGGAATTGCCGTCGCCCGAGAGTATGCACCAGCTTCCGGCCACCATCAGCGGCAACGTCGTGATGCGTCTGCTTCGCCAGGCCCTTAAGTTCGACGGGTTGGTGATTACGGATGATATGGAGATGGGCGCGGTGGTTCAAACTCTCTCGGTCGCCGAAGCCTCTCTGCGCGCCATCCAGGCGGGCTCCGACATGATACTGATCTGCGAGCAGGAGGCCAATTTCGTCGCCGCGCGCGACTCGATCGTCGAGGCGGTCGAAAAGGGCGAACTCCCTGTCGAGGCGCTCGACAAGGCGGGCCGTAGAATCGACAACCTGCTGAAGATAGCGGGCGAGTACGAGCCTTTCGAGCAGGCCGAGTTTGATGCGGTCTCGCGCGACATGGCGGTACTCAAACGCGCCCTCAAAGCCGCCGAGAATAATGAAGAATATGCGCCGCTCTACGGCACGTCCGAGGGCAGCGAGCGACACTCGTCGAACTTCTAAAAGAGCCCATCTAAAAAGCCCCTGCCGCGAGACGCACGCGCGCCCATATACCTGTGCCGTTGAGCGGCCGCCGCCGCCGCCAGTGACCGACGCGCGGGGGGCCGCCGTAGCCGCCGCACATGATTTTCGGTTATCTATTTGAATTGATGACCCGAGGCGTTGCTAATCAATCCTCTGTAACGTGACGGTGACGAGCGGATCGTTACCGGCAGTGCGGCTGTACGAGACCCAGAAGCCCGCCTTCGGATAACGCATCATCTTATACATAGACCCGTCCGGCTTGGCCTCTATCTCGGAGCCGAGCACGTCCTTTGGCGTCGGCGTGCTGCCGCCCGTTCCCAGATAGTTGATCGAAATCGCATAGGTCTTGTGCGTTTTGTCGTAGAAGACCTGCGCCGATTCCTTGTCGTTGAAGACGTAGAAATCCTGCTCGTCGCTCTTGTCCTGCGGGTTTCCCATCTTCTGTCGCGCCTCGTCCATCATCATACCGATGCGTACGCCCTTGTATTCGCTAAAGATCGGCCCCTCCTCGCCGTTCGTCTTATCGGCAGTCGACGTGACTGTGGCCGCGGCCCGCGCCGAAGAGCGTTTCTGCGCAGCCGCATGCGTCGTGCCCGCACCCGTCATCCCACTACATAGAAGGGCGACCGAGAACAGCGGCGGCAACAGCAGTCCGGGCAATTTCAGAACGAGGTGATTCTCTTTGATGTGAAGCATGTGTGGCTCCTCCTTCCGTAGAAGGTCGTCTACGGTTTGGGCAACCGTAGCGGGGGTTTTCAGTCTAAAGTCTGGACGGGAAAGGCTCAGGTCTGCGGCAGGACAAATGCCAGCGCGCGACCGGCCTTTGGAATTTTGTAAGCGGGACAATATGACAAGACGGGCGTCCGCGTCAATGGCCTGAGCTTAATCTAAGGAGAGTTTGGGGAAAAGCCTCTTTAGCTCTACGGGGCGGCTGGCGCAAAGCGAGAAAAAGAGAGTGTGCGTGGCAAAGAGTCCGTAGGGGCGTGCCCTCTCGGCTCTTCATGAGGTCACGACCTCTCGTAGATATTCTATATAACGAGCGCGCGCATCGTCTGGCATCTCTGTGATAAGCATGCCGACCAGAAAACCCTGTTCGGTCGGAACCTCTTCGCCGGACTCCGTTTTGCCGTCGGCGACGCGCTCAAAGCGGACGGGGATGGCCGTTATATCCACAGACCCGGTCGGAAGTGTGAGCCCGACCTGCATCGTACAGTCTTTCTTGTTGAGGAAAGATTCGTTGATGCTCCGGCCTGAGATGATGACCGCCAATCCGCTCTCGCTGATATTATGCGTATAACCGATGCACGTCAGCACGCTCTCGCCGTCATCGTCCGTCCGCTTCGTCACCAGTACCAGGACTCTGATCGCAAGCTGAGTCCTGTGCCTTCGACCAGTGCGGCGATCATTCTTGTAGAGTGACATCTTCAGTCTCTCCCAAATGGTTTCCCGGAGCAGAGCGCGCGCCGCGACCACAGGAGACAGGCGATAGCCCTGACCCCGCGTCCTGACACTATGTCATTGTCCCGCAAGACATGACAAGCTTTTTTGTTTTGCCTGGGCGGGGCGGGGACGCCTCTGCCTGGAAAGCTCCGCGCGAGTTGAGCGCACGGCGAGAACTATTTAAATGGCAGGAATCGAAGATGGTGGCGCGCGGGGCGGGAACCGAACGAACGCGCGCCGCGCCTTATCAAGCCCAGACGCCCGGAATCAAGGTCGCGCACTTCGGGCACTGGCCCCGGCGCGTGACCTTCATCTGCTTGATGATATAACCGTAGCGCTCGATCAACAGCTCGTCGCAAGAGGGGCAATAGGTATTCTCCCAGCGCCCGACACGGCCCGGCAAGTTGCCCGCGTAGGTATAGCGCAGGCCCTCCTCGCGCCCGATCTCGCAGGCGCGCACGAGCTGCTCAGCGGTCGTGTTGGCGTTCTCCGTCATCTTGTAGTCCTGGTGAAAGGCCGTCACGTGCCAGGGGATGTCCGGCGAGACGGAGGCTATAAAGGCTACGGCGCGACGCAGCTCGTCCTCCGAGTCGTTGAAGCCGGGCACGACCAGCGTCACGATCTCTTCCCAGAACCCGCGCTCGTGAACCATCCGTACGGTCTCTAAAATATTATCCACGACGCCGCCCAACTGGCGATAGTTGCGGTCGCTCATCGATTTGAGATCGATCTTGTAGCAATCCGTCCACGGTCGTATGTAGTCCAGGACTTGCGGCGTCGCGTTGCCGTTCGAGATGAAAGCCGTTTTGAATCCGGCGGGCTTCGCCCTCTTGAAAACCTCTATCGCCCATTCGGCCGTAATCAACGGCTCGTTATAACTGGTGCCGACCATCTGTGCCCCGTAAGAGCGCGCCAGCGCCACCAGCCTCTCGGCCGTCACCACGTTCGGCGCAACCCCGGCCGCGTCATCACGCAGAGTTTGCGACGTTAAAAAGTTCTGACAATAGGCGCAGTGAAGGTCGCAACCGAGCATGCCGAAGGTGAGGGTGTCGGAGCCGGGCAGGGCATGGAAGAAGGGTTTCTTCTCGGTCGGGTCGCAGGCGAGCGCCGCGACGTAGTTGACGGGAACCATCAGGCGACCGCCCTCGTTATAGCGTACCTTGCAGATGCCGCGCTTGCCCTCTTTAATCAAACAGCGGTGGCCGCAGGCGTAACAACGCAGGTCTGCGCCCGGCAAATGCTCTGTTAATTCCGGCGCTCCTTCTCGGGTCAACTCGTCAAGGACTTCGGCGAGTGAGGCCGATCTGCTACTCATTGGCATCGTCTTAAAACCTCTATCGATAGCGGAAAAACGGTCGCTTCAATTATACTCTCCTGGACGCAAATTACATCCCGTCAGGATGTTTTCGGAAGGACTCTGTTAATGATCGTTGAAGAACTGACGCTGACTGCGTTTCAGCAGCACACGCGCGTCGTCGGGTGCGAGAAGACGGGCCGCGCCATCTGTATCGATCCGGGTGATGAGGCGGAGTTGATCGTGGAGTCGCTCGAACGCCACGGGCTTGAGCTTCAGGCCATCGCTCTGACGCACGCGCATCTGGATCATGTCGGCGGGGTCGCGGCGCTCAAACGATTGCGCCCCCTCGCCGAGGTGATAATTCACAGGGCGGACGAAGCGCTCTATCTGGGCCTGCCCGAACAGCCAGCCTGGATCGGCATTCCGCGCGCGCAGTGGCCCGCGCTCGGTTTCGATTTCGAGGTGCCGCCGCCCGTCGAGCGCTACTGGACGGACGGGGAAATCTACCGCGTCGGCGAGCTTGCGTTCCGGGTGCTGCATTGTCCGGGGCATACGCCGGGCCACGTCGTGCTGTTCAGTGAAGAGGAGAGGGCCGTGTTCGTAGGCGATTGCCTGTTCGCAGGCTCAATCGGGAGGACGGACTTGCCGGGCGGATCGAGCGAGCAATTGATGGATTCGCTCCTGAACAAAATCGTGCCGCTCGGCGACGACGTGGTAGTTTATTCGGGTCATGGCGAAGTGACTACTATCGGGCGCGAGCGGCTGACCAACCCGTTTCTGACAGGTCTTTATTCTATGGGACGGGGCGCCCGTTTTTAGTGTGAGCGGGCGACTCAATCGGCGGGTTTGCGTAAGCGCTCCTCTTTCAGGCTCTCCCACTTCTCTTTGATCTCACCCTTTAACTCGCCGGGCAGCGTTTCGACGGGCACGCCGTTTTCTCTACAGAACTGCCGCCACAGTAAAAATCGCACATCGTATTGCCCGGTCTCTTCGGAAATCTCGTTAGACAGCGCGGGCTGCTCTTTGCCCTTATTTTCAGACACCCTTGTTGGTTCCTCCACCCTCTGGGATTCAATCATTTGATAGGCCGTTCACAGTTTAGCAAATTTTTCCCGAGAAGGTTTACCGCGCGCCGCCCGTGCGGGGGCGGAAGCTCTGGGATTTTGTGAGAGCTAAAGCCAAAAAGGCGAGACCGACGAGAGCCCGCAGGTCAGGCATGCGGGCTCTCGAATGAGAGACGAGCGGGCCCAGGCCGGGATTAATCAGGACGCCGGAGTGTGCGCGTGCGCGCGGCGGCGCAAGCTCCGATACTACCGCCCAGCGAGCGCGCACCCTCTTTTGTAAACCCAAGCGTTCTCGTACAGCGCGGAATCGTTTTCGTTTTCCTAGAACGGTTACAACCCGACGATATCTTTCTTGAGGCCGACGACGAAATTAACTATCTCGTCCTTCTCCTTCTTCGGCACCTGGAATTTATCGAGCGTTTCCACCAGAGCCTTCGCCGCGATGTCCCAGTCGCTCTCCGTGATCTTCAATCCAGTGTGGACGGTCTTCATCTCGCGGCCCGTATAGACGCATGGGCCGCCCGTCGCCTGGCAGAACTGGTTGAGCAGGTGTTGCCGCAGCCGCTTCTTTGAATCGTCGCTCAGGCCGACGAGAAAGCGCGCCAGTTGTTTGTCGGCCGCCAGCCGCTTCATAAACTCATCGACCACCGAGGCGAGCGCATCATAGCCGCCGACTCGCTCGTAAAGCGACTTCTCTTTGGCGGGCTCGGGGCCGCTCTGGGCCATGACCCGCGTCGAGTGCGAAGCAAACAGGAAAAGCAGGGGTAGAAGAAACATCCCCATCAATAAACGTGGCTTATGCATCTCTATCTTCTCCTTCATAAATTGATTGTGATGAATCCGAATCAAGCGCACTCGTTCCTCAAATCCTTCGCGCTCAGATAGAGAGCGCGCGCGAGAGGCGCTCGGGGCCCTCCGGTCGCGCTCAAAAAGGCGCTGGCGTCTGAGCGATTGCGGACAGCCCTGAGAAGCCTGACTTTCCGAAAGCGCGCCCCGTACCGTGACTTTAGTGACCATAGACCACGCCCTTTTGATCGTTCGGAATTTGCGAGGAGTTAGAAGAAGCAGCTTCCAGCCCTGATCTATCTACGCCTGAAGCGGCGGCGGCGGATTTCGATGCGACACATGATGCTGCAAAGGGAAAGGCGCGTCAATAAAACGGAGCGCGCGCCCTTCCCCTTACCCCCTTTTGAACTTCTGCCCGCGCTCCTCGGGCGAAGGCTTACGGATCAAGCCACACCCGAAAGCATTCTTATAGGCGCAGAGAGAGAAGGGGGGAAGTGTGTCCGTCTCCCCGGCTGCTTTGGATACCCGTCATTAATTGGGCATCAGGACGGTGTCAACCACGTGTATGACGCCGTTCGATTGATAGACGTTGGAGATGGTGACGTTTGAAGTGCCGCCCTTCTCGTCCGTCAGGGTGATGCCGTTCATGCCGTTCATCCTGGCGGTCAGAGTTCCGCCGCTGACCGTGTTGAGAGTCGCTGCGCCTCCGCCCTTCTTGATTAGGCTCATCAGTTTTTTACCGTCGTATTTGCCCGCCACCACATGATAGGTCAGAATCCTGGTCAGCATGGCCTTATTCTCGGGCATGACGAGCGTATCGACGGTTCCCGCCGGAAGCTTATTGAAAGCGGCGTTGGTCGGAGCGAACACGGTGAAAGGCCCTTTCCCTTTCAACGTCTCGACGAGCCCGGCGGCCTTGACGGCGGCCACCAGCGTCGTGTGGTCTTTAGAGTTGACGGCGTTATCTATGATGTCGCGGCTGCGAAGCATCGCCGCACCGCCCACCATCGGGTTGTCCTGTGCGAAGGCAGTCGACATTGCAAGCGTGAGTGACGCTACGGCAAGTAGCAGCATAACGAAGCTCTTTTTCATTTTCTTTCTCTTCTTCCTCTCATCTTCTTTAAGTGTTCCGGGCCAAAAGTGAGAGCGCACGCTCTCTTTCATTCAGGGAACCGGATAAAAGCTCGCCTGATCCGAGGGGCGGCGGTTGCCACTCCGTCCCTCTCTGGTTTCCGAACCGTTCTGCTTAATTTACGCACGAGCGGGAGCGTTAGGATTTAAGGACTCGAAAAAAAATTTTGGGTGCCAATACGGATGAGATGGCGCTGACGGGCGTCGTCGCGGATTCGGGCCGCGAGATTAAACCGGTAGATGAGAGCGAGCAGCTAATTTAAGAGATGGGGCTGAGCAGGTATTTATCGCCGGTCGGCGCGCTCACTCCGCCCTGCGGCTCAAGCGTGACGGCGAAAATGGAAGCGTTGCGTCCCTCTTCGGGGACACGATCATGCATCACCACGCCGCCGCGCGCGTCCGGGTTAAAGACGCCTCCGGGCACTGGATGCTTGAGGTCTGCGATGTACCATAGCTGGTACGCCTTTCCGGCGGGCGCGGGCGGCAGGTTATATGCGAAGAGCATGGCGCGCCCCGTCTGCGGGTCGAAAGCCAGCCTGGCGCTCGCCTGTTGGGCCGCACTCGTTCCGGCCAGTTGGGTGGTGCGCGCGCCGGGCGCTGTGAGAAGCTCCCTGACCTCGCGCTCCTCGGCCAGTTGCCGTGCGAGGACTTCGACAGCCGTGTGCTCGCGCTCGTACTGCCGCTCTAAACTGTTCAGACGATTCCAGACGATGAAGAGCGTAGCCGCGAGCGAGATGATAGCGACCGCCGCGGCAATCGCGCCGAGCCTCACAGGAGCGCTCCAACGCCCGCGCGTATCCACGGGCATCCGTATAACATTCGAGACGGTCTGCGCGCCGCCCTCAGCTTCGGCGTCGGCCACCGCGGCCACATCAGCCGCCGCAGTAGTCGTCTCCCCGGCGCCGCTCCTTCCGTCGCTCGCGCCCTGTTTGAGTGTGCGGACGCTCTCAAGCAGGCGCGCGCGCAGCTCCTTTGGCGGCTCGACGGGCGCGGCCGAGAGCGCGAGCGCACTTGCCGTCTCGCGCCACTCGACGATCTCCGCCGGACACTCAAGACAGGAGTCCAGATGCTCTTCGAGTGCGCGAGCTTCCGCCCCGTCAAGCGCGCCGAGCGCATAAGCCGCGAGCATCTCTTTGTACTCTTCGTGCGTCAACCGAATCCTTAGCCCTCTTTCTCGCCAGCTAACTGAGATGTTCGTTCACTGGCCTTCGTTCACTCTTCTTCAAGCCTTCACATGAAACCCTTCATACGCTCGCCCAGCACCGCGCGCAGCTTCGTCATGCCGGAGCGCATCCGCGTCTTGACCGTGCCGAGCGGCGAACCCGTGCGGCTCGCAATCTCCGTTTGCGTCAAGCCCTCGAAGTAGGCGAGCACGAGCGCCTCCCTCTGCTCTGCCGGAAGCTCGCGGAGAGCGTTTCGCACCACCTCGCGCTGCTCCGACTTGAAGGCGTCTTCGGCGGCATCCGAGACGCTACCGGGCGCGGCCTCCACGGCCTCATTCGCGGTTCGCTGGCGCGAATTGAGCGAGCGCAGGCGGTCTATCGTCCGGCTGCGCGCCAGAGTGACAAGCCACGTGAAAGCGCGGCCGCGCGATTCGTCGAAGTCCCTCGCGCGCCTCCAAACCTGTATGAAAACGTCCTGTAAGACATCCTCCGCTTCGGGGCGGCTATGTAATATACGTAGTATGAGGCCGAAAAGGATTAATCTGTAGCGGTCGTAGAGCGAGGCCAACGCCGCCTCGTCCCCGCGCGCAATCGCGTGAAGAAGATCGGAATCTGACGTTTGCGCTTGTTCGGGTGTCAACGCTTTCGCCGTCACAAAGTTTAAAGTATGGGCACTGGATCAAAAATCGCGGGCGCGCTCACATCGGGGTGATTCGAGTTCTAATGCTACCTCTTCGCGACGCTCTTAAAAGGGACGCGCAAGCAGAATCCATCAAACACAAATGGCATCAAGCCGCTCGCTCAATGCCACTTGCTGGAAAAGGGAAATTAAATCCGCCTCGCAGACCCTTTCATGCCTCGGCTTCGACCTGACCCTTAAGCGATGGTGATCTCATCGGCGAGGTAGACATCCTGAATGACATTTAGGAGCGCGACGCCCTCCGTCATCGGACGCTGGAAAGCCTTGCGTCCGGAGATGAGGCCCATGCCGCCGCCGCGCTTATTGATGACGGCGGTACGAACCGCTTCCTGCGTATCGCTCGCGCCCTTACTTTCGCCTCCCGAATTTATCAGACCGCAGCGGCCCATGTAGCAGTTGGCAACCTGATAGCGAACCAAATCTATAGGATTATCGGTCGTCAGCTCTTCGTAAATCTTCTTGCTCGTTTTGCCGTAGGGCGCGTCCTTCGCCATGTTGAGCGTGTTGTAGCCGCCGTTACGCTCGGGCAGCTTCTGCTTGATGATGTCGGCCTGGATGGTGACGCCGAGGTGATTTGCCTGGCCCGTCAAATCGGCGGCCGCATGCATGTCGCCCTGTTCAGACTTGAACTTCGGGTTACGCAGGTAGCACCAGAGTATGGTCGCCATGCCAAGCTCGTGCGCGTAGGCGAAAGCCTGGCTGATCTCCGTAATCTGGCGCGTCGATTCTTCCGAGCCGAAGTAGATGGTCGCGCCCACCGCGATTGCCCCCATATCGTGCGCCTCATCGACGGTGCCGAACAGGACTTGGTCGAACTTGTTCGGATAGGTCAACAGCTCGTTATGGTTGATCTTGACGATGAAGGGAATCTTATGCGCGTACTTGCGCGCGACGCTGCCGAGGACGCCGAAGGTCGAGGCCACGGCGTTACAGCCGCCCTCGATGGCGAGCCGAACGATGTTTTCGGGATCGAAGTATTGCGGGTTCGGCGCAAAACTCGCGCCCGCGCTGTGCTCTATGCCCTGATCGACGGGCAGGATCGAGAGATAGCCCGTCCCCGAGAGGCGTCCCGAATCGAAGAGCGTTTGAAGCGAGCGCAGCACGGAGGGACGGCGATCCGAGAGCGCCCAGACGCGGTCGACGAAATCCGGGCCGGGAAGTTGAAGCTGATCCTTCGGGATCGTCTGCGAGGTGTGATCGAGCAGGTTGCGCGCGTCCGTGCCTAACAACTCTTCGATGCGGTCGAGCGAATTACCTGCGCGTTTGAGTTCGGTCGCCATTGCCTCAAATCCTCCTCGGTACGAGCGTCTGTTTCTACTGCTGTTTGGTCTGTGAAACGAAGGCACGGATTATAGCACAGCCCTTTCCTTATGATGAGCGCCAAAGGGCGCTAAAGGGCATAGCGCGCCGCACTTGGCCTTCGGTCGGGCCGCCACCGACGGGGCTAAAAAACTCCTTGCGGGCTTGCAAAAACGTCTGCCGGTGGTTTAGAATCCGCCTTTCCCTTCCCCCCAGGGGAAGTTAGTCCGTAGTCATCCCGATCCTCTATATCAACCGAGTCGATTTAGACTCTCTTTCTTAGATTCTCTCTAAGGCGTTTGTGAAAGGTTAGCCAGTAATGAAGTTCCTCCGTATTTATGCCTGTATCACGGTGATCGTTTGTTTGACGCTGGCGGCTGCTGCTACTGCCCCGGCCGCGTTGCTGGCAGCAGGTGAGGATTGGAAGCCGATTGACCCGGCGGAACTGGCCCTGAAAGCGCCGGTCGTGGAAAAGGATGCCGATGCCGAGGCTCTCTTCTGGGAAGTGCGTGTCGATGACGGCCCCGTCGGCGAACTGGTCTTCACACACTACGTCCGCATCAAGGTCTTCACGGAGCGCGGGCGCGAGTCGCAAAGCAAAATTGACATCCCCTTCGGCAAAATCTTCGGCAGCAATATTAAGATCAAGGACATCGCGGCGCGCACCATCAAGCCGGACGGAACCATCATCGAGATCAAGAAGGATGATGTCTTCGAGCGCGATATTATCAAGGCGAGCGGCGTCAAGCTGAAGGCCAAATCGTTCGCGATGCCGGGTGTCGAGCCGGGCTCGATCATAGAGTATCGCTGGCGCGAGGTCAGGCCCAACGAGTCGGCCAACTACACGCGCCTTCAATTCCAGCGTGATATTCCCGTCCAGACCGTCAAGTATTACATCAAGCCCTATCCGTTTCCGGATCGCAGCATGAGAGCCCAGACTTTTCACGGCAGCGTCGCCACCTTCACCAAAGAGAAGAACGGGTTCTATAGCACGACGATGACGAACATGCCCGCCTTCCATGAAGAGCCGCACATGCCGCCCGAGAATCAGGTGCGCACGTGGATGCTCATCTACTACACGGCCGAGGATAAGATCGAGCCCCAGAAGTTCTGGCGTGACCTGGGCAAGCGCGTCTATGACGGGACGAAATCTTTCCTCAAGCCGAACGATGAGGTGAAAAAGACGGCTGCCACAGTGATCGGCGACGCCACCACTCCGGAAGAGAAGCTCGCACGCCTCTTCAACTACGTCCGCGACAATATCAAGAACGTACGCGACGACGCCAGCGGTATGTCGGCCGAAGAGATCGCCAAAGTTAAAGTCAATAAGTCGCCCGGCGATACGCTCAAGCGCGGCATGGGCGACGGCTCGGACATAGACCTGCTCTTTGCGTCGCTGGCGACGGCCGCCGGGTTCGACGCGCGCATCGTTCTGCTCGCAGACCGCAGCGACATCTTCTTCGATCCGGGCTTCGCCAACCCTTACTTTCTGAGGCCCACGGATGTCGCCGTCAAAGTCGGCGACCAGTGGCGCTTCTATAATCCGGGCTATCGTTACGCTCCGATGGGAATGTTGGTCTGGCAGGAAGAGGGCCAGGAGGCGCTCGTGACAGACCCGAAAGAACCCGTCTTCGTCAAGACGCCCGTCACGCCCGCCGAAAAATCGCTGGTCAGACGCACCGCCAAGTTCACCCTGAGCGAGGACGGAACGCTCGAAGGCGACGTGAAGATCGAATATACGGGTCAGTTGGGAATCGAAAAGAAGGAAGAGCACGACGACGACTCGCCTGCCGCGCGCGAGGAAGCGCTTCGCAGCCAGGTCACGTCGCATATGAGCACCGCCGAACTCTCCAACATTCGGATCGAGAACGTGACAGACCCCGTCAAACCTTTCGTCTATGCGTATCACGTGCGCGTCCCCGGCTACGCGGAGCGCACCGGCAAGCGGCTCTTCCTGCGCCCGGCCTTCTTCCAGTACGGAGTGGGCCCACTATTTCCGACCAGCGAGCGGAAGACCAATATCTACTTCCACTATCCCTGGTCGGAGCGTGACACGGTGGAGATCAATCTGCCCGCCGGTTATGTTCTGGACAACGCGGATGCTCCTGCTCCCTTGAGCGCCGGAAAGACGGGCGATTACAAGGTCAGGATCGCGGTCACGAAAGACGAGCGCACCTTGATTTACAATCGCTCCTTTACCTTTGGCCCTCCCGACATCATACTGTTTCCGATCAGCACCTATCCGGCGCTCAAAGGCTATTTCGATATGCTGAACAAGTCGGATAACCATACGATCACTCTCAAGCAGGGAACGGCTAAGACCACGGAATAGAAAGGCCCGACAAGCTCGGGGTCGCCTTAAACATCAACCCTCGCCGCCCGTGTCTACCTCCTGCGCCTGGCAGGACACGCGCAATAAGGATTTACTGATATGCCCTACAGATCCTTCATGTTCCTCCTCTTCTGTGGCGCTCTGCTGTTCGCGAGCGCGCCTGCGGCCTTCGCCGTCGAAGACGCTCCCCCGGCCTGGTTGCAGCAGGCGGCTATCGCCAGGGTTCCATCCTTTAGTAAGGATGTCCCGGCGGTCGTGCTCGTTGACGAAGCCAACGTCACGGTCGCTCCCGACGGGCTCATCACGACCACCTATTCCTATGCCGTGCGTATCCTGACGCGCGAGGGTCGCGCCTTTGCCGTCGCCGCCGAAGGCTATGCGACCGACATCGGCCGCATACGCGAGATGCGCGCGTGGTTGATTCGCGCGGGCGGCGCGAGCGTCAAGCGCTATGATAAGAACGACGTGCTCGATCAGGCCGCGGCGCTCAACGATGTCTACAACGAGACGCGTATCAAGAAGATCATCGCGGCGGACGATGCCGACGCCGGTGCGGTCTTCGGCTATCAGACCGTGAGCGAAAGCCGCTCGATCTTTAACCAGATGGTGTGGGCTTTTCAGGAGCGCATCCCGGTCATCTCCTCGCGCTATTCGTTGACGCTGCCAGTGGGCTGGAGCGCCACGAGCGTCACCTTCAATCACCCGAAGATAGAGGCGGTCGTCAACGGCTCGACCAGCACCTGGGAGCTTCGCGATCTGGCCCCGATTGCGCCCGAGCCGCACAGCCCCGAAGTCACCACGCTCGCGCCGCGCATCGCCGTCAGCTATGCCCCGGCGGCGGGCGCTGCGGCTGGCCTCAACCGCACCTTTGCAAGCTGGGCCGATGTCTCGCGCTGGTATACGGAGCTGAGCGATACACAGGTCACGCTCGACGATGCTCTGGCGAGCAAGGCGCGCGAGCTGACCTCTTCATCGAAGACGGAGATGGAGCGCATTCGCGCCATCAGCCGCTACGTGCAGAAGCTGCAATACATCTCCATACAGATCGGCGTCGGCCGCTTTCGCCCGCATTCGGCCACGGAAGTATTCGCCAAGGCTTACGGAGATTGCAAAGACAAGGCGAACCTGATGCGCGCCATGCTGAGGGCAGTCAAGATAGAATCGTTTCCGGTCTTGATCTATTCGGGCGACCCGACCTACGTGCGCGAAGAGTGGACGAGCCCGAGCCAGTTCAATCACTGCATCATCGCCATCAAGGTGAGCGACGAGACGCAAGCGCCGACAATCGTCCAGCATCCGAAACTGGGCCGACTGCTCATCTTCGACGCGACGGACGATCAGACACCGGTGGGCGATCTGCCCGATCACGAGCAAGGCAGTTTCGCGCTCGTGGCCGCCGGGGCCGACGGCACGCTCATGCGTATGCCCGTCACGCCGCCCGAATCCAACCAGATGGAGCGACAGGTCGAAGTCACGCTCGCCCCGGACGGCTCTTTGACGGGAACCATCCATGAGCGTTCGACGGGCCAATCGGCGGTCGACGAGCGCCGTCTCTTCAACCACCTGTCGCGCCCCGAATACGTTAAAGCGATTGAGGAATGGATTACGCGCGGGGCGACGGGCGCGCAGGTTTCAAAGGTCGAGCCCGTAGACCAGAGCGCCGACGGCCGCTTCACGCTCGATGTAGACTTCAACGCGCAGAACTACGCGCAGAATATGCAGAATCGTCTGCTGGTCTTCAAGCCTGCAATCGTCTCGCGGCGCGAATCGCTCTTCCTGACCGAGCCCCTGCGCAAGCATCCAGTAGTCCTCGATTCCAACGCTTACACGGAAACCGTCCGCGTCAAACTGCCCGACGGGTTCGATGTCGATGAGTTGCCCGATGCGCTCAAGCTCGACACGGCGTTCGGAAACTATGCCGCCAGCTACGAGGTCAAGGAGGGCCATCTGGTGTTCACGCGCAAGCTGACCCTGCACGCCACGACCATACCCGTGGAACAATACTCGACCGTCCGCAACTTCTTCGAGCGAATCCGTTCGGTCGAGCTGTCGCCGGTCGTGCTGGCTAAGAAATAGCCGGGCTCAAGCCGTTGAGAAAGCCCTGCGAGGGGCGAGAGACCTTTGCATGCTCGAAGGTCTTTCGCCCCTCGCAGGGCTTTCTCTTTTAAGCTCCACGCCGCTGCTCTGCGAAGCGCGAGCGCGCGTGCAAGCGAAAGTGGGTTTGAGGAATCCGGGGATCAGACGTTCGCCTGCGCCTGCGCCACCTCCTTCTGCGAGTGCGAACCCCCCCCGTGTTAGCGGCTCGCATCGAGAATAAGTTGCCGGAAAGCCTCTTGCAGGCGCAGCGCAACGCTCCCGACCGGAACCGTGTAGCGGTGAAAATCGAAGGTCGTCACAATCGCTATGCCCAATCCCGAAGAGGTGAGAAAGATTTCGTTCGCGTCTCCGAGGTGCGACAGCTCATAGACGCCTTCGACGAGCGGCAAGCCCAGTTCGGTGGCCAGCGCGATGACGCGCGAGCGCGTAACCCCTGCGAGCGCGCCCGTCATGAGCGCCGGAGTGTGGATCGCGCCATCCGTCACCCAGAAGATATTCGACATCGTCGCCGAGACGATCTCGCCTCGCTCGTTCAAGACCACGGCTTCGTCGAAATCACGAGCGCGAGCCTCTTCCCATGACAGGATGTGCTCCAGGTAGTTGACGCTCTTGATTCCCGAGAGTGGCGAGAGCGTGCTCGCACGCATGGGCGAGACCGTGAGCGCCAGTCCATCTTCAGCCGCGACGCGCGCATCGCCCGTCATTATCAGGAGTTCGCCGCCACTACTACTGCTACTGCTACTGCGCCCGCCCGCGCCCTTCATTCTCCACACGCCCTGATCCGCGCCCCCGTAGAAGGTGACGCGCGCGCGCCCATCAACGACCCCGTTGGCCTCGATCAGACGGGCGAGCGATGCTCTGACTCTCGGTTCGTCAAAGCTCCTGCAATCGACGCCCGTGCGCGCCGCGTGATCCATCAGGCGCATCCAGTGCTGCGGCCACATGAAGGGGCGGCGGCCGTAAACGGCGAGCGTGGTGAAGACGCCGCGACCGTAGAGCGCGCCCGCCGTGAGCGGCAACAGCAGCCGCGCCTTCGTCGCCTCCGTCAAACGATTGTTATGTATGACGCGCGCGTGCATCTTTCAAGAGGTTCGCGGTCTGAGCAATCTTTGTCTTTCCGGGTCGAGGGTAAGCGAAGGATACATGAAAACGGCGCGTCGTGACAGATCGTGCCGGAGCGTAGACGAGGGCCGAGGAAGGCCCGGCTTCTTCGACCGCCACGCGCCCGCCGCCTGAAAGAAGAGGCCGCGCCGGGAACTCGTCTCTCGATAGAGAAAACGCGGCGCTTAATGCGCGGCGAGCGCGTAAAGCAGAGCGCGCGCTTTCGTCAGAGTTTCCTCGTATTCGAGCGCCGGGTCGCTGTCGGCGACGATGCCGCCGCCGACGTTGAAGCTCGCCCGTCGCTCGCGCACGACCATCGTCCGAATCGCCACGCTCAAATCCATCCGACCGTCGAAAGAGAAGTATCCGATGGCCCCCATCGAAAGG
Source organism: Pyrinomonadaceae bacterium (assembly GCA_035940775.1). Classification (GTDB taxonomy): domain Bacteria; phylum Acidobacteriota; class Blastocatellia; order Pyrinomonadales; family Pyrinomonadaceae; genus DASQYE01. Next base: position 269,116 of record DASZEN010000003.1, on the reverse strand, counting down.
CCGCGCGGCACCCTCTCGACCGCGTCGATAATCTCCATCGCGCGCAATTTGGGCGCGCCCGTGATCGAGCCGCACGGGAACGTCGCGCGCAGCAGCTCGCCCGCCCGCACCTCTTCGCGCAAGATGCCGCGCACCTTCGAGACCAGATGAAACAGCGTCGGGTGCTCCTGTATCGCGCACAGCTCCGTCACTTCGATTGAGCCGTAACGGCACACCCGCCCCAGATCGTTGCGCAGCAGATCGACGATCATCACGTTCTCGGCGCGATCCTTCTCGCTCTGCTGCAACTCGGCGCGCAAACGCGCGTCCTCTGCCGCGCTCTTTCCGCGCGGGCGTGTGCCTTTGATGGGCCATGCTTCGACGCGACGGACGGGCGCGCCCGCCTGCGTCTCAACGCGCAGGAATCGTTCCGGCGAGGCGCTGATGACCGTGTCTTCGCGCCTGCGTATAAAGGCCGCGAAGGCGGCCGGATGATCGCGGCGCAGGCTTAGGAAGATGCTCTCGGGCGTCGCCTCATCATGGAGCGCAACCGAGAGTCGCTGCGTCAGGTTAGCCTGATAAATGTCGCCCGCCGCGATGTGCTCCTTGATGCGACCGATGGCCGCGAGGTATTCGTCGCGCGTAAAGTTGGAAGCCACGCTCCCACCGGAAAGCTCGCGGCGCGCGAAATCATTATCAACGTCACGCCCCGGCATAGGCCGGTTCAGCAGGTCGGGCGTGCGCGGCAGGGTAGTTGTAGTAGCCGCTCCAACGTTGTCGTCGTCGCCGGTTGTGCTGCTCGCCGCATGGCTGATCGTCTCGTATGCCTGTTCGAGTCGCTCCGGGCCGGAGCGGCTGACGATCAATGAGGCGCGGCGCTCGTAGTCATGTATGACGAGCGTATCGTAAAAAGCAAGCACGGCGTCCGGCTCGGCTGCGGCGGCGGCGTCCGCATTAGCGTCGCTCGGCGCTCCGTCGATTCGCAGGCGATCCATACCGTGGGCCAGCTCGTAAGAGAAAGTTGCGATGCACGCGCCCGCGACCGGCACGGAGGCCGCGAGGCGGCGCGCCGTGCTATGGCTTTCTGTGGAGTAGCTTTGCAGGCGCGCGTCGAGCATCGCGAGCACGTCACCGCTCGCAAATTCCTCGGACGACTCGCGGGGCCGGGTGATACGCAAGCGCTGCCCGCGCGCCTCTATAAGCTCGAACGGATCGAAGCCCGCGATAAGGAAACGCGCATCGGGCGGGCGCGCCCCTCCGCTATCGAGAATCTGGACGCGCCGCCCGGCGTCGAGCCGTAGCAGCGCACGCAGCAAAACGTCGGGCGCGAGCGCGACCTCGCGCACGGACAGGTGCGCTGCCTCCGCCCCCATCATATCGCCGCTGCTACTGCTGCTGCTGCTCACCGCTTTAATTGCGATCCCCGAGGCCGTGCCGCTGGCGGCAGAGCCTGCATGGGGTGGGTGTCTCCGTATTGTCAACCTGATGGCGGACGCCCTTCAGAGTCCGCAGGTAGGCGAAGACGGCCTTCAAATCTTCATCGTTCATAAGTCTATAAGCGGCCCAGGGCATGACGGGGCTGAGCTGGCGCGCTTTGACGTGGCCCGTACGCATCACCTCTATGAAGAGCGCTTCGTCGTAATAAGAGATGCCGGTCGCGTCGGGGGTAATGTTCAAGCTTGCGACCTTTTTCCCCGGCTCATCCAGTAGAAAGCCTCCGGCGTATTCCATTCCGGGCAGCAGCGCGCCTTTGTCATGGGCCGTGTGGCAGTCGATGCAGTTTGCCAAGCTCACGAGGTAGGCTCCGCGCTCTACAGGGTTGGACATGGGGGGCGGCGCGACGGGCCCCTGGACGGGCTCCGGGGCGCTTTGAATCAATCGGCTGACGGGAAAGGGAATCTCGGTCTTCGGCAGAGGATTATGCACGGCCGGGGACGCGCGAAGATAGACGATGATCGAAGCTAAATCTTCATCCGACATCTGCCTGTATTGCCCGTAGGGCATGAGCGGAAACAGCGTGCGCCCGTCGCGGCCTATGCCCTCGCGTATGGCGCGCGCCAGCGCATCGTCGCTCCAATCGCCGATGCCCGTCTCTTTGTCCGGCGTGATGTTGGAAGAGACGAGCCACGGCATCTCTTCAAGGGCCCAGACGTGACCGGCCCCTCGCGCGCCCGTCACGGGCGGTGCGCCGGGGCTTTTCCAGTCAAGATCGGAGTGACAAAAAAAACAGCCCGCGACGCCCTCGACAAGGTAACGCCCGCGCTCGAGACGCGCCGTCGTGGGCTCGAAACTGCGGTCGGTCAGGGGGCGTGCCTTCGCGCCTATGAGGGGACGCCAACCGATGGTAAACGTGACGGCGACAGAGACCAGAAGCAGGAGTCCGACGAGGAGTAATCCCGCTATCTTCAACAGACGTTTGAGCCAGCTTCTCGACACAATCCTTTCCTCCGGGGGTGAGATTCTTTTAGATTGCTACGAGCGTTATTCTGCTTCGGCGACAGATGTTTGAACCAGCCTGATGCGGACGACTACTTTTTTACGGATGGCAAAAGGGTCTTTAATTTCCAGCCGGGGTCTGCGTACTCATCTCTGCTCTTAATGAGCAGCCATTGTTTATCGCCGCGATCCATCCTGACGAGATTAAATTCTCCCTGAAGCTTCTTGCCGCAGAGACGGAAGCTGAGCCTCCCGGCTTTGAGACGGGCGACGGCGTCGCCAGTGGTTTCATAGCTCCCATTATCCCAGATCACAACCTCGCCCGCACCATATTTCCCCTCCGCGATGCGCCCCTCAAAGTCTATGTAGCCGACGGCGTGATCCTCCACCTGAACCGCCAGCCGCTTATCTGCGGGGTCGAGCGAAGGCCCCTTCGGCACGGCCCACGACTTCAACACCCCCGCCATTTCCAAACGGAAATCAAAGTGCAGGCGCGAGGCATGATGCTCGTGCACGACGAAGCGGGCTTTCCGGATTTTAGGAGCCATAATTCGTCCCGCCCCGGCCGAAAAGGCGCGTTCTATTCCGCCGCAGCCACCATGACTTCCGCCTGCATCTTGCGGGCGAGCGAGGTGCGCCAGGCCGATTCGAGTTCGTCTATGTTGAGGCGGACGACCTCTTCGCCGTCGGCCTCTATGCGGAGCTGGCCCAGGTTGGTGCGGCCCAGCAGCGTGAGCTGACAACTGGCGCGCGCCGCTATCTCTTCCATTTGTCCGAGCGCCGATTCGTCAAAGCTGATGATGATGCGAGAAGGAGATTCGCTGAACAGGCGTGCGGGCACAGGGAGAGTTCCCGTCAGGTCAACGTCGGCTCCGACCGCGCGGCGGTTCAGAGACGAGAAGCAGGATTCGGCCAGCGCCACGGCGAGCCCTCCGTCCGAGCAGTCGTGCGCCGAATTAAGAAGCCCCGCTTCGGCCGCGAGCAGCGCGGCGCGCTGAACCGCACGCTCGCGCCCGAGGTCGAGCACGGGCACGCGGCCCCGCTCCATCAACTCTTCAAGGGTGCGCCCCTCTATGATGGCGGCGTACCTTGAGATGGAAAGATCATCATTGGTCGCGCCCAGGAGCGCGATCAGCTCGCCCGCCGATTTAAAGCCGGGTTGAACAATACGGCGCACGTCTTCCAGGAGTCCGACCATGCCGATCACGGGCGTCGGCAGAATGCCGCGACCTTCCGTCTCGTTATAGAAGGAGACATTGCCGGAGATGACCGGGGTCTCGAATGCCCTGCACGCTTCGGCCATGCCGTCGATGACTTCCGAGAAGGCCCACATCACTTCGGGACGTTCGGGCGAGGCGAAGTTCAGACAGTTGGTAATGGCCAGGGGACGCGCGCCGACGCAGACGACGTTACGTGCGGCCTCGGCGACGATCAATTTTGCGCCCTCGCGCGGATTCGCGGCGCAATAGAGACCGTTACCGTCGAGACACATCGCCAGCGCGCGCCGCGTCTCCTTAATCCGCACGACGGCCGCATCAGCGCCCGGCAGCACAACCGTATTCGTCCGAACCATGTGATCGTACTGGCGATAGACCCACTCCTTTGAAGCGATGGTCGGTTCGGCCAGCAATCGCAGCAAAGCTTCGTTCTGATTCTCAGCACGCCTCGCCGCCGGTGATGCCGCGCCGGTTGCCGAGTCGGCCCGTGCCAATTCGTCAAAGACGGGTGCGGTTGGCGGTGCGGGTTGAACGGGGTCTAGCCCGCCGCCGACGCTTAGAGCGCCCGCTTCGTCCGCAATCGTCCGCTCAGTCCCGGCCGCCCTTTCGCTCGCGGGCACGATGCGCGAGGCGGCGTCCATGATCGCCTCGTCGCCGGACGTGTCTATCCTGAGCGCCTCTTCAATCGCGCCCTCCGCATCCGCCATCTTCCGAAATCTCTCGGGCACGCTCATGGGCCGCTCGTAGCGCGGCGCTTCATCCGTGAGCGCGGCGACCGCTATGTCGGCGACCGTCTCATCGTTGTGGATGACGCGCATCGAAGCGCCTTCGAGGACGCGCCCGATGACCACGGCATCCAGCTCCCACTTGCGAAAGATGTCCAGAAGCTCGCGCTCGCGTCCCCTGTGCGCGACGATCAGCATGCGCTCCTGCGATTCCGAGAGCATCATCTCGTAGGCGGTCATCGCCTCTTCGCGCTGCGGCACGAGACTCAGGTCAAGCTCGATGCCGGTTCCGGCGCGCGCCGCCATCTCGCATGAGGAAGAGGTCAGCCCGGCAGCGCCCATGTCCTGAATGCCAGCGACGGCGCCGCTACGCATCGCTTCGAGGCATGCTTCGAGCAGGAGCTTTTCCAGGAAGGGATCGCCCACCTGCACGGTCGGGCGTTTCTCCAGCGCCTCTTCGTCGAACTCGGCCGAGGCCATCGTCGCGCCGTGAATGCCGTCGCGACCCGTCTTCGCGCCGACGTAGAGAACGGGATTGCCCACGCCCGTCGCCTTGCCGAAAAAGATTTGATCGTGGCGCACCAGTCCCAGGGCGAAGGCGTTGACGAGCGGGTTCAAAGTATAGGCGTCGTGGAACTCGACTTCGCCGCCGACCGTAGCGACGCCGAACGCGTTGCCGTAGTGGGCGATTCCGGCGACCACCCCGGCCAGCAGGGCGCGATTGCGTCGCCCGTGCGCGCGATCATCGAGCGGGCCGAAGCGCAGGCTATTCATCGCCGCAATGGGCCGCGCGCCCATCGTAAAGATGTCGCGAAGGATACCGCCGACGCCCGTGGCCGCGCCCTGAAAGGGCTCTATGAACGAAGGGTGGTTGTGAGATTCGACCTTGAAGGCGGCGCACCAGCCGTCGCCTATATCGACGACGCCCGCGTTCTCGCCGGGCGGAACGATGACGCGCTCGCCCGTCACGGGCAGCCTTTTAAGATGCACGCGCGAGGATTTGTAGGAGCAGTGCTCCGACCACATGACGGAGAAGATGCCAAGCTCGACCAGCGTGGGCTCGCGCCCGAGCAACTCCTTGATGCGTGTGTATTCCGTTTCGGAGAGATTGTGTGCGGCGACCGCCTCTGGAGTAATCATAGGTTAGATGACAAGCCGAAGAGAGCGCTACGGAGCGACCGGGAATAAAAGAGTACGAGATTCTAGCCTGTCACTTGCCGCTTGTCACTTTGTCAATGGCCGCGCGAAGCTCCTCGGCCTTGATGCGCCCCGTGTGCTTGAAGACCAGACGGCCGTTCGCATCATAGAGAAACGTCGCCGGGAGGCCGCCGCCCCAACTTGGATCAACCGCGCTGATGACAGTCTCGGGGTCGATGACGTTGAGAAGATAGGAGGGCATCGGCGCGCGCATCTCGCGCAAAAATGCGGGAACCGTTGTTTTGATCTCAGACGGGTCGTCCAGCGAAACGGTGATGAAATCCAGGTTGCGCCCTGAATAATCGGCGTTAATGCGCACGAGGTCAGGGAACTCGTCGCGGCAGGGCCCGCACCAGGTGGCCCAGAAATTGACGAGGAGCGGGCGCGCATTCTTCCCGCTCGTAGCGCCGTCGCGCTGCAACAGCTTTTTCAGGCCCTCAAGATCGACCTCGCGTATCGCCGGAGTCGCCCCGGCGTCGGCCCTGTGCGTTTGCGCCGCCGCCGCCGCAACAGCAGCCTCCTTATGCTCTACGCCGCCACGGGTCAGCACATGCCGGGCATTCACAGACGGAGCAGCGTGGGCGATTGAGGCACGCTGCTCCGTCAATATCAGGGCGAGCGCCAGCAGCAGCAGCAACAGCAACGCCATCGGCCCGAGCGCAAGTGAAAGCGAGTACCGCATCCCGTAAACCTTAAGAAGCTTTCTTGATCGTGCAGCCGAAGGCGCTCGCCTCAGCCTTGACGACCGGCTTTCCCGCGAGCGTCGCGTCGATTGCATCGCGCAGGTCATTGGCATTGACGAGCGTGATGTTGCGATGATTGTCTATGCGCCCGTGGTAGACGAGCTTGTTCGAGGCGTCCAGGAAAAAGACCTCGGGCGTGCGCTCCGCGCCGAGCAGGTCGGCGATCTTGTTGCCTTTGTCCTTCAGGACGGGGAACGCAAGGTTATTGGCCGAGGCGTGGGCCTTCATATCATCAATCGTCTCGGTCGCATTCGAGTTGATGCCGATGACATTGACGCCGCGCTCCCTGTAATCGGCGGCGAGCTTGCCGATACGCTCGATGTAATCCCTGACCACGGGACACTGCGTCGAGATGAAGATCAGGACAGTGCCGTTCCTGCCTTTGAGGGACGAGAGCTTCTGCTCTTTGCCGCTCGTATCCGTCAGCTTGAAATCGGCGACGGTCGAGCCGATGGTCACTGCCGACACATTATCGCCGCTCGCACCGGCCCTCGTGGCTGCGATGAGACTGAGCGCGAGAGTCAGCGAGAGAGAGATAGCGAATGCGTAACGCTTCTTCATAATTCTGGTTTGAAACTCCTTTCGGGACGTATCGAGTTGAAGTCTCAAGATTAGCAGCCGCGAGCGATGGGTGACAAGCGAGCGGCCCGCGACACGTCTCCACGGAATTGTAAAAAGTCGGTTACAAACGGGCACGATTAAACCTGATGCCTCTCGCCGAAGCGCAGCTTTCAGCGCCGCGCCCTCCTGAGCGTAAAAATCCAGAGCATCCGTTTCTCCACTTCGTCGTAGCGTTGACGGCCATCGGTGACGCGCCAGTAGCCCATGTGCTGCCAGCGCCCGACCGCCAGTTTGTTGAAGAGAGGCACGGCGTGGCCGCTTTCAATGGCCGCCAGCAGCGCGCGATTGCCCGGATTCAAATACTGATCGCCGCGCCGACCATCGCCCGTGTAATAAATCGTCTCGCCCGCTTCGTCCTGCCGATCCGGATAGCAGGGGTTGATGCGCCCGAAATCCGTCAGGAGCGAGATGAGACGGCCCCCGCGCTGGTAGACGCCGCTTTGTATGCGATGCGTGCGATTGACCTCTTCCCAGGAGAGAAGGCTGGCGCTTGCCGCCTCGTCTCCTGCGGCGCGGCGCGCGTCCACCGCTTCGAGCGAAGCGGCGCGGCGACGACGACGACGAGAGGGTTTTTCAAGGGAGCGCATAATTCAGGAAGAGACGGATGACGGTCGTCAGGATCGCCGCGGTCGCTGGCAAAATATATCGCGTATCTATCACACGGTTATAGTAAGATCACAGACGCTCCGGTTCAAAAGTTTCTCGATAAGAGGTACGGCTTCATGGCAAAAGGGTCGCAGTTAAAAGATGGTCGCGCCGCCGTGATGTTCCTGAGGGTCGTCGTCGCCGTCGCAGCAGCAGCAGTAGCAGCAGTCATCGTCCTACTGTTGTGCCCGGCGAGGCCGGTCTCTGCGCGCGGGAACGGTAAAGAAGTGGCTGCGCCACAGGAAACACATCGATTGGGCGTGCGCTTGCGCTCCTTTATCCCGACCGCTAGCGGGAGCCTGCACTTCGAGCCGACGCCGGAGGGCGGGATCGTGCGCCTGACCGTGCTCGGCCTGCCGCGCGCCCAAGCCGTGATGGCGAAGGCCACTACCTTCGTCGTCTGGGCCTCGGCCTCGGGCGGACGCGTCGTGCGCGTCGGCGAATTGCAGACGGACGCGAACGGCAACGGCGGCTTACAGTTCACAAGACCGCCGACGCTCGACAGCTACAGCGTACTGGTAACGGCCGAGCCCAACGCGATGGCCGAGAAACTGACCGGGACGGTCGTCTTCGCCTCGCTGGCCAACGAGGTCACGGCCTTTTTCGCAGAGGTCGATAGGTCTGTCAAGAGGGCACAGAAGGCCGCGCGTGAACTCAATAAGCGAGCGCGCCTGCGGCGACCGGCGACCGATTTTTACGGCGAAGTTGACGAGGCGCTCAGAACGGCCCCCGGCGGCGCTCGCTTCCTCCAACTCTACGGCGGCGAGATAGCGCCGGGAGCGAGCGGCAGCGCCCACGTCACCACGCTCTCGCTAAAGGCTTACGTGCGCGCGCGCTTTCAGAATCTTCCGCTCCCGGCCACGCTCAACGCCAATACCTACGTGCTGTGGTCTATCGTTCCGGACGGTCGCCTCATCTACATGGGCAGCCTGCCGCAAACGGGCGAGCTGGATGATACGGACATCTACGTCAGAGTCGGCGGCGTCAGCACGGATTTCGACCTCCTGGTGACGGCCGAAAAGAGACGCCCCGTCGCGCGTCCCTCGAATGAGCGCGCTCTCTCCTCGCGCGAGCCACCGCCAGCGGCGCAATAAAAGGCAGAAGGAAAAAGGCAAAAGTCTGGCCGCAAGCCGCTTTTCAATAAAAGCGGCTTGCGGCCTTAAAAGTTCTTTGCAGCCCCGCCTTCGCGTTTCAGCTTTTCACCTTATTTCGGCGAGCGTGGCGGCGAGGGAGCGAAAGATGTCGCGCCCGTCGGCCGAGCCGAGCAGGTCTTCGCAGGCGCGCTCCGGGTGCGGCATCAATCCCATCACGTTGCGCCCGCTGTTGCAGATTCCGGCTATGTTAGCGCGCGAGCCGTTCGGATTGCTCTCCGCACTCAAGCGCCCGCGCTCGTCGCAATAGCGAAAGACTATGCGATCTTCGCCCGCAAGCTCGCGGTAGGTCTCGTCATCGCACACGTAATTGCCCTCGGCGTGCGCTATGGGTATGTTGAGCACGCTCGCGCGCTTCAGCTCATTGGTGAAGGGCGTGTCGGTCGTCTCCACACGGATGTGTACGTGATCGCAGATGAAATGCAGGTCGCGATTGCGTATGAGCGCGCCGGGCAGCAGTCCCGCCTCGCACAGGATTTGAAAGCCGTTGCAGATGCCGAGCACGAAGCGCCCCTCGGCGGCAAATTCTTTGACCGAGGACATGACGGGCGAAAATCGCGCGAGCGCACCGACCCGCAGGTAGTCGCCGTAGGAAAATCCGCCGGGAAGAATCACCGCGTCATAGGATTTGAGGTCGGTGTCCTGATGCCAGATGAAATCCACGGGCTGCCCGACGTGCTTTGAAATCACATGGTAGGCATCGTGATCGCAGTTAGAGCCCGGAAAAATTATGACGCCGAATTTCAACTTTCTATCTCCACACGGTAATCTTCGATGACCGGGTTTGCGAGCACATCGCGGGCGATGCGCGTGGCGGCCTCGCGCGCCTCCTCATGGGGGAGCGCACTGTCTAGGGCGATCTCGAAATACTTTCCCTGGCGCACGTCGTGTATGCCGTCGAATCCGAGCAGTTGGACGGAGTGCTGTATGGCCTTGCCCTGCGGGTCAAGCACGCTCGGTTTAAGGGTCACGTAAACTTTGGCTTTCATAAGAAATCTTTGTTCGCCCCCCTCCTAATATTACGGCAAAATGTTGCGTAAGGTGTAGTCCATGACATAAGATTTGCGCCGCTCGTTGTAAATTTAAAGATAAAAAGCTAATCTGAAGTTCTGACCTGAACACTTTACCGATAGAGGAGAAATCGCAATGCAGAACCCTCCGCCCACTGACCAGGGCTACGGCTACGGCAATCAGTATGGCACTCCGCCTAATGCTCCGTTAACCACACCGCCCGGAGGTGGGCCCAATGATAAGACGGCCCTGGGGATGGACGCAAACCTCGCTTCGGCGATTGGCTATCCCATCGGGATCATCGCGCTTATCATGGTAATTATCGAAAAGCAGAATCGGTTCGCCCGTTTCCATGCGCTGCAATCGCTTCTGCTGAGCGTCGCGTCCGTAATACTCTTAATCGTGCTCAGTATCTTCGTCGCAATCCTCTCCGCCGTTTCCAGCTATCTCGGATTGCTCGGCCTTTTCATTCCGCTGCTCTGGCTGGTCTACTTCGCGGCCCTGATCTTCTGCGCCTACAAAGCCTATCAGGGCGAGATGTTCAAGCTGCCCGTGATCGGCGACATGGCCGCCAACTTTGCCAACAAGTAATCGGCCGCACGGCCGCCGTAAGCCGTTCGGGCGGGGCGAATAAGAGCTGAGCCAGTGGCTTCTTGCGCGGCGCGCCCCCCTCTCGGCCCCGCTCAACCGTCGCTGTCTTTAAAGACGCGCGCGAAAATCGCATCGACCTGGCCGAGGTAGGTGTCGAGCGCGAAGACGCGCTCGATCTCATCGGGCGCGAGGTGCGTTTTAATGTCGGGGTCGGCCGCCGCGAGCGTCTGAAAGTCGCCGCCCTCGTCCCACACCTTCATGGCGCTTCGCTGCACCCATTCGTAGGCCGCCTCGCGCGACGCTCCGGCGCGCACAAGCGCGAGCAGCAGTTGGCCGCTAAAGACGAGCCCGCGCGTCGCGCGCAAATTTTCCAGCATTCGCTCAGGATAAACCACGAGCCCGTCGAAAAGCGTTGCCGCCCTGGCGAGCATGTAATCGAGGGCGATTGACGAGTCCGGCAGCACGACGCGTTCGGCCGAAGAATGCGAGATGTCGCGCTCGTGCCAGAGCGCTACGTTTTCCAGCCCCGTCAGGCTATAGCCGCGCACCACCCTCGCCATGCCGCAGATGCGCTCCGAAAGAATCGGGTTGCGCTTGTGCGGCATCGCCGACGAGCCCTTTTGCCCCCGCTTGAACTGCTCCTGCGCCTCGCGCACTTCCGTTCTCTGCCAGTGACGAACCTGTAAGGCGAACTTGTCGAGCGAGGAGGCGACGATGGCGAGCGTCGAAAGGTATTCGGCGTAACGGTCGCGCTGGACGATCTGTGTCGAGACGGGCGCGGGGCGCAAGCCGAGACGGGCGCACACACGCTCTTCGACTTCCGGGGAGAGATGCGCGAAAGCGCCGACCGCGCCGCTGATCTTGCCGACCGACACGGTCTGGAGCGCGCGCTCCAAGCGCTCTCGGTTGCGACGCATCTCGTCATACCAGAGCGCGAAGACCAGTCCGAAGGAGGTCGGCTCGGCGTGAACGCCGTGCGTGCGCCCGACCTGCGGCGTCCGCTTGAACTCGAAGGCGCGCTGCTTCAATACTGCCATCAGCGCGTCCGTCCGCTCGATCAACAGGCCGCAGGCATCACGAAGCAGTAAGGCATTCGCCGTATCGACCACGTCCGAAGAGGTGAGGCCGTAGTGAACGAAGCGCGCCGCCTCGCCGATTGATTCGGCGAGGGCGGTCGTAAAGGCTATAACATCATGGTCGGTCGTCTTCTCGATCTCGTTGATGCGCTCGACCGTAAAATGTGCGCGCGACTTGATCTCAGAAAGCGCCTCGCGCGGGATCGTGCCCATCTCGGCGTGAACCTCACAGACGGCCAACTCCACGTCCAGCCATTTCTGAAACCTGGCAGCTTCAGACCAGAGAGCGCCCATCCGGGGCAGCGTGTAGCGTGTAATCATGATTAATGGTCAGTAGCCGTTTTCGACCCGTTTACAGTCGCTTACTTCAAGGCATCGGAGTTCACCAGATAGCCCGCCAGAAGCCAGCGCCCGTCGCGTTCGACCAGCGTGAAGGTCTCCATCCCATCGGCGCGCTCGAACTTCGCATCGTAACGAATGACGAGGCGGTGCAGGGGTTGCGCGCCTCCCGTCTTCTGTTCATCGTGAACCGTCTGGCGCGCACGCTCTTTCAGCTTGCCGAGCTTGAGCCGCAGCAGCTCGAAGATCGCTTTCGACTGTTCTGGCGTCGAGCTGCGTCGCCACTCCTCGGCCGCCTCGCTGTAAATCTTCTCGTCGCGCCCCGCTTCAATATCGGCCGTCACCCTGTCAATGGTCGCCTGCGCCTCTTCGGGAATCGTGCTCGGCCTTTGCTGCTGCTGCCGTTGGCCCACGTTACAGGCCAGGGTCAGAAAGAGAACGGCGAGCGCGAAGGGAAAGCAGGGACGAGGGCGGCCGTTGTAGCGTTTGGGACGAGAGTGCGCTGATTCAAGTTGAGCCATCACGCTTTCATCCCTCCGCCCTCCGCCCTTTGGCTTTCGGCCCTCATCCCTCGCCCTCTGGCTTCCTCGCTCGTGCCTCTATAGTTCGATCCAGGGCGTCGGCTCCCTGGGAAACGAGAGCGTAATCTCGGTCTCGGCGCGAAAGAGCGGCGCGCGTTGCTCAAGCGCCACTTCGGCTGAGATTTTGGCCAGATAAGGATTATTGGCGCGCTGCGAAAGATGCGCGAGCACGATATGGCGCGCCGTGCCGTCGAAGCCCTCGCGCAGCCAGTCGGCTATGTCCTCGTTCGAGAGGTGGCCGGTGCGCGACAATATGCGCTGCTTCAACTCCCAGGGATAAACGTCGCAAGCCTTGAGCATGTCGCGGCTGTGGTTGGATTCGATGATGATACCGGCGCAGCCGCGCAGCCGCTCCGTAATCAGCGTCGTGATCTGGCCGAAATCCATCAGGGTCGCGATGCAGACGCCCTCGTGCGTCGCCGTGAAGCCGAAGTTATCGACCGCGTCGTGCGGGATTGTGAAGGGATGAAAATCAATCGCGCCGATCTTGAAATCCCTGCTCGACTCGATCTCTTCGACGCGGTCGCGCAGCGCCTCGGCGCGCTTGCGCGGCTCATCCCCGGCGACGCCGTGGCGATCAGCGACGTAGGCTTCGCGCGTCTCGCCCGATACGTAAACGGGACAGCGCAAACTCTTCAACAGGACGCGCAATCCGCCCGCATGATCGCCGTGCTCGTGCGTGATGAGCACTCCGTCCAGACGCGAGACATCCTCGCCGATGAGCGCCAGTCGCCTGACAGTCTCTCTGGCGCTCAGGCCCGCGTCGACGAGCACGCGCGTCTCGCCCGCGACGATCAAGACCGCATTTCCGGTTGAGCCGCTGCCCAGAACTGTGAATCTCATAAGAAGAAAAAACGATGAAGCCGCAACGCCCCGAGTGATGAATCAATCAGAGCCTACATCTTTTTATTCATCATTCAACGCGCCGCCGCACTTGAGCTTATATTTCAAGGCGCGCGCGGTCGACGCGAAAGCCGTTGAGGTCGCCGAGCGCGGCCAGCGCCATCGCCTCCGATGTAAAGCAGGCGCGCGCCACGCGCTGCACGTCTTGCGCCGTGACGCCCTCAAGCAGGCCGATGATCTCGTCGGGTGTGATGCGGCGACCGTGCACGATCTCCTGGCGGGCCAGAGCCCCGGCGCGCGCGCTGGATGATTCCAGGCCCAGGAGGATGGACGAGACGGCCTGATCCTTGGCGAGCCGCAGCTCTTCTTCCGTCACGTACTCACGAACCGCGCGGCGAAGCTCTGCGAGCGACAACTCCAAAACCTCGTCGAGCTGTGCCGGTGATGTCCCGGCGTAGATGGTAAAAACGCCCGTGTCCGTAAAGGCGCTCGCGCCCGCGCCGACCGAATAGGCGAGCCCGCGCTCTTCGCGAATCGCCTGCCAGAGACGGCTCGAAGTCGAGCCGCCGAGGATCGAAGCCAGCATGCTGCCCGCGTAGCGGTCTGCGCTCCGGGCCGAAGGCCACGGAGCGGCGACGATCAGGTGCGCCTGTTCCAGCTCCTTCTTGCGCTCGATCAGAATCGGCGCGGCAGGCGAGGGCGGCCAGGATTCTTCCGTCGTTACCTGAAACTCCTGCCCCGTCATTGCGCCTTCGCCGAAAACTCGCGCGGCCAACTCGACCAGCCGCTCGTGCTCTATATTTCCGGCGGCGGCGATGACCAGATTGTGCGGCGCAAATTCGCGCCCATGAAAGACGGAGGTTCGCTCCGGGTCGAAGGAGGAAACGGTCTCGGCCGTGCCCTCTATGGGGCGTCCAAGGGGGTGGCCCGGAAAGTAGGCCGCGTTAAAAAGCTCGCCCAGAAACTCGTCAGGCGTGTCCTCGACCATCTTCATCTCTTCGATGATGACCTTTTGCTCGCGCTCAAGGTCGAGGGGGTCGAAGCGCGGCGCGGCCAGCATGTCCGAGAGCAGATCAAAGGCCCCGACCAGCGCCGTATCCGCCACTTTCATCGTAAAGCCCGTCATCTCGTGGGTCGTAAAGGCGTCGAGGTGGCCGCCCAGACGATCGCTCTCGATGGCGATGTCGAGCGCCGTGCGACGGCGCGTCCCCTTGAAGACGGCGTGTTCTATGAAGTGGCAGATGCCGTTAAGCTCCTCGGTTTCGTGGCGCGAGCCGCGCCTGACCCAGATGCCGACCGTGACGGAGCGTAAGCCCGGCATGCGCTCCGTCAAGACGGTCAGACCGTTTGGGAGCCTGGTGGATTGAACCTGATCGATCATAAGCTGGTAAAGATTTTAAGGCGCACGGGCGCGAGAATTGCGTGCATTGGAAAAAAATTATCGTAGCACGGGCGCAAACCGGGCGGCAAACCAAGCGGCGTCTTTGGCACATCTATAAGCCAATTCGATAATTGTTAGCTTGACACGGTTCGCGCCGTTGGCGGAAAATGGCCTCTTCCCGTGGGGGCTCTTAAGTTCTGCGTTTCCGGGTCATCCTCGCTCTGGCAGCGCGCTCGCGTTCAATAAGTGCTCTGATGATAAGGTCACGCGTAAGACAAGCTTTTGCCCTGTGGTCTAAAAAAGGTAAGTTAAACGACAGTCTCCCCTTCCGTGACGTGGCGCTGAAAGACACAGTTTCGCTTTGAGGGCGCAAAATCCGTTTTGCCCGATCCTTAACGCGAAAAGGCTGCTTTGCGCGTCTCTTGGAGGTTGGCCGCGATGAGAAAAGCTTTACAGGCCGGTTTGACAGTGCTCGCCGTGCTCGCACTATGCGGCGCGAGCGCGCCGGGCACGCTCGCCAGCGGTGGCGGCGGTAGCCGTTCGCTCGGCACGGTCACAGGCACGGTCAGAGACAACAAGGGCAACCCCGTAGCGGGCGCTGTCGTCTCGCTCCTGCGCGAAGGCGCAAAAGAGGTCGTCAAGCAGACGCGCACCGCCTTTGACGGCAGTTTCACGGCCAAAATCAGCCCCGGCCGCTACAGCGTGCAAGCCATCGCCGACGGGTTCAACATGGCGCTCTTCAGCGCCGTCGAGATTCGTCCTTCGGATCAGATCGTCTATCGCTTCAACCTTGAGCCGGTCGGGTCGGGCCGGACTGCGCCCGAGCGACGCCGTGATCGCGACGATGCCAAGTGGCGTCTTCGCGCGGCGCGGAGCCGCCGCTCGGTCTTCCAGATTCAGGATAATGAGGACGAGGCGATCGAGGCTGCGCTTGAGAGTGGTGAAGCGGTGGCGACGGCGGGCGGCGGCCCCCTGGACTCGACAGCCGACGCGACGGGCGACGAGACGAGAGCGCACTCTCGGATGCAGGGCGTCATAGAGACCTACGCGGCCACAGCCGCAAATTCGTTCGCCCCCTACTCCTATGCAGGGGTGAACTTCGCCATCGCGAGGCCCATTAACAATCGCATCGATTTCATCTTCGCAGGCCAGACCGGCATGGGCACGGGCGCGCCGCAGCGGCTTGAGATACAGACGCGCGTGCGCGTTAATGACCGTCATCGCGTCAATATCGGCACGGGTGCGGCGCGCGTCAATACGCTCGCCTCTTTTCAGGGAACGAAGCGGACGCTGGGCCAATACTCCGTCCGCGCGGTCGATGAATGGGTCGTGCGCGACGGCGTAGTGATCGTGCTCGGGCTGGATTACTCGCAGTTTTTCGGCGGCGCGACTGACCATTCGCTGAGCCCGCGCCTCGGCCTACAGTTCGACGCTAATGCGCGCACACGCGTCCGCGCGGCGTATGCGCCGGGCGGCGATGAGACGCAGGAGGCGCAGAGCACCATCGACGGGTTCGAGGGCCAGCAGATTGTTTTCAAACAGCCGGGCGCACAGGCCATCGCGCTCGTTGACGGGCGCGCCGTGATGGAGCGCAGCCGTCGCTTCGAGTTCGGCGTCGAACGTGTGCTCGACAATGAATCGAGCGTTGAGGTGAACGCCTTCTTCGACACCACCTCGAATCGCGGCGTCGGGCTGATGAATACGCCGCTCTCGGCTTTCGCGGGCGAAAGCGGCGCGGCGCTCATCGACGTGGCCAATCAGCAGGGCGCGGCGCGCGGGCTCAGGGTCGTTTATTCGCGGCGCATCAGCGAGGTGTTCGGCGCTTCGGCCGGATACTCCTTCGGGCGCGGGCAGCGTCTTGCGCCGGGCGGGCTCAGGAATCCGGCCGACCTCTTCGAGGACGGATTTTTCCAGACCGCCGCCTTGCAGTTGAACGCCGACTTCGAGACGGGAACGCACGTCCGCACCGTCTTTCGCTTCTCGCCCGGCGCGACCGTCTTCGCCATCGACCCGTTTGCCGGTCGGCTCGCCGTCTACGATCCGTCGTTGAGCATTCTGGTGACGCAAGACCTGCCGACGTTCGGGCTGCCCGTCCGCGCCGAAGCGATCATCGATGCGCGAAACATCCTTGACACACAGGCTTCGACCGAGGATGAAGACACACTGCTGACCATCATCACCGGACGCCGCTCGCTGCGCGGCGGAATTTCTGTCAGGTTTTAAGGCCAGCGGAAAGAGGAAGGTTCAGAGAGGTGAGAGGAGGACGAGGCAGCAATCTCGCCTTCCGCCTTTTGAATCTTCCTCTTCGAGTCTTGGCGGCGGTTTTCTCCAAAATCTCGGACGAGTCCGAAATCTTGGATAAAAGTGGCCGCAAACCTCTCTCAGGCTTCGGTTTTCAGGGTCGCGCGAGCCCTGACAGATTAGCAAAAGAGGCTGGCCCGCCACCGGAACCTCGGCGCGCGGGCCACGCGCCGCACGGCCCACAGCTATTAAAGGCTGACTGGAATGGGGCTTGCCTCTTCTCATTAACTTTGATTTGTGCCCGCGCCCGCCGGGCCCCTGGCCGCAAATCTCAGTCGTTCGATAGATTAAAAGCAGGCTCTCGGGGGCGCGCGGCCGCCAGACTCAAACGCTTCCGTCGAAGAGAAATATGAAGGGATCGGTGCTGACAACACGTACGCTGGTGCTGCTGGTCGTGGCGAGCTTGCTCATCGCCGCCGGTGGGCTCAATCTCTGGCAGCGTTGGAAGCACAAATCCCCGGCGACCGACGGCATCGTGTGGGTTCAGAAAGATAACGCCATCGTCGCCGAAAAGGTCATGCCCGGAATGACGGGCGCGCGCTCGGGCATCCTCGCGGGCGATCATCTGATCTCGGTCAGCGAAGACGAGGTGCAGTACGATGCGATCGGCAAATCTTCGGACATTCAGATTTATCTCGAAGAGGCGGGCGTCGGCGGCCATCTCACCTACCTGATCGAGCGCCCGACTTTTCCGGAGGAGACGCGCTTCTACTACGCAGACCTTTACGGGCTCGACCAGCTTCCGCACTGGACGACGCGCGATCTCTATCTCAACTTCATCGGACTGGTTTATCTCTTCGTAGGCTTCTTCGTTCTCTTCAAGCAGGGAGGCCGCGCGCCCTACGTCGTGCATTTCGCGACGCTCTGTCTGGCCGCCTTCGTCTTTCATTTCTATAAACCGATTGAGGCTTTTGAAGACCTGGATCTCGCCATAGCCTTTCTCGATGACGCGGCCTTCATTTTGTTCGCGCCCATCTTCGTCCATTTCTGCGCCATTTATCCGGTGCGCTACAAGCTCTCGAAGCAGCGCGGGCTGGCGCTCGTCCTCTACATCCCGGCCATTATTCTGCTCGCGGGCGCGGTGGCGGTCTATTTCGGCAAGTATGTCTCGCTCTATCTGCCGGAGAACATCATAGGCTGGTACTACCGGTCGATCTTCATGCATTTCTGGGGAGCGCTCGTGGCGAGCGGAGTGCTGCTGGTACGCACGTTCGTCAAAAGCGAGGCGGCCGTCGTCCGTCAGCAGTTGAAATGGGTCGTCTGGGGCTCGGCGCTCGCCATCGCCCCGTTCTCGCTCTTTTATGCCATCGGTTACATGTTCGGGTTCGAGGGCAATCGCTGGCTGACGGACATCGCGCTGCTGCCGCTGGTTCTGATCCCGCTCACCTTCGGCAATTCGGTCGTGCGTTATCGACTGATGGACGTGGACATTGTGGTGCGCCGCGCCTTCGTCTACGCGCTGACGACGCTCGCCATCTCCTTGATGATCGGCGCTGTGGTCTACGTCGCCGGGCTCTACGCGCTCGACGGCGAGATCACGCCGGGCCTGATTACCCTGCGCGTCATCATCGCCATCGTCGGCATGTCCGTGATCGTGATGGTGGCCGCGCCCTTCAAGAATTTCCTGCAGGAGCGCACAGACCGTCTCTTTTACGGCGAGCGCTACGACATGCGAAACGGCCTGCTCGATTTCGGGCGTACGCTTTCGGCCACCACCGCTCTGGAACCGCTCCTGGATGCGCTCGTCAGCCGTTTACAACAGGTCTTGAACGTTAACCGCGTGGCGATCTTTATCGAAGACGAGGGCGCGCCCGCCGGTTATCGTGTGGCGCGCGCCGCCGGGCTCTCGCCCGTGATGGTCGTCGTCCCGCCCGATTTCAGAGAGATGATCCGGACGCGCTCGGCCGAAACGGGTGTGGTGCGCGCCGACGACCTCGATCTGGCGGCTGAAACCTCGGGCTTCGTGCGCCGCGCGCTTCACTACTATGTGCCGTGCGTCGTGCGCGGGCGGATGGTCGCCGTCATCGGTCTCGGCCGCTCGGCCGACGGCGCGCTGCTTTCGAGCGAGGACGTGGAGATACTGCGCACGGTTTCCGGTTACGTGGCGGTCGCCATTGAAAATAGTTTGCTCTATCAGGAGCAGCAGAAGCGCGCCGCCGAGTTGGAGATGTTGAAGGAGTTCAACGAATCCATCGTCGAGTCGATCAACGTCGGCCTGCTGGCGGTCGATCTCGACGGCCACGTTACGCATTGCAACTCGGCGCTCGAAGAGATGCTCGGCCTGAGCCGCGATGAGGCCATCGGCAGGCTGGTCGAAGACCTCTTCGCAGAGGATTTCACGGAGACGCTGAGGCAGGTTCTGGGGCCGCCCGGGTGGCAGTTGACGGAATTGCGCCACATCTACAAGCTGCACACGGCGACGCGCGTGGGCCGCACCCTCGTCCTCAACATCGCGCTCGCACCCCTCAGGACTGATGCGCTCGACCGCACGGGCGCGCTCGTCGTGCTCGAAGACGTGACGGCGCGCATGCGTCTCGAAGAGCAGTTGCAACAGCGCGAGAAGCTCTCCTCGATCGGCCTGCTGGCGGCGGGCGTGGCCCACGAGGTCAACACTCCGTTGACGGGCGTCTCCTCCTACACGCAGATGCTTCTCGGGATGCTCCCCGAAACAGACCCGAAGCACGCGCTCTTGCAGAAGGTGCGACGCCAGGCGGATCGCGCCTCTGACATCGTCAATAACCTGCTGAACTTCTCGCGCACGGGCAGCGCGACGGAGTTCACCGAAGTAGACCTTCATCGCGTCCTCGACGACACGCTGCAACTGCTTGAGCCGCAGCTCAGACGCAGCCAGATAGAGATCGAGCGCTCTTATGATCCGGAGTTGCCGAAAGCCTTCGGCAATGCCGGAAAGCTGCAACAGGTCTTTACCAACCTGCTGTTGAACGCGCGCGATGCCATCCCCGACGGCGGCTCGATCACACTCTTTACAGCTTCGACCGTGAGTGATTCCATCGTGATCGAAGTGGCCGATACGGGAATCGGCATCGCGCCCGAGAACGTCGCCAAGATTTACGATCCGTTCTATACCACGAAGGGCGTCGGGCGCGGCACCGGATTGGGGCTGGCCGTCACTTACGGCATCGTGCAGGAGCATTCCGGCCACATCTCGGTCGAGAGCGCGCCGGGGCGCGGGACGACCTTCCGCATCACTCTGCCGTCGGCCCATGCGCGCGCTCGCCTCCAGGCCGCGAGCGATTAGCAGAGCAAGGAAGATCACCACAAAGGCGAAGGGCGTTTTAGGGAAAACGTGCGACCGGCTTATCCGGGCCCGGCTCCCTACTGCGCCCTCGCCTTTTTCATTTTAGGTCGGGCCGCGTTGTATAATGGAGCCACAGGCGCGCGACCACTCGGCAAGATGTGAGAGAGAGTCTTTCGGGAGGGTCACGCGCCGCGCCTCTTCAAACCGCGTTGAGGCGGCCCACTCCTGAGCGAGAATGAGTTGAAGGTGAAGACGGAAAGACGGATGGCGAAAAAGGGTTCGGTGCTCGTCGTTGACGACGAGGAGATCATGCGTGATGTTTTGGAGACGCTGCTTTCGGCGGAGGGGTATCGCGTTGATCTGGCGAAGACGGGCGAAGAGGGCATCGAGGCCTACGGGCGGCGCGCTTATGACGTAGTCCTCTTAGACGTTTCGATGCCGGGCATGGGCGGATTGCGCGCGCTCGAAGAGTTCCTGAAGCAGGATGCGGAGGCCGTCGTTATTATGATTACGGCCTATGCGACCTTCGACACGGCTGTTTCGGCCTGGGAGAAGGGAGCCGTCGGCTGTATTCGCAAGCCGTTTCAGAACGAGCAGATCACCAGAACGGTCGCCGCTGGCATCAAGCGCCGCCGCAAGGAAGAAGAGCGGCAGACGCTGCGCCGCGCGATGAGCCGCGTCGTTGATCGCGGCTCGATGGTCGGGCGCTCGGACGTTATGCAGGAGGTCTTTCGCCTCGTCGATCAGGTCGCACAGGCGCGCTCGACCGTGCTCATCACGGGCGAATCCGGAACCGGCAAGGAGCTGATCGCCAAGGCCATTCACGAGTCGAGCCCGCGCGCCCAAAAGCCCTTCGTCACCGTCAACTCTTCCAATATCCCTTCGGAACTGCTGGAATCGGAACTCTTCGGTCACACGCGCGGCGCGTTCACGGGCGCTGTGGCCGCCAAGAAAGGGCTCTTCGAGGTGGCCGACGGCGGCTCTATCTTTCTGGACGAGATCGGCGACATTCCGCCCGAAACGCAGGTGCGGCTCCTGCGCGTGATACAGGAGCGCGAGTTCACGCCGCTCGGCGACACGAGTCCGCGCCGCGTGGATGTGCGCATCATCGCCGCCACCAACATCGATCTCAAAGAGGCCGTCCGCCAGGGCGGATTCCGCGAGGATTTGTACTACAGGCTCTCGGTCGTGCCGATTGAATTGCCCCCCCTGCGCGACCGCAGAGAGGACATACTGCCGTTGGCCCAGCACTTCATACGCAAGTTCAATGAAGAGAACGCGCGACAAGTCTCCGAGCAGATCGCGCCCGACGTACTCGCGCTGATGGAGACGTATTCATGGCCGGGCAACGTGCGCGAGCTTGAGAACGCCATCGAGCGCGCGGTCGTCATCGCGCCCGGTCAGGAGATTACGCGCGAGTGTTTGCGCTCTGAGATCAGCGACCCGCAATCGGCACAGGCCGCGCGCGAAGGCTCCGGCCTCGCACCCTCCCTAGACTTCGGACGCGGCGTCAACTTCTACGACGAGGTGCGTCACTTCGAGATGGACTTGATACGCCGCGCACTGGAACAGACGGGCGGTCACCAATCGCGCGCCGCGCGTCTGCTCGGCATGAACGCCACCACGCTCAACTCCAAGATCAAGACCTACAACATCAGCCTCCGCCCCTGATCGGGAAGCGAAAATATGTCTCCATCGGAGCGGGCCGCGAATCGCCGGGCCTTTGCGGCTCGCTCTTCATCCCTCTTCTGATGTGACGGTGCGCTCCAATGCGGCGCGATCCCATTTCGCCAGATTTGCGCCCGCCTCGTAGGTGCTTTGCATGAACTCCAGGAGCGCTGTGGCGGGCCGGGCGGCCTTGCGCACATCCTCGTACATGAAGAGAAACTCAGACAGCTCCTTACTGTAGAAGGCGCTCGCCGGGCGCACAGGTGTTTCCTTTAATCCGGGAGGCTCCGGGGCGGTGTAGGAGTAAAAGGCCGCGCCCGTAACGGGCCCGCCGCCGGGCCAGAAGCCATGACTGATGGCCTCGTGCGAGTAGGCTTCGCGGGTGATCGCGTCCGCGCCCTCGCGCTCGGGCGCGCGTCGCCCCGAAAACCGCGTCACCGCCAGATCGAAACTTCCCCAGAAGAAGTGAACGGGGCTCACCTTGCCTATGAAGCGCGCTCGGAAGTCGGTGAAGATTTTGTCCGCCTGGACGAGAATGCGCCAGAAACGGTTGGCGTACTCCGCATCGTAAGAGGCGTGCGCCTCGTCCTCTTCAAAGCGGACGGGATTCTCGACTTCGACCGGCATGGTCCAGATTTTGACTTCGATCCCGAGACGCGCGAGCGCCTCCACGACCTCTCGATAGAACGCAGCGACCGAGCGCGGCACGAGCGCCAAAGCGGTTGTGCTCCCGTCGCTGCAATTGATTTGGAGCCGGTGGTCTATGAAATCGAAATCGATCTCGAAGGTTCTGTCCTCATAAGGCATGGCCGAAGTGGTGAGCCCGCGAGGCGTCACGTAGAGAGGCACATTCCACCAGTGATTGACCAGTGGCGTCTGCGCGAGCCGGATTTTGCCGACCACCTGCGTCCACATGTGCAGCGTATCTTTCGTCGCCTGCCACGCTTCCAGTGGAAGGCTCGGCCAGGCGTCGGCCATACCGGCGGGATCGTTCTTCAATTTGGGATCAGCCATGATGCTCTCCGTTCCATCAAACTCTTCGATGCGACTTAAAATCTGACATAGAGCGCCGCCCGCGTTCGCCCTTCAACACTCTCATTCGCCATTCAACACACACTCAGGCGTCATCGCTTCTCTGCGTACCGGCCCTTCCGACGCGATTGCGGCCCTGCTCCTTGGCGTCGTAGAGGGCCATGTCCGCGCGCACTATCATGTCGTTGCCGGATTCGTCGTCGAAGAGCGTGGCCGCGCCGATGCTCAAAGTCAGTTGAAAGCTGGGCTCGCCGTCGCCGAAGATTTGTGAGGCCGCCGCGAGGCGCACTTTTTCGGCCAGTGCGTCGGCTCCTTCGAGATCGGTTTCGGGGAGCAGAGCCAGAAATTCATCGCCGCCGTAACGGCTCAGCAGGTCGGAGCGCCGCACGACCTGCGTCAGGATACCGGCCACCTGTTTGAGCGCCGTATCGCCTGCCATGTGCCCGTACGTATCATTGATCGTCTTGAAGTTGTCGAGATCGATCATCAGGCATGAGAGCGGTCGCGTGTAGCGGCGCGCTTCGGCGTACTCGTGCGCGAGGACGCGCTGCAATCCGTAACGATTGAGCAGGCCCGTGAGCGCGTCCGTCATGGCTCGCTCCTGCGCCACCTCTGCGTGCGCGCGCGCCTCCTCGGCGCTCAGGCGCAGGTGGTCGCGCTCGCGCTTCATGCGGATGGCGACCTCGACGCGGGCGAGCAATTCTTCGGCCTTGAAGGGCTTGCTGATGTAATCGTTCGCGCCGAGGTTGAGACCGCTCACCTTCACGTCCGTTTCGTCGCGCGCCGAGAGAAAGATGATCGGAATCGAGCGCGTCGCCTCGTTCTCTTTAATCAGACGGCAAGCCTCAAGCCCATCCATCAACGGCATCATCACGTCCAGGATGATCAGGTCAGGCAATTCGCTGAGGGCCGCTTCGACGGCCTCGCGCCCATTCTCTGCCGCGAGGATATGATAACCGGCGCGCTCCAATCGCCGCTGGATCAGCGTCCGATTGATCGGCTCGTCGTCGGCCACGAGGATCGTCAGAGATTTATCTTCCAGGTCATCGAGCATAAAAGCAGGAAGGAACGCGAAGGGAGGAACGAAGGGATAAGGGATGAAAGGGGTTGAAGCAAACTTTGACTGGCCCATGCCGTCAAAGCTTTTAATTCATCCCTCCGCCCTCATCCCTTTTTTTTTCACCCCTCATCCTTCATCCCTTCTCTCCTACTCCCTTAATTTATCTATCGGCGTCGGGCACTTCGGGCGGCAGGCTGAACCAGAAGGTGGAGCCTTCGCCGGGCGTCGAAGTGACGCCGATGGTTCCGCCCAGACGCCTGACCAGTCGCTTCGATACGGCTAAGCCGAGGCCCGTTCCGCCGTAGGCGCGCGTGTTCGACGTGTCCGCCTGTCGAAACTCCTCGAAGAGGTGCGGGAACGATTTCGTATCAAACCCTATGCCTGTGTCCATCACGTTTATCTGCACGCTGCCCCCTTCGCCCGGCAGGATGTGGACGTGAACCGCGCCTGATTCCGTAAACTTGACGGCGTTCGACAGCAGGTTCATCAAGACCTGTCGAACACGCTCCGGGTCTGTGCGCACCACCGGAAGGTCTTCCGAGATGCTCATCTGTATGTTCAATCCCTTCTTGTCGGCGACGGCGCGCACACTGCCTGTGGCGCGCTTGACGATCTCCTCGAAGGCGATGGTGTCCATGTATACGGGAAAGCGCTCGGCGTCTATGCGCGCCAAATCGAGCGTGTCTTCGACCATACTCAGAAGACGGTCGGCGGAATCCGAGATGGTTTGCACGTCGCTCGCCTGCGCCTCGTTGAGGGGGCCCGAGAAACCCTCCTTGAGCATTTGCGCGTAACCGATGATGGCGTTCAGGGGCGTGCGCAATTCGTGCGAGATGATCGACATAAACTCCGTTTTGTGTCGCTCCGACTGGCGCAGGTCATCTTCGAGCTGTTTGTTCGATTGAGCGAGGGCGCGCACTTCACGAGTCCACTCAAGATTCTGAAGCGCGAAGGCTGCGGGGCGCGCGAAAAGGTCTGCCAGACGCTGCTCGTCCGAGCCGACTTCAGCCACGACGCGCGAAAAGGTGATGAGCATGCCGAGCAGTTTATTGCTGTGGCCCATGACGGGCGTGGCCCAGACGCCGCGCAGTCCTGACCAGCGCGCCGCCGTGTAAAGGCTTGCGAAGCGCGGCTCGCTCGCAAGGTCTGCGACGACCGCTACGCGACGCGTCGCCGCCAGTCCGCAGACCGGGTCTGTCAGCGGCACGCCCTGCGTATAGCGTTCAAGGATGCCGGTCGGCAAGTGTTTGGTGGCCGCCAGCCGCAACAGCTTGGCCTCTTCGTCCCAGCGCAGGATGGCCGCCGCGTCCGTCCCGGCGATCTTCGACCAGGAATCCAGAACGGCCCGCAGACAACGATCAAGCTCGGCCTCGCCCACGGTCTCTCCGGCCAGCCTGAGCAGCATCAGCAGGTCTTCGATGTAGGAGCGGAGCCGTCCATGCAGTTGCGCGTTCAAGATAAGCGGCGCGATGGTTTCGGCGACGCGCATGAGCACGGATTGCTCGGCGCGCGTCCACTGCCGCTGCCCGTCCGCTTCGACCAGACCGAGGGCGGCCAGAACCTGCCCGCCGTAGACAACCGGCGCGACGTAGATCGAACGCGCGCCGAGACGTTCGGCCAGTGGGTCGAGGTCGGAGTTTGCGGCCCGCTCGGCCCGCAGGTCTTCGACGAAGACCGGACGCTGCTCTGTATAGACGGGGCGCTCGATGCGCGCCACAGGCGCATGGACTTCGAGCGGCGGGCGGTCGCTATTGGGCGTCCAGGCGCGCACGGTGGGCTCGGGGCGTCCGAAAGAGACCGGCCTGAGCAGCACGAAGCTGGCCGGAAGGGCCTGGGCCAACTCGTCTATCGTCTGTTGAATAATGTGATCGAGATCGAAGGATGCCTGGGTCACGCTGTGAAGTCGCTCGACGAGCGCCTCCTCACGCGCGCGCGCCTCTTCGCTCTGGCGCTTGACGGTCGCGGTTTCCGAAAGCTCTATGCGCTTGAGCGTCATGGCCAGAAGATGTGCGATCACGGCTGCCGTGTCCGTATCCGCCTCCGTGTAGGCCGCCGCCTGACGGGTGCTCGCAACGATGATGCCTTCAATTTTTTCGCCCAAGCTGAGCGGCGCACACAGGATGGATTGTGCGGGCGTGCAGACCAGCGAGATAAGAAGCGCGCGGCTCACCAATTCCTGCGGGGCATTGTTGAAGCGGACGGGCGAGCCCATCTGCACGGCGCGTTCAAGCATCGTGTGCGCGACGCGCAAGGTCTCGCCTTCGGCCAGGTACTCGAACTCGCCGTTGCCCTCAAGGCGTGCGCGCAATTGCTGGCGGTCTTCTCCGACGCTGACCGTGAGGCGCATGCACTCGGCGGGGATCGCCTGCGCGAGCCCGCGCAGGGCAAGCTCTGCGGCCTCGACGGCGGTCGCCGCGCCGCTCAAACGGCGCGTCAAGCCCGCCATGTCACGCATCTTTTGTGCGCCGCGCTCATCTTCGGAGCGCCGCCCCTGATGCTGTTTCGTGTGCGAATCCATTTTCATCAAGACTACAGGCGCGCCGCAAAAGCACCCGGCAGCGCACGATCAACGCCCGCGAAAGCGTATCGTGCGCTTGGGTGAGGAAAGATCATACTGATAACAGAGAGTCGGCCACGGGGCAGAACCTGTCGCGAGGGGCGTCGCTGCTCGTGCCATCTTAAAATAGTTTACTACACCGTCGCAATGGCGCATCTTTGTGCTAAGCTTTGAAGAGCAGTCAGCTTTGAGACGGCCGAGGCGTCGGCCTCTGCAAGCGCGCCGCGCCAGAGCGCTCCCGCAATCGAGCCATCCTCTCAGTTTGTAGGCGAGGCTGACAGCAGGCAGCCCCTGTGAGCGGGTAAGGGCGGTGGCCGCAAGGGTTTTCACCGGGAGGAGACAAAGCATGCGACGACGCGAAGGTGACGGGTGCCCCGTTGCGGGCGCGCTGCAACTGGTCGGCGACAAGTGGACGATGCTGGTGGTGCGCGACCTCTTCCACGGCCCCAAACGCACGACGGAACTGCTTCAGGCGCTTCATCCGATCAGCAGCCGCACGCTCGTCGGACGTTTGCGCGATATGGAACGGGACGCGCTCGTCGAGCGACGCGACTACGGCGGGAGCCCGCCGCACGTCGAATACGCGCTGACGGCGCGCGGCCGTCTACTGTTCCCGCTTCTGGACACTTTGCGAAAGCTGGGCGAGACGCTCGACTGCAACGAATGCGAGGATCGTCGCAATCGCACGGGCTCATTTTGCGCCGCCTGTCCGCACGGCACACAAGGTTACGCGGGCACGTCGACGCGCCGCGAAAAGGATGTTCCGGTCGTGCTCCTGTGATGTGGAGGCGCGCGCGTGAGCGAGCCGTCCTTAGTTCTGCCGAATCAGCAATCTTTCATACACTCTAAAAATTATTAGGGCTTTCGGTGAATCTCATTGAAGTCGCGTCCGCTACACAGCTTCTTCGTTCTTCTCTTCATCCTCCAAGCAATATTAGTCCCGGCCTGCCGCCGCAATCAGCAGGGCGAAGCGACGGAAGCTAAAGGGGCGGGAGCGCTTCCGCCGCGTCAACTGTTCGGCGTCGAGCTGCGCCCGCAGGCCAGGGAGCTGTTGGCCGAGGTGGAGAATCATTACGGCAAGCGTGTCCGCGCGGAGGTCAATGCGAACCTCGACTACAGCTACTACGCGGCGCTCTCTTCGGTCGACTCGGACGGCACGCCGAGCATTCGCATGGACGCGGACGTTCCCCCGACGGAGGCCACAATCGTTCACGAGCTGACGCACATCAAGCTCTATTCAAAAGGGTTTCCCGTCATCAGGCTCAACTATCCGTCCGCCTGGAGCAACGACAAAAAACAGGCGCACGTTCGCTATATCGTGGCCATGATCTACGACGCGATCATACATTCGATCATCTACCCGCAGGTGCGCGCCATGGAACTCAAGCCGGATGAATCGCTGCACAGCCAGTTGGATTTGATTATGGCGGATCAATTCGAGGATTATCCGGGAGTCCCAAGAGAGGACGTGCGCACCATCTTTTATCTGAACGCCGCGCTGCTGCTCGAAGACAGAGAGTTCTTCGAGCGCGTCGCGGACGCCTACATCACGAGGCGCTGGTACGAATCGGCAGCCATCGGCAGATTCCTGGCCGACACGATCACGGCCGCCAAACCCTCCACGCCGGAAGAGGCCGTCTTCGTGCTCCTGCGCTGCCTCGAAGTAATCCAGCACGAGATAAACAGCTTCGAGCTGGATTACTGGGAAACAGAGAAGCGCGGCGAACACTCTCTGCGCCGCGCCGTCATTAAGGTCATACCCGCGCAGGGTGGAAGGTGAAACAAAATCGAAAGGGTGACGCCCGCCGGATGACGGACATCACCCTCCACTGGCTTTTAACATCAGCGGCGCGGTTCAAGCTCGAACCGCTTCGCCCCGAAGTCCGATTGCTTTACAAGTAGCAAAGGGCCCCGCACGCGCCCGGTCGAATCCGCACGCACCGAAAATTCTTCCGGTGCGATTGCTTCTATCCCTGGCACTCAACCGTAAAGTCGAAGCGGCTCGAAGTCAGCTCACCGTTAGAGTTGAAGGTCGTATGCCATTCCAGCTTGACCAGGAGATTATCCGTGTTCCCCTGAGAGATGACGTTCAAATGCGACACGCTATTAAAGACGAAGCTGCCGTTCTCGTGGCTCGCCGTCGTCGATGAGACTGTTTCGTTGACGACGTAGTTCGTGCCGCTTGAGCCCACGCCCTGAAGGGCGAAGTTGATCTCAGTCGTATCGAGAGTGTTGCCGCTCGGGGTGGCCGTGGAATGAAACAGGACGTGGGACGTGCCGCTGATCGTTATCGTTTCACCCGTGCAGCTATTTACGTTGAAGAAATCTATGGGGACTTCAGTGTTGCTGGTGATGACGGTGGCCTGCGGCATCGCTGCCGTCGCCGATGAACGTGTGACGAAACCGGGGAGCATCATTGAGGTGGTGAGCGCAAACAGCATTGAGAGGTTAATGAGTCTTCTGGTCATCTTATGGTCTCCTTAGATTGTAGTGATTGAGGTTGGAGCGCCGCAGCCGCAAACAGGGCGTCTCGGACAATTTTTGAGGTCTTGGGCGAGGGATTTTGCGGGCCAAGCATGATTCAAACAGGGAAGCGCCAACCCTTTGATCGTTCCAGGGAGCGCGACAATAAGCTAAAACCGGCAGCGAGTCAACGGTTTTCCAGCGCCCCTGTTGGCCCATGCGGCGACGGTGGGCCCATGGCGCGCGCCCACGAGGAAAAACCGCCTGCTATCAATCACTTCGATAGCAGGCGGCTGAAATTTACCGTCAGAGGTGGTTGCGTGTTTCGCGTCTCAGAAGAGTTGTTCTCGCGTGCGGCTCCTGCTGGCTCGTGCCTTCTGATTTAATCGCCGTGCGCGGCATCGCCCTCGGGCTTGTTCGGGATGACCTCGCCATCCGGCATGATGATGCTTTCATGGTCTGCCGTGACGCGCTCGCCCTCCATAGTAATCTCCTCGCCCGTCGGCGCTGGAACCGGCAGGTGATCCAGGAATCGCTCGGCGTCGATGGCGGCCATGCAGCCCGTACCGGCGGCCGTGATCGCCTGCCTGTAGAACGAATCCTGCGCGTCGCCGCACGCGAAGACGCCCGGAATAGCGGTCGCCATAGAGCGCCCGGAAGTTTTCAGATAACCGACTTCGTCCATCTCAAGCTGGCCCTTGAAGAGGTCTGTGTTGGGCTTGTGGCCGATGGCTATGAAGACGCCTTCGCAATCGAAGATGCTCTCTTCGCCCGTCTCGCGGTTCTTCAGGCGAACGCCCGTCACTCCGGTCTCCGGCGTGCCCAGGATTTCCTCGACTATGGTGTTCCACATGAAATCTATCTTGTCGTTCTTGAACGCCTTATCCTGCATGATCTTCGAGGCGCGCAGGGATTCGCGCCGATGGATGACCGTGACGCGCGTGGCGTAGCGCGTCAGAAACGTCGCTTCTTCCATGGCGGTGTCGCCGCCGCCGACCACTACTATCTGCTTACCTTTGAAGAAGAAGCCGTCGCAGGTCGCGCACGCCGAGACGCCGTAGCCCCCGAGGCCCTGCGGCGCGGGCGCTTCGCCGGGGATGCCAAGCCACTTGGCCGAAGCCCCGGTCGAGATAATCAGCGTCTCGGCCCTGATCGTGAGGATAGTCTCCGGGCTATCCTGGCTCTCTTTACCGTAGAGCGTGAAGGGACGCTTCGAGAGGTCTACGCGGTCGATGTAGGTCGTGAGAAACTCCGTGCCGAAGCGCTTGGCCTGCTGGCGAAACTCCTCCATCAGTTCGGGGCCCTGGATGCCCCTGGAGAAGCCCGGATAGTTCTCAACGTCGGTGGTAATCATGAGCTGGCCGCCGGGTTGCGGCCCTTCGATCACGAGCGGGTGAAGGTCTGCGCGGGCGGCGTAGATGGCCGCCGTCAGTCCGGCTGGCCCCGACCCGAGGATTACCACGTCCCTGTGCAGCGTCTCTTTGGTCATCAGGTTTTAATCGTCTCCTTCAGAGATTTTGAAGAATCTCGCACGCGACATATAGCCTTTTCGGTTGCGCGTATAGTATATATACTAGCGCAGCCGTAGTCGAACAGGGCACGGGCAGGTGACCGGATAAGCTGACGCGCGGTCTCCCCGGCCAGTGGCGAAGCGAAAGCCGCTTTCCCGGTTTCCACCACAAGGGGATGCCGGAGCCGGAAGTGACATCCGAGCCGAATCTTTTTCGAGTAGAAGGGTGAGCGCGCGCGCACTTCGCGCGCCCGACCGAGAACCGGCCCGCCCGAGCGTTACGTCCATTTTCAGGAACCACTTTGAGTAGACCGGAGAGCATCCCCAGCGCTTCAGGCGCTCTCGAAACCATCGCCGTGCTCGGTGCGGGCACAATGGGTCACGGCATTGCTCAGGTGGCCGCCGCCGCAGGCTTTCGCGTCATCCTTCGCGATGTCGACCGCGTGCGCCTTGCGCGCGCCATCAGCTCAATCGAAAGCAATCTAGCCAAAGGCATCGAGCGCGCCAAGCTGACCGAGGACGAGCGCGATCAGACGCTGCAACGCATACGCGGCACTGTTCACCTGTCGGAGACGGCCGCCGCCGACCTCTTCGTGGAAGCCGCGCCCGAAGTGCTCGAATTGAAGCGGGAGATACTGAGCGAAGTTGAGTCGCTGTCAGGCCGACCTTCCATCTTTGCCACCAACACCTCATCGCTCTCGATAACGGAGATCGCAAGCGGCGCGCGCCGCCCCGAGCGTGTCATCGGGATGCATTTCTTCAACCCCGTACACCTGATGCGTCTGGTGGAGATAGTGGTCGGCGCGCGGACGAGCCCGGAGACGGTCGAAGCGGTGCGCGAGGTCGCGGGCCGCATGAGGAAAGAACCGATCACCGTGCGGGACGTGCCCGGCTTTGCGTCTAGCCGCTTAGGCGTCGCGCTCGGGCTCGAAGCCATGCGGATGCTTGAGCAGGGCGTGGCGAGCGCGCGCGATATAGATACGGCGATGGAGCTGGGCTACAACCACCCCGTGGGCCCACTGCGCCTGACCGACCTGGTCGGCCTCGACGTGCGTCTGCACATAGCCGAGTATCTGCACACAGCGCTCGGGACTGAGACGTTTCGCCCGCCCCGGATTTTGCAGCGCATGGTCGCGGAGGGGAAGCTTGGGAAAAAGAGCGGCGAAGGCTTTTATAAGTGGGATGAAGAGCCGGAATATCGGCGGCGCGCGAGTTCTTCCTGAAACCGAACTCAAAAGGGTTTTGTGACCAATCTTATGAGCACGCCTTATAACGAAGAGAAACGCTTTGCGCTGCGCATGGCGATGCGCCTGCCCATCGTTGTTTCCGGGCGCAGCGAAGACGGAGCGGCGTGGAGCGAGCCGACCGAAACCGACGACATCTCGACCTCCGGCGCCCTCTTTCATCTCAATCAAAAAGTTAATCGCGGCGAGCGCCTGTACCTGAGAGCGCACCGCCCCGACGGCGCACCCATCGAAGTGACGGCGATGGTCGTACGCGTCGCTCCGGCCATCTACGGCACGGCGCGCGTCGGCGTACAGATCAGCGAGCCGACCGAGAACTGGCTGCGCCTGTTCGTCTCCTGGGTCGCAGACGAACAGCCCACGACTTCTGAAAACGAACAATAAGAAGGCACTGGCCGAATCAGTAGTCGGCAACCGGCGGGTTAAAGAACTCGTCACGTTCACTCGTCACCTTTCCACCGGAGCAAAATATGCCGCAATCTTACGAGACGCTCATCGTCGAGCGGCGCAATCGCGTCGCCTTAATCACCATCAATCGCCCTGAAAAAAGAAACGCGCTCAATATACAGACGCGCCAGGAGGGCGCGGCCGCTCTCGAAGAGCTGCGCGAGGATGAATCGGTCGGCGTGGTCGTCTTCACGGGCGCGGGCGACAAGGCGTTCATCGCGGGCGCGGACATAGCAGAGTTCGCGGGTCGCACAGCCATTACGCAGCGCGACGTGATGCTCGGGCGCTCGCTCTTCACTGCCATAGACGCCTTTACGAAACCGGTCATCGCTATGGTCAACGGCTACTGCCTCGGCGGCGGATGCGAACTGGCGCTCGCCTGCGACCTGCGCATCGCGAGCGAGACGGCCTCGTTCGGCCAGCCCGAAATCAACCTCGGCATCATCCCCGGCGGCGGCGGCACGCAACGCCTGACCCGCCTCGTTGGCGAGGGCAAAGCGATGGAGCTGATCCTGACGGGCGACATCATCGACGCGCACACGGCTTTCAACCTCGGCCTTGTCAACATGGTCGTCCCCCCGGCAGACCTCGAAGGCAGGACGATGGAGCTTGCCAGTCGCATCGCCGAAAAGAGTCCGATCGCTTTGCGCATGGCTAAGGAGGCGGTCAAGGCGGCCTCGCGCTCGAATCTGGACGAGGGACTGCGCCGCGAAGTAGACCTCTTCGCGCTCTGCTTTTCGAGCGAGGACAAGGACGAAGGCGTCCGCGCCTTCCTGGAAAAACGAAAGCCCGCATTCAAAGGGAAATGATTCGATCACGGAATTTGCGAGCGTGGGTGATTGAATCCCCGTACCCGAGGGTTTTGAATCTCTCAAAGAGGAGAGCGAGCTTCCAAACCCCGCGTTCGTTAATCCGAAATCGAAAACCGGAAAATGGTTCGCGTCATAGTCTTAATCGTCGGCCTCGGCGTGGCCGTCGCGGGCGGCGTCATCGCCTATCGCGCGCTCTTTCTTGAGCCGAGTTCGACCTTCGTCATCACCGGCACGGACGTTCGCGAACTCCCCAACACCCTGCGCGTCGCGACCGGCCTCGTCATGCTCATCTTCGGCACGGCCCTGGCGATCTTCGCGGCCCGCCGCAAACCCCATTAAGGCGCGCTTGACTCGCTTTCACGCGCTACGTTACTCTTTTCGCTCGTCACCCGAATCGTGACCTGAACCTGCAAGCACGGGGCCGTAGCTCAGCTGGGAGAGCGCTTGACTGGCAGTCAAGAGGTCAGGGGTTCGATCCCCCTCGGCTCCACCAAAATCTTCTCACTCAATAATAAAATTTCTGGCGAACCTTCTCCGTGTTATACTGAACCCTATAAAGGTTCATTGAACCAACAACAGCGTACAGATAAAACCGGATGGGCACAACCAAACCAGATTTGAAGGCGGAAGCCATTCGCTTACGTGTTGAAGAAAGATTATCTCTACGGGAG
Organism: Pyrinomonadaceae bacterium; assembly: GCA_035940775.1. Lineage (GTDB taxonomy): Bacteria > Acidobacteriota > Blastocatellia > Pyrinomonadales > Pyrinomonadaceae > DASQYE01. The sequence continues at coordinate 235,556 of DASZEN010000003.1, read as the reverse complement.
ATAGCCACTATCACGGGGGCAGCGAAAGGTTCGCTAAGTCTGTGGTTGAAACCACATCGCCTGACCGAAGAAGAAAGGAAGGCGAGGAGTAAAACAGCTAAACGATATATCGCGCCTAAAAAAGATCATGGTGAGGAATCGCAGCATAACAAGACCGTTGTTTGGCAGCGCCTCTCCAATCAACGAAAAGGGAGAATTGCCGAGGCCGCAATACTTTTTCGTTTAGCCCTTCATGGATTTGATGTTTATACATCGGTATTTGATGGGGATAAAGCTGACTGTCTTGTGCGCGTTCCTGAGAGCGAAGAAATATTTAAGCTTCAAGTTAGATGTGTGCATTCACCGTCCAGACATGGCCTTCCGGTTGTCAGGTTAAAGTGTGCAGAAGGACATAATCAACGCAGGAGATACAAAGAGGGAGAATTTGATTTCATTGTTGGATATTATCTTTTTAATGATACGGCATACGTGTTTTCTGCCGATGAAGTGAAGCAGCATAAAACCTATATTACTATCTCTGAAAAGTATGCCGAGAGATGGGACAAATTGCGGACGTAGCTGCAAGAGATTAAAAGTTGAGCGAGGTTTTGATTAATGAAAATTAACGACCTAATGTCAAAAACGCAAAAGTTATACGATGCTTTGTATTATATTTTCGTCGGCTTGAAGTAATTTAGGCGAAGGCAGTGAATTTTATGTCTCAAAATGAAGCCCAAACAAGAAAACAACTAATTGACGGGCAGGTTATTAAGGCTGGATGGAATTTATTTGACCGTAATGAAGTCAGATTTGAAGTTCCTGCGAGCGGCGACGATGACAATTGGTTTGACGGCATTACCGATTACAGTTTCTATCTGCCAAACGGGGAAATAATCGCCATCATCGAAGCTAAACGCCAAAGCCGAAGCCCGCAAACCGCCCGCGAGCAAGCTAAACTTTACGCCGAAAGAATCCAACAGAATCAGAGTTTTCGCCCGTTTGTTTTTCTCTCGAATGGAGTTGAAAGTTGGTTTTGGGATACCGAAGAGGAAACACCACGGGAAGTTGCCGGATTCTTCTCCCGCGAAGATTTAGAGCGAATGCTTTTTATTAAGCAAAATAAACTCGCTCTGGCAGAGGCTTCAATCAATACTGACATCTCAGGACGCTTATATCAGCAAGAAGCTATTCGCCGAGTATCGAGAGCATTTGACGTTGATAAGAAGCGTCGCGCTTTGCTAGTGATGGCAACCGGAACAGGTAAAACGCGAACTTCGATGGGATTGATTGACCTTTTTCTAAAAACCAATCAAGCCCGCCGCGTTCTTTTTCTCGCCGACCGTGATGCTTTAGTTGACCAAGCCTTAACCGACGGTATCAGACAGCATTTGCCAGATGAGCCAAACGATCGGATTTTCACCCATAGCATAGACAAGACCAAACGGCTTTACGTTGCGACCCTGCATACGATTGGCAGATGTTTTGAAGAATTTAGTCCGGCGTTTTTCGATCTGATTATCTTTGACGAAGCGCATCGTTCGATCTTTAACAAGCTCGGCGAAGTGATTCAGTATTTCGATGCTCGAATGATTGGCTTAACGGCAACACCAGCCGGTTTCGTTGACCGCGATACGTTCTTACTTTTCGATTGTCCCGACGCAATTCCGACTTTCTGCTATCCATACAGCCAAGCCATCGAAGACAAAGTTTTGGTTGATTATAGTCTTTACAGAGCACAAACCAATTTCCAACGTGCGGGAATTAAAGGTGTAGATTTAACTGAAGAAGAGCAGAATCTATTGATTGAACAAGGCATTGACCCGGACGAAATTGATTACACGGGAACGGACATCGAAAAGAAGGTCAGCGATAAAGACACGCTCCGCAAGCAGTGGGCGGAAATTTGGGACGTTTGTTTGAAAGACGAATCGGGACAGCTACCGGGCAAAACGATTGTGTTTGCGATGACGCAAGCCCACGCCGAAAGATTAATGATTGCGTTTGAAGAAATGTATCCGCAGTTCAACGATTTAGTTCGCGTTATAACGTCAGACACGGAACGAGTGCGCGACGGTGCGTGGGGCGATGGTTTGATTACTCAATTCAAAAAAAACGATAAACCGCGCATCGCTATTTCGGTTGATATGCTCGACACGGGCATTGACGTCCCCGAAATTGTGAATCTGGTTTTTATGAAGCCTGTCCGTTCACGAATCAAACTTGAGCAGATGATTGGACGCGGAACACGTAGCGATGAAGCATGTAGATTCAAACACCGTTTGCCTGACGGTAAGAAAACCGAATTTAAGATAATTGATTTTTGGGAAAACGATTTCAACAAAAAAGCCGAAGAAACTAATAAGCAAACGGTTCCCGTTCTGGTAACTGTCTTTAACACGCGGCTCAACGTCGCAAGGCTTTATCTCAAAAAGCAGGATTCGGAGGATTTCAAAGCGACGATTGGTGATTTGCGTGAAATGGTCAATCGCATTCCGCAGGACTCTTTTCAAGTGAAAAAGATTCTGCCGCAGATTTCGCAAGTTTGGGAAGATTCCTACTGGCAGTTCTGGAGCCAGAACAAGCTTGATTTTCTGCGTTTGAAAATCTCGCCGCTGCTGCGTTTTGTGCCGAATGTTGATGTTCAAGCGGAAACTTTTACGAGCAAAGTCGAACGCCTGAAACATCAGATTTTGACCGACAAGGTTGCGGAAAGCACAATTGAATCGATCAATGAAGATGTCAGCCGCTTGCCCGATTTTGTTCTAGACAAACCCTTTTGCCGGGAGTCCGCCGAAGCTTGTATGTCCGGTCAAATCCGCAGCGCAAGCCCGCAACAATTAAACGCGGTCATTCGCAATCTCGCTCCTGAAATGAAGAACCGGCGCGACAAGGAAAATCTTTTCATCACGCTTGATTTGCCAGACTTCATTGCCACACGCGGCTATATCACTTTGAGCGAAGGCGGCGAGCGTATTTTCGTCGAACAATACCGCGAGCGCGTCGAGCAAAAAGTAAATTCATTGGTCGAAAATCATCCGACGGTTTTAGCTATTCGACGCGGCGAAGGGGTAACGGATGAGCAGCTTATCGCGCTCGAAAAAGTTCTGCGTCAAACTTTGAGCGCGGCTGATGTGCAACTGACAAAAGACAATATCCGCAAGGCTTATGGTTTCCGCGTGAACAGTTTTCTCGGCTTCATCCGTCATCTGCTCGAACTCGAATCCTTGTCGAATTACGAAACGATTGTCGCCCGCAAGTTTGAAGAGTTTTCCGCGCAGCATGATTACACGGGCGAGCAATTAACTTTCCTGCGTGCGTTGCAAAGCGAGTTTTTACGCAAAGATAAACTTGAAGAAGCAGACCTTTATGATAGTCCTTCTATCGTCAGAGGTTTTGGCAATAATGCGGTCGACCGACTTTTCACCGAAAGCGACAAGGCTAAGATTTTGCAGTTCGCTGAAAAAATCTCTGCCTAGATCAAAAAGATGCTGACAGATTCCAAACTGCGCTCACAGGTAAATGCCATCTGGAACAAACTGCATTCCGGCGGTTTGCCGAATCCGCTCGATTCCATCGAACAGCTTTCTTACCTGCTTTTCTTAAAACGCATTGATGATGAAGAGAAACTGCGCGAACAAAATGCGCGGCTTCGCGGGCAGCAGTTTGCGCCGCTTTTCGCCGATGAAAAATTACGTTGGGGTTACTGGACGAATCTTCCTGCGGCAGAAGCCTTGAAGCACGTTAAGGAGAAAGTTTTTCCCGCGCTGAAGATGATTGGAAGCGGCGAAAGCTCGTTTGCGATTCAGATGGAAAACGCCGAGTTCAAAATCAATAAGGCGAATCTGCTTGTCGAGGTCTGCAAGGCGATTGATGAAATGCACATCTCGCAATATAACCATGATGTGCAGGGCGACCTTTACGAATATCTTTTGGGCTATCTGAACATCGCCGGGCGCAACGGGCAGTTTCGCACGCCGCGCCACATCATTCGGATGATGGTGCAGATGATTGACCCGAAGGTTAATGAAAGAATCTGCGACCCGGCTGCCGGGACATGCGGCTTTCTGGTCAACGCTTATCAATACATTCTCGAAAAAAATACGAGCAAGGAGATTCTCACTTACGACGAAGAAGGATTGCCGCACAATCTCGCGGGCGATTTGCTTGATGAACGAAGCGAAGAGTTTTTGCAGACTGAAGCCCTGACCGGATTTGACAGCGATTCGGGAATGACGATGCTGCGGATCGGTTCGATGAACCTGATGCTGCACGGCATCAAGCACCCGCGATTTTTCTACAATGATACGCTCTCGAAAACCTACACGGAAGAGCGCCGTTATGATGTCGTGCTGGCAAATCCGCCGTTCAAAGGCGCGATGGATGCGTCTTCAATTGGCGAAGATTTGCCCGCCAACGTCAAGAAAACCGAGATTCTGTTTCAGCATCTTTTCCTGCGTATCTTGGAGATGGGCGGTCGCTGCGGGGTGATCGTGCCGGACGGCGTTCTGTTCGGCTCGTCGAACGCGCACCTCGCGATTCGCAAGAAGCTGATTGATGAAAACCGCCTCGAAGCCGTCGTTTCGATGCCATCGGGAGTTTTCAAACCTTACGCGGGAGTTTCGACCGCCGTTTTGATTTTCACCAAAGGCGGCGCGACTGACCGGGTTTGGTTTTACGATATGCAGGCGGACGGTCTTTCGCTCGACGACAAGCGGCAGAAGACAGCCGACAACGATATTCCGGACATTCTCGCGTGTTGGAATAATCGGAAGAATGAAGAGTTTTACGCTGACCGCATCAATCGTCTGAATCATTTGAAGAAGATGGTTGCGCCGATGAAAGCCGAAAGGTTGAATCTCGAACGCGACATTAATCGTTTGACGTTTGAAAGCGTGATCGCTGCGCCAGACGACGAAGCGGCGCGAATCGCGCTCGAAACTGAAGAGCAAAAGCTGGCTGAACTGAATGAACGAATCGCGCCGATTCAAAAAGAGATTGACCAACTCGGCAATCAGTTCTGGGTCAATAAAGAGCAGATTCAGAAAAACAAATACGACCTTTCCGCCAGCCGTTACCGCCAAATCGAAGCTGACGAAACATTTTACGAAGAGCCGAATGTTACTCTTGAAAGATTGATGAAATTAGACCGAATAGCAGAGGTTGAAGCGCACGAATTATTAGAGTTGATATGATTACTCAAGAATTTCTCGGCAAGATTTGTGATATTAAAACGGGCAAACTTGATGTAAATGCTGAAAGCCCTGACGGGAAATATCCGTTTTTTACCTGTGCCGAAACTCCCGTCAAAATTGATTTTTATGATTATGATTGTGAATGTGTTTTGATCGCTGGAAATGGCGAACTTGCAGTCAATTACTACAAGGGAAAATTTAATGCTTATCAACGAACTTACATTGTAACCGCAAAGGATAAATTCAAGGATGAAACTTATTTGCCTTATCTATATCCGATTCTCAAACGAGCAATATTAGACTTAAAGAGCCAATCGCAAGGCTCAATCATTCAATATTTGCGATTGCCGCAACTTGAAGCCCTTGAAATTCCATTTCCAAAACCCGACGAACAAAAGCGGATTGCCGCGATTTTAGACAAGGCTGATCGCCTGCGCCGTCAACGCCGTTTTGCCCAAACTCTTTCGGATTCCTTTCTCCAATCCGTCTTTATCAAAATGTTCGGCGACCCCATGAGCAATCCGATGAATTGGGATAAAGCAACTTTAGATTCTCAGTTAAAAAATATTGATAGCGGTGTTAGCCCTGTATGCGAAGAGTTCTCAAGGAAAAAAAATGAATGGGCTGTTCTAAAATTAAGTTCTGTAACAAGTGGCAGATTTCTGCCGGACGAAAATAAAGTTCTACCTTCAAATATCAAACCCGTTCTCAATTATGAGGTAAAAGAAAGCGATGTCTTGTTTACAAGAAAAAATACTGAAGATTTAATAGCGGCTTGCGCTCTTGTTTACGACACGCCACAAAAACTGTTGCTTCCAGATACGATTTTCCGCTTTAAGTTAAAGGACAATTGCGACGTAAAAGCTGAATTTCTGTGGGGTCTGTTCAATGAGCGCAAATTTAGGAGAACAGTTCAATCATTTGCAACCGGCAGTGCGGGTTCAATGCCTAATATTTCAAAGGAAAAATTGAACAGCCTACAAATTCTTACTCCACCGCTTCCGTTACAAAAAAAATTCGCCGCCATCGTCCAAAAGTTTGAGCGTGTTCGCCGCCAGCAGCGCGAAGCCACGCGCCAGGCCGAACACCTTTTTCAAACCCTGCTCCATCGCGCCTTTCGCGGCGAGTTGTGAAATGATTTCATGCTGCCGAAATCCCAAATCATTGAAGTTCCCGGCAATGTTCCACGCCAGCTAGATCATAATTGAATTGCCCGAAGTATCAATGAAAACGTACTCTTTCACTTTCAACAAAAGTCTAAACAACCCGTATTTCAGTCATGAGGTCAGAGGTTCGATCCCCCTCGGCTCCACCATTATTTCGATGAGTAAGGGGCAGCTCCCAATTGAGCGGCCCCTTACTTGTTTGGGCTGCTACTGTGTCACGCTACCTTTGAAGAGCATCCTTTTCGAGCTTCTCGGGAGCGTCGTGCTGTCAGGCTTTTAAGTGGCGGCTTGATGTGTAGAGGCGTCTCGGGCGCGCAAGGGGCGGGTCGGTTCGGGCGTTGGGCTACGGAGATTGAAGAAAGAATCTCGATTCGCCGATCTGAATTTGCTCAAATGGTAAAATGAGCGTAAATTCTTCCATGAAAGAGCCTGTAAACTCAATGTCGTTTCATCTCCTCGCTGCAAATCGCCGCCGCCTTATAGCGCTGAAGGATAAAAATCAATGAACCTCACAAAATATTTCCGAATGCCGTTAAATTCCGTCTGCACTTCCAAATCAATGCTTTTCGCGCTGTTGATTGCGGTCTGTCTTGTCCCCGTGGATGCGAGGGCGCAGCAGCGACAAAATAAGCCGTCGCAGAAATCTTCTTCTGCGCAGGCCCGCGAGGTCAAGCAGTACACGATTGAGCAGTTCATGGATTCCACGCGTCTGGGGGGAAGCTCTTTCTCTGCGGATGAGAAGCAGATATTGTTTCACAGCAACAAGAGCGGCATCTTCAATGTCTACACGATGGCGGTCGCGGGCGGCGAGGCGAAACAGTTGACCGCATCGACTAAGGAGAGCACGTACGCAGTCTCTTACTTTCCGGCCGACTCGCGTATCATCTACACGTACGACCGGGGCGGGAACGAGAACAGCCACCTCTACGTGAGGGAGGCGGACGGAAGAGAGCGCGACCTGACGCCCGGCGACAAGGTCAAAGCCAGATTCCTCGGCTGGAGTCACGATAGGAAGTCTTTCTTTTACTCGACCAACGAGCGCGACCCGCGCTTCTTCGACATCTTCGAGCTAAGCATTGCGGATTTTAAGCCCGTGCTCCTTTACAGGAACGAGACCGGATACAGCTTCGGCGATATATCGAACGATAAAAAATATATTGCTTTAAGGAAGGACGGCGACTCGCCGTCGGACGCGGACGTTTATCTTTATAACACCGTGACGAAGGAGATGAAGAACATCACGCCTCATACGGGCGAGGTTGTCAATAGCCCGGAACAGTTCGATTCAGGCGTGAAGCACCTTTACTACCTTTCCGACAACGGCACCGAGTTCCAGTACATCGCGCGCTACAATCTCGCGTCGGGCAAAACGGATGTGGTCGAGAAAGCGCCCTGGGACATCTCCTCCGTCAGCTTCTCGCGCAACGGTAAGTACCGCGTCGTCACCATCAACGAAGACGCGAGCACGAAGATCAAAGTTTACGACGCGGCCAGCGGGAAACTCATTCCCCTACCGCAGCTTCCCGACGGAGACATCAAGGGCATCGACATCTCGCCGAGCGAGAAGTTGATGGCCTTCTACCTCAATGGCCCGCGCAGCCCGGATAATCTCTACGTCTACAACTTTGCCACGAAGAAGGCGACGAAGCTTACGGTGAGTCTCAATCCTGAGATTAACCCGGCAGACCTGGTCGATGCGCAGGTCATCCGCTACCGCTCTTTTGACGGGATGGAAATCCCCTCTATCCTCTACAAGCCGCAGCAGGCCAGCGCGGAGCATAAAGCGCCAGCGCTTCTGCTGATACACGGCGGGCCCGGCGGACAGACGCGACTCGCCTATAGCCCCCTCACTCAGTATCTGGTCAACCACGGGTACGTTATCCTGGGCGTCAACAATCGCGGATCGAGCGGCTACGGTAAGACGTTCTTCACCTCGGACGACGGCAGGCACGGGCACGAGCCGCTCTGGGATTGCGTCGAGGCGAAGAAGTACCTCGCTTCGCTCGATTACGTAGACCAGGGGAAGATAGGCATCATGGGCGGCTCTTATGGCGGTTACATGGTGCTGGCGGCGCTCGCCTTCAAGCCGCAGGAGTTCGCCGTGGGCGTTGACCTCTTCGGCGTCTCGAACTGGATCAGGACACTACAATCCATCCCGCCCTACTGGGAGTCGCAGCGTAAGTTACTCTACAAAGAGATCGGCAACCCGAATACGGAGGAGGAAAAACTGCGCGCCGTTTCGCCGCTCTTCCACGCGGACAAGATCGTGAAGCCGCTCATAGTCCTACAGGGCGCGAACGACCCGCGCGTCATTAAGCCCGAGTCGGATGAAATCGTAGAGAACATCAGGAAGCGAAACGGCGTCGTCGAATACGTCGTCTTCGACAATGAAGGGCATGGCTTTACCAAGAAGGCGAACGAGATTCGCGCCGACCGGGCGATCCTTGATTTCCTTGACCGCTACCTGAAAGGGAACGGACGCACGGGCCAAGGTGCCTTCGAGTAAGGTTGCGTCGCCCACCTGACTGTGCCCCATAGACTGCGTCTCGTCATCTTGAAGCACTTAGAAGGAGCCTTCAGACGTACGTCTCGATGGTGGCTGTTTCCGGCGCGCGGGTCGTCGGCCACATCTTCTTCAGCCCCGTCTCAATCGCGTCCGAGGCCGCAACGTTCAGTGCCACGGCGCATGGCCCTATGGCTGTTCTTCCGCAGGCTCAGAATCAAGGGATCGTCTCTCAGTTGGTTCGACGCGGACTGGAAGAGTGCAGGAGCCTCGGACATGAAATAGTAGTCGTGGTCGGTCATCCGGAGTTTTATCCCCGTTTCGGATTCATGCCCGCGCGGCAGAGAGGGTTGGAATGCGAATACCCCGTTCCGAATGAGGCGTTCGTGGTGGCGGAGTTGAGAGACAAAGCGTTAGCCGAAGTGCGAGGCGTTGTAAAGTATCATCCGGAGTTCGACAAGGTATAAGCGCGGCGCTCATAGTATAAGCGCGCGGCGCTCTTCTGCTGCGCCTCGCAACCCGTTCAAAACGGCCGCCGTTCGTCAGCAATCCCTTCATGATTCTTTATTAAAGAGAAAAACAGAAGGGGCTCAAGAGCTTTAAGCTTCCTCGGAAGATTCAGCCTGAAAGCTCTTGAGCCCCTTCTGTTTTTGGGGCCGGTCTCTAAACCGGCGCCCGCTTTGGAATCGGCTCACTTAGGCTTTGCCCCTAAAGTCAGGGATTAGTGCGACTTTATGGTCAACTTGTGATTCTGACCATAAAGTCACTTAACGATTATCTACTTGATGGGGGAGGTAGAAAGTTTTATGCTCACGCGCTATGAAATGGTCACAGGATGTTGGGGAACAAGTAATAGCCGCCTTAAACAAGCGTGGAGCGCCGAGGTCATGTGCTCTTTGTCAAAAGACAGATACGTGGTTTGTAGAAAAGGGTTTTGTTACGCTTATTCTTCAAGAAGACCCGATAAACATTCAAATGTTCGGAATGGGCAAGGGGCTGCCTTGCGTAGCACTAACCTGCGGAAACTGCGGCAACACCGCTTTGATAAATCTACCAGAACTCGGGGTCGGTGGTTTACCCAAAGAGTGATAGAAGCATGGATGCCGAGAACAAGTCGCTGGTTAGCCGCGTCCAACAACATGAGACACGTGAATCGCGTGTCACTATCAATTACAGGCCGCGTGATGTAACTATGTATTACATATCGGATCAAGAACTCGAAACTATTGGTACGGCCTCAAACGATTTCTCATTGCAACTTGGCTTTTTCGGCGCAGCTCTCGGTGTTGCTGTGACGTGTGTAGGCGTGTTAAGCACCGTTGAAATTTCAAACCCACGCATCTATGCTGCGTATTGGGCGGTTTTAGTCGTGGCAATTCCGGCGACCGTGTTTTTCTTTATTAGAGCAGTTCTTGCTTATAGAAAGTCTCGGCAGCAAATCAGGGCGATTCGAGAAGAAAGCCCAAATAGAGAACCAACATCTTAGACTTAATTACGGAGTTTCTTCTTTAAAGTCCGGCTCAATACCTAGCTCATACATGCTCTGTATCACACAGCACAGATTATGAGCAAGTATCTTACAAAGCACTTCGTTACCTTGCGCCGTTGTGGTCTTGCTCCGAAGTCTCTCTCCAAACTTCCTTTTTATCATGCTGAACGTGGTTTCGACGTTCGACCTCTTATGATAGTGGCGCATGAACTCGCCTTCATTATATTTATAAAGATGATACATGCGCTTCCATACGGAAGTCTGTTGTGGGCCAGTAGCATTAGCATTATTCCTGAAAGCGATAAAGGGCTGCGCTCCCTTGACCAGCACTAGCGATAGGTTCTTTGAAGGTGAGTAGGCTTTATCTGCGCTTACTTGATTCAAGACAAAGTTCTGTGAAGTAGTTTCGACCAGTGGGCCAAAATGAGGGCTATCGCCAGCATTACGGCCCGTCACTTCTACACTTGTTATGATATTGGTTTTCACACCGCACATGATATGGACTTTCAGCCATTCCTCTTTATTGATGACTTTAGCAGCGCCATACTTGGCATGTAGCCACTGGCTATATTGACCAGTAGAGAAGCCCGACGAATCAACAGCAAAGTCGAACTCTACCGTCTTGAGAGGCAATGATGATTCAACTATCAACTCTTTTAGATATGCGGTCAGATCATCGCGTTCGAGATACTTTGATAGCGTATTGTAGTGTAGAGGCTTCGATAGATAACCGCGTTGCAGGGCTTCGCGTAAGTCGCTTTGGTTGCGGCGACCACTGAGGCCACTGTACATCTTGAGACAGGCCGCGAAGATGATGTCAGAGATAAGAGCGCGCGGGCGTCCTATAGTCTGAGGCGGTTCTACAATGTTACGGCAGAGTTCAAACAGTAGGGCTAGGAACTGGCTTTTCTCGTTTACCTGAGCTTGATTATAAGCTGTCCATTCCTGAGAGTAGGTCTGCTTCATCATGCACCTCTTTACAAGTGGTGCGCGACGAGTACACAATTCAGTTGCGGTCACTTCGTGTACAAGCACGCTGTGGTCGAAGAGGTCTTGCTGAGTGTTAGTAGCACTTGGCAAGGCCCGTTTTTTTACCCGTGCCTTATCGCACGGATGATACAATGTATTATACGCGAAATTACGGGAAAAGTTCTTTATTTTCTTGATTTTGCGAGCGTTTTTGAATAGTTGAAGCTGTTTTTTGAAACCAATTTTACCTCCGTTAAATAATCATATTGACCGAATGTTTAACAACCTTTTATGCTATATTCCTTTCCTAATAATCCGGCAGGAGCAGCGCGCTTATTCAATAGGCTATTAGAATCCTCAAAATAGCATCTTAGCCATTTGACAAATCATTGGTGGAGATAATAAGTGGGCGAAGAGAATCATCCAAACACAAATACAGAGAAGGTTGAGGAAGGCGCTAGTGCGGCTGAGCCGCAGGAAGAACGATTGCCTGAGTTTATAATCAACAAGATAAAAGATGAGCTAACTTTTATAGACCCAGCATCAGGCAAGCCCATCACTTTCAAGACGAGAATAATAGAAGAGGAAGAGGAAGAGGAAGAGGAACATGAGCCATTAAGCCCAGACCAATTCCATGATGCGTTAAATAGAATAGGTAGTCTTGGATTGACTTGGACTGCCGACCTTGTTCCCCGCGTTAAAGCAAAGAGTCCAGAAACAGAGGAGGCGCTTGTTAGTGAAGAGTTCGCGGAAGTACAAAAGAAGTACCCACACCTACCCTATGAACTTTATGTGGCTACAACATATTACTTAACAGGAAATAAGACATACGCACAATCAGTAGGGGGTGAGGAAGCCCTCAAAAGGAAAGCCCTTATAGCCCATGAACTTCTTATAGATACAGATTACCGATCTGAGTTCTTCTTTAAACACGCTATTAAAGTCCCCTATCTTAGGGACATTGATTGGGAAGTAGTATTCAAGCTTAGCGAGAAAGCTGTTGAGCGCGCTCCGGCCATCTCTTATGGTTTACTTGCGCTTGCGTTACAAGACCCTTTTTATAATGCTAGGTCATCTAATGTTCGCCATGTGACGGTTGCTGTTGATGAGAATTTGGTGAACAAACTGCTAACGATTCTTAATGAAGTAAAGTCAAAGCTTGAGAGCGGAAGACGGCTTAGCGAAATACTAGATAAACAAAACTTGTTGGAGGCAGAAGACAATGGAAGCACCGATCCTAAAAGGTTGGAATAATCCATGCCCACCACCTCGATTTGAGAGCGGCGGCTATTCGTCTGCCCTACAGAAGCCCCCGCGCTCTAAAAAGTATGATGTGGAACCGTCTTCCTTTACCCTTTTTGCCGGTGCGGTAAAGGCTAAAAAGGCCAACTGGCCTAACCCTGAAGCTCAGTCTGAAGTTAAAGATCAGCCCATCGCTACATTACCCCCGGAAAATATAGCAGCAATACAGCTACTAGATTTGTGGATTGCTGAGGATATGCAAGATCGTAGTGAGGAATGGGAACGCATTAAACGGACTATAGATGAAAATCGCCTCTCAGATCGAAAACTATTCTCCTGACCAATGTTCATCCTTCTGGACACAGGCACTTTGGGGGATTTGTCGAACCCCAGTTCTACTATAAAGACAAGAGAGATTCGTAGGTGGATGAGGTCGCACCTTTTAAAAGGTGTGCGCGTTAGAGTGCCTGAAATTGCCGACTATGAATTAAGAAGGAATTTAATATTAGAGAGTTCTTCTACTACTGCCTCTATAGCCACATTCGCTAAAGCCTCTATCGTTAGATTGGATGCCCTCAAAGGCATTGTTGGCTATATACCCTTAACTACTCAGATAATGAACAGGGCTGCGGAATTGTGGGCGGACGTGCGAAAAATCGGCATGATGACAGCGCCAAAAGAAGCCTTAGATGGCGATGCTATTTTGGCCGCGCAAGCAATCACGATTAGCGCAGGAAGTGAGCGAGTAATTATCGCCACCGATAATCTAGGTCACCTCAACCGATTTGCTACGCCCACCGTAACCGCAGACGAGTGGCAGAATATTACTTAGAGCCTTAAAATACCCGCTTAGACTTTTTCATCAACCCTCATACTTATTCATCAAAGCCTTTTAAAGTGCCTTTGCAACTCTCCCAACTGTTCCCACCGTGATAAGGGCATTTGCTCCTGATTCGCTACGAGTATTAGCCGAGCGACCTCATAAGCCGTAATATCTTCTTTCGGGTCAAATCTTACGTGGATGAGTTGGGGGGTGGGGTCTTCAAGCTTCTCTTTAGTAACGCTAATCGGCATCTTACGGCCTCCTTTGAGTCTGGTTGTGGCCTCATTCTACCACACGGAGTTGCTGCCTATCTCAGCTTCGCACACAAGACTTTATAGTCAACCCTCATACTTTATGGTCAAAAGGGACTTTAGGGGCAAAGCCGCTCACTTACATCTTTTCAGCTTGAAGGAGGCGATTTTCGTGCGCCAGTTGAAGGTTCCGTTCTCCTTCATGTATTCGGTCGTGTACCAGAATGTGCAGTCGTCCACGGGGTCTATGCTTAGGCCGCTGTAGTCGCCCCAGCGCGAAAGGGCGTCTGTGCTTGTGCCCTGCGAGCCTGTGCCGTTCTGTAGAACAGTCTCTTTGCCAAGTCTGCCCAAAGTGTCTGTCGGAAAGCGGCTCGTGATTCGGATGCCCGGATTGACGCTGCCCGCGACGTTGTAGCCGACCACTATATCGCCCTTCTTATCCATAGCGATGCTTCCCATCCAGCGGTGGTTCGTGTCGGGCGCGAAAGTGCCCTGCTGAAAGACGGTCGGAGTCGTGCGGGGGTTGCGGATTTCGTACCATCGGACGCCCGTACGCGAGGTGGGCGGCCCCGTATCAACCGAGTGGTTGACCAGAAGCACCTCCTGCGCGCCGAGGTTGCGATAGGCGAGGCGGAACATCAAACGCTCACCGAGGCTGTCGAGCTGCTGCGGCGTTCCGGCCTGCGGAACACAGGTCTCGCCCGTGCCGTTGCACGCGTTGTTAAAGCGCGCGGCGCTGATCCTCGCATCCGGCAAGTGATTCGCTCCCGTCCCGAAGGTCGTATTGGCGGGGTTGTTCCAGTCAACGTGGAACCTCCATAAATCCAGCGAATTGGGCGCGATTCCGATGCCTATGAAGTAGTTGGGGCTTCCGGCGGGCGGGGGAGTTGCGCCGTCCAGATCCGAGGGCATGAGGCCGAAGAAGGAGGGGCTTAACTGAAAACATTGCTCGGCTGCGTTCGGGTCGCCGACCAGCATCCGGCTGCGGTCGTAGGCGCAGGCCCGCGCGCCCGAGAGCCCCTCGAACATGTTGTAGGAGACGTAATACGCGTCGGGCCAGACGCCCATCTTCGGATAGTCGTTGAAGGCGGGCTGCTGGAATTCGTAGCGAAAGTAGCTGCCCATCGCATCCGGGGTGGTCGAGACGGCGATGCACTGCGAGAAGGTTCCGCCCGAGACGGAGAACTGCGAGACCACCCAGCGCCTGGCCGCCTTGTCATACTGCACGATCGGGTCGCCGTCGTTGTTGATCTCGCACGGCGTCGGCGTATTGCCGCCCAACCCCTGCCAGAGAGTATTGCCGGGGACGGGGCCGAAGACCACTGCGCCTGTCTTTTTGTCGAAGATGGCGAAGGCCGTGTTGACCCATTGGAAGAACTGCGTCTCGCCGACCGCGCCGCTCGTGTCGGGCGGGGCCGACGCGATCACGAAAGAACCCTGCGGGCCGCTAAAACCCTTTCCGATGCCGTCAACGGTTTTCCCGACCTTGCCGGAATGAGCCTTGCCGGGTGTCGATTGGAGCGCGCCATCCTGTTGGAGGCCGAGGCTGACGGTTCGATTCGGGTTCAAGCGTACGGGCTTTACCTGTCTGCCTGGGCCCAATGACACGGCCGGGCGCGGAATATCCAGAAGGCGCGGCGACGTGTCGCTGCGTCTCGGGCGTCGCACCTCTGCCGGGCCGGGCGCTTGTGCCAGAACGGGCGCGCCGCCGGGCCAGCGAGGAGCAGAGCCCATGTAGGCCAGCCCGAGACTCGCGAGCGAGAGTAGTGCGCCGAAGTAGATCGCCGAGTGTGTCCGAGAGCGTCTTTTCATTTTATCTTCTCCTCTATGTCTTGTCCCTCAGATTTAATTCGCTAAATCTCAAGCCGTCGCGAGGCCGCCCCCGACCACTACTACTATTACTACGGCTGCTCAGGCCGAGAGACCTGGGAGCCCCCAGCTTTTCACCGTCTGGGCGACGGAGGCGCGCGTTGCTTCCGCGCCGAAGCCCCATGCGAACATTGCGAAGTAATCAGCCCAGGCGTTTGCGCCGAAGGTCGCACGAGCAATGTAAAGCTCGCCGAACCCCATGCCCGCCAGCAGGATTAAAGCGACGACGTAGCTGACCTTTGTGAAGATGCGAAGGCGACGCTCGGCGTCGGCGGCTGCCCCGCGTGCGGCCTTAAAGCCTTTGAGCGACGGCGGCGATAACGGATGCGCGTCGGCCATACCCAGAGACACGTCATTGAGCTTCGACGGAATGAGCTTCGATAGCTCTGCGAGGTTTAGCTCTACGTCGCCTCGAACCTTTTCGTAGGCGGTCGCATAGGCCGCGTCGGTCGGCTGCAAGTTGTCCAGACGCAGCTCCAATTCTCGCCCTTTGGCCGTCCACGTTTTCACCACGTCGAGCGCAGTCGTCGCAGGCAACTGCGCGATCAGCCCCTTGAGTTCGTTGATTTTCGTCTGGACTTCTACGTAGTTGTTTATACGCTGCCATGCTTCATCCAGCTTATCGCGCAGGGGCTTCGGATCGTCCGCGCCCGAGGCCTCCTGTACGGCGTCGTCCAGCCCTCGCTGAAGCTTCAAAAGGAAGGGCGAGGGCACGCCCGCCTTCTCAGCCTTTAGCCGCTGCACCTGCGCTGCCAACGTGGCCTGGTATGCCAGCAGCTCTACCCACGACTGCCTGTACTTGCCCCACGTGTTGAAGACTTTTTGAGCCCTTTCAATAGAGGTCTGCGCGTCGGCCCACTTCTCGGCGTCGAGCGCCACCTGCACGTCCGTCAGGTAGTTGTTAATACGATCCTTGAACGGCTCTGCCAGCTCGGCGTCACTACGCATCTGTGCGCGCAGCCGCCCCAGGAGGATAAGCACCTCGTCGCGCAGTCTCCCGCGTGTGCGGTAAGCCGTCAGCGCCGCGCCCAGGCAGATCCCCGCCAGTAGAATCAGCAGCGGGAAAAACCAGCCGTGTTTGATTCTGACCACGACCGGCACGCTCTGAACGCCCTTGGAATAGACGACCCTGGTGTCGCCGCTGAACTCACCGGCCGGAGCATCCTTCAAATCGAAGGTGTATTCGATGCGCTGTAGATCGCCAGCAGCCTGATCCAGGCTCGCGGCCTTGATTTTGTCCGCGCCCAGAACCCCGCGCCCGTCAGCCCGCGTCAGGTCGGTCGAGATAATCTGCTTGATCGTGACCGGCTCTGTGAACTGCAAGAGCAAGTTCCGTTTCTCGACGCCGCCGCTCGTCTCCGCCACCACGAGGCTGGGCGGCGCTGAGACGACCTTCGTCTGCGCTGCTGCGGGAGTCGTGGAACCGACGGTGTTACCGTTGCCGTTGTTGCTGTTGTTGGAATTGTTGCTGTTGGAGTTGTTGCTATTGGTTTGTGAGTTGGCGTTGTTGTTGTTCGTATTTTCGGCGCTCAGAGCGAGCGACGGCGAGAGCCCGAAGACGACGAGCAGCAGCAGCCATAGGATGTGCCTGTTTTTCCGACGCCGCATAGTTCTCAACCTTTCATGTCGTGACCGAGCTTTGACCGGGGTGCAAAATGGTCTTTCCTGTAAGTTTCGAGGCGTGCGGGCGGGGCCATTGTGCGCGGCGGCTCAAACCAGCCGTGCGTTCACGTCGCCCCATTGTGGGCCCGACGAGGGCGCACGCAAATGGTCTCGATCAAACTCAAGGGTGGCGGCCTTGAACTCTTTCCCCTGCGCGCGAAATGCAGCTATGTATTTGTCGAAGACAGCCCGCGCCCGGTCGTAGACCTCGCCCGCGGTCAGCCCTTCGGCGAAGCCGCGATCTATCTCCGAGTCACACTCGAAGAAGATGTCGGCATCGTCCAACTGAAAGGTGAAGTTTTCATCGTAGCCGAAGTAGGCGCGGCAACCGTGTAATACGAAATCGGGCCCGAGGTCGCGCGCCGTCTCGCAGGAGATGAGGTGGACTATCTTTCCGTGCGACTCCTCGGGGCTGTAGTTGCCGACGCTGAAGATCGGGTCGTAGAAGTCGCCCGTGTATGAATCGTAAGCGCCGTGGCCGACCCCCGTGATGTAAACCACGCCGGTCTTGCGCGATTCCGGGGCGACGTACATGCGACGCGCGAGCGATTCCTGGCAGCGCTGGATCATGAAACCCTTCTTCTCTAAAAAGGGGTACACGTTCTTCTGGCGGTAATTGAAGCCGGTCTGCGTGACGATCTCGAAATTGGCGTCGGCCGCCAAAATTACCAGCTCGACGTTGAGAGACAGGGCTCGGCTATGCCGCTTTTTACGGGCCATGATGATTTCTCCTCAGCTTCTACGCTTTCGACTACTCGCCTTACTTGGGTTTGTCCTTATCCGCTTCTTCTTTCGTCGCCTTATCCGCCTCTTCTTTCGTCGCCCTGGAGATCAGGTTGTTTATCACGCGCTGCTCGATCTCCATCAGCGCGCGCCCGATCTTGGTTCCAGACTTCACCTCGGCGATGGCACGTTCTTTGTCAATGACGCCCGCCCCGACCATCGCGATCTGAAACTTCGGTTGAGCCTCGATCCGCTGGGCCACGACATCCACGCGTTGCGCGGGCGACAATTCGGCCAGCGACAGGGTCGGGACTTGCGGGTTGACGACTTCGCGCAGGGTGGCGAGCGTGCCGTCGGCGCTGTAACTGGCGGGTAGATCCAACTGTTTCTGGGAAACGGATGCGGGCCCGGTGCTCTTCGCCAGCTTGCCCTGTTTACGGGAAGATTTCCTGGAGGACTTGCTCGACGCCGACGCGCTCGCGGCCTTCCTGCCACTTGCGGCCCGCTTGCCCGGGGCTTTCCTGCCTGATGCGGCCTTACCGGATTTAGCTTTCTTGCTCGACTTCGTTACCATCTCTCTTCTCCCATCCTTCCTACTACCAGATTACGAGAGTAGTGGGCCAATCTCACATCCGACCTCACATCCGACCAGGCTTCACTTTCCATCGATCTACACGAAAATTCACCCGGATCGCCGTCATCCGACTGTATATGCGATTTTGAGTCAAAGCATTTCATGGGCTAACTCGGCAGATATGGAAAGGATTGTGTTGTGATTTCAAACCGGCCCGCTACCAAATTGCGGGAGACAATTCCCCCGCTTCATCCACACGAATACTGAGCGGCGTACGCCATTATACTCCTCAGCCGCGCTTTGCATTCATTATTCCAGCCGCGCGAGTCGCCCGTTCTGAGCGTGGCCGGACGCGATCTTCCCCAAGAGTGATACCGGCACGGGGTCGCCGCGTGATCGGGGTCTATTTATTAACGGCTCGCGTGGGGCTCTGGCTTATTGAGGCGGGCTCGGCTAAAATGCCCTGGATTGGCCCAGAGCATTCACGCCGCGCGCCGTGGATAACCGAAAGGCTTGGACGCCTGCGCGCGACGGGCCGACCGTATTTACCCAAGTCGTCTCACTTCTGTACTACCTTTCAAGGAGCAAGATCATGCGTAAATTCCTGCTGGGAATGTTCGGACTGGCGCTTTTCGCCATGCCCGCGTCGGCGCAGACCGCCGATGAGATTATCGCCAAGTACGTCAAGACCGTCGGCGGCATGGACAAAATCCAGGCCGTGAAGACGCTGCGCCGCGTGGGCAAGTTCACCGGGGGCGGAGGCTTCGAGGCGGCGATCATCGAAGAGAACAAGCGCCAGAAGATGGTGCGGCAGGAGTTCTCTTTGCAGGGCATGACGGGCGTCAACGCCTACGACGGCAAGACCGGATGGAAGATCGAGCCGTGGCAGGGCAAGAAAGACCCCGAGCCGCTCGGCGAAGAGGAGATGAGGCAGATCGTGGAGGATTCGGATTTCGACGGGCCGCTCGTCAACTACCAGCAGAAGGGCAACAAGGTCGAGTTCGTCGGCATGGAGCCGGTCGAGGGAACCGACACCTACAAGCTGAAGGTGACGCTCGCCAACGGCGACACGCGCTACTACTACATGGACACGGACTACTTTGTGCCCATCAAGATCGATACGAAGCGAATGATACGCGGCGCGGAGCGCGAATACGAGACGACGCTCGGCGATTATAAGGAAGTATCGGGCTGGTATCTGCCGCACTCTATTGAGACCAACGTCAAGGGCAACCAGGACAGGTCGAAAGTTACATACGAGAAGATAGAGGCCAACGTGGCCATCGACGATAGCCGCTTTGCGCGGCCAGGCCCGAGCGCGGCGCAGACCAAAGAGCCCGAAGCAGCGCCGGACGCTTCGGAGGCTCAGCCCAAAGAAAAAGAGAAAGAGCAAGGCGCGAAGCCGCCCACCAAGCCTGAATAGGACTTGAACAAAAATTCGAAGCAACGAGAAAAGGATTCGAGAGCGATGAATAAAAAATGGATGCGCGGGTTTTCCGTGGCGGCGCTCACTTTGGCGCTCGTGTCGAGCGTGACGGCACAGACGCCGCCCTCTTCGTCGTCGTCAGCACAGCAACAACAGCAGCAGCAACCCCCAAAAATCAAGGTCGATTCCGAAACCATCTCCGGCCTGGGGGCGCGTAACATCGGTTCGGCGGCGATGAGCGGACGCATCGCGGCCATAGACGCCGTGCAGGAGGGTCAGCGGCTTACCATCTACATCGGCTCGGCCTCGGGCGGCGTCTGGAAATCCGTCAACGGCGGCGCGACCTACAAGCCCGTCTTCGACAAGCAGGGCGTACAATCAATCGGGGCCGTCACGATTGATCCGAAGAATCCGAAGACGATCTGGGTGGGCACGGGCGAGGCCTGGACGCGCAATAGCGTTTCCGTGGGCGACGGCGTCTACAAGTCTACGGACGGCGGCGATAACTGGACGCACATGGGGCTCCGTGAGAGTGAACGGATCGCGAAGATTCTGGTCGATCCGTCGGCCACCGATACGGCTTACGTATGCGTGCCGGGCAAGCTGTGGAGCGACTCGGACGAGCGCGGCCTCTACAAGACCACGGACGGCGGAAAGACCTGGGCCAAGGCGTTGAAGGGCGCTAACGCTTCGACCGGCTGCTCTATGATCTCTATGGACGAGCAGAACCCGAAGACCATCTACGCAGGGATGTGGGATTTTCGCCGCAAGGGCTGGACGTTTCGCTCGGGCGGCGACGGGCCCAATGCGCCGAGCGGCAGCGGTCTTTTCAAGAGCACGGATGGGGGCGCGACCTGGACAGAGCTTGATGAAAAGAGCGCTAAAGGGCTTCCGTCAAAACCGTGGGGCCGCGTGGCCGTCACGGTCGCCCCCTCGAAGCCGAACGTCGTCTATGCGTTCATTGAAGCCGTGGAGCCGAAGAACGGTCTCTATCGCTCGGACGACGGCGGGCGGACGTGGATGGCTCTCGACCGCAGCGGCAGTATGATCTGGCGTCCCTTCTATTTCGCCAACCTGATCGTTGACCCGAAGAATGAGAACAAGCTTTACAAGCCCGATTATTCCTTGATCGTCAGCACGGACGGAGGCCGAAGCTTCAGCAATATCTCGGGCGGGACGCACGGCGACCACCACGACCTCTGGATCAACCCCAACAATACGGATAACCTGATCGCGGGCGACGATGGCGGCGTCTGGTACTCCTATGACGGCGGCAATCGCTGGTGGAAGGCAGAGAACCTGCCCGTCTCGCAGTTCTACCACGTCAGCGTCGACATGGATACGCCCTACCGTGTTTACGGCGGGTTGCAGGACAACTCGTCCTGGGTCGGCGATTCGCAATATCCGGGCGGGATTACCAACAGCCGTTGGGAGAACATGTACGGCGGCGACGGTTTCTGGATGTTCGCAGACCCGGCAGACCCGGACTACATCTACGCGGAATACCAGGGCGGCGAAATCTCGCGCATCAATCGCAAGACGCACGAGTCGCGCAACATCAAGCCGCTGCCCGCGTACAACGAGGGCAAGCTTCGCTACAACTGGAATACGCCGATTCACATGAGCCCGACGCAGAAGGGCACCGTCTACATCGGCGCGCAGTTCCTTTTCCGCTCGCGCGATCACGGGCAGACGTGGCGGCGCATCTCTCCCGACCTGACCACGAACGATCCGGAAAAGCAGAAGCAGGAACAATCGGGCGGTGTGACGGTCGACAACTCGGCCGCAGAGATGCACACCACCATCTATTCAATCGCCGAATCGCCGAAGAATCCGAACGTCATCTGGGTCGGCACGGACGACGGCAATGTGCAGGTCACACGCGACGACGGCCAGACGTGGACGAACGTCGTCGCGAACATACAGGGGTTGCCTAAGAACGCCTGGGTATCGTCGCTCGAAGCGGGCCATTTTGACGAGGGTACGGTCTACGCCACTTTCGACAACCACACGTTCGGCGACATGCGCCCGTACGTCTACAAGACGAAGGATTACGGCAAGACCTGGACACCGGTTGTCGCGGCCGACAGCCCCGTGCGCGGTTATGCCCATGTCGTCAAAGAAGACCTCGTCAACAGAGACCTTCTATTCGTCGGCACTGAGATGGGGCTCTGGGTGTCGCTCGACGCAGGCATGCAGTGGGCCCAGTACAAGGGCGGCGAGCTGCCGAACGTGGCCGTCCGCGACCTGGCAATCCACCCGCGCGACCACGACCTTGTGATCGCCACGCACGGACGCGGTATCTGGATCGTCGACGACATCACGCCTCTTCGCGCACTGACGCCGGAAACGCTCGCCAAAGACGCTGTCTTTATTCAGGCGAAGCCGACCGTGCAGCGCGTCCCGGCCAGCGGCGGATGGGCCAACGGCGATGCCGTGTTCGTCGGCCCGAATCCGCCCGACGAGGCCGTCATCACCTATTACCAGAAGAAGCGACATATCTTCGGCGACTTGAAGATCGAGGTCTTCGATCCGGAGGGCAAGCTGCTGGGCACGATCCCGAGCGGCAAGCGGCGCGGATTGAGCCGCCTGACGTGGGCGATGCGTCTGAAAGCGCCGAGGGTTCCGACCGCCGCCAGCGTGGCCTTCGGCGCGACCACCGGCCCGCGCGTGCTGCCCGGCACCTACACCATCAAGATGACCAAGGATAAAGCCGTCTACACCACTCAGTTGACGGTGGTGGCCGACCCACGGGCCAAGCATACGCCGGAAGATCGCCGCGCACAGCTTGACCTTGCGATGAAGCTCTACAAGATGCTCGGCGAGATGACGTTTGCCGTCGACCGGATCAACGGCGTTCGACTGGCGCTCGAGGACAGGGCGGCGCGGCTTCCTTCCGGTGACCCGCTCCGAGAGCGGCTGCGAACTGCGGCGGCACAGGTGGATGAGTTGCGCCGCAAGATCGTCGCCACGAAGGAGGGCGGAGCGATCACGGGCGAGGAGCGGCTGCGCGAGAACCTGTCAGACCTCTATGGCAACGTCGTCTATTACGAGGGGCGGCCGTCGCAGACGCAGACCGAGCGCACCGTGTCGCTTGAACGAGAGCTTTCGGACGTGGTCAGGGACTTCGACGCCTGGACGGCCAAAGAGTTGTCGGGCCTGAACTCAGCCCTGGCGGAGAAGAAGCTGGAACCGATCAAAGTGCTCACGCGAGAAGAGTGGGAAAAGCCGGGCGCGGAGTAAATCGCGGTCGGGCGCGGCCACGGCGGGCCGGGGAGACTCGTTTTCCCCGCAGAGGATACGGAAGTTGCAAACCGTAGGTATCATCGGCGGCATCGGGCCGGAATCGACCGTCGATTATTACCGCTTGATTATCGCGGCCTACCGCGAGCGGAAAAAGGACGGCAGCTATCCTTCGATCTTAATCAACAGCATCGACCTGAAGAAGATGCTGGATTTTGTAGGGGCGAATCAACTGGCCGAAGTGACGGAGTATCTGGTCGCTGAAGTCGAGAAGCTTGGGCGGGCCGGGGCTACTTTCGGGCTGCTGGCCTCCAATACGCCGCATATCGTTTTCGATGCGATTCGCAGCCGCGCATCCATTCCGCTCATCAGTATCGTAGAAGCCACCTGCGAAGAGGCTCAAACTCTTGGGTTGAAGAGAATGGGGCTCTTCGGCACGCGTTTTACCATGCGCGGGCGATTCTACGCGGAACTCTTTTCGAGGGCGGGCATGACGGTGGTCGTCCCGGACGAGCAGGAGCAAGCCTACATTCATGACAAGTACATGAATGAATTAGTGCCGGGCATTATCGTGCCTGAAACGCGCCAGCGATTGCTCGGGATCGTAGCTCGGTTGAAAGAGCGAGAGGGCATCGAGGGGCTTATTCTGGGCGGGACGGAACTGCCCTCGATTCTGCGTGATGTTCCTGATGCGGGGATTCCGTTTCTGGATACGACCGCCGTCCACGTCGAGCGCATCGTCGCGAGGTTAGTGCCGTAGGTTTCCGCCGCCCCGGAGGTTATCGCGCCTGACAGCGCCCGAGTGTGCCTCTCAAAAGGGCTCGCATCCGTCGAGCTTGCGGGCTTCCATCTTGCGGGCTGCGGCGGGCGTGAGTCGAATTACCGGGCCGTTTATCTACAAAAAGAAAAAGCGCCGGACTTGCCCCTGTGTCCGGCGCCGCCTGCCACTAGATGATCTCCGAATCGAGCGCCAGCTTAACAAACGACCTCCGCGAGATGTTTGCAGTTACATTGCGATACGATGATACTGCCGTTACAGGCGAAGGCGCGGCGCGTTCTAATGCCCGCGATTCGTCAAGCCCCCGGCCCACAAAATCGCTTCCACTACATCCTGGCCGCGCTTCCACCCGGCGTAAACAAAATACTCTTTGCTCGCCATTTCTGTTAAATTCATACTAGGCCCGCAGCCGCGCTTCAAACCCCCTCAGGGCGCGGCCAGGGTAAGGTTAGCCGGATCGAGACCAGAACCATCCGATGCCAGATAGCAGGCGCAACGACAAATCTCTACAAGAGAGCGCGCCCGTCAGCGAAGAGCTTTTTCGTCTGATGGTCGAGAGCGTCAAGGACTATGCGATCTTCGCCACCAATATCGAAGGGCGCGTGGTGAGCTGGAACGCTGGCGCTGAGCGCATCTTCGGCTACGCGGAGGCCGACATTCTGGGCCGGGACTGCGCAATCCTTTTCACGCCCGAAGACATCGAAAGCGGCGCGCCCGAACGCGAGCTTGGAAACGCTGCGACCGAAGGACGAGCCGAAGACGAGCGCTGGCACGTCCGCAAGGATGGAACGCGATTTTTCGCCAGCGGTATCGTCACGCCGCTCAAGGATGACGCGGGGCGATTGGGAGGCTTCGTGAAAGTGGCCCGCGATCAGACGGCGCGCCGTCTCGCCGATGAGAGGCAGGCGCAGCGAGCACGCCACACCCGACTGCGCGCGGACGTGTCGGTGGCCCTCACGGAGCGCCATAGCTTACAGCAGATGTTGCAGCGTTGCGCCGAAGCGATGGCCCGACACCTGGACGCGGCTTTCGCGCGCATCTGGACGCTCAACCGGGATAACGTGCTTGAGCTTCAGGCGAGCGCAGGGATGTACACGCACCTCGACGGGCCGCACTCGCACGTCGCCGTCGGAGAACTCAAGATCGGCCTCATAGCCGAAGAGTGTCGTCCACACCTGACCAACGATGTCCAGAACGATCCGCGCGTCAGCGATAAGGAGTGGGCCAGGCGTGAAGGCATGGTGGCGTTTGCGGGCTATCCCCTGATCGTCGAAGGCCATCTCGTCGGGGTGATGGCGATGTTCGCCCGCCAGCCCCTCGCCGAAGAGATGCTCGAAGCGCTCTCGTCCATCGGCGCTGCCATCGCTCAGGGCATCGAGCGCAAACGAGCCGAAGAGGCGCTCAGCCAGAGCGAGGCCAGATACAAGCGCGCGGCCGAAGCGGGAAGAGTCGGCGTCTGGGACTTGAACCTCGAAAACAAGGAGCTGTATCTCTCCCCCGATCTGAAGGCGCTCTTGGGCTACGGCGACGAGGAGCTGCTTAACGATCTGGATGCGTGGTGCGAGCTGGTTCACCCGGAGGACAAGGAGAAGGTGCTGGCCGCGACGAAGGCGTACCTGGATGGCGAGTCGCCCAAGTACGAGGTTGAGGTCAGACGCCGCCACAGGGACGGCCGCTATCTCTGGTTCCTCGCTCAGGGTATAACCTTGCGCGACGCTGAGGGCAGGCCCTACAGGCTGACCGGATCGGACACGGACATCACGGCGCGCAAAGTGATAGAGGAGGCGCTGCGCTTCAGCGAGGATAAGTATCGCTCGCTGCTTGAGAACGCCAACGACATCATCTACGCGCACGACCTGACGGGCCGCTATCTCTCTATCAACCGCGCGGGCGAAGAGGTCACGGGCTATACGCGCGAGGAAATCCTCGGCGGGTTGAACATCGCGCAGGTCGTCGCGCCGGAGCATCTCGAACGCGCCCGGCGGATGACGATGCTGAAGCTGAAGGGCGGCGGCCCGACCATCTACGAGGTGGACATCATCTCGAAGGACGGGCGGCGTCTGACGCTCGAAGTGAGCACCCGAATCTCTTACAAGGGCGGGCAGCCCGTGGCAGTCGAGGGCGTCGCCCGTGACGTGACCGAGCGCAAAGCGGCCGAAGCCGAGCGCGAGAATCTGCTGGCGCGCGAACAGAAAGCACGCGCCGAGGCCGAGCTGGCCGTCGGCCTGCACAGGAACATCGAAGAACGCCTCGGGCTCCTGGTAGAAGCTTCGGGCGTGCTGCTCGGCTCGCTCACGCTTGAAACGGTTCAACCCGCCATCCTCGATCTCTCAAAGAGAATGATCTCGGCCGATGCTTACGCCATCTGGCGTCTGAATCTCACACGGGGCTCGTGGCGCATCGTCTCCTCGGCAGGGATGTCCGAGACCTACTACGAGCAAGTCATACACGACCCCGAGCAAACGCAGCGGATGCTGGACGAGCCCGTGATTGCCGAGGACGTGACGCGATTGCCGCTGCTGGCGTCGAGACACGAGCTGTATCGCGCCGAAGGCATCAGGTCGCTGCTGGCCGTGCCGCTGCGTATTCACGGAGAGATTGCCGGGACGCTCACCTTCTACTATCGCCAGCCGCACGCGTTCGACGAGACGGAGGTGCGCGTCGCTTCGGCCCTGGCGAACCTCGCGGGCTCGGCCATCAGCAGCACAGAGCTTTATGAGGAACAGAGTCGCATGCGCGCCGAAGCCGAGGCGGCCGAGCGCCGTTCCCAGCTTCTGGCGGAGGCGAGCAAGCTGCTGGCCTCGACGCTCGATTATGAACTCACGCTGGCGCAACTGACCCGCCTCGTCGTGCCCGATCTGGCCGACTGGTGCGCCGTCGATATACTGGGCGATGACGGCTCGATCAACCGGCTGGCGGTTGCTCATATCGACCCGGCAAAGGTTGAATGGGCCAACGAGCTACAGCAGCGGTATCCGCCGAACCCGAAAGCCGAGCGCGGAGTCCCGCTCGTGCTGCGAACCGGAATCTCTGAGCTTTACCCGGACATTTCGGACGAACTGCTGGTGGAAGCGGCGCTTGACGACGAGCATCTACAGATCATGCGCGCGATAGGTTTCACCTCCGTCATGATCGTGCCGCTCTCGGCGCACGGCAGGACGCTCGGCGCTATTACGTTCGTCGCGGCCGAATCGGGCCGCCGCTACGGCGAGGCCGATCTGGCCTTCGCCGAAGACCTCGCGCGCCGGGCCGCTTCGGCCATCGAGAACGCGCGGCTATACCGCAACGCGCAGGACGCCAACCGCACCAAGGACGAGTTCCTGGCCACGCTCTCGCATGAGCTGCGGACGCCGATGACGGCCATTATGGGATGGACGTACCTGATGCGCGGCGGGCAACTTGATGAAAAGAACTTCGCGCGCGCTCTGGAGACCATACAGCGCAACGCCCGTTCGCAGACGCAGCTTATCGACGATCTGCTGGACATCTCGCGCGTCATCACGGGCAAGCTCAGGCTGGACGTACGCGCCGTCGATCTCGGAGCGGTCATCCAAGCCGCCGCAGACTCTCTGCAACCGGCGGCTGACGCCAAAGGGATTCGCCTACGCAGCCTGCTCGATCCGTCGGCGGGCCCGATTTCGGGAGACCCAGACCGCTTGCAGCAGGTCGTCTGGA
This sequence comes from Pyrinomonadaceae bacterium, assembly GCA_035940775.1. GTDB lineage: Bacteria > Acidobacteriota > Blastocatellia > Pyrinomonadales > Pyrinomonadaceae > DASQYE01. Next base: position 207,992 of record DASZEN010000003.1, on the reverse strand, counting down.
ACCTGCTGTCGAACGCCATCAAGTTCACGCCCCGTGGCGGGAGCGTCGAGGTCAGGCTCGAGCGCGCCAACTCTCACGTCGAGATCGTCGTCAGCGATACGGGCAAGGGCATCGCCCCGGAATTTCTGCCGCACGTCTTCGAGCGCTTTCGTCAGGCCGACCAGACCATCACACGCAGCCACGGCGGTCTCGGACTCGGGCTCGACATCGTACGCCAACTGGTGGAGCTGCACGGCGGCGCGGTTCACGTCGCGAGCCCAGGCGAGGGGCAGGGCGCGACCTTCACGGTGACCTTGCCGTTGATGCCCGTGCGGACTGAGCCGCCCGATAACGGCACGGCGCGTCGCGTTCATCCGACCGCCAGAAGCGCGCCCGCCATCTTTGATTCCGCGCCGCCGCCCGAACTTCGAGACTTAAAGATATTGATCGTTGATGACGAACAGGATACGCGCGAGCTGCTCATAGTGCTTTTGACAAACTATGGCGCGCGCGTCGTTTCGGCGGCTTCGGCGGCCGAGGGGCTCGAATTTCTCGAACGGGAGGGGCCGGACGTGATGGTTTGCGACATCGGGATGCCGGGCGAGGACGGCTACTCTTTTATAAGAAAGGTGCGCTCGCTTCCGGCCGAACGCGGGGGACGCACGCCCGCCGCTGCTCTGACCGCCTACGCCCGCGAGGAAGATCGTATGCGGGCGCTGATGGCTGGCTATCAGCTACACGTCGCGAAGCCCGTCAACCCGGCCGAGTTGATTACGGTCGTCGCGAGCCTCGCCGGACGAACCGGGATGGCCTGAGTCCGCCCCTGCAAAGAGCCCGTAGCAAGTACGTGCCGCGCGCTCTCTCTTTGCGACTCACCAATTCGCGCCCGCTATGGCTCAACCAACGCTGAGAACTTATTTAACCGACCTGTTGTGCGGGCTTTGAAAGACGCTGGGCGAGTAGCCACGGCATCAACTCTTTCTCGGCGAACGCCTTGAACCACACGTTATGCCCGACGCCCTCGTACTCGCTGTAGCGAACATTCCCCTTAACGGCATGCAGTGCTTCAACCATCTGTCGCGACTCGCTGACGGGCACGACCCTGTCAGCCGTTCCGTGAAAGAGCCATGCGGGCGTCTTCCCGACGCGACGCGCGATGCCCGCGAAGCGGTCGCCTTCGCGCAAGGGGCTTCCGCCGCAGATCGAGACGAGCGCCGCGAACCTGCCCGGATGCTCGGAGGCGAGATGCCACGCGCCGAACCCGCCCATTGAAACCCCCGTCAGGTACAACCTTTCGCTGTCTGCGCCGAACTCCGAGGCCGTCTTCTCTATCGCACCCATCACCATCTGATCCATGACGGGGTCTGACCAATAGCTGCCCTTGCGACATTGCGGCAATAAGACGATGGCCGGAACCTGTTCCAGGTAGTGCCGCATCATGGCGGCAGCCGTCCCCTGGGTCGGCAAAAAACCGCCCGTGCCGCGCTGCCCTATGCCGTGCAGAAAAACTATCACCGGAGGGTTCTGTTTTCCCTGCATACTTCGGGGCACGTAAACCTGATAACTATAGGAGGCCCGGCCGACTTCGACGCTGCGAACGAGCAGGCCCGTCGTGTCCTGTTCGCTGGCGCTTGATGTGGCGGTGAGCAGACCGCCAAGTATGAACGGCAACATTCCAAAACGCATATTAGCTGGATATACCTTCCTTCTTTTATTCCTTGCTTAGTAGCCTGATCGCCTTCGGATGTTGCCTGCCATCGGTCGCGCGAAGCCCGGCCGCCTTGTGATGTCGGGGCCGTCGTGCTTACACTTACGGAGAATCGGACGAGTGAAAATCTTTTCCCGCGAGACTGAAGTCTCGGTCGGGGTCGGAGGCAGCGATGACTGTAGAGATTGAGAAACGCAGGCTTGGTAAAACGGGGCTTGAGGTGAGCGTGCTCGGCTTTGGCGGCTCGGAGATCGGCTACGAGCGGGCGTCTCTGAAGACGGTCGAGCGACTGCTCGGAAGCGCGCTCGATGCGGGGCTAAATTGTATAGATACGGCGGAGTGCTATCTGGCGAGCGAAGAACTGATCGGTCAGGCCGTCTCGGGGCGGCGCGACGACTATTATCTATTCACCAAATGCGGGCACGCCGCCGGGTTCGAGCTGCCGGACTGGGACACGCGCCTCCTTGAAAAGAGTATTGACCGGAGCCTTCAGCGCTTGAGGACTGACCATCTCGATCTCTTGCAGTTGCATAGCTGCTCCGAAGAGGTGTTGCGAAGGGGCGAGGTCATAGATGTCCTGGAACGCGCGCGCCAGGAGGGTAAGACCCGGTTTATAGGCTACAGCGGCGACAGCCGCGACGCTCTCTATGCCGTCGAGAGCGGCGCTTTCGATACCTTGCAAACCTCCATCAGCATCGCCGACCAGCAGGCGCTCGACCTGACTCTGCCGCGCGCGCGCGAGCGCGGGATGGGCATCATCGCCAAGCGACCCATCGCCAACGCCGTCTGGAAAAACAGGACAAAGCCCGAGAGCGATTACGTTCTTCCCTATTGGGAACGACTCAATAAGCTCGGGTACGATTTTCTCGGCGAGGATTTGAAGAAGGCCGTGAGCCTCGCCCTGCGCTTCACCTTGAGCGTCGAGGGCGTGACGACGGCGATTGTGGGCACGACGAAACCCGAGCGCTGGCGAGAGAACGCAGAGCTGCTCGCCGCCGAAGGCCCGCTTTCGGCCGACGAGTTCGGCGCGATCCGCGCGAGATGGAAAGAGGTGGCCGAAGAGAGCTGGGCCGGAGAAGTTTAAGCTTCTATCTGAAAAGAGGGCTCACAGAGATAGAGACCCTGAAGGGAGCAAAAAGCTATTGGCTCACGATGCATAAGAACGCGCGCTCTACTTTGAAAGAGGTGTTGCGCTCTAGCGTGAACCGCCCGTCGTCAGGGTATCTTTAAAGACCTGTCCGCCCTTCATCACGAAGCCGACCTGCTCAAGCGCAGTAATGTCTGCGAGCGGGTCGCCCGTGACGGCGATGATGTCTGCGTAGCGGCCCGCTTCGATAGCCCCGACGCGGTCTGACCAGCCGAGCAGGTCGGCGGCGTTGACCGTCGCCGATTGAATAGCCTGCATCGGCGTCAGACCCCAACGAACCATGTGCGCGAACTGCCTGGCGTTCCAACCGTGCGGGTAAACGCCCGCGTCTGTCCCGAACGCGATCTTGACTCCGGCCCTCGCGGCGCGTTGGAAATTCTCGCGCTGCGCGCGGCCCACCATCTTCTCCTTCTCGATGATCCTGGCGGGATAGCCCAGGCGCGTGTACTCCGCGACGATATAATCATCGTTGTAGACATCGGCGACCAGATACGTCCCGCGCTGCTTCATCAACCTGATTCCCTCTTCATCTATCAGGCTGCCGTGCTCGATTGACGCGACCCCGGCGCGCACGGCCCGCTTAATGCCCTCGGCCCCGTGCGCGTGCGCCGCGACCTTTTTGCCCCACATCGCGGCCTCTTCGACGACTACGTTCATCTCTTCCTGCGAATACTGCGGAGCGCCTACGGATTCCTCTTCGGACAGAACGCCCGCCGTGGCGATCAGCTTGATAAGGTCTGCCCCATTTTTAACCTCGAAGCGAATCAGCTTGCGTATTTCGTCCGCGCCGTCCGCGATGCCGGTGAAATATCCGAACTTGAGGTAGGGAGAAAAGCCTGTGGTGTCGCCGTGGCCTCCTGTCGAGCCTACGGTGAGCGTCGCCACCTGCATACGCGGGCCGACGATAGTGCCTGCGTTGACGGCGTTGCGAAGGGCAACGTCTATGAACTCGGCGGCCCCGACATCGCGAATCGTGGTGAAACCCGCTTCGAGCGTGCGCCGCGCGTAGACGTGGGCCACCACCGCGTAATCTATGGGACTGCGGCGAAATATGTCTTCGTAGTAGTTTGTGGGCTGTGACGTGATATGCGTATGGCAATCTATGAGTCCGGGCAGAACGGTCGCGCGGCTCAGGTCTATAACCTGTACGTCCGCCGGAATCGTGAGGCCCGCCCCGGCCGCCGTTATCCTCTCGCCCTCAATCAGGATGACGGCGTTGTTGATAACCACGCCGGAGCGCACGTCTATCAAACGTCCGGCGCGGATCGCCAGGCGTTTGGGCGCTTCGCGCGTCTCGGTCGTCTGGGCGCGCGCGCCTGCTGTGTTCAAAGAAAGGGCGAGCAACAATACAAACAGCACGTGATGGACGCGGTTCATTCTCTATTACTCTTTAAGATGAGATGGAAGAGCGAGATACTTCTATGCCGTTTAAGAGCCTTAAGTCAACATCATTACAATGGGCGCGCGCGCGCGAAGCGTAGCAGTCGCAACAAACAGTAAACCGCCATGAAAAGAGGAGGCTCGATACACGGTCGATAATGCGCGCCTGCCGTCAAAGGGTCGGCTGCCGGAGCGTCAACGTGAAATCATCATGGCTTGGCACGAACCCGTTCGAGAAGCCTCTTTCGTATTTCGCGCCGCAATCGTCTCGGGCGCACACTTGCTACCGAGGCGGCGAAGAGGGCGCAACCGAACTCGTCGGTGTGCGAAGCTTCTGGATGACGGCGCGAATCTCGTCCGCGTTCTTCACGCCCGGCTCCAAAGCCAGGTATTGATCCAGCTCGGCGGCGGCGCGTTCGCGTTCTCCCCGCTCCTGATATAGTCGCGCCATCTGTAGGTGAACCGCCGCGAGGCTCTTGCCGTTTTTATCTACGGCGAGGCGCAGGTTTTTTTCCGCTTCGTTGAGGGCGTCGCTGCGTTCCGCGGCGGCGCTCGCCGAGCGCGAGGCGTCCAGCGTGAAGGCATGATTTATGAGCGCGTTGGCGCGCATCAACCGGTGAAATGGCTCGGCGGGGTTGAGGCGGGCGGCCTCGGCGAAGATGGCGGCGGCGATCTCGAATCTACCCATCTTCATCATCATGACCGCGAACGATTGATATACTCGATCATCTTTAGGGTTGATTCGACTCGCCTGTTCAAGCTCCGCGATGGCCTCGTTCATGCGGCCCGCCTTCAATAGCTCGCTGCCCAGCGCAAGGCGCGCGTCGAAGTAGTCAGGAAATATCTTGATCGCTTCCTGCATCAACGTGTTCGCCACCTCTTTTCTTCCCGCTTTCCCCAGTCGCATGGCGCGCTCGAACACGTCGCGCGCGGCCTTCGGCACGTTCTGCGTAAAAGCTGTGCGAGCGGGTTGGGCCGCGCCGCCGCCATTGCTGCTGCTACTACTGCTGCTGCTGCTGTCGCCGGGCACGAGCTTTATATCGACCGTGTGGACGCCACCGCCGCCGGGCCTGGACGCGCCCGCGCGGTCGTTGAGATTCACCTTCTCGGCGGCCGTCTGGAAGCCGGGCGCGGCGACGACCACCATATAATTTGTCTCCTTCAGATCGCTGAACTGGAACTCGCCCGCGTTATTAGTGACGGTCAGCGTCACGGACTCGCCCCTGGCGCTCAGCAGACGCACGACGACCCAGGCGACGCCGTCACCGGACGCGCTATGCGCCCTTCCGCGTATGCTTTTGCCGGGCATTTGCTGCGGCTGCGGAGTCGGCGCGCCCCTCGCGCCGGATGCGATAAAGAGAAGGGGCAGGATGGCCAGGATGACGAAAGCGCGGGTACGATTAATCATGGCAAAGCAACTGGTCTGGCGAAAAGCGTACGGCAGCCGGTTAAGGAACCCCTCTCTCCTTACTTGGCGAGATCGTTTCTCAGGGAGGAGGACGGGGCGTCAGGTGTTATGCTTTTAAGCCAACTCGGGTGGCAAGTCAATCTTAATCAGCGGGCGTGCCGGAAAAAGCTTCGATAAAAGCAACGCTCTTACTCTGAGAGTGTTGCGGGCTGCGCCCGGTTAGCCCTATGCTCGGACGCTGGCTTCGGAATCCCGGTCGAGCCATCGAGCGCCAGGCCCATCGGCCACGGCTTTACGCTCCGGTTTGAAAAAACTTTGAGAGCTTTTTATAAATTTTGAGGGCCGATTTAAAGACTATACGGAGATTTGCAGGCATTATACTCCGGCGATTCACCTCTGGATTCCCCCTTAACGAAAGGATTGAGCCCGATGAGAAACTATAAGATCAGAGTAGCCTGCCTTACTTTGCTCGTGTTGACGCTCTGTTTCGCCTCAACCGTAGTAGCGGTGGCGCAGACCGCCGCGCCCTCAGCCGCGTCGCAGGAGGCCGACGCGCTTTTCAAATCACAGAAATGGGCCGATGTCGCGCGCGCCTATGAAGGGATTACGAAGGTCGAGTCGACGAACGGGCGTGCCTGGTACCGCCTCGGCGTGGCGCTGCACAACCTGGGCCGCTACGCGCAGGCCGTCGAAGCCTATCAAAAAGCGATGGCGATCAATAAGAATAATCTTCTCGCGATGTACAATCTGGCCTGTTCCTACGCGCGTATGAACGATAAGGATAAGGCGTTCGAGTGGCTGAATAAAGCCTACACCGCCGGTTACCCTCAATTCGAAGCCCTGAAAACCGACCCCGATCTGGCGAGCCTGCGCGATGACCCGCGTTTCCCACAGCTTGTGGCGAGCGCCGAGAAACTGACCATGCCGTGCATGTTTTCGACAGAAGCCAGGCAGTTCGATTTCTGGGTCGGCGAATGGGACGTGCAGCTTAACGGCCAACAGGTCGGAACCAGCAGCGTCCAGCGTATCCTGAACGGCTGCGTCGTCTTCGAGAATTGGGCGAGCGGGTTGGGAGGCACCGGAAAGAGCTTCAACTTTTATGATTCCAGCACGTCGCGGTGGCAGCAGACCTACGTTGACAGCACCGGAACCGTCCTGAATTTTTACGGAGAATACAGAGACAACGCATTGCGCTACACGGCCGAGACGCACGCCAAGGATGGAAGCAAGACCCTGCACAAGCTGACGTTTTTCAACCTCGGGCCGCAGCGGGTTCGCCAGTTGTGGGAGCAATCCACGGATGACGGCAAGACCTGGAACACCGTCTGGGACGGCATCTACATACGCAAGCAGTGAAACTGTTCACGCAGTCCCTTCGCTCGAAAGCGCATCATGAGAGGTTAAGAGCACGATGAACAGATCCCTTCTGATTTTTTTGACGGCAGCGCTCGTGGCGCTGCTGGTTTTGTCGCCCACCGCCTTCACTCAGAATGAGAATTTGACGCCCGCGCTTTCTTCACTCGTCGAGGCCGAGCGATCTTTTGCCAGAACGGCCGCCGAGAAGGGCGTGCGCGATTCCTTCTACGAATACTTTGCAGATGACGGCATAAACTTTCAGCCCCATCCGGTGAACACCCGCGAGAGTATTCGCAAGAGTCCTGCTCCGGCGACGCGCTCTCCGGTCACGCTCCACTGGGAGCCCGTCTACGCGGACATCTCAAGGGCGGGCGATCTGGGCTTTACGACCGGGCCTTTCTGGACGACAGACCGCAGCCCGGAGCCGAGGCCGTCGCGCCACGGCTACTATTTCTCGATCTGGAAAAAACAGGCCGACGGCAATTGGAAGGTGGTGATAGACGCGGGCGTTGAAACGCCAGCGCCGGAAGCTTCCGAGCCGCCCGCATTTCGAGCGGCGCGCCCCTCGCAGTTCCGTCAGACATCGGCAAAGGTGAATCCGGAAAGGGAACGCGCGGCGTTAATGGCGATGGAGCGCGAATTTCTGAAAAAGTCTAAGGCGGTCGGGGTCATGAAAGCGTTCCTCGACTTCATAGACGATGATGCACGGCTGCACCGCAACGGCATGTTTCCGCAGACCGGAAAGGAAGCCTTCAATTCCTACTTTTCAGGCAAGGAGACGGGCCTCGTTTGGGAGCCGATCAAGGCGGATGTCGCCCGGTCGAACGATCTGGGATACACCTACGGCAGCTATGAGGTGAAGGGACAGGGCGCGGCGTCTCCCCTTGAGAAGGGCTACTACGTGCGCGTCTGGAAACGTAACAGGGACGGCAAGTGGAAAGTGGCGCTCGATACTACGAACCCGCTCCCGGCGGAGAAAAAGTAGGCCGCGCCTGGCGATCAGCCGCTCAAAGTTATCTTTCTTTATGAAGATAGCTGCGAGCGGTGACGACAGAGCGGCATCCGGAAGTGATTCCGGCGGGCGACTCTTATTGTCCGCGCACCAACTCGGTCGTCTCTTCGTGGATCGTCCCGGTCTGCTCGTCATGCGAGAGGTCGTCGGTCGCCACCTCTTCGGTGGGCAGCAGCATCTTTATCAAATTGTTCAGCCGGACGAAATCAAAAGGCTTGGTCAGGTAACCATCAAAGCCAGCGTCAAAAGCGGCGCGACGAAAACCGTCGGTCTCGAAAGCCGTGATCGCCACAATCGGTATGCTCCGAAGCTCTGCCTGACTGCGTATGCGGCGCGTCGCGCCCAGGCCGTCCAGCCCCGGCATGGCTATATCCATCAGGATAAGGTCTGGGCGGGCGCGTTGCGCGACCGCCACGGCCTCCTCACCATTGCTGGCCGTCAGCACGCGATAACCCATGTCCTGAAGCGAGAGGCTTATCAGTATAAGATTATCGCTGACATCATCGACGACGAGAACGGTCGTTTTCGCTATAGAAGTTTCGGACATCTTAATTAATTCTCTTGCCTCTTAAATCAAACGTCGAAAATAAGGGGGCATCTCACGCCTTATCGCAATGGAGGCCCGGTTGTGCTCTCCCCTTCACAACCGGGCCTCCTTGCACGGTCGCTCGCTTATGTTTTAACAGGGGCGACCGAATTGAAATTCTCTATTATCAAAGCCACTCGTTACCTTATCAAACTCCGTGCCATAGGATGAGCCGGGGCAAAGACCACGTTTGCGGCCCATCCATCAAGCTTTTTTGAATACCACGGGTCGAGCATTACTGATTTGCCACAACAGGCTCACGAAATGGTGGGCGGCCCGGCTCAAATCAGGCGAAGCACGCGTGCCCTTCCTACGTTTGGGGCGCGCGTGCGCGCCCTGCGCTCGTCGACACAATGTGGCAATCTGATGTACGGATTGGAGTCCATGAGTACGCCCGCCCGATGAACGATAAAAGGACAATCGCGAACACGTGCTGAATCGAATCGCGCGACGGCGAACTTTTGTCTGAGCCGCCCTGGCCTTCGAGCAAACCGGACTGGCCCGCGCAGCATCAAAGTAGACGTTCCCCCCCCACAGACATCCTGACAAACCCTAAGAAAACTGCGGTCTCGATTACCCATGAGAAAAGCATTCTTTTCTGCGTTCCCCATTGTGCTCCTGCTTCTCCCGATGTTCGCGCACAACCCCTTTTTCCTTACCTCGACGACGCTTCCCATGAGCGCTGAGTTTTCGACTAGCGCCGCTTCGAGCAGGGCCGGGAGCGAGGATGTCAGCCAGATTCACGCGCGGATCGCGGAGGCCAAAAAGATGCTCGCCCGGCAGGGCGAGCCCGCGTCGGATGATGTGCGGATTGCGGCAGCCGATCCGGCCAGCCCCGAGCTTCATTCGCTGACATTGCCGAAAGAGGTTTTTCTGAAGAAGGACGCTGAGGTGACCGTCAATATCGCGCGCGACCGCACGGCCCGCGTCCGCGTTGTACGGGCAAATGGCGTTAATACAGCAGTTACGATTTTCGACGATAAGGGCCGCAATCTCGCGCCGCTCGTCGTCCAGTACCCTATCAGGCGGCCCGACGAGAACGAGACGGCTTACTACTCCTCCGTGCATCCGGCGCTTGAGTCTGCGGAACTCGCCCGCGATGGCAGAGACTATATCCACCGGATGCTCAATCTGGCGGCCGAGCGGCTGAAGCAGAGGGGAACCGTCATCGAGCCGGGCGTTATAGACGCGGCTGAACGTCTCTGTATCGTCGAGCATACGGATCACAAGCGCTTTATGAACGAAGATCGCGCGGCGCTCTTTAACGAGATTGCGACGCTCTATTCGCTCAACTCAAGGGATACATATCGCTACTCCGTAAGCTCAGCCGGTGCGGGCGGGATGATCCAGATGATCCCTTCGACTTACAAGATGATTAGAGACCTGCATCCGGGAGCGGGCCTTCATCCGGACTTCGTCACGGGGATGCGCGATCACGCCAACGCCCTGGAAGCGATGCTGCTCTACATGCAGGGAACCTGGAACGATCTTCTGCGGCAGGAAGAGATTGTAAATGCCCTCGACTCGAAGCTCGCGACCAGGGAGGAACTGCTCGCCGCCGGTTACAATTCCAACCCGGCGCGGCTCGCGGGCTACATCAAGCGCGGCGAATCAAACTGGCGCAGCCTGATTCCTTCCGAGACGCAGATGTACCTGCGGATTTACGGAGCGGTTGACAGTCTGGTGCCGATGAACGCGCGCTCCTAACGCGCGAGGCTCGGTTCAGAAAAGAGCACCAACTGTCCCGACAAAGCGGAGATAGTAATATGGCCCACGGCACGCGTCGTGGGCCATATTACTATCTCTCGCCCTATCTCAGGGAGTTCCTTTGAGATACGCCTTAAGAAGCGGAGGCGGCTTCCGTCCTGGCCGGTTCCGCGAAGCTAGTGAGCAGTTGCCGCAGCTCTTGCGGGTTGGAGAGGCGGAACTGTGCGCGCGAGCGCCGGTCGCCTATATGCACAGTCCAGGCGTTGTCCGGCAGGCGCGCGAAGAGGTCTTCATCGGTGCGGTCATCGCCCGCCGCAAGACAGAAGGAGGGTTCTTCGGAAGAGCTTTCGGCGAGTCTCGCCAGCACTTCGCCCTTATTGGCCCAGACGAGCTTTACTTCGACCGACTTTTGGCCGCGAAAGGCTCGCAGCTCCGTCTCGGCGAGCATCTGTTCGAGATTCGCGACCAGTTCATTGGCGAGCCATTCGCCGAACTCTGGGTCGGACATGCGATAGTGCCAGACCACGGAGAACTCCTTCTCCTCTATGAAGCTTCCGGGCGTGCGATCAACGAAATGTTCAAGCACGGGCACGACCTGCTGTTTCCATTCATCGGAGTAGTTCGTGCGGTATAGCTCCCACGCTCCCGTCTGAGGCGAGCGCAAGATCGCACCGTGCTCCGCCGCGATCCACAAACCCTGGATGTGACCGAACCAGGCTTCGAGATCATAACGCGAACGACCGGAGACAACTGCTACCCGGTTGGCCGCGTCGCTTGCGAGACGCGACAGAAGCGAGATCAGGTCGGGCGGCGGCGCGGCATCCTGCGGCCTCGTCGCGTAAGGGACGAGCGTGCCGTCATAATCGAGCAGCAATAATCTATGAGCCGCCTCGTGAAAAGCAGAGCGCGCGCGCTCCGTCGGCAGCCTTTCCGGTTTCTCCGAAGGGCGGCGTGCACTGCCCGCGACCGCTTCGCTCAGATTCGAGATGAAACGGTCGCCCCAGGCGAAGACGTTATTGCGCAGGACTCGCCTGTGCAGCGCAGCCATACGCTCGCGCCGCTCTTCCGAAGGAAGCGCGAGAGCGCGAGCGATGACTTCAGCCGTGCGCTCCTCGTCGTAGGGGTTGACCAGAAAGGCTTCGCCCATCTCCGCGGCGGCCCCGGCAAATTCGCTGAGGACGAGCACGCCGTCACCCCCGCTCTGGCAGGCGACATACTCTTTGGCGACGAGGTTCAGCCCGTCTCGGAGCGGCGTCACCCACGCCAGATCAGCCGCCGCGTAGAGCGCCGCCAGTTCCGAGCGCGGAATGCCGCGCCGCATGTAAACAATCGGCGTCCAGTCGGGTGTGCTGAATTGTCCGTTGATCTTTCCAACCAGCTCGTCCACCTCCTGTCGCAGCTCCTTATACATCTGTATGACTTCGCGCGAAGGAACGGCGACCTGTATAAGCACTGCTTTGCCTCGCAGCTCCGGGAAAGCTTCAAGCAACCGCCTGAAGGTGCGAAGCCTCTCGGGGATGCCCTTGGTATAGTCGAGGCGGTCGACGCCGAGCAGTAGATAGCGGCCCGCATAACGCTCTCGTATCTCAGAGAGCCGTGCCCTGGTCGCTTCATCCCTTTGTAGAAGCTCTGTGAACTCCGAGGGCGCGATGCCTATGGGCAGCGCATCCAGTCGCACGGAGCGGCCCCCGACCTCGATGCGATCCATCTGGCTGTCCATCCCGAGGATGCGAAGAGTGGAGGCGCGAAAATGTTGCAGGTAGCCGTAGGTGTGAAAGGCTATGTAATCGGCCCCGAGCAGACCGCGCAACAACTCTTCGCGGCGCGGCATAAGACGAAAGACGGCGGACGAAGGGAAAGGGATATGGAGGAAGAATCCGACGCGAGCCTCCGGCACACACTCGCGCAGGAGGCTCGGCAGCAGCATCAACTGGTAATCGTGTATCCAGACGAGGTCGTTCGGGCGCAAGTGCTTGACGACTACATCACGAAAGCGATGGTTGGCCTCGGTGTAAGCGAGCCAGTGTGCGGGGTCGAATTTGAAGAGGCCGGGAAAATGGTGAAAGAGCGGCCAGAGCGCCTGGTTCGCAAGACCTTCGTAAAAGCCGTGCGCCACGTCGGGCGTCAGGTCAACCGCGAAGTAGCGCTCGCGCTCGGCCCAGCGGTCAAGCAGTTTTTGCCGCCTGTCGTCGGTCGCGCCCGACGCTTCGCCCGACCAACCGATCCATATCCCACGGGTTCGTTCGAGGATTGGGCCCATCGCTGTTGCCAGTCCGCCCGCGCTCCTCTCCGTGCGCCACCCATCGCCCGCGCGCTTCAGGGTGAAGGGCAGGCGGTTCGATACCACCACCAACCGTCGATCCTCGTTCCCCTCCGTGTCTGTCACCCCACTTGTCGCCCCATTTGTTCCCGAAACCATGCTCATTCCCCTCGCTCGTAGAATTTTAGAAACACCGGAGCCGCCCTGCGGCCTTACCCTGACTTGAGATTGAGAAACGTCTCGCCCCTACCGCAGCCGTCGCAAGTCCGCCCTCAATCTCAAGCTACTTTGCTTGAGCGCCCGCGCCTTCGAGCAGAAACCAGTAGAAGCCGAACGGCGCGAGCGCGAGTTGATAGGGCTGATCGCCAATCATCGGAAAAACAGTATTGCCGAGCATCTCCACGGGCGTCGCTCCACGGTGCGGAGCGAGGTCAAGCTCGACGGGCTGCGCGAACTGCGAAAGGTTAAATACGCAGAGCACCGTCTCGCCCTCAAAGGCGCGCGTGAAGGCGAAAACCTTGCGATTCTCAGGCTTGACGAATGCCATCGAGCCGCGACCGAACACGTGATGCGCTTTTCGCAGGTGAATCATCTGGCGTATCCAGTGTAACAGGGATGTGCTGAAACGCTGCTGCGCTTCGACGTTGACCGACTGGTAGCCGTAAACCGGATCCATGATAACCGGGAAATATAGCTGGGCGAAATCGGCCCTCGAAAATCCGGCGTTGCGATCAACCGACCACTGCATGGGCGTGCGCACGCCGTCGCGGTCGCCCAGGTAAATGTTGTCGCCCATTCCTATCTCGTCGCCGTAATATAGAAACGGGCTTCCCGGCAGAGAGAAAAGCAGTCCGTGCAGCAGCTCTATGCGACGGCGGCTATTATCCAGGAGCGGCGCGAGTCGGCGGCGAATACCGACGTTGAGCCGCATACGCCTGTCTTTGGCATACTCGTTGTAGAGATAGTCGCGCTCTTCGTCCGTCACCATCTCAAGCGTCAGCTCGTCGTGATTGCGAAGGAACATTCCCCACTGGCAGCCCTCGGGAATAGGCGGAGTGCGCTCCAGTATCTCGACTATGGGACGGCGGTCTTCCTGGCGCAGCGCCATAAAGAGGCGCGGCATGATCGGGAAGTGATAATTCATGTGAAACTCGTCGCCGCGCCCGAAATACGCGACCACGTCTTCGGGCCACTGGTTGGCCTCGGCCAGAAGCAGGCAGTTCGGGTAGCGCGTCTCGACAAAGGCGCGCAGCCGCTTGAGGAAGGCGTGCGTCTCGGGCAGATTCTCGCAGTTCGTTCCCTCGCGCTCGAACAGGTACGGCACGGCGTCAACGCGAAAACCGTCAATCCCCAAATCCAGCCAGAACGAGACGACCCCAAGCATCGCCCTTTGGACTTCTTCGTTGTCATAGTTGAGGTCGGGCTGATGGCTGAAGAAGCGATGCCAGTAAAAGGCGTGCGCCTCTTCATCCCACGTCCAGTTCGAGCGCTCCGTGTCCGTAAAGATAATGCGCGCGTCCGCGTACTTCTGATCCGTGTCACTCCAAACGTACCAGTCCCGCTTCAATGAATCGGGCGCGCGTCGCGCTTCCTGAAACCAGGGATGCTCGTCCGAGGTGTGATTGATGACCAGGTCGGCGATAACGCGAATCCCGCGCGCGTGGGCCGCATTCAGAAAGGTCTTGAAATCATCGAGGTTGCCGTACTCGGGCAGCATCGCGTAATAGTCGGAGATGTCATAGCCGCCGTCGCGCAAAGGCGAAGCGTACATTGGCAGCAGCCAGATGCAATCGATGCCGAGCCACTGTAGGTAATCCAGCTTTTCCGTGAGCCCTCGGAAATCACCTATCCCGTCGGCGTTGGAATCATAAAATCCGCGCACGTAGACTTCGTAAAAGACGGCGTCCCTGTACCAGAACGGATCGTCGCGCAGTTTGTCAGACTCTGTCATCCGGCTTGACCTTTCACCATTCGCATTCTGAAGAGATTTTGAACGCAAGATAGCCGCAAGGTCGTCATCAATGCAAGGCTGCTCGGAGACAAATTTTAGGGCTGGTCAAAGACAAGTTTGAGGACTGGCGACGGGCGAGAAACGCCTTCGCCGCCGAGTTTCTAAATGGGCTGCTGAGGCCACTCTCCTTCAATGAAATTCTGGCGGGGAAAGGTGGGAGGGGCGGCACGGCCATTATCTGAGCCGGTGGACGTGAACGGGCGCGGGCAGGCCGCGCAGTTCCGCGTCAAAGCTCTCGGCGATCTGGAAGGAGGGAGGATCGGGCTCGGCCTCAAGGTCTGCCATGACGGCGTCCGTTACCACCACGTCATCGCCGTGCGAGAGCCCCTGCACGCGCGCCGCCGTGTTGACCGCGCCGCCGAAGAAATCAAGCCGCTCGTTAAGCCTCACGCTCAGGCACGCGCCCGCGTGAACGCCCGCCTTGACGATCAGTTCGCCGCCCATGGCAACGGCGCGCGCGTGAAGCTCCATCTGCGCTTCGAGGGCTGCGCGCACGGCGTCCGCGCCCGATGCGAACGAGGCCATCACGGCGTCCCCGATGGTCTTGATGAAAGCGCCGCGATTGCGCTCGATTGATTCCGCCAGGATCGCAAAGTGATCGCGGACGAGGCGATAGGCGAGCGGGTCGCCGCGCTCCGCATACATGGCTGTCGACCCGCGCAGGTCTGTGAACAGGATGGCGACGCGACCGATGCGTAAGGACTCGTCGGCCGCCGGGGCTTCGCCGGAAAACAGCTCGCGGAATGCCGGAACGAGCAGAAGATCGAGGCCCCGCGTCGGCGCAGTAGTAATAGTAGTAGCAGTAGCAGCGCCCTCTTGATCGAGACGCAGAGGCTCGCTCCCGTGCCCAGTGCCGCGCTCGCGCCGCACCCTCTCGCTCGCCGAAAAGGTTACGCGCACGTCGCGATCAAGGTGCAAATCAAAATGCAGCCCGCACGGCGCGCATTCCGATAGGGCGCGCGCTTCCCTGAGCGACTCGAACTCTTCGACGCTGATCCCGCATCCCGGACACCAGACCTCCCAGTGCAGCTCGACCAGCCCTTCACGAACAGCATGGGCGAGCGTGCCCAGTAATTCCCGCTCCTCGACGCCGAGACGGCGCGCCAGCCATCCGGGGCTCAGGTGAGAATCCGGCACGCCTGCGCTCGTCAGGTACCCGTGCAACCGAGCCAGGGCTTCGCGCTGGTCTTCGAGCGTCATGCTTCGCCTCTTTGTTCTCTCCCTTGAGCCTTCGGGAAACGCGGGGTCGTAGCAGCGGTAGAGTAATCCACCCCACGCTCAACATCAATGAGATCGGAAGGGGGCGGTCGGCGCACTTTGTAGACCCTGCTTTTTCGGCGGCCGTTTCTCTGGTTCGTGTGCTTCGCTTGAGCCCTCCAGTAATATATCGCGGACGCCCGACGGGTTGAAGATATGGCCGGGACAGGACAGGAGAAGCAAAAATAGTATAGGATATATTCTTCGACAGAACGGGCAGCATTCGAGGAGTTAAAGGGAATCCGGCGGGCGGTCTCCTGGCGTCGGATTTTCCAGACTCTAAAAAGGCACAAGGGGGGTTCAAATAGACGTGAGCGTAGCCGAGATTGAGAAGACCAGGCCAACCGATTTTGAGCTGGCGCAGAAGTCAGCGGCCGGTGACATGGCGGCGTTTGAGGAGTTGTACCGCCGCCACTTTCGCCGCGTCTATTCCCTCAGCCTGCGCATGACCGGAAGCCCGGAAGAGGCCGAAGACCTCACCCAGGAGACCTTCACGCATCTCTATAATAAGATCGGGAGCTTTCGCGGCGAGTCGGCCTTCACCACCTGGCTCCATCGCATGACGGTCAACCAGGTACTAATGCACTTTCGCCGCCGCAAGAGCCGTCCGGAGTTCACCACCGAAGAGGGCGAAACCCCTGTGCAGATCGTGCAGGGGACGGAGAATCAGAACAAAATGCCCGTGGTTGATCGGATGATACTTGAGAACGCGATCACGAAGCTGCCGCCCGGCTACCGCAGCGTCTTCGTCCTGCATGACGTAGAGGGCTACGAGCACGGCGAGATCGCAGGGATGCTCGGCATCTCCGAAGGAACATCCAAATCGCAGCTACACAAGGCGCGGCTGAAATTAAGAGCCCTTATCAGGCAACAGGCGGCCAACAATTAGAGTCTAAAACCATTTCGGGCGACCGACGATTTACCTTGAAGGGGACGAGCCATGGATTGTGCAAAGAGTTTGGAGCTGCTGAGCGACTTTCATGATGACCTGCTTGATACGACCATGCAGTTGGAGGTTAAAACCCACCTCGAAATATGCGGCCCGTGCGCCGGAATCTTTCGTGACCTGGATACGATAGTGATGGCGGCGACGGTGCTTCGCTCCGAGCCGGGAATAGCCTTCCCGGACGAAAGCCTCGTCTGGCAGCGCATGAGCATTACAAGGCGCACGATTCATTAAGGGCCGCGCCGTCGCCCTTCCTGCTAAGGGAGCGTCGGCACACCCTTCCTGGAAACGTTGCTTTTAAAATCCCCCTCTCTCTGTGAAACCCAGGCCCCGCGCGCGCGCCGGGCGCAAAGCTATTCAAGGAGTCTCTTTCTCCCCCTCAGTCTTGACCGGCTCTCGCACGACTCCTAAAATGAAGTGCGACTTCCCCACACACATAGCCCCTATGACGTAAACCGAGTTTTTCAGGAGGGAAATTATGTCCAGCCAGAGAAGTGATAATAGTCAGGGCGATACGGGAACCAGGGACATCACCTACGACTTGATAAGCACCGCTTACCACCTGTTACAGGGCGCGGAGACCGTGGCCCTGTACATTGCGGATGCCGAGCAGGAGGGCAATCAGGAGCTTGCACAGTTCTTTCGTGAGACGAAGGACGAATATACGCGCCGCGCCGAGCGCGCCAAACAACTGCTCGCCGGTCATCTTGGACGCGGGCAGCAGGGACAGGCCGCCTCGGGTTCGTAATCGTCCGGCGCAGAGCAGAGATAGAGAGAAGGAAAGGCTCGGGCGCATAGCTTTCTCAACAGAGCACCCGGCCAAAACAGCTCTTAAAGACATGAGCGCCTGTCGGCAACATTGCCGACAGGCGCTCTTCCTTTTCAAAGCGTAGTCCCGGCCCCGCCCCGCTCTTTTTCAGACGCGGGAATCTCTACTCCAGCGACACGCCCGGCGCGCGATCAAGCTCCAGGCTTAACCCGTTCCGACTCTCAGGGCGGCGCGGGGGACGCGCGCTCTGTCTCAGCCTTAAAGCGATAGGTGGCTGATCCTGTTGGCGCTGAGCAGCGCGGCCTGCGGGCTGAGATAGAGCGTATGCCAGCGCATGAAGCGGCTCACGGGCGGCTCGTTCAAGTAGATGCGCTCGAAGCCGGTCTCTATGAACAGGGTGTCGGGCTGCGGCCATTCGAGACGCACGATCGGATTGAGCGAGACGGGGCGGCTCGTCGCCTTCTTTAAATTTTTTTCGTCATAACGGATCGAGGCGGCAAGCAGCGGCTCGCTTAAGGGGAGGCGCGCCGCCGTCGGCGTCTCCGTCACGGCGTCGTAAATGGCTACATCTTTGTCGAAGGCCGTGGCGACCTTTGAAGAATCGGGCGACCAGACGGGCAAAGCATCCGTCGATTGATCCGCGAGCAGTCGCTCCTGTCCGTCGAGCGCGAGCAGTCGCGGACGCCCGGCGGGCCGCAGATACGAAGGGTCTCGCGCCTGTAGCTCGCTCTCCGTGCAGGCGAGCGCGGCCAGAGCGTGAGCGTCCGGAGCCCACGCCAGGTAAAAGTAGATCAGCCCTTCGCGCTGAGTGAGCGGCCTCAGATCAAAGCCGTCGCGGTTGCAGATGTAAATCTGTTCGGTATTGAAGGAGGGCACAATGCCGAAGATGGGCGCGACCGATGCCATCGGCGTGGGCGCGGCCGGAATATCCTCGGGCACGTCCACGAGCGCCGGAGGTGTGGGCTTCGCCAGCGGATTTTTGCGCGCGATGAAGGCGACCTGGTTTCCGTCCGGCGACCACGCAACCGTAGAGGCAAACGCGCCCTTGAGGTCGGGCGGCGTCAGGTTGCGCAGGAACTTCCCGTCGGCCGTGTACATGTCAATGCGAAACAGTTCTTCCTGCTCTTCGCCGGTCGCATAGAGCGCGAGCACACGCTGACGCTCGGGCGAAGCGTCGGGCGAAACAACCGTCCGCAACAGCGCATCGTCCTTCCGGTTGGTCTCGAAATCGGCTTCGACCGCGTCGAGCCTGTCGTTCGGGTCTTGCTTCGCGGACGCAGCGGGCGGCGGCTCAGTATCCGGCGTGAAGCGATAGGCGAGGCGCTGCGCCGGAACATCGCGCAGCGAGCGCGGGCGCACGCTCTGTCGATCTCCGACAAGCGTACGGCAACCCGCTCCCGCCCCGGCAATCAAGAGCAGTAGCAGCGGCAGCGAAAGGAGCGCCGACCACCGCCCGCACCACGGCGCGACGCGACGCACACCCGCTCGATCAATGCGCCATCGCATCCCTCAGCTCCCCCTCTCCGTATCTTCGGAAATCGCCCGGCCCTGATCGCTTGATTCCTGAACCGCTGATGATAGAAACCGCAAGACGGGGTTGTCAACGAAGTAGGGCGATCAAGCGACGGCGCAGTCATAGAGCGGAATCATGGAGATTGAGTGACGGAGGCCGAGCGATTCGGGGCGCGCCGTGTCGTATGGCCTGGATATTTTGAAAAGCGACGGGGTCGTTACTGCTGCTGCTGCTGCTGCGGTCGCGGGTTTTCGAGCAGCGGAATGAACCCGTCGCGATTCATGATGTCGCGCGCCAGCGCCGGGTCGAGCGCGAAGACGGCGCGCATTGTATTACGCGGCGAGAGATGATCTTCATCCGTATCGTCTTCCTCGACACAGTTGTGTTCGACGGAGCGGGCCAATCGTCGCGCCAGCGAGTCGGCGCTCGCCGTGCGTGCGACCAGATCGCGCGCGCTCATCGCCCCGACCAGATCGCACGTCAGCTCCTCGGGCCTGTGCCCGTAGATGCTGAAGCCCGTCAGGCTGGCGGCGCGTCGCCCGACGAGACGGAAAAGCGGGCGCAGGGTGTCCGTCTTACCGTCCGCGATGTGTATCAGCTCGTGCGAGAGCACGCTGACCATACCTTCGTCCGAGCGAAGCCCGGCCAGAAAGATCGTCCCGAAGCTGATCGTGTGCGGGTCGCTGAGGACGACCGCCGCATTGTCGCGCAAATCCATGTCCGGTTCTATCTCCCTGACCCCCTTGATTCGAGCGGTCGCGTCGCGGACTCTGTGTGCGGCGAGACCGTACTCGTCCGCAAGCTCGCGCAGCGCCTTGATGGTCAACTCGCGCGCGACGGGCAACAGTCGTTCGGCGCGACGCGCCCCGGCGATGACCTCCGGGTGACCGATGGGAAGCGACGGACGCGACTGCATCTCGTCAATCGGCACGCTGCCGAGCGGGTCTACCTCTCGCTCGGCGCAGACGGCCGACATCGCCCGCTCGATCATTTCAGGCTCGGCGGGCGCATTAGTCTCATGCGAGCGCGGCCCTTGCGGAGTTCCCCTCTGGACGGGCGGTGCGACTTGCTGCGCGGGCGTGCTCGAAGCGAGCGACGGGAGCAGGGAAAGCGCCAGCAGAAGTGAAAGGATGAAGGCGCAAGGCCCACCTCGCAACGAGGAACGAAGATGGAACGAGGCGAGGCGGAGGCGCGCGCTGGCGGCGGCGGCTGTTGCTGCTCCGCGCCGCGACCGAACGTTCATTGCTTTATAGCTACCTTCGGGTTTCATCCCTTACACTCAAGCCTTTATCAAAGGCTCACCGATTGCGCCACGCTGGCTTGCGTTTTTCCATGAAGGCACGGACGCCCTCGCGCGCGTCCTCCGTCTTCATCAGTTCGGTCAGGTACAGAGTCTCGACCTGGCTCAGAGCCTCTTCAAACGTGAGGCCGCGCGCCAGATCAATCGCACGCCGCGTCGCTTCCAGAGAGGGCGCGGACAACTCGCGCAGCTTTGCCAGAATCTCCTCGGTTTTCTGCGCGAGCTGAGCCGAGGGAACCAAATAATTAACCAGGCCGAGACGCGCCGCCTCGCCAGCGTCGATCAATTCGCCCGTCAGTATAAGCTCGCGCGCGCGCTTGTCTCCTATGATGCGTGGCAGGAGAATGGCGGCGACGGGCGGGAAAACGCCGAGCTTGATCTCGGGCTGGCCGAAGCGTGCGCGTTCAGAGGCGATCACTATGTCGCACCCGGCCACGAGTTCGCATCCGCCGCCGAGTGCCGCCCCGTCAACCACCGCCAGCGTAGGTTTTGCCGCCTGCTCAAGCGCGCGAAAGATAGCGTGGAACGCATCCAGCATCTGGTAGATAGTCTCTTCGACGTGCTCCTCGACGGCGACCCCGGCGCTGAAGGCGCGCGTTTCAGGCGCGGCCTCGAACACAATCGCCACCAACTCACGCTCGCGCACGCACTCGGCGAGCGCCGCGCCGATCTCGCGCATCATGGCGATATTGAAGACGTTCAGGGGCGCGCGCGCCAACGCGATGCGACCGACACGGTCTTTGATGGAAAGATTGATGTTCTGATAAGCCATCGCATTATCGTCACGAGCCGCGAGCAGTAGCAGCTTCGAGCGTTTAAGCCGAAGCCGAGAGAGAGAAAAAAGCCTCCGACCCCCGGAAGCGCAAACCTTGAGGGAAGCCCTTTGCGTGCGCTCTCTCTCACTCTCTATCAAAGACTCTGTCCACCATCGACGCGTATCACTTCGCCGGTGATGTGGCGCGCCTGCTCCGAGCATAGAAAGGCGACCAGACCGGCGACATCCTGCGGCTCGCCGATGCGGCCCAGAGCGGCCTCGCGCGCGGCCCCCTCCTTGATCTTCTTCGGCAGCCGCTCAATCATGGGCGTCTCTATGAAGCCGGGCGCGACGGCGTTGACGTTGACGTTCGAGCCGCCCAGCTCGGCCGCCGCCGAGCGAGTCAAGCCGATGACGCCCGCCTTCGACGCCGCGTAATTGCTGATGCCGAAGCTAACGCCGCGCAGAGCCTGAATCGAAGAGATATTAACGATCTTGCCCGAACGCTGCTCGCGAAACAGGGTCGAGACGGCGCGTATGTAGTTGAACGTCCCCTTCAGATTGACGTTCACGACCCTGTCCCATTGCGACTCCGTCATCTTCCATAGCGGCGCGTCGCTGTTGACTCCGGCGGCGTTGACCAGAATATCGAGGCGGCCCAGTCGAGCGTGCGCCTCGGCGACGATGCGCGACGCTTTACCGTGATCGACGACATCGGCGGTGAAGGTCGAGACGCGCGCTCCGGTCTCCTTCAGCAGGTGCGAAGTCTGTATCATCACATCTTCGCCGACCACGTCGACGACCGCGATGCTCGCCCCGCGCCGCGCCAGCTCAAGAGCGCAGGCGCGACCGATGCCAGATGCCGCGCCCGTCACCAGGGCAACCCTTCCCTCAAAATCCATCAGCGAAAAACCTCTTCCTTGTTCATTAACCCGCTGACATCATAAAAGGCGGGAGGCTAAAAAGAGAAGCGCGAACCGGGGGCCGGGGGTCGGGGGCCGGTCACAGCAGGAAAGTGCGGCACAGGCCCACGCCCCCCGTATCGCGTCCCCCCCGACCCCCGGGCCCCCGGTGCGTCCTCGCTGCAAAACTTTCGCGACGAATCTTCTTTAAGCTCAAGCCTACGTGTCATAAGTAAGGAGGTCGAAAGAAGATGAGTATCATCGCATGTCAACAGTGCGGCGCGAAGAATCGCGTCGAAGAGAGTAAGACCGGGAAGCGTCAACCCGTGTGCGGCAAATGCGGCGCGGCGCTCGATGTGACGCGAGCGGCCGGTGAGATTGATACGAGCAAGCCGCGCACGGTGACGGACGCGACCTTCGCGGACGTGCTGGGCTCGGCGGGTGATCGCCCGGTGGTGCTCGACTGCTGGGCGGAGTGGTGTGGGCCATGCCGCATGCTCGCGCCCGTGCTCGATCAGTTGGCCTCGGAATCCAAAGGGCGCTATGTCGTCGCCAAATTAAACGTCGATCAGAACCCGCGCACCGCCTCGGAGTTTGGCGTCCAGAGCATTCCGACTTTGTTGTTCTTCAAACGAGGCGCGTCAGTCGATCGTATGGTCGGCGTCCAGTCCAAACAGGCCATCGCGCAGAGACTCCTCAGATATTCCTGAGTCGCGTCGCCGGGACACAAAAGCAACGGGCGCGCCGTGCCGTGCGAGGTTGGCTTTCTCCGGGCCTCTTCCAATCTCCGCATTTTGGCCGAGCGCCTCTGTCTCCGGGCGACATTCGGGGCCGGATAACTTAATATTGGTTGTTCCCTCGAAAAACCGCTTATGAGAGGTGCTAACGATGTTCCGGAAAATAATCGCTACTGCTCCGACGTGGATTACTGTGCCCGTTCGTCTCGCCCTCGGTATCGTCTTCATCGCGCACGGCGCGCAGAAAGTATTCGGCTCCTGGGGAGGCCCCGGCTTAAACACGATCATGCAATTTCCCCCGCCGTTCGCCTTTATGCGTCCCGGCTGGCTGTGGATGGCCGCCGCCTCGTTCGCCGAGTTGGTCGGCGGCATACTCGTGTTCGCCGGGTTGCTGACACGGGTGGGCGCGTTCCTGATCGCCTGCGTGATGCTCACAGCCATGATAGGCGTGCACTGGGGGTCGTTCTTTATGAACAATCGAGGGATAGAATTTACGCTCGCGCTGCTCGGGATGGCTGTTGCGCTGCTGATCGCGGGCGGCGGGCAGGCTTCTATCGATAGGCTGCTGATGAATACGGGCGGCAGAAGGAGATAGGAAGGAAGCGATCAAGGGTGAGTAGAAAGCGGGAACAGGGTCTTTAACTCATCGCTCATCGCTCATCACCTACTGTTTTATGCGACGTTCTCCGCTGCTCGTCATCTTCATCACGGTCTTCATAGACCTCATAGGGTTCGGCATCGTCATTCCCGTCCTGCCCTTTTATGTCGAAGGGACTCGGTTCAATGCGACGCCGCGCGCCGTCGGGCTGCTGTTCGCCTCATACTCGATCATGCAGCTACTATTTACGCCGATCCTCGGAAGACTATCGGACAAGTATGGCCGCAGGCCCGTACTGTTTTTGAGCCTGCTGGGGACGAGCCTCGGGTTTACGATCATGGGTTTGGCGACGACGCTCTGGATGCTCTTTGCGGGTCGCATCATAGACGGCATTACGGGCGGCAACATCTCTACGGCGCAGGCTTATATCGCCGATGTGACGACGCCTGAGAATCGCGCGAAGGGGATGGGGGTGGTCGGCGCGGCCTTTGGCCTGGGGTTCATCTTCGGCCCGGCCATCGGCGGCATCCTGAGCCGCTGGGGCATCAACATCCCTTTCCTGTTCGCCGCCGCCCTGGCCTTTGGCAATGCCGTCCTGCTTTATTTCACGCTGCCCGAAACGGTCACGCCCGATCACCCGGCGCGCGCCTCGGCGGCTGTGGGCCGGTGGTCGCAACTGTACGGGGCGCTCAAACAGTCCAGGCTTGCCTACGTCCTCTCCATCTATTTTCTCTTCATCGTGGCCTTCTCGATCATGACGGCCTCGTTCGCGCTCTTTACGATGTACCGCTTCGGCTACGACGCGCATGATACGGGCTGGCTCTTTGTTTTCGTGGGGCTGATCGGGGCGATCATACAGGGCGGGCTGATCGGGCGGCTGGTCAAGCGCTTCGGCGAACTGCCGCTCATCATCGCGGGCGCGCTCCTGTTTGCGTCGAGCCTCTTCGTGATTCCCTTTACGGGCCCGCATACGGGCCTCGTGACGCTGCTCCTGGTAGGCGGGACTTTCGCCGTCGGCAATTCGCTTTCGACGCCGACGTTGACGGGGCTGGCCTCGAAGAGCGTCGGGCGCGGGGAACAGGGAGGGGTGCTCGGCGTCACACAGTCGGTCGCCAGCCTGGCGCGCACGGTGGGCCCACTCATCTCTTCCGCGCTCGTTTACAGCGCGGTCGAGACCTACGGGGCCGACCGGAAAATTCACCACATGAGCGACCACAGCCTGCGCCTGACCTTCTGGGTGGCCGCCGCCATCATGTTCACGGCCTTCCTGCTCTCGATCTATTTCGCGCGCACACACGCCGCCGATTACCGCGTCAAAGGCCAGGTCTCGGAAGCCAGAGGTTAGCGTGCGCTCTCTCTCTCGCCGTCTACCAGATTGAGGGAAGCGCAGACTCGTCCACTTCCAAAACGGCCCCGTCGGGCAGGATATGCAGGATGCGCGCGCCGCGTGCCCTCAAGGGTACGGAGAGCAACCCGACGCGATGGCAGTTGGCGCGCGGCTGACTGTGGCCTGTGAGCGGCTGCGATTCCGAGCACATGATGGCGACGCGCAGCTCCGCTCCAAGCTCCATAATGCGTTCCAGCCCGCGCGCCAACTCACGGGGCGGCGCAACCACTTTGCCACCGCATTCGGGCAGGTGCTCGTAACCGATTCCCTCTTCGCGCAAAAGTTCTTCGAGCACGCGCCCGTTAAATTGCGGCCAGCGCGAGCGCGCCGCGCTTCGCACGTCACAAACGAAGGCTATCTCGTGCCGTCGCAGCAGCTCAAGAAAATAGACGAATGGATGACGGCCATGCCCTACGGTGTAGATGGTGGTTTGCATTGAAGACATCAGAGAAGCAGAGCTGGAAAATGACGAAGCGGAAACGCGTAAGGCGAAGCGAGCGGCGCAGCGCTTTTCCATTCATCGGTCTTTAATTCATCGTTTCGCGCATCCGCTTCGTCATTCCTTTTTGTCCTCGTCATCATCATCTTTCGCTCGCCGCTTAAGCTCGGCCCGCAGATCGTCGATCGTCAGCTCGACGAGACGCGCGCCGGTGAACATCTCGTCATTGGTTACTTCCATGACGGCGAAGGGCGGCGGCGCGAAATCCCTCATCTCCCCATCCGTCTCAAAACTCGTCTCAGCGAGAACGAGTCCCCAGAGAGCGCCCAGGAATACGTCTATCGAGTAGGCGCGCCCCTCGTGCTCGAACGGGTAACGATTCTTGCGAATCTCATTGCCCTCAAAGACGGAGAGCACTTCGTATTCGGAGGGCGAGAGATAAAGGTTGGTAATCACGGTGCGGGAGTAATCCGGCGGGTCTGGGGCGAACTTCTGCGTCAGCTTCCAGACGCGCTCCTTTGTGAGGGGCACGCGAATCCGTCGCAGGCGCAGGCGCGTCGCCGTGATGTAATTGTCCGTGATCTGCACATGCTCGCTCGCGCGCGTCAGCGGCGCGGGAAGGTCTCGCAACAGAAAGCGTCGCTCGCGCTCGATGCGCGCATACTTGCCATAGCTCATTTCTTGTTTATCTGGTGGATGGATTAGTTGAGAACTTATATATAAGCGAGCGGATTAAGCATCTCTTCTATTCCGCGCCCCCGAAATCAAGCTTCCACTAATTCCTCTTCGCGCTCGCTGAGGTACTCCTCGGGAGCGACGATGTGACCGGCGATGGCCGAGGCGGCGACCACGTAGGGTGAGGCCAGGTACATCTGGCCGGGGCCGCTGCGTCCCGGAAAGTTGCGATTCTGCGCGCTGACGACCACCTGATCGGGCGAACTGGATGCGCCCGGCCCGGCCTTGATGCACGCGCCGCAGCTAGGGTCTATAAGCTGTGCCCCGACGCGCTCGAAGATTTCGATGTAGCCACGGCTTCGCGCGTACTCCTTTATCTTCTGGGAACCGAACTGGAGGAAGAGCTGGACGCCCGGCGCGACCCGTCGGCCCTGCTCGACGGCGCGCTTCAGGACGGCCGCGTACATGTCCATGTCGGCCATCTTCCCGCCCGTGCACGAGCCGCCGTAAGCGATGTCTATCTTGACCTCCGCGGGAAGCTCCGTGATGTGTATGCCGTTGCGCGGGTCGCCGGGCGTGGCGACCATCGGGCGTATCTCGTCCAGGTTGATCTCGAAAATTTCCGCGTACTCGGCGTCCGGGTCGCTCTTTAGAAATCCCTTTCGCACCTCTTCGGCGTCGAGCCCGCGCATGCGAACTATGTAGTCGAGCGTCACGTCATCGGGCTCTATAATGCCGGTCGTGCCTCCGGCTTCGACCGCCATGTTGGTGAGCGTGGCGCGCTCGTCCATGGGCCAATCCTTCAACCCGTCGCCCGCAAATTCCAGAACCTTGCCGATCCCGCGACTGGACTTCATATACTCGGTCGAGAGGATATAGAGCATCACGTCCTTGGCCGTCACGTCCGCGTGCTTCCTGCCACGCAGCACGTAGCGCACGGTTTCGGGGACGCGAATGCGTATGTCTTTCGTGTACCAGGCGTTTGCCATGTCGGTCGAGCCGACGCCGAAAGCAAAGCAGCCGAGCACGCCCGCCATACAGGTGTGCGAGTCCGTGCCGATGACGATCTGGCCGGGAAGCGCCAGGTCTTCGACCACGGCGTTATGACAGATGGCTTCGGAGCCGCCCGCCGGGTTCTCGCCGTAAAGACGTATATTCTGGCGTGTGGTGAACTCCTCTTGCGTCAGGGCGAGCCCGTCGGCTCGTTCGAGCAAACCCATCTCGCGCTGCTTCTGGGGCATCACGCGCCCGAGGAAGGTGAGGTGATCGCGGAAGGCGAAGACCGATTCGGGCTCGGTCACGCGCGCTTCGGGGCCGAGCGCCTGCCGGAATAGTGATTCGGCCATCGGCGTGACGTATTCATGCGAGAAGCGCACGTCAGCCACGGCAAAGAGCGCGTCTCCGGGCTTGACGGCTTCGACGCCGATCTCTCCGGCGCGGACGAAAGCGTGGCGCGCGATGATCTTCTCGACAATCGTCATCGGCCGCTTCTGTGTCTCAAGCGGCGGCGGCTGCACGGAGCCCGCGAGCCGCGCCTTGTTGTAGTTGAAGAGCCCGCCATATTCGACGATTGATTTCGAGATGGGGTCGAGGCCGCGCGTGAACTCTTCGAGCGGAATCTCTTCGCCGCGACGGATGCGCTCGATGAGGCCGAAGTCCGTCGAGGTGAGAAGCCCTATGTTCTGCGAGTTCTGCCCATAAATCTTCTCTATGCTGCGGGCTATGACGAGTTCTATGCCAGCCCACTTTTCGGCATACGGAGCCGTCTCGCGCGACGAGCCGCACCCCTTCGACAGCCCCGAGACGACGACCGCAAATCCGCCCTGCTTGACCTCGTCCTTCTGCACGGCATTCTCGCGCATCCCGACGTAAACGTATTGGCCCAGCGTCTCGTCGTAATAGAAACAGACCCAGCCGGGCGTAATCTCGTCGGTTGAGATGTTGCTCATCAAAGCGAGGCTCGGATCAAAGTTTAAATCTTCGCCAGCGAGCTGGCGGCGGATGAGCGATACGTCGTCCGTCAGGAAAAGTATACGGCCCTTAAAGCCCACACGGTCGGGGCGCTTGCCTGTCTGATCTTCGGCGGTCATGGATAACTCCTTCAAGGCTTATTTTTGAATGAAATATTGAAAAGATAATTATAAACCGAAGCCGCCAAAAAGTCGCTTGCCGCTCGGGGCCCACTGCGAGAAGCCGATTTCTGGAAGCGTTTTGTGATTTGATCTTTAGTAATAAGTACCTCGTTGGAAATCGCCCCGCAGGGGGATTACCTCAAGAGTAGGTGGGTAGCTTCCCGTACTACCCACCGCCAAAACCTTCTTCAGCCCTCCCAAGGCTCCTTAATCTTTCACGAATGCGCTCCGCCACATCCACCCCCTTTCCCTTCAGGCGCGGGCGCGCACGCGGCGCGGCGGCAGCGGCGTCGTCCCGGCAACTGAAACCGCCTTAAGCTACTACGGCTTGACCCGCCCCTTGATCCTCATGTTTACTGCTTCCACTTAAGAAGAGGGCGCGGGCTCTAGCATGCTTTCCGAAATCGCCCCTCGGCTCGTCGCGCTTCGCTTTATAATGAGGCAAGGGCTTTTTCAACGAGGAGTTTTGAAGATGCCGAATGCATTGGCAGAGGATCGGCGCAGGGCGCGCATCGGTCTTCTCGAAGAGCACCTGCGGGCCGAGAACCTACATGATCTGGACGCCATTATGGAGACGTTCGGCGCGGGCGCGCGACTCATCCTGAACGGCTACGCCTTCGCAGACCCGGATGGGATTCGCGCGCTGCACAGGGATTTCGGATTCGCCGAGGACGGAGGCTTTTCAGACCTGCGCGTGGACGAGAGACGAAGATATATCAGCGACGACGCGGTTATTATGGAGCAGACCCTGAGCGGTAAGCACACGGGCACGTGGCAGGGCATAGAAGCTACTCGTAGAGAGTTCAAGATTCCCGTCTGCACCGTCTACACGTTCGACGAAGAGGACAAACTCGCCGGGGAAAACGTCTATTTCGATAGGGCGCTCCTGCTCAAACAGTTGGGTGTGCTGTCCTAAAGCTTTCTTAAGCCCTCTTACCCGTCACGTATCGCTGAGGCTACGCTGAACGGGGCTCTTTGCACGACCGATGATGAGGCGTCTTACGAAGAACGCCTGGAGATCGTTTTTTATGAACAAACGCCTGCGCTCTGTAATGGTAATCGGCCTCCTGCTCTGCGGCGGCGCGGGCTGCTTTGGCTGGGCGGCCATCGCCGCCGCCACTGCTACTACTGCAAAGAGGGCGCAAAAGTCTGAGGGTAAGGCGCGGCATCCTTACGCTTCGGCCAGGCCGCTCGGCGAGCCCTCGATCTTCGCGGAGGGTACTCTGTGCACGGGCGATTATGAATCTCATCCGGCATTCACGCCCGACGGCAGGACGGTTTATTTCCTGAAGAACAACCCGACCTTCACCTTCTGGACGATAGTCGTGTCGCGTTTTCAGAACGGGCGCTGGTCGACGCCCGAGGTCGCTCCTTTCTCCGGTCAATACTCGGACGCAGACCCCTTCATCACGCCCGACGGTAACCGCTTCTACTTCATCTCGAATCGTCCACAGACGAGCACCGGCGCGGGCGCGAAACCCAAAGACGATCTCGACATCTGGATAATGGAGAAGACCTCTAATGGTTGGAGCGAGCCGAAGAACGCGGGCGCGCCCCTGAACAGCAAGGGGAATGAGTGGTATCCGACGATCACAGCCACGGGGACGATCTATTTCGGCTCTGATCGCGAGGGCGGCAAAGGCCGGACAGACCTTTATCGATCCCGGCTGGTAAACGGGAGATACGAGGATGCGGAGAACCTGGGCGAGACCTTCAACACTCAATTCAACGAGTTCGAGCCCTACGTCGCCCCGGACGAAAGCTTTCTAATATTTATGTGCGGCGGGCGCGCAGACTCGCGCGGCGGCTTCGACCTCTATATCAGCCACAATCGCGGGGGCGTCTGGTCAACACCCCTTAATCTTGGCGATAAGATCAATTCAAGCGGAAACGAACTCTCGCCCAAAATCTCGCCCGACGGTCAATACTTCTTCTGGACGAGCACGCGCGGCTTCGCGGACGTGCCGCTGGAGAAAGCCCTCACCTACGCTGAGCTATCGGCGCGGCTTCGAGCTGCGCGCAACGGCCTGGGCGACATCTACCAGATAGACATTGGCGAGCTGAAGATCGGGCGCTGATGCAAAGTTGATCGTGGCTGCGTACAAACCACCTCGCTCGATAAAGGATTGACGGAGCGACCTCCGTTTATCCAACGGACAGTTTTATTCGTAGAACCCGCCGCCCCTTTTCCTCTCTCTTTTTTGCGCTACAAAGCGGCCCGCGAGCGAACATTTTCGGCCCTAAACCAAGTCGTGGCCTGTCTTTTGCTACTAGACCCTTTAGCCGCTCAAATTCGATACGAAAATCGTACACCGAAGTGATTTCGGCGGTGTAACACGCGGCGGCGAGGGTTCTGTTTTAGCACATCAAGCGGGAGGAAAGAACGAGTTATGGGGTTTATCGCATATATCATTCTGGGCCTGATCGCGGGGCTCATCGCAAAGGCGATCATGCCGGGCAAAGACCCCGGCGGGCTGATTGTGACGACGCTGCTCGGAATCGTCGGCTCGATCATCGGCGGCTTCATAGGGAGCGCCCTGCTCGGTTACGGGCGGGTTGATTCAATGGGCGACGCGAGCCGTCCGGGCTTCCTGATGAGTCTGATCCTGGCGGTGGTCGGGGCTATCGTCGTGCTGGCCGTTTACAGGCTTATCAAAGGCAGAAGCATGCGCGTCTGATCTTTTTATATCTCTTGTAGGAGAAAGGAGCGCGCTGCAAGCTCTCGAACGAAGTTTGCAGTGCCCGGTTTTGAAGGGTGGCACAGCGAACAGCCGCTGCCCGAATCGACCGAGGAGGGAGACAGGCTGAAGATGTCCTGTCCTTAAATGTGAAAACGCGCGGCACAGACCAAAGGGGTCATAACCATGACCGCGACGTTATCTTATCTTTAGATCTCAAAATTGGAGGATTGAACAAATGGCAGAAACAACTGGAACTTCGACGGGACGCTCGCGCACGGTAACTGGACTGTTCAGAGACAGGGAAAGCGCCGAGCGCGCCTATGGGTCGCTCACCAGTCGTGGCTACGGCCAGGACGACGTGAACCTCTTGATGTCGGACGAGACGCGCGATAAACATTTCGTCGGCGGACGCGAGACCGAACTCGGCAACAAGGCGCTGGAAGGCGCTGGCACGGGCGCGGCCATCGGCGGTACGGTCGGCGCGACCCTGGCGGCAATCGCGGCCATCGGAACTTCGGTCGCTCTGCCGGGTCTGGGTCTGATCGTGGCGGGGCCGATTGCGGCTGCTCTGGCGGGCGCTGGCGCGGGCGGCGCGACCGGCGGTATCATCGGCGCTCTCGTAGGCGCGGGCATTCCCGAAGAGCGTGTTAAGGATTACGAAGAGGGCATCAAGAGTGGCGGCATAGTGATGGGTGTCAATGCGCGCTCGGACGAAGATGCCGACTACTTCGAGAACGACTGGCGGAGCAATCGCGGCGAGCACGTTTACCGCTAAACTCCAGCTTCAAAGGTAAACCGATGATGGCAGCAAATCCGGCTACGCTGCGGCCCCTTTAGCTTTTGGGGCCGTGAGTAGCCGGAAGCTTGCGCCAACACGTAGGCGAAGGGTGACCGAACGCAAGGCTTCGCGACGAGACAGGGCGCGCGAGGCCCCGAACGGCTCTACAGATAATTCTATTGCAGCGATCACAGGAGGAACTTAATGCGACGAACTTTAGCTCTCCCGGTCGCGCTCATCGTCGCCAGCTTCTTGGCTGGCTGCGATGGAGCCGACCAGACGAATGCCAACAACAGTAACGCGACCCGTAACGGCGCGGTTGAGACCAACGCGAATATTAATCCGCGTGCCAACGCCAATTCGGTTCCGTCCAACACGGCCGTCGTCACGGGCGACAACGGCAACGCCAACACGGCAGGGATTTCCACTCTGAACGGGAACCGTGGGGCCGGGAACACCAGCAACGGCAACCGTGGCAACACCAACAATCGGAACCGTTAGGCTTTACGGATTCCGAGTCGGCCTCGCGAATTACTTTCGGGCGTATAGCTTTTCGACAGAAGATGGGGGAGGCTCATTTAAGATAGAGAGCCTCCCCCACTTCCTTTGTGCTCGCGGGGGATGCCGGGCGCTCCCCAACGCCTCTTCAGTTTCAAATCCTGCGCCCATGCCGCACGGTTCCCGTCGCCCGATCACGCTCTCAAATTCGATCTCAGCTCTATTTAATCCGAAATTCTTCTTTCGTCCGCCAGCGGTCTCTTCGGATAGCACGGCTCTCAACTCTGTATGAGAATCGGGGCCTCGGAGCAGTAGTCTGCTACCTCTGAAGCGAAGCGCTCTCTTCCGACTTCTTCCTCTTCGATTTCTTCGCCGCCGCCGCTTACCTCCTGATTTGCGGTTCGCGCCCGCAGGACTTGACAGGCTATGTAGTATGCTTTATACCTATGTAGCTTTCTACACAAGGGGGGTTGATTCTCCGTCGCTAAGGAGAGCCTTTATGAGTCCCAAAGCAACTTTGTCATATTCGGCCGCCGTTATCCTGCAAGCCATCGCGAGCGGCTACCGCTACGGCTTCGACGTGATGGACATCACGGGGCTGCCAAGCGGAACCGTCTATCCGGCATTGCGGCGGATGGAGGATGCGGGGCTGGTGGATTCCAGGTGGGAGAGCGAGGGCGTGGCGCAGCGCGACGGGCGGCCCCTGCGCAAGTACTACGAAATCAGCGCGGCGGGACGCGAGGCGCTGGCCGAAGCGCTCAAGCGCTACCGCTACATGGAGCGGCTGCTGCCCATCGCAGCGGGGCGCGAGAAGCCTGCCACGGAGCCGGAGGGGTGACCTGCTGATGACCGGGCGTTATTGGAGACCCTACCTGTGGCTGATCGCTGCCGTGAGCCTGCTGGTTCCGAGGCGGTTTCGCGCCGTTTGGAAGCAGGAGTGGGAAGCGGAGCTAAGACACCGCGAAGTCTTGCTTCAAAAATGGCAGAAGCTGGACCTGCGCGGCAGATTCGATCTGTTAAGGCGCAGCTCAGGTTCTTTTCGGGATGCGCTCTGGCTGCAACCCAAGCGACTGGAGGAAGATATGTTTCAAGACCTGCGTTACGGCCTGCGTATGTTGCTCAAAAAACCGGGTTTCACCATCACGGCCGTGCTCGCCCTGGCAATAGGCATCGGCGCGAACACGGCCATCTTCTCTGTGGTCAACGCGGTCTTGCTGCGGCCCCTGCCTTTCACTGAGCCCGAGCGCCTGACGATGATCTGGCTCAGAGGCCCGGAGGGGGCCGGTGGTGATCGCGTGCCGCTCTCGGTGGCCGATTTTTTGGATTGGCGCGCACAGAACCAGGTTTTTGAGAAGGTCGCCGCCTACGGCACTAACCTCTACAACTACACGGGCGGCGAGACGCCCGAACAGGTGCGCGGCGTAAACGCCACGGCCGAGTTCTTCTCCATCCTGGGCGCAAAGCCCGCGCTTGGCCGCACGTTTCTGCCCGATGAAGATAGAGCGGACGCCGCGCCCGTGGTGGTCATCAGTCACGGCTTCTGGCAAAAGCGGCTCGGTTCAGACCCACAGGCCGTGGGCCGCACCATCACCTTAAACGATAAGGCGTACACGATCATCGGAGTGATGCCCGCCTCCTTTGATTTCCCGCAACGCGAGAGAGAGCTATGGACTGCTTTTCCATTGCAGCCGCCCAAGCGGCGCGGGCCGTATTTCTTGAGAGGGCTGGCGCGCCTGAAACCCGGCGTGACGATCGAAGGGGCGCGGGCCGCGATGAACCTCGTTGGCGATCCGTCGCAGGGCCCCAAGCCGGATGCGGGCGACAGGTTTACAGTACTGCCCCTGAATGAGTACATCGTCGGCGATGTGCGCCCGGCCCTTTTGGTACTGTTCGGCGCGGTCGCGCTCGTGCTGTTGATTGCGACCGCAAACGTCGCCAATCTACTGTTGGCCCGAGCCTCCGAGCGTGAGAAGGAGATTTCGATTCGCGCCGCGCTCGGAGCGACGCGCGCCCGTATCCTTCGGCAGTTGTTGACGGAGAGCGTGCTGTTGGCAGCCATCGGCGGTCTGCTCGGCTCTTTGCTGGCCTACTGGGGAGTCGATCTCCTGCTGGCCCTGAGTCCGGGCGATATTCCGCGCCTGCATGGCGTCAGGATTGATTGGCAGGTGCTCGCCTGGACGATTGCGACCTCTCTGGCGAGCGGCATCATCTTCGGGCTGGTTCCGGCCTTGCAGGGCTCTAGATCAAACCTCAACGAAGCGCTCAAGGAGGGCGGCCGCAGCTCGACCGAGAGTTTCGGCAAGCGACGCCTGCGCGGCGCGTTCGTGGTCTTCGAGGTCGCGCTCGCGCTGATGCTGCTCGCGAGCGCCGGGCTCCTCATAAAAAGTTTCGTCCGTTTGCGAGAGGTCAATCCGGGCTTTAACGCGGAGCGCATTTTGACGATGGAGATTCCGCTGCCGCGCGCCAGGTACTCGGAAAGCCAGCAACGCGCAGCCTTCTTTCAGCAGCTTCTCGAACGCGTGAAAACGGTTCCGGGCGTTCAAGCGGTCGCCGTCAATTCAAGCCTGCCGCCGGATCAGTTGACGGTCTCGGATAATTTCAGCCTCGAAGGCCAGGCGGTTTCATCGACCGGGGAGCTACCGGCCGGAAGCCTCCTGACCGTCAGCCCCGACTATTTTCGGGCGCTCGGCATTCCTCTGCTGCGCGGCCGCACCTTCGCCGATACGGATACGGCCGAGGCGACGCCCGTCGCCATCATCAGCGACACGATGGCGCGACAGTACTTCGCGGGGCAGGATCCAATCGGCAAACGCTTCAGGCAGGGCGGCCCGAAGGAAAATAATCCGTTCATGGAGATCGTCGGCGTGGTCGGCGACGTGAAGTACGAGGGATTGGAGACGAAGATGCAGCCCGCCTTTTACGAGCCGCTGCTGCAAGCTCCGTGGGGCCAGATGTATATGGTCGTGCAATCGTCCACTTCCGATCCGCTGAGTCTTGCGCCCGCGATTCGCCGTGAAGTTGCGGCGCTGAACCCGGATGTGCCCGTGGCGGGGATCAACACTATGGATCAGCTCCTTTCCAGATCGGTGGCGCAGCCCAGATTCCGCACCCTTCTCGTAGCCATCTTCTCGGCGATGGCACTGCTTCTAGCGGCCATAGGCATCTACGGAGTGATGTCGTATTCGGTGACGCAGCGCACGCACGAGATAGGTCTGCGCATGGCGCTCGGCGCACAGCGCAGCGACGTGCTGAGGATGGTCGTCGGACAGGGCATGATCCTCACCCTCGTAGGCATAGCGACGGGACTTGTGGCGGCGTTTCTGGTGACGCGCTTCATGGAGAGCCTGCTGTACGGTGTGACGGCGACAGACCCCGTGACGTTCGCGGCCGTTTCGCTGGTGCTCTCGGCTGTGGCTCTGCTGGCGACTTTCATTCCGGCGCGGCGGGCAACGCGTGTCGATCCGATGATCGCGCTGCGCAACGAATAAACGAGGGCTCCGGCTCGAAAAAGCGCAAGACTTCAGCGGACGCCGATTCGACCGGGGTTCGATGGATACGCGCAGCATACGATTGCGCCCCCGTTCTCGTGCGGGTTTACAACCTCGCCGTCTCGCCTTACGATGAAAGGCACGCGCAAGGCTTGCAAGGCCGAGGGCTGATCGTTGAGCTTGAAAGAGCGTTACAGAATCCTCATCCGTCAAGCATAATATGCAGCCGAGCGGCGCGCGTCTTCGACCGCAAAAGGTGAGGTCAAAGATCGAGGTCGAATGGACTCGATCTTTGAACGGCTCAACCGCTGCCGCCTTCGCTCGTCACTTAAGCTTATGTCTCTTCGTCTCTGGTTTGCGCTTTTTCTGTGTGGCGCGAGTCTCGCGGCGTTGCTGGTCGTGCCTCCCTGGACTCTGCGAACCGGGCTGGCGATCTTTTTCGCCATTCTCGGAGGCATCGCTTTCGGGCAACTCTTCACCCGTCGAAGCCGTGGTGGCGGCGAGCCCTCGTCCGAGGCCGAGACGACAGAGCAGACTTTGCGCCGGGAGTACGAGAGGCGGCGCGCGCTGGCGCTGCTGGAAGCGACGATGAACAGCATGCGAGAGGGTTTGATCGTCGTCGATCATGCGCTGCGCGTGGTGGCATTGAACCGCGCGGCGCGCGAAATTTTCAGCCGCGTCGAAGGCCCGCTCGAACATAAGCGGCTGAGCGAATGGACGCGCAACCCTGAGATAAATTCCGCTTTCAAGGCGGCGCTCAGCCACAATAAACAGGCCGAGGCGAAGGTCGAGATGCAGGCGCGCGAGCGTCAGACCTTCGATCTACGAGTCGTCCCCCTGCATCTGGGCGATGACGATGACAGCAGTCGGGGGGCGGTCGGCGTCTTCTTCGACATCACGCGACTCGAACGCCTGGAGCGCGTGCGCCAGGAATTTCTCTCGAATGTTTCGCACGAGCTGCGCACGCCGCTGACGGCCATCCTCGCTTTCATCGAGACGCTTGAGGACGGCGCAATCGACGACCCCGACAACAATCTGCGCTTTCTCGCCGTGATTCGCCGCAACGCCAAGCGCATGCACAATCTGATCGACGACATTCTGGAACTGTCCGCCATAGAGGCCGGGATAGAATCCTTCAAGGCCGAGCCGGTGCGTCTACGCGCGCTCGTGGGCGATGTGACGACGGCGCTGGCGGGGCGTGCGAGCGCGCGGCGCGTGACGCTCAGCAACGAGGTCTCGCCCGAGGTGGTGGTTTTGGCCGACGCGCGCCGCCTCGAACAGATGTTGACGAATCTGGTCGATAACGCGATCAAATTCAGCCGCGAGCATGAAAGGGTGACTATCGGGCATGAGCGCGGCGCGCGCGACCGGATCAGCGTTACGGATACCGGCGACGGTATCTCTTCGGAACACCTGCCGCGCATCTTCGAGCGCTTCTACAGGGTTGACCGCGCGCGCTCGCGCGACATGGGCGGAACGGGCCTCGGGCTCGCCATCGTCAAGCATCTGGCACGCGCGCACGGCGGCGAAGTCAGCGTCAATTCCAGGCCCGGCGAAGGCTCGACCTTCACGATAGAGCTTCCCGCGGTCGCGCCCGAGCAGCTTGCAGAGGAAGACTCCATCGACCTCACAGCCGCTCGAAGCTTATGAGAGAGCGACCCTTTCGGCCGCGAGAGGCTTGAGGAAGAGAGACGATCCGCCCGCGCTCTGCCAAACGTCTATATTCCCGTCCACAACGGTTCCCGTCCACATCGCGTAGAGCTTTATCCCGCCAGTCTGAGGCTTGAGATTATCTGCTCGAACGTCTGCCTGTAGGTCTCGAACTCATCTTCAGGGGCCATCGCTATCAGGTAAAACAACTTTCCATCGGCGGTGGCCGTCGTGTGTATAATATCAATCTCGATGACGCCGCTGACGGCTGATGGGCCCGCGACGACCGTTGCGTATCCGCGTCGTCCGCCGAAGGTGATCGGCTGCGGCGCACGCGCCACCTTAAAGTCGGGATTCATCTCTATCTGCTGCTGTATGAACTGGGCGTTGGCCGTTTCGAGGTCGCCTGCGCCGGGCGCGACTGCGCCGACGAAGAGCCCGTGTGTGACGAAGACCGCGTCATCCTTCTGACCGTATGCGCCCGCCGGAGCAAAGATCATCTGCACGTTGTCGGCCGTGAGCACGTCCCAATTATTCGGATAGCGCAGCGCAAAGGAACCGTCGCGGGCCTGAAACTCCGCCATGGAAGAGGAAGGTGCGGGGGGCCGCGCGCCCGGCTCATTATCGCTCGGGTCGCTCGGGCCCGTCCGCCTCGGCTCGTTCGTGGAACTGAGCGCCGGGCCGCCACCGCCTCCTCCGCCCGTCAGGAGCGCCCTCGCCTGTTGAAACTCGTTCGAGTTGCGCACCGCATTCTGATTGATGCGAAGCGACTCCATCTCTTTACTGATGGTCGCGATGCGATTTCCGGGATCGGGATGATCGCTCAGGAACTCGGGCACGCGCTGACCGCTGCGCTGCTGCAAGGTCTTGAAAAAGTTTGCCATGTCATGCGGGTCGTAACCGGCCTCGGCCATGATGTGCACGCCTTCTAGGTCGGCCTGCGTTTCGGCAGTCCGCCCGAATTTGAGAAAGACCATATTAGCGCCCGTGCCGCCGATGGCCGTGATGACCTCCTCGGCGTTGCGGCTTCCGCCCGCGATGGTGCGAAGGATGTCTATGCCGCGCTGCGCGACATAGGCTTTGGATGCCTGGTTGGTTCCGTGGCGCAGCGCGACGTGCGAGATTTCATGCGCGATGACGCCCGCCAGCTCGCCCTCGTTTTTGGCGGCGGCCAGCGTGCCCGCGTTGACGAAGATGAATCCGCCGGGAAGCGCAAAGGCGTTGATCTCTTTGGTGGCGATGACGGCGAACTGGTAGGTGAAGGGAAAGCCGGGCGCTTTCGCCGCCAGCCGCTTGCCCAACTGTTCGACGTAGCCGTTGATTCTATCGTCGCGCAGGAGCGTGACCTGCTGCGCGATCTGCTGTGCGGATTTTCTGCCAAGCTCGATGTCCTGCTCCGGCGTGAAAAGATTAAAGCCGGGTTTGAAGTGCGGCGCGGGCCTTCCGGGCGCGCTCGCAACACCCTCGGAGCTGCGGTCGCCCAACAACCCGCGACAGGATAGCTGAACGCTCAGCAGTGAAAGTATGAGCAGCGCACCGACGCTTTTTCGTCTCAACATGGATTTATGTCTCTTCCCGATTTAGCTCTTTTCCAGAGGGCGCGAATGTTTCAGCCCGGGTGCGCTCGACGCAGGTCGCGCCGGGCGTCCCGTTCCGTCAATGCGGGGACAAGGGGGTTTTCGTTCGCCGAATCTTAGACTATTCGACTCTCGATCCGCTACTGAATTATGGAGGGAAGGCGCTTCTTGCGCGCGCGTGGCGTGGCCGGAATGCGAAGGCGAACCAGCTTTGCGTTGTGCCAGAGTGAGCGCGCGGGCGCGACCGATACGTAAAAGGCAGCACCGATCTGTGACGCGTCGCTTCGCTGCGAGGGCCAGGGATTCAAAGCATGTGAGGGCCACACGCGGCGCCGCTACGTTTCTGGAAAATCCTTGACTTGCACAGACCCCGGCATAATAATAGCGCGTTCTTTTCGCGGTGTTCGTTTTCCACGTAGATTCTTCCACTTTAACTTCTCCAGGGAAAACGGTAAGCCCACTGTAGAGAACCCCTCATAGAGAGCGCCTGCCATTCGGAAAGGGATAAGCGATGAAATTACGTAGGTATCATTTCTATTTTGTGTTGTTGAGTCTCGGGATACTCTTCAGCGCAGGCTACCTTGCGCGGGCGCAGGAGGAGGAGGAGGAAGAACAGCAGGAGAGCGCCCTACAGTCGCAGAAATCGTCTGCTTCAAGTGAAGCCCAGCCGAAGGCGAGCATCATAGGACAACTCAAATCGGCACCGGGTCTGGCGCATAAGACCGGCAGCGTCAACGTCCGCGAACTGGCCGCCCGACAGGGAATGATACCCGCTCCTTACGAGGAGTCGAAAGAGATCGACGAGCCCGGACGCGGCCCGCAGAACCGGCCCGTGCCTCTCTCTTTACCAGCAGGCGAGGCGGAGCGAGCGCCTGATTTTGGTTTTAAGGCCGGGGCCGTCTCTCCGGCCGTATCGGCCTCCTTCCAGGGGCTCAACGATAACAATGCCTCGATCCCGCCCGATACGAACGGAGCGGTCGGCCCGAATCACTTGATGGTGGCGCTCAATACACAGATTCGATTTCAGACTCGAACGGGCGGCATCCTGAACACGGTCTCGACCGACGGTTTCTTTGCCAGCCTGGGCAATCCGAACGCCTTCGATCCGAAGGTGCTCTACGACCCGTACAACGGTCGCTGGATACTCGTCTGCACGGCCGATCCCCGCTCGGCGACCTCCGGGATATTGATCGCCGTTTCGCAGAACAGCGATCCGACCGGCAACTGGAAACTCTATAAAGTAGATACTGATGCGAGCAACGTGGCGTGGGCCGATTATCCGAGCATCGGGTTCAATAAGAACTGGATTGTCGTCACCGTCAACATGTTCAATACCAGTACCGGCAACTTCGTCAACGAGAAAATATACGCCTTCAACAAAGCCAACCTGTATGCCTTCGGCGCTGGCACGTTCAGCGTCTTTACGGATAGTTCGGGCGGGTTCACGGGAACGCCTGCGGTGACCTATGACAATCTCCTGAACACGATGTACCTGGTCGAGGATTGGAACGGCAATTCGGCCGGTAAGGGATTCCTGCGCATCAGCACCATTACCGGAACTGTGACCTCGCCAGTGCTGACGGTAGGCACGTCCTTTCCCAATACGCTGAATCCGTGGAGCGAAATTCCCCCGAACGGAGCTGATTTTGCGCCGCAGCTCGGCTCGACGGCGAAGATTCAAACCAACGACTCGCGAATCCTGAAGACCGTATATCGCAACGGCTCTCTATGGTGTAGTCATACGGTGTTTCTCCCGGCCGGGGCGACGCCGACGCGAAGCGCCGTGCAGTGGTGGCAACTGGCGCCGAACGGCACTGTCCAGCAGCGCGGACGCATCGACGATCCGACCGGGCAGAAGTTCTACGGCTTTCCGACGCTGGCCGTCAACAAAAACAACGATATGTTAATCAGCTACTCGCGCTGGTCGTCGCAGCAATATGCCAGCGCCAACTATTCTTTCCGCGCCGGGACAGACCCGGTCAACACCTTGCGCTCCGATGTCGTGCTCAAGAGCGGCTCCGCTCCCTATAAGAAAAATTTCAGCGGTTCGCGCAATCGCTGGGGAGACTACAGCAATACGCAGGTCGATCCCATTAACGATCTGGACTTGTGGACGATTCAGGAATATGCGTCGAGCCCGCTGTCCGGATTCGACCGCTGGGGCACATGGTGGGGACGCATCCCGCTGGGCCCGGCGACTCCTTCGCTCTATCTGGGCCCGGTGACGGCGGCCGATAACGGAGGCGACCCCGACACTGTGCTCGAACCGGGCGAAGGCGGCACGCTTACCGTTAAGCTGCTAAATTCGGATAAGGGTGCGGCGACGGCTGTGAGCGGT
This sequence comes from Pyrinomonadaceae bacterium, assembly GCA_035940775.1. Taxonomy (GTDB): domain Bacteria; phylum Acidobacteriota; class Blastocatellia; order Pyrinomonadales; family Pyrinomonadaceae; genus DASQYE01. The sequence continues at coordinate 167,019 of DASZEN010000003.1, read as the reverse complement.
CGATTGACGACCTCGACTCCCGGTGTGACGATCACGACCGCCACCTCCGCTTATCCGAACATACCGGGCGCGCCGGGAACGGGGACAAACACGACGCCTTTCGCCTTCAACCTCGCGACGACGGTTCCATGCGGCCAGATCATTAGCTTTACTCTGACGGTGACCTACACGGGCGGAGGCAGTCCGAGAGTCCTGACCTTTACGGTTCCGACCGGCAAGCCGGGAACTGCCGTCACACAGACGCGCTCCGGGGCGGCGGTGGCGATTCCCGACAACAGCAGCGCGGGCGTCAACATTCCCTTCGCCGTGAGCGGTTTCACGGGCAGAATCTCCGACCTGAATTTCAAGTTCGGTGGAACCACCTGCTCGTCTGCTATAGGAGCGACGACCGTCGGCCTCGACCACACGTGGGTCGGCGATCTGGTCGTCACGTTAAAGTCGCCGCAGGGTACGGTCGTCACTCTGATGAATCGGCCGGGCGGAGAAAACAACGAGGGGAACAACTTCTGCAACACGGTGCTTGATGACGAAAGCACGGGCGCGTCGATCCAGAACATCACCCCGGCGCAGGCTCCCTACGCCGCATCGTTCAAGCCGAACAGCCCGCTCTCGATCTTCGACGGGCAGAACCCGAACGGCACGTGGACTCTGAACGTCTCGGACAGGTTTGCCCAGGACACCGGCAACGTGCGGGCGTTCTCTTTAATCATCACGGCCGCTGCGTGCTCGACGACCGCATCGGTAACACCGATAGAAGTGCAGAGCGGCCCGGCCCTGGCGAGGCTCGGCATAGGTTCCGCGACCACGCCGTACACGCCGCAGGCGAGCCTCCCGTCGCAACTTTTCATCAGCCGGTACGCCGACGGGGATGAACTCGCCGGAACCACCTCCGCCCGGTCGGGGCAAGGCGAGCGGACGAAGCTGCAATCCACGTCAGCATCTCTGAGCGGCGCACCGAACAGCAGAAGGCCCGGCCTGATCGCGCCCGAGACGCTGGGCGCAGCCTTTACGGCGAATCGTTACGGGAATCTTCTCCGGCTTCTGACGGGCTAAACAAAACGCCGCGCCGGAGACGAAAGGAATATGTCTTCCACATCGCTTGCCACTGCCGTCGAACGGCTGGACAGCCGCATCGCGTGCGATCCCTCTATCGACGCCGAGCTGTTCGAGCGATTGCTGCGCGAGCAACGCGAGCTGGGCCTGCTGCACGACGAGCGCTCGACCTGCCCTTTTCTCCGCCCGCTCATTCTTTCGCGCACGCAGTATGACGGGGTCGCGCGGGCCGCCGAGACAATAGCCGCCGCCTTCGAGCGCATGGCCGACGCCGCGCTCTCGGATGATGCGTTGATGGCCGAATTGGAGTTGACCGAGCGTGAAAAGGTGATGGCCCGCGTCGATCCCGGCTACGAGAGGCTGTGCGTAACCAGTCGCCTGGACGCTTACCTCAACGGCGAGGATTTCAAGTTCCTTGAGTACAACGCGGAGAGCCCGGCCGGTGTCGCCGATCAGATGCAACTGGAAAAGGTTCTCTTCGACCTGCCGCACATGAGAGAGTTCATGGAGCGTCATCCCGCACACTGGCGGCCTCAACCACACCGTCAACTTCTACGCGCGCTCATAGAGACTTATCGCCAGTGGGGCGGCACGAGAGAGACGCCGCAGATCGCCATAGTGGATTGGGAGGGCGTCGCAACCGCAAGCGAGTTCGACATCTTAAAGGACTACTTTGAAGCGGAAGGCTACTCCACACGGATCGCAGACCCGCGCGCGCTCGGATACGACGGCGAAGCCCTCATGGCCGGAGACTTTCGCATTGACATCCTCTACAAGCGCGTCGTCATTCACGAATTTCTGAAAGAGTTTGACGAGACGCACCCTCTGGCGCGCGCCTACGCTGAGCATAAAGTCTGCATGGCGAACTCGTTTCGCACGAAGTTGGCCCACAAGAAGGCAGGCTTCGCCATCCTTAGCGACCCCGCCTACGGGTATCTCTTCACGCCTGAGCAGTCGGCCTGCATCGCTCGCCACATTCCCTGGACGCGGCGCGTGCGCGAGGGGCGGATCAGCTACAAGAATGAGGAGCGCGAGCTTGTGGACGTACTCCGGCGCGAGCGCGAGCATCTGATCCTGAAGCCGAACGACGATTACGGCGGTCACGGAATAGTCATCGGCTGGGAGACGGACGCAACCCGATGGGAGGCGGCCGTCCGCGACGCGCTCAAGACTCCCTTCGTCGTGCAGGAACGCGTCGAGGTTTTAAAGCTGCGCGTGCCGATGCTCACGGCCCGAGGGCTCGAACGTGAAGAAATGTTCGCGGATTTTAATCCCTTCCTCTTCCTCAACAGGGTCGAGGGAGGGCTCGTGCGCCTCTCCTCCTCATCGCTCTGCAACGTCTCGTCGGGCGGCGGCGAGACGGCGCTGCTAGTGCTCGAAAATTTCTAAGTAGGCAATGATCGAGCCCCCCGCGCCGCGCTTCGGAACTTTTCAACACATGTCGGTCACATAAAAGTTAAGCGCAAAACCCTTCTCTAAACTTGCCCTAAAGCAAACGCTTTGGGTAGTCTCTTGCGTAGAATATTTCGGGTGGAGCCGAACCGCGCCAGGGAGGGCCGCGCCTTCCCTGGCGGCTCGGCGCTCGCTCGCGTGAGCGCGGCCGCCGCGCTCGCTTAAAAGGAGATATAAATCACTGTGCAGAACGAACGATTACCCGCCGGGGCCAGGTTTGTCGCGGAGGCCGACGGGATAGAGGAATACCTTCTGGAAAACGGTATGAAGGTGTTGCTCGTGCAGAACCGCGTCGCTCCCGTGGCTACCGTCATGGTGCTCTATAAGGTCGGCTCGCGCAACGAGGCGGTCGGCTACACGGGCTCAACGCACCTGCTCGAACACATGATGTTCAAGGGGACGCCGACCTTCAACAAGGCGAGCAATACGCAGATCGCAGCCACCTTGCAAAAGATCGGCGCGGACTTTAACGCGACCACCTGGTACGACCGCACCAACTATTTTCAGACCGTCCCCTCGGATCAGATCGAGCTTGCGATCAGACTCGAAGCAGACCGGATGCGTAATTCCCTGATCGCCGACGAGGACAGGCAGTCGGAGATGACCGTGGTGCGCAACGAGTTGGAGCGCGGGCAGAACGAGCCGACGGAAGTATTGGACGAGGCCGTCTACGCGGCGGCCTTCCGCGAGCATCCTTATCATCATCCGACCATAGGCTGGCGCGCCGATGTCGAGGGCGTGCCGACCGCGCGCCTCAAGGCTTTCTACGACACCTTCTATCACCCGAACAACGCGACGACCATCCTCGTCGGTGATTTCGAGCGTGAGGCTGCGCTTGGTCTCATCAACGAATATTTCGGCGCATACCCGGCGTCGAGCGAACCGATTCCGGAGGTCTATACGGAGGAGCCGCCGCAACAGGGCGAGCGACGCCTTGTGATTCGTCGCGTAGGCGAATTGGCGGTCGTCCAGATAGCCTTTCATACGCCGGGCGTGCTGGGCCAAATGAGCGTCCTCTCGAACGAAGAGCTGGCGCGACGCGCCGCAAACCCGCCCGCCGAAAATGATATTTACCCTCTCGTCGTGCTCTCGGTCGCCCTCTCGCACGGCATCACCAGCCGTCTTTATCAGGCGCTGGTGGAAACGCAGCTCGCCGTTCACGTCTACACCAATACGGATCAGCATCGTGATCCGGGACTCTTCAATGCGGTCGCGATGGTGACGCCCGGTGTTGACCCCAAAGAGGTGGAAGAGGTCATCCTGAAAGAGTTGGAGAGAGTCGCGAGCGACGGCCTGACCGACAGTGAAGTGGAAAAGGCGAAGCAACAGATCATAGCGCAGCAGGCTTACAGCAGCGACGGAACCTATGCCATAGCCGTCCTCCTGTCCGAGGCCGAAGCCATCGCCGACTGGCGCTTCTATAAGGATTACACGCGCAACATTTCAGGCGTCAGCGCCGCCGATACGCAGCGCGTCGCGCGCACTTACCTCGTGGAAGATAATCGCACGGTTGGCTATTTCATTCCGAAACAGCCGGACACGGAAGCTGGCGGCGGCAACGGAAACATTAAGGGCGGCGGAAACGGAAACGGCGTTGGGAATGCGGCACGGCTGGCAATACACGACCCCTTGCGACGCCTCTTTGCGCGCGGCGTGAAGTTTTACGACGAGCCGGAGGCAGAGGAAAGCGGCGCGCAATTTGAGAGGACGGGCGGCGCTGGCCGCGAGCGTCCGGATGAGGAAGTTGGCGGGTCGACGACGCCACAGGACGTGCAGCAACAATCGCTCGCTGGCGGGCGCGGTCGTAAATCTTCGGACGCGGCTTCGGCCAACACGCCCGCGAGCACGGGCGCTACAAACTTCGCTTCGAGGGTTTCGCGCACCGAGCTTGAAACGGGCGCGACCCTTCTCGTACTGGAAAATCATGCGACGCCGACGCTCTCCGTGCGCGGCTCTCTGCGCGCCGGTTCTTATTTCGAGCCGCGCACGAAACCGGGCCTCGCGAGCCTCGTCGCCGGTATGCTCGAACGCGGGACGAAGCGGCGCGATAAGCTTCAGCTCGCAAGCCTTCTTGAATCGGTCGGGGCCGAGCTGGATTTTTCGACCGATCCCTTCGCCGTCAATTTCGCCGCCCGCTCGCTCTCGAAAGATTTGCCGCTTCTGATAGAGACGCTCGCAGAGGAGTTGCGCGAGCCCTCGTTTCCGGTCGAAGAGCTTGAGAAGCTCAAGCAACAGACCATCGCCGCCGTTCAGGAACAACAGGCCAACACGCGCTATCGCGGCTACGAGCGTTTCACAGGGCTGATCTTCGACGAGGAGCACCCCTTTTACGTTGCGCCGGGCGAGAGATTGATCCAGAGCATCAGCTCTATAACGGTCGAAGAGGTGCGCGCCTTTTATGAGAAATATTACGGCGGCCGCTCGCTCATCCTGGTGATTGCGGGCGATGTCGATGCAACTGACGTGAGCCGTCGCTTCGAATCCATGTTCGAGACCTTTACGGGGCCGGAGAGCGTCCAGATCAGCGTCCGAGACCCTTTGCAGCAGACGGGCGCGCACCGCGAGGTCGTGCTCCTGAAGGACAAGGCCAACGTGGACATTCTGATCGGAACGGTCGCCCCGCTGCGCCGCGATTCCGAAGACTTCTACGCGGCGATGATCGCCAACAGCGCCCTGGGCCAATCAACGCTCTCGTCGCGGCTCGGGCTACAGGTACGCGACAAGGAGGGCTTGACCTACGGCATCAACTCCGTCTTTCGCGCGCCTTCCTTGGCCGCTGGCCCCTGGTACGTCGGCGTCTCAGTCAACCCGCAGAACGTCGAGAAGGCTATCGGCTCGGCCCTCTCGGTCTTGCGCGATTACGTCTCGAACGGTATTCGCGAGGACGAGCTTGCGGACGAAAAATCTTCGGCCATCGGCTCCTTCAAGGTCTCGCTTGCGACAAACGCGGGCCTCGCGCGCGCGCTGTGGAACGCTGAGTTCTATCGCCTCGGCGTCGATTACATAGATCGCTATCCGCAGATTATCCAGGCGGTCACGGTCGAAGAGGTTAACGCCGCGATACGTAAGTACTTTCGCCCGGATCACCTGACGGTGGTCGTCGCGGGGGACTACGACGTGGCCGCTCCGCTGGCGACCCCCGTGGCCTGAGAGACTGAAGATTCAATCATGAAGGCAAAAGTGTACGACCGCTGGCGTCTCGGCCACCGGGGTGACTTTTAATTCCTGCGCTCGGACAACCAACGGGCTATTCGCGTATTCAAAGCCTGAAAACACCTCGCGCAGCACCCCTTCGACTCGATTTTAAGGAGGTCGTCCATGCGTTTCAAGCCTTCCCTGTTGCTCCCCTTGCTCTTCGGTTTCAGTCTCCTTTTCGCGCAGTCCGTATATGCGAGCCCGTCTGCGGAAGCGCTCGCTCGTCTCGCCGTTTCTGAAAAGTCTGCCGAGGCGGGCCCGGCAATAGCCGCCCTTCGCGCGATGGGGCCAGCGGGCCTGCGCGTCATGTTCGAGGTCTATTCGGATCAGCTCAAACGCCACGCTCTCGACGTTTCGGCTTCAAAAGAGGCAAGTCCGGAGTGGCAACGCCTGAGCGCCGCGCTCGACGCCGTCAGCCAGCAGCGCGACGATTACGCATCGGGCCTTTACTGGTACACGGACTTTGAGCAGGCGAAGCGCGCCGCCGCTGAGACGGGCAAGCCCATCCTCTCGTTGCGGCTGCTGGGCAATCTGAACGAAGAGTTCAGTTGCGCCAACAGTCGTTTCTTTCGCACAGTGCTCTATGCGAACCGGGAGGTATCGGATGTCTTACGCGAGCGCTTTATACTGCACTGGAAATCGGTGCGCCCGGCCCCGCGCGTGACCATAGACTTCGGCGACGGCCGCAAACTCGAACGCACGCTGACGGGCAACAGCATCCATTACGTACTCGACCCGTCGGGGCGACCCGTGGACGCGCTGCCCGGCCTCTATGGCCCACGGGCCTTCCTGCGCGGGTTGGCCCAGGCCGAAGAGGTCGTCAAGCGATTGGGCGGCCAGAATGAGATGCAACAGTCAGCCATCTTCTCTCGCTATCACATGGGCCGCATCAACCAGACGGCCGCTGACTGGTCGGCGGACGTGCAAAAGATAGGGGGGCGTGTTCCAACGCAAGTGCTCGCCAGGGTTGATGCCAGAATCCTGAATCCCGGTGCGCTCGAAGTCGCTCCGCTCGCCGCCAGCAAAGCAGCCATCGAGGTGAACCTGCTGAAGTCGATCACGACCGATGCCAGAGAGCTTGAGGCGGCCACAGACGATAAGGCGTGGGCCATGATCGCCGCGCTTCACGTCGATGATGCGCGCCTGGACGAGCGCAGCATCGCGCTCATTCGTCGCCACACTCCCGTAACCGAGACGAGCGCGAGCGCCGTCGCGCAGACCAAAACCGGGGGCGGCGATCAGCTCTCGCGCATCGTTGAAAATCTTGAGCGCAACATGGCGCTCGATACTGTGCGTAACGAGTATGTGCTGCATAACCGTCTGCACGCGTGGCTGGTTAACGAGGGGCGGAAAATGGGGGTTGACGATTTGAACTCGAAGGTCTACGCCGAGCTGTTTCTGACGCCCGGCACAGACCCCTGGCTCGGGTTGTATTCGCCCGACAGCTATACGGCGCTCGAAAACGGCGGCATTATCAAGTAATCAAACGCGGCACCGTATCTGCCGCGTTTAAATCGCGGGATGCTGATTGCGGATTGCGAAGACGTTGAAGACGTTCTGCCGAATCCGCAATCCGCAATCAGCATTCCCATCTCTCCGGCATGCGCCGCAGCAGGCGGCATTGACAATCGTCGCACGCTCAACTGCAAATCGTCATAAACTCTTCATCTTGATCTACGAGCGTTTCCTGTGAGACTATTCGCGTGCGATCACAGTAGCGACAGCGCTCGCGGCTCGCCACTCGTAAGGTAACCGGGCTTGTCATCATCATCACCACAGCATCAGCAGCAGCACCGGAGGCTGATCCTCGCCTTCATCACGCGAATCGTGTTGGCGGCGATGCTGGCGCTCGCGCTTCTGGCAGGCGTAGCGCCCTTCGACACTCTCTCGTCGGCGCAGGAGACCTGCACGATGAGCTGCTGCGCGGGCAAGCCGACGCACCGAAGCGGTTCTTGCAGCGCCGCCTTCGCGGGCGCGCATTCGGGCGAAAGGGAGGTCTCGGCGGAGCACGAGCACTCGGGCGCGGTGCAGACCCCGGCTGACTCCACTGTGATCGTCGAGGCCGCGTCGCCGCTCTGCGGAACAGAAGCCGCACACTCCACAAAAAAAGATGCTGCGCCGTCGCAGCACAGGTCGCGGCACGCGTCGCGGTCTGCGGCGCGCGTCATCGCTCACGTTTTAACGACGCCTTGCTCGCCTGAGTGCGCCGCCGTCGCTGCTTCCGCTTTCGCACAGGTCAGACGACCGCGCGACGCTGCGGCGACGCTGACGAGTAACAGCAGGCCGCGTCCGCCCAACCTCGCTTCCCCTTCGGAGCACGTCACCAGCCTTCAAACACCGGGGGCCGTTGCCGGTCGGCAATCACGCCCGCGCGCGCCGCCGCTTGCGTAAGAACTCGCCAGCTTAATCCTTAACAGGCCACGCGCCCTCCTTCTTGCGCTCGCGCCTCTTCTCCTCCAGAGGAGAATCGCGCACGCGCGCCGCAGTGAGAGAGAGAGAGAGGGAGTGCAACGAGCCTCTTTACCATTTGATTGCGGCGCGCACTCTTTATCATGTGTGTGCGCCCGGCAGTCAGCGCGAAATCGTTTCAGAGTCGAGCGCCTGCGCGCGATGCTTCCGGCATCGTGCAAGGCTTCTGTTTCCAGCTAGAGAGCCGGGGCAGCAGCGAGACCACAAAATGGTTTCTCTACAGTGAAGCCGAGTCTGAATGATTTTGTGATCGCCGTCATACAGCGGAGCGAAAAGCGATGCTCTCGAAACCAGGACGAACAGGGCCAAGGGCCCTCTTCGCCGTGACCTGTCTCGCCGTATTTATCTTTACGCAGGGAGGAGGAGGCGTCCCCTTGACGGCGCTGGCGCAGCAGGGCGTGACCTCCGCCACGCTCAGCGGCCGCGTGGAGGACTCGGACGGCGCGACGATAGTCGGGGCCAGTGTCACCGTCACGAATCTCGACACCAACCAGAATAGAACGATGCTGAGCGACGACGAGGGCCGTTACAGGTTCGCTTATCTACCGCTCGGTTCCTACAGTCTGCGGGTCGAGCGCGCGGGCTTTCTGACGGTTCAGGAACAACTGACGCTCTCGGTGGGCCAGGCGCTCGACGTGCCCATCAGGCTGACGGTCGCGGGCCTGACTGAGAGCGTCAACGTCACCGGCGACGTACCGCTGATCGAGGCCGTACGCACGCAGGTGGCCGAAACGGTCGCGCCGCGCGAGATCGACACCCTGCCCTTGAACGGTCGCAACTACCTTGACCTTGCGCTGCTCGTCCCCGGCGTGTCGCGCACGAATACCAATAGCAACCAGCGCTTTGCCGAGACCTCTGCTGTGCCCGGCACGGGCCTCTCCGTCGCCGGTCAGCGCAACCTGAACAACGGCTTCGTCGTTGACGGCATGTCAGCCAACGATGACGCCGCAGACCTCGCGGGCACCTTCTACAGCCAGGAGGTGATACGCGAGTTTCAGGTGATTACCTCGGGCGGCATCAGCGAGTACGGGCGCGCCTCCGGCGGGATTATCAACATCGTCACGCAATCGGGAACCAACAACTGGCGCGGCCGCCTCTACGGCTTTCTACGCAACCAGCGACTGGACGCCAGAAATCCTCTCGCGGCGAACAAGGAACAGCTAACGCAAACGCAGTACGGGGCGAGCACGGGTGGGCCTCTGCGCCGCGACCATACATTCCTCTTCATGAATTTCGAGCAGACGCGCCGCCACGATTCGGGAGTCATCTCGATTGCGCCCGCGAGTGTTGCCGCCATCAACGCGCGCCTGGAACAGACGGGCTACGTTGGCCCACGTACGCGCACGGGCATCTTTCCGGGCGGTTATGACGTAACGGATTTCTTTGCTCGCGTCGATCACAGGCTCAACGCGTCTAACCTCGTATCGGCGCGTTATAGCCTTTACGATCTTTCGAGCATCAATGCGCGCAACGCGGGCGGGCTCAACTCGACCAGCCGCGGCGCTGCCCTTTTTAACTTCGACCAGACCGTAACCCTGAGCAACGTCGCCACACTCTCGACCCGGACTTTCAACGAGACGCGCTTCCAGTACACGCGCAGTCGCCTCAAAGCTCCGGTCAACGACCCCCTCGGCCCCGGCGTTAATATCAATGGCGTCGCGAATTTCGGCACGGCGACTTTTTCTCCGACCGCGCGCCGGACAGACCTCTACGAGCTGGTGAATACCATTAGCGCCGAGCGCGGCTCGCATTCCCTGAAGGGCGGAGCCGACTTTTTGCTCAACCGCGTAAACATCAGCTTTCCCGGCCCGCTTCAGGGCGTTTATACCTTCTCTTCGCTCGCGAACTTTCAAGCCGGGCGCTACGAAACTTTCCAGCAGGCGTTCGGCGCGACCGATCAGTTCCAGTCGAACCCGAACATAGGTCTCTTCATTCAGGACGAATGGAGGCCGCGCGCTGATTTGACCATCAATGCAGGGCTGCGCTACGACGCGCAGTTTCTGCCGCATCCCGTCAGGACGGACTCGAATAATTTCGCGCCGCGACTGGGTGTGGCCTACGCGCCCGGCGATCGCAAATTGGTGGTGCGCGCAAGCTTCGGCATCTACTTCGACCGCATACCGCTCAGGGCCACGTCGAACGCGCTTCAGCGCGACGGGTCTAAGTACAGGGTGGCGATTCTTTCTTTCGGTCAAAGGGGCGCGCCCGTTTTCCCTCACACCCTCGACGCATTCCCGCAGGGACTACTGGCGAGCATCACGACGATTGACCCTTCGATCAGGAGCAGCTACAGCCAGCAGGCGAGCCTTCAGATAGAACGCGAGCTGCCGGGAGACGCTTCGCTCGCGGTGGGCTATTTGCACCTGCGAGGGCTTCACCTGCTGCTCGCGCGCAACCAGAACGTGCCGACCGCCCCGGCCTCGGCCGGTATCCCGAACCTGGGCCGCCCACGCTCGGATTTCGCCAACATAAGTCGCTTTGAAAGCTCCGGCGATTCCTACTACGACGCGATGACCCTGAGCCTCAACAAGCGGGCGAGCCGTTGGGCCAGCCTTCGCCTTGCCTACACCTTCTCGAAGGCGATTGATACGGCGGGCAACTTCTTCTTCTTTACGCCGCAGGACAATTTCAACCTGCGCGACGAGCGCGCGCTTTCGGATAACGACCAGCGCCATCGTCTGACCCTGAGCGGCTCGCTCGAAGTTCCGGACGCGAAACAGGGGTCGGGCCTCCGCACCTTGCGCCGCTCGCTGCGCGGGTTCGAGCTGAGTTATATCTTCACCTATGGGTCAAGGCTGCCCTTTAACATACAGACCGGAACGGATCGCAACTTCGATACGAATACGAACGACCGCCCGTCGGGGGTCGGGCGCAATACGGGTCGCGGCTTCGACTTCGCCTCGCTCGATCTTCGCCTGAGTCGAAAGTTTCAGCTCGCGGATCATTTCGGGTTAGAGGCGATTGCCGAAGGCTTCAACGTGCTCAATCGCTCGAACCTGCAAATCCCGAACAACACGTTCGGCACGGGCCTCGCCCCGCGCGCGGGCTTTGGCCGCCCGACCTCGGCCGCCGACGCCAGACAATTTCAGTTGGGCCTGCGCTTCAGCTTTTGATCGAGATGATGACTATGAAGAAGTTGGTAGCGATAGTCGCATGCGGCGTGCTCTTTGTGCTCGCGGCGGGTTGCGCGCGAGTCGTGAAGAAAGACTCTACGGCCTTCTTCGAACAGGTGGGCGAGCCGGTTCGCGTCTCTCCGGAGAACGCGGATGCGGCGGAGTCTGCGGTCGCCGTTGCGAACGACGGCACAATCTACGTCTCATGGGTCGAGCATCGTGCGCGCAAGGAGGCGGATGTGTTCGTCTTGCGTTTGGATGGCGACGGACGCGCTACGGGCGAGCCGGTTCGCGTCAATACGCGCGAGGGCGAGGCGACGGCCTGGCGCGGCGACCCGCCGACGCTTGCCGTCTCTAGTGACGGCCAGCTCTATGTCGGCTGGACGGCGCGCGCCGCCTCGGAGGGACACGCGACAGACCTATATCTTTCGGCTTCGCGTGACGGCGGGCGTACTTTCGCGTCTCCCGTCAGAGTCAACGACGACCGCTTGCCCGTCGTGCACGGCATGCACTCGCTCGCGGTCGCCAGAGATGGACGGATTCATCTGGCCTGGCTCGACGAGCGCAACATTGGCCCACCCGCAGGTAAGAAGGCAGACCCCAAACAGATGGAGCACATGGAGCGCAACCGTGAGGTCTTCACGGCCTTCTCCGTTGACGGCGGGCGATCCTTCAGCGCAAACCGGCGCGTCGCCGTTGAAGCCTGCCCGTGCTGCAAGACTTCGGTTGCGGCCGCGCCCGACGGGCGTGTGTACGTCGGCTGGCGACAGGTATTGCCGGGCGATTATCGGCACATAGCCGTCTCCGCTTCGGCCGACGGCGGCGAGAGTTACGGGCCGCCCCTGATCGTGAGCGACGACCAGTGGGTGATCGCCGGATGCCCCGTCTCGGGCCCGGCCCTATCAATCACGGGTGACGGAGTGTTGCGCGTGATGTGGTACACGGCTGGCGAGCGCGGCACGCCCGGACTCTACTGGGCCGAGTCGCGCGCTCCTGGCCTTACTTTTTCGGAGAGTCGTCTTTTCGCGGGCGGGCAGGCGCATGGTACTCCGTTCCTGCTGGCTGATGAGCGGGGACGCCTCACTGTGGTCTGGGAGGGCATGGACGATGGCGGCGCATCGCGCCTGATGGCCGCGCCGCTCGGCACAGGAGGCTCTAAAGATAGCGCGCCCGTACTGAGCGGCGGCGCAGAGCTTCCTTCGGCCGCGATGGCCCGTGACCGACTCCTTATCAGCTACATCGTAAATACGAACGAGCGGCGCTCGATCTGGGTTCTACGCGCGAAGACGGTCGCCGCAGAGACGGGCGACCGCGCCGTTGCCGCCGACGCCGTGGGCACGACGTGGAAATTCCCCGCAAGCTCTATTTCATGGCCGAGATGATGGCTTCGGCAAACTCGGCCGTCTTGGACTCGCCGCCAATGTCGCGCGTGCGCACCCTTCCTTCCTCGAAAACTTTGAGGAGCGCCGTTTCTACTTTTTCGGCGGCGTCGCGCTCGCCCAGGTGGCGCAGCATCAGTATGCCGGATTGAAGGAGCGCGGTCGGGTTGGCGATGCCCTGCCCGGCGATATCCGGAGCGGAGCCGTGCACGGCCTCAAACACCGCGCCCAACTCGCCTATGTTCGCGCCGGGCACGAGGCCGAGGCCGCCGATCAGGCCCGCGCACAAGTCCGAGACGATGTCGCCGTACAGGTTTTCCAGCAGCATGATGTCGAATTGCTCGGGGCGCATCACGAGCTGCATGCAGGCGTTATCGACGATCTTATCGTCGGCTGTGATCTCCGGGTATTCCCGCGCGACGTTGTAAAAACATTCGAGGAAGAGCCCGTCCGAGAGCTTCATGATATTGGCCTTGTGGACGGCTGTGACCTTCTTACGGCTTTCGCGCCGCGCGTACTCGAAGGCGAAGCGGGCAACGCGCGTCGAAGCCTTCTCGGTGATGATCTTGATACTCTCGACGACGCCGGGCACAACTATGTGCTCGATGCCGGAGTAAAGGTCTTCGGTGTTCTCGCGCACGACCACCAGATCAAGCTCCGGGTAGCGCGAGGGCACATTGGGCAGCGCGCGCACCGGGCGCAGGTTGGCGTAAAGGTCCAAGGTTTTACGCAGGCCGACGTTGACGGAAGTAAAACCCTTGCCGACCGGAGTGGTGATCGGCCCCTTGAGCGCGACCTTGTTGCGGCGTATGGATTCGAGCAGCTCTTCGGGCAGCGTATCGCCGAATTTTTCGAGCGCCTGCGCGCCCGCATAGTGCGTCTCCCAGGCGATGTCCACGCCCGTCGCTTCGATGATTTGTACCACCGCCGCCGAGACTTCGGGGCCGATGCCGTCGCCCGGTATGAGTGTGATAGTATGTTTCATAAGATAGGAGTCAGGAGTCAGAATTCAGAAATCAGAGTCAAAGTGATGCTCAGGAGTCAGGGAAGCGGAAGAAAAGCATCCGTGACGCTTTTTCTTCCGAAGTCCTGAGTCCTGAATTCTGACTTCTGTAGTCCGGCATCATACCAGCAACTCTTTAGCAATGCGAGATCAGGAACCATCCGGAGCAAGTCGTTGGGCCGATACGGTCATCATTGGCGGCGGCGTCATCGGCCTTGCAATCGCGCGCTCGCTGGCGCGTCGCGGGATCGGGCGCGTCTGTTTGATCGAGCGCGCACGGCTCGGCGCAGAGGCTTCGCAGGCGGCCGCCGGGATGCTCGCCGCGCAATCGGAAGCGAATCGCGCCGATGCTTTTCTGGAACTGGCCTGCGCGAGCCGCGACCTCTACCCGTCGCTGGCCTCCGCCCTGCTCGAAGAGACCGGCATCAGTATCGAGCTTGAGAGAACCGGAACGCTCTACCTGGCCTTTACCGAAGAGGACGAGGCGGAGATAGAGGAGCGCTACGGCTGGCAAAAGCGGGCCGGGCTAAACGTCGAGCATCTGACCGTCGCGGAGGCGCGTCGCTTAGAGCCAGCCATTTCCGAGCGGGCCCGGCGCGCGCTCAGGTTTCCGCTCGACGCGCAGGTTGATAATCGTCGGCTGGTCGCGGCGCTCTCGGTGGCGGTCGAGCGTCTCGGAGTTAGATTGATGACGGGGACAAACGTCCTGGCGCTGCGGACGGAGCGCGGGCGCGTCACGGGCGTCGAGACTTCGCGTGGGCCCGTTCAGTCTCCCGTCGTCGTGCTGGCGGGCGGGGCGTGGTCGTCTTTCGTAGAACAGGGCGGCGGGAATGGCCCGCCCGTGCGCGTTGAGCCGGTGCGCGGGCAGATGCTCTGCTTTGAAGCGAATCCGCGCCCGTTAGCCCACGTCGTCTACAGCCCGCGCGGCTATCTGGTGCCGCGCCTTGATGGCCGCCTGCTCGCCGGATCGACGACCGAACACGCGGGCTTCGACAAGTCTGTGACGGGCGGAGGGATTCATACTATCACCAATCACGCGATAGAGATTGCGCCCCTTGTGCGCGACTTGCCGCTCATGGACGCGTGGGCCGGGCTCAGACCGCGCTCTCTGCCGGACGAGCTGCCGCTGCTCGGCGGCTGCGCAGACGTGGGCGGGCTCTACTACGCGACCGGACACTATCGCAACGGGATTCTGCTTGCGCCCATTACGGGCGAGCTGATCGCCGACGAGATAGCGACCGGCATGCGCGCGCCCCTGCTTGAGGCTTTTTCACCCGACCGCTTTCAACATTGCAATGTTGCTTTAAGTTAACGAAGAGGAAAGAATCAAAGGGATGAGACGGTTAATAGCTTTCGCGCTCTTGATGCTTCTGGCGGGAGCATCGCTTAAGCCCGACGTAGCCTTCGGTCAATCGGGGCGCGTCGCGCCCGCACCCTCAACAGCAGCAGCAGCGCCGCAAGCTGCTGAGGCGCGCGACGCCCGCGCTCTCTACGAAGAGGCGTCCGATTACGCGCCGAACAAGTTCAAAGAGTTCGAGGCCGGGAAAGTGCCTTTCGACCCGAAGCTGTTGGAGAAGACTTTGCAGGAGCAGCGCGAGCTGGCCGCGCGCTACGCGACGCAGTTGGGCGCGCGCGCCCGTCTGGCGGGCGAAGATTTTTACTACCTGGGGATGCTGCACAATCTGGCGGACAACGCGGAAGCGACGCTCGACGCGCTGCAGAAATATATGGCCGCGAACCCTTCGGCCTCGGGCGAGCAGGCGCAGGGAGCGCGCTACGTCGTCGCGCAACGCGCGGCCCGCCTGGATCGCCTTGAGGATGCAGAGAATGCTCTGAAGGCTTACGCCGCGCACGAGCCGCAAAAGCCGAGCGAACGAGCCACGCTTGAGAAGGCGCTGACGGCGGCCTACCGCAAAGCCCGGCAGCCGGAGCGCGCGACTCCCCACGCCGAGGAGGCGTTCAAGGCGGCCAGGCAGGTACAGCCCACGGCGGCCAATCCGACCGCGCGCGACTTCTCGCTCTATACGGCGGGCATCGCTCTGGCCGAGGTTTACTCGGAAACGAAAAGGACGAACGAGGCCATCGCCATACTCGAAGAGGTTCGCCGCATGGCGCTCGGCAGTGGGTCGCAGCGCCTCTATGCCGACACGACCGCGAAACTCGCCGAACTGCTGATCGAGGCCGGGCGCAAACCCGAAGCCATGAAGATGATCGAAGAATCCATCGCCTATGTGAACCAGAACGTAAAGGACGCGGGCATCAAGCGCAATCTGCTGAACAGCCTCGGGCGAAAGAGACGGCAGCTAAACATTCAGGGCGAAGTCGCGCCGGAGATAACGGTCGGGCGGTGGATCGACCAGCAGCCCTTGAAAATCAGGGAGCTGCGCGGGCACGTCGTGCTGCTCGATTTCTGGGCGACGTGGTGCGGCCCCTGCATCATAGCCTTCCCGCATCTCAAAGAGTGGTACGCCAAATACAAGGACAAGGGGCTCGTGATCGTCGGCATGACGAAGTATTACGGCGAGGCCGGTGGGCGCGAGGTGACGCCCGCCGAGGAGTTCAGCTTTGTCGAGAAATTCAAGAAAGAGCACGGCCTGCCCTACGGCGTGGCGGTCGCCGACGACGAGGGGAACATGCGCAACTACGGCGTGACGGGCATTCCGACCGCCGTGCTGATAGACCGTCGCGGCATCGTCCGCTTCGTGGACACGGGCGGCGACGCGGGCACGGCCCACGAGATCGCCACCGTACTGGAAAAACTGATTCAGGAACAGTGACCGCGCCCTGTAAGGTTTTTTGTTAAGGCTTTTTTCCCTGACTCGTCAAACGCCATCTTCTTTATGCGATCTTTAATTTATCGCGCGCATACCTGGTTGGGAATCATTGTCGCCGTGCCCGTGCTGGCGTGGGCGTCGAGCGGGCTGCTTTATGCGTGGCCGAACGCGGTCGAGGGCGGAAAGGTCGAGAGCATCGAGGCGGCGCGGGTGCGCGTGTCCGCGCCCGAAGCGATGAGGCGCGCCAACGAGTTCGCCGGAAGAGAGTTGCCGACGACGGCGCTGACGCTGCTGATGCGCGACGGCCGCCCCGTCTATCAGGCAGTGGGCGGAATGGGGGCCGACTCGCTTCTGATCGACGCCGAGACCGGAATGGTCGTCAAGACCCCGCCGCCGCGCTTGCTGACGCGCTACTTCAGCCAGGCCCACTTCTATTTCTTCGCGGGCTCGTGGCAGGTATACCTGTTGATACTCATGTCGGCGCTGGCCTGCCTTTCGGCCCTTTCCGGCATCTATCTGAATGTCGCTTCGTGGAGCCGCAAAAGAGGGAAGCCACGCGCGGCATGAGCGCCCAGCGCCTCGGCCTTGAGGCGCAATCTTTGCTATACTCTCGGGGCCGTATCTTCCCTCTACAGAGAGGAGGGAGCGCGCGCGCGAGAGTGCCAGAGAGGTTTATCCGGGAGGGGAGCCCCGAAAGGATTTTGAAAAGGGCATGAGCGCCGGGCGAGAGCCTTCGAACATCCGTCCCCTGTAAAAGCTATGCAAAGTTCCAACATTACCATTCCGATTGCTTTCGCCGCTGGCTTTCTCTCTTTCATCTCGCCCTGCGTGCTGCCGCTCGTTCCGGGCTACATCTCGCTGATCTCGGGCGTCAGCATTGATCGCCTGAAGGGCGAAGACGGCTCGCGCGCGAGCGCGCGGCGCGCCGTCATACTCAACTCGCTCGCCTTCAACGTCGGGCTCTCGATGATCTTCGTCAGCCTCGGCGCGGCCGCCGGATGGATCGGCTCTTCGATCCTGACCAACCAGTGGGTACGCCTCGTCGGCGGGTTGGTGATTATCGCCTTCGGCCTGCAATTGATAGGTCTCCTGAAGATCGGCGCGCTCTACAAAGACACGCGCTTCTTTTCGCAGCAGAAGCCGCGCGGGATGTTCGGCTCGCTGACGCTCGGGATGGCGTTTGCCGCCGGTTGGACGCCGTGCATAGGCCCGATCCTGGGCGGCATCATCGGCCTGGCGGCCACGAGCGGCGGGTGGAGAAGCGGGCTCCTGCTCTCTTCCTTTTATGCCGCCGGGCTCTCGCTGCCCTTCCTTATAACGGGCCTCAGCATCAACCAGTTTCTGGGCTTCTACTCGAAATTTCGCAAGCATCTGCACAAGGTCGAAGTCGTCTCGGGCGTGATGCTGATGCTCATAGGCTTTATGGTAGCCGCAAACTACACGACGCGGCTGGCGAGCTGGTTCAGCTTTGTGCCGAGCGGCGAATCCCTGGTCAAGTTTGAGCCGCCCACCGCCACCGACACGGGAGCGCCCGCGCCACCCGCCGACACGGCTTTTGCGCCCGCGCCTGATTTCACCCTGACGCGGCTCGGAGGCCAGCCGCTTCGTTTATCGGAGCTGCGCGGGCGCGTCGTGATGCTCAATTTCTGGGCGACGTGGTGCGGCCCGTGTCGCGCCGAAATTCCGGAACTCAACGCCATGCAACGCGAGATGAAGGATCAGGGTTTGACTATCGTCGGCGTCTCGTGGGACGACACGGCCGAGGGCATACAGGAGTTTCAGAAGGAGTTGCCGCAGGACTACACTATCCTGCTCGGCGGCGAAGACGTGCAATCGATGTTCGGCGGCATTCCGAGCCTGCCGACGACCTACATCATCGACCGTGACGGTCGCATTCGCCAGAAGATCATCGGCGCGCGCGGTCGCCCCTTCTTCGAGGCTGCCATCAAACCGCTGCTTGTGGAAGAGCCGGTCACGGCCAGGAATCAATAACGGAATCCGAAGCGCTCAAGTCGTCAGTAAATTAAGTCCCGGAAGCTTTTTACTGATGAATCGGCCACGCATCAACCGGTACGCTTTTCAGGAGTAATCATCATGAGCAGACTTTTCATCTTAATCGCTCTCATACTGGCGCTCGCGCCCGCCAGCGCTACTGCTGTCCGCGCGCAGGGCAATCATGAATACGCGCCGCTCGAAGAGAAGACGGTCAACTACAAAGACTGGACGCTCAAGAGCCTGAAGGACGGCACGCCCGTCAGCCTGCGCTCGCTCGTCGAGGGCAAGCGGCTTGTGCTCGTCGTCTACTTCGCTCCGTGGTGTCCGAACTGGCGCAACGAGGCTCCGGTGGCGGCGAGCCTCTATGAGAAGTACAAGGCGAACGGGCTTGAGATCGTGGGCATCAGCGAATACGCGACCGCCGCTGACGTGAGCGCCTACTTCGGCGAGAAGGGAGCGCCCTACCCCGTAGTCGTCGAATCCGAAGCGCGCGAGGATCGGGACAAGACGGCGCATTACAGCTACCGACAGTTGACGGGCGATACGCGCCGCTGGGGCTCGCCCTGGAATATTTTTCTTGAGCCCTCAAAGCTACAGAAAAAGGGCGACGTGTTGACGGAAAAGGCCTGGGTCGTTAACGGCGAGCTGATCGAGGCCGATGTCGAGAAATTCATACGCGAACGCCTCGGCGTCGATGTCAAGGCCCAGCTCAAAGCCCTCGCCAAAGAGCAGACCATCACTCCCTGCAAACAGTAAACGAGCTTAAATAAAAGAGGTATGAGCGCGCGCGCCCGCCCGCCGAATCGCGCTCTCATACCTCTTTTTTTCACTCCCCGGGCGGCTGTCGGCCCATCAATTAATCACGTCGGGCCATTCGTCTTCTGCTATGAAGGGAACGGGTGAGGCGTGATGAACGATCATGCGCCATTCGTCGCCAGCGCTTGCGCGACGGAAGATATTGGTGGCCTGGGCCGCCGCCGCCGCGAGCCCTTCTTCCGTCGTCATCGAGATGATCTCAGTACAGACGACCCAGGCGATGTCGCCCCAGAGCGTGACGCGCTCGCCCCTCGGGAGGATCGTCATCGAATCGGTCGCCGAGAAGATCGCCAGCCAGCTTTCGCGTATGCGCTCATAGCCGAAGATGGCTTCTCTGCCCGGATGCACGCAGACGGCCGATCCGTCATCGAGCCACACGTCGTCCATCTCGCTTATGTCCAGCGCATTCATAGCCGCGTAGAACCGCTCGTTGGCCCGGCGCACGCCGCGCTCATCATCGGACATCCCCGTAGTCTCCCATTTCAATCAAACCGTACTTGCTGCTAAGATGGCGCGCTTCGGAATAAGAAACCTGTACCGCCGATTCACTACTATCGCATGAGACTTCGCCTACTTTATCACGGACATTGCTTTGACGGTGTGGCCTCGGCCGCCGTCTTCACCAGATTTTACCGCGCGCGTATCCGTCCCCTGGCCGAAGTGGCTTATACGGGTCTGCTTCATCGCCCCGGCGCGCTCTTCGACGAAGAGATGTTCGACGGCGACGAGAACGCTATCGTCGATTTCAAATACTCGACTTCCGCGCGCCTGACCTGGTGGTTCGATCATCACCAGTCGGCGTTTCTCACCCCGGAAGACGAAGCGCATTTTCGCGCCGACAAATCCGGCCGGAAGTTTCTGGACACGACGCGCAAGTCCTGTACGGAGCTGATCGCCGATATCGCCGCCGCGCGCTTCGGGTTTGATGACGAGCTGCTCGCTCCCCTCGTCCACTGGGCACATGTTATCGACGGCGCTCTCTACGAATCGCCAGCGCAGTGCGTCGAGCTTGGTGCTCCCGCCCTGCAATTGATGCAGGTGATCGAGAGCGACCCTGACGACCTCTTCATAGAGCGAATCATACGAGAACTGAGCGTGCGCCCGCTCGACGAGGTCGCCCGTGACGAGGAAGTGCAAAGGCGCTTTCGCCCGATCCTCGCCCGGCATCTTGAGACGCTCGAAACCATACGGCGCAAGGCGCGCTATGCTGACGGCGTCGTGCAGTTCGATCTGGTCGACGAGGGGTTCGAGGGCTTCAATAAATTCATCCCCTACTATCTTTACCCGGAGACCACATACTCTGTGGCCCTGACGCGCGGCCCCCAGCGCACCAAAATCTCCGTCGGCTCGAACCCGTGGAGCCCGCGCCCGCGCACGCACAACATAGCCTCTATCTGCGAGCGCTACGGCGGCGGCGGCCACGCCGTCGTCGGCGCGGTATCCTTCAAGCCCGACGAGGTCGAAAGGGGACGCGCCGCCGTGCGCGAAATCGTTGCGGAATTATCGAATCCCGGCGTAGAGTAATAGACGGGAGGTTCCCTTATGCGACCGCTGCTTTTATCCCTCTTATTGCTCATCCTGGCCCACCTTGCGCTGGCGACCGGCGCGGCGACACAGCCTCAAACCACGCCGGAGGAGTGTCCGACGATCACTATAGAGACTCCGGCCCAGGTTATCTGCCCCGGCGCGGAGGTGACCTTCAGGGCGCGCATCGAGGGCGTCGCTTTGAATACTCGACAGACCTACAAGTGGACGGTTTCGACAGGAAGGATCATCAGCGGGCAGGGAACGCCCGAGATTAAGGTCGAGACGCTGAGCGCCTCGCCCGATTCCGTTTATAAAGGCATCGGCGCGACGGTCGACATCGGCGGCATCACCCAGGGCTGTTCAAATACGGCCTCTTACGGAGTAAAAGTGGACGCCTTTTGTCCTGAGCGAAAGCTGGACGAGTTCGGCGAACTCTCGTTTGACGAGGAGAAGGCACGGCTTGAGAGTTTCATCACTCGATTGGTGAACGACCCGGATACGATGGGCTTGATACGGGCCCACAGCGGTAGCTGTGCTCGCATGGTCGAGGCCGAGGCGCGCCTCGAACGCATCAGGGACTACCTGGTTAATCTGCGCGGCCTTGATCGAATCGTAACGAAAGATGATGGCTGTCAGGAGGGAGCCCAAGCCGAATTGATGATCGAGCTTTGGCTGATGCCGACCAAAGCGCCGCCCGTCCCGCCTCCCGTCATTGATCTCAAAGAGGCGCAGAACAATAACGATCCGACAGCGAAGCCCGCCAGCCCTTAGCGCGGGGCCGCAACCCTCCGGAAACTCCCCCGGCGAAAGAGAGCGCGCTTCTTCTCAACGCGCCATCAACTGTTCGATCTCTTCCGGCTGCTTCGGCACTTTGCTTGAGAGCACGCGCGGGCCGTCCTCCGTGATGAGCACGTCGTCTTCGATGCGGACGCCGATGCCGCGATATTTTTCCGGGATGTTCTCAGTCGTGGCGGCGACGTAGACGCCCGGCTCGACCGTGATGACCATGCCGGGCTCAAGGCGGCGCGACTGGCCGTCCTGGTAGTAGCGGCCAACGTCGTGCACGTCTATGCCGAGGAAGTGGCCGAGCCCGTGCATGTAGAACTGCTCATACTTCTTCTCTTCGATCAGCTTCTGCGGCTCGCCCTCAAGCAGGCCGAGGCGCGTCATCCCTTCGGTGAGCATCTCTATCGAGTGGCTTTTCAGTTCATCGAGGCTGATGCCGGGCCGCGCCTTTTGAACGCAATCCTCCTGCGTCCGAAGCACCAGGTCGTAAATGTCGCGCTGCGCCGTCGTGAAACGCCCGTTGACGGGAAAGGTGCGCGTGATGTCCGAGGCGTAGCCTTTGTACTCTGCCCCGGCGTCGACCAGAAGCAGGTCTCCGTCATTGAGCGTCGCGTCGTTATTGATGTAATGAAGCACCGTGGCGTTCGCGCCCGCGCCGACGATTGAAGTATAGGCGGGAGCAGCCGCGCCGTTCTTGCGGAAGGTAAATTCGATCAGCGCCTCGATCTCATACTCCTTCATGCCGGGCCGCGCCGCCTTCATCGCTTCGCGGTGGGCTTCGGCGGCGATGTCGGCGGCGCGCTGCATCAACTCGATCTCGTCGGCGCTTTTGATAAGGCGCATCTCGTGGATGATCGCGCCCGTGTCGATGATCGCTTCGGGAGCGTTGATGCCCTTGCGTCCCATCGCGCGCATACGGCTGATCTGATTGATGATCTGGTCGTCCAACTCCCGATTGCCCGCGCCAATGCGATAGTATAGATTGCGCGCGCCGTTGATGAGGTCTCCAATTTTGTCCCTGAACTCCGTGACCGGAAAGCTTGCGTCCGCGCCGTACTCCGAGAGCGCGCCTTCCGTCCCGGCCCGCCTTCCATCCCATATCTCTCGCTCCGGATCGCGCGGCCTGACGAAGAGCGTGTACTTGTGCTCCTCCTGGTTGGGCGCGATGACGGCGATTGCCTCCGGCTCGTCAAACCCCGTCAGATAATAGAAGTCAGAGTTCTGCCGGTAGCGATAATTCGTGTCGTTTGAGCGCGTGGCTTCGGGCGCGCTTGAGATGATGGCGACAGAATCCTTGCCCAAACGATTCATGAAATCAGCGAGCTGGGGTCTTGGCATGATGGCTTCTCCTCGTTGCGTGCGAAATATTTTAGTTTGTCGAACAGGCATTGTAACTGAGACGCAGCGCGACTCGGAAACGCGCCCGCCCCGTGTCTGGCTTTTCGGAAGGTCGGCGCTTGCGCGTCGGTTTTTCCTTTCCCCAACTCGCTCCTTTGAGGGATAATCCGGTCGAACGTGAAGAGACCGGCAAAGATGAGCATAAAAGTGTTGGACGTAGAAACAGAGAAGGCTTCCCCCGACATCGTGTCGTATGATCCGGCGACGGGCGAAGAGATAGGACGCGCCCCCTCGGCCACGGCCGAGGATGTCGCGCGGGCCGTCCGACGCGCGCGCGAGGCGCAAAGCGATTGGGCCCGTCTCTCTTTTCGCGAGCGCGGGCGCATGGTCTTGCGTGCCCGTCGGCTCGTCCTCGAAGAGTTGGAACAGATCGCGCACCTCGTCTCAAGAGAGACGGGCAAGCCCATCTCTGAAGCCATCTCTATGGAGATAACTCCGACGCTCGACCTGATGCAGTTCTTTGCGCGCAAGACGGCGCGACTGCTCAGGCCCGAAAAAATAGACATAGGCCAGTACGGCCTGATGGGCCGCTCCTCGCGCATCCATTACAAACCGCTCGGAGTGATCGGCATCATCTCGCCCTGGAACTTCCCGTGGGCCATCCCGCTCGGTGAAGTCGTGATGGCCCTGATGGCGGGCAATGCGGTCGTGTTGAAGCCGAGCGAGCTGACGCCGCTCACCGGACTCAAGATCATGGAGGTCTTCGAGCGCGCTGGCTTGCCGGAAGGTTTGCTCCACGTCCTGACGGGTGACGGGAAGACGGGCGCGGCACTGGTCGAGGCGCGCGTCGATAAGATCATGTTCACGGGCAGCGTCGCGACCGGAAAAAGGGTCGCCGAAAGTGCCGCCCGTCACCTCATTCCGGTCGTGCTGGAACTCGGCGGCAAAGACCCCATGATCGTACTCGAAGATGCCGACCTGAAGATGGCAGCGAGCGCGGCGGTCTGGGGCGCATTCAGTAACTCGGGGCAGGCATGCGCCTCCGTCGAGCGTTGTTACGTACAGGAAAAGATTGCGCCGCAATTCATCGAGCGCATAGTGGCCGAAACCCGCGCGCTTCGCCAGAATATAGGAACGGGCGCCGAGACAGACATCGGCTCCATGTCGAGCGAAAGACAGCTCGCAATCGTCGAAGAGCACGTCCGCGAAGCTCTCTCTCAGGGCGCTCGCGCGCTCGTGGGTGGCCGTCGCCCGCCCGGCCTTCGCGGCCCTTTCTATGAGCCGACGGTACTCGTCGACGTGGATCACACGATGACAGTGATGCGCGAGGAGACCTTCGGGCCGGTGCTTCCCCTGATGACCTTCAAGACCGAAGACGAGGCCGTACGCTTAGCCAACGATAGCGTCTTCGGCCTGACGGCCAGCGTGTGGACGAAGAACGTCGGGCGCGGACGACGGGTCGCCGACCGCCTGGAAGCCGGTACGGTGATGGTCAACGAGGTGCTCTACACGCACGGCATCGCGCAAACGCCCTGGGGCGGCGTGAAACAGAGCGGCCTGGGCCGAACTCACGGTCGTTTGGGGCTCCTGGAACTGGTCGCGCCGCAGCACGTACACCTCAACCGCCTCGGCCTGATAAGGGATTTCTGGTGGTTCGGCTACACGCCGCAGGCCGCCCGCCTCTTTCGCGGCTTCGCCCGCCGGTTTGCGACCGGCAACCCTCTCCAAACCTCACTTTTACTGCCTAATATGCTCAAACGCCTCTTCGAGCGCCGCCCCTGAAACAGCCCTCGTAAAAATATTTTCGTCTTGCAAGAAATTTTGCAATTTTCTACTTGTAAAATAACTTACACATATGTATACTGCGCATCCCCCTGCAGTTCAGGTGTGCTGCCTGTAACTTCACATTCTAACCTTTGCCGTATTTTCCGGTCGGTCGGAGCGGTACAGGGCGGCCAATAAACACAAATTCAATAACCTCGCGCTCCGGCGGAGAGTTACGTCATCTTCACGTTGGTAAACTGTGCCGTGTCCGTTTTTTGCGTGGAATCATCCCCCAGTAACCGAGGTCGCCGGATCGAAGGCGGCTTCCTTCTCACCCATTCTTTCAAATTAATCAGAGGAGAGTAAATGAAGAAAGTTCTAGCGTTATTTGTTGTCGTTGTTTTGTGCGCCATGACCGTCGCCTCAATCGTTGTCGGTCAACAGGGGCGCACTCGTTTGGCGGGCCCTTCGGGTGGCCGCTTCTCAGACCAGAGCCAGGCGGCTGCTAAATCAAACCGGCCCGATTTTGCCGAGGGTCGTTATTTCGTCTCTTTCAATAACGGTGTGACGGCCTCGAATCGCGCGATGGTTAAATCGCACGGAGCCGCCGTGCGCTACGAGTTCCCCGACCAGCGCCTCATCGCCATCGAGCTTCATAACCCCCAGCAGCTTGCTGCGATCCAGAAGAACCCCAATGTTGAATACGTCGAGCAGGAACCGATGCGCTATGCTTTGGGCCTCTCTGACCTCACGACCAGTGAATTGACGCCGACCGCCACCAACGGACTTTACGGTTTAGTGACGACCAGGACGACCAACGTCCACTCGCGCGGTTATTCGGGCACGGGCTTCAAGGTCGGCATCGCCGATACGGGTCTCGACTACACGCATCCGGACATCGCCGCCAACTACGTTGCCGGTTACGACACGTTCGAAAAGGACGGCAACCCCTGGTGGAACAATGACCCGCTCGAATCGCACGGCACGCACGTGGCCGGAACCGTTCTCGGCGTCCGGGGCAACAACTACGGCATCTACGGCGCCGCTTACAGTGCGCGTCTTTATCACGCTCGCGTCCTCAAGGGCGATCCGGCCAGCGGCACGGCGACCGGCTCAAGCTCCGGCATCATGGCCGGTGTCAAGTGGCTCGTCTCCGACACTGCGGGGCCGCAGGTCAACCTCGTCAACATGAGCCTCGGCGGCGGCGCTCCTTCGATGTCGGAGCAGCGCTTCTACAACGACTGCCGCAACAAGTACGGCGCGATCATCGTGGCCGCCACCGGCAACGATGGATTCACCAACCAGATCAGCTACCCGGCGGCCTACACGATCAACGTGGCGGTCGGCGCGGTCGATAAGAACAACGTCATCGCGAGCTTCTCGAATCGCGGAACGACGGCCATAGACCTCGTCGGCCCCGGCGTCGATGTGGCCTCCAGCGTGCCGCTCGGACAGGGCTTCGACACCTCCGTGACGACCAGCTCTACGTTCACGGCTTTCGGGATGACTTTCGCGGGCCAAACCGACGGCATCACCCGTACGCTGGTTAACTGCGGAATCGGTCAGGTCGGCGAGTTTCCGGCTGCGGTTGCCGGTAACATCGCGCTCATACAGCGCGGTACGCTCAGCTTCGCCGACAAGGTAAAGAACGCGATGGATGCCGGAGCGGTCGCCGCCATCGTTTACAACAACGTGGCTGGAGATTTCGGTGGAACGCTCGGCACAGCCACCACAGCCGATGGCCGCGCGTGGATTCCGGCCGTTACCGTCTCTGACACGACAGGCGCGACGCTTGTGGGCCAGGCGGGCAGCAACGCGACCGTTATGAACAAGGCGACCAACTGGGATTACTACAGCGGAACGTCTATGGCGACGCCGCACGTAACGGGCATCACGGCCGTGCTCTGGGCGGCGAATCCCACCTACACGCCCGCAGCCATAGAGGATGCGTTGAAGAAATCCGCCATCGATCTGGGCACTGCTGGCTACGACACGACCTTCGGTTACGGTCTGGTCAACGCCGACGGCGCGATGGCGCGGACAGGCAAGTAGCTGCTACTTGCTCGTACGGAATAGGAGTTCGGGCACTCCTCCTCAGCCGCCTGCTTTTCTTCCCGGTGGTTTCCTGCCGGGAAGAAAAGCGGGATCGGCGCTCCGATCAGGAAGCGCCAGCCCGTTACCTCGCACTTATACTTTTGCGAACCTCGCACTCTCGCACAGTGGGAACCGGATGGACTTCACATTCATCGACGTTTATTTTTCGCGGGCGCGCCTTCAGGGGCGACCAAACCCCTCTACCTCAAACCTCTCAACAAAAGCGAAGGAGTAAAAGATGAAGAAATTAGTGGCCGTATTGGCCCTGGTGGCGCTCTGCGCCATGATCTTTGTGTCAGCAGCAGTTCATGGCCAGAACTCGAAAGCCAAGCTCCACCGAAAAGAGCAGAAAGTTGCCAACAGTTACATCGTAGTGCTTGAGGATTGGGCTGTCGGGCACAAGGGCGAAAACTCAGCCGCCCCTGACATCGCCGCCAACCTCGCCGCGATCTACAACGGCAAAGTTAAGCACGTCTATAAGCACGCCATCAGCGGCTTCTCGATTGAGTTGTCCGAAGATGAAGCCCTGGCGCTCAGCCAGGATGCAAGAGTCAAGTACGTGGAAGAAGACGGCATCGTTCATGCCAGCACGACACAGACTGGCGCGACCTGGGGGCTTGACCGTATAGACCAGCGCGACCGCCCGCTCAACGGAACCTACACCTACACCCCTACGGGCGCGGGCGTTCACGTCTACGTCATAGACACGGGCATTCGCGTCGCGCACACAGAGTTCGGCGGGCGCGCCTCGATCTCCTACGATTCAATCGGCGACGGGCAGAACGGCAACGACTGCAACGGCCACGGCACGCACGTCTCCGGCACAGTTGGCGGCAGCACCTACGGCGTCGCCAAGGGCGTGACCCTTCATGCGGTGCGCGTGCTCGACTGTGCGGGCAACGGTACGGATTCAACCGTTATCGCGGGCGTCGACTGGGTGACGGCGAATCACGCCAGCCCGGCGGTCGCCAACATGAGCCTGGGCGGCGGCGCCTCTTCGACGATTGACACGGCCGTGCAGAACTCGATCAATTCGGGCGTGACCTACGCGATTGCCGCTGGCAACGACGGCTTGAACGCCTGTAACTATTCGCCCGCGCGTGTGGCGGCCGCGATCACCGTCGGCAACTCGAACAGCTCGGACGCGCGTTCCTCGACCTCGAATTACGGAACCTGTGTGGACATCTTCGCTCCGGGCTCAAGCATTACTTCGGCCTGGAATACGAGCAACACGGCGACCAACACGATCAGCGGCACTTCGATGGCGACGCCGCACGTCTCGGGCGTCGCGGCGCTCTACCTGCAAAATAACCCGACGGCCTCGCCCGCGACGGTCACCAACGCGATCATCAGCACGGCGACCTCCGGACGCCTGACCGGCATCGGGACGGGCTCGCCCAATCTACTGCTCTACTCGCTGCTGACGACTGGCGGCGGCACGGGCGGCGCTCCATGCACCAGTTGCGAGGCGTACACGGGCTCTCTCTCGGGCACGGGCGCTTACCAGTACCAGCCGAACGGCACTTACTATTACAGCTCCGTTTCCGGTACGCACAGGGGCTGGCTGCGTGGGCCAACCTCCGGGGCCGACTTTGATCTCTACCTGCAAAAGTGGAACGGCTCGACGTGGGTTACGGTGGCGAGCGGAACCAGCGCGACCTCGAACGAGGACATCACCTACACGGGGACGGCTGGCTACTATACGTGGCAGATATATTCCTATAGCGGCAGCGGCAGCTACAATTTCTGGATGCAGCGGCCATAGCCCGGAATAGAAACGTGGGGGGATAAAGGAAGCCCCTTCAAGGCGCGATAGGGATTCAGGGTTGAGAGAGTTCTCAACCCTGAATCCCTATCGCGCCTTGAAGGAAAGGGAGCGATTCGCGCTCGCTTGATTCCGGCGGGCTGCACCTATTAGGATGGTTGAAGGTATGGCTTTTTTGCTTTCCTGACACGCTCGCGAAACGCCCGTGAGGCAACAGAGGAATCTTATTATTGCTCGGACACTTGATACGCGCGCGCGAACGCCATCTTTCGCAACGCGATAAAAACAGAATCGTGCGCCCCTTCGAGTGGGGCACATCTTTTATCACGGAGAACGCCGAGGGCTTAGACCCGCGCGAGGTTTTCCGACGCCACTCGCGCCGAGTCCTCGAACACAGCGAGGATTTCTACGCTCTTCAGCCGCCGGTCGCGGACTATCAACTGGTGGGCCAGCGTCTCACCTGGACGAGCGTCATCGAGACGCCTTCGACGGAAAACAACACCGTTCGCGCCCACTTCTTTCCCGCCTCGCCGCGCGGTCGCGCCACGGGTGATCGTGCGAAGCGTCGTCCGGCGGTCGTCATCCTTCCACAGTGGAACGCGCAGCCTCAAAGCCACATGGAGCTTGCCCGGCTGCTGAATCGCTTCGGCATCTCGGCGTTGCGCATGACGCTGCCGTATCACGAAGCGCGCCGCCCCTCCGAGCTTGAACGCGCCGATTATCTGGTCAGCTCGAATATCGGGCGCACGATTCAATCCGTCCGGCAGGCAGCGCTGGATGCGCGCGCCGCCGTCCGCTGGCTGATAGATCATCGCGGTTACAATCGGATCGGCATTATGGGCACAAGCATCGGCTCGTGCACGGCTTTTCTGGCCTACGCGCACGAGGAAGAGATTGATGTCGGCGTCTTCAACCACGTCTCCGGTTATTTCGCGGATGTCGTGTGGCGCGGCATCTCTACGCAGCACGTGAGGGCAGGATTCGGCGACGCTGTGACGCTCGAAGAGTTGCGCGAGTACTGGCTGCCGATCAGTCCTCTGCCCTACATCACGCGTCTCCTGAAGATCAGGCCGCGTCCGATGCGTTTTATCGCCGCCAGCAACGACCTGACCTTCCCCGTAGACCTCTCGCGCGACGTGATCGCCGAGACGCGGCGCGCGGGCCTGCCCGTGGATGTCGCCTGGCTTCCGTGCGGGCACTACACCATCGGAGAAAAACCCTGGGTCTACATGGACGGCTGGAAGATCGCGTCATTCTTTCATAAGCATTTGTAAAGGGGCCGTCTCCCGTTTCAAAGAAAGAGCGTGGCGCGCACGCGCCGAAGACATTTGGATGGAAAATAGTCTTCTGTGTGAGCTATACTCTGCTTTCATCAATACGGTCGGCTCTCGCCTGTCTCGCTGACCTTCTCGCGCCGATCCGCACCTCCTCGCGCAACAGTGACAGTGAAAGGAGACCTCATGCCCTTCTACTACAACATCGATGGCAGAAAAGAGAACCAGAAGAGAATCGCCAAAGGCTTGCTCAGGTTGAAGGAGTCGTTCACGAGGAACAAGCAGCCGAAGAGGACTGTCACGGAAACGCTGTTGCTCGCCACCTGGAACATACGCGAATTTGATTCGCCCAAGTACGGCAGGCGCGGCAAGGAGCCCATCTTCTACATCGCAGAGGTTATCTCTCAGTTCGACCTCGTCGCCGTTCAGGAGGTCAGAGACGACCTGACGGCCCTGAACAAGCTGATGCGGTACCTGGGCGGGTGGTGGAAATACCTGTTGACGGACGTGACGCAGGGCAGCCAGGGAAACCGCGAGCGGATGGCTTTTGTCTACGACTCGCGCAAGATAAATTTCGGAGGCTTCGCAAGCGAGATCGTAATACCACCGGTCGAGAAGAAAGGCAAAGTCCTTGAGCCCGCCAAACAACTGGCGCGAACGCCCTTCATGGTCGGATTTCGCGTCGGCTGGTTCAAGTTCACAATCTGCACGACGCACATACTCTATGGCCAGGCCATAGCCAATAACCCGGACAGGATAAAAGAGATCGAAGCGCTCGCGGAGTTTCTCGCAGACCGTACCAAAGAGAAATATGCATGGTCTAAAAACATGATCCTGCTCGGAGATTTCAACATCTTCAAGCCCGAAGATCGAACGCTGCAAGCCATCACGCGCCAGGGCTTCTTTGTGCCCAAACAGATTCAGAAACTGCCCTCCAACGTCGCGCAGAACAAGCACTACGATCAGATGGCCTTCATCGCGCCCGACATTCAGGATCAACTGGAACTATGCAACGCGGGCGTCATCAACTACTACGAACAGGTCTATCGCCCCGAAGATGAAGAGGTATACCAGGAGGATATGGGCCAAGCCTACACCCACACGAAAGAAGGGAAGAAGCGCGACAAAGCGGGGCGCACGCGTTACTACAAGGACTGGCGAACCTATCAGATGTCAGACCACCTGCCCCTCTGGATAGAACTCCAGATAGATTTCGGCAAACAGTATCTGAACAAAAAGATCAGAATGGAATCGGCCCCCTTGAAAACCGTGGAACCCATGCCGTGACGCGCCTCCTTCTCTATCTGAGAGCGCGGGCAGCTCATTTATTAGCGAGTGAGTCCATCAGCAGGGTTTCGACACGCGCGGCGATCTCGCGGGCGCGTTCGAGCAGGTCTGCGGCGCGCGCGCGGTGCTCCGAGGTGAACTCTTCGTCCTCGATCTCAGCCGTA
Source organism: Pyrinomonadaceae bacterium (assembly GCA_035940775.1). Taxonomy (GTDB): domain Bacteria; phylum Acidobacteriota; class Blastocatellia; order Pyrinomonadales; family Pyrinomonadaceae; genus DASQYE01. Next base: position 135,771 of record DASZEN010000003.1, on the reverse strand, counting down.
TTGACGAGCACGTTATAGCGCGCGGAGGTGGCGGCGGCGAGCGCAAGCTGCGCGCCCGTGGCGGCATCCGAGAGGGCGTTCGGGTTACCGATCTCCGCCAGCGTCTCAAGCAGCTCCAGAACTTGCACGGCGACGCCAGCCGTCTCCAACGGCACGGTCGCCGCGCCCTTCAGCGATGCCTCTATTTCGCCTTCGCGCAGCACTCTCTGATCTTCGGTCGCCTGCGGCAGCGCGCGCGCGTCCATCACGCGCTGAAAGCTCTCGGCATCACGACCGGCGGCGAGACGTAGATACGTGCGCAGGGGCGCAAGCTCTGCCAGTGCGTCCTGTATCTCCTGCTGCACGTCCCTGTATTTGTCGCGCCCTTCGGTGAGATGGCCTATCATTTCACCGAGCGCAGCGCCTAATGATGCGGCCTGTGCGGCGGCCGCCCCGCCGCCGGGTGCGGGATCGCCGCTCGCCACCGCTTCGGCAAAATCCCTGACCGTCTCCTTCTCACCCTTCCCAGCGAAGGCCGCCTCGATGCGATTCTCAAGCACGAGCCCGTGCGCGAAGTTTTCGATCTGTAGAAAATAGTCTGCGGCGCGATTGAGCGCGGCCTGCGGGATGAGGCCGACGATCTCGCTTCCGGCCAGACGGACTCCGTAACGGTCGGCCTCGCGCCTGACGGCCTCAAAGGCGTGGTGAAGCTGCGTCTTCTCGAAATCCACTAGGTTCATAGAAACCTGCACGATCCCGCGCGTCTGAAGCGCAAAGCCGAGGGCCTTCAGATACCGCAGCCCGCCGTCGCGCCCGCGCACGGCGCGCGCAATCTTGCGTGCGATAGAGATGTCGTCCGTCTGAAGGTTGATGTTGTAGGCGACGAGCAGCGGGCGCGCGCCGACGACGATGGCCCCTGCGTTCTCGTGCAGGCGCATCGCGCCGAGGTCGGGCGCGCGCGCCTCCACGCTCGCGATCTCCTCTCGCAGCAACTCGTAACCCCCGCGCCGCACGTCTTCCAGGCTGACACGCTCGGGACGCCGCGCCGCCCGCTCATAAAAGTAGACTGGAATCTCAAGCTCGTGCGCGATGCGCTCGCCCGCCTCGTGGGCCAACGCCACGCACTGCTCCATCGTCACGCCGCGCACGGGCACGAACGGCAGGACATCCGTCGCGCCAAGACGCGGATGCTCGCCCCTGTGCTGGCGCAGGTCGATCAGCTCGGCGGCGAGCGCGACGGCGCGCACGGCGGCCTCCACGACCTGCTCGGCGTCGGCGACAAACGTGATGACGGAGCGATTGTGATCCGGGTCTATGTGCGTATCGAGCACGACCGCGCCCTCGACCGTTTCGATGGCGTGCGCGAGGCGTTCGATAGTCTCGGCCTTGCGGCCCTCGCTAAAGTTTGGTACACACTCGACAAGGCGATCCATAAGGAATAATAGTTCGGCCGCTCAGTAGTCAGCGAAGCACTGCTTATATTAACATCGTCGCGCGGCCTTTTACTTGCGGAAAACTGATGACCGGCCTGCTGATTATCTTAGATGTCTTCTGATCGGTTCATAAACGAGCGCAAGCGTGCGTGGCAGCGCCTGGAAGATTTGCTGGCGATGGTTGACCGTTCCTCTTTGCGTCGCCTGCACCGCGAGGAGGTGCGCGAGCTGGGGCGCATCTACAGGCGAACGGCCTCCGACCTTGCGATAGCGCGGGCCGAATCGCGCGACCCGCGTCTAATCACTTACCTCAATAGCCTCGTGATTCGCGCGCACGGTCGCATCTACCAGGCGGACGCGCAGGGCGGGCGGCGGTTGCGCCATTTCTTCACGCGAGACTTTCCTCAGACCTTTCGCCGCACATGGCGCTATACGGCCATCACCTTTACCTTCTTCTGGGTCTTCGCCGTGATCGGGTTCGTGGGCACGTGGCGCGATGCCGAGTTTTCGGAGTTCGCCGGGATAGATTCCGGTTTTCGCAGAACCGTAACGGCGCGCATACACTGGTGGGAGGAGTTGAACGACGCCAATCAGGTCGGCTCAAGCCGGATTCTGACTAACAATATCGGGGTGACTTTTTATGCCTTCGCGCTGGGCGCTATGTTCGGCGTCGGCACGCTCTACCTTATGGCCTACAACGGGGCGATGCTCGGCTCTGTGTTCGCGCTTGTGTATCGCGCGGGCTACGGCAACGATCTGCTGGCTTTCATAATCGGGCACGGCGTCATAGAGCTTTCCTGCATCTACATAGCTGGCGGCGCGGGCCTCCTCATAGGGAGCGCGCTGCTCGTGCCGGGCGATCTTTCGCGCGCCGATGCCTTGAAGACGCGCGGCCTCGAAGCCATTCGTCTGATCGCCGGTTGCGCCGTCCTGCTGGTCATCGCCGGAATAATCGAAGGCTTCATCTCGCCCGCGCCCATCAACCCCGCGATCAAGTTCGCCGTCGCCGCACTCACCGGCATAGCCCTCTTCAGCTACCTTCTACTCGCCGGAAGAGAGAATGAAGGGCCGCAGGGCGGCAGCGATGAGGGATGAAAGCGTGTGATCCAAGTTGAATAATCCTTCCTTCATCCCTCCGCCTTCATCCTTCATCCCTTAGAGGAGTCCTCGCTCTTTGACCTGCAAATATTTTTCGAGGAGCGCGGGCGCGAGCGCCGCCGCCGTCACGTCGAGCGCCAGTCCGCCCTGTGATTCGACCAGCCGCAGTGCCGCTTCGCGTTGATGTATGATCTCTTCGGCGACCGATTGTGTGAAGAGGTCGCGCGGCGTGGCGGGGATGTCGCGCACGACTCCCTTGAGGTCGCGGTCGCCGATGGTGACGACGAGCGGCAGGTGGCGGGGCCTGAGCAGACGCAGCGAGGTCAGAAGATCGCGCGAGCCCTCTTCGTCAACGAGGTCTGTGAGGACGACGACCAGCGCGCGCCGTTTGCAATTGGCGGCGATGAACTCGAAGGCGCGCGCATAAGAGGGCTCGATCATCTCGGGCTCGATGGCGTGCAGCGCTTCGAGCGCCGCGTCCATGTGCTCGCTCCCGCGTTTGGGCGGCAGGTAAGCCTTGATGCGCCGACCGAAGACGACCACTCCGGCGTTGTCGCCGCCGCGCGCCGCCGCCGACATCAACGCCAGCGTCGCGTGAATCGCCAGGTCAAGCTTCGTTTCGCGCTCGATGCGCGCCGTCATCAAGCGCCCCGCGTCGAGCGCGACGAGGACGGTCTGATCGCGCTCGATCTGGTACTGGCGCGTTGTCAGCTTGCCGCGCCGCGCCGTCGCCGTCCAGGAGACGTGTCGCAATTCGTCGCCGCGCACGTAATCGCGCAGGGACTCAAACTCGCGGCCTTCGCCCCGCCAGGACGAGCGGCGATGCGCCGAAACGAGCGAACGAGCGCCTAACGCCTTCAACTCGGCCTCGCGCGCGCGCCGTATGTTCGGATAAACTTTCACCGCCGCGGGCTGGCCCATGCGCGTCTGTCGCCACACGAGCCCCAGCCGCGATAGATAGCGCACGGCCGTCTGGCCGAACTCAAAGCGCCCGCGCTTCGGAGGCTTCAACTCGTAATGGAGCGCCGCAGACATCTGCGCCCCGACATGCAGGCGCGCCTCGCGCGCGCCCGTCAAAGTCATCGCGGGCGGGTACTCGTCCTTGACCCATACCGTCATCGCACGCGCCGTGTTGTTCAAAACATTAACGCTCACCTCCGTCTCAGCGCCGACGGCGAAGCGCCCGCCAAACTCGCGCTCGATGCCCGCACCCGCAGGCCATCCACTAAGACGCGCATCTAAAAAGGCGAGCGCCAGGAGCGCCGCGTCATACGCGAGCACAGCCCAGCGCAGGCCCGGCCGCCCCCACGAGAGCGAAAGCGGAACAAAGCCTACGGCGAGCAGCGCGTAAAAAAGTTTGGTGAAAACGAAACGCATAAAGCAGGGGTCAGGGGATGGGGGCCAGTGAAGACGGGTTTTACCGTCCCCTGAACCTCCGTCCCCTATCTTGGCACTTCAACGCTCTGAAGGATGTCGGTGATGACGGCGTCGGGCGTTGCGCCGTCCAGTTCCGCTTCGGCTCGCAAAGAGAGTCTGTGGCGCAGGACGGGTCGCGCGATGTCGCGCACATCATCGGGCGTGGTGAACTCGCGGCCGCGAAGGGCCGAGAGCGCCTTTGTGCAGAGCAGCAACGCGACCGCCGCGCGCGGGCTTGCGCCGTAGAGCACGGACGGGTGCGTGCGCGTCCGGCGCACGATCTCTACGACGTAGCGCTGCACGCCCGGTTCCATGCGCGCGTTGCGCACCTCCATGCGACATCTTGAGATGGCGTCGGCGTCTTCGAGCGGGCGAATGTCTACGAGTTCGAGGCGGCGCGCGTTAAAACCCGCATCCCAGTTGGCGACGACCTGCTGCTCGGCCTGCTCGCTCGGGTAATCGAGCAGTATTTTAAGCAGGAAGCGATCAAGCTGCGCTTCCGGCAGCGGGTACGTGCCCTCGTACTCGATCGGATTCTCCGTGGCGAGAACTGTAAAGAGCGGCGAGAGCGCGTGCGGGTCGCCGTCAATCGTCACCTGCCGCTCCTCCATCGCTTCGAGCAGCGCGGCCTGCGTTTTGGGCGGGGTGCGGTTGATCTCGTCCGCCAGCAGGATGTCGGTAAAGACGGGCCCGCGCCGCAGCGTGAAGTCGGAAGTGGCGACGTTGAAGACGTTGGTTCCGGTAATGTCCGAGGGCATCAGGTCGGGCGTGAACTGGATGCGGCTGAAGCCCGCGCCGATGATGCGCGCCAGCGTCTTGACGGTTAAGGTCTTCGCCGTGCCGGGCACGCCCTCGATGAGCGCGTGGCCCTCCGCCAGGAGCGCGACCAGTATCTGCTCTATGGGCTCGTCCTGGCCGACGACCACCTTGCGAAGCTCTGTCAAAATCCGTTCGACTGTTGAGGAGACGTATTGAAGCATTTTAGATCTTAAGGTTTCGGCCGTTTGGATTAGCTTGCACTTTCGACGGACAAGGATATGCCTTTCAATCCTAAATCCAAAATCTAAAACCGCTTCACATTTCTTTGGCCTGCTTGATTTCGCGCGCGCGCATGCGGAGCCCGAGCGTGCGCTCAAGCTCGCGCAGACGCCTGACAAGCTCAAGCGTGCGCCGTGCGTTGATGCGCTCGCCGTTGATCGCGTCCTCGCATTCGCGCATCAGCGCTTCGAGTTGGAGGCGGTCGACCGCAGAGCGCGCGGCGACACGCGCGGCGACCTCCGCGCGCGGCGTATTGTGCTCCACCCCGGCGTAGCGCACCAGTACTCTACGCGTGCGCGTGTAGATGTTCTCTACGGCGAGGTCAAAGGCCCGCGCGCGTTGCTGCAACTCGGCCATCGAGGCGACAAATTCCAGGCTCGAACGCCTGTCGATAGTGGCGAGCGGCAGCGGGCGCGCGAACCGCCGCCCCTTCGTCCAGAGCAACAGGAGCACGATCAGCGTCGCCTGACCGACCGCCGCCAGGACGGGCGTGCCCTCGAAGTAGGCCAGCATCTCATTTCTGGTCACAGGGTGGCCCTGGTGATACTCGTCGAAAGCGATCAGACCTCCGGCCCCGGCGATGATGTTGCGCGCGAGCTGTAGGTTGTCGGCGCGGTTCAGCCCGGCGTTGGCGACGATGAAAGGATCGCTGAGGATAATGATGCGCCCCGCGCCGTGCGGATAATCTGCGAGCAGCACGCCCCTGTAATCGGCAAGGTGAGAGACGGGCGCAGGCGATTGGAGTGCGGCGTTGACGGGCGTCGGGGCGGATTTCGGCTGAGGCGCAGGTGGTGGCGACGGCTCTTCCGATATGGATTCATCTTCCGGCGCTTCATCCTCGGATGAGGCAACTGTTACGGGTTCTCCAACGGCCTCCTGCTGCGGGTCTTGTTTATTCGATGACGGCTCAACCTTCTTATCGTCGGGCAGCCAGATATGCACCAGCCCGGCGAAGCGCGACGGCATGACCGATTCGACCTGGTTCGTCAGGGAGGTCGGCTGGGTCGGACGAGCCGGAGATACCCCGGCGGTCATCTCTTCCGGGTTGTCGGCGTGCACGTCGGGCGAGGGAAACTGCTTCAGCTCGGTCATGATGCGCCAGTCGCCCGACGGGGGCAGCAGGCGCGGGTTCGGTCTCCGATCAATGACGACGAGACGACCGCCCTCCCTGACCCACTGCATCAGGCTATCGACCTCTTCGGGCTGGAAGGAGAGCTTTACTTCGAGGACGACGAGCGTCGAGGGCCGCCCGCTATCATGCTTGAGCAAGGCGGTGGGCGCTTCGCGCCAGCGCGTCACATCGCGCCCCGTTTCGCGCAGGAAATCATAGAGGGCACGCGTCCCCGTTGCGCCTGAATTGTAGGTCGAGCGATCCGGGTCATACTCCGAATCGGGCTTGCGCTCGACCTCCACATACGAAGCGGCGTTGAGCGCGACGAGTAAAAGGACGACAAACCCTATGATGATGATGATGACCGCAAAGCGTTGACGCATCTCACGAGGGAGGAACGAAGGTACGGCAGCGATGAGGGATGAAAAGAATGATTCAACTTCCTTGTAATGCTTTTACTTCATCGCTGCCGCCCTTCATTCCTTAGCCTTCTCCCTTCGTTCCTCCTTCCCTGAGCGCTTGCCGGTAGTGCGTGCGGAAAGCATCCCAGTCGTTCTCCGTCGACGGCTCGTAGCCGTACCAATGGCTCTCAAAGCTGTTCGTCAGCAGTTGCATCTCGCCGTAGAGCGTGCGCCTGTCTGTGAGCGCGCCGAGGTAATCCCGATTCGTCTTATGCTGCGCGAGGCGTAAGATTTTGCGGTCGCCCAACTCGCACAGGACGGCTATGTAGCCCTTGCGAATCGCGCCCCTTATGTCGCCTGAGCGCGCCAGTTTTTCGGCTTCGGCCAGTATGTCTGAGGCCGTCTGGTCGGGCGCAAGGTGTTCGCCGAGGACAACGCGCGCCTCGCGTTTTCCGCGCTTCGCGCCGCCGCGACTGCGCAGGAATCTGGGCAGGAGTTTCCAGGCCGCATAGGCGATGACGGCTAAAGCCAGCGCGATGACGAGGAGTTCGGCCAGATTCGTGGCGACGGGGATGCGCTCTCCGGGCCCCGGCGCTTCCTCTCTTTCGGGAAAGAGACTGTTGAGCCATCTCTTGAAGCGTGCCCAGAGACGCGCAATCGCGCTTTCTTCCGCCGTCTTGTTGTATTCGGGGCGGCGCAGAATACCGTTCAGACGCGCCTTCTCCTCGTCCTTAGTTTCAGACCCGGCAGCTTTCGCCTTCAAGACCTCGTCCAAACGCTCGCCGAGCGCGTGCAGCCGTTCGGTAATACTCAGGAGCACGGCGGCGCGGCGCACATCACGCGCCGGAAGCTGCTCATACTGTGTCAGCGCGTCGTGGAGCCATGAGTTGTTGACCTGCATGGGCGCACCGTTCCACTCGACCGCGAGGGCGGGCGGAACACTCGCGCGCACATCACGCAAAGTCGAAGCGATGCGCGCTGATTGTTCTCTCTCCCCGATACCTTCGTCGAAGGATGAAACGGAATCGAGCGCGATTGCCGCGCGGCCTATGCGCCCGCGATACTCGGCCAGGGGGATGGGGGCGGCGGCGCTGATGCCCGCGCACGAAATAAGTATTAGCAGCGCGGCGTAAACACAGCCCTGCCCGCCCCGTTTTCGGATGGGGCATTTATCTTCTCTCTTGCGGGGGAGCGCGCCGGGGCGCTTCGGCTGCTGCGGCTGCTGCTTCTGCTGCGCTCTATCGGCTTGAAAGATGCCCGGCATGGAGGGACGTATCTCGCTCACGTTCTATGGTTTTCAGTGTAGATTGAGCACCGACCCGTACGTGCCCTGTGTGTCGGGAGGCGGCACGGGCAAAGCCCTGGCTTGCGTCACGAGCGCCGGAATATAAGGCAGAGTATTTTGCCCTCCGGTTTCGACCGGCATCTCGCCCAATCCGCGCGCCGCCATCAACTCTATGTCGTAACCTTCATGTCGCACGCGCTCGTCAACGTAAAGCAGCGAAAGGCCCAGCATCCATATCGGCGCGAGCAGGATCGAGCTGGATTGGCCCACCACGTTATAGCCAATCGCATACCACGCGGGCCAGTTCGCGGCATCGAACGGCAAGGGGTTTATGCCGTTCAGAAAGCCGTACCACCCGAGCGGGATAATCAGGATCATCAGCGCCGACCAACTGGCGAACCATGTGAAGAGAAACATCGCTATCAGGCGGCGGACGTTACCGCGCGCCAGCGACGAGCTGCGGCCGAAGGCTTCAAAAACGCCCTTGCCTTCGACCAGCATGACCTGCGGCACGTAGACGAAGCGCTTGATTAGAAAAAAGAAGAGCCACAGCGCCCCGCCCACAGACACCAGCGTGCTGATGATGCCGACGACCACCGACAGCCAGGTGGCAATGTACATAAAGACGAAAGTGGCGAGCGCCAGGATGTAGAAGAGGAACATGAAGCCGAAAAAGGCGAGCACGGCGGAGAAGGCGACCCACGCGCCGACCAGAAGGCTGGCGCCGAGCAGCCCCCAGAAACGCGCGCGTATGTTGCGATAGGTGGCGCGCGCCGACACCGGCTCGTTCCATAAAAGATGCGTCACCAGATTGCGCGTCGCCCCGCCCATGACGATCAGGTTAAGCAGCATCCCGACCAGAAAGAGCAACGTTCCCGCTACCAGCATGATGACGTAAACGGCCAGCGCAGAATTGCTGCCCGTCGCCATCAGCTCGCGCCAGCCGATGGCCGTGAGGACAGAACCGAGCGTCGTCACCAGAACCGGCGGCGCGTTGATGCCGATCAGCGTAAAGAAATGACGGCGGTACAACCTCACGGCGCGATCAATCAGATCGCCTGCGCCAAGCGGTGCGAGAGCCATTTGGTTGAAAGCTATCGTCGCCATCCTGGGAAAAGCACAAACCCTGTTTCAGATTGACGCGCGCGCGCCAGAGGGGGATTCTATCACAGCATCTAAACCCCAAACGATGATTCCGCTTTTTCGGAGCACGAACGGGGACGCCTTGAGGAACGTTTGCCGTAGTGGAGGCTTGCCGCTTCTTTAACGAGCGAAGAGCAGGCGCGAGAAGGCTCTAAAATCCATAGCCTCGATGGGCAGACCGAACTCGCGGCGCACGTCTGCGAGCGTCGCACCGTCGAGCATGACTTCTTCGCCGCTCTTGAGCATGGATGCGGGGATAATCACAAAATCGCCGCGAACCCGCGCGCGCGCCGCCAGCAGGTCTTCGCCCGTCAGCAGACCGGCCACGGAAACATCACCGCCGAAGTAGCGATTCTCCACCGCCAGAACCTCAAGCCTCGTGCCGAAGCGGTGGTTCAAGCGGTCAAGCCTGCTCTTTAACACGGGCGCGAAGAGCGTGCCCGTCATCACGGTTCCGCGCGACCGGTCGGGCGAAGATTTTGAAGCGCGGCGCTCAAGCCTTCGCCAGAGAGCGCGGAACTCATTGTCGAAGGCGCGCACCATACCTATGCCGTCCTCGATCTGCGGATAATCGCCATAATGCTTTCGACCGGGCAAGCGTTTTCCGGCGCGCAGGTAAATCTCGTCGCCCAGAAAAGCGAAAGTAGTTCCGAGACGTGCGCGCAGCTCGCGCTGAAGCGGCGCGAGTTCCAGTATCGTGCGGCGACAAAACTCGGGCGTGACGGCCGTGAGGCGCGCGTCCGTGTTATAGCGTGTCAGGCCGAGCGGGACGACCGCCACGCTCCTGATGCGCGGGTGTTCGGCCGCAAGGTCGCGGATCGTGCGCTCTAAAACCTCGCGGTCGTTGATGCCCGGACAGAGCACTACCTGCGCGTGAATCTCAATCCCGGCATCCATCATCCGCCGCATCTTTCCGGAGATGTCGGCGCGCCCGGCGTCGATCCCCAGCAGATGGGCGCGCACGTCCAGGTCTGTCGCATGAACGGAGACATACTGCGGCGTCAGGCGTTGCTCGATGACGCGCCTCATCTCATCGTCGGTGATGGATGTCAGCGTCGTGTAGTTGCCGTAGAGGAAAGAGAGCCGTATATCCTCGTCGCGTATGAAGAGCGACGGGCGCGCGTCCTCCGGGTTGCCTTTGCAGAAGCAGAAGATGCATTCGTTGGCGCACTGGCGGGGGACAATCTGCTCAAAGCCGAGGCCAAAATCCTCGCCCTCGTCGCGCTCTATGTCCAGCTCCCAATCCTCGCCGCTCTTTTTGCGGACTTCCAGCACCAACGCGGTCTCGCCGCCCGTCTGAAAACGGAAGTCAAGATAATCGCGCACCACCCGACCGTTGACCTTAACGATCCGGTCGCCCGGCTCAAGCTCAAGCTCGGCGGCTAAAGATGCGGGCGAAACCTCTGTGATCTCGACACCGCGACGGCGTATCTGTGTGACCGCCGGAGCGACGGCAAACTCGTACATACGGGAAAAACTTTCGCTTCTGACTACCGCTTCAATCGAGCGCCGGGCCACAAAAATCGTGCCCGACCAGCCATTGTACACACCGCCATTTTTTGCGGCGCGCCGAGGAAACAGTCAGTTTAGCAAAGCTGCCGCTTTTTTCCTACAGGTGTTCTGGCTGTGTGAAGACTGGCGCGTTGGAATGGATAATGCTCTCTCAGGGGGTTGGTACTGCGGTGCGGTGTTTATCAATCCAGTCGGTGACCGTTTCGGGGCGTGCGACTTCGCCGCGCAGGATTGCCAGCAGGAGTTCCTGGCTAAGCACTGTATTGAAAGCGGGGTCGTAGGCGACGCCCTCTTTTTGACCGGCGAGTTTCAGGATGAATGGAATCCTGCGGTCGCCCTTGCCGTCCCACATCATCTCGTCTTCCTTGGTCCAGAACCGCTTCCAGCGCGCTTCACCAGTGGCCGGATTCCAAATCTCCCTGGCTCTCCACCAGTGATCGCTCGATATGAGCACGGTCGTGCTATCCCAGAGCCCCGCGCTCTCCATCGCACGGCGCAGCTCGCCCAATGTGCGATCAGTCAGCGCCAGATTGTCCAGGTAGCTTCTGCCTCCCTCACTCGTCAACTCCGCGCGCTCTCGATTGTAGAGGCCGGGCGGGTGCGGTATCGGCAGGTGAGCGAAGACGAGGTTCAAGTCCGGATTGACGGCGGCGCTGCGCGTGTCGTTCAGGATGCTGAGATAGGACTTCACGTCGTATTGCAATCTCTTCTCATCCGGATTCGGAGCTATGCGCTCGATGGTCTCCGCCGAGAGAAAACGATAAACGAGAAAGAGGAAGCTCTTTTTAATCTGATAGAGCATATTATGCCTGATGCTCAGCTTGTCTGTGACCGATTCCTCGACATCGCTCAGCGGATCCCAGGAGCAGGCCGTTAGCTCTCGACCGAATATGCGGCAGTAGGGATGATACCAGCCGATGACGGCAGTAGTATTCCCGGCCTCGCGCGCGCGCGAGAAGACATTCGGCTGCGTGCCCCAATTCACCTTCTCGGCGCTCCCGTGAAACTGGACGGCCAGCTCGTTCGGGCCCGCCTCCTTTGCGGAATCAACCATCCGGCCCGTCACCAGCGCCGGAATGGATTGCAGGGTTTCCCAGGCGGGCGGATAAGCATTGCTCGCAAATAGAGACTGGCTGCGGATGCGATCAAACTCGGGTAGCTTCAGGGTCGCGGGCCGTTTGAGAAAGGCGACGCGATAATCCAGCTCGTCCAATACGAGCCAGAGCACACGCGTCGGGGGGTCGCGTCGCGCCGCAGGCGCGGGCGCTGAAAGCGCCTCTTTGTTCACGGTCTCCGCCGTGCCCGCCCTGGATTTAATCAGAACCCAGGTCGCCTGGCTGTACGCCACCAGCACGAACGGCGACATGATGAGGACTACCGATGCCGCCGCTTTAGCGAGACGAGCGAGCCCCAGCCGCCATATGATGAATGCGGCGGCGAGTAGCAGTCCGAGCGCCAGAAGGATGAACCCGACTTTGCCCAGACGCGCGATGAGCGCCGGGCCTTGCAGAATATCGAATTGGACGCGGACGGAGTTGAGCGGGATCAGTATGATGAGCAGGAAAACCAGTTGCGCGACTCTACGCAGGACTGGGTGTTGAAGCCTTTGTACGACGAGGGCCGCGATGAAGAAGACCAGCGCCAGAAGCAGCGTGTTCAGTGTGATGGCTGTTAATTGTGAGCCGATCGGGCAGGTTCTCGTATGATAGCAAAAGAAGTCGAAGCCGGGATCGAGAACGTCGCGCCATGCTGGGATAAAACAGAGGTTGGCTAATGATATGGCTATCAAAGCCCTTTTCAGCATATGAAAATTATTTCCTTTGTAACAGATATATCCAGCGCCTGGACGGTTCTATCTCCTGGGATCGCAAAACATTGAAATGTTGATGCGCATTCAGCTCGAAGAACTCTCTGGTCAGGTAGGCGTAGAGGTGTTCGCGGCCGCGCGTGATTCGCTGGAACATAGGATCATCCGTGCCGACAAACTCGATGATTAAAATATTTTCCGTCAACTCGGCCGCCAGCTCCAGAATCTCGGGCAGCGGTATGCGCTCCGAAACGAGCATGTGATGAATGACCGCCAGCATCATGACGGCGTCCGACTGGTGACGCGCGCGATCAAGGAAGGGCAGGCATTCCTCATTACGCCAGCCGACGCCGGGGCTCGGGCGCGTGATGTCGACGACCAGCGGAAGAACGTCCAGATTCTCGGCCTCGGCCATGCGCCAAACGGAACCGACGACGATGGGATCCTGGTCGATGGCGACGACGCGCGCGCCCGCGCGGGCGGCGACGCCGCTGAAATACCCCGTATTGCATCCGATGTCGAGAACCTTTTCCGGCTTGAACTCCTCAAGCGCAGATTTGACAAAAGCCTCTTTCCTTTGCAGGTACTCGTCCGTAAAGTGCTGCTTCGCTCCCATGTAATCGGCCCACGCCGAAGCACTCGCCGCGTCGGGCTCGACCCTTTTCAGAAGACGGCGCAGGCGCTTGAATTGCTGCTCTAAGATGAACCGCGCCTTCTCGACATTCTCTTCCGTCTTGCGTTGATAGATCGTGGTGTCGGAGCCCTGTTTTGCGCCCAGGTGGGTGGGGATCGTTGCCAGCGTGAGGAAGGGAAGGCGCAATCTTTTGGCCCACCCGCTCAAACGATAAACCTCTTCGGGCTCCAACCCGTCGCGCTTCTGTAAGAGCAGCGGGCCGAGTTGCAGGCCGAAATGTTTATTGACGAGCAGCGGCAGCAGGAAAGTACGCGCAAACTGTGCGTAGGGGAGCCAGGTGGAATCCGCCGGGTCGCGCGGCTCGAACGAAAGCCAATCGACGAAGACGGGTTTGGGCCCACGAAAGAGCACGTTGTAGGGCGTCGCGTCCTTGAGGCCCCTTCCTTCAGCGAGCATCGCTTCGCCCAAATCCAGCGTCAGCCGCGCGGCGCGATGCAGCATCTCCGGCGGCCATTCATAAGGGAAGCTTTGAAAGGGGATGCGCTCGTGCTCGACGACCATCGAGACCTGATTATTATTTACGAGGTCGGCGAGGCGGGCGTCACCCAGCAGCTCTCTCATGCCCTCTTGCGCGAGCGGCCAGGCTTTGACGACGTGCCCGGAATCTACGAAGCCTCGCAGGGCCTGAGAGGCGAGCGCGGCGTTGATGTCGCCCTCACCCTGCTTGTTGACGAGACGGAGGATGCGTCCTTCGTATGAAAGCAGTGCTCCGGCGGGGTCTCGAAAAGAAACGGCCATAAGAAGCTAGCAAGCGGTGGGCAGCACACTTCTCTTTGCCCCGAGTCGCGTTGAATGTCAGGAGTATTGATCGAGCGCAAAAAAAGTGTGAAGCGCAGGCTGTTTTTTTGAGGAGAAGCCGAATTATAGTTTGGTCTTATCCTCGTCTTGCAAAGTCGGCGGGCTGGGTGGCGAGCCTCCCCCTTTTCTCTTCAAGAAGAGCCAGTCCTTGATTCTGCGGAAATAAAACATGCTTCCAATAAAGGCGGCGACCAGCAGTTGCCAGATTAATGCCCCCGAACCGGGATCGGCGTAGATCAATAGCAGGTTTACGATAGCCAGATGGTGAAACATCCGAGTCCTCCTTACGAAATTAAATGATTTACAGGAGTTTAATAGTTCTGTCAATTAAGCACGATGAATCTCAAGCGACGCATGCGTTGACCCTGAAAGGGTCGTTTGCCGCTTCGTCGGGCGCGGCCTTCTGTCGTCTTCCGACTTTTCAGCCCTCCACGAAAGCCGTAAAAGCCGCTCACACACTCTCTCTCTCTCTGCTCAGCCGCCCACCTTCGCGGACGGGGTAGAGGCGGCGAGCGTGCCCTTGATGTCGGCGGCCCTGGTCGTCGTGCCGCCAATCATCTCGTCAATCGGGGTGTATTCAAGTCCCTGGTCGATGGCGACGGCCTCGTAGGTGAGGCGTCCGGCGTAAGTATTGACGCCCTCCTTCAAACCGGGGTCGCGCGTGATCGCCTCTATGAAACCCTTGTTGGCGAGCTTCAGGGCATAGGGAAGGGTCGCGTTGGTCAGGGCGAAGGTAGAGGTGCGCGGAACCGCGCCCGGCATGTTGGCGACGCAATAATGGAGCACGCCTTCGACGTAATAGGTCGGGTCGGAATGAGTGGTCGGATGCGTCGTCTCGATGCAGCCGCCCTGATCGACCGCGACATCGACGATCACGGCGCCGTCGGGCACGTCCTTGAGCATCCCGCGCGTCACCAGCTTGGGCGCGGCAGCGCCTGGAACCAGCACAGCGCCAACGATCAGGTCGGCCTGCGAAACGGCGTCGTGAATCATGTAGGCCGACGAGGCGAGCGTCGAAATCTTTGACAGGAAGATGTCATCCAACTCGCGCAGCCTTCCGAGGTTGTTGTCTATGATGGTGACGTGCGCGCCCATGCCGACGGCGATCTTGGCGGCATTGGTTCCGACCACGCCGCCGCCGATGATGACGACGCGCGCGGCGGGCACGCCCGGCACGCCGCCCAGCAACACGCCGCGCCCGCCGCTCATCTTCTCAAGGTAGTGCGAGCCGACCTGAATCGCCATCCGACCGGCCACTTCCGACATCGGCGTTAAAAGCGGCAGCGTTCCATGCCTGTCCGTGATCGTCTCGTAGGCGACGCCCGTCACCTTTCGTTCCAGCAACTCTTGGGTCAACTCCCGGTCGGGCGCAAGATGCAGGTAGGTGAAGAGCAACTGGCCCTCGCGCATGCGCGGATATTCGGCCCGTATGGGCTCCTTTACTTTGACGATCATCTCGCCCTGCTGCCACACCTCGTCGGGCGTATCGAGAAGCTGCGCGCCCGCCCGCTCGTACAAATCGTCGCCGAAGCCTGAGCCGTCGCCCGCGCTGCGCTCGACCACCACTTTATGACCGGCGTCCGTTAAGGCGCGCACGCCTGCGGGCGTGAGCCCAACCCTGTACTCGTTGTCTTTAATCTCTTTGGGAAGTCCGACGATCACTTTTATGGTCTCCAATCCTGTCGGGGCTTTAAGAGCTAAAGCGAATCCGCCTCGTTTTTCTCTCACCCGTTCCTTACTGCGGCTCGATCTGATCTATCTGCGCGCGTTGCAGCTTTCCGCTGTAGTCTACGTAGATGGATTTCCATTCGGTGAAGATGTCTAAAACCTGCGTGCCTGCCTCGCGATGGCCGTTGCCCGTGGCCTTCGTGCCGCCGAACGGCAGATGCACCTCGGCGCCGATGGTCGAGGAATTGACGTAGAAGATGCCCGTGTACATCTCGCCCATCGCGTGAAAGGCGCGGTTGACATCCTGCGTATAGATGGCCGCCGACAGCCCGTAGCGCACGCCGTTGGCGATCTCGACCGCTTCTTCGAGCGAAGAGGTCGGAATGACGGTCGTCACCGGCCCGAAAATCTCTTCCTGAGAGATACGCATGCCGGGCGCGGCGTCCGTAAAGACGGTCGGCTCTATAAAGTAGCCGTGCTCGTGCGGCCCGCGCGTCAGGCGCTTGCCCCCGCAGGCGAGACGCGCGCCGTCCTCGCGCTCGCCGATCTCCACATAGCCCATGATCTTGTGCACGGCGTCGGCATTAATCACCGGCCCCATATCGGTCTTCGGGTCAGCGCCATCGCCAACGCGCAACCCACGGGCGCGCTCGACCAGTTTTTTCGTGAACTGCTTGTAGACTTTTTTGTGAACGACGAGGCGGGACGAGGCCGTGCAGCGTTGGCCCGAAGTTCCGAACGCGCCCCACACAGCGCCCTCCACGGCGAGGTCTATGTCCGCGTCGTCCATGACGATGATGACGTTTTTGCCGCCCATCTCAAGCGAGCAGATGGCGTTTCGCTCGGCACAACGCGAGGCGACGATGCGGCCCGTCTCGGTCGAGCCCGTGAAAGAGATAAGGCGCAGCGCCCTGTGATCCGTAATGGCAGCGCCCGCCGTCTCGCCGTAGCCCGTCACCAGATTGACGACGCCCGCAGGTATGCCCGCTTCCTCGCAGGCGGCGACCAGATTGTAGGTCGAGAGCGGCGTATCTTCGGCGGGCTTGATGACGACCGTGTTGCCGCAAACGAGCGCCGGGATCAGTTTCCAGGACGGAATCGCCATCGGAAAATTCCAGGGCGTAATCAATCCACACAAGCCGACGGGCTGGCGCACGCACATCGCAAACTTGTTCGGCATCTCGGCCGGGGTGGTGAAGCCGTGAAGACGACGGCCCTCGCCAGCCGTATAATAGGTGCAGTCGATGGCCTCCTGCACATCGCCGCCCGTCTCCTTCAGAACCTTGCCCATCTCGCGCGTCATGTCCAGCGCGTACTTCTCTTTGCGACGGATAAGGATTTCGCCGAGTCGGAAGAGCAGTTCGGCGCGACGCGGCGCGGGCGTGCGTCGCCAGTGATCGAAGGCGCTGCGCGCAGCCTCGACCGCGCGCTCCACGTCCTCTTTCGCCGAGACGGGGAAGCGCCCGATTACGTCTCGCGTGTCGGCCGGGTTGATGTTCTCGAACATCTCGCCGCTGAGGCTCGGCGTCCACTCGCCGCCTATATAGTTGTGGTAGGTTTTGATGGAGGTGCGCGAAGCAGCAGCAGTAGTAGTAGTTGTTGTGGTGGTGCCGCGTCCGCCGGTCTTCCGGCCGTTTTTGCTAAGAGCTTTTTTTGCCTGGGCCATAAATTAAGTGATGAAGAGGCGCGCCCCTCTGTGAGGAGTGCGAAACCGAGCAGATCGCGGCCCGGCACTACTCACAGAAGGGCGACCCCCGTCATTGATATGTGAACTGAACGATTCGCTGCACGATACGCTCCTGCTGGCTGTCGTAGCGCGCGACGTTCAAGATGATGGCATCACCCGTTTTGAGTCCGCCGACGACGCGCTGAAAATCCGCGAGCGAGGCGACCGGAATACGGTTGATGCGTAAGATGATGTCGCCCTCGCGGATGGCGGGCACGCCGCCCGATAATCTCACGTCGGCGACCACTCCGTTGGGGTCTATGTCTTTGACCAGCAGCCCGCGCACGCCGGTCAGATGTCTCTCGTTGACGATCTGCGGCGTCAATTCCGCGAGCGTAATCCCGAGCTTCGGATTATTGTTTTCGGCGTCCGTCTTACTATTGGGCGAAGGCGAGGACGGCGCTTCGGGGTCGCGCGGCGCAAGCGAGCTGGGCCGTTCGCCGATGGTGACGTTGACTGTGCGACGCTCCAGCTTGCCGCCGACATCGCGCAGGAAAGCGACCGGCACGGTTTGGCCGACCGGCGTCGCCGCGACCTTATTAATCAAATCCTGCGCGTTCGTGAGCGGCTGATTATTGAACTCTACGATGATGTCGTTGGTCTGAATACCGGCCTTGCCCGCTGGCCCCTGCGCCTCGCGGACATCCGTGACGATCACGCCCCTGGCCTCCGTCATACCGTAAACGCGCGCGAACTCCGGCTTCACAGAGTCGAGTATGATTCCAAGATAGCCGCGCCTGACGCGCCCCTGCGAGATGATCTGCTGGTAGACGAAGGAGGCTTCGTTCGAGGGGAGCGCAAAGCCGATGCCGTTATAATCGCCCGTCGAGGTCGCGATCTGCGAGTTGATGCCTATGACTTCGCCGCGCATATTGACGAGCGGCCCGCCCGAATTGCCGCGATTGATGGCCGCGTCCGTTTGCAGGAACTGCTGGAAGTTGGTGAAGTACGGGGTCTGTCGCTGCAAGGTCGAGATGATACCGGCCGTAACGGTCTGATCCAGCCCGAAGGGCGATCCGATGGCGAGCACCCAGTCGCCGACCTGTACGCCCGCCGAGTCGCCGAGCCTGACGGTCGGCAAATCTCTCGGCGTATCGACCTTGACGACCGCCACGTCCGTCTCTTCGTCAACGCCGACGACGCGCCCGCGCAACTCTTCGCCCGATTGCAGTCCGACCGTGATGCGCGTTGCGCCCTGCACGACGTGCTGGTTGGTCAGAATGTAGCCCTTCGCATCGACTATGAAACCGCTTCCCACGCCGTAGGACGGACGCCGCGACTGGCGACGGAACATATCCAGCAGCGGATTGCTGGACGACTCGTCCTTTTCGTCGTCGTCATCGCCGCCGCGTTCGGCCACCTCGGGCGCAGTCGTCTTGGTGTCGATCTTGACGACCGCCGGTTCGACGCGCTTTGCGATCTCGGCAAAGGATGCTGAGAGGGCTTCGGGCGCGCGTGAAATCTCGGCCCCGCTTTGCGCGACGGTCGGGCGTCCGGCGAGCAGCGCGCCGATGCCGATTCCGGCGACCAGACAGGTAACGCCCAGCGCTACGATCCAGACGCGCAGCCGACGCAGAATCGACAGCTCCGTATTCGTCAGTTGATCTTTAGGAAGCTCGTACATAAATCACCACTTTCAGAAGAACCAAAAACCGGGCAATCGCCTCTCAAAAGATTGCCGCTCGCTCCCGCACAAGAGTAGTAGCTTGAGTCTCCACACCGAGAGAGAGAGAAGAGTCATCAAGTATAACGAAAAGCAGGGCAAAAGGAAAAAGGGAAATGTAAAAGTTGCGCCGCCGGGACACCAGAGCGCCGCCGCCGCCGCCCGTTCAGCCCTCGCCTTCGGCCAGGCTGATGTCCATGTCTTCGGCGGCGTCGTCGTGCGCCGCTCCAACTCCGGCTCCGGCTGCTCCCCTCTCGCCGAGGCGCAATTCCGAGACGATGATCCCGACCAGAATCAAACACGCACCCGCGCTTGCGCGCCCGCCCATCCATTCCCGGCTGCCGCGCACGGCGATGGCGAAACCTGTGGCGAAGACGGGCTCAAGGCTGAAGATGATTGCGGCGTGGGTCGCCGACATGCGCGCCTGTCCCCACGTCCAGAGAAGAAAAGTCGCGACCGTGGCGACGAGCGCGAGGTAGACTATCTGCCACACGACGCGGCCCGTCCACGCGAGCGGCACCGCTTCGCGCGCAACGACTTCCGGCAACGGATGGCCGACCAGTAAAGCGGCGCAGGCTTTGAACGCGAGCCACACGAAGACGAAGACCACAGCGACCGTCGTGATCTGCAAGACCGTCAACCGGCGTATCTCAAAGCGACGCGCGTAGTTGCTCAAGAGCGTAATGTGGGCCGCGAACAGGGCCGTGCAGGCGAGCGTCAGCACGTCGCCGCGATTGACGCTCGCCTCCGTAGGGATAAGGATGAGGACGCCGCCCGTGGAAGCGAACGCCACTCCGATCAGGTTCTCAAGCGTCGGTCTGACTCTCAACAGAAGAAGCGCGACGAAGGGGACGAGCGGCGTCGTCAGCCCCGTGATGAAGGCTGATTTGGAGGGCGTCGTGTAGACCTGCCCGATTGCCTGGCCCGCGAATGCAACGCTCATCAACAGGCCCAGGGTCGCGCCCGCCCTCCACTCATCCCTGCGAGCGCGTATTAAGAGGCGCGGGAACATGGCGACGAGGATGACGGCCGCGAGCGCGAAGCGGATCGTTATGTAGGCGAGCGGCGGCCAGTGGTCGAGCACGTCCTTCGCCATGACGAAGGTTGAACCCCAGACGAGCGTCACCAGCACGAGTGCGGCGTCGGCCCCGAAATTGCCCTTGATACGCATAAGAGTAAACAGCAATCAGCCGGTCAGCCTTTGTTTTAGCTGACCACGGATGACTCTGCTCAGCACCGACTGCTGATCTTACATTCTGAGCAAGACTTTGATGACGCCCGGCGCGGTGGCGCGCTCCATGGCGCGAACGCCTTCCGCGAGCGGGAACTCTTCGCTAATCAGGCTCTCCACGTCCACCTCATGGCGTTGCAAAAGCTCAAGCGCGGGCGCGAAGCGGCCGCAGCGCGAGCCGACGACGCTGATCTCGTCAACGACGATGCGCGCCGCATTGATGTTGGTTGCGCCCTGGAAAGTTGATTTCAGTACGAGCGTCCCGCGCGGGCGAACCAGTTCGAGCGCCAGCTCGAATCCGCTCGCCGCCCCGGAAGCCTCAACCACCGTATCGAACTCTCTCGCGCGGCCACTAAGCTTGTCGAGCATCACGGTCTCAATGCCGCGCCGCGCGGCGATGCGAAGCTTTTCCGGGTGCTTGCCGATGAGAAGGACGGGCCCACCGGCCAGCGCAAGGGCCTGCGCGCAGAGTAGGCCCAGCTTGCCGTCGCCGATCACGGCCACGCGCGTCTCCTTCGTGACGGCGGCGCGCTCCGTAATCCCGTAGGCGGCCGCGAGCGGCTCCGCGAACACGGCGCGCTCGTCCGGTATCTCGTCGGGCACGGGCAACAGATTTACTACCGGCAGGCGCAGGAACTCGGCGTGCGCTCCGTCGCGCCCGACTATGCCGAGCACGGTGCGACGAGGGCAGTGGCGCGGATCGCCCGTGGCGCATACACGGCAATGCCCGCACCCGGCGTTGATCTCGCCGACCACGCGCTTGCCTACGAGCGCAGCGCCGCTACTACTACTACTGCCCGGCGCGCTCTCGACCACGCCGACAAACTCGTGGCCGAGCGTCCCGCGGAAACCGGCGTAGCCCCGCACGATCTCCACGTCCGTATTGCAGACTCCGGAGAGCGTCACACGAACCAGAGCCTCGTCCTCCACGCCCGAAGGCAGCGGCGTCTCTCTGACGGCGAGGCGATTCTCTTCATAACGTAATGCTTTCATAAAAGGGGTAGGCCAGTAACTGGCGGTCAGTTGAAACAGGAGTTAATGATTGATGCCCGGCTGCTCATCACTGCCTGGAAACTTTTCATGTTAAAAACTTTTCATGCGCGCGTAGGCGTTTTCGGCTGTAAGCTCGACGGTTTGACGCCGACCCGTGACCTCTACGGGTAGCCGCCACTCTACGTTCTGCTCGCCGGATAGCATGGCGTGAATCCACCACTTGCCGGGCGCAATCAAGAGGGTGACCTGCCCGCTACGATCAAGGCGCGAAACGACGGGCGGGTGCGACTTCATACGACGCGCCAGGAAATCGTCGAAGCGAAGCCCCGGCCTGGGTTCCGAAGCGTATTCGCGCCGCAGCGCCGCCACGTCGATCGAGTAAAGCTCTATCGGGATATCGAGCGGCGCTTGCGCATCACCGGTCGCGCCGCGCAGCACGACCTGGAGCGCCGTCTCGCCGCGCGCGCCCGCGCCGCCTCTGCTCGCCAACTCGCCGCCCGGAAGGCTTCTGTAAATACTCCAGCCCGCCCAGATGAGCGCCGCGACGAGCGCCGCCCGCAGCAATGTGGCGATGATCTTGTAGCCGTACCTATTCACTTCGGAACGTATGTGTGCCCGGCCCCTCTCTCTCCGGCGCGTGCGCTCTTCTAATCTAACACCCCATGCGCAAAAGGATGAAAAGAGAGACGGATGAAGAGAGAGCTGGCCCTTACGGAAAGCCCGGGCGACTTTCAATACTCATCCGGCGAGAGCCCCGTTTTCGCGCAGCGCCTTCTCAAGCTCCTCGGGGCTCGGCACGCAGAGCACCCGCTCGCCGACCTTAACAGTCGGCTTACGCTCTTTACCGTCGTTTTGTTGCTTGACCCACCGCGACGCCTGCTCGTCGCTCTCGACATTCACGTAATCATAGGCGACATTGAGCCCGTCCAACTGCCTGAGCACTCTCTGCGTATCGCCGCACCAGTCCGCGCCGTAAACCTTCACCTCGCTCATTATTCTATCCTTCCCCCATTGCCGGATTTGTTCTGGCATGATAATGGAGTGGAGCGTTTTTGTGTAATGGCGGGCCGGGGACGACCGCCGGGCGGAGCGCCAGAGAGGGTCGGCGCATCGCGCGCACGCATGTGCGTATGAATGCGCGTATTGTAATATAAGAGCAGAGGCGACATATTTTGGAAACAATGGCGGCGGCAGAAGCGGACAAGTTTCGTGACGAGTGTGGCGTGTTCGGTATCTACGGGCACGCGGAGGCGGCGCGTCTCACCTATCTGGGGCTCTACGCTTTGCAGCACCGAGGCCAGGAGTCTTGCGGCATCGTTTCGAGCGACGGGCTGGAGCTTCGCTCGGAGCGCGCGATGGGATTGGTCTCGGACGTTTTCAACGAGACGCGTCTGGATGGTCTTCCGGGCGCGTGCGCCATAGGCCACGTGCGCTATTCGACGGCGGGCGAGGTTTCCATACGCGAGGCGCAGCCTTTCCTGGTCGCCTGCCAGCACGGGCAGATCGCCGTCTGCCATAACGGCAATCTCCCCTTCGCCACCGAGGAGCGCAAGAAGTTAGAGCGAGCGGGCGCGATCTTCTCGTCGACCTCGGATACGGAGGTCGTCCTGCACGGCATCGCGCGTTCGCAGGCAGAGGGGATCAGGCAAGCGATTCCGGAAGTCCTGCGCGAGACCGAAGGCGCGTTCTCGATGCTCTTCCTGACGCCGGATGCGCTGGTTGCGATTCGCGACCCGCGCGGCTTTCGCCCCCTCGCTCTGGGTCGCCTCGGCGCGGCGTGGGTCGTCGCCTCCGAGACGTGCGCTTTCGACCTGATCGAAGCGCGCTACGTGCGCGATGTCGCGCCGGGCGAGATGATCGTTATTGACGCGGACGGCCTGCATTCCTCCTTCCCGCTGCCGGAGCGCCCGCATTCGATGTGCATTTTCGAGCACGTCTATTTCGCGCGCCCCGATTCGTTGATCTACGGGCGCTCGGTCAACGAGTCGCGTCACAAGATGGGCAAGCAGTTGGCCCTTGAGCACGGGGCCGAAGCAGACATCGTGGTGCCCGTGCCGGATTCGGGCACGGCCGCCGCCATCGGCTACGCCGCGCAGAGCGGCATCAATTTTCGCCAGGGCCTTGTGCGTAACCATTACGTGCATCGCACCTTCATAGAGCCCAAGCAGTCGATACGCTCCTTCGGCGTCCGCATCAAGCTGAATCCCGTGCGCGACCTGATAGAGGGCCGCCGCGTCGTCCTCATAGACGATTCCATCGTGCGCGGCACGACCTCCAAGAAGATCGTGCGGATGGTCAGGGAAGCCGGGGCGCGCGAGGTGCACATGCGAATCAGTTGCCCCCCCACGGTGAGCCCGTGCTATTACGGGGTGGATACGCCGAACAAGTCAGACCTGATCGCGGCGCAGATGTCGGTCGAGGAGATTCGCCGCTTTATCGAAGCAGACTCGCTCGGCTATCTTTCCCTGGAAGGCATGCTCGAAGCGACGGGCATCAGTCCACATTCGTCGTGCGTCGCCTGCTGGAACTCACGGTATCCGACGCGGATCACGCGCGAGGCCGAAACGCAATGGGCGCGCGAGCACGAGCCCGTCCCGTCCGGCGAGGCTTGAAGCAACCACGTTTTCTCATCATTTGCTTTTGTGAAAGGAAGCCAGCATGGGAATCACCAGGACGCAGAAGAAGCATACGGTCAAAGCCAACGTGCAGATTCTGGATTTGACGAAAGCGGGCAGCTCAATGGATTTCGAGATCTTCGCCAACGAGGAGAAGATCGGGACGATCATCATCGGTCGCGGGTCGCTGACGTGGTACGGCAGAAACAGGAAACACGGCAAAACTTTTTCGTGGTCGGAGTTTGCCGAGATGATGGACGAGCGCTCTTACGGCTGAGCCGTTTTCGGTCGGACGCGCCGTCCCTTACTAGTCCCCGTCTCCAAAAACGCAGGATACTTTTTCTCTCTTTTTAGTTCTCATATTCGCGTCTCGCGCAGCCGCACGGGTTGAGGGCGGCGCGAAATCTGGGAGGGTGAAACCCGGTGGCCCAATTTAATAAAGGATGTGGGTGTGCGCTCGCGGCGCTGGCCGTCTTTCTTCTGGTCGTCGCGCTCCTGGGCTATTACTTCGTCTGGCCCTGGTGGGAGCAGCGCCGTGTGCCGCCGCCGTCGGGCGGACAACTCGAAGTGCATGTGCTGGATGTCGGACAGGGCGATTCGATTCTAATCATCGCGCCCGAAGATAAAGAGACCAAGCAGCGCAAGGTTGTGCTCGTCGATGCGGGCGATACGGGTCGCGGCAAGATCGTGCTCGATGCCCTCAAGCGCTATAACGTCAGCCAGATCGACCTGTTCATCGCCTCGCACGCGCACGCAGACCACATCGGCGGCGCTGACGAGGTGATTAAAGCGACCTCCGTGCGGAGCGTGCTCGACAGCAGCGTGCCGCCTCCGGCGCGCGTCACGGACGAGACGGCCGCCAATCAAACGGGCGGAAGCAGGCGTGGGCGCAGCAGTAATAGTAGCGGCAGCAGTTCGGGCCGCAGCAGCACAGGCGAGTTGCCGACGACCAAATCTTACCGCGACCTCCTTGAAGCCATTAATCAGGCGGGCGCGCAGTACGTCAAGGCCGAGCCGGGCCAGAAGTTCGAGCTGGGCGGCGGCGCTCTTATCACCGTGCTGGCCCCGATTCAGCCCTTCTTCACGAAGGAGCAGTTGCGCTCGGGCGGCAACGAGCCGAACGCCAATTCGGTCGTCGTCCGCCTCGATTACGGCAAGTTCTCCATGATCCTGACGGGCGATGCCGAGGCGCAGACCGAAGATCGCATGATTAATAAGGATATGAACCTCGGCGCGAAAGTGCTCAAGGTGGGCCATCACGGCTCGAAATACGCGACCTCCGAGAATTTCATCAAGGCCGTCAAGCCCGAAGTCGCAATCATCTCCGTGGGCGCGGCCAATCGCTACGGGCATCCTTCGCAGGACGCTCTGAACCGCTTGAAGGCGGCGGGCGTCAAGCTCTATCGCACGGACGCGCAGGGCGAGATTACGATCACGACGAAGGGCGAAGGCTACGAGATTAAGACCGGCAAGGAGCCGAAGGACGTAGACCTTTGGGCCGGACGCGAAGCGCAGAAGGACGATTCGGCGCGCAGCGGGTTTATCTCTTACGGCGACTTTGGCCCACCGCCGCGCGAACGAAAAGAGAAGCCCGCGAAGAAATAAAGCTGGCCGCCAGTGGTCGGTCGCGGTTTCGATCCCTTTACAGAGTGGTTCGAGAGGACACAAAGCGATGACGGATGATCGAAAAAGAGGCGCTTCTTCCAGCACTATCCACGCCGTCATAGACCGCTTAGAGGATAATGATATGGCGGTCGTTCGGCTCGGCGAGGACGAGCGCCATCAGATTGATCTGCCGCTTGTATATCTGCCGGAGGATGCGAGCGACGGCGATCACCTGCGGATCACGATCACACTCGACCGCGAGTCGCGCGCCGCCGCCGAAGATGAGATCAGACGCCTCCAGGACGAATTGGAAAAACGTAGCTCCTCGAAGGGGCAGAAGAATTTCAAGCTCTAATACAAAACCGGCGCGGGGTGTGCCGTCTTTCTGTGGCCCGCTCCGGACTCTTTTATTCTTTGGATTCCATAAAAACAGATGAGCCAACCAATCTCTTATAGCGATGCGGGCGTCTCGATTGATGCGGCCAACAGTGCGACCGCGCGCATCAAGCAGCTCGCCCGCAAGACCTTCAACGCGCGCACGCTCTCCGAGATAGGTAGCTTCGGCGGCATGTTCGACGGCGCGTTCCCCGCGCTCGACCGGCCCGTGCTGGTCGCCTCGGCTGACGGCGTCGGCACTAAACTCAAGATCGCTTTTGCGACCGACACGCACAGCACAATCGGGCGCGATCTGGTCAATCACTGCGTCAACGATATTCTGGTTCAAGGGGCGCGCCCGCTCTTCTTCCTCGATTACATAGCGACGGGCCACCTCCGGCCTGAGACGGTGACGAGCATCGTGGAGGGCATAGCCGACGGTTGCCGCGAGAACGGTTGCGTACTGCTTGGCGGCGAAACGGCCGAGATGCCGGGCTTTTACCCGGAGGGCGAATACGATGTCGCCGGGTTCATCGTCGGCGTCGTGGACAAAGAGAAGGTCATTGACGGCCATGATATTCGGGCGGGCGACTCGCTGTTGGCTCTTCCCTCGGTCGGGCTTCACACAAACGGCTACTCGCTCGCGCGCAAGCTCTTCTTCGAGGTCGCCGGATACAGTGTTGATACGCATCTGGCGGCGCTCGGCAAGACGGTCGGCGCGGCCCTGCTCGAACCGCATGTCAGTTATCTGGGCGCGCTCGAAGGCTTACTCGACGGCGGCCGTATCAAAGGGTTGGCCCACATCACGGGCGGCGGCCTGACGGAAAACATTCCGCGCATACTGCCCGAAGGAACCGGCGTCCTGATTGCGCGCGATACCTGGCCCGTGCTGCCCATCTTCCGGCTCATGCAGGAGATCGGAAGCGTCTCGGATCAGGAGATGTTCCGCACCTTCAACATGGGCGTCGGCATGGCCGTCGTCTGCGACCCCGCAGAGCGCGAAGCGATCAGGGCTCACCTGACGGAGCGCGGCTGCTCGTGCTACGAGATCGGGCGCGTCGTCGAGGGCAACGGCGAAGTCAGCATAAGTTAGGTTCCGGCTCCGGTCGGCTCCAAAGCCCTTCCGGACGGGAGTGGGCCCGCGGGCTCTCAAGCGCGAAAACATTCTATGAAGATAGGCATACTGATCTCCGGGCGCGGCTCGAACATGGTGGCGCTCGCGGAGTCGGTCGCCGCCGGTCGGATTCCCGAAGCCGAGATAGCTGTCGTTATCAGTGACCAGGGGCGCGCGGCGGGACTCGCGCGCGCCGCCGAGCTGGGGCTCGAAACGCTCGTCATCGAGCGTGGCGGACGAGCGCGCGAGCTGCACGACGAGGAGATTATCGCGGCCCTCAAGGCCCGTGGCGTCGAGCTGGTCTGTCTGGCCGGTTATATGCGCCTGCTCTCGCCGCGATTCGTAGAGGCGTTTCGCGGGCGCACGCTCAATATTCACCCGAGCCTGCTGCCAGCCTTTCCGGGACTCGACGCGCATCAACAGGCATTGCAGCACGGCGTCAAATGGACGGGCTGCACAGTCCACTTCGTTGACGAATCGCTCGACGGTGGGCCCATCATCGCGCAACAGGTCGTGCCGGTTCATGACGATGATACGGTCGAGACTCTGGCGGAGCGCATACTCCGCGAAGAACATCGCATCTACACGGAAGCGGTCGCGCGCGTCGTGCGCGGCGCGTACGAGATCGACGGGCGAAGAGTGAAGAGTAAAAGGCAAAAGTAAAAGGAAAAGCCCGGGACGACAGCATTTCAAACTGAAGAGGTTTGCGGCCTCACTTTCCCTTTTTCACCCTCTACTTTTTTCCGAGGGCGACGGCGCGTTGGTAGGCTGAGTAGACGGCCTTCGAGAGCAGCGTGCGCAGGCCGCCCTTCTCCATCTGGTAGATGGCTTCCGCGCTGGTTCCGCCCGGTGATGTGACCATGTTGCGCAGCTCGGCCGGATGCTTGCGCGACTCGCGCGCGAAGAGGACGCTGCCGAGCATCGTTTCCAGCACAAGCTCCTGCGCCACGTGGCGCGAGAATCCCATATGGACGCCCGCATCCACCAGCGCTTCCATGACCAGAAAAATATAGGTCGGCCCCGTGGCGGAGAGCGCCGTCGCCATGTCGATCATCCGCTCCTTTTCGACCAACATCTCTCGGCCCAGCGCGCCGAGCAGAGCGCGAACCTGCCCTTGCTGACGCTCGTCTACTTCCGGCGTCCCGACCCACGCGGTCATCCCCCTGCCGATCTGCGCGGGCGTGTTCGGCATCGCGCGCACTACAGCGCCGTGCAGCAGCTCGCCCGAAATAGTCTCAATCGTCGCCCCCGCGACGATTGAGATGACGAGCGCATCCGGCTCCAACGCTCCCTTTAATTCGGCGAGCACCCCGCCGAGACGCTGCGGCTTAACGGCCAGAATGATGATTGAGCCGGAATGCTGCTCAGCGGATCGCGCCGCCCGTGCTTGCGAAGCCTGCTCTTCAGAACCGGCAGCAGCCGCCGCGCGATTGCTCTCAAGCATACGAATAGCGTATCCGGCTTCAAGCTCGTCGCGGCGCGCCTGGCGCGGATGGCTGCCCGTGATCTGGCGGGGTGTGACGAGTTGTTGCCTGAGCAGCCCGGCGATCATCGCTTCGGCCATCACGCCGCAGCCGATAAAGCTCAGCCGCACGCAGTCGAGCGCTCTGTCGCCGCCCGCCCCTTGTGCAGAGTCGTCGCTGAAGTCGGTCATCCATTTAAGCTAACAACGCGGCGAGCGAAAAGCAAGATTGGCGCGCCTCTATCTTTCCGCGCGGCAGATGCGTTACCCTATCCGTGTGTGCGAAATCTATAATCCGCGCGCGGGGCGGGCGTGCTCTTTTCAGTTGCCCGGCTGGAAGGCCCCGTCCGCGCGCTTTGTGAGCGGTGGGGGGCCGAAACGTCCTGACAGATGATGATGATGACGATTGACGAACAACTTGCGTATCTTCGCAAAGGCACGGTCGAGGTAATTCGTGAAGAGGAGCTGCGCGCCAAGCTGGAAAAGGCGGCGCGCACAGGTGTGCCGCTGCGCATCAAGCTCGGCGCAGACCCGACCGCGCCCGACATACACCTGGGCCACACGGTCGTCATCCGAAAGCTGCGCGCGTTTCAGGAGCTGGGCCATACCGTCATCTTTTTGATAGGAGATTTCACGGGGCTGATCGGCGACCCGTCGGGCAAGAGCGCCACGCGCCCGCAGCTCACGCGCGAAGAGATCGAAGCCAACGCCGAAACCTACAAAACGCAAATCTTCAAGCTGCTCGATCCAGAAAAGACCGTCATCGATTTCAATTCGCGCTGGATGAACGGGCTCGGCTCCGACGGTTTCATCAAACTGGCCTCGCACGTCACCGTGAGACAGATTCTGGAGCGCGACGATTTTCAGAAACGGCTCGAAGAGAATCGCCCGCTCGCGCTGCACGAAGTCCTCTACCCGCTGGTGATGGCCTACGATTCGGTCGCGCTCGAATCGGACGTAGAGCTTGGCGGCACGGATCAGAAGTTCAATATTCTGATGGGCAGAAATCTTCAGCGCGAGTACGGGCAGGAGGCGCAGGTCGCCTGCATCATGCCGTTGCTTGAAGGCACGGACGGTCTACAGAAGATGTCCAAGTCCGTGGGCAATTACATCGGCATCAACGAAGCGCCCGCCGAGATGTTCGGCAAGGTGATGTCCATCTCTGACGAATTGATGTGGCGATACTATGAGCTGCTGACGGACTTGAGAACGGAAGAGATCGCGCGAATGCGTGCCGCCGCTTCGTCGGGCGAAAGCAATCCGCGTCACTACAAAGTTGAGCTTGCCAGGAGCATCATCTCCGACTTTCATTCAAAGGCGGACGCCGATTCGGCCGAAGCGGAGTTCAACCGCATCTTCGTCGAAAGGGGAGCGCCCGAGGAGATTGAAACGCGCGAGGTGGAAGCGGGCGGTTGGCCGCTGCCGCGCCTCCTCGCCAGAGTGGGACTGGCCGCATCGGTCGCCGAGGCGCGTCGCCTGATTGAACAGGGGGGCGTACGCATCGGGGGCGAGCGTCAAACAGATACCGGCGTCGCGGTCGAAGTTAAACAGGGTGACGAGACGCTGCTACAAGTCGGCAAGCGCCGCTTCCTGCGCGTGCGTGGGACTTGAAACCCGCTCGCCGCTCGGTTCGCTCATCACCGTCTTGAATATGGCTGCTGAAGTTATCAATGCGACGGAAGAGATTCTGGTGATCGAGACGCCGGAGCGCGTGCCGCTGCATTTCGCGCTGGCTTCTATCGGCAATCGTTTTCTGGCATGCGCCATAGATCACGCTCTACAGTTCACGGTCTATTTGTTGATCGTCATTGTCTACCTCATCCTGCAGGAAGAAACGGGCGCAAGCCGGGCTTTAAACGACGCGTCGAAATGGGTCTACGCGCTCCTTATCATCCTCGCTTTTCTGCTTCTCGCGGGCTACTTCATCTTTTTCGAGTGGCTATGGAACGGCCAGACGCCGGGCAAGCGGTGGCTGAAATTGCGTGTGATACGCGAGGACGGACGGCCCATAACTTTCTGGGAGGCGGCGGTCAGGAATCTGCTGCGTATCTTCGACATGATGCCCGCGCCGTTCTATTCCATAGGGCTCATTTGCGTCTTCATTAATAGAAATGACCAGCGCGTTGGCGATATGGTGGCGGGAAGCGTCGTGGTGCGCGAACGCGAGGCTGAAGCGCCGAGCTTCGATCAGGTCTTCGCCGCGCCCGTCAGCGATCAGGCGCTCAGGCGCTCCTTCAAGCCAGTCCCCTTCACGGCCGACCTCACAGCTCTCACGGAAAAGGAGATCGAGGTGGTCGAGACGTTCCTGCGACGGCGCTGGGATTTGCCCAACGCGCCGCGCCAGTGGATGGCCTGGCGCGTCGCCCTGCCGATCATGTACAAGCTGCGCCCCGCCTATGACCCGGAAACCTTCAACTACGAAGGGTTTCTGGAAGAGTTGCTCCATCGCTATCGCGCCCGGCATCGCTTCACAGACTAAGCCGGTCGCCCGGGCGCTTCTGTTTCGGCCCCGAACCTCGGCTCTCCGTCAAGCTTAAAGCCCTGACATTCAAGGATGCCGGGCGCGTGCGCCGCCAAAGGCGGGAGGCGAACCAAAGGCATCAAAAACCAACGCTCTCGGCAGGCGATTCCTGAAGCCTGCGCGCCCGTAACAGAGTGAGCGAGCGTTGAAATTGACGCCGTCGCGAGCGGTCTGCTAATCTTATCTGTTTCGGTTAGCGTCTCTATTCCTACTATCGAAAGGTCAGATGAAAAAGAATGTCTCGTGATGTGTTTATTCTCGGCGGAAAGCGCACGCCGATGGGCGAGTATGTCGGCGCGTTGAAGGATATTTCGGCGATTGAGCTGGGTGCGATTGCGGCGCGCGGGGCGCTCGCGGCGACCAATGTTGCCGCCGCGGAGATCGATCACACGATCTTCGGCAATGCGCTGCAAACTTCCGGCGATGCGATTTACGGGGCGCGCCACGTCGCTTTAAAAGCGGGTGTGCCCTTTGACCGCCCGGCGCTGACCGTCAATCGCCTGTGCGGCAGCGGCATTCAATCGATCATCTCGGGCGCGCACATGATCCAGTTGGGCGAGGCGCAGACGGCCCTCGTCGGTGGCATGGAGTCGATGTCGCAAGCGCCGCACGTGATACGCGGCGCGCGCTCGGGCTTCGCGCTCGGGCAGGGACAGCTCGAAGACAGCCTGATGGTCGCCCTGCTCGATACCTATTGCAATACGCCGATGGCGGGTACGGCCGAGAATCTTGCGCGCCGTCATGAAATCTCGCGCGAGGCGCAGGACAAGTATGCTCTGCGGTCGCAGCAGGAGGCCAAGCGCGCGCAAGAGGCTGGGCTGTTCGCCGAAGAGATCACGCCCGTCGAAATAAAATCCCGTAAGGGAACGATCATCTTCGACCGTGACGATCACATGCGCCCCGAGACGACTCTGGAAGGATTGGCGGCGCTTCGGCCCGCCTTCAGCAAGGACGGCTTCGTCACGGCGGGCAACGCTTCGGGCATCGTTGACGGCGCAGCCGCTCTCGTCATCGCGGGCGAGGATTACGTCAAGGCGAAAGACGTAAAACCTCTGGGTCGTATAGTGAGCTGGGCTTATGCCGGAGTCGAGCCGGAGATCATGGGCATAGGGCCTGTTCCGGCAACGCGCAAGGCGCTGGAGCGTGCCGGGTTGAAGCTCGAAGATATGGATTTGGTTGAAGTCAACGAGGCATTTGCCGCGCAGTACCTGGCGGTTGAAAAAGAGCTTGGGCTTGAGCGGTCGCGCACCAACGTCAACGGCGGTGCGATTGCGCTCGGACACCCGCTCGCCGCTTCCGGCACCCGACTGGTTCTGACAGTGCTCAACGAACTGGGGCGCCGCGGCGGGCGCTACGGTCTGGCGACGGCCTGTATCGGCGGCGGCCAGGGCATCGCGATCATCTGCGAGAGACTCTGAAGCTCATACTTGGCGACGAGTGATAAAGCACGCCCCAGGCTTTTAATAATTTGTCACTCGTCGCCCGCGACTCGGCAAAGCAGAGGGCCGGACGAATCGTTATCCTGAATTTCGTATCATATCCAAAAAAATGGGTGCGCGCGGGGCGGCTGATCGCTCCCCGTAGAGGGCTAACGGCTGAGCGCTCATGTTCTTAGACGATGAGCCGCAGGCGTGCGCGGACACGGCACGGCGCTTGCGAAAAACGGTTGGTTCCAATAGCTTGGATTGATCCCGTACGGCCCTCAATCGTGCTCAGCCTTAACCGGGATTTCCGATCCTCGTAACGCTTGCGAAAATCACGTTCGGCATGATAGAAACTTACTTCCCACACGGGGCGCCGCCGGTCGGCGCGATCACCTTCTTGTATCAAGCAGTTCAAAGTCGACAAGGATGATTCGCATCAATCTCTTTCTCTTTCTGCGTCTCTCGGTAGGCGCAATTATCATGACCAGTTTCCACTCACTTGCTATTAAGGAGTTCCCCAGCATGTTTAAATTCTTTCGATTCTCTTTCATCGCGATCCTGATGGTTGCGATGAGCGCGCTTGCGTTTGCGCAGTCCACGACGACCGGAGCAATCGGCATCACGGCCGCAGACCCTAACGGCGCAGTCGTTCCGAACGCCACCGTGACGATTCGGAATACGGAAACCAACAAGGAAGAGACCGTCACCACCGATAGTGAAGGTCGCGCCCGCGCCGTCAATCTTCAGCCGGGTAATTACACGGTGGTCATCAGCACCACGGGCTTCGGCACATACACGCAGGAAAATGTTGTGGTTGAGGTCGGGCGTGTGACCTCCGTGGATGCTGCGCTGCAAGTCGGCCAGACCACCGGAACCGTTGACGTAGTTGCCGAGGCGCCCGTCATCAACACGACGCAGCAGGACTTCTCGACCAACATCAACCAGACTTCAATCAACGAGCTTCCGATCAACGGTCGGCGCGCGTCCAACTTCGTATTGCTGACGCCGGGCACCGCCCCTGACGGAGACTTCGGGCTCATCAGTTTCCGCGGCATCTCGGGGCTCTTGAATAACAGCACGGTCGATGGCGGCGATAACAACAACGCCTTCTTTGCCGAGGAGCGCGGACGCACGCGTATCAGCTATGTGATCAGCCAGGCCGCCGTGCGCGAGTTTCAGGTCAACACTTCAAACTACTCTGCCGAGTACGGTCGCGCCGCGGGCGGCGTCGTCAATACTGTGACCAAGAGCGGAACCAACGATTTCCACGGTTCGATCTTCTATTACATCCGCGACAACAAGCTCGGGGCGCGCAATGCCTTTGGCTTTCGCACCCTGCTGGTCAACGGCGTCGCGACGCCGGTCGCTTTCAAGCCGGATGATCGCCGTCAACAGTTCGGCGGCACGCTCGGCGGCCCCATCGTCAAAGACAAGCTCTTCTTCTTCTTCAGCTACGATCAGCAGCGGCGCAACTTTCCGGGCATCGCGGCGTTCGCCTCGCCCACGTTCCTGAACTTGTCGGGCGGAAATCGCACTACGATCCGTAACAATATCGCCCCGGCGTTCCCCGGAGAAACCAACGCCCAACTGGACGCCAGAATAGATGCCGTGCGCGCGGGTCTCAACACCCTGACGGGCGAAGTGCCGCGTCGCGCCGACCAGTACATCATCCTGCCGAAAATCGACTGGCAGATCAATTCGAATCACACGCTGACGGTAACGTATAATCGCCTTCGCGCTGAATTGCCTGCGGGCGTCGAGAGCCCGCCGGTGGTCACACAGGGCATCGGCAGCTTTGGCGACGACTTCGTGGACGTGGATACTTTAATCCCGCGCCTGACCTCGACCATCACGCCGACCATTCTCAATGAAGCGCGCTTCCAGTACAGCCGCGAGAATGCGAGGCAGATACAGAGGGGATTGACGCCGTTCGAGAACGCGCTGGCGGCGGGCGCGACCGTGAGCAGTCCTTCGGGACGTTTGCCCCAGGTTGACATCGCCAGAACCAGCGTCGGTATCAGGTTCGGCAACCGCGACTTCCTGGATCGCCGCGCGTTCCCCGATGAGCGACGTTTTCAGTTTGCCGATACGATGACCATCAACCACGGCAACCATACCTTCAAGTTTGGCGGCGACATCAACTATACGAAGGACAAGGTTGATAACCTGCGTCTTGGCGAAGGCGCTTATTCCTACAGCAATCTTGTCAACTTCATCAGCGACGTGCTCAATCCGGGCCGCCGCTACAGCAACTTCCAGCAAGCGTTCGGTCTGACCGCCTTCGAGCTTTCGACGACCGACTATAACTTCTTCTTGCAGGACGACTGGCGCGTCTCGCCGCGCCTGACGCTCAATCTGGGTCTGCGCTACGAGTATCAGAAGCAGCCCAGCCCGCAGGTTCCGAACCAGCTCGCCAACCTGCCGAACCAGATCATCGGGCCCGAGCAGACGCGGCAAATTCCAACGGATGCCAACAACTTCGGCCCGCGCATCGGTTTCGCTTATGACATCACGGGCGATGGCAAAACTTCGATTCGCGGCGGCTATGGTATCTACTATGGTCGCGTCATCAATTCGACGATCTCGAATGCGATCACGGCCACGGGCGCGCCCGGCTCAACCCTCAACATATTCACCACGCCGGGGCCTCTGGCTCCGATCTTTCCGAACGTCTTGCCGGGGCCGATAGGTGTCGTGGACATCGTCGCCTTTTCACCGGACTTTTCCAACCCGATGATTCATCAGGCGGACATCGTATTCGAGCGTGAAATCGCAGATAACACTGTCGTTTCCATCTCTTACCTGTTCAGCCGCGGAACCAGCCTTCCGAACTTCATAGACAGGAATCTGAACGCCCCGACGACCACTCGTACCTTCACGGTTATCGGCGGTGACTTCGGCGGTCAGACCTTTACTTCTCCTGTCTTTGTCGGGGCGCGTCCCGATACCAGATTCGGTCGCATCACGGAGATTACGAGCAACGTCGAATCCAAGTATCACGGGCTGGTGCTTCAGGCGAATCGTCGCTTGAACAGGGGCCTTCAATTCCAGACCAGCTACACCTTCTCAAGGTCGAGGGACAACGGACAGAACTCGGTCACATTCACGACCGGCAACAATATTCTGAACCCGTTCAACGTCGAGGGCGAAGAGGCGATATCAAACTTTGATATTCCTCACAAGTTCGTCGCGAGCGCCGTCTGGACGCCTTTCAACACTTTCACAGGGTTGGAACATTCCACCGTCGGTCGCGCGATCTTCAGGGGTCTGACCATCGCGCCAATCGTGCTGGCTCAGTCCGGCAGGCCGCTCACGCCGTTCGTCTCGGGCAATCTACCGGGCGGCACGGCGGGCGGTATCATCGGAGCGGCAGGCAATTCCCGCCCCTTCTTCCTTGAGCGTAACACCTTCAGGAGACCCAAACAGGTGTCGGTTGACCTGCGCCTCTCCAAGCGCTTCAACTTCTCGGAAACGATGAATATAGAGTTTCTGGCCGAAGCCTTTAATCTTTTCAATCACACCAACGTTACGAATGTGGCTGATCGTTTGTACTCGGTCGGCGGAACGAACGCCGCGCCGACGCTCACCTTCGATCCGACATTCCTGAACCCCACGGAAGCGGGCAATACCATCTTCCGTGAGCGCCAGATTCAGCTCGCCGTGCGCTTCGAGTTCTAATCAAGGCGAGCGCTTCGGCACGCGAAAGCGCCCCGACCGAGTATCAGCCGAAGGGCATTCGGGGCAACATAAGCAGAAGGAAAAGAGCGATTGAGAAATTCACTCAATCGCTCTTTTTCTTCTGCCCGTCTTTCTAATCCCTGTCCGAAGATAAAGCACACGCGCCGGTTCAGATGTACGGAAAGGTACATGGGACGCCTGCTCCGATCAGGAAAGCTTCCAACGGGCCACGCGCCTCGTATCGTCGTCACAATAAAACGTTTCCACAATCGCTGGCGGCGACACGCACCGCCCGAGACGGAGATGGCACATCGCTTGCCATCTCTGTCCGAACAACAGAGCACGTCGGGGAAACACCGTGCGATTGCCCGGCTCTGAATTAAAGAGCAATCGACACAGGGGAGGATTTCATCATGGGACTACCAAACAAGGACGAGGTCGAAGGCAAATTCGATCAGGCCAAGGGCGCAGTCAAAGAGAATGTCGGTCGCGCCGTAGATGACGCAGAGCTGGAGAGCGAGGGGGCGGCAGACCGCGCGGGCGGTAATATTCAGGAAGGATACGGGACGGCCAAACGCAAGGCCGGTGAAACGGTCGAAGACATAGGCAAAGCCATCGGCAAGTAAAGCTCGTTTACCATCAAAAGCGAAGAGTGCGCCCGAGAATCGGTCTCAAAGCGCACTCTTCCATTTTTTTTTCGCCTTCTTACCTCCGCGCAAAAAGCTCTTTTACGGCTCCCACCTGCGCCATCGACTGCTCGGCGCGTCCCGTTCATCCAGCAATTTATCGACGCCACGGTTGAAGGCTTTTCTGGAATACTCTGAATCCGTCGGCGGCCGTCGTCCCCTCTCCGTATCTCTTTCGCGCGGCGTCAGCGCATGTCGCGGCGGTGGCGGTGGCGGCGGCGGAGCGGCGTGACGATCATCCTCCTCGTAGCGACGTGGCCGCCGCCGCCGCGCCGCACGCATTTGCTCTTCATAAAGCCGTCGCTCATCGGCGGGGCCGCGCTCATCACGAAGGGGAGGCCGCTCGTCGCGCTCCCTTCTTTCGGGGCGCGGTCTCCTGCTGCGTTCGGCCTCGCGGCTCTCTTCCGCATAGCGACGCATTCTTTCCCGCTGGCTGCGGAGCGCATCTCTCACCTCGCGGTCAAAGCGCTCGCGCCCCTCGCCGCCGCGACGCCGCTCGCGATCTTCTTCCCTGTAGTCCCTCGGGTCGTAGCCTCTATCCTCTTCATCGCGCCTGCGCTCGTAAAAAGGGCGACCCGCCGAGTGGTGGCGCGAGGAGTACCGCGCGTCCGCCGCTTCGTCCTCCTCTTCGTAACGCCTCGCGCGTCCCATTCTCTCGCGCGGCTCGTCGCCGTGCCTGAGCGGCCCCGAACCACTCGTGCGACCGGTCGGCCTCATCGCGGAGCGCCCGCGTTGCTCGCCAAAGTCGCTACTGATGCGTGCGCGGCGACGCGCGGCGCGTGATTCGGCGACCAGCGCAAAGCGTTCCAGGTCATCTTCCAACTGCTGCTCAGGATTGCTCCCGAACAGGCGGGCGACGAGCGCGCCGAGACGACCGGCGGGCGGGTCATAACCGAGCACGACGCGCATAAGAGTTGTGCCGCGCGACGTTTCCTGAAAGATAACTTCGCCCTCCGTATCCACATCGCCGCGCACGCTGCGCCATGCGATGCGGTGATCCGGCTCGAAATGAGTAGTCTCAGCCTCCCATTCGACGCTGGAGCCGAGCGGCGCGTCCGCCGTCCAGCGCGTGTAGCGGCGGCCCGTATACCTGACCTCCCTGATGTGGCTCATCCACCTGGGAAAACTCTCGAAATCGCTGAACAGATCGAAGACGCGCTCGACCGGAGCGTCGATCTCTATAATCTTTTCCGTTCTCTGCATATCGTCCCTCCTGGCACGCCGCCGAGCCGAAGATTCACGATGATATGGATGATCGGGCGTGAACACCGAAGAGAGAAAAAGGAGTGCTTCGACCCCGGCGGGCGATCAGGGGCCGTGGGCCTCTCTTTCTCTCTTTGCCGTGGCGCGGCGAAGCGATGACGCTCGCCTTCTTGCGCGCGGCGCGCGCCTCCTCCAACAACTCTCTCCTGACATCCCCCTTGAACGCATGCTCTTTGGTTATTCGGAGCGAACGTGCTCGGCCCCTATGTCCGTGAGCAGTTGTTCGAGCTTGCTCACGTCCTCGTCCGTCTTCGCTTCGACGCCCAGAAGAATGCCGCCGCCGCGCAGGCCAGCGTCATAAACTTTGGCGCGATGCTCCGGAATCCCTGCGCCGATGAGCGCGCCGATCAGGCCGCCGGTCGCGCCGCCCGCGCCCGCGCCCGCCAGCGCAGCCGCAATCGGCCCGGCGATCACAAGGCCCAAGCCCGGTAAAGCAATAGTCGTCCCGACGGCCGCGATGGCCGCCAATGTTGCGCCGAGCGCGCCGCCGACCGCACCGCCGATGCCAGCGCCGTCAGCCGCGCGCGTGCCCGTCTCGACGGCGAACTCCTTATTCTTCGTCGAATCCGACATCAGCACACTAATGTCATCGCGCGTGTAGCCGCGCTTGATGATCGCGTCCACGGCGGCCTCCGCCGCCACGCGCGTTTTAAAGAGACCTGTCACCAACGTAGCCTTAGCCATAATTATCTCACTCCTTCTTCGGGTTCCATTATCGATAAAGGCGAGAGCGAAACCATTTCGCATCACCGCCGTTGATCGGCAATATTCGTGCCGACGCGGCGCTTCTCAGCCTTTTTCGGAGGGGGACTTTCGATTATGTTGAGATAGTCAGGCGGCTCTGTCAACCCGTGGCTCGAAAATCGTTTCCTGTCCGCCTCTCGTTCGGCGTATCAAAGCGGAACAAGACGGCGCAAATACGGTTGGCGCGCTCGCCCGTATCAGGACACTCCTTTAAAGAGGAAGCGCCGCGCGCGCGCTCTCTCTCCAAGCGAGACACAGCATGCGCCGGTAGTGTAATCTCAGGCATTCCAAAGACCGCTCCGAGGGGGAATAAGCAATGATTAAGGCTGTCATCTTTGACATAGACGGAACGCTGGTCGATTCCGTGGACTTGCACGCTCAAGCCTGGAAAGAGGCTTTCAAACATTTCGGCAAGGATATTCCATATCAGCAGGTGCGCCGCCAGATCGGAAAGGGCGGCGACCAGTTGATGCCCGTCTTCTTCTCAAGGGAAGAGCTTGAGGAGTTCGGCGAAGAGATGGAAGAGTATCGCGGAAAGATTTACAAACGCGATTACCTGCCCCGCGTGCGCGCCTTTCCGATGGTGCGCGAGCTGTTCCTGAAGATCAGGGCCGACGGCAAGCGCATCGCGCTCGCCTCTTCGGCCAAAGAGGACGAACTGTCATCTTATAAAAAGATCGCGCGCATCGAAGACCTCGTCGAGGAAGAGACCTCGGCCGACGATGCCGATAGGTCAAAGCCGCACCCGGACATCTTCCGGGCCGCGCTCGATCAACTGGGCGATGTCAACGCCAGCGAAGCTGTAGTCATCGGCGATACGCCCTACGACGCGGAGGCGGCGGGCAAGCTGCGCCTGCGAACCATAGGCGTACTCTGCGGCGGCTTCCCGGAATCGGAGTTGAGCGCCGCCGGGGCCATAGCCATCTATGAGGATCCGGCCGAGCTGCTCGCGCGCTATGATGAAACGCTCATCGGGCGGAGCGATTAAAAGAGAAAGGCCGAGCAGTGACAGCCGGATGATAAGGATGAAGGCCGAAGTGATGAATGAAAAGCCGAGGGGTCAAAGCCCGCGCTTACGCCTGGATCGCGACGCCTTCGACGCGACTCTTTAGCAATCGTGAGAATCCTGCATATCAGCTCGGCGCGGGCGCTCGGCGGCGGCGAAAGACACCTGGCCGACCTCTCGAACGCCCTGGCAAAGCGTGGTCATGACGTATACGTAGCGCTCTCGCGCCGCTCGCCTTTGAGAGAGGAGCTGCGTGGCGTTCCGGCGCGAAACCTCGTCGCGCTGCCGCTTCGCAATGCGCTCGACGTGGGAAGCGCTCACGCGCTGGCGCACCTTGTGCGCCGCCACCGGATTCAGATCATACACGCTCACATGGCGCGCGATTATCCGCTGGCGGCCTATGCCGCGCGGCGCAACGCGCAGGAGGCGCGCCTCGTCATCACGCGCCACGTCCTCTTTCCACTGAGCCGTCTACACACCTGGACGCTCTCGAACGTGGCGCGCGTCGTGGCCGTCTCGCAAGCGGTCGCGCGCGAGCTACAAGCACAGCGCATCTTTCCGGCGGGAAAGATCATCGTCATTCCGAACGGCATTGATATGGGGCGCTTCGACAAAGGGGCGCGCGGCTTCGACCGCGAAGCGTTTCGGCAGAGCTTGAAGATCGCGCCGGGGCGACTCGTGGTCGGCACGGTCGGGGAGCTAAACCGTCTCAAGGGGCAGGAGGAATTCCTGCGTGCCGCGAGCCTCGTCGCCGCGCGCTTTACGGAAGCGGACTTCATCATCGCGGGCGAAGATTTCTCGCGCACGGGCGAGCACCGCGCGCGCATACTTAAGCTGATCGGCGAGCTGGGCCTTGAGGGACGTGTGTATCTCACTGGCTGGCTTGAGGATGTCGCGCCGCTTCTGGACGCGCTTGATCTCTTCGTCTCGGCCTCGCGCACGGAATCATTCGGGCTGGCGATTGTGGAGGCGATGGCGAGCGGCTTGGCCGTGGTCGCCACAGCGACCGAAGGAGCGCGCGAAACCATTGAGGACGACGCGACCGGAAAACTTGTGCCCATCGACGACCATACTGCTCTGGCCGGAGCAATCGCTCGGCTACTGGAAGACGAGCGGGCGCGCGCGCGTCTGGGCGGGCGAGCGCGTGTCGCGGCGCACGAGCGCTTCAGCCTCGAGCGAATGATCGACGCGACCGAGAGCGTTTACCGCGACGCACTGGAACGCACGCCCACACGGAGAGAGAGTGAATAATCGGCTCGCTCTTTTCTGAAAGGTTTCCTCTGCGTCGAGAGCGCAGGAGGATTCAAGGCGTGGCCCATGCGTGTGTTCTCTCCCCCTGACGGGGAGGGAGCGCACTTTCCCTGACTCGTAAGGACGGGCGGCTGTGGCCGCTGCGGCTGCGCTCGCTATCGCTCGCACTCAGAGCGCATCTATTTTGGCGGCGAGAATAAAGTCGCTCTCGGTGAGGCCGTCTATCTTGTGCGTCCAAATCTTCACTTCGGCGCGGCCCCAGCCGAAACAGATGTCCGGATGATGGCCCTCCTGCTCAGCCACCTGGCCCACGCGATTGACGAAGGCGAGCGCCTCGCGAAAATCCCTGAACTCGTAGTTCTTCAGCAGGTGATGCTCTTCGATCACCTCCCACCCGTCCAACTCCCCTAGCAGAGCAACGATCTCTGCGCCGCGCATCGGCGGCACGCCCCCGCGACACGGAACGCACTGGCGACCGGATAGATTACTCATCTTCTGTTCTCCCTGAACTCTTTCACTCTTTCGCCCGACCGGGCAGCGAACCTTACGCCGAAATTAGCAGAACAGGTCGCTTCGATCAAAGGCGCTTCCGCCACTTGGCAAACCACCCTGCGAGCGGATAGTCTTAGCCGCAGCCATCAGCAATAAAGTCGTCAGCAAACAGCGCGTCGGGCAAATGCGGATTTTGCCGATCACTGATTGCCGACCACCCATCTTTTTTTAAGGAGAATGTCCGCCGTGGCCGTGATTCGTCCCTTTAGCGCCCTGCGTCCGCCCACAGACAAAGCAGCGCAGGTCGCCAGCCCCCCCTACGATGTCGTCAATACGGAGGAGGCGCGCTCCCTTGCCTCCGGCAAACCTTTGAGCTTTCTTCATGTCTCGCGCCCGGAGATAGACCTGCCGGAGGGCACGGACATTTACAGCGATGCGGTTTACGCGCGGGCGGCCGCGAATTTCCAACGCCTGATAAAAGAGTGCCCGCTTGAGACGGACGACACGCCGAGCATCTATCTCTACAGGCTGATTATGGGCGAGCACGAACAGATAGGGCTCGTCGCCTGCTGTTCCGTAGACGAGTACGACAACGACCTGATACGCAAACACGAACGCACGCGGCCCGATAAGGAGGACGACCGCACGCGCCACATTCTCTCGCTTCGCGCGCAGACCGGCCCCGTGTTTTTAACTTATCGTCCGAGTCGCGACGTGGATACGATGGTCATGGATACGACGATGAGCGATGCGATCTTCGACTTTACGGCCGAGGACGGCATCAAGCACACGATCTGGCGCGTCCCCGACGCCTTGCGCTTCACCTATGCTTTTCGCGACGTGCCGTTTCTGTACATCGCGGACGGGCATCACCGCGCCGCCAGCGCCAGTCGCGCCCGCGCCGCGCTCAAAGAAGGGGCGCAAACGCACACGGGCGAAGAGGAATACAACTATTTTCTGGCCGTGCTCTTCCCCTCGGATCAGTTGCAGATTCTTCCATACAACAGGGTCGTGCGCGATCTCAATAACCGTACGCCGCAGGAGTTCCTGGCCGAGGTCGGCAAGATGTTTCGCGTCACCGCCGAAGGGGCCGAGCCTTCGCCCGCTTCGCGCGGGCAGTGGAGCATGTATCTGGACGGGCGCTGGTACGCTCTCAAGCTCGGCGACGACGTACCGCAGTCGAACGACCCGGTAGCTTCGCTCGATGTCAGCCTGCTGCAAAATCACCTGCTCGACCCAATACTCGGTATCAGGGACGTACGCACGGACAAGCGCATTGATTTCGTCGGCGGCGCGCGCGGCACCGAGGAGCTTGAGCGGCTCGTCAACGACGGGCGCGCGGCCGTCGCCTTTTCGCTTTACCCGACGACCGTAGACGATCTTCTGAAGGTCTCCGATGCGGGCAGCATTATGCCGCCCAAATCAACCTGGTTCGAGCCCAAGCTCAGGGACGGCCTCCTGATTCATACTATTTGAAAGGCTAGAGAGCCATGAGTGTCAAACGGCTGTTGACAGCCAAAAGGTTTTTCACCCTGTCACTCGTGGCCGGTTTAAAAATATGCATGTGCTGATCGCCGATAAGTTCGAGCAGTCGGGGCGCGACGGCCTGGAAGCAATCGGCTGCGAGGTTTCATACGAGCCGGATTTGAAGGACGCAGCGCTGGTCGAAGCGATCCGTCAGAAGAGGCCGGACGTGCTGGTCGTGCGTTCGACCAAAGTTAACGAGGCGGCGCTCGAAGCCGGTGCGCTCAAGCTCGTCGTGCGCGCCGGGGCCGGTTATAACACGATTGACGTGGCGGCGGCCTCAAGACGGGGCATCTACGTCTCGAATTGTCCGGGCAAAAATTCCATCGCCGTCGCCGAGCTTGCCTTCGCGCTCATCCTCGCCTTAGATCGCCGCATCGCCGATAACGTAATCAGTCTGCGCGAGGGCCGTTGGAACAAAAAAGAGTTCTCGAAAGCGCGCGGGCTCTACGGACGCACTCTGGGTTTGATCGGCGTCGGGCAGATCGGCCAGGAGATGATTCCGCGCGCGCGCGCCTTCGGCATGGCGGTCGTCGCATGGAGTCGCAGCCTGACGCAGGAGCGCGCCGACGCGCTCGGCATCGAGCGCAAAGAGAGTCCGCAGGAAGTTGCGCGCGCTGCGGATATAGTGAGCGTTCATCTGGCTTTGAAGCCGGAAACGCGTGCGCTCGTCGGCGCGGATGTCTTCAACTCCATGCGCGAGGGCGCGCTTTTTATCAACACGGCGCGCGGCGAAGTGATAGATCAGGCGGCGCTCAAGGGCGCGATGGCGACGCGCGGCATTCG
Organism: Pyrinomonadaceae bacterium; assembly: GCA_035940775.1. Taxonomy (GTDB): domain Bacteria; phylum Acidobacteriota; class Blastocatellia; order Pyrinomonadales; family Pyrinomonadaceae; genus DASQYE01. The sequence continues at coordinate 92,229 of DASZEN010000003.1, read as the reverse complement.
CGCCGGGCTAGATGTTTACGCCGACGAGCCCGCGGGCGGGACGACCGAGTTCACGGACGAGATCGCGCGCGAGCCCAATCTATACGGCACGCATCACATCGGCGCTTCCACAGATCAGGCGCAGGAAGCGATTGCCGCCGAGACCGTCCGCATCATCCGGGCTTTCAAAGAGACGGGCAAAGTTCCCAACGTCGTCAACCTCGCGCGCCGCACGCCCGCCACGCACCGCCTCGTCGTTCGCCACCGCGACCGTCCGGGCGTGCTCGCGCACGTGCTCGAAGCGATCAAGGCGGCCGAGATCAACGTCCAGGAGATGGAGAACATAGTCTTCGAGGGCGCGGAGGCGGCGGTGGCGCGCATCAATCTGGACAACGCGCCGCCGCGCGAGACTATAGAGCGACTGAGAGCGGAGAATCCCGACATCATAGAGCTTGATCTGCTGACGCTGGGCGGCCAGTAAAGGGACGCACTTGTTCGGGGTTTTCAGTGGGCGGTTAATAATTGATGAAGACATCTCTTATCACAGGCGCATCGGGCGGCATCGGCGAGGTCTTCGCGCGGCAGCTCTCGGCGCGGGGCGAGAATGTGCTGCTGGTAGCGCGCTCCGCAGATCGGCTCGCCACCATTTGTAATGAGCTGGGCCGCGCCGCGCAGATCAACGCGCAGTATGTGGCGATGGATTTGTCCGAGCGCGACGCGCCCGCTCGCCTGTATGAAGAGACCGAGCGGCGCGGGCTAGTGGTCGAAACGCTCGTCAATAATGCTGGCTTCGGCTCGATGGGCGACTTCATGGCCCAGGACATTGTGCGCGAGCTGAACATGATCGATCTGAACGTCCGGGCGCTGGTCGAGCTGACCTATCGTTACCTTAAGGGCATGCGCGAGCGCGGGCGGGGCCACGTCATCAACGTCGCTTCGACCGCCGCGTTTCAGCCCGTGCCGTTTATGGCGACCTACGCGGCGACCAAAGCCTTCGTGCTCTCATTCTCAGAGGCTTTGTGGGAGGAGAATCGCCCGCTCGGTATTAGAGTGATGGCGCTCTGTCCGGGGGTGACGGACACGAATTTCTTCGAGGCGGCGCATATCGAGCGCCCGCCGATGCGCGTCGCGCAGACGCCCGAGCAGGTAGTCGAGACGGCGCTTCGCGGCCTGGAGCGCGGGCGCAGCCACGTCATCTCCGGCTGGGCCAACTATTTCATGACCGAGTCGGAGCGACTCGTGCCGCGCTCAGTGATCGCGCGTATGGTCGGAACAGTTCTGCGCCCGCGCTATGGAGTCAAAACCAGTAATCAGTAAACGGGTTTGTCGCCGTCAGTTAAACCCAAAAGCTGATGAGGGGGCGACCGCCGCTTACTCTTTTTGAGGAGAGAAGAAGAAGATGACCGAACGTATCTATAATTTCAGCGCGGGGCCTGCCGTGCTGCCGCTGCCCGTCCTCGAAGAAGCGCAGCGCGACCTGGTGGAGCTGCCGGGCGTCGGCATGTCCATCATGGAGATCAGCCACCGCTCCAAGACCTTCGACGAGATCATCGGGCGCGCCGAGAGCGGATTGCGCGAACTGCTCAATCTGCCGGACAACTACCACGTCCTTTTTTTACAGGGCGGCGCGAGCTTGCAGTTCTCCATGATTCCCATGAACCTGCTCCCGGCTGACGGAAGCGCCGACTACATACTGACGGGCAGTTGGGGCAGGAAGGCTCTCAAGGAGGCCAAAAAAACCGGGGCGGTCAACACGGCTGCCACGATGGCCGACGGGAATTTCACGCGCGTCCCCTCAGCGGACGAGCTTAAGCTCGACCCGCACGCCGCTTACGTTCACTTTACGTCGAACGAGACGATTGAGGGCGTCGAATGGAAGTCTGAGCCGGAGGTGGGAGACGTGCCGCTCATCTGCGACGCTTCGTCAGATATTCTGTCGCGCCCCATTGAGGTCGAACGCTACGGGTTGATCTACGCCGGGGCGCAGAAGAATATGGGGCCGAGCGGCGTCACGCTCGTCATCATCCGCGACGATCTTCTATCGCGCATCCCTGAAGGGCTCCATACGATGCTCGACTATCGCACGCACGTCGAGTCAAAGTCGCTTTACAATACGCCGAACACGTTCGGCATCTATATAATCATGCTGGTGTGCAAGTGGCTGCAAGAGAAGGGCGGCCTCTCCGCGATGCTCGCCGAGAACGAAGTGAAGGCGCGGATTCTTTACGACGCCATCGACGCGACCGCCTTCTATCGCGGCCACGCAGACCCGGACTCGCGCTCACTGATGAACGTCACGTTTCGTCTTCCCTCCGAAGAGCTGGAGAAACAGTTTGCCGCGGAAGCGACCGCCGCCGGTCTCGACGGCTTGAAGGGCCACCGTTCCGTAGGCGGGATACGCGCCTCTATCTACAATGCTTTCCCGCGCGCGGGCGTCGAGGCGCTCGTCTCTTTCATGAAAGAGTTCGAGAGGAAGAACGGATAAAGGCGGGCGTAAGCTAAAAAAGGCGAAAGCCTGTGGATGAACAGCATGCTGTTCATCCACAGGCTTTTGCCCTTTTCACCTTCTATTTTACCAGCGTGGCTCGCGGTCGTTGCGGCCACCGCCACCGCCGCCACCGCCATAGCCGCCACGGTCGCGTCCGCCGCCGCCACCGCCGCCGTAGCCGCCGCGACCACCGCCACCGCCGCCGCCACGATCCGTCTTGGGCTTGGCCTCATTGACGGTCAGGTTACGACCGCCGAGGTCTTTGCCGTTGAACATCTCAATGGCTTTGGCCGCTTCTTCGGCGGTCGCCATCTCGACAAAGCCGAAGCCGCGCGAACGGCCCGTCTCGCGATCTTCGATCACCGATGCTGATTCCACCGTGCCCGCCTGCGAGAACATCTCACGCAACTCGTCGCCGGAGGTACGGAACGAGAGATTACCGACATAAAGTTTCGTAGCCATCTATCTTATTCCTTCTAAGGTCAAAGGAAGCGCGGGCAGAAAGTGGAATCGCAGGATTGAAGGCGGGGAGAACTCTCTTTCCCTCTCAGCGAAACGCGACGCGCCCGTGTGCTCTAGCTGTAACGAGAGCGGCTTCAAATAGGTTGACAACTAACCTCACTCTCTCCTCAGCCGAACGTCGTCGCTATACGGTCACGGACAGGCGCAGTCACCTTTGATTTGCGCGAGAGCAGGAACCAACATGGCAAGTATGCCCTAAATTTCGCGCCGAGCGCAAGCCTTTATAATGAATCCGCAGGCCCGATTTCCGGGGGCTTGCGCTCGGCGGCCGCGCGCTCGTCAAGACCCTTTATTGCTTGACCTTTCCCGGATGTGCACATAGACTTGGCTGTGCCCTCGCGCCCTGGTACGACCCGCAAAATGAAGCTCGTCCCGACCACCCTTTAAAATCTTTTGGAGGCTAAAAAATGGCAATCACCTCAAAGAAGTCTAACGGCAAAGTACTCTTTCCGACATCCGCCGAAGGCGCTTTCGAGAGCATCATATACGGCGCCGATGTCGCCGTAACGGTGAGCTACGACGCGAGTAAAGTTCCGCAGACGGGCCCGTATGCGTATATGACGAACAAGGGCGCTGACGGCGGCATCACCTTTGTCGCAGGCCAAATCAACTTAAACCCAGGCATGGATAATGGCGGCAGCACGGGATGGCCCATCATCCAATTCAGGGATGGTAAATTCACCGGGATCGATTATTATCATAGCTTTGATGCCGACGCGACCAAGTATGTATTCAGGGCGCAGGGGCTCCTGTGGGAGATTACCGAAAAGGATAACCGTAGGGTTATGGCGAGCGGACAAATTAGCCCGAATCTGTCCTGACCGCGCGACGGCGCGGCGGCAGCAGCAGCAGCAGCAGCAGAGCTTCGCGCGCCTCGGAAGATTTGTAGATCACGGAGGAGAAAGTTTTATGCAGTTCCTACGGCTTACCATCCTGGGCGGCGCGCTCGTCCTGGCCTGTGCCGCGACCGTTTCGGCGCAAACGTCTTCGTGCGCGCTCAAACAGGCGCCCGCTCTACAGGGGTTTCGTCTCGGCATGACTTTGGCCGAAGTGAAAGGGATGCTCGCCGATTCCAGTATGTTCGACTCGAAAATATCGGCTGGCAACACGGTCGGATTACGCGCCGTCAACGTCAACGCCTCAGAGTTGAAACCCGAATACGGAGACTCCGTAGAGGGCGTCTATCTGAGTTTCGTTGACGACCGGCTGGCCCACATCAAAGTCACCTATAGCAGCGCCGAGCGTTGGAACGGCTCCGATGATTTTTTCGCGCGCGAATCCGAAAGCATGGGGCTGCCCAAACCCTCGGGGCCGGGGTCGCTTCAGGGCGGCCGTGGGAATGAGAAGTATGTAGTGGAATGCCGCGAGTTCACGGCGACGCTCGCCTATTCGTTCGGCGTCTCGCCGAGCGTCGCCGTCTTCAATACGAAGACGCAAAAGATAGTCGATAGGCGTCAGGAAAAGGACGACACCCGTACGAAAAAAATAAATATCGGCATCGGCGGCCCCGGCGGCACTCTCCCACCGCCTACGACGCCTACGCCTCCGACCCCGAGGCCTCCTCAGAGCGGCGAACCGAATAGACAACCCTTCTCGGATCAGAATCATTGACGGCGATCAAAAGGGTTATGACGAGCAGCAGCGGCGGCGGCGGCGGCGATCGCAGGTCAATAGCGCAGCGTCGAGGGGCATGTCAGGCGACATTCAGATCAAACAGTTCGAGTTAGCCGAACAGGAAGCGCTGCTCACTTTTCTACGCGAAGCCTATCCGGAAGACCCGCGCAAGAGCGAGCGCGCCTACTGGGAATGGCACTATCTGGAAAATCCACACACGCGCCCCGATGATATTCCGCTCTGGATAGTGAAGAGCGGTGAACGGATCGTCGGCCAGGCCGCGACACTCCCCGTAGAGCTTAAACTGGGAGACGAGCGACGGCGCGCCATCTGGATTCTGGATTTCATCGTCGGCGCAAACTATCGCGGCAAGGGTCTGGGCAAGCGCCTCGTCGCGGCGGCGCGCCAAAAGTATCCGACCATGTTTGCGCTCGGCTTCAACGAACAGTCCGAGGCCGTGCTGCGCCGACTCGACTGGGTGATGATGGGGCGCATCAGTCGCTATCATCGCCTGCTTTTTCCGGGCGACGCGCTCGGACGTGTCTTAAGCCCAGTTCGCAAAGCCTTGAACCTCGGGTTCGCTCCGCTTCGCCCGCGCCCTCCGGCCCGATCACGTCTGAAAGAGAACCACACGCTGCGCGCGGTCACAGCGTTCGATGCGGCTTTCGACGCGCTCTGGCGTGAAGCCTCTGTCGAGTGGCCCTGCGCCGTGGTGCGCGAGGCGCGCTTTCTGGAATGGCAGTTCATGCGACAGCCCGGCAAACGGTTCGACGTGCTCGGGCTCTACACCGGCGAGCAGCTTCTGGGCTACGTCGTGCTCTTTTTTAGAAAGCCGGAGCGCAGTGGAGGCCCGCCTCCGAAGGCCGCGATCTCGGATTTATGCTACAGAGCCGATGCTTCCGTGGATGTGGTCGAGGAGCTTTTGCGCGCGGCCCTCGCCCTGGCGCTTGAGCGTCGCGCGGGCAGCCTCGTCATAGATGTCCTCGACCCGCGCGTTGAACAGTGGCTCAAGCGCCTCGGATTCTGGCGCATCCAAAACTCGCCGCAGTTTATGACCTACGTCCCAGACCGGCAGGACTTGATGTACGAAATGAGCAACTGGTTTTTGACACGGGCCGACTCTGACGTTAGCATCTTCGAGCAGCCGAATCTCTGAAGGCCGAAAGGTTTGGAAGCGCGCCGATGCCCGTCCCCGTTCTGCTCTACCATAAGATAGACAAGCCTGCGCCGGACGCGCGCGTGCGCGGAGGCTATACGCCGCTCGCGCGATTCGAGAAGCAGATGGCCTATCTCAAGCGGCGCGGGTTTGTCTTCTACACGGCTTCCGGGTTGATAGAGCATTTCCGCGAGCGCGGCGCGTTTCCCGCAAACGGCGTCGCGCTGACCTTCGATGACGGCTGGAAGGACAATTACACGAACGCCTTTCCGGTGCTCAGACGCCTTCGGATTCCCGCCACCGTCTTTCTCGTACCCTCGTGCATCGGCGCAATCTCGGACAAGGCGCAGGCCGAAGGCGAAAGCGGGCGGGCGCACCTCTCGCGCGAAGAGATTCTGGAGATGTCCGATCACGGCATAGAGTTCGGCTCGCATTCGATGAACCATCGCCTGCTGCACCAGCTCGCACCGGCGGAAGTGAAATACGAGGTCGAGGAATCCAAAAGATGTATCGAGGAGCTGTTGCAGAAGCCCTGCAAGGTGTTCGCCTACCCGGCCGGTTTCTTCTCCGAGACGGCGCGGCGAGCGATCGAGGACGCGGGCCACATCGCCGCCTTCTCGACCGTCTATGGGCCCAATGATCGCCCGGACATCTACGCGCTGAACCGCATCGAAATCCTTCGCCGCGACCGCTTCACTTTTCAATTCGCCAGCAAGGTCAATCCGCTGCGGCGCGCCGCTCAGGGCTGAAGCGCGTCACCGTCTCTCATCTCCGAACATTTGCGCCCTGCTCTTACCTTTGCGGAGAGGAGACTGCCTCCCGCTCCGTCGCTTTGATTCAGGCGGGTCGTTGCCTGCATCGATGCTTTTGGCATATATTGCTCCATTCTCAATCTAAGAAATCGAACCACTACGGAAAGGCGCATCTTCCTGTCATGCCAAACAGCATTCCCATCACAGTCGCGCACGGGGACGGGATCGGGCCCGAAATCATGGCCGCGACCCTTCATATCCTGAAAGAGGCGGGCGCAGGGCTTGAGATCGAGACGATAGAGATCGGCGAGAAAGTTTACCTTGCCGGGAACAGCGCCGGTATCGAGCCGAGCGCGTGGGAGAGCCTGCGCCGCACGAAGGTGTTCCTCAAAGCGCCGATCACCACTCCGCAGGGCGGCGGCTACAAGAGTCTCAACGTGACGGTGCGGAAAACCTTCGGCCTCTATGCCAACGTGCGTCCGTGCGTCTCTTATCATCCGTTCGTCGAGACCAAGCATCCGCGTATGGATGTCGTCATCGTCCGCGAGAATGAGGAGGACGTGTATGGCGGCATCGAATATCGCCAGACCAATCAGGTCACCCAATGCCTGAAGCTCATCTCGCGCCCCGGCACGGAGAAGATAGTTCACTACGCTTTCGAGTACGCGCGCCGCAACAATCGCCGCAAGGTAACGTGCTTTACGAAAGACAACATCATGAAGATCACGGACGGTCTCTTCCACAAGGTTTTCGAGGAGATCGCCGCCTCTTATCCTGACATCGAGAACGAGCACTGGATCGTAGACATCGGCTCGGCCAAGCTTGCCGACACGCCCGAAGCCTTCGACGTGGTAGTGCTGCCGAATCTTTACGGTGATGTGCTCTCGGATGTCGCCGCGCAGATCGCTGGCTCCGTCGGGCTGGCCGGTTCGGCCAACATCGGCGAGCATATAGCCATGTTCGAGGCCATACACGGCTCGGCCCCGCGTCGCGCCGGACAGAACCTTGCGAATCCTTCGGGCCTTCTGCTCGGCGCGGTGATGATGCTCGTCCACGTAGGGCAACCGGAAGTGGCCGGTCGCGTTCATAACGCCTGGCTGCGCACCATCGAAGACGGCGTCCATACCTACGACATTTATGACGAGAAGGTGAGCAAAGAGAAGGTCGGCACACGCGAGTTTGCCGAACGGGTCGTCCAAAGATTAGGGCAGAAGCCGGAAACGCTCAAGGCCGTCGCCTACGGCGCTGCGAGCGGCGACGGCGGTGATGCTGCGTCGCACAAGAGTTTTATCTCTGACGCTAAGGAGTCCGTCAAGGAGATGGTCGGAGTCGACGTGTATCTGGATTGGAGTCGGGGCACAGCCGACGAGCTGGGCGCTGCGATGAAGGCGCTCGACGGCGACGGGCTCAAAATCAAGGCGATCAGCAATCGCGGCGTAAAGGTCTGGCCTGATGGCGCTTCCGAGACCTTCTGCTCAGACCACTGGCGCTGCCGCTTCGCTTCGGAAACCGCGGGCGGCCCGGTCACTCACGCGCAGATCGCCGCGCTCCTCGACCGCGCCGCCCGCGCCAATCTCGATTTCATCAAAACCGAGAACCTCTACAACTTCGACGGCAAGCCGGGCTACTCACACGCGCAAGAGTAAGGGAGGAACGAAGGGCGTAGGGAGGAACTAAGGGATGAGGGATGAGGGATGAGGGATGAAAAGTCACTGAAGAGAGCAAAGTCTAAGCGGAAGGCGAAAGAGGCGAAGGCCAAAGATGTGGATGAGAGTGATGATTCATCTCACATCCCTGCGCCCTCCGCCCCCATTCCTCCGCCCTTGTCGCTTGTGGCTGTCATCATGGGCAGCAAGTCGGATTGGGAGACCATGCAGCGCGCCAGTGAGATGCTTGCTGGATTCGACGTGCCGCACGAATGCCGCATCGTCTCGGCGCATCGCACGCCCTCGTGGATGACGGAGTTTGCCGCCGGGGCCGAGGCGCGTGGGCTGGAGGTAATCATTGCGGGCGCGGGCGGCGCGGCGCACCTGCCCGGCATGGTCGCCGCGCAAACCCTTATCCCTGTGCTCGGCGTGCCCGTCAAAAGCAGGGCCCTGAAGGGAATGGACTCGCTACTTTCCATAGTGCAGATGCCCGCCGGTGTTCCCGTCGGCACGCTCGCCATAGGCGAGGCCGGGGCGACCAACGCCGCGCTCCTGGCAATAGCAATCCTCGCCAATACGCGCCCCGATTTAAGAGAAAAGCTTCGCCGGTTCCGTCTCAAGCAGGAACGCGAAGTGCGCGAGGGCGTGCTCAAGTGACGGACGCCGTTCTCCCAGGCTCGACCATAGGCGTGCTCGGCAGCGGTCAACTGGGCCGCATGTTCGCGATGGCCGCGCGCCGCATGGGCTATCTGGTGCACACCTTTTCGCCCGAGACCGACACTCCCACAGGGCAGATTTCGGACGTTGAAATCCCCGCTTCTTACGACGATCTGGACGCGGTGCGCCGCTTCGCACGCGCCGTCGATGTCGTCACCTTCGAGTTCGAGAACATACCGGCCGCCACCGTCGAGACGGTCGCGGAGTTTGTGCCCGTCAGGCCGAGCGGCGCAGTTCTGCACACGGCGCAGCATCGCCTGCGCGAGAAAACCTTCCTGACCAGGGCGGGCTATCCCGTCACGCCGTTTCGCCACGTCCGCTCCATAGAAGAGCTTCGCGCCGGTTTGGCGGAGCTGGGCTTTCCGGCGGTTCTTAAAACGGCCGGGTTCGGCTACGACGGCAAGGGTCAGAGCAAGATCGCCTCGCCCGACGAGGCCGACGCGGCCTTCAAAGCCATCGGCGCACAGGAGGCAATCCTCGAAGCCTTCGTAGACTTCGAGCGCGAAGTCTCCGTGATCGCGGCGCGCGGCACGGACGCCCAAATCATAAGCTATGGCGTGACCGATAATATTCACGAGCGCCACATCCTGGATTGCTCGGTTGCGCCCGCCGACGTAGAGCCCGAGGTCGCGCGCTCCGCCCGAGAGATTACCGCAAGCCTGCTCGAACAACTGGAGGTGGTCGGCGTGCTCTGCGTCGAGTTTTTCCTCAATCGGGATGGGCGGCTATACGTAAACGAGATTGCGCCGCGCCCGCACAATTCCGGCCACTACACGATTGACGCCTGCGTGACGAGCCAGTTCGAGCAACAACTGCGCGCCGTCTGCGGCCTCCCGCTCGGCGCGCCCGAGATGATCTACGGCGCGGCTGCGATGGCTAACCTGCTGGGCGACCTGTGGCGCGACGGCCCGCCGCGTTGGGCCGCTGCCTGTGCTTTCCCAGGCGTCAAGCTTCACCTGTACGGCAAGCACATGCCGCGCCCGGCACGCAAGATGGGACACCTCACAGCGCACGCGGCGACGACCCCCGAAGCTCTGGAAATCGTACGCGCCGCGCGGCGCTCGCTCGTGCCCGAAGCCTATTGATTCGACTCCGTAACAAAGGCGGGCCGCAGCCGCCCAAGCTGAAGAGCGTAAAACCCCTGCGCGGGGGCCGACTCTTTTCCGTTACTGCTGCCACGTAATAACCTTGCTCGGTAATTTTGCTCTTGGAAAACGGTTGGAATTAGAGCAGAATGTTGAACGAAGCCGCACCGCATAAAGCCTATCTGGCCTGCCGTGGTTGAGCGTTCGGGGACGCATCCGCTTCTCCTCGGCTCACGAATTAGATAAACGGGTTCGACACGATGATCGGGCAGACGGTCTCTCATTATCGCATTCTTGACGAGCTTGGTAAGGGCGGAATGGGCATCGTCTACCTTGCCGAAGATATGCATCTGGGCCGCCGCGTCGCCATCAAGTTTCTCTCCGACGCCTCGGACAACCATCATTTCCGCGCCCGCTTCCTGCGCGAGGCGCGCGCCGTCTCCAAGCTCAGCCACCCGCACATCGCAGCCATCTACGATTATGGTGAGACGGAAGACGAGCATCCGTTCATCGTGATGGAGTTGGTCGGCGGCCAAACCCTGGGCGAACTGCTTCAAGAGAGCGGCGTGACGCTTGCGCGCGCCCTGGAGATCATCGAACAGGTCGCCGAGGCGCTCTCGGAAGCACACGCGGCGGGAATAGTTCACCGCGACATCAAGCCGTCGAACGTCCTGATAAACGAGCGCGGGCAGGTCAAGGTCTTAGACTTCGGACTCGCCAAGGAGGTCAACGAAGATCAATCCCAGACAGACCCGGACGCCAATACGCTCCTCTCGACGCGCACGCATAGCGATGTGGTCGTCGGCACACCGCTGTACCTGTCGCCGGAGCAGGCGACGAGCGCTCCCGTCGATGCCCGCAGCGACCTCTTCGCCCTGGGCGCTCTGCTCTACGAATGCATCACGGGCCGCGCCGCCTTTGCCGGAGCGAGCGTCATAGAGATCGCCGCACAGGTCATACACGTCACGCCGCTCGCGCCCTCGAAGCTCAATGAGCGAGTGCCGAAGAGCCTGGATCGAGTAGTGATGAAGGCGCTGGCTAAGAAGGCCGCAGAGCGCTATCAATCGGCCGACGAGTTGTTGAAGGATTTGCATCGCGTGCGCCTCGCAATCGGCGACGACCTGCATCACGTCAGGCGTTTGAACGGGACGACGGGCGCGGCGGCCAGGACGGCGCAGACGAGCGCGCTGGTCGCTTTGTCCGACACGCTCAGGCGGCCGCGTCTCTCCATCTTCGCGGTTTTGATCGGCGTCGTCTCCGTAGTGCTGCTCGGATGGGTAATCCTGAAACTGGTGCGGCCGGGGCCGCACCGACCGGCGCTCGAAGCGCAACGCTGGTACGAGACCGGAACCAATGCTCTGCGCGACGGCGCCTACTTTCAGGCGAGCAAGGCGCTGGAGCACGCCATCGCCGAGGATAATAATTTTCCTCTGGCTCATGCGCGCCTCGCCGAAGCCTGGATGGAGCTGGATTATGCGGACAGGGCCAAGGACGAGTTGCTGCGCGTGGCGACGCTCGTGCCCGACCGCTCGGCGCTGCCAAAATCCGATGCCCTCTACTTGGAAGCGATCCACGCTGCCGTCTCAAATGATTTCGCACGCGCCATCGTTCTCTATCGCGAGCTGGCCCGGCTCACCCCGGATCAACCACAGGTCTACGTGGATTTGGGGCGCGCCTACGAGAAGAACTTCGAGAGGTCTAAGGCGATAGAGAATTATCTGGAAGCGACCAACCGCGACCCGCGATATGCGACGGCTTTCCTTCGCGTCGGCATCCTCTACGGGCAGCAACAGGATACGGCCAGCGCTACGGCCGCCTTTGACAGGGCCATGAATCTATATCAGGCGCTGGGCAATGCCGAAGGCCAGGCGGAAGTTTATTACCAGCGCGGCATTCTCTTTGCGAGGCTGGGAGGGATGGACGAGGCGAGCCGTTACCTGCAACAGGCGCTCGATATGGCGACGGCGAGCGGAAACGATCTACAGAAGATAACGGCCCTGTTGGGCCTCAGCTTTCTTCATACGACACAGGGCGCGACCGCCAAGGGTCAGCAGTACGGCAGCGAGGCGATAGCTTACGCCGAGCAGCGCGGGCTTGAAACCATCATCGGGCGGGCGCTCAACGAGCTTGGCCTCGCCTACTGGGCGAGCGGCGATTATGACGAGGCCGAGAAACATTTCAAACAATCGCTCGACTTTGCGCGGCGAAACAAGGTCAAGCTGCGCGAAGCCTTCAGCCTGATGAATCTGGGCGGGCTTGCTATTCACAGGCTGCGAACTGAAGAGGGCGTCGGCTATGTCAAAGAGGCGCTCGCCTTTTTCAAGCAGGCCGGTTACCGCACCTACGTCTCGATCTGTTTGACCAGCCTCGGGCGTGCGCTGCGCCATCAGGGCGATTACCCGGCGGCGCTCCAGGCCTTCGAGCAGAAGCTGCAACTGGCGCGCGAGACCAACGATCAGACGCAGATGGCATTTTCCTACGGCGACATCGGCGCGGTTCTGAGCGAGCAGGAGCAATTTCCGGAGGCGCTCGCGCGCTACGACGAGAGCTATCAGATCAACAAATCCCTCGGCAGCCGCGTCGTCATCACTTACAGCCTGATGAACCGTGGCAATGTGCTGTGGAGGATGGGTCGTTACGACGAAGCGCGGAACTCGCTGGGTCAGGCGCAGGCTTTGGCCTCGCAACCCGACGGCAGCTACAAGCCGGTGCTGGCCGAAATCTCCTTGCGCAATGCCGAGATCGCGCTTAGCGAGCGCCACTTTCAGGAGGCCAGCAAACTGGCCGCACAGGCTCTCGAACAATCGCGGGCGTCAAATGGTAAAGATTTTGTTTACAAAGACGTTGCAGTTCAGGCAAAGTACACTCACGGACTGGCACTAATCTTCTCCGGCGCTGGCTCAGAGGCCAGAAGGTCGTGCGAAGAAGCGGTTGAGATGGCGAAGGAGGCGGGCGATGCGGCGCTGATTTCGAGGGCGCTGCTGGCGCTGGCCGAAGTGCTCGTTGAGAGCGGCGAGGCCCAAAGCGGGGCGGCGCGCGCACTCGAAGCGCAGGAGAGATTCGCCCGCGCTGGCCAGTTGGAATCGGAGTGGCGCGCATGGCTCATCCTGGCGCGTGCCAGCCGTCACAAGGGGGACGACCTCGCTGTTCGGAATCAACTTGAGCGTGCTGCAAACATTCTCTCGCAGCTTGAGCAGAAGTGGGGGCAAGCAGTTTTCAGCATTTACCTCACCAGACCCGACATTCGATCCTTGCACAAACAACTCGGCGGAACATCACCCGCCGATTCTTAAACCACACTCACCCCGTAAGGAGATAAAGATATGTCCCAAGAGAATATAGACCCCACGATGAATGGGCCGCTGGAAGGGAACGGAGCGCCGTTTCTATACATGCAAGGCGATCCGCCGCCCGGTGGTGGCGGTGGGGTACGCGCCCCCTCAACTAGTATTACCGGGGACGACGTAGACGCTTACAGCGAGAGTCCGCCCGACGGTAGTACGACTGTCGATGCGCCGACGGACGATACCAGTACTACCAACACAACAAGCGACGCGCCGCCCGCCGATAGCAGCACTACGACGAGTAACACGTCGACCAACACGAGCGGCGAAACCCAAACCTGATCAGTAGATCACTGACAGTCGAGGATAGGTCGGGCGTATTCATGCTCGGCCTATCGGCTGCGACCGGCGCGGTTTGCCGCTAACCGCCCGAGAGCGTTGGGCCTTTCAGAAGAGCCACGGCCCGGTTGAATAGACAAGAGGAGCGCCCCGCGCAGAGAGTGGATGCGCGGGGCGCTCCTCTTTTATTTACAAGTCAGGCTTCAAAGAGAGAGCGCGCGGGCCGAATCGGCCCGGGCTGAAGATAATGAAAACCTGCCGCCGGAGCGAGCTTCCGGCTGCTCCAAAATCGTCCCGTGCGGGCTTCCGTCTTAATGGATTACGGGCGCATAATGAGGGCATGAGAAATCGAATCGGTAGATTGGCAGCCGTCGCATTTGCCTTGAACCTGCTCGCATCGCTTGCCGTGGCCCAGAGCGAGCCGCATTACAGGGAGCTTCCGAACTTTCATCAGGTGAACGAAGGGCTCGCGCGCGGCGCTCAACCGCGCGAGGGCGGCATTCAAAAACTGGTCGCGCTCGGCATTAAGACTATTCTCAACCTGCGCGCCGCCGACTCTCGCGCCCTCGCCGAAGAGAGTGAAGCGCGCGCTGCGGGTCTGCGTTATTTCAACGTCCCGATGGAGGGGCTTGACAAGCCAAAGGATGAGATGGTCGATCGCGCGCTCGGGATCATTAATGACAGGGCCAACCAGCCCGTCTTCGTTCATTGCAAGCATGGCGCTGATCGAACGGGCACGGTTATCGCAATCTATCGCATTACGCACGACGGGTGGTCTAGCGAGCAAGCCTTACACGAAGCAAAACATTATGGCCTGAGCTGGATACAGTTCGGGATGAAGGATTTCATTAAGGACTACGTCAGGAATCACAGCAAAGAACCGGCCCGCCCGCAGCCGACCCCAGAGAGCATGTATCGGCCGAACAGGATACTGTTAGTCTCCGCCCTGCGCCGGGATGAAAGAATCCCTGCCTTCACCCGAAGCGGGTCTTTGTCGCGCCGCTCCCATATATCGTAGCGCGCTTCCTGCGCGCCCACCCGCAACACTGAAAAGCCCGGCTTACGCGCCCTGCCGCGACTTGTAGATACGCACGTAACGGGCGAACCTCTGCGCTGCATCCTCGCCCTGCTGCTGCTCGACGCCCTCCATTGATTCGACCGAACCCTCGCGCCTTTCGCTCAGAATGACCTCGACGATATTGGCTATCCACCAGAACGTGCCGCGCGCGCCCAGATGTTCGCGCACGCGCTGAAAGATGCGCGGGTAGAGTTTGGCGGTGCGCGAGAGCAGGTTTTTGAGCGCCAGGAAGGTCATACGATCTTGAAAGAGTTCGCGGCGCACGCGCTCGTCCAAATCATGCAGTGCCGCCATCAAGGCGTTCAGCGTCTCGTTGACGGCCGAGGGAGCACTCCTCGGCGTCGGGCGCATGAACTCCGCGAGGCTCGCCGTCTGCGCCACGCGCGGCCCGGCCGCATTGATCTCCGAGAGCGAAGCGGCGTCGAGCAGGTCTGCATCCAGCGCGAGGTTCGTCAGGTGCGTCAGGCGACCCAGGTTTCGCACCTGCGAGCCGAACCCGCTGAAGGTCAGAAGCGGGCTCGCAATCCCGGCCGTCTCGCCGATCAGCATAATGCGGTTATCGGCCGTGCGCCTGCGGTTGCCCCAGCCGTGATGCTGTGTGCCCGGAATATAGCCGAAGACGGGCCGTGTGACGCGCCACTGCGCGCCCGCGCGCTTGTAACGCGGCAGCGACTCGAAGTAGCGCTCAAAGAGAGCGAGCAGAGATTTATTGGCGGGCGAATCGACGCCGTCGTAAAAGAAGAGATATGTCGTGTATTCGTCGCGCTCGGGACTTCCGGCGAAGCCCTCCCAGATCAACTGGCGATGGTCGCTCGCGTCCTCGTTGCTCACCAGAATCTCGCCGACGCCGAAATCCACACGATCCGGCTCTTCGCCGCGCACAAAACCGCGCGCGACCGTCCCCACGGCCGGGCAGACGTGCGTGATCGAGCGCCCGTCCTGAAGCTGTCGCGCGACCCTGGAGCTTGTGCCCGTCGAATCGATAAAGAGGCGCGCGCCGAATAGTCTGCGCCTGCGGCTTCTAACGTCTTCCAGCTCCACCGTCACGCGGTCGGATTGAACATAGCAACGGACGAGGCGGAGGCCGTCAATCGCGGACGAGCGCGTTTCAGAGGCGCAGATTTTCGAGCGGGCCAGCGCGAGCAATTTATCGGCGTCGAGCGCGACATCCAGAACTCCGTTCATCCAGAGCGGCGGCGTTTTCACGCGCGACGCGGCATCGTGGAACTTGACGAAGCCCGAACGATAACGATTGATGACCGCCGCTTCGATCTCATCTTTCGTGAAGAGGCGGGCCGTCTCCAACTCGCGCAGCTCTTCATCCGAGATGTTCCAATCCCGATCCGTCCTGCCGACACTCTGCGCGTCGAAGACCAGCACGCGGCGCTTGAAACGCGACGCCATCACGGCCGCGTGAAGCAGGCCGACCCTTCCGCCAGCGTAAATAATATCGAACTCGGCTTCCGCTTCGAGCCCCGAAGGCGGCGCGCCGCGCACGATCACTTCCTGTGCCCGGTCTTCGCGTTCCATCGTCTGTCGCCAGGCGGCGTCCAGTTCCCAGATGCGCCCGAGCCATGCCTCGCGGTTGGCGAGCGGGCCGAAATTCGCCACCGTCAGCGGAAATCGCTTGCGAAAGTGGCTCAGGTCGGGCGCGTTTTGTTGCCTGGAGGTTTTACGTAAAACAGCAGTCATAAACGGAAGAAAGTTCGAGCGTGTGTGCCGTTGGCCCAAACAGAGAGACCCTTCTGGCGCACACGCTTTCCCGGCAAAACATAAATCTAATGAGCTTTCCCCGGAGTGTAACCGAAGCGCAGCCCACCCGTCCACCTGACGAAGGGCGGCAGCGATGAATGATCGAGTGAAAGCATCAATTAGCAGTTCACTCAGCCCACTTCATCCTTCATCCCTTCGTTCTTCCCTTCGTTACGCTCGGCTGCGTGATATGAGACTGATGACGGCGACGAAGAGTGCGGAGCCGATGATCGACCAGATGATCGGAAAACGCGTGCCGCCCACAGGGAGCACGAACAATTCCGGCAGCCCCATATTGCGCGCCAGCCACATCCCGATCAGCGCGCCGATGAAGCCGAGCGCAATCGAGACCAGACAACCGCCGCGCGAAAAGCCGCCGATGGCCTGGCCCAGTGACCCGCACAGACCCGCGACGAGCAACAACACCAGTAAATCTATGAGCGTCATAAGATCATCCCTTCATTAACGGCCGCACATGGGTTCGGCTGTCGCCTCAGTGCTCTTCTGCCCCGCAGCGCTCGCGCACGCGCCGCAGTTCCAACGCGCGGGCGCGCCGAAATCCGTCTTGTCCGTATACTCGAACTCTCCCTGATTGCTGTTCGTGTCTTTCAAATCCAGCACGTCTTTGCCCATCCTGATGCGATAAACGGTGGTCTTCGCTTTTATAGCATCGCGGATGCGCCACGTCGTATTGTTGCGCACGACGACGGGCTGCGATTTGTCCAGGCCCATAACATAGTTGGCGGAGAATTTCCCGAGCCCTTCCACTTCCAGATGATTGCTCCGATCGCCGTAATCCTGCCGGACGGCGGCGTAGAGGATAAGCGGGGCGATCTCTCTGGCCTTCGCTTCGGCTTCCCGGGCGGAGACGCGCTCGATCATGCGCGCGATAATCAGGCGCAGAGCCTCACGCTGTCGCTCGTCGGCGCGCTCCTCTATGAACATGATGCGCCCGTTCTTTAGATCGGCCGACCCGAAGTGCAGCCCGTCGAGCGTCAAGTCGCCGTAGCTCCCTTTGACGATGTGATAGGAATAGAAAGGGTAGCAGTAGGAATGAGGCGACGGCCCCTCTCCGAAGTTACAGGAGCAGGGAACCGAGCAGGTGCAGGTTTCGCTAAGAGCGCCCCGGATGGCCCATAAAGCGGGCGCATCGGGGGTCGCTTCGCTCTCGCTGGGAACGGTCGCATTGCTCCTGTTGAGGACGGGGCGGCGCAGCGTCAAATGAAATGCCGCGAAGACGGCCACCGCGAGCGCCGCCGCGACGAGCAGCGCCAAAACCAGATTGACGATGCTTTGCCAGCTCACTCTACGCTCGATGCGCGGCGGCTGAGCGTCGGCATAAAACTCTTTCGTGCTCAAAACTTCAACCTCTAATCAAGCTCTTGCGTGTAACTTTCAGGCTTCCACGTGTAAGTGTCGCCCGAAAACCGGCTCCGGGCAAGCGAGGAGGAAAGCCCTTCGACTCATGGCTCGCGTCCGATCTCGTCGCGCACGATCTCGCCGCCCTTCATGACGAAGCGGACGCGCTCCAGCTCCGTCACGTCGCGCAGGGGGTCGCCCGTGACGGCCACGAGGTCGGCGAACTTTCCGGCCTCAATCGCGCCCATATCATCCGGTCTTTCCAGAAGCTCGGCGGCCACGATGGTCGCCGATTGAATGGCCTGCATCGGCGTCATCCCGTAACGCACCATGTAGGCGAACTCAAGGGCTTCATTCTCCGTCCAGGCGAACCCGCCCACGTCCGTACCGAAAGCTATCTTCACGCCACGGCGCGCGGCGACGCCGAAGATTTTCGCTTCGAGGTCGCGCATCGTAAGCCAGATGGGCGCACCCGCACGGGCGCGTCCTTCGGCAACGTAGACGCCGACGTAGATGGTCGGGCACCAATACGTGCCCTGCCTGACCATTCTCTCGATCAACTCTTCGTCGAGGCCGTAGCCGTGCTCTATGGAATCGACGCCGACCCTGAGGGCGGCATCTATGCCTTCGCGCCCCATCGCGTGCGCGGCGACCCGTCGGCCCAGCCTATGCGACTCGGAGACCATCGCCTGCATCTCTTCGTCTGTGAAATTGACCCAGGAATGGAGCGCGCCGTCCTTCAGATAATAGCGCCGGTCGGCGTAAAACTTAATCCAGTCCGCGCCGTACTTGACCTGCTCGCGCACGGCGCGGCGTATCTCGTCCGGCCCGTCCACGATCTGCACGCCTTCCGGCAGCTTCAACTCCCACGAGTAGCCCAATAGCGGGTACATGCCCGTGGCGGAAAAAGCGCGCGTCGAGACGAACATCCTGGGGCCGGGGATGATGCCGCGCTCGATGGCCCTTTTCACGTCCACGTCCGCATACATTGCGCCCTCCGTTTCGAGGTCGCGCAGGGCCGTAAAGCCGTTCATCAAAGCCCGGCGGGCGGCGACCGTGGCGCGAATGGTGCGATACGGGATGGATTCTTTGAGAAGCTGCTCGTCGTAATCTGCCGAGGTGATGTCGCCCTGTAGGAGGACGTGCGTGTGGCAATCCGAGAAGCCCGGAAGCAGGGTCGCGCGCGCCAGATCGATGATGCGCGCCGTGGCGGGAGCCTCGCGCGCGATCTGCGCCAGTGGGCCGACGGCCCTGATGCGCTCGCCCTCAATCAATATGCCCTGATTTTCGAGGACGCGACCGGCGCGCACGTCCACCATGCGCCCGGCCTTGATAAACGTCGCCCGAGGGCCATTCGTTTTGCGCTCGCGGCCGCGCCCCTCCTTCTCCTGCGCCAGCAGAAGAACCGGGGAGCAGAGCGCGCAAAAGATGAACAGGGCGAGAATCGCTCGTCTCATTTTTCTCTCCTTTTCGGCTCGCTGGCGCGCGCCTGAAATATAGTTCTTCAAAAATTTTGTGGAAGTCAGTATAATCGTTTTGGTGGCACGGAGAGCCTCCAAAGCGTGCCGCGCTTTTCAAGCCAGAAAGGGGTCTCGGGCCCTTCCGTCTCACCTGATTAGCCAAACGTGGCGCTCTCGCTTACCAGTCGTCGAAACTATAAACGGTCATGGCTCTCATTGCGCGGGCAACGAGCATTCAAGGCTACCGGATAATATCTACCAGCAAGGAGTTTAAATTCAGATGCGTAAACTTTTGGTCGCCGCCCTCATCATCGGTGCAACATTCGGCCTGGGAATAGCCCAGGAAAATACAGAGCCCCAGCAGCCGCAGCAACAGCAGGATACTGAACAGATGCTCAAGATGGGCCACGCGCCCAATGGGCCCGGCGGCATTGGCCGGGCCGTCGTCGTCGTCACGGACGAGCAGGGCGCTCCCGTCAAGGGAGCTTACGTTAAACTCGTATCCGTGTGGGGAGACGGCAACCTGTGCGAATCATGGGCCTGGACAAATGACCAGGGCGTGGTCGTGCTGCCGCCGCTTCACATGGACGATCTCAAGATGAACACCACGGCCAGGGGTTACAAAAAGTCCGTACAGGAGATTGAGCTGAGCGCGCTCAGCAATCCCATACGCATTACCCTGACATCGAAAAAGTAGTCGGCCGAGCCGGGTCACTACAAAGGCGAAAAGTGAGCGCGTTCCCCCGAGAAGGTGGGCGCGCTCACTTTTCGCCTACTCATTCACCTGTTGGCGAGCCTTCGCTCCGCGCCCTGCCATCCTTTAGTTTCGGCGCGCGGCATCAACTCTTCCGGCCCCGAAGCCTCGGCAAGCAGCGGTATCAACTCCGCCAGAGCGTCCCGCAGTTTGTTCGCCTGATCGAGCGTCAACAACATCGTCGGGACTCGCTCGCCGAGCCCTTCGGTTGCTAAACCGAGCAACCCGTCCGCGAAAATAAAGACGCGCAAGCGCCCGTCGTCGGCGCGACGCCCGGCAGCGATCTTCACCTCATGCTCCGACAACGCCATAAAATCCCCTGGATAATGCTCGATAGTGACTTTGCGACAATCGATGGACGGAATTTTATCTTTTTAGCGGTCTATTGTCACTCGTCGTTGTTTCGGGCGATCCACGCGCGCGCGACCGCCCGCCGGTCAAGCCTGTTTCCATCCACGTCTTGATTGAGCCGCCGCATCTCGTCGGTCGAAATGCGCCCGCTCAAACGACGCAACACCTCGCCCAGCGCGGGCACGCGCGCCATTGTTTCGCGCCGCGCGAGGACGACGGCCTCGTAGGGCGGGAAATAACGACGGTCGTCCGCGAGCTGTACCAGATCGAGCGCGGCGATCAGTCCGTCCGTGGAATTGCCCGCGATAATGTCTACCTGATTCGAGGCGAGAGCGCGATAGGTGAGCGACAAGTCCATCTCACGCGGCGGCTGAGAGAACTTGAGGCCGTAGGCGCGCGCAAAGCCTGCGTAACCGTCCGCCCGCGACATGAAATCCTGGCCGAAGCCAGCGCGCCAGCGGGGCGCGTAGGGCACCGCGTCCGAGATGGTTTTAAGACCGAGGCGGCGCGCATCCTCGCCTCGCACCAGAATCGCAAAGTCGTTACTGTATCCGAGCGGCGCGCTCACTTCGACGTTGAACTTCGCCGCATACTCGTGTTGCACCTCGGCATAAACCGCCCCCGGATCGGTAACGGGCGCGTGTTTCAGAATCTCTACAAACGAGGTTCCGGTGTATTCCGGATAACAGTCTATCTGGCCCGTGACGAGCGCCTGGTGGGCGAGGCTTCCGCCAAGCTCGAACCGGCGCTCGACTATAACGCCGCGCGCTTCGAGCATCTGCGCGACGATCTCGCCGAGCAGTACCGACTCAGTGAAATCCTTCGAGCCGACACGGACGCGCATCTCCGCTTGCTGCTGTTCGGGCGTTGACGTGGCCGAAAAGCCCGCGCCGCGCCATGCGCCGTACACGCCGAGCGCCAGAACCAGTGCGAGCGCCGCCCACGCGATACGCCCGAAGCGGGCGGCCCTTTTCTCGCTTGAGCGTTTGCCTTCGGTATCGAAACGCTTCTCCAGGAGCCCGAGCGCGAAATCCGCGACCAGCGCCATCAGCGCCGAGGGCACAGCGCCCGCCAGCAGCAATCTATTATCGAACTGGCGCAGGCCCCGAAAGATGTATTCACCGAGGCCGCCCGCGCCGACCGCCGCCGCGATCACCGCCACCCCGATTGTAATCACCATCGCTACCCTGATGCCCGTCAGGATGACGCGCATCGCTAAGGGCAGCTCGACCTGCCACAGCACCTGCCAGTCCGTCATGCCCATCGCCACCGCCGCCTCGCGCACGCTCCGGTCAACGCCCAGAATGCCGGTCACGGTGTTTCGTATCACGGGCAGCAGCGCGTAAAGCACGAGCGCAATGATGGCCGTGCTGCGGCCTATGCCGCCGATGAAGGGGATCGGAATGAGCAGACCGAAGAGCGCGAGGCTCGGGACGGTCTGCATGATATTGGCGAGGCCGAGCACGGGGCCGCGCAAGCGCCTGCGGCGCGTCAGGAGAATCCCCGTGGGGACGCCGACGACTACGGCGATTGACGTTGACGCGAGGACGAGCCAGAGATGCTGCTCGACGTGTAAGAGTACGTCGGCCCAGTTGTCACGACAGAACTCCCAGGCGCTCATACGTCCCTCCGCGCGCGAGCGTCGAGCGTCACCTGGTCGCCGACCCGCAGCGTTTCCAGATAGGCGCGCGCGTGTTTCTCTTCGGATTCGAGAAATCCTTCGGGCGTCTCGATCAGAACCATTCTCCCGGCGTGCATGAGGCCGATGCGCGAACCGAGCAGCAACGCCTCGCGCACGTCATGCGTCACGAAGATGACGGTCTTATTGAGGCGACGGCTCAGCTCGGCGAACTCTCTCTGGAGGCTTGAGCGCGTGAGCGGGTCGAGCGCGCCGAAGGGCTCGTCCAGAAGCAGCAGAGGCGGCTCGGCGGCCAAAGCGCGTGCGACGCCGACGCGCTGGCGCTGGCCGCCCGACAGCTCGCGCGGATAACGCCCCGCAAACGCCTCCGGCTCAAGACCGACGAGCGCGAGCATCTCGCCCACACGCTCGCGCACTCTACTCTCTTCCCACTTTTCCAGAGAGGGCACAAGCGCGACGTTGCGCTCGACCGTAAAGTGTGGAAAGAGTCCTCCCTCCTGAATCACGTAGCCGGTTCGGCGACGCAGGCTGATCTCGTCCCACTCTGTAGTGTCGCGCCCCTCTACGACGACAGCGCCTGCGCTCGGCAGCAGGAGACGATTGACGAGCTTGAGAGTGGTCGTTTTTCCGCACCCGGATTCGCCCAGCAGCACGAGCGTCTCGCCGCGCCTCACCGTCAGGTTAAGCTCAGAGATGATCGGCTTTGCCACACCCGGCACGCTGTAACTTACGTTGCGAAACTCTACGAGCGCCGGGGCGTCGTCTTTGCGGGGCAGGGACATTTCTAAGGACATATCTTCGACCGGGACTAAAAAAGGGTCAGGCGATGCGCAGGTATTCGATGACGCGACCCATCGAGCCGTGCCAGGAGCCTTCGTAGTTACGCAGCAGAATATCGGCCGGGCAGACTTCGTCTTCCAGGACTCGCTCACGCAGCACGTCCAGGTAATGCACCTCTTCGGGAGCGATGCGACCGAGACCTTCGACGGCCAGCCGGATCGCTTCCCCTGCGAGCGCAGAGACACGAACGCCCGCGTGCCGCGCCGCTAATCCGTCGCGCGCAACCGCGCGCCGCAGCTCGACAGAATCGGCACGATCAAGCTTCGGCGCGAGCCTGAGCGCTTCGTCCAGTGCGCCCGCGTCATACATCAGCCCCTTCCATAAAGCCTGGAGCGCGAGCGTGTAAGAGAGACCGCCACAGTCTGCGCTGCGAAGCTCTATGTGCTGTTTGAGGCGTGCGTCCGTAAAGAGCGTCGTCAGGTGATCGGCCCAGTCGCCGAAGACAGGCGAAACCCCGCCGCAGCCGTGCTCTAGAAAGTCGCCAAACTTCATCCCGGTGGGCCCATCCAGATAGCGTCCGTCGCGCTGTGCGAAGATCATCGGCACTTCGAGCGCATAGGCGACGAAGTCTGCGGGCGAGAACGATTCGCCGAGCGCGGGCGGAGAGATGCCCGTGCGGTCATCGTCGGTCGCAAGCCAGGCGGCAGCGCGCGTCGATTTGTAACCCGAAGGCAGGCCGTTCTCGAAGGGCGAGTTGGCGAAGATGGCCGTCACGACGGGCGCGAGACGATTGCCGAGCAGGAATTTTTTGGCGAGGTCGAGGCCCGGGCCATAGTCCAGGTTGGTTTGCGCGGCGCAGGTGCGCGCCATCATGTCCCAGGCGCGCGCGCCTCGCCCCGCCAGGTAAGGGCGCATCACGTCATAACGCAGCTTGGGAAACCATTGCTGTTCCTCAATGGTGCACAGTGGATCGAAACCGACGGCCAGGAAGGCCAGGCAATCGCCCTCTGCAATCTCGTGGAGGCGCGCCAGGTAACGCCTCAATTCGCGTTCGACATCCGAGAGACTGCGCTGCGGCGCGCCAGAGAACTCGACCTGCCCGCCCGGCTCTACCGTCAGCCGATTCATCTGTCCCGCGTTGACCTCGATCAGCGTGCGGCCCTCATAAAACAGATCGTTGGACGAGGGGGCGAAGCCCGCGAGCACTCTCTGCACTTGCAGGGCACTGATGCGCTCGCAGTGGCGGCGGGTGTCGTAGCCGAATAGCTCGAACTCGACGCCGCACATCCATTCGGAGACGGGTTTTGCGCCGCGCCGCAGATTCTCCTCAAAGAGCGAAGCGGAAGATTTCGAGACCGTATCGGTCAGAAGCGGAAAGACGGCGCGACCCGAAGAAGGTTGCTCTGCCGCCTGCTCGTTTGAGCCGTCCCCCGGCTCAAAGCGCGCGTTTATAGCCTTGTCTGCGCTCATATACGTTAAATGCGCCGCGAATATTTATGCGATGACGGCCCCATCTCTCTCTCTGTGTGTGTGTCGGACATTACGTCTCTGCGACGGCCATAAAAAGGTTGCTGCTGAAGCGCTCGCCGTCGTCCAACCACGTACGCGCTCGCTCGAACCCGGTCGCGGCCGCCAGTTGCGAAAGCCCTTCGAGGTCGTACTTGTAAGAGTTCTCAGTATGAATACGCTCGCCCCCGGCAAATTCGACCTCCATCTCCAGCCCGTTTAAGCGAACCGTTTGCGCGCGCGTGCTTTCCAGGTAAAGCTCTACGCGACCGATCTCTTCGTTGTAGAGGGCGCGATGCCTGAAGGCGCGCAGGTTGAAATCCGCGCCCAGCTCGCGGTTGATGCGCGATAGAAGATTGAGATTGAAGGCGGCGGTCAGACCGAGCGCGTCGTCATAAGCGGCTTCGAGCACCGAAGGCTCTTTACGCAAGTCGGCGCCGAGCAGGAGCGCATCGCCCGCGCCGAGCACGCCGCGCAGGGCGCGCAGGAATCTTCGCGCTTCTTCGTGGTCGAAGTTGCCTATGTTTGATCCCAGAAAGAGCGCCAGCGTGTGCCCTTCCTGCTGCTGCTGCCGCTGCTTCGGCGTGCCGAGCGCCGCAAGCCCGTCGTAGTAATCGCTCGCATAAGCCTCGATACGCAATTCCGCGTAAGCTTGCAGGAGGGCGCGCGAGCTTGTCTCAAGCGCCGCCAAAGAAATATCGACGGGGATATAGAGCAGCTCGCGTTGCCGCTTCAAAAGAGCTTCGACCAGCCGACGAGTCTTGGAGGCGCTGCCGCTGCCCATCTCCAGAAGCGTCCCGGGCTCGCCCGAAGTGGCCGCGACGATCTCTTCGGCGTAGAGCGAGAAGATTTCATTTTCGGCGCGCGTCAGGTAATACTCCGGCAGCAGGCAAATGGCTTCAAAGAGCTTCGAGCCGAGGTCGTCGTAAAAATATTTGGGGAAGAGCCTGAGGGGCCGTGCGGAGAGCCCGGCGCGCACATCGGCGGCGAAGGTGGCCCGCAAGTCTTGCGCGCCGACTAGATTGTGTACGATCAGCCTGCCGTCCGAACTGGTGTCAGGAGCCCTGTGCGTCATTCGAGTCCTCTGGCCTGCCCGTCTCTCGAAGGCCAGGCGAAATTTTGCATCGCCCCTGCTTGTTACAGACCTCTGCTATGATAACTTATTGCAGTTGATAATCAACCGGGCGCTCGTGTTTCCATTACCTTAAAAAGGCGCCGGATGCATACTCTATTGAGGAGGCGGATTTGTCCGACCAGCGAGCCGAAGAGATCAGGGAATTGATGGTGGCGGCGCGAGCCGAGACGCGCGGCCTGTTTGAGATGGCGCGCGAAGAAGATTTGCGCCAGAGTCCCGGCTTCGGGTTTCGACCCGTCATCTGGCACCTGGGCCACATAGGCGTCTTCGAGTCCTACTGGCTATTGCAAAAGGTCGCGGGCCAACCTTCGCCGGATGAGCGCTACGAGCGAATCTTCGACCCGATCAAAACGCCGCGCGAAGAATCCACGAACCTGCCCTCGCGCCGCGAGATGGAATCTTATCTGGCGCGCGTCAGAGACGAGGTCTTTCGCGTTCTCGACCGCGCGACGTTTGATGACGCCGACCCGCTGCTGCGCGACGCATACGTTTTCCACCTGGTTCTTGAGCATGAATACCAGCATCAGGAAACGCTCGCCTACCTGCTGCACCTGCTCGCGCCCGCGACGAAGACTCGCCCCTCACGCGACGGTGCGCGCGAACAGGGAGCAGTGGCCGAGCCTCCGGCTCTGAATCCTTCGCCCGCAATGATTACGATTCCCGAAGGCGCGTTCCGGATGGGAGCGGTCTGGAACTCTTTCGCTTACGATAACGAGCTGCCGCCGCACGTCCTGGAACTTCCGTCATTTAAGATCGACAGGCTTTTGACAACCAATTCGGAGTACGCGCATTTCGTGGAAGAGGGCGGCTACCGGAGGCGAGAGTGGTGGAGTGACGAGGGCTGGGAGTGGCGCGAGCGCGAGAACTGGACGATGCCTCTCTACTGGTCTCAGGAGGGCGCGGGCCGCTGGCGTGCGCGCGAGATGTTCGACGAGGGCGTGCTTGCGCCCGCGCATCCGGTCACGGGCATCAGTTGGTACGAGGCCGAAGCCTACGCGCGCTTCACGGGTAAGCGGCTGCCGACAGAGGCGGAGTGGGAGAAGGCCGCTTCGTGGCAGGGAAGCGCCCGCGCGCCGAAACGCCGTTTCAGTTGGGGAGAGACAGAGCCTTCGCCCGCGCTCTGCAACTCGAATAATTACTTCTGGGGCACGACGAGCGTTGGAAGCTTCCCGGAAGGAGCGAGCGCTTCCGCGTGCCTGGACATGACCGGAAATGTCTGGGAGTGGACTGCCGACGCCTTCGAGCCGTTTCCGGGATTCGAGCCGTTTCCTTACCCGGAATATTCAGCAGTCTGGTTTGACGGCGACCACCGCGTGCTGAAAGGCGGGTCGTGGGCCACGCGCTCTTCTGTGCTTCGCACCTCCTTTCGCAACTTCTTCCGCCGCCACTTCCGCATAGCCTTCGCAGGGCTTCGCTGCGCGAGCCATGCTTGAGACCTGAAAGAGCACGACCGCCGCGCAAAACTTCATCACCGGGTAACGGCGAAGAAGAAGACGGTAACGATGACGCCGCCGACGGCGCAGCCCATGCCGGTCTCATCTTACGAGTCAGTCGATTGCCCGTCCTTCGTGTTTGGCTTTCGAGACGGCTATCAATTACACTTTCCC
Source organism: Pyrinomonadaceae bacterium (assembly GCA_035940775.1). Taxonomy (GTDB): domain Bacteria; phylum Acidobacteriota; class Blastocatellia; order Pyrinomonadales; family Pyrinomonadaceae; genus DASQYE01. Next base: position 65,226 of record DASZEN010000003.1, on the reverse strand, counting down.
GAAAAACTTCCATTTACCTGCGGGAAAGAAGGGTCGATGGGTGAACTCGGCGAACGACGGTGGGCCGTAATCAGCGAGCGCGGCTGCGAAGCGTCAAGCCTCAGGCACGACGAGGCAGTGGAATTGCTGCACAGGCTCGCCGCTCAGAAAGTACACGGCACGGCGGTCGTTACAAACAGGGCGGCGCTTCACCTCCCGCCCGTTCAGGAGGCCGCCGGGCCAATGTCGGCCTCGTCCCGCCCCGTTAAAACTCGCAGCAAAGCTTGAAACTACTCCTCTCTGTCTCAGGTCGTTTCAAAGCGCTCGCAGACGGAAATCCGCCACGAGCGGGAGATGATCGGAGGCGATGAGAGCGGTACGGCTTCTGTGCAGCGTGAGCCGTTGCAGTTCCAGAGCCCTGTCATAATAGATGTGATCCAGGTGTAGAAAAGGCAGCGGGCCGGGATAGGTTCTGGCGCGGCGCAGGTGATGACGAAGGTCTGCGCTCTCCAGATGCGCGCCGAGCAGTTGCGAGGCGAGGCCGTGCGTCCACTCGTTAAAGTCGCCGAGCACCAGACGCGCGCCGCCAAGCGAAGGGTTGGCCAGGATGGGGCTTGCGACCAACTGGCGCGCTTGATGACGACGCTCGAAAAAGGCCGTGCCGAGATGGATGTTGAAGACGTGGATCAGCGCCGATGGGCCCGGCGTTGCGTCGGCGCGCAGGCAGCCGCGCGGCTCGCGCCCGCGCCACGTGATGTCGTAGTTCTGTACGTTATCCAGAGGCCACCGGCTCAAAGTGACATTGCCGTAAGCCCCGCCGTCGAGGCGGCGGTTCTCGCCCACGCAGAAATACATTCCCAGCTCTTCGGCGAGGAAACGCGCCTGATCGCGCTCCGGCACGGAGCCCTCAATACTCAAAACCTCCTGAAGCGCGATCAGATCCGCCTCGGTCTCTCGCAGCACAGCCGCAATGCGCGCGGGCCGCACGCGACGGTCGAGCCCACGACACTTGTGGACATTGTAGGTGACGATGCGAAAGGAATACCCGATCATAAAAGAAGACGACGAGCGGCTGGCTCGCTGTCGGATAGTGACGGAAGGCTTTGACTGATGTCCGGCCGAGCGCCCTTCTCACTGTTGTCTTTCGAGCAGCCAGCCGACCCATTCATGCATACGCTCGAAGATCGAGCGGTGGCTCCACTCTTCGTAGGAGACCGTGGTGCTCTGCTCCAGATCGCGGGCGAAATCCTCGGCCAGACGCGCGGCTAGGACTTCGTCATACGCGGCCAGATTGACCTCGTCGTTCAGGCCGAACGAGCGATTATCGAAATTGGTCGAGCCGACGACGCACCAGCATCCGTCGATAATCATCGTCTTGGCGTGAATCATCGCCGCCTCGTACTCGTGTATCTGCGCGCCCGCCCGGAGCAGATCGCCGAAGAGACGACGGCTCGAACGCCTCGTCAAAAGATGATCGCTGTGTTTGCCGGGCACGATGATCTTCACCTCTACGCCGCGCTCTCGAATGGCGCGCACCATCTCATGGCGGGCGCTGCGATCAGGCAAAAAGTAAGGGGTCGTAATCAGAATGCTCTTCTGCGCGGAGGCGAGCAGGGTTTGATAAAGGATGCGCGCCCGTGTTGACATGCCGGTGGTCGGCGAGCTGTCGATGACGAGCGCCGCCGTTTGGCCCACGCCCTCGCGCGCCGGGAAAAATTTGATGTCCGTCAGAATTTCTCCGGACGATTCCAGCCAGTTCTCGACAAACGCCGCCTGTAAACTGGACACGGCCTCGCCCTCGACGCGGAACATGGTGTCGCGCCAGCGCGGATTCTTTTCGTCCCCGTTGAGCCAGTGATCCGCAAAGCCCGCGCCGCCGAGAAATCCCACCTCGCCGTCCACTACTATAATCTCGCGGTGCGTTCGGTTATTGATGCGCGCCAGCGTGTCCCAGCGGAAACCGTGATACCAACCGATCTGGCCGCCCGCCAGTCGCAGCTCCTCGAAATAGCTGTTCCAGGTCGCGAAGCTCCCGATGGCGTCCAGCGTAAGACGCACCTCGACGCCCGCTCGCGCCCGCTCCGTCAGAGCTTTGACAAATTTTTTGGTGACTTCGCCTTTCTGGAAAATGTATGCCTCAAGATTGACGCTCGAGCGCGCGGCGCGGATCGCCTCCAACTCGGCCTCGTAGTAGACCTCGCCGTTGGTGAGCACCTCTATTCGATTACGCTGATTGATCTTCGCATCCGTGATCGCTTCGAGAATGCACAGGAACTCGCTCGAATCCAGGGGCTCGGTCGGCGGCGTGGAAATCTTATAGTCGAGCCCCGGCTGAAAGAGCGCCAGGAAGAGCATAAAGCCCTGCACTAGGATGGCGATGATGGCGATGACGAGAAAGGCTGTCGAATCCATAGGCGCAAAAGAGAGAGAGTGTGTGTGTGCATCGGCGGCTTCCCTGCGAGCTTGAACAGCGGCGGCGGCAGCGGGTCGCGGGCGGCTTGCCGATCATCATTTTTCCGAATCGGAGTCTGTCACTTCGCCGGTCGGGGCGAGTTTACGGTTTCACGCGCGTACCTGGCACGGATACGCACGCAGCGTTCGAGGTCGTCCGCCACTTCGAGCACTTTCAGGCGAAGATCACGGTCTAGCCCACGCTCGCGTTCAAGGAAATCCCGCACGATGACGGGCGCACGCTCGTTGCACTGCCCACCAACGAAGGCCGAGAGCCAGCCGTTGACGAAGAATATCTTGCGCGTGCGCTTGAGCCCCGGCAACTCCTTGAGCGCCGGTTCGAGAAAGGGGAGCGTCAGCTCCGATTGATGAATCGTATTGAACGGGAAGATGCTCGCCTCAATCCAACTCTCGGCCAGTTTCGCGTCCGTCAGGAAAGCATCGAAATATTGTCGCTTGACGTTTTGGTCGGCGCGGGCCGCGCCCGCCGCGTAGGCGTAGCGCCGCCCGTCGTCCGTTTGATCTTCGCGCGCGAGCTTCTCGAGAAGCTGCGGGGCTTCCATGTCGCCTCGGGCCAGGAGCGCCGTCAGGATGTCGAATCGGTCGCGCGAGCGCAGGGTCATGCCCGGAATCTGCGCTTCGCCGCTCAGGATTTTCTTGAGACGGCTGCGCGCCACGTCCGTCATCGCTATCGCCTGGAAGGCGCGAAAGTACGTGATGCGAAGCCCTACGCTCTCGGCGTTCATCATGCGATCCGTCAGCTCCCGCTCAAGGTTTGCGGCGCTCTCACGCCGCTGCGCGTCGGACAGGTAAAAATTGAAGGCCCGCGCCACGCGCGCCAGGATGCTCTGAACCGTCACTTCGTCGCGTTCCTCGGCGACGTGCCTGACGGCCAGCTCGATATAGGCCGATGGGTCAAGCTCCGCTTCGCGCACGCTGTCCCACAGCGACCCCCACAGAAGCGCGCGCAGGAAATCGTCACGCACCGCCCCGAGCCCTTTGAGGGCGGTCGCCATGCTGTTTTCATCGAGCAGGAAAAGCCCGTAACCGTAATCCTCGTAGTTGGCGAACACGTAATCGGGTTTACGTTTGCCGATCACCTCCGCGATGGGTGTTTCGCCAGCGCCTTTCATCGTCACGGTCAGCGTTTCGTGCGTGCCGTCCGCGTAGGCCAGCAGCACACGCACGCGCATGGGCCAAGAGCCGCCCTCGCCGAGCACGTCCCTCTGTTCGAGCGCGAAGCTCTTGAGACGGCCCCCGTCGTCTTCGCTCCACCGCGCACGCACAATCGGCATCCCGCGCCGCGTCACCCAGGCCGCCGCCCACCCCTCCAGCTTCTGCGCGGAAGTTCGCTCGAAGGCATGAACCAGATCGGCCCATTCGGCATTGGCGAAGGCGTGCTCTTTGAGAAACATCTCGACGGCCGCCTGGAATTTCTCAGGGCCCAGAAAGAACTCGGCCTGCCTGAGCATCGACGGCGCTTTGCGATAAACGATATTGCCGTAGGCGGATTTCGCGGCTGAAAGATTCGGAATCTCCTGAAAGATCGGCGTCGTCCCCTTGGTCACGTCCGTCAGGTACGCCAACGGCTTCGTCCTTTGATAGAAGAATTTCCAGGCGTCGTACTGCGGCATGACGGCCTCTATCGCCTTGTGAGACATGAAGGTTGCAAAACCCTCTTTGAGCCATAGATCGTCGAACCAGCGCATCGTGACGAGGTCGCCGAACCACTGGTGCGCCGCCTCGTGAAACATGATGTCGGCGCGCGAGAGGAAATCATTCGCCGTCGGATCGGATGGAAAAAGTATGCTCTCCTCGCGCAGGAAAGTCGCGCCCGCGTGCTCCATGCCGCGATAGGCAAATTCGGGAATGATGACCAGATCGTACTTTGGAAACGGAAACCTGTAACCGAAATACTTCGCCAGGTAGGCCAATCCCTCGCGGTTCAAACGAAAGACCTCCGCCAACTCCTTTCGCGCCCGCTCCGTCTTGGACTTACGCACGAACATACGCATCGGTATCGTCGCGTCACTGTCTTTGAACTCCGTGAACGGCCCCGCAGCAAAGGCGAACAGGTAGGTGCTGATCGGCTCGGTCTCGCGAAAGCTCCACAGGCCGTTCGTCCCCGTGCGCGTCACGGTCTGCGCATCCGTATTCGTGACGACGTTCCATGAGGCGAGCGTGGCGAGATTCAATTGAAAGCGCGCCTTCAAATCCGGTTGATCGAAACAGGGAAAGGCCGTGCTCGCGTCCGAGGGCACGAAGAGCGTATAGATGTATTCGGAATTGTCCTCGCGATCAAGGTAGCGTGTGACGGCGCTGCCGGAGGCCGCAATCGGCGACTCGAACCGGAGGCGCAAGACGTTTTCTCCCTTAACCAGATACGCGCCCGGAATAATCAGGTGATCTTTCACCTCGCGCGCATCGGCGACCGCCCGACCGTTGGCCTGAAGATCGTAGAGGCGCGCCTTCGGCTGTTCACCGGCGCTCGCAGGAGGGGCAACGCGCCAGTCGAGCACGAGCCCCTGAGACGTGTCGTCGAGCGTGACGCGAACTTCCTCTTCGCCTTTCAAGAGCGGATCGCCGGGGAACACCGCGACCCGCAATGCGTAACGAACATTTCGGTAATGCGCGGCGCGCCAGCGGGCCAACGCACGCCCGACGCCCGGCTCAAGCTCCGGCATCCTGTTCTGCTGCTCAGCGCCCAAAAGCATGCCCCCCAGAGTACCTATCAGCATGACGGTGAAGATTATACGCAAGGCCATAAGATTGTCTCCAATGATTCGATCCCCCCTTCTCTTCGGCCCTCTCCGGGCCCGGCCCTAAATCAAGAGGACGATCTTGCCAAAGCTCGCGTTCGATTCCAGTCTCGCGTGCGCCGCGCGCACCTCGTCAATACTATAGATTTTATCTACGACTGGGCGCAGCCGTCCGCTCGCCAGCAGCGGGACGACGTGCCGGGCGAAGCGCGCCGTCGCCAGTGCCTTCTCTTCCGTGTTGCGAGAGCGCAGCACCGTGCCCGTAATGCGCAGGCGTTTACGCATCACCGTGCCGAAATCCAGCGGCGCGCTCGCGCCCGCCGTAGTGCCGACGAGCATCAGTCGTCCGAGCGGCGCGAGTGCGTCAAGGCTGGCCGCGAGGTACGCGCCGCCAACCAGATCGAGGACGACGTTAACGCCCGCGCCGTGCGTCCACTCGCGTACGGCATCCGCAAAGAGCGCGGGCCGATCGCCGACCGCGACGCCTTCTTCAAGACCGAACTCGCGCGCCCTCTCAAGCTTTTCGGGCGTGCGCGACGTGCCGTAGGCGACAGCTCCGGCGGCGCGCGCAAGCTGTGTGGCGGCAGTGCCGACGCCCGACCCGGCCGCGTGTACGAGCACGCGCTCGCCCATTTCAAGCTGCGCCTGCGTGAACAGGGCATCGTGCGCCGTGATGAAAACTTCTGGGACGGCCGCCGCCTCGGCCCAATCGAGATGGGGCGGAATTTCGGCAAGCGCGCCCTGCGGGACGATTATGTATTCGGCCTGCGCGCCCCCGGCCGTAATGCCGAAGACGCGTTGGCCCACGCGCCACGAGCGCACCTCTTCGCCAACCTGCTCGATCTCGCCCGCGAACTCCAGCCCCGGAATGTCCTGAACGACGCCGGGCGGCGCAGGATAGCGGCCCATCCTTTGAAGAATATCGGCGCGGTTCAATCCGGCGGCGCGCACGCGAACGCGCACGCGATCATGGCTCGCTTCGGCCGGGCGCGAGACCTCCGCGACTTCCAGAACCTCCGGGCCGCCATGGGACGTTATCCTGACGGCGCGCATCCGCTCCCCCTTCATTCTCTTCTCCGTTCGGGCTGGCGTTAATCGGGCTAAGCTTATCATCAAAAGCCGGAAGCGTCTTAGTATTAAAGGCGGTGTGATAGAGTGGCCCGCAGGCTTTGTCGCATCCGTGACAAAGGGCTCGCGTCTCTCAAAAACTATTCTGCTCAGCTCGACGGCAAGCGCGCATGAACGGCTCGACACAAACGCTCGTGATTATCAACCACAGGGCCGCGCGGTCGGCACGCGCCTGGCCCACGGTCAGAGAATTACTCAAACGTCATGGGATTCGCTTCGACGTGCATGAGACGAGGCACGCTGGCGACGCGACGACCGCGACGCGCGCTGCCCTGCGCGAAGGCCGCCGCTACAGTGTAATCGCTGTCGTCGGCGGCGACGGCACTTTGAGCGAGGCTGCGGCCGGGTTTTTCGATACCGCAGCGGAGAGAGAAGACCCGCTCTCTCTTCCCTCGCCGATCAACAAAGAGGCCGTGCTGGCGATCATTCCCGCCGGAACGGGCGATGATTTCGCGCGCGGCCTCCTCTTCGGCAAGCGAGAGAGCGCAGAGCGATGGGCCATGCGGCTCGTCGCGCATCGGCGCGATGAGAGTACTACGGGCGGCGGGACGCGCATGGTGGATGTGATTTGGGGGCACGCGGAAGCGGGCGCGGGCGAATTTATCTGTCTCAACGCGGCGACCATAGGAATCGGGGCGGAGGTGGCCTCGCGCGTCGCGCGCCAGCAGGGCTTTGCGCTCAGGCTGCCGGGCGAGGCGCGTTTCGTACAGGCGGCGCTCGGCGCGCTCATGGGCTGGCGCGAGCGTCGCGCCGTCGTCTCGATATATGGTGTCGGTGGTGACGGGCCGCGCGTGATCGAGTGCGCGTCGAACCTCATAGCCATCGCAAACGGGACGTATGCGGGCGGCGGGATGATGTTCGCGCCCGGTGCAAAGCTCGATGACGGGCGAATGGATTTGGTGGTGGCGGCCGACGGGCTGACGCGCGCCATGATCCTGCGCGAATTGCCGCGCATACGTCGCGGCGCGCATCTGTCGAATCCGAAGGTTCGTATTCTTCAGGCAAAGGGCGTTCAGGTGAAGACGCCGGACGAAGCCCTGCTGGTGGAAGCGGACGGAAACCTGCGCGGCCACACGCCAGCCTCCTTCCGCATCCTTCCCGCCGCGCTGCGAGTCGTTGCCGAAAAGCAGGGAGGAACGAAGGGCGGAGGGCCGCAGCGATGAGAGATCAAAGGAATGCTTCTACAGCTTGAATGCTTTTCTTATCCATCGCTGCCGCCTTCCGCCCTTCGTTGTTAGCGTTCTTCGCGTGATTTGACGGTCTGCGCGGCGGCCATGTCTTCAAGCTCCAGGTGGGGCGTCTGGTCGCCGCCGCCGAGCCCTTCGATGCCGATTCCGGCGCTGAGGCGAAAACCGTTGCATTCGAGCGCCATGTCTCTGAGGTCTTCGGAATCGCGTATCGTCTTATCCTCCCAATCGTAGAACGGTTTCCAGGAGCCGTTGATATTCATACGCTCGGCTATATGAGCTACGAACTCGTCCTTGCTCTGCCAACGGTTCGTGACCGGATAGCTGATTCGAATATATGAGAGACGGCCGTCAACGAACTCTATCGTGAGGTTGTTCGCTCCCTCAAGGGCAGAGCCGGGCGGCGATTGGATGCCGCGCAGGTGTAGGGTGGAGACGCCGCGCTCGTCAGGCGCGGGGATGGAATTGTTGGGAAAGCGCGAGCGCGCCTCATCCATCGTCATCCCGAGACGAAAACCGCCGATTGATGGGGCTTGCGCCACAGTGAGCGTGCAGGAGGCCGGGAGAGGCTGCGCCGTGCCGGGGATTTCCGTCCGGGCCGGGTTCGCCCGCAATACCTGTTCGGGGTCGGGCTCAAGCCGTATGCGCTGCGTGTAATAGTCTGCGATGGCCTGGTAATAGGAGGTGCGCGTCTCCGCGAAGGACGACTGCGCGTCGATCACATCCGTGATTCCGGCTTTCCTGAGACGATAGCGCGCGAAGATCATAGTGATATTCTGCTGCGCCGCTTCCGAGGCGTCTCTCGCTTCCCTAATACGGTTGAGCGCGGCGAGCGCGGCGGCGCGTGTCGTATAAAACTCCTGGCGGAGCTGTCGCATAGTGCTCGTGCGCGCGACATCCAACTGCTCGGCGCGCAGGCGTGCCTGCGTCTCGCGGCTGCGGCTCGCGCCGAAGTTGAATACCGGGACGGTCAGCGTGACGATGGCCGAGCCTCCCGCATATCGGCCGAGAGGGCGAAAGTCTCCGGCGTCGAAGCCGCCGTTGACGCTGTAGGATAGCTGCGGCAGTCGTTCGGCCCGCGCGGCCCTGGCCTCTTGCAGGGCGGCGCGCTTCTGCGCTTCGATCACGTTGAACTCCGGCCTCGCCTTAATCATCTCTTCCGTATAGCTGAGAAAATCGCTGACGGTCGGCACGCTCTCTGTCAAACGCCTGACGCCGAGGAAGATGTTGAAATCCAGGCCCGTCAGAGACCGCAGCAAATCCATGGCCGCCGCTTCGCTCGCGCGGGCCTGCTCCAATTCGTCGCGCCGCGTGCGCGACGCCGCGACGGCGCGGAACAGATCGGCCTCTTCGCCGTCGCCGCGCCTCTTCAATGATTCCGAGACCTTGACGAAGCCCTCGGCCAGTCCCAGCGACTCGTCCGCGAGCCGTCGTTTTTGTCGCGCCAGCGCCAGCGCGTAATAAGCATCGACGGTGGCGATCACAAGCTCGCGCCGCGCGACCTGCGCTCCGGCATGAGCGGCGGCCAGCAGATGACGACTCCGGCGAAGCTGTGCGCGCAAAGCACCCGAGAGGTCTATCTGCCCGCTCGCGTTCACCAGAGCGATGGTTTCGTTGATGGCGCTCGAAGAGACGTAGCTATAGAGCAGCGGCTCGCCCGCCGCGCGAACCTGCGAAGGCGTCGTGCCGAAGTAGGTGAGCGGCACAGTGATTTCCGGGAAAAAGGCTGCGCGCGCCTGCCTGACATCTTCGCGGGCGATGCGCTCGTCGTATTGCGACTGCTGAAAGGCGCTGGCGTTAGAAAGCGCGAGCCCTACGGCTTCGTCGAGCGTCAGGGCGCGCCTTGAGGTGGTGCGGCTGCCGAACGGGTAATCATAATAGGGCGACGGGCGATCTTCGCTCTGCTCGCGAGACTCTTCCCCGGCCCGAGCGGGCTGCGTATCGGGAGTCGTCGGGGTGCGCCGCTGCGGGGCTCGCGGCGGCTGCGTCTGTCCCGGCCTCGCCGCGGGCTGCGGCGGAGTCGTACCCGTTGGCTGCTGACCCGTCACGGGCAACGCCTGACCGAGCAGGCCCATGAGCATGACAAGCGCGCACGCCCTGTAAAGCAAATCTCTTCGCAAGGGGGAACCTCCTTGAGACAGGAAGGAGAACGAAGGGATGAAGGCGGCAGCGATGAGGGATGAAAGCGTAATTACTCAAGTTGAATAATTATTCTTTCATCCCTTATCCCTCATCCCTTCGTTCCTCCCTGATTTTCGATTTCTGTGATTTTCGCCAACCGGCGACGGTGGCGTTCTTCGCCTGTGAAGCGCGCATTGATAAAGGCGCGCACGATGTCCAGGGCCAGCTCCGTGCCGACGACGCGCGCGCCCAGGCAGAGCACGTTGCAGTCGTCGTGCTCGCGTGATTGATGGGCCGAGTAGGTATCACCGCACAGGGCCGCGCGCACGCCGCGCAGCTTGTTGGCGGCGACGCTCGCGCCGACGCCGCTGCCGCAAACCAGTAGCCCCAAATCGGCCCGCCCGCTCTGCACGGCGCGCCCTACGCCGAGCGCATAGTCCGGGTAATCATCGGCCTGCGTGCCGTCGTGTGTGCCGAAGTCCTGGATTTCATGCCCAAGGGCGCGCAGTTCCTCAATCACCTGCTCGTTGAGCGGGAAGCCTCCGTGATCTGCGCCGATTGCGATTCGCATGAATGGTTTCGGAAAGGTTGATGCGCAAAACACCACGCGGCTACTTCCCCGCCAGTGCCGTAGCGGTTGAAGGCCGCAGAGAGAGTGTGTGCGCTCTCTCTCTTGCGCCTTTCGGGGTCAAGCCGCCTTTGTGCCTGAGAGTTTATAACAACGCGCGGGCGCGCTTGACGACGTTCTCCACTGTGAATCCAAGCTCGCGCATCGCCACCTCGCCGGGCGCTGAGCCGCCGAAGCGATCCAGGCACAGGACATCCCCGCGTGGGCCAACGTACCTGTCCCAGCCGAGCCGCGCGCCCGCCTCGACCGCGAGCCGCGCCCAGATAGAAGGCGGAAGCACTTCGTCGCGGTATTCCGCCGACTGCTCCTGAAACAACTCTATGCAGGGCATGGAGACGACCCGCACGGCGAGGCCGTCCTTCTGTAGCTCGGCGCGCGCCTCCAACACGAGCGAGACTTCCGAGCCCGTCGCCATCAGTATCAAATCGGGCGTCGCCTTCAAGCCGTTCGTACCCGAAGCTTCGGCCAGGATATACGCGCCGCGCCGCGCGCCCTCGGCCGAAGCGAAAACCTTGCGGTCGATGAGCGGGACTTTCTGACGCGTGAGCGCGAGCGCCGTCGGTCTGTGACGACGAAGAATGGCGACGCGCCATGCTTCTCGAACCTCGTGCGAATCCGCCGGGCGGATCACGAACAGGTGCGGGATGGCGCGCAGACCCGCCAGTTGTTCGATAGGCTGGTGCGTCGGCCCGTCCTCGCCGAGCCCTATGGAATCGTGCGTGAAGACGTAGATGACCTGAACCTCGGAAAGAGCCGCGAGCCTGATGGCCGGTTTCATATAATCGGAGAAGGTCAGGAAAGTTCCGCCAAAGGGGATGAGGCCGCCGTTGAGGCTGATGCCGGTCATGGTTGAGCCCATCGCGTGCTCACGCACGCCGAAGTGCAGGATACGTCCCTCGTACGCGCCCGCCTCGAAGCTGCCTCCCTCTTTGATGTCCGTGTTGTTGGATGGGCCAAGATCGGCGGAACCGCCTATCAGCATGGGCATGTGCGGCGCAAGCGCGTTAATCACCTCGCCGCTCGCGGCGCGCGTCGCCATCGGCTTCGCGTTCTCAAAGGTCGGCAGGTGGTCTTCCCACCCGGCGGGCAACTCTCCGCTCATGGTCACGCGCCACTTCGCTCCCAATTCGCCGTGCTCCTGTTCATAACTTTCGACAAGCTGATTCCACAGGGCTTCGGCCTCAGAGCCGCGCTCGACGCTCTGGCGAAAGTGAGAGAGTGCCTCTTCCGGCACGTAGAAGGATTTATCTTCGGGCCAGCCCCAATGTCGCTTTGACTCGCGTACGGCCTCCTCGCCGGGTGCGTCCGAGTGAGCCTTGCGCGTGCCCGCCGTCGGCATGCCGTAGCCGATAGTGGTCTTGACAGAGATGAGCGACGGGCGATCATGGACTGCCTGCGCGTCGCGTATCGCGCGCTCTATTTCGTCCAGATTGTTTCCGTCTTCGACCGTCGAAGTGTGCCAGCCGTAGGCTTCAAATCGCTTCGGCACATCCTCGGAGAAGGCAAGGTCTGTGAAACCCTCTATGGTGACGTGGTTATCGTCGTAGAGGTAGATCAGTTTGCCCAGATGAAGATGGCCCGCGAGCGAAGCGGCCTCCGAGGCGACGCCCTCCATCAGATCGCCGTCCGAGACGATGGCGTAAACGTAATGGTCTATGACGGGGAAACCGGGACGGTTGAATTTCGCGCCGAGGTGCGCCGCGCCCATCGCCATCCCGACGCCGTTGGCAAAGCCCTGGCCCAATGGGCCCGTCGTAATCTCGATGCCGGGCGTCAACCCGTATTCGGGATGGCCCGGCGTCTTCGATCCCCACTGGCGAAAGTTCTCTAACTCTTCGAGCGGTAGGTCGTAGCCCGTCAGGTAGAGCAGCGAGTAGATGAGCATCGAGCCGTGACCGGCGGACAGGAGAAAGCGGTCGCGGTTGGCCCACTTCGGATTCCGGGGATTGTGGCGAAGAAAGCGCGTCCACAGCACGTAGGCCATAGGCGCTGCGCCGAGCGGGAGCCCCGGATGCCCGGACTCGGCCTTCTGCACGGCGTCGAGCGAGAGCGTGCGGATCGTGTTAATGCAGAGTTGATCCAGTTCGGTTGTGTTGTTGGTCTCCTGCTGCGGTGTCGCACTCATGCTTTTTAGTTTCCTCGTTTTGTGTTGATAGAACTGATCCGCTCTAGTTCAATCCCTCGGGGAGCGCGACTGGGAATTTGCGGTCGGCCCGGCCCCGTAGACGCTTTCGGCGATTTTCCTATCGGCGATAAGATGTTCGTAAAGCTTTTGCTGTCGCTCAAGCCCCAGAAGATAGCGCTCGTGGCGCGCCATGTCCGGCTCATAAACCGTGGCAAGCGGGGCGGGCGCGTCCTCGATGCAGCTTATTTTGCCTGTCGCTTCGAGCGCAAGCAAGACCGCGCCGCGACTCGAAGCTTCTTTGAGGCCGGAAAGTTTGACGGGACGGCCGAGCGCGTCCGCGATGATCTGCATCCAGACGGGAGAGGCCGCGAGCGCGCCGCCCGACGCGACCATCAATGCGTCGGGCGCAAGCGGCACGAGCGCGCGGGCGATGAGCGCGAACCTGTAGGCGACCGCCTCCATCGCGGCGCGCAGGATTTCAAGCGGGCGCGTGTGCATGGAGAGGCCGAGGATTGCGCCGCGCGCGTGCGTCGCCCAGCCGGGGCTGCGCTCGCCCGCCCAGAACGGCAGCAGCGTCAATCCGTGCGCGTCCGGCTCCATCGAAGCCAGTTCAAGCATAATCGCCTGCTCGTCATCGCCCAGGAAGAGCGCCTCCCTCATCCATGCGTAAAGGCCGCCGCCGTCTGAAAGCGCCCCGCCCAGGATTACGCGGTCGCGGTCGGCGCGGTAACACCACAACGCCAGGGGAAACTCACCGGGCGGCTCGCCGCGCCACAATACGCGCATCGCACCCGAAGTGCCGACCATCAGCGCCACACACGCGCGCGTCACACAGCCCGCACCGATATTATTCGCAGCGCCGTCGCCGATTGACAAAAACCACGGCACGCTCTTCAAGGCGGGCCAACGCCGAGCGTAAGCTTTCGCGAGCCCCGTCAGGCTTTTGTGCTTTGGAATGATCTCGGGCAATCGGTCTGCGTCCAACTCTAACCCGGCGAGAAGCTCTGCATCCCAGGCGCACGAGCGCAAATCCAGCATTCCTGTGCCCGACGCCATCGAAACGCTCGTCTCGCACACGCCGAAAAAGCGCCACACCAGGAACTCCGCAAACGACATCCAGCGACGTGCGGCGCTGTACGGGCGCGGCCTCTCCTCGCGCAGCCAAAGGAGCCTCGCGGGCCAATAGCTCGAATGAAAGCGGCAACCCGTACGCGCGTGCGTCGTGCGCTCGTCAAAGCGGCGTCGCAACTCCTGGGCCCAAAGGGCGGCGCGCGTATCGGCCCAGCCGTATAGGGGCGTGACGGCGCGGCCTTCGAGGTCTATGCCGACGAGGCTGTGCCAGAAACAGGAGACGGCAACCGACTCGATACGCGAAGCGAGGGCGGAGGCTTGGGCCAGCAGGGCGTCGATGGTCAGGGCAACGTGTTCGACAGACCTTTCCGCCTCATCCTCCGCGCCACCGCCGGGGGTCGTCCAGAGGCTTCTTTCGAGGCGTGATTCCGCGCCGCTTATTTCCACTGCGCGCTCGTCATAGAGCGCTGCGCGAACGCTCGACGTGCCAACGTCTATGGCGAGCACGAGCGGCGTCTCTGCATTTTCCCGGCCTGCGGCGTCCGTCACGCCGCTCATCATAATTGGTCGAAGCGAAATGGTAAATCATCAATCGTCGAAGAAAGACGGTCACGCCCTTTTTACGAGGTGCGCGCTTCTGATTTGAAAGCCGCGCGCTCTCTCTCGCTCAACCTCCGAGGCTCTTATTAGTTGGTCTTCATAACTGCGTCTTGATTATTCATACCTTGCTTCAAACACGGCGGCTCTGCCCGGTGCTATAATTTTGTGCAGCAGTTTCAAACGAAAGAGGTTCTCCACCCTTGAATGATCTTTTGGCGGCGCGCTCGCAGATGGCGATGTCGCTGGCTTTTCATATCGTTTTCGCGGCCATAGGGATTGCGATGCCGCTTCTGATGGTCATCGCCGAGTGGCTTTACTTACGCACGCGCGAGGATGTCTATCTTGAATTGGCGCGTCGTTGGGCCAAGGGGACGGCGATACTATTCGCGGTCGGCGCGGTGTCGGGCACTGTGCTCTCTTTCGAACTCGGGTTGCTGTGGCCGCAGTTCATGGGATACGCGGGCGCGATCATCGGCATGCCCTTCTCGCTCGAAGGCTTCGCGTTTTTCACGGAGGCGATCTTTCTCGGAATCTATCTTTACGGGTGGAAGCGCGTCGCGCCCCGTGCGCATCTTGCGGCGGGCGCAATAGTCGCCTTGAGCGGCGCTCTGTCCGGCATCTTCGTCGTCATCGCCAACGCATGGATGAACAGCCCCGTCGGATTCCAAATCCTTGACGGCAAGCCCGTCAATATCGATCCGGTCGCGGCGATGCTCAACCCGATGGCACTATCGCAGACGCTTCACATGACGCTCGCCGCTTATGCGGCGACGGGTTTCGCGGTCGCAGGCATTCACGCTTACCAGCTTCGGCGTGATCGCTCCAATCTCTTTCACCGACGGGCGCTCGCCATCGCGCTCACGGTCGGAGGCGCGGCGGCGCTCTTTCAGCCGCTCAGCGGAGACCTCAGCGCGCGCGCCGTCGCGCGTCAACAGCCCGCGAAGCTGGCCGCGCTCGAAGCACAGTTCAAAACGGAAGCGGGCGCACCGCTGCGCATCGGCGGCATCCCCGACGTAGAGAGAGCGGAGACCCGCTATGCGATTGAGATTCCGCGCGGGCTGAGCCTGCTCGCCTTTCACGACCCGAACGCGAAGGTGACGGGCCTGGATGCGTTCCCGCGCGATGAGTGGCCCCACGTTCCCATAGTGCATGCGGCTTTTCAGTTGATGGTGGCTTCGGGCACGTTGATGATGGCCGTGGCGTTGTGGGGCGCGTACGGTTTCTGGCGCAGGCGCGCTCTGCCTGATGGTAAGTGGTTTTTGCGCGCGCTTGTGCTGGCTGCTCCGGCGGGTATGATCGCCATCGAGGCGGGATGGACTGTGACGGAGGTCGGGCGCCAGCCCTGGATTATCTACGGCATCATGCGAACGGCCGAGGCCGTCACACCCATGCCCGGACTCTTAGTCCCTTTCCTCACCTTCACCGTGCTTTATCTCTTCCTGTCAGCCGTCGTCGTCTGGCTGCTGTTTCGACAGGTGGCGGCAAGCCCTCGCGGCGTGCCCCTCGCATCCGGTAAGGAAGCGGCGCAAGAGGAGGAGGAGCCTGAACATGTGGCCGCTTGAGCTGATCGCGGCGGGCGCGATGATCGTTTCGCTGACGTTTTATGCGCTGCTGGGCGGAGCCGATTACGGCGGCGGCGTGTGGGATCTGTTCGCGCGGGGGCCACGCGCCCTCAAGCAGCGTGCGCTGATAGAGGAGGCCATAGGCCCCGTCTGGGAGGCCAATCACGTCTGGCTCATACTGGTCGTCGTTATCCTCTTCACGGGCTTTCCGGTGGCGTTCGCAGCTATCGCGACGGCCCTGCACATTCCTTTGACGCTGCTTCTGATAGGCATAGTTCTGCGCGGCTCCGCTTTCACCTTCCGCACCTATGATGTCAAGCGCGACGAACGGGAGCGCGGCTGGGGCCGCATCTTTTCCATCGCAAGCATCATTACGCCGGTTCTACTCGGCATCACTCTGGGCGGCATCGCGTCCGGCTCGATCCGTTTCGAGAACGGCATTGTTCCGAACGGTTTCGTTCGCCCGTGGCTCGCGCCGTTTCCGCTCGCGGTGGGATTCTTCGCGCTCGCCCTGTTCGCTTTTCTGGCCGCCGTATATCTGACGCTGGAAACCAGAGACACGCTCTTGCAGGAGGATTTCCGTCGACGCGCTATTGTGGCGGGCGTGGTTGTCGCCGCGCTGGCGCTGGCGGTGTTCTTATTGTCGGGGAGCGGCGCGCCGAAGGTGCGCGCAGGGTTGTCCGCTTCCGCCTGGGCCGTGCCGCTTCACCTCGCGACGGCCATCAGCGCGATTGCAGCATTCGCCGCGTTATGGAAACGCGCTTACGGATTGGCGCGCGTGTGCGCCGCCGCTCAGGTGACGCTCATCCTTTGGGGTTGGGCCCTGGCGCAGTTTCCTTACATCGTCGAGCCGGATATTACGATTCAGTCAGCGGCAGCGCCACCCGCAACGCTCCGATTGCTGCTCGGCGCGCTCGCCCTCGGCGCTCTCCTGCTCTTTCCATCTTTCTACTATCTGTTCCGTGTCTTCAAAGGCGGGTTGGCGTCATTAAAGGATGAGGGATGAGAGCCGCGAGGCGATGAAAGTTTTTATGGCGAGCCGGAACCGGCTTGAGACTAAAGGAAGGGTCTACAGGTTCAAGGAGCGCAGAAACGACGAATCGCTTGATTGATAAGACGCGTTTGACGTTTATCAATCAAGCGATTCGTCATTGCCATTTAAAACCCGGATTTTTCGGATGCGACTATGGGGTGACGGCGCGTCTGACGGAGCGCGCTATGCCTTTGCCGGTGTGTTTGCCGAACGTGCCCATTCCCTTGCCGAGTTCCTTTCCGGCGCGAACCGGCCGTCCCCGAGCCATGTTCTGGCCGAATCGTTTGCCGCCGCGCCCGGCGCCTCTGCCCGCGCGCGCAAACGCGCTCTTGATACCGGCTCTCCGACGCCTGCGATACTCGCCGCGCACGCGGCGGCGTCGCCCGTTATCCGGCACTCTCATCACTCGGCGATCCTGCTCGTCCTGTTCCCGCGCCGCAAGTGCGCGAGCGTGCGCGTTCCACCGGCGCTGGCCGCCCGCGTAGCAGCAGGGCAGGGCGAACAGCAAAGCGAGCCCGATGACGAAAAGTCTGCGCATAAAAGCCTCCACGCGATGTAATGTATTCAGGCTATCTTCAGCATTGCATATCGCGCGCCGGTTCGTCCAGTTGGGCCAGTCCCCTTCAAAGAGCATCGTCGCACAAAGCCGTCTCCGCTTTCAAAAGAAGGTCGCTCTGCTTCTCAGCCGAAGAGCAGCGTGGGCGGCGCGAGTCCCTATGGCCGCCCTTTTGTCCGGCAGCAGCAGTTGTCCGGCAGCGGCGCGTGAATTTAGATGGCGATGGCGGCGCGCCTCATGCTAATCTTGATTGGTCGGCGGAAAAGCCCGCGAATCCGCCCGCGCCAAAAAAGCCCCTGTCCAAAACCTCTCGGTAATCCGCCCTTCACAGTATCAAAGGATTCTGCCATGCAAGCCGAAACTCTCAATTGTCCGATGTGCGGAGCGGCCGCTTCGACCGCTTCGACCCGTTGCCTGTTTTGCGACGCGCGACTGGCGACCGTCGCGTGCCCGTCATGCTTCGGCATGATGTTTACGGGCAATCGACACTGCCCGCGCTGCGGCGCACAGGCTACGGCGCGCGAGGAGCTAAACCCAGATGCCACGCGCCGCTGTCCGCGATGCCGCGTAGAGATGTCGCCGCTCCGCCTGGGCGAGGCCGAACTGCGCGAGTGCGCGCGTTGCGGCGGCCTCTGGGTGAACGTCGAGACCTTCGAGCGTATTTGCGCCGACCGTGAACAACAAGCGGTCGTGCTCGGGTCAGCCTCGCCCGCTCCTGCAAAAGCGGGCTCCGGGGAGGCGACCTCCAAAGTGCGATACATCCCCTGCCCGGAGTGCGGTCAGTTGATGAACCGCGTCAACTTCGCGCATTGCTCGGGAGTGGTCGTCGATATCTGTAAAGGCCACGGCACATGGTTCGACCGCGACGAGCTGGCGGAGATCGTCGGCTTCATACGCGGAGGCGGTCTCGAAGCGGCACGCGCCAGAGAGAAGCGACAGCTCGAAGACGAGCGGCGACGCCTGCGCCAGGAACAGCTCGCCAAAGCGGGCGCTACGGACTACCCGCACATCACAGCCGATGACCGGCAAGCGACCGAGAGCGGCATCGTCTCTGTCGCGGGCTCGCTGCTCAAGCTGCTGCTGGATTAACCACGCGCCCGCCCCCCGCCAAAACTCTACCAAGCCTAGCGGAGCCCGTCGTCCTCTCTCTCCAAAGGGCCGATAGCACCCCTGGATTTCATAGACTGCCGCCACTCCTCTACGATTCGCGCCGCCGTCTCACGACCGCCCAGGCCGAAAGCGAGCGCGACCGCCACGGCCACCGCTCCCAGTAGCAGCCCGAATGCCAGATTTATAATCTCGCCCGCGACGCCGACCTGCCTCAAGGCCATCGCGCCCGCCAGTACGAGTATGGCAACGCGCGCGGCCGCCGCCAGCAGACCGGCATTGGAGGTCGCGCTCGTGCGCACTACGTTGTACGCGAGGTTGGCAAGGTAAAGGCCGATGGCGAAGATAATCAGCCCCAGAATCACCCGCCCGATGAAGACCGTGAACTGAGTCAACAGATCGGCGAGCAGGAGGAATCCGAGCAACTGGCTGGCCTCTATGCTGGCAAACAGCATGATCGCGACCAGTATCAGATAACCGACGATCTCGGCGGGCGTCTGGCGCGTCTCGGTCTTATCTCTGGCGAGGCCGAGGCGAACCAGAATGGTATTGAAGCCCGCGCCCGTCAGCAGATTGGTCAGCAGTCTTTGAAGAATGCGGGCGATGATCCAACTGATAATCAGGAGCAGCCCGGCGGCAAAGATGTTCGGCAGGGCCGCGAGCATCTTATTAATCATCCCCTGAATGGGAACGAGTATGCCTTCGAGCCCGAGCGTCCCCAGCACGGCTGGCAGAAAGAGCAGGAGCACCAGCCAGTAGACGACTTCGCCGAAGGTCTGGGCCAGAGAGACGCGCCCTTCCTCGATCCGCGTGGCGAAGAGGCCGCCGATGCGGTCGTCTATGTTGCGCGCGCTCAAGGCTCGCACTGTGATGAACCTCAGAGCCGAAGCCAGAATCCAGGCGATGATGAGCAGGACAAGAGCGCCGAGTAATCGCGTCGCGTAGCCGAACACCTGCGTCAGGAATTGGCCCAGAGGATTGCTGGCAATCGTCAGGCCCAACGCCTGGAAGAACGCGACCAGCACAAAGAGCATTATCATGTAGAAGACGGCCCTGGCGATCCAGCGCTCGGCCTCGGCGGGCCGCGCCGTCGCCTCGCTGGCAGAGATGAAGCGCGACACGCGCGCGCCCAGGTTCGT
This sequence comes from Pyrinomonadaceae bacterium, assembly GCA_035940775.1. Classification (GTDB taxonomy): domain Bacteria; phylum Acidobacteriota; class Blastocatellia; order Pyrinomonadales; family Pyrinomonadaceae; genus DASQYE01. The sequence goes on along the minus strand of DASZEN010000003.1, from coordinate 45,780 downwards.
GCGTCGTACTCCCTTTCGCACGAGGCCGGAAAGCAGCAACGCCACGATCCACCCGATAATGAGAATCGCAAGAGCGCCAAGTAGACCCGGAACATAGGGGCCAAACAGATTGGCCGCCCTATCGAAAATCGTTTGCATGGTAGGGAAATCCTCCTGTGGTTTGGTGTGTATCGCTTCCTGATTCGGTAGATAAGTAGTACACCCTCGGGTCGTAAAAAAATAGCCCTAAATGACTCGGATTATGTCACATCGGCTTTACCGCTTTATGGCAGGCACATTCGGCGCGCCCCGCGCCCGGTGTCAGCCCCCCGGTGCGGAACACGAATCTGCGGAACATGAGTTTAAAAGCCCGGCCCCTGAGCCTTAATCAGCGCCACGCGCATGATGCGACTGACAAAAAGTCAGGGGGCTGACAAAACGTCGGGCCAGGAAAGGCAGGCGAGGCGAAGGGGCGCTCTCGTCTCCCGCGCTACGATTCCCGCTTCGGCTTATAAAGCGCCTGTTTTCCTCATTTATACTCGCGCCCGAACTCTCCGGCTGCGGCACGCATCTTGTTTATCCAGGGGCGGTGAAACTCTCTTCAGACAGAGAGCACGAAAGTCTAAGACCAGACCCGCCGCTAAACCTTTCTCCCCCTGAAGCGCGCCGCGCACAGATCAGAAGTTTTCGAGCGCACTATTTCGCAAGCCCCAATGAAGCTGTTAAGAGCCGTCATCTGTATCGGAGTGAGCTGCGCGTTGCTCGCGTCGCCCGACGGCCGTATCTACGCCAACGCCGTGACGACGCTCGTCGCCATCGGCACACGCCTGTCCAATGAAGGGAAGGCCCGGAGCAGAAGCGAAAGATACGTTTCGGGCCCCGGGGTGCGTGTGAAAGCGACCGGCGGAGCGTTATTGGCGGGCCGCGCCCGTCCGATGGCAGAGGCGAAGGCGGCGCTCGCCGCCGCAGGTGCCGAACCGAATGATGCTTCGGCGCAGGGCGCTACGATCATCGTTGACGGCAGGACGCTCGCGGGGCCGTTCAGCTTTCCGCAGCAGCGCGGAGGACGCATGTTCCTGCCGGTGGTCGCCGTGGCGCGCGCTCTCGGAGACACGATCACGGTCAGGGCGTCGGCCCGCACGGTCGAGGTGCTACGGCGCACCGGAATCGCCGCCGACTTCAACGCCGAGCTTAATCAGGTACGCGAGAACGGCTCTGTAATACTGGCCCTCTCGAACACGGCCGATATCATTTTCCCGCCGAACCCGGACGAGCTAATGCTGCCGGTCGAGATCGTCGCGGCGCTTCTTGAGGTTTCCGTACGACTGGACGAAGGGACTCGGGCCATACAGATCACGCGCGGCCCCGTCCACGCGGAAACCGTCAGGGCCGGAGCCGTGCGCACCACCTTCGAGCTTTATGATGCGGAGTATGACTACAACTTCAATATGTATCCGTCCGCATTCGTCCATAACCTGACGTTTCGCTCGACCGGTAGGATCGGCGACGGGCGATTCAGCCTCGTCACCAATTCCGGCAGCGGCACGGGCACAGGCTTTGGCCCGCTGCGCAACGCGACCTTTACATACGAGCGGCCCGGCGGCCAAAGATTCACGGGCGGCGACTTCAGCACGGGCACAGACCTGCTCTTCATGTCCACGGCGATGCGCGGCGTGCTGGCCCAGATTCCCATAGGCGGCATGCGCTTGACGGCATTCGGCGGGCGCGCCCTTTCGGGCGCTTTTCAGCAGCAGCAGCCCCTCCTGCCCGACGGCGCATCTACACCGCAACAGCAGGCTTACACGCCGAACCGTAACCTGTACGATACCACCGTCGCCGGAGCCTACGTCACCTTCGGCCCGTCCGTGCGCGATCCCTTTCGTCCTAACCAACTGCTCTTCTCCTCGGGCGCGATGTACTTCAACAGTCCGGGCAGAAGCGGCCAGCTCGTCACGGGCAGCGTCCGTTACTCTTCGCGTCGAACCTGGCTTCAGGGAGATGTCGGATTCGGCCAATTCGCGCGCACGGATCAGGGCGCGCGCCGCAGCGGCACGGGCCTCGCGGTCGATCTATCGGGCTCCTTCAATGTCACGGATAACCTGACGGTGCAGGGACGCTACGCTCATACGAGCCCGAACTTTCAAGGGCTGCAATCGGGCTCCTATGCTCCGGTTAACCTGATCGCGGGTGGTGTGACGTGGCGTGCGAAGCCGTGGCTCACCGCCACGCTCAACGCCAGCACCTCTACCCGGCCCGACACGCCCGGACAAAGAGACCGCTTCATAGCGGCGACCGTCAGCCTGACGCCGAGGCCCGGTCTGCCCTCCGTCTTCCTCTCGCATACGCAGAGCAGCACGACGCAATCCGGGAGCGGCGCTTTCACGCTGCTGAGCATGACCAAAGAGTTTTCGCGCTGGCATCTATTCGTGAACGCGACCAGAAGCAAGACGGTCGGGCCCGCTTTCGTCAACGCACAACTCAGCGCCAGCCGTCGCCTCGGTGAATCGAGCACCATCCAATTGAGCCAATCCTTCGGCAGCCGTGGCGCGCTCGCCGGAACGGTTGACTGGCAAACGCCCGCTCTCTTCACGCGGCGGTTAAGCTTCGGCGCGGGCCTCGGCTATCTTCGCAACGATAGCTCGCCCGTGACGACGATTCAGAAACTATCAGCTTCGGTGAGCCTACCGCGACAGAACACGCTTCAGTTCGCATATCTTCATAGCCAGACGGGGCCGCAGCTTTTGGTGAGTTTGCGCGGGCCGCTCTTTCGCGGCGGGCGACGCGCCGAGGCCGCGCGCTCCGCTTCCGCAAGCGAGCTGAACTCATACGGATCCTTTTACGGCAGGGTCTACCAGGACTCGAATCTCAACGGAAGGTATGACCCGGACTTTGACCGGCCACAGGCCAACGTGCAGGTTCGGGTGGACGGAAATCGCTACGTCACGACGGACGAGAACGGCTTGTTCCGGATAGAGACGGTTCACGTCGGCGATCATGTGGTCTATCTGGACTTGCTCTCGGTGCGCGCCGACCTGACCCTTCTAGACGGGCCGCAGCAAGCCGTGACGCTCCTGCCGGGCCGCGATTCGATAGTCGATTTTAGATTGGTACGCACCGGAAGACTCTCCGGTATAGTCTGGTTTGACGTAAATGGAGACGGCCAGTTGGACGAAGACGAGCGCCCTCTGTCGGAAGTACGCATCGTCACGGGCAGCGGGCGCGATACGCTGACGGATGAGAACGGCGTATTCACTATCGGAGACCTCCCGCCCGGCGAGCACGTCCTACTGATTGACGAAAAGACGCTGCCCGAAAATACAAAGTCCGCTGCGGGCGCGCTCACCATCAAAGTCCAGGCCGGAAGCGAAACCGCCGACGTAAAGCTTCCGGTCGTAGTCATCCCCGCCGAGATCAAACGCTTCCCCATAGCCGCTAACTAAATAATCGCAACCAAAAGGAAAAGCGGTGCGCCAGGGCTTTGAAGACCTGCCGCACCGCTTTTCCTTTTGCCCGTGCCGCTCTTTCGAGCCTAGAGCTTTCGGGTTTCAATCCCGAAGCTCATACTCGCGACTGAGACGGGGCCTGCTATAAGCACACGCCTTGCGGCTATCTTTTTAAGGCTTGCTCTTGTCCGTTTTAGCCGGTGAGGTCGCCGCGATGGGATCGCGCGGGTTGCTCTCTTTGACTATCAGATCAGTGATGCCCTCGGTCGCCTTGCCGTTCCCCTGGAAGTCAACCCTGTATTTGACTGTATAAGTGCCGGGCGGGAGCGGCTGCTCGATCAGAAGCGGTTTACTCAGCAGCGCGCCGCCGAGCACAGGCAGCGATTCGCCCTCAGCCATTTCAAGGACGGTGCGGCCTCTTGAGTCTATGATCTGAACAGAGGAGAGCGGGCGGATGGCGCTGTTGCCCTCATTCTTGAGCGTCGGTGTGATGGTGATGCCGTTCGGGCCCGCGACCGCCTCTAGATTTTCGAGCGTTCCACGCCGGACGGTTTGCGGCACTGTGATGTAAAACATAGAGGCCATGCGAAAGCGCACCGACATCTGGCGGATGTTCCTGTTGTATTTGATCGTGTCGGGCCGTTGCTCCACGATGAGCGCCGCGAGGTGATCGCCCGGCGTCGCGTCCTTCGGCACGGAGATGGTCACGCGTATGGAATGGGTATGGCCCGGCTGCACAGTGACCTCGGACGGGCTGTAGATGAGCCACGGGCTGGCGGAGCGCGCGAGCGTCCCCGCTTTATAAAACTGTAGCTCTCCGCCGGGTTTTATGTCCCAGTCGTTCAAACTCGCCATGATGCGCGACGGCTGCGCGCCTCCTTTGGACGTGTGGTAGTCCAGGTTGATGACGACCGTCGTCTCTGTGCCCGGCTGCATCTCTAATTCAAACCGCGCCGGGGCCATCGCCAGTCCATCGCTTTCGGAAGACGCCGCCGCCTGCTGCTGCTGCTGCTGCGCCACCACGCTCGGGTCGGCACTCTGCGCCTCGGCCAGCGCCGCCAGCGAAGCGAACAGCAAGATCAGTAGCAGTAGACAGAAGAGAGGCATGAGCAGCCTGGAAATCTTTTTGGTGGTGGTCATGTTCATGGTTGAAATTTTTTATTAGCAGCCGACGTTGGGCCCGGCCGAGATGGTGAAGGTGATCGTTGCGCTGAAGGTTCCCGAAACGTAGTACTGCGGCTTGATAGTAAAAACGGCGTCGAAGATATAGCCGTTGTCGGCCTCACGCCTGGCCAGGCTGCCCCTCGTCAGTTTCGGCCCGCTCAGAATCACGGTCGAGGTCGAGACGTTCTGGAGCGATGAAGGATAAGCGGCGCGGCCACTGGCGTTGATTGTAACGCCCGTCGATGGATCGTTATTGAAGGGCGAGCGAAAGAGGTGGGCGACGGAGCAATCCTGAGACTTGGCTCCCATCTGGCGCATATTCAGCACGCCGAAGCCGATGTCGGATGCCTGTACGGCCTGCGAATTTGCGTTGAACGTGCCCGCCACCGAGACCGTCACCTGATAGGGCGCAGTGCTGCGGATGGCGACGGGCACGACGACCTTAACCAGATTGTTAGAGTTGATCGGCGAGACTTCGCCGAAATTGATCGTCACAACCAGGTCTTGCAGCACGCTTGAGTTGCCCGTCACGGTTCCGCCCTGCGCTCCCGTAATAGTGGGCGTGCCGCCGCTGCCAATATCAAATTGTGCGTGCGTCTCTGCGGCTGCGCACAGAAGGAGCAGCCAGGAGAAGATCGTGATTGTGATGGCGCGTCGCTTCATCATACTGGCCCATCGTGGCCGCATCGCTCGCGGCTTCGGTGACGGTTGGTTCGGTGGCGGTTTATATGGTCATGCGTCGCCGCCTTCCTCTGTCTGGAAAGCGGCGACGCATGACCTGTTGCTCAACTCGAAACCAGGGAATAGACCCCGGTCTTGCGATGAGTTACTAGGGAGCAGCGATGGTGAAAGTCGCCACCGCCATGGTCGAGCCGTCTTCATAAAACTGCGGCTTGACGGAGAAGATGGCCGGAACCGTCATTCCATTGGTGTTGGTGCGGGGCACGGCGTTCATAATGCGTGGGCCACTGAGAACGGTCGTCGAAGATGAAAAGGCTCCGAGGTTCGACCTGGTGGCCGTATACTCGTACCTGCCAGTCGTGGCGTTGACTGCGCCGACAGATGCGCCGGTCGGGTCGCCCGCCGTGTTATCCGTGTCAGTGCCGGAAGCCACGCCGATTGAAGTCGGCCCGGTGGCCGGGCGATTGGGCGTCCCCATACCAAAACCGATGTCCGAGGCGGCAATCTTGCTGGTCGACGAGCCGGTGGTGTTGACGGTAGCGCTCATCGAGAGCACGTAGTTGGTATTACTCCTGAGCTTGAGCGGTACGCTTGCCTTGACGAAGCTGCTGGCGTTGCTCGGGCCAAGCTCGCCGAGGGCGACGTTGACGGCCAGCAACTGGCCATCGACACCGTCGACGGAGACTCCGCCGCCGGAATTGCCCGTGAGCGTGACGGCACCGCCCGAATTGAGTTCGACGAATTTTGAGACCGTACCGCTCATCGTGACCGTTCCGCCGGTGTTAACCTGTGCCGAAGCGACCGCTGCGGTCATTGCCACCAGGATAGCCACGGAGACCACCTGCGCGACGCGTTTGATTGAGTTGAGCATTAGTGTCTTTATTCTCCTTAAATTGTAACTTTCTTCAATAGGACTTGCCCCAGTTCTATTGGGGGTTGGAAATGGCTTTTTTGCGATGAGGAATCAGCGTGAAGTTATAAGCGAGGGTTCGTCTTCGGCCGGGACTTTGTGGGCACACAGAGTCCCGGCTACGGGTTTGGCTATACAACCCTCGTGCCGGGCTCCGGGAAAAGCTCCGGACGATTTGTAAACGCTGGCGATAGTCGGATTAAGAGGGTAAAGGGGCTGCCGAGGTGGGGCTCCGAGCCGGGCGCGCAAAGGCTTCAGGGGACAATCCTGTCTGAAGTTTTGTCACGGGACTGACGTTTTGTCAGTCTTACAGGGGCGGGCCTTTTAAGCTCTCTGGACGGCAGGCGCGCTCCTCGTCCCTTTATAAACGGCCTTCGCGGCCCCGAAAGCGCTCGGGCGCGCCTGGGATTCATTAGGCAACGGGAACGCCCGTGTCGAATAGCTCTCGATGAATTTTCGTGATCTCTTCGGGAGCGACCTTCGGCTTGCGATCATAGGTGAGGAGCCCGTTTATCTCCTGCTCGATGTCGGTCAGTTGTGTATAACAGAACCCGGCCACGAAACGCAGCGAGGCGATACCCTCCATCAAATCGCGATACTTCGCCAGAAGCTCGTCCGGAGTGCGGAAAGAGCCGTAGAACTTGTAGAGCAGATCGCGCTCTTCGGGTGGAATGCCCAAAGGGACGAGCAGGAATCCGCCCACCTCCGTCAGCATGATGGGCTGCCCGCGATAGCGCGAGCCGAGCACAAAAAGCGGCTTGCTGGCAAGCCACACGTGGGCCGGAAGCTCTCCGCCGTGTGATGCCTCCTGGTAACGCTCGCGCAGTTTCTCAGCCGTCGGCGTATAGTCGTGTATCGCGCAGATGTCCGTGATGTCCGTATGCTCCCAGCCGTCGTTATCTATGACGGGCCGTCTGGGGTCGAGCTGCCTCGTCATGGCGACCATCCGTTCTATAAAAGCATACTGGCCCGGATGGCTCCTTCTGAGACCCGGAAAACCCATGCTCTCGTTGACCGGAACCCAGCAGATGATGCACGGGTGGTTGTAATCACGACGGACTGCGCGCTTCCATTCGGCGGCCAATCGCTCTTCGGCCTGCGACGACCACTCGCGCGCGTTCGGCATCTCTTCCCAGACCAGCAGCCCCAACTTATCGCACCAGTAGAGCCAGCGCGGGTCTTCTATCTTCTGGTGTTTGCGCACGCCGTTGAAGCCGAAGCGCTTGATCCACTCCACGTCCGTACGCAAAGCCTCGTCCGAAGGCGCAGCCAGATAGCTCTCGGGCCAGTAGCCCTGATCCAGTACCATCGTCAGATAGACAGGCTGGCCGTTGAGCACGACGCGGCCATCGCGCAGCTCTACGTCGCGAATACCGGCGTAAGACAGAACCTCGTCGAGTAATTGATCGCCCTCGAACAGACGCACCCGCAGCGAGTAGAGATGGGGCGCGTCGGGCGACCAGAGCTTTGCATCCGGGATGTGTAAGCTGAGCCAGCCGGTCGCCGTCGAAGTCTCTTCGACAACGTGGGCCACGAGGCGGTCGCCGTCAAAAGCCTCGGCCTCCATGCGCCAGGAGGAGGCGGGCGCGTGCAGGTAAACGCTGATCTCTATACTGCTCTTACGCGCCGAAGGGTTGATGATGATCTCGTTGATGCGCACGGTCGGGACGGGCTCCAGCCAAACGGTCTGCCAGATGCCGGTCGTGCAGTAATAGTCTATGTCGTGCGGGCGGCCCGTGGTCGATTGTTTGCCGCGCGGCTGGCGCGGGTTCTGGCGGTCTTCGACGCGAACCGTCAGGCGGTTGGTTCCCTGTTTCAGGTAGGGAGCGATGTCGAACTCGAAGGGCACGTGTCCGCCCTGGTTATGGCCCACCTCCTGGCCGTTGGCCCAGACGGTCGTGCGATAGTCCACCGCGCCGAAGTGCAGCAGCAAATCATGCGCCCGCAGCCATTCCGAAGGCACTTCAAAACTACGCGAGTACCAGACTACTTCGTGAACATCCTTGTCGTTGATTCCTGAAAGCTCGCTCTGGTAGGGATAGGGAACCGTGATGCGCTTTTCCAGCGGCAGGCCATACTGCCAGCCGCTCTCGCGCCCCTTATTCGCATCGTCATAGGCGAACTCCCATTCGCCGTTCAGATTCAACCACTGTGCGCGCACGAATTGCGGCCTCGGATATTCGGGGCGCGGCGCGCTAAGCTGGGCGTGTTCCATCAGGGATGAATCAAGGTCTCGGACAAGGTTGACTGCTGCGCTCATAAACACTTATACAAAATATAGGCGCGATTGTATAGATACGGCCCATTACTGGTATCGAACCCGAAAACACTCTCGAAAACGGATGCCCGGCGAATTTACGTGCCGGGCCATATATTGATGCCCTCTTGCGGGGGAGAAGTTGCCGGTTTTTTAATGGGAAATCCTGGAGGCGGAAGATACGGCGTCCGAGCCCTGCCTTGCGGAAGCGACACGCCCTCTCTCAAAGCGGCGGGCTGGTCTTCGTGACGCTTAGCCCGCCGGGCATGTCATGGCGAGCTTTTGCTGCTCCGGGCGCGATCCTCCGTATCGCTTTCATAGCCGCGCGGGTGCGCCTGCATCCAGGCCCAGGCATCCGTGATGATCGTCGATAAGTCCTGCCTTTCGGGCATCCATCCAAGCTCTCGTTTGATCTTCAAGGAGCTGGCGACGAGCCGGGCCGGGTCGCCAGCGCGACGTGGGCCAACGCGCACGGAAATCTCGCGGCCGGTCACGGCGCGCGCGGCCTCTATCACCTCGCGCACGCTATAGCCGTCGCCGCCGCAGCCCAGATTATAGATGGCGCTTCGCTCGCCCAGAATGCCCAGCGCGAGGATGTGCGCGCGGGCCAGATCAATGACGTGTATGTAATCGCGCACGCACGTCCCGTCAGGCGTCTCGTAGTCCTCGCCGTAGATTTCGACGTACTCTCTTTTCCCGGCCGCCGCTTGCAAAATTATCGGGATCAGGTGCGTCTCCGGGTCGTGAGCCTCGCCGCACCGAACGCTTGCGCCCGCCGCATTGAAATAGCGCAGGCTCGCGTAGCGTATCCCGTAGGCATTTTCGTACCACCTGAGCGCCCGCTCGAAGGCCAGCTTGGTCTCGCCATAAGGATTCGTCGGATTGGTCGGGTCGCTCTCCTCTATGGGCTGCCTGGCGGGCTCGCCGTAGGTCGCCGCCGTCGATGAAAAGACGATGCGGCGCACCCCGGCCTCGCGCATCGCGTCGAGCAGCAAGAGTCCCGCCACCAGATTGTTTTGATAATATTTGGCGGGTTCCGTGACGGATTCGCCGACCAGCGAGCTTGCCGCCAGATGAATGACGGCCTCGATACGGCCCTCTTCAAGGAGGGAGGCGAGGCGCTCGCGCTCCATCAGGTCTGCGCGCACGAACTCGGCGCCGGGCGCAAGCGCGGCCCTGTGCCCCTTCGAGAGATTGTCATAGACGACGACGCTGTGGCCGTCTCTCAACAACTCTTCCGTCACGACACTGCCTATATAACCGGCTCCGCCCGTCACTAAGATACGCATTCTTCTCTCACTCCCGTCCTTCGCTCAAAGGCTTTCGTGCCAACACTCGCGCGTGAGCCTCTCTTGCAGAGCGCCTCGACGGTTTCAATTAAGGATGGGCCCGCTGTTTGCGCGGCGTATTATACCTGAACGCGTCGAAGCGCGTCTCGCACTCTCTGAGGTAACGGCCGACGGCATCTTCAAGGGGCCGCAGCAGGTGGTGGCCGCGATTGCTCCCCAGCACGCTGTAGAGCGGGCGCGGGGCGCTCTTGAGGCCCAGCGACAGGGTCGGGCGAGCATCGACGAGCGATGCGTCCAGGCCCGCGCGACCGGCAACCATTCTCGCCAGCTCGGCCCAGGTGATCGCGCCATCATTGGCCAGGTGCCAGATCCCCCGCTCGCCGTCTATCAAAAGATCGAGACTCGCGTTCACCAGGTCTGGAACATAAGTGGGCGAGATTGTGGCGTCTTCGGCGGCCACAAATGCGCGCCCTTCGGCCAGAGTGCGTAGCGCCACGGTCACAAAATTATATTCATCCCACGGCCCGAAGAACGCGCTCGTGCGTATCACCAGGGCCGAAGGATGAGCCGCGATCAAGAGCGCTTCACCCTCGGCTTTGCTACGCCCGTAGACGTTGAGCGGCGCCGTCGCGTCCGTCTCCACATAAGGGTTCCGCTTCTCTCCATCGAAGACCAGATCGGACGAGAAAGAGAGCAGCGCCGTGGCGCGCGAAGCGCATTGGTCGGCCAGCGTGGCGGGGCCGTCCCGGTTCTCACGATAGCAGAGCGCGGGCTCGCGCTCGGCGTCATCCACCCGCACATAGCCCGCGGCGTTGACTATGGCCCAGGGCTCGTATTCGGCGAGCGCCTGCCTGACCGCTTCAGGGTCTGCGATGTCCATCTCGCGCCGCGTCAGAAGCCTGTAGGAGAGGCCGCGGCCCTCGCAGATTCTTGCAAAGGCGCGCCCGAGCGTGCCCGTCGCTCCCGCAATCAAAAGCGGGCGCGTCGCCCCGCGTCCCCTTTTTATCTCTCGTGTCCCGGCCTTTATTGTGGGCTGCGTGGTGCGCGCCGCGCGTGGGGGTGGGCCACCGACAGGCGGATAATGCAGCCGGTCGAGCCTGCGCCACCATCCGGGCGCATCCAGCACGGCATGCTTATGCTCGCGCCCGTGGCCCAGGTCGCGCAGCATGTGCGCCAGCGCCGTCGGGCGCGGGCTCGAAGCGCGAAGATCGAAGACGCCCGGCTCGTAATGTCCGGCGGCGCGCGTCACAAGGCTATCCCAATCATACGCGCCCAGCAGCGACCATGCCGTGACGGCACGCACGTCCACCCCGTTGCGCCGCGCGTCGTGGGCCGCCTCCCAAACCTCCTTGAGCCATCGCAACTGCTCTTCGCGCGTGCAGCCCAGATGAGCCTCCGTCACAGCCACCGCCAGCCCGTAGCGCTCCCAAGCCTCTTCGATCAGGGCCCTCGGCCCGGCCGTGCCCTCGGCCCTGACGCGCACCGCTTCGACATCGGCGTAGGCGTCGCGCCCGTTTCCGCCGTGCGAGCACGCCGGATAGCGCCCCAGTCTTTCATCAAGGAAACGCTCGCTCGTCAGGTAATGATTGATGCCGATCACATCAGGCGGGCAAGTGTTATCCACGAACCAGTCCAACTCGGATTGAAGGACTCCGATGCGTCGCAGGTATCTCCACATCGGGTGGCCGCGCTTGACGCGGCCCAAAAGCAGGTCGTAGCTCAGCCAGCGACGCTCGTTTTCAAAGGCCGCCTGATAGGCGAGCGCCCGCGTGCTGAAGGTCTTGCCCAAATCCTCTGTCTGTATGAGCCGGGCGGCGGGGTTGGATTCGCGGATGGCGCGCATTGACAGGACGACGGCGCGGCATTGCGTCAGTAGTGCGCGGGCGAAAGTCAGGTCGTCTCGCCCGTGCGGATACCAGTGGCCGTAAAGGCCGCTGAAGCGGGCCGTGGTCAGCGGCTCGTTGACGGGCGTGTAGGCGTCCACCCACGGGTAACGCTCGGCGACGGCGCGCGCATAGGCGGCCAGCTTTTCCGGGAAGAAGGGATCGACGAGGCTCGTCGAGCGCGGGCCGCTGCCGTGATGCACGAGGCCGACGATTGCTCGCACCCCGAGTTCATTGAGGCGTGCCAGTCGTTCATCGGCCCAATCCCAATGAGCGCGCTTCAACCCGTCGGGCGCAGTCCGCTCCCACAAGACCGGGTAACGAAGGGCGCGCACCCCGAGTCGCGCGAAAAGCTCCAGATCATCGGCGCGCGCGGCATGACCGTTCTGTTCCAACTGATCGAAATACTGATCGCCTACGCGATTGACTGTGCATTCGACTCCGGCCCACAACTCAAGGGCCGGAACGGCGCTCGGCTCTACCGGCATAGACATCCTCCTTCGGGGTGTCATTCCTTATCGAGTCGTCAGGGCCATCTCCTTCTTCATGGCCTGTGAACTCTCTATCCGGTGACCGTTGCCGTTACCGCTTGCCGCGACGGCGACCAGTCGCTTGGTGTTGTTGATCTTGGCAAAGACGGTGAGCGCCTGGGCCACGATCTGATCCATGTTGTAGTACTTGTAGGTGGCGAGACGGCCGACGAAATGCACGCCCGGCGTCGCATCAGCCAGCGCCTTGTATTTGGCATAGATTTCCGCGTTCTCTGTGCGCGGCACGGGGTAATAAGGATCGCCCTCGGCTTGCGGAAACTCGTAGACGATGCTCGTCTTCGCGTGCTCCTGCCCGGTCAGATATTTGAACTCGGTGATGCGCGTATAGAGGTGTTCGTTCGGGTAATTGACGACCGGCGCGGGCTGAAACGTGGGCACGTCATGCGTCTCGTGCTTGAACTCAAGCGAGCGATACGGCAATTTCCCATAACGATACTGGAAGTAGCTATCGACGGGGCCGGTGTAGATCATCTCTCGATAGGGAATCTCCCGCTCGATCTCGCGATAATCGCAATTGAGCATGATCTTAATGTTCTCGTGATCGAGCATCCGCTCGAACATGCGCGTGTAGCCATGCTTCGGCATCGCCTGATAGCTGTCCGTGAAATAACGGTCGTCGCGGTTGGTTCTAGTGGGCACGCGCGACGTGACCGAAGCATCAAGCTCGGACGGATCCAGGCCCCATTGCTTGCGCGTGTAATTGCGGAAGAACTTCTCGTATAGCTCTCGTCCCACTTTGCTGACCACGACATCTTCCGAGGTGCGAATCTTCTCGACGGGCTCGGCCACGCTCTTGAAGAACTCTTCGACCTGAAACGAGGTGAGATTCAACCCGTAGAGCTTATTGATCGTATCCAGATTGATCGGAATGGGAACGTGCTGGCCGTCCACGTGGGCCAGGACGCGGTGCTGGTAAGAGCGCCACTCCGTGAAACGGGAAAGGTACTCGAAGACCTCGCGCGAATTGGTATGAAAGATGTGAGGGCCGTATTTGTGTACGAGAATGCCGTCATCGTTATAGTGATCGTAAGCATTGCCACCGATATGAGGGCGCTTATCACAGATTAAGACACGCTTGTTCGCGCCATTTGCCAGACGCTCGGCCAGTACGCTTCCGGCGAAACCCGCCCCGACGATTAAATAATCAAACATCTCTTTTTCTCCCCAATGCTCTTTTCTATTTCGTGTAGTTAGTAAAGCTTCAAAAGCGAATCAGTCTCCGGTCGCAAAGCTCGAAGCGGTGGCCGCGCGCGCAGCCGTCTTGATGACGTCCGGCTGCGCGGTGACGCGCACGGCAGAAGCTTGCCGCGCCGTGACCACGTCCTCTATCAATTCCGTCATGCGCTTCCAGGTACGATCCCAAGAGGTCTGCGAAAGATATGCGTCAACCTCTTGCAGGCGCTCCGTACTGCTCGCATCCGCCAGCGCCGCTTCGATGGCCGAGACGAAATCCGAGGGCGCGTCCGCGATGCGAACCAGACCGTTCTGCCCGTAGGGACGCACTACGTCGCGAATCGAGGTGGAGACGACCGCGCGCCCCGCCGCGAGGTATTCCGGGGTCTTCGTCGGGCTGATAAAGCGGGTCGATTCGTTGCGCGCAAACAGCAGGAGCGCCACGTCCCAGCCCGAAAGGTAGGCCGGAAGCTCCGCGTACGACTTCGGGCCCAGGTAATGAATATTTGCGCGGCGCGGCAACGTCTCGGGATCGATCTTGACGACCGGCCCGATGATGACCAGTTGCCAATCGGGCCGCGCTTCGGCCACCGCGTCGAGCAATTCAATGTCCAGCCGCTCATCTATCACACCGAAGAACCCGAGACGCGGGTGCGGGATGTCGGCTTGATCCGACGGCTCGACGGTGATGCTGCGTGCCTGCGCGAAATGCGCAGCGTCAATGCTGGATGGAAAGGCGTAGACGTTCGGGTGTTGCGTGCGCTTGGCCTCGTATAGACTTTGACCGCCGGTGAAGACCAGGTCGGCGCGCTTGAACAGTTCGGCCTCACGTTCCCTGAGTATGGGCGACGCTCCCTTGAAAGCCGATAGCTCGTCCATGCAGTCGTAAATGGTCGCCAGCGGCTTCAGGTGGCGCGTCCAGGCGCAGGCCATCGGCGTGTAATACCACAAGAGGTGTGAATCTATCTTCCGCTCCGCGAACAGGCGATCAATCATTCCCTGTAGCACCGAGTCGAGGGCCTCTTCGCTGACGAGACCTTTCGGCAGGTGCGGAACGACGACCTGCACGCCGCACTCGCGCGGGCTGATGTCGAGGCGCATCGGGCCGTCGCCGAAGATGGGCTCCTCAAAGAAGAAGACGCGCCGCTCGTTGGCAAAGCGGCTCAACAAATGTTGCGGCCTCTGATAAACAAAATCCCAACGCAGATGCGATAGGCAAACCAAGTCCGGCATCTTCTCAGACGACGTTGCGCCGGTTCCAAAATAGCTGTTGTATTTTTGCTCCATACTTCTCATATTTAACCCCTGCCTCGGTTGATCGAATCCCTTGTGCGCCGTTTGCTCTTCCGTAGACGAAGAAGCGCGCGTCAGTTGCATCTGCGAAGCGACACTCGACCGCGCTCTCGACATTAAAAGGCCAGGCTATAAAAAAGCGCCCGGTATTAATCCTTAATGGCTCACAAATCGCTCTTTTCGGTAATCCTGATGCACGCTTCTACTAAAACGTCGTGCGCGGAAGCTAAAACGCGCAAGCGCTTCTTTTGGGGGAATAGATTTACGACGCGCCCGATACGAATGTGACCCCTCTCAATCTCTACAAATGAGAGAACTGCACGGCCTCTGTTCGGATCAAGGGGAATGAGCCCGTCTCGCTGGCTTTACAGTGAGTTATCCGCCAAGGAAAATTGTGAGTGGATTATAGCTGCGGCGAGGGCAAACGTCTGTACGATTCCGTACTACTATAGGTGTCGATTCGCTGGCTTTAATTTCAAGAGTATCATAGGTTTAGAGAGATGTAAAGCATCCACCGCGCGTTGAGCGTTCGTTAACTCCAACGCCTCTGAAATCGCGCCGCAAAGATAGCTCTAGGCCGGAGCCCGCGTCGCAATCTAAAATGAGAATATGCGAAGGTATAAATTGCGCGCGCATCGCCTGGGCCGAAGATGAAAAAGGGTGTTCGCCGCTCGGCGAAGCGGCGGCTTCGGATATGGATTCGGCGGGGATGAATTTTGCATGACTGATTATCTGAAACACAGAAACGATCTTGACAATCCGGACTTCGCCTCGATCATCGACGAGCTGTCCTTCTGGTCTTCCAGGTTCGGGAGATTGCTTTTCGATCAGATAGAAATTCGCGGGGGAATAGAAATCCTGGATGTCGGTTGTGGAAACGGATTCCCTCTGTTCGAGCTGGCGCATGTGTTCGGCCGCTCGTGCCGCGTTACAGGCTTCGATATATGGAAGGCGGCGCTCGCCAGGGTCAGACTAAAACAGAGGCTTTACGATCTGCCCAACGTGAACATAGTCGAGGCGGACGGCGCGCGCCAACCGTTCACCGATTCCTCCTTCGATCTGATCGTCTCTAATCTGGGCCTCAACAACTGGTCGGATCCCTCCGGAGTCCTCGCCGAATGTTTCCGTGTGGCAAAGCCCGGCGCAAAGCTGGCTCTGACGACCAACGTCGTGGGCCACTACCGCGAGTTCTATGAGGTCTTCAGAGAGACCTTGAGGGAAATGGACAGGGCGGAATACCTTGAGGGGTTGAATGCTCAGGAGGCGCATCGCGGAACGCTGCTTTCGCTCGGCGGGCTGCTTCGGGAAGCTGGCTGGACTATCGTCAAGGAGGTCGAGGACGAATTTCAGATGCGCTTTACGGATGGCAGCGCGTTATTGAATCACTCGCTGACCAAGATCGGTTTTCTCGGGGGCTGGCGCAGCGTCGTCAAAGAGGATGAAGAGGGGCCTGTATTCGAGAGAATCGAGGGAAAGCTGAACGAGACGGCGAAACTCAGGGGCGAGCTTCGGATGAGCGTGCCGATGCTCTACCTTGAGGCTGAGAAGGCGATTCGATAGTAAAAAGAGCCGTGGCGCTCGCTCGCTCGCGCGCACGGCCAACTCGCTCGCCCTTTGATGCCATGCCGCCCCGGGGCCGTCTCTTTTATCCGGCGAGGACAAAAAAATGATACGAACCATAGCCTGGTTTGAGCGCACATTCTCTTTTGAGCTTCCCATGTGGATGTATCCGAACGTCATAGAGCGTTTACGGGGCACTCCGGCGCGCTTGGAAGATCGCGTCCGCGCTCTTCCGGCAGAGTTGCTGACGCGCCGCGATGGCGATCAGTGGTCGATACAGGAGCACGCAGGCCACCTGCTCGATCTAGGCCCGCTCGACCTCGCACGCCTGGACGATTACGCGGCGGGCAGCGAGAGCCTGCGGCCCGCCGACCGCGATAATCGAAAGACCTACGAGGCGAATCACAACGCGCATCCCATCGCGGAGATTACGCTCGCATTTCGCGCGGAGAGGGCCGAGTTCGTGCGTCGACTCGAAGAGTTTGACGAGGAGTTCGTCCGGCGCTCGGCCATGCACCTGCGCCTCAAGACTCGTATGCGCGTCATAGACTTCGCCTTCTTCATAGCCGAGCATGACGATCATCATCTGGCGCGAATCACCGAATTGATCCACCTCAGCGGCGAGAGCTGCTGATGAGCCCCACGGGCCCGCGCAAGGTGCGTATCGCTTTGTCGTCACAAAGAGAGAGTTCAAGACTTTAATCGCCGCGATAAAGAGTGGCCTTAACCGTATCGCGCCGGATACTAACGGGCGCTTCGTGATTGGTGTTTGAATCGACGACCAGAATTATATATTCCTCCTCGGTCACAAAGAGCAGCCTGACCTCCCGAGTCCGATTCGTTTCCCCATCGAAGCTGATTCCCGCGTCCACTAAAGAATTACGAATTTTAGGCTCCGACTCGATGATGAATTGAACCGTTTTCGGGCGGCCGCCCCCGATGTGGGAGGGGATCGTGTCGTAAACCCGATTGGCGAACACGAGTATGTGTACGACGAGCAGCAGAAGCTCTATGACGATGATAAAACCGAGGTGGAAAATCTTTTTGAGTGTGCCGGGGACGACCGAAAAAGCGAGGTTGAAATAGATTGGAATAAGAAATAGAGCGACCAGTCCGCCCGTCAGCAGGGCCAACAGCCATTTCCAGTCGAGCCGGATTCCGAGAGACCAGCTAATGACAGGGAACAAGGCAATCAACAGTAGAAAATTACCGAGCATCGTCCAAGAGATGGAGTCCTTGGTTTTGATCTCCTTCCTGAACTCTGTGAGCTGAAGCAGATTGCTCACAACGGTGCTACCCTTCGAGTCGAAGACGAGAATCAAACCGAGTGCGCCGTAGATGATAATCAGGGAAATCAATATCGGCAGGATGACCCAGAATCCGGCGGTCACGTAGCTGACGCGGAAAATGCTTATCGAGTAGATGCCGTAGCGATTAAGGTACATGCTGACCACGATCAGACCGGCGACATAACAGGCTCCGATCAGACCGAAAGAGAGTTTGCCCGTCAGCTCGGCAAAAAGCTGTAGCCTTTCCGCGCTCAAGGTGTGAGAACGTTCGCTCATTTAAAGAGTGATCGCCGCGCCGCGCTACGTCGTTCGGGCCCAGAAAAGGACTATGACTATAATCTGCTGAGAACAGAAGTTCGCACAGCGCGGGATCAGGGGCCAGTTACAGTTGAACGGAGCTTCGGGCCCACTCCCGAGGTCTTTCAACGACCGTCCCCTGTCCATCACGAAGACCAGCATTTGCAGGATGGCCCGCATGATAAAGTTAGAAAGGAAAAGCCCTACCAGGAAAAGGATGAAAGGCCACGTGCCCTTTGGCGCGAGCCAGATCGCAAGACGGTAGAAGCCGAATGTCACCAGACTCGCCACCAGCGTCTCGACCCATATTCGCGTATGACTGAGGACGATGACACGCTCTCTGTTTCCTCTGATAATAATATAGATCATTATCAGCGTATCGAGCGCCAGAATCCCGTATTGCAGGGCATAGCCAGATGGACTTGAGCTGAGCAACAGGTCGCGAATAGCATTCCAGTCTATATTTTTGATCGTCTCCATTTTCAGTACCTCCCGACGATTTCTAGCTCGCACGGCTTTCGGCGAGCATCCGTTTCATCTCCTTTTCACGCTCTTCGTAGATAGAGTATCCGGTGATTACCCAGAGCCGTCTGCATATCGAAATGCACTCTTGCAGATCGTTGCGGCTGGCGGTTTGGCCGCGAACCTCTGCGAGAATGATGCTCCGCTGTAGACGGCTAAACTCGGCGAGCAGTTTTCTGACAGTGAAGTGTTTATATTCGTGCCACCTGG
Source organism: Pyrinomonadaceae bacterium (assembly GCA_035940775.1). Classification (GTDB taxonomy): domain Bacteria; phylum Acidobacteriota; class Blastocatellia; order Pyrinomonadales; family Pyrinomonadaceae; genus DASQYE01. The sequence continues at coordinate 27,279 of DASZEN010000003.1, read as the reverse complement.
CGAATAGCACCAGGCTTATGTAAAAACCGGCGCCCACCATAATGATCGCGGACACGGCGACCAGAGAGCGCAGCCCCGTCGGGTCGATATTGAGCAGCTTCCCCGCCTGAAATGCCGTCCACGCACCGAATATGGGCAGGACGAGCGCGGGCAGAAAGCGAAAGGCCAGTTCCTCCCACAGGGGAGCCCATGACAGATGAACTTTGTGGGAAAGCGACATCGACATTAATAGAAAAATGTCTAAGACGGGGTGCAACTGCACGTCGTCGCCGCCGCGCGATTGTGATGCGCCGGTCGGTTCCGCATCTGCCGCCGAGAGCTGCGCGCGCCAGAAATGCGTGGCCCTCTTGTTGGAATACACCAGCAGCAGTTGAAGCAGAGGGAGCAGCCAGATGGCGAGACTTATAAACGATGACCTGGAAGCTATGCTCGTCAGCAGGAACTGGGCGGACAGGATGCCAAGGCTGAACGCGAGCGCTGATAAAACGAATGCGAAAATGCGGTCGGTGAAAGCAATCGAGGCGAGAGACGGCCCCTTCGGGTCGAACTCTTTGAGCGCAACACCCAAAGCTCTTTTTTTGCGCCTGAGCGCTTCTCCCTCGAACTGCTCTTCGAGATCGGATGCCAGCGATCTTATGACTTCGGAGATAACAGCGTCGGTGAGCACGGGGCAGCGCCTTGACCTCTGGATTGACAGGGCCATGCTCCTGATTGACGAGCCGTCTATAAATTCCTGCGATCTTAATCGGGAGAGATTCGAGCCGATGCGCCTTTTCAGCTCCTCCGTAGCCTTCTCTAAAAGCTTATTCGCCTCGCGGCTGGCCTTGTTGAGCGCGGCCAGATTCCAGACCACGCCGACGACCCCCAGGCTCAAGGCGACGGCGGTGGATTTGTCCATCCTGTTCCAACCATCCACCAACGATAAGAGACGGTCGAGCAAGCCATCCGTGAGCAGTAAGCCATGTGCGAGACTAAAGACCATTGAGAGCGAGCCTCATAGTCGGCAATCGAGACAAATCATTCGAGCGGGAATAAGAGCGCAGGGTCGGCCCGCAGGGGGCTTTATTCCCGCCATTGGTGCGCGTGAATTGCGGGCCGCCGGAAGCGTCAACGAGCCCCAGCCAAATGGACGGGCATAAGACTTATGCCTGCTGTAAACTGTCTCTCTGGTTCTTCAGTACGTAAAAGCATGACAGGGCATTGCGGTCTGTGCCGAAATCAAGGATGAGAGTGAGTTATCTTCGACTCATAAGCGCCGAAAGCTTAAACGGGCGACAGCGGTTTTCGGTTGACCTTACGAAGTTGTGTCTATCACCGTTACCATCATTTAGATGAAGAGCGTGGCAGTGAGGCCAGCGAGGGGCTCTGGTTAGCAAGAAGGCGAGGCCGGAAACACGCAAACGATATTACTGTCGAAGGTCTATGTCAATAGTCGATCATCGGTCAAAACCGCACCGGAGAATAAGGAAAATCTCGATCCGAAGATAGTTGAAATTCACTGTGATGCGAGCGAGCGTTGCCGAAAATGAGAGTCATCAAGTCGCTTGAGAGCCTGACCCACGCCGATGCGCCGCGCGCCGGAGGCAAAGCCTACAACTGTGCGCGGCTGAAGCAGGCGGGCTTTCCCGTGCCGGATGGTTTCGTCCTGCTGGCCGGTGCGTCGGATGGCGCTCTCGTGGCGGTCGAGCTTGAGGAGGCTTTGCGGCCATTTCCTGAAGAGACATTGTTCGCCGTGCGCTCGTCGGCTGCGGATGAGGACGGCGCGAGCCACTCTTTCGCGGGGATTCACGAGACCAGATTGAACGTCACGCGAGACGGCCTGGCCCAGGCGATAGATGCGTGCCGGGCGTCCGTCGAATCGGCGCAGGCGCTCGCCTATCGACGGACGCAGGGACTACGGACAGACCGGCTCGAAACAGGGGTGCTCGTGCAGGCGATGATCCGGGCGGTCGCCTCGGGCGTGGCGTTTACGATCAACCCGCTGACGGGCGGGCGCGAAGAGTTGGTCATCAGCGCGACTTGGGATTGGGCGAAGCGCTGGTAGGCGGCCACGTCGAGCCCGACGAATTTCATCTGCGTAAGGCGGACGCCTCTGTGCTGTCGTCTCATATCGGCGACAAGCTCTACCGTGTGGCGGCCGAAGACGGCTTTTCCAGGTTGGTTGAAACCGGCGCGCGCGAAAGGGCCGCGCCATCTTTGACCGAAGAGCGGTTGCGCGAGCTGGCCGCGCTGCTTCTACGCATCGAGCAGTACTACGACGCGCCGCAGGATGTCGAGTGGTGCCACGACGGCGAACGGTTCTGGATAGTTCAGTCGCGCCCCGTGACGGCTGCGCCCCTGACGCCCGCCCGCGAAAATCCGTCGATCGAATGGACGCGCGCCAACGCCCGCGAAGTATTGCCCGATCTGCCCTCGCCACAGGTCTTGTATGCCCTGTGCGACATCCTCAATCGGGCCATGCGACACTATTACGGCCGCCTGCTGGCTTCCGAATCGGAGCTTGGGCCCATAATGAAACCCTTCTACGGGCGTCCTTATTTCAATCTGTCGCAGTTCCGCCACGTCTGCCGAATGACGGGCAGCGACCCCGCCTCCGTGATGCGAGCGATGGGCCATGAGGGCAGGGTCAAACCCGAAGACGAGGTGGCGCGCCGCCCTCCGCTCCGAGACCTTCTGCGCGTGCTGCCTGACGTGCTGCGTCTGGGCTGGATGCAGTTAACGGTAGGCCGTCTCGTCCGGCGGGCTCTCTCGGATGTGAAGGAAGATATGGCCTACATCGGTTCGCATGATCCGCGCGCGATGACCGATCAGGAGATCGCGGACTTTCTTCAAAGATGGAACGAGATGGCGGCCGACCGCCTGGGGGTCATCTTCGTGCTGGCCGGGGTGGTGATCTACGAAACGCCGCTGCAAAAAATCTGCAAGCAGGTCGGATTCCCCTACGAGCGTCTTCTGCATACGCATCTGGCGACGGGCGAGAAGTCCGTCAGCGCGCAGCAGGGGCTCGATCTGTTGGAGCTTGCGAACCGTGCGCGGCGCGAAGATGGTGCGCGCGACTATTTTCTACGGAGCAAGGATAACTTCCGGGAGTTTCGAGAAGGTTTGCGCGGCTCCGAATTTCTAAAGCAGTTCGAGCTTTTCCTTGATCGTTACGGCCATCGCGGCAATTACGAATCGGACTGGTCGCTGCCTCGTTACAGCGAAGACCCGACGCCGCTGCTGTTCGCCATACGCTCTCATGTGCAAGCGCCCGAAATCACGACGCCCGAAGCGATCATCGCACGGCAGCGGCGCGAGGCGCGCGAAGCATGGCGCGACTTCGAGGATAAGCTGAGCGGGTGGCAGCGGCTCCGCCTGCGGGGGCGCGTGCGCTGGCTGCTCAAGCGAGTCAAGCGGATGTACGTGTGGCGCGAGCTTTGTCGCTCCGAGATGATGCGCCCGGCCTCGGCCATCAGGCCGTGGCTGCTCGTGATGGCCGAGCGCTTCGTCGAGCGCGGCCTGATCCTGGAGCGCGACGACTACTTCTACTTGACGCGCGAGGAAATCGCTGCGAGTCTGGGCCAGACGGACGTGGCGGCGCAGTTGCGTTCAATCGTCGCCGGGCGGAAAGCGGAGCTGGAGACGTGGCGACACCTGGAAATGCCGCTCCTGATGCGCGAGTCCGAGCTGCCCGCGCTGCTCAGACGCACGGCACTCGCGTTGTCGCCCGTGGACGGCCGTGAGCTGCGCGGTCTATGCGTCAGCGCAGGCTGCGTCGAGGGAGAAGTGCTGGTGATGCGCGATGCTTCGGAGTTCGCACGCATGAAGCGCGGCGCGATACTGGTCGCGCCCGCGACCGATCCTTCGTGGACTCCGCTGTTCACGCTCGCCTCGGGCGTGATCGTCGAGGTCGGCGGAACGCTCTCGCACGCTTCGACGGTCGCGCGCGAGTACGGCCTGCCCGCCCTGGCGAATCTAAAGGACGCGACGAAGCTCCTCAAGGACGGCGACCGCGTGCGCCTCGATGCGACCAACGGAGTAGTCCGACTCCTGCATGATAATTCGCACGGCGGCCACAGGGCGTCGCCAGATCAAAAGTCGGCTAAAGGCATAGTCAGTCCCGCAAATTCAAGGTGAGATCATGGTGACCTTAGAGACCGATAGACTTACCCTCCGCATGTGGCGCGAGGAGGATGATTTCGAGGCGTATGCGCGCATCTGCGCCGACCCCGAGGTGATGCGATACCTGGGAGGCAAGCCCTTTACGCGCACGGAGGCGTGGCGGCACATGGCGTACCTGGTGGGCCACTGGCACTTGCGCGGATACAGCCATTGGGCCGTCGAGGAGAAAGCGAGCGGAAGATTGATCGGGCGGCTCGGGTTTTTCAACCCCGCGGGCTGGCCCGGATTCGAGCTTGGCTGGACGCTGGCGCGCGAGTCATGGGGAAAGGGCTACGCGACCGAAGGCGCTCGCCGGGCGCTTCACTACGCCTTCACGGAGATGGGTAAGGATCACGTCATCAGTCTCATTCATCCTGAGAACCGCGCCTCGATCCGCGTCGCCGAACGCCTCGGCGAGACGCCCGAAGGTGAGGCTGAGATTCTCGGCATAGGAGTTATAGTTTACGGCATCGACCGTAAGAAGTGGCTCGAATCGTGACTCGTCCGCTTTAGCCGTGCACGCGGCTTGCAAGCCCGCCGTGTTCGGGGCTGCTGCATCGAACGCTCGCATTTCAACCTGAGCGTCTCGGCCTCTTTTTCTACCTGAAATAATAGGCGGGCGCTAAGGTTGCGCGCTCAGCTTGCGCAGTAGAGTTGTCAAAGGAAAAGCAACAGGGTACATTATCCGACACCGCTAGTTTAACTCTGTGCCCCTGTAGCTCAATGGTTAGAGCAGCGGACTCAATCTTTGAAAACTCTAAGTGGAAAAATCAGGGTTATGAATCTCCGCATGGCAGTTCAGGCAGAGAAGCTGACACTTCTGTGCTTCCTGAAGAAGCATTTCCATATGGGTTTAAAAGTGGGTTGCAAGTGTATCACATGACAAAAACGGAAAGCATTTTTGTCTTCAGGTATGCTTGTAGAATCTGTCAAATTCGGGGAAGCCTAAGTTGCGAAAGCGATATGGTAATCCCGAGCCAAGTCTCGCGCGCGAGCGAGAAAGGTGTAGAGGCTTAATGATAGACGCGTAAAGCGAAGAGAAAGTCCAGACCACAAACTTTGATTTGTAAAAGGTCAAAGGCGGCGAAAGCCGTAGCGGGTAAGCATAATCCGTTGGTTCGGGGTTCGAATCCCTGCGGGGGCATTAAACTAAACCGGGCAGCTCAAGGCTCGTAATATTCATTTAATAGCGAATAAGCAGCGGAAGCTCCGGCCTCAAATCTTTCGTTTTCCGCTTCCGTCCGTCATCGAAGGTCAACTCGACCACCCATTGATCGCCGCCGCGGTCGAACGCGATGATGCCCGCATTTTGAAGATAGGTGAGGGCCTCGATCGGGTTGTACGCCCGAGGGGAGACGAGACGGATCGCCGTCATACGCTCGACGCCGATGGGATGCTTGAAGATCGCCGCGGCCTTTGAGCTGCGACGTGCGGCCTTCCTGTTCGCGCTCTCATCGACGGCCAGATATTTAGGGCTGAGGAACAAAGACGGACTCGTCGTATCGTCTCTGGGCGTCAGTATCTCAATGGCCGATCCCGGCCGCAGCCAGGCGGGAGTGACAGACCATGTGGGCAACGGCAGCGGAGTGTTCGTTGCGCCGGTAGGACGCAGACCAATGCCTATTGGACACCACCCGCTCGTGCGCCAGAGCATGCGCTGCCTGAATTTCTCGACGGCCCGCTCGCTGCCGGGAGCCACCGCAACAGTCGGGTCGGGCCACATCAACTCAAGAAAGGCGTTATAGAACTCGACGGTCACAGAGGCAGTACCCTGGCCCTCATGCCTGTTGACGACCGGCGAAATGCGGAATCCGGCGCGCTCCAGGGCCGCGCGCTCAGGGGCGTTCGGCGTTACCATCAACCATACATGATCGAATTTTAGAGCGGGCGTCGCTGCCACGAGCGCCTCGGCCGCGAGCAGCGTCAAAGCCATCGTGCTCAAGAGTCTCGCCGCCTGACTCTTTATCCTCAGACACCGCTTTTTCATAGAGGCTTATCCTTCTCTCCTGCCGAAGTGCGAGCGATACAGCATCCCTACCCCTTGATTTGGTCGCTTCCCGTTTCGTAGGTCATCGTCTTCGACCCCGATCATGGTGAAATGATTCATGCGGCCATAAGGACGCACGGGTTCAGCCGCCGGGAAACAGACGTATCGTGCGACACACTTCGACCGCGAGCGGGCAGGCCAAACTCACTGTCGGCTTCAATACGTTGTTAGACGGCTTAGCGCTTTGAGAAGTCGAAGAAATAAGAGATGCCCCATGAAAGGGGCGCCGCCGCCGCGCCGCTTCGAGCATCGGTCAGATTCACTCTTCCGAGTTCGCTTTCTCCGGTCATGAGTAAACGGCTGCCTTGTTGTATGCTAGGCGCTTCGGAAAGCAAACGAGAATGGAAAAGAGAAGGGAGAAGTGGTTGGCTCTTCTTAAAGAGAAGCTCGGCGTTGGCGTGAGCGGAGCGGCGCGGCGCGTGCGCGTCGGCGTGGACACGGGCGGGACGTTTACGGATTTTGTGTTCGAGTCGGGGATGGGCCTGCGCCTGTTCAAGATGGCCTCCACGCCCGCCGACCCGTCGCTGGCGATCACGCAAGGTCTCAAGCGCATAGCGCTTGAGACGGGCGCGCGGCTGCACCAGATAGAGGTCGTTCACGGGACTACCGTCGGCACGAACGCGCTTCTTGAACGGCGCGGAGCCAGAGTCGCGCTGGTCACGACCGGGGGTTTCGAGGATGTGCTCGCCATCGGGCGACAGGCGCGGCCCGCGCTCTACGATCTGAATGCCGAGCGGCGCGCGCCGCTCGTTCCCGAAAGTCTGTGCTTCGGTGTCAGGGAGCGCGTCGCGGCCGACGGCGAAGTGCTCGAAGCGCTTGACGAACGAGAGCTTGGGAAACTGGTCAGGAGGTTGGAGCGTGCCGGGGTTGAAGCGGTTGCCGTCTCTTTGCTCTTCTCATTCGTCACGCCCGAGCACGAGCGGCGCATCGCTCGTGCTCTCAAAAGCCTGAACGTCCCGCTCTCGGTCTCGCACCGTATTCTCCCGGAATACAGGGAATACGAACGCACCTCCACGGTCACGATCAATGCTTACCTGCAACCCCTGATGGGCGCGTACCTGAACCGTCTGAAGTCTCACACGAAGGGTTTGCGCGTGATGCAGTCTTCGGGCGGAAGCATCTCGGCAGGGGTCGCCGCGCGCGAGCCCGTGCGGACGATTCTTTCGGGCCCGGCGGGCGGCGTTGTCGGCGCGCTCAATGTCGCGCGAAGCGCGGGCGTAGAGAATCTAATCACCTTCGACATGGGCGGAACCTCTACGGATGTCTCGCTGTGCGACCGGGACGGGATGCGTATGACGAGCGAGGGGAGCGTCGCGGGCCTGCCCGTCGCCGTCCAGATGATGGACATTCACACGGTCGGGGCGGGCGGCGGCTCCATCGCCAGGGTTGACGAGGGCGGTTCTTTGCGTGTCGGGCCGGAGTCGGCCGGAGCCAATCCGGGCCCGGCCTGTTATGGTCGCGGCGTGTTGCCGACCGTTACGGATGCGCACGTCGTCCTGGGCCATTTCGGCGGCATCGGCCTTCTGGGCGGAGAGTTCGCGCTCGACGAGAAGAGGGCCGAAGAGGCACTCGCCCGCCTGGCGCGCGAGATGAGCGCGGCGGCGCGTCGCAAGGTCTCCTTGAGAGAGGCGGCGCGGGGCGTCTTGAGCGTCATCAATGCGGGGATGGAGCGTGCGTTGAGAGTCATCTCCGTAGAGCGGGGTTACGATCCGCGCGAGTTCGCGCTTCTGCCGTTCGGGGGCGCGGGCGGGCTCCACGCCGTTGCGCTGGCACGCGCGCTCAGTATCCCGCGCATCATCGCGCCCCGTTCAGCGGGCGCTCTCTCGGCGCTCGGCGCGCTCTCCTCCGACGTGGTCAAGGATTGGAGTCGAACGGTGATGCTCGACGCAGGCGGCGACGACGAGCGCCACGCGCTTGAGCGTACGTTTCGCGAGATGGAGCGCGAGGCGCGAGGCGCGCTCAGCCGCGAAGGCTTTACGGATACGATGCAGCGCCATGAAAGAAGGCTCGCCGTTCGCTATCGGGGCCAATCCTTCGAGCTTGAGCTTAAGTGGACGAAAGGCTTTGACATCCGCGCCGCTTTTCACAGCGCGCACCGCGCTCGCTACGGCTACGCGCAGGAGGCCAATAGCGTCGAGGTCGTCAGCGCACGATTGCGCTCCACAGGGTCGGTCGAGAAATTGAAGACGACCCCTGGTCGCTTGAGCAAGTCTCCGGGCACGGCTGCTGCCGCTGCTGCTGCTGCGCCGCCGCACGGCTACGCGACCGTCTACGAGGCGGGCGGCGAAGCGCGCACGGTGCTCTATCGCCGCGACGAGTTGCCGCGAGGCGTGCGGCTGCGCTCGCCCTGCATCGTGACGGAGTATTCCGCAACCACACTCGTACCCGCGGGCGCACGCGCCTCGCTGGACAAAGACGGAAACCTGATTATAGAGCCATGAAGCGAAAACGAGACGAAAACGGAACGCAGAGTTTTGATCCGACGACGCTGGAGATTTATCGCGCGCTCTATACGTCGGTCGCCGAAGAGATGGGCATTGCGCTGCGTCGCACGGCCTTTTCTCCGAACATAAAGGAACGACGCGATTACTCGTGCGCCGTCTTTGACGGACGGGGCCGCGTCATCGCGCAGGGCGATCACATGCCCGTTCACCTCGGCTCGATGCCGATGGCCGTCGCCGCCGCGCTCGACCGTATAAAGATCGCGCCCGGCGATGTCGTTGCCCTTAACGATCCGTTCGCCGGAGGCACACACCTGCCGGACGTGACGCTCGTCGCCGCAGTCTTTGAAGAGGGCCCGGTGGCCGGAAGACAGGGACCAGGGGACGCAAAGCGGGGGTCAGGGGTCGGTGGCCGGGGGTCAGGGAAAACCGAAAACCGCTCGCCCCTTCTTCCCAAGCCCCAGGCCCCTGACCTCCGGCCCCTTTTCTATGTTGCAAATCGGGCGCACCACGCGGACATAGGTGGGGGGACGCCGGGCTCTATGGGGGTTGCGACGGATGTTTATGGCGAGGGTCTGCGGATTCCGCCCGTCAGGATTGTGCGGGATGGGAAGATTGATGAAGAGATGATGAGGCTGGTTCTGGCGAACGTGCGCGGAACGACGGAGCGGCGCGCCGACTTCGAGGCGCAAATTGGTTCTCTGAGGACGGGAGCGGCGCGGCTCACGGAGATCATCAGGCGGCGCGGAGTGGAGGACGCGCTCGCGTACGCCGCGCACCTGATAGCGTATTCGGCGCGCATGATGCGGCGCACTATCGCTGAGATTCCGGACGGCGTGTACGAGGCGACGGACGCGCTCGACGACGACGGCGTAAGCCCTGATGAGGTTACAATCGCCGCGCGCATAGAGATCAGCGGAGAGCGGGCGCGTGTTGATTTTCAGGGCAGCGCCTTGCAGGTGGCGGGCGCGATCAACGCCGTCGAGGCCATCACGGTCTCCGCCGTCTCCTATGTCTTTCGCTGTCTGGTCGGGGCCGACATTCCGGCCAGCGCCGGTCTGATGGAGCCCATCGAGGTCGAAGCGCCGCGCGGCACAATCGTCAATGCGACGCACCCCGCTCCGGTCGCGGGCGGGAATGTCGAGACCTCGCAGCGCATCGTGGACACTTTGTTCAGGGCATTGGCCCGGGCGCTGCCCCGCAGGATTCCGGCGGCGAGCCAGGGAACCATGAACAACCTGACCATCGGCGGCATAGACGCGCGCAGCGGCAGGGAGTTCGCCTACTACGAAACGGTCGCGGGCGGCATGGGCGCGCGGCCCCAAAGCGACGGGATGAGCGCCGTTCATACGCACATGACGAACAGCCTGAATACTCCGGCCGAGGCGCTTGAATATGCTTATCCTTTGCGCGTGCGCATCTACCGGATTCGCAAAAATTCGGGCGGCGGCGGCGCGCGTCGCGGCGGCGATGGCATCGTGCGCGAGATCGAAACGCTCGTGCCCGCCCGTATGTCTCTGCTCGCTGACAGGCGACGCACAGCGCCCTACGGGTTGGCGGGCGGTGACAGTGGAAGAGCCGGGCGCGATTCAGTTATCCGTAAGGGCCGCGCGCGCCGTCTCGCCTCCAAAGGGAGCTGGCAGTTGGAGGCCGGAGACCGCGTGCGTATAGAAACGCCGGGCGGCGGCGGTCATGGCCGCAGGAAGAAATAAATATCCGATTAACACGACGAAGATTTACGGTCTGGACGTGCGGCCCATTCAAGTAGGACAATAGGCGCTGCAACCTTTGAAGCTTTAGAAGCGAATCTTTCCCGAAGCGAGGCTCTAACCCTATCATGCGAGTCACTATCGGACAGATAAATACGACGAACGGCGATTACGCGGGCAACACGGCCAGTATCCTGCGCGCCATCGAGCAGGCGAAGAGGGATGCCTCCGACCTGGTCGTGCTGCCGGAGGTCGCGATTCAGGGCTACATGTCGTTCGACTGGTTTCTGGATCGAGACGTGGTGCGCTCGGCCCTTGACCCGTTGGAGAAGATCATCGCGGCGACCGAAGGGTTGACGGCAGTGGTCGGAACTGTCAGGCCGACCGGGCAGGCGTCCGGCCGCAAGCTCTACAACTCGGCGGCGGTGATTCGCAATCGCAAGCTGCTGGGCTACGCCGACAAGACTCTTCTGCCGGAATACGACGTGTTCGATGATCCGAGGTATTTCGAGCCCGCGCGCGAGCGCCATCTCTTTCGCCTCGGCGAGGCGAGCCTCGGCGTCGCCGTCTGCGAAGACCTCTGGAATGATAAGACCTACTGGAAAGAGCGCCTCTACCAGCACGACCCGGCCGACGATCTGATCGAGCTGGGAGCGAGCGTGCTCTGCTCGATCAACGCTTCGCCCTTCAATAAAGCCAAGATGGGCCAGCGTTGCTCGATGGTGGCGCACCGTGCGAAGGCCGCCGGTCTACCCATAGTCTTCGTCAACCTCGTCGGCGCAAACGACGGCATCATCTTCGACGGCGCTTCGATCGTCGCCGACTGTCGCGGCGAGATTATCATGCAGGCGCCGCCCTTCGAGGAGTTCTTCGGAACCGTCGATCTGGATTGCGGCGTCGCCGACGAACACTGCCTGCCCGGCAATGACATCGAGACGGTGCGGAGCGCGCTCGTCCTCGGCATTCGCGATTACGCGCGCAAGAACCGCTTTACGACGGCGCTCCTGGGCCTGTCGGGCGGCATCGACTCGGCGGTGGTGGCGGCGCTCGCCTGCGAAGCCCTGGGCTCGCAGAACGTGCTGTCTGTAATGATGCCGTCGCCCTTCTCCTCGCGCGGAAGCATAGACGATTCCGTAGAGCTTGGCCGCCGCCTCGGCATGAAGACCATCGAGCACCCGATCACGGGGGCGTTCCAGTCGTTGACCAAAGAGCTTGAGCTGAGCAATCCGACGCGAGGCGGCGAATCGCTCGCGGCTGAAAACCTGCAATCGCGCCTGCGCGGCAATATATTGATGACGATCTCGAACAAAGAGGGGCGGCTGCTGCTCTCGACGGGCAACAAGTCGGAGTTGGCCCTGGGCTACTGCACGCTCTACGGCGACACGAACGGGGGGTTGGCCGTGCTCGGCGACGTGCTCAAGACGGAAGTCTATCAGCTAGCCCGCCACTTCAACCGCGAGAGCGAGATTATCCCGCGCTCGATCATTGAAAAACGCCCGTCCGCCGAGCTTGCGCCCGGACAGTTCGACGATCAATCCTTGCCGCCCTATGACAAAATCGACCCGATCCTCCAACTCTACTTTGAGCAGAAGGCGACGCCCGAAGAGATCATCGCAGCGGGCCACGACGCCTCTATGGTTTACGAGCTGCTGAACCGCGTCGAATCGCCCGCCAACGAGTTCAAGCGCAGGCAACTGCCGCCCACGCTCATCATCTCGCGCAACGCCATAGGCATCGGTCGCCGCCGCCCCGTCACACACCATTACCGTCGTCACCCTCCGGCAACGGCGGCGCAGGCCGAGCCTGCGAATCAGGGCCAACAGCGGAGCGCGTCGCGCGATTGATGCCCGGCCGCGCGCGCAGACGAGAATCTCTACGCTCGAATGATGAAAGAAACGCGCCCATTGCCTCGGATCGAGACCGAGCGGCTACTGCTGGCCATGCCGCAGCCCGAAGCAGCGCCGCGCCTGCTCGCCTTCTTTGAAGAGAACCGCGAGCACCTGGCGCGGTGGTCGCCTCCTGCGCCCGCAGGGTATTACACGCAAGCCTACTGGCGCGAGCGTCTCGCACAGGCGCGCACAGAGTTCGAGCGCGATCAGTCTATGAAACTGGTCTTGTTCGAGCGCGAGTCGTCGGAGACGGCTGGCGTGGTCATTGGCGTCTGCAATTTTACGAACTTCGTGCGCGGCCCTTTCCAGGCATGTTACCTCGGCTACAGTCTGGGTCGCCGCTTTGAAGGGCGCGGGCTGATGTTTGAAGCGCTTGAGGCCGCCACCCGTTACGCGTTCGATCATCTGCGCCTGCATCGCATCATGGCGAACTACGTGCCGGTCAACGAGAGAAGCGGAAAACTCCTGCGTAGATTGGGATTCGTCATCGAGGGCTACGCCAGAGACTACCTGTTGATCGAAGGGCGCTGGCAGGATCACATCCTGACCTCTCTGACGAACTCGAAACTCAAAGCCGAAGACCTCTGACCGGAGCGTTCGAGCAAAAAAAGAGGGGCTCGCCCCCTTTGGCAGATGAAAACGGAACTCACCGACGGCCAATTACTCCTGAGACCCTACCGTGCCGAAGACACGCAGGCGCTCTATGATGCCGTGCGTGAATCAATCGAGGAGTTGGCGCTGTGGATGCCCTGGTGTCACGCCGACTACGCGATTGAAGAGAGCCGTGCTTTCATCATGTCGCGCGACGAAGCGCGCGCCAAACACGAGGACTACAGCTTCGGCATCTTCGACGCTCAAACGCTCCGCTACCTGGGCGGCGTCGGGTTGAATCATTTCTCAAGCGAACACGGTTATGCCAACCTGGGCTACTGGGTGAGAACCGGTTGTACGGGGCGCGGCATCGCCTCGGCGGCGGCTCGTCTGACGGCGCACTTCGGTTTTGAAGAGCTTGGACTCCACCGCATAGAGATCGTCGTCGCCGTAGAGAATACGGGCAGCCGTCGTGTGGCGGAAAAAACGGGGGCCATGCGGGAGGGCGTCCTGCGAAAACGGCTCCTGCTCCACGGACAGCCCGTCAACGCCGTCATGCATTCGCTCGTCGCCGAAGACCTGGGCCTGGCGTCATCAAAGCGGGCCAGAGACCTCATTCCCGACTAGAAAAGCCCCGTAAGGGGCTGATGAGGTCGCGTTTTTTTCTCCAATCGCGCAAGCCGTCTCACCTCTCTTCGTTCAGGCCAAAACGAAGGCTCTGACCTGAACGGAGAAGATACCGATGGCAAAATACACCAGCCCGCTGGATCATGTGACGGTCGCCGCCGCGTGTCCCGCCGATTGGGACGCGATGATCGGCAATGAACGGGCGCGCTTTTGCGGCCAGTGCAGGCTCAACGTCTATAACCTTTCGGGGATGACGAAGAGGGAAGCCGAAGCCCTCATCGCGTCAGCGGAGGGTCGTCTCTGCGTCAGATTCTATAGGCGCGCCGACGGTACTATCTTAACGGAGAACTGCCCTGTCGGCCTGCGGGCCCTAAAACGCAAGCTGTCTCGCATCACACGCGCAGCGCTTTCGGCCGTCTTGAGTTTCCTCGCCGGACTGGGACTCTACACGGCTTTGGAAGAGACGAAACCGCCCTTCGTCATGGGAACGCGAAGCAGGATAGATTTGAGGGTGGATGTGCCCCCTAATGAGCCCATCAACGGGCGACTTGTGACCGGCGAAATGTTTGTCCCTCCGACGATTGAAGGGACTCGTCCTACGGGTCGAGCAGTGACGAGATAACCGTTCACTTACTTTGCGCGCGTGGTATGCAGTGAAGCGGTTCCCGGCCCGTTGGATTAAAAAAAGAGTGTGCGGATTAAAAAAGGAGCGCGGCGCGCGTCCCGCCTCTCTGTGAAGCCGAGGCGCTCAACTCGCGTAGCGCGCGTAGACGGTCTTGACCTTTTCCATAAAATCGCGGCGGTCGACGACATAGTAGAGCTTAACGACGCCGTCGCCGCCCGTCAGATGTTCGACCAGCTTTTCGAGCACCTCGAACTGATCGCGCTCGGTGATGCCCTGCGCATCCAGGTGGCCGCTGTACCGCATGCGGCGTACCAACTCCATGAGAGTCAGGCGGCCCTCGAAGGTACGACCGCCATGCTTGTGCGAGCGACTGACCAGATACTGCACGAGCAGCACGTCATTGTAGAGCGCGGGCGCCAGGAAGAGCCGCGCGCCGTCGCGCTCCCAGCCCTCTTCAAGCCTGTGCGAGCGGCGCACCGCGCGCACCCCCTCGAACGCTTCGGCCCAATCCGTCTTCGGCTCGGTTCGTTCCAGAAAGGCGCGCGTCGCTTCGATCAACCACGAGTCCGACTCGAAATCCAGGGCGCGACCTACCCGGTCGAGCCACTCGAAAAAGACGGCGCGACGCGTGGACTTCTTCTCCGTAACCTGAAATTGTTCTTCGGATTTGGGAAGCGATTTTAGCAGGGCGCGGCGGGCGGCGTCCGTCGCCTTTCCGCCCTCTATGCGGCGGGTGTCGAGGCGCGCGTGCCAGCGTTTCGCCGAGTCGCAGTAAGGACAGCGCGGATTGCGCTCGTCGCTTGAGAAGTAGGGCCGCTGGGAAGAGCGCGCCGTCAGCTCTTCGACCGTCGGCGAGTAACGCCTGATCTCAGAATATGCCGTGCGCGGAGCGAGGCCCAACTGGCCCGTGAAGATGTCGAAGATGCAGGCAAGGCAGAGCAGTTGCGTGTATTCGGTGACTGTGCCCGGTGGAAAGTCGCTCCAATCCAGCTCGCGTTTTTTTGAAGCCGTCGCCATTCCCTGTCTCCGACCTTTCAGGCGAGCGAAACGAGCGCGGGCAATTGCGACAGGTCTTCGTCCGTATGGCCGATGGCTGCGTCAAGCTCCGCTTCGAGGTCGCCCGTGCCCGGCGCAAGCTGGCGGAAGTCGAAGAGGTTCGGATCGAGCAGGTGCGAGGGCACAGTGTTCGTCAGCGCCGTCAGCATAGAGCTACGTATGTTGGGAATCTCTTTTTCCAGCTCCGTAATCAGGCGCTTGACGCGCGCTCTTTTCAGGTTCGATTGCGAGCCGCACAAATCGCAGGGGATGATCGGGAAACCTTTCGACGCGGCAAACTCCGCGATCAGAGATTCACGACAGTAGGCCAGCGGACGAATCACTGTGTTGCGCCCGTCCGTCGAGCGCAGGATGGGCGGCATCGCCTTGAGCGTGCCGACGAAGAACAGGTTCAGCAGGAACGTCGTGATGATGTCGTCCGCGTGATGGCCGAGCGCGATCTTCGTGCAACCCTCCTCGACCGCGATGTTGTAGAGAATGCCGCGCCGCAAACGAGAGCAGACGGCGCAATAGGTCTTACCCTCCGGGACTAAGCGCTTGACGATTGAATAGGTATCGCGCTCGACGATGCGGAAGGGAACACCCAGGCCGCGCAGGTATTCCGGCAGGACGTTTTCGGGAAAGCCAGGCTGCTTCTGGTCGAGGTTTACGGCCAGTATATCGAAGCGCACGGGCGCGCGCTCGCGCACGTCCAGCAGCAGGTCAAGCAAAGTATAACTGTCCTTGCCGCCCGACAGGCAGACCATCACGCGGTCACCGTCCTCGATCATCCCGAAATCCTTGATCGCCTCGCCCATGCGGCGCAGCAATCGCGTCTTCGTCTTGCTCTCGACAAACATTCTCGGCCTGAAGCCTTTCCCGGATTAAAGCAGGGTTTTCCCCGACGCGTCAGGATGCCATGTTTGGTGTCCGGTTGACAACCGGGGCAGCGGGGAGACAAAAGGCCCGAAGGCGCGCGAGACCTCCGTCCGGGGCGGCACGATTCCCCGCCCCGTCAATTATTTTCCTCTCCCTCGGGGCGCGCCCGTTTTAGCTCGCACGGCGGGGCGCGGGCGCATGATTTAGTGCATAAAGCTTCGTCCGGCTACTAAATATAGGAAGCAGTGTTAATCAATCAGCGCTCAAGGCGCGCCGCTCCTTCACCCCTCTGATTTAAAAATGCTGGACACGTACAACCCGTTTATCTATGATGAAACGCGGTTTGATTGAAAAGCATCTGCCCGCAGGGGAACAAGGGACAGTTCCGACCAGCATCGAAAGCTAAAACTTCAGCGGACACACACGCTCACCTATGGTTTGAGGTCGCCGTCCGAAGGCGCATCTCGCATCTGTGAGTTTACCCGTACGAGAGAGAGAGACATTCATCGGGAGGTTTCAGTAATGCTTAGAATGGGAAAGAATCCGAAACCAGATCAGGGAGACAGCGAGAACACCATGGACAGCAAGGCGACGCCGCAATACAACGCTTCCCCCTCTTACCAGAGCCAGCCGATGGCCGAGCCGCCGACCTACAGGCCGATGGCCGAGCCGTCTTCCGCATCTTCAACATCTTCGTCTTCGCCGCGCGCCGTCACCGAAAGCGAATCGCTGGCGCGCGACATTAAAGAGGGAACCCTGAGCGGCTTTGTCGGCAACGGTACGGTGCTGACGGGCGAGGCGACCTTCAAAGCGATGCTGCGCGTTGACGGTCATCTGTCGGGCCGCGTCAGTTCCGATTCGGGAACACTCATCGTGGGCAACAATGGGCAGGTGGACGCGGACATACAGGTGGCCGTTGCCGTCATTCACGGAACGGTCAACGGCGACATAGTTGCCAGCCAGCGACTCGAACTCGGCCGCGCCGCCAAGGTCAACGGCAATATTCAGACGCCCTCGCTGGTTATCGAGCAGGGCGCTGTATTTGAAGGCAGTTGCCGGATGGCCCAGCTCAAGACCGCGCTCGATACCAAACAACAGCGCGAGGAGGAGAAGCCGAGCGATAACGGCGCGATTGCCGAGAGCGTGCCGGTCGTCGCCGAGAGCGCCACAGCAGCAGCCGCCACCACGCCCGGCGATTTCTCAGGCATGTCGGAGATCGCCAGCTAAACAGAGAGGGCATCGATTCGTGCATCGAAAGCAGAGAGGCGCTTTCGGAACCTTGAAGATTCCGAAAGCGCCTCTCTACGCTTTTAGTTTTCGGCTGCGGACAACTCCTGCTGGCATCGTTCCCTGAAGCCTTAAGCCAGGTATGACTCTTCTGCTAAACTGAATACGCGCCCGATTCGACCCAAAACGTAAACGCGACCCGGTATCAGAAAATGACTCTAATCACTGACTCCAGCGGAAAACAGGATCGTAACCTTCGCGTGGTCAAAGCCGCGTGCCCGCATGATTGTCCGGATACGTGCGCGATGCTCGTCACGGTGGAAGACGGGCGCACGGCCTTGCGAGTTGCGGGCGACCCCTCGCATCCGTTCACGCGCGGATTCCTGTGTACAAAGGTCGCCAACTACGAACAGCGTACGCATAGCCCCGAACGCATACGCACGTGCTTGCGTCGCACGGGGGCCAAAGGCGAGGGCCGCTTCGAGCCCATCAGTTGGACTGAAGCTCTCTCGGAGGTCGCGGCGCGTTTCAGGGCGCTCGTGGATTCGAGCGAGGGCGCACAGACCATCCTGCCATACAGCTATTGCGGGACGATGGGGTTGGTTCAATCGCAATCCATGGACAGGCGCTTCTTTCATCGTCTGGGTGCATCGCAGCTTGATCGCACGATCTGCGCCTCTGCCGGAACTGCCGGGTACAGGGCGACGATGGGAGCAACCATCGGTACAGACCCGGAGCGTTTCAATGATGCCCGTTTGATTCTGCTCTGGGGAACGAACACGATTACGGCCAACGTGCATCTCTGGCCGAAGATATTGGAGGCGCGCGAGAAGGGTGCGCGCATCATTTGTATCGACCCGCGCCGCACGCGCACCGCCGACCAGTGCGACGAGCACATCGCTCTGCTTCCGGGCACGGACGCCGCCCTGGCGCTCGGGCTGATGCACGTCATCTTTGCCGAAGGCCTGGAGGATAGCGATTATCTGGAGCGTTACTGCACGGGCGCTGATGAACTGCGCCGTCGGGCTGCGGAGTACACGCCGGAGCGCGTCGCCCGGATTTGCGGCCTTGAGGCGGACGCGATCATACATCTTGCGCGCGAGTATGCGACCGCGAAGCCCTCCGTCATTCGCATCAATTACGGCTTGCAGCGACACAAGGGCGGCGGCATGAGCGTGCGCACGCTCACCTGTTTGCCAGCGGTCACGGGCGCGTGGCGCGACCCGGCGGGCGGCATCCTGCTCTCTACGAGCGGAACATTTCCCTTAAACTACGCCGCGCTCGAACGTCCTGACCTGATGCCCGAGCCGCGACCGCGTATGCTCAATATGTCGGCGCTCGGCGACGTGTTGACCAAACCGCTGGGGCCGCCCGTACGCGCGCTCTACGTTTACAACTCGAATCCAGCGGCGGTCGCGCCCGATCAATCAAG
Source organism: Pyrinomonadaceae bacterium (assembly GCA_035940775.1). GTDB lineage: Bacteria > Acidobacteriota > Blastocatellia > Pyrinomonadales > Pyrinomonadaceae > DASQYE01. Next base: position 8,637 of record DASZEN010000003.1, on the reverse strand, counting down.
AGTGCTCGAAGGCTTGCGGCGCGAAGACCTGTTCACGGTCGTACACGAACAGTTCATGACAGACACCTGCGATTACGCGGACATAGTTTTGCCCGCGACTACTCAGTTGGAGCATTTCGACCTTCACAAAGCCTACGGCCATCTTTACCTGGTCATCAACGAACGCGCCATAGAGCCCATCCACGAGGCGCGCTCCAACGCGGATGTCTTCCGTGGGCTCGCGGCGCTGATGGGTTTCGAGGAAGAATGCTTTAAGGATTCCGATGAGGAGATCGCGCGCCAGGCGCTCGCGACCGATCATCCGGCTCTGCGTGGGATTACGCTCGAAGCGGTGCGCGAGCGCGGATGGATGCGTCTGAACGTGCCGGAAACCTTCGCGCCGTTCGCAGAGGGGAACTTCCCTACGCCTTCTGGTAAATGCGAGCTGGTCTCCACGCAGATGCGCGCGATCGGCATGGACGAGGTTCCGGATTTTATCGCGCCAAGCGAATCGACGGCGAGCGCGCCGGAATTGGCCCGGCGCTTTCCGCTCGCGCTATTAACGCCAGCGGCCCACGCCTTCCTCAATTCGACCTTTGCGAATCTGCCCAAGCAGTTGCGACAGGAGCTGCGCCCGTTCGTAGAGATTCACCCGACGGACGCCGCCGCGCGCCGGATCGAGGACGGCGACCGCGTGCGCGCCTTCAACGAGCGCGGCTCGTGCGAGCTATGGGCGGTCGTCACCACGCGCGCGCGTCCGGGCGTCGTCGTTTCGCCATCCGTCTGGTGGAACAAGCTCTCGCCCGGAGGCACGAACGTCAACCAGCTAACCTCGCAAACGCTCACGGACATCGGCGGCGGCGCGACCTTTTACGACGCGCTCGTTGAAATCCGGCGCGTCACGGACGACCACGAGCCGGACGCACGGCGCGCGTCCGTGAGCGTTGATTGAGCGCAGGGCGCGGCGGCACGCATCTGCGCGATTGAACGGCTCATGAAGCGACGAAGGGTCAGGGCTTCGGTGCGCTTCGCTCTTCGGCGCGGAATATTTCCCGACGGGCGCGAAGGGCTTGACATAAGCGATTGCTCTCACCGATACATAAAGAAGACTCATCCGCGCCGCCGATGCTTTCAGGCGTTCGCCCCCGGTGCCGGGATGAGCCGGGTCTGACAACCAGTTCCATGCCCAAGAATCATCAAGCCGAAAATCTTCGGGGCCAGCTTCTTGCGACTCTCAAAGGCTTTGTCGTCATGCTGGTCACGCTCGCCTTCATCGCAGGCGTAGCCGCGTCTTTGAACCCAGCGTTGGCCCAGCAGCGGCGAGGGCGGCAAAGCGCTCCGGGACAAGCGGCGCAATCGACGGCGCGCGCTCTTTCGGAAGAGATAATGCTGCGTATCGTGCGCGCAGAGGATGAGCGGCGCTGGGACGGCTCTCTCTCTCCGCTTCTCTCGGACAGAAGCGCGCGGGTGCGCCGCAGGGCCGCGCTCGCGGCGGGACGCATCGGCGACGAGCGCGCCGTCCCCTCGCTCGTCACCCTGCTTCAAACTGATCGCGATGCGGGCGTGCGGGCGATGGCAGCCTTCGCGCTCGGAGAAGTGGAGGCGGCCTCGGGCGCGGACGCGCTCATGGCGGCTCTGAATCGCGCCGCCGAGTCGGGTGAAGTTCGAGCCCGCGTCATAGAGGCCATAGGGAAGATCGCGGCCGCTTTACCGAAGACGGATGAAGCGCGCACAAAAGCGCTCGGCGAAGCGGTCGTCTTCGCGCTCGACGCCGAAGCGGCGCGCGGCGTGCGCGGGAACAGGAGAATCATTCTCGAAGGGTTGACGGCCGCATTGCGCGCCGCTCCGTCAAACGCCGCTCCTACGTTGGCAAAGTTTCTGTCTCACAAGGATGCGCGCATACGCGCCGACGCGGCCAACGCCCTGGCGCGACTACGCACGGGCGAGGCCAACGAGCAGGTGCGCCCACATCTGACCAATGATACGGAGGCGATTGTGCGTGCCAACGCGGCGCGTGTGCTCGGCGTGAGCGAGGACAAGGCCGCGCTTGATGCTTTGGTTGAGCGCGCCGTCGGCGACACGGACGAGCGCGTGCGCGTCAGCTCAATCCGCGCTCTCTACCTCTTGAAGGATGTTCGTGGTGCCGCTCCTCTGTTGGGGCGCGTGACAACGCTTTTCGCTGCTTACACGGCGGCACGAGCTGGCGGAGGCGGCGGCATAGCGCATCCGCGCGAGGCCGGCGAGCTGTTGGAGCTTGCCACGACGCTCTCCCGCCTGCTCGCCAACACGGGCGATCAGCGCGCCGTCGGTTGGCTCAAAGAGTTTCGCCTCGCCGAATCCATGAGCGCGCCCGAGATAGAGATTGCCTTCGCGCGCATCGCGCCCGCCGCCTACCTGCGCGAAGACCCCTTCAATAAGATTTCGGATGAAGCGACGCGCGCGCGCCTGCGCTCCAATTGGAGAGTAGTATCGAGCGTCGCGCAGGGTCTCGGCGAGATCGGCGGGATTACGGCGGCCACCGCAGGAAGCGGCGTCGTCCGCCTGCAAGCCGATGCACAGATCATCCTGCGCGGCCTGCTCGATGATGCGGCCATTCCTTCGGTCGCCGTGCCCGATGTCTTACGCGCCCTCGCCGCCTTCAAATCGACGGATGTTGCCGAGGTGCTCAGAAAACAGCTCGGCGCGAAAGACGCAATCGTGCGCGCTACGGCCGCCGAGCTTCTGGGCGAGCTTGGGCCGGATGAGGCAAACGCGCGTGCCCTCATCGCCGCTCTGCGCGCGACCACGGGCGACGAGCTGAATGACGCGGCGCTCTCGATACTCGACGCGCTCGGAAAGCAAAAGAGCGCGGCGGCCAACGAAGCCATCAAGACGGCGCTCGACTCGACCGATCATTTGTTGCGCCGTCGCGCCGTCGCGCTTCTCAAGGCAAATGACGCGGGCGACTTCTCGTCGCGCATCGGCCTGGTGGCGACGCGCAATACGCTTCCGGATTACAGGCGCGCGCTGGCGCGTCGCGAGGGTCGCTGGCGCGCCACCGTCGCCACCGATAAGGGCTCCTTCGTCATAGAGCTTTTGCCGGAAGACGCGCCGCTCACCGTGGATAATTTCGTTCAACTGGCGCGGCGCGGCTACTTCAATAACCTATCGTTTCATCGCGTCGTCCCCAACTTCGTGATACAGGGCGGCGACCCTCGCGGCGACGGCAACGGCGGGCCGGGCTACCAGATTCGCTGCGAGATTAACGAGGTGGAGTACGAGCGCGGCGCGGTCGGGATGGCCCTTTCCGGCAAAGATACTGGCGGCTCGCAGTGGTTCGTGACCCACTCGCCGCAGCCGCACCTGGACGGCGGCTATACAGTCTTCGGGCGCGTCGTCGCAGGGCTCGATGTCGTCGATGCCATCGAGCGCGGCGACCTGATTCGCAGCATCACCGTCACGGAAGGCCCGCCGCCCGCCTCTAAACCGGCATCTAAAGCGCGACGCAGGCAGCACCGTTGAAGACACTTGAAGGCCACTTCGGATAAATCGCGGGCGCGTCGAAAGTGGATCGAAAGTCAAAAGGCTTTTTGAGAGTAAAGAGAAGTTGAAGCAATCAAATCTGAAAAAAGATAGGCTGCGCGCCATGAGGGCAAGGATTACGCTCGCCTTGCTGTTGCTCCTGGCTTTCGCCACGCTCGGCGTACGGGCACAGCCGGAGCAGCAGCAAACGCCTGAAACGCCTGCCGTTTCCGGGCCGGAGGCCGACTCGCAGCAGCAGCAGCAGGAGGAAGAAGAAGACGCCACGCCCTCGCGCTACGAGATCAACCTCGCGCTTGATTTCGATAATCGAACCTACACGGGGACGGAGCGCGTGCAGTGGACTAATGATAGCGACCGCGCGGCCTACGTCCTCTACTTTCACCTTTACTCCAACATGCGCGCCGCCGCGACGACGCAGCGCCCGACTCCTTCTCCGACGCCTACCGCTTCGCGATCACCTTCGGAGGGGCCGGGCTCACAAGGCGCGGCGACGACGCTGACTGCTGCTGCCGCTGCTTCAGCGTCCCCCGCGCCGGACGAGCCACGCATAGAGGTAACGGAAGTGAGCGCAGTCGGAACGGGCGCGCCGCTCCTGTTCGCGCTCGACGATCAGGCGACGACGCTCAGAGTGAACCTGCGCGAGCCCGTCATGAAGGGGCGCGCCGTCGAGGTCGAGATAAAGTTCAAGGGGAGCGTGCCCGAGATCGATCCGGAAGAGACGGGCCTCGTCGTGCACGTCCTGCAACAGGTCGGCGCGGCGCTCCGCAGCGAGCGCGAGGTGCGGCGCGCGCGCGACCTTAATTTTCGCTGTCGCGGACAGATGCTGCTCGGCACAGCCTATCCTGTGCTGGCGGCCAGAGACGGCGACGACTGGCAGCGCAAAGTGGAGATGAGCATCGGCGACATGGTCTACACGGAGGCCGCCGATTACCGCGTCACGGTCGATGCGCCGCCGGACGTGAAACTGTTCGCCTCCGGCGAGATTGCGCCGCCGCCGCCGATTTCGACCACGGCTCGCCCATCGGGCGAAGCTGGAAACCTGCGGGCGTTTACAGGAGACCGCCTGCGCGATTTCGCCCTCGTCGCCGGTCGCGGCCTGCGCTCCGAAGAACGCCTCGTCGGCGAGACGCGTGTGCGCTCTGTATACGCTGCGGAGCACGAGATCGTCGGACGCCGCGTGCTCGTGCAGACGGCCGACGCCGTTCGCGTCTACACGGCGCGCTTCGGCCCGCTCCCCTACAAGACGATCAATGTGGTGGATACGCCGCTGGTGGCCGGGCTCGGCTCGGCCGAGTTCACGGGCCTCGGCGCAATCGCCTCCGCCTTCTACGTAGACTTTGATTCGGCCCTCGTGCGAAATCTGCCGGAGATCATACGCGAGCAGCGCGCCTCGGTCGAAGACAGTCTGGAATGGACGGTGGCCCATGTGGTGGCGCATCAATGGTGGGGCAAGGTGGTCGGCAACGACCCGGAGCGCGATCCCGTCCTGGACGAAGCCCTCGCCAACTGGTCGGCGCTGCTTTATTACAGGGACGTTCACAGCGAGGAGCGCGCGGCGGCCGTCATGGAGGATCAGTTGCGCGGCGTCTACAAGGTGTATCGCACCTTCGGGGGCGAAGACATGGCGGCAGATCGCAACGCGCGCGAGTATCGAAACTCTTTTCAGTATTTGGCCATCGTCTCAAGCAAAGGCGCGCTGATGTTTGCCGAGCTGCGCCGCCTCCTGGGCCATCAGAAGTTTTTCGCGGCGCTCAGGAATTATTACAACGCCAACATGTATGAGATCGCGGGGATGGACGACCTGCGCGGCGCGTTCGTGGCCGAAGCGCGGCTGTTGCAGCGTCGCGCCGTGACGCGCACTTTCAATCGCTGGCTCTCGGGCAAACGCGGCGACGAGGACATCGCCCCGCCTGATCCGCAGATGGCCGCCGCGCTCGGCATCAATCCGAACATCAACAGGAGCAACGAAGGCAATCGCTTTGCACGCCTCGGGAAATTCTTCTGGCAGCAGATGACCAGGATACGTTGATTCCGGGCGCTCCTTTTTCAAGCCAAATCTTTACGCTCACTGTTCTCCTTCCAACTGCTCGCTATCCATCTGCTCCAGGTACCTTTTCTCTTTGGAGACAGCCTTTCTCGAAGTCCTGGTTCTACTCTTGCCGGTTCCGAATCGTTTGGTAATCTCGATCCCTGTCAGGTAGTTCGCGCTTGTCGTCACCACATCTCCGGTCGCGCGATCCCTGTCTACGACATCCATGCCGATAAACAGAAACCTCTTCGTGGCGGGCTCGTACCGGAACCGATACGTATATTCGGTCACGTTTCTTGAGCCGTGATCCTGTGTGACGACGAGCACGCCCTTCTCTATAGAGACGTTCGCTTCGGCGTCGACGAATCCGTAGAAAGCGCCGCCGCAGGTCGTGCATTGCAGGAGCTTATCGGCGACGGCGGCGAGGGATAACTTACCCTCTTTACTTCTAAGCACTATAAGGAGCGCCCGCTCACGATTATTATGAGTATCGCCGCTCTCGGCAGGCTTGTCCTCGATCAGTTTCAGAGCGTAATCGGGTAGCGAATCCCTGTTCAGGTCTCCGGAGACTTGCGCCTCGATCTTCCAGCCCTGTGGAATAAAGCCGTTGATATTATCCGCTTCAAGCGGCAGGCTCGATTTATCTATGCGAACCTTAGTTTCCTGGGCCATGAATGAAGCGGGAGTAACCATGCCCGCGAGCAGAAGTACAAGTGCAAGCGGTATAAAGTATCGTTTCATCGTCTACACCTTCTGACGTTAGTCGCCAAACCAAAGCCCGACGCGCAAATCCGGCGCGCGCATCAGCGAGTTTCATGACGGTATGACTGTCCTGCGTGTCCGCCGCGACACACTAAGAGCGAGAGAGGTACAATTAAAACAGTAGTTGGGAGAAAATCACGGCCGCGCCGCTCTTTCATTGTCCGTTATTTTAAGTCATTGCGCTATGCAACGGGGTCTCGAAAAGCATAGAATCCTATTACATCAGCAAATCTTTCGGAAAAGAGCAGGAGCAATCATGACAGAACAGTACAACCAGCAGGACGGCGCACCGGAAACGGAGACGGATTCCGAGCAGACCCGCTCAGACCCGAACCGGGCGCGGCCCGCCGTGGTCGGCGAGAGAAGCACGCAGGAGGGTATGGCCGGGCAGGGGCTCGGACAAATGCCCGATAGTGATACCGAGCGCATAGATTCCGAGTCGAAACCTTAACCCGGTCATTGGAATTAAGAAATGGCGATAAGAGCAAGAGAAGTCGAGTTGGAGCGTTCGGCGCGTTCGACCGAGGCGGTAAAGATTGAGCAGAGCCTCGATCAACTGAGCCGCTGGATGGATGGGCTGTTTCGCATTCCGGGTGTCGGATGGCGCTTCGGCCTCGATGCCATCGTCGGTCTGGTTCCGGGCGTCGGCGATCTGGCGACCACGCTCGTCTCCTTCTACATACTGACCTCGGCGGTGCGTTACCGCGTGCCGAAGATCACGCTCCTGCGTATGGGCCTTAATCTGGGCATTGATTACGTAGTCGGATCGGTGCCGGTCGTCGGCGACCTGTTCGATGCGTGGTGGAAATCCAACCAGATGAACGTCGAGCTGCTGAAACGGCGCGCGACCGTGTCGGCCGAAGAGGCGCGGCGTGGAAGGCTGAGCGACTGGCTCTTCCTCATCCTAATCATGCTGGTTCTGATCGCACTGCTGCTGGGCTCGCTCGCCCTGGCCTTCTTCATCCTGCGTTTCGTAGCCCGCAACTTGCAGTCGCCTTTCTGAGGGCTCAAAAGAAGAGATTCGTTCGCCGAACAATGAGAAAAGGCGACTTCAACCATGAAGCCGCCTTTTCTCATTGTCGGTTGGATTCCTGTGTCGCCCCTTTACGCCAATGCCTCTTTCGGGGCGAGCAGGCGCTCAAGGGCCGAAGAAAGCATGTCTAGACCACGCTCGCCCGCCGCGAAACTCCTCAGCTTCCCCTCGGCGTCAAACAGATAATAGGCGGGCACGTACCCCTGATCGTTCTGAAAAGCATCGCGCAGCTTGTGCTGGTTGTCTATCGCGCACGGTTCCGTGATGTTGTATTTAGTGATGCTATCGCGCACGGCCTCAGTATCCGTATCGGCCTCATAGCGCGGCATGTGAATGGCGATGACGCGCAAGCCCTGCGCGCTCCTTTGATCGCGCCACTCGGCAACCCGCGGCAAATTATCTTTGCAGACGCCGCAACTGACCGACCAGAAGTGAACGAGCACGGGATGGCCCACGCTCTCGCTTTCGGCGTGAGCCTGCGTCGCGCCGAACCATTCGGTCGCACCGTCCAGAGACGGCATCTGTGTCCCAATTCTCATCGGCATCGGTTCCACCTCAAAAAATCAGTCGCGAAAAGTAATCGGCAGCCGGTGACCAGTTATCAGCCTTTCTCTCGTCTGGGGGTGGACGCCGCGGCTGATCGGCTGATGACCGGCTACTGATAGCTGTCGGCGCTCTTACGCCTTGATCGTTTCCTGGCCCGGCTTCCATTCAGCCTGGCAGAGGCCGCCCGTCTGCAATGCCTGAATCACGCGCAGCGTCTCTTCGGCCGAACGACCGATGTTCAGATCGTGAATCACTTTATAACGCAGGATTCCTTCCGGGTCGATCACGAAGAGCCCGCGCAGGGCGATGCCCTTGTCTTCGAGAAGCACGCCGTAGTCACGCGCGACATGCTTTGTGGCATCGGCCGCAAGCGGGTATTTGAGGTCGGCCACGCCGCCCTTATCGCGCGGCGTCTGAATCCAGGCGCGATGCGAATAGACCGAATCGGTCGAGACGCCTATGATCTCCGCGCCAATCCCCTGGAAATCCTCATAGCGGTCGCTGAACGTAGTCAGCTCCGTCGGGCACACGAAAGTGAAATCCATGGGGTAGAACAGGAGTACGACCCACTTGCCCCTGTAATCCGAAAGCTTGACGTTCTCCTTCAACGTCTCAAGATTCCTGGTCGAGCCCATGTCGAAATCCGGCGCGGGCTGGCCGACCATCGCCCTCTCCATTGCTGTTGCTGTCGCTTGCATTATTCCTCCATGACTTTATTAGTGATTTGATCTTCTGCTTCGTCGCGAACCCGGGTCTCCGACGAGAC
>DASZEN010000002.1:0-9276 GCA_035940775.1 Pyrinomonadaceae bacterium | reverse complement strand
TTTCATGATGGGATGGTGATATCGGCGTATGGAGTGGGGAACACAGGGTTTGAGATGAAGGACAATGTGATGGGGCATAATTTGTACGGGATATTCGGGACGGATCAGAGTCCGGGCATGGCCTCTATTAATGTTTTCTTTCCGCGAGGGAGATTCAGAAAGAATGTCATCGCCGGGGCGGACGACAGCAAATACCCGATTGATAATTTTTACCCGCCGCGACTTGATGACCTGAAGTTCGTCAATCGTGCGGGTGGTGACTACAGGCTGTCGCCGGAGAGCCGTTACAGGGGGAGGGCCACCGACGGCAAAGACCCGGGCTGCGATTTCGACCAGTTGAACGCCGCTTTGAAGGGCGCGTGATTTTTAGGCGACAGGCGAACCAATTATGCTACACTTGAGGTTGCCGGTGGTCAGCCGGTTCATCTGGCTCAACCTCCGAGCCGAATCCACGATCCAGTTATTAAGGAGCATTTACAAATATTATGGCCCTACCGCAAGGAGTCATGGACTCTCTGAATGAGAACGCCGAGCGCGCAGGCGTCGAACAGCCCAGGGCGGGCGACGACCTCTTCCAGACGGGCGTGCTCGACAGCTTCGCGCTCGTCGATTTCGTTACCCTGCTCGAAGAACAGTGCGGTATCAAGGTCCCGGATGCGGACGTTAATCCCGGAAATTTTCAGACCATCGAAGCCATCGAGCGGTACGTGGCGACGCGCAAAGGTTAAGCAGCGGTGAAAGCTTTTATCACAGGTTCGGGCACGAGTCTTCCTGAAAGGGTGGTCTCCAACGAGGAGATCGCCGAGGGCCTCGGCCTCGACCCGGCGCAGATTTACAAATCCTCGGGCATACGCCGTCGCCGCTGGGCCGAGGCGGGCACGACCACAAGTTCTCTGGCGGCCGCGGCGCTGGCCCGTGCGTTGGAGGACGCGAATCTTGCCGCTGCCGATATCGACTATCTTCTTTTCGGCACGATGACGCCCGACCGCTTCATTCCGGGCAGCGCCCCGGCCGTGCAGAAGAGCCTGGGCTTGGGCGAGATTCCCTGCCTGGACATTCGCGGCACCTGCTGCAACGCCCTCTACGGGCTGCAACTGGCGCGGGCGCTTGTACAGGCTGGCGCGGCGCGACGGGTCGCCATCTGCCTCGCCGAGGTTCAGTCCGCCTGGCTTGAGCTATCGACAGCGGCGGGCACGACCTCCATGCTTTTCGGCGACGGCGCATCGGCTCTAATCGTCTCGCCGGAAGCCAGCGAGGGTGCGCTTGAGATTCAGGACATACTGCTCGCCACCGACGGAACCTACATAGACGACCTGGGCGTGCGCTGCCCCGGCACGGAATTTGGCACGACCCGTTCGCACGACGCCCGTGAACACGGCGCGGATTACTCGGCCCGCATGGCAGGCCAATCCGTGATCCTGCACGCCTCGCGCAAGATCGCGGCCGCCTGTCAGGCGGTGCTCGAACGCAACTCCCTCACTGTCGCCGACGTACGTTGGATGGTTCCCCACCAGGCCAACGCCAATCTGCTGGCACAGGTGGCGCGCAGCCTGCGCTTTCCCACGGAAGGCGGAGGCGTCGTCACAGTGTTGGAGGATACTGGCAATACTTCATCGGCCTCTATGGGCATCGCGCTCGACACGCTCAGGCGCGCGCGCCGCATCGAGACGGGCGACTATCTTTTACTTCCAGCCTTCGGCGCAGGCTTTACCTGGGGCGCCGGTCTCTGCCGCGCCTGAGCCCACAGAAAGAGAGCGCGCGCACCGCACAGAAGGGAAATACCCAACATGTACATCCTCGGCATCTCTGCTTATTACCACGACTCGGCCGCCTGCCTTGTGCGCGACGGCGAGATCGTGGCCGCCGCTCAGGAAGAGCGTTTCTCGCGCAAAAAGCATGACCATCGCTATCCGGCGGCGGCCGTGGATTTCTGCCTGCGCCATGCGGGGATTACGCCCGAAGAGGTCGATCTGGTCGCCTTCTATGACAAGCCGCTCTTGAAGTTCGAGCGATTGCTGGAAACCTATCTCGACTACGCCCCGAGCGGAATCCGCTCCTTCATGATGGCGATGCCGCTCTGGCTGCGCGAGAAAATCTGGACGCGCGAGCAGATCAGTAAGCAGAGTGATTACAAGGGCAAGGTGCTCTTTACGGAGCATCACGAATCGCATGCCGCAAGCGCTTTTTTCCCGTCGCCGTTTGAGTCGGCGGCCGTTTTGACGATGGACGGCGTCGGCGAGTGGGCGACGAGCAGCTACGGCTTCGGGCGCGGGAACGAGCTGCATCTTTTGGGCGAGCTGCACTTTCCGCACTCGCTCGGGCTGCTCTATTCGGCCTTCACCTACTACACGGGCTTCAAGGTCAATTCGGGCGAGTACAAGGTGATGGGCCTCGCTCCCTACGGCGAGCCCCGTTTTGTGCAGACGATCCTGGACGAGGTGGTTGATCTGCGCGAGGACGGGAGCCTGCGGCTCAACATGAAATATTTCAACTTCTGCCAGGGATTGACGATGACCAATGGGGCGTTTGACAAGCTCTTCGGCGGCAGCGCGCGCAAGCCCGAGAGCGAGCTGACGCAGAGAGAGATGGATTTGGCGCGCTCGGTTCAGGAAGTCACAGAGTTAGCGATGATGCGTATGGCCCGACACGTACACCGCGAGACGGGAGAGAAGAATTTGTGTCTGGCCGGAGGCGTCGCGCTCAACTGCGTCGGCAACGGGCGCATCCTTCGCGAAGGGCCGTTCGAGAACGTCTGGATTCAACCGGCGGCGGGCGATGCGGGCGGCGCGCTCGGCGCGGCCCTCTCGGTCTGGTATCAGTACCTCGGAAACGGGCGCGACCCGAGAGAGGTGTGCCAGGGCCGATCCGACGCAATGCGCGGCTCTTATCTCGGCCCGGAATACAGCGGCCGTGAGATACAAGCCTTTCTGGACGCGGCGGGCGCTAACTATCGTCGGCTCAATCGCTCGGCGCTCGTCGAGCATGTCGCCGAGCAGTTGGCGTCGGAGAAGGTGGTCGGCTGGTTTCAGGGACGTATGGAGTTCGGCCCGCGCGCCCTGGGCGCTCGCAGTATCCTCGGCGACCCGCGCTCTCCCCGCATGCAGTCGCAGATGAATCTTAAGATCAAGTACCGCGAATCTTTTCGCCCCTTCGCCCCGTCGGTCTTGCGCGAGCGCGTCCGCGACTACTTCGAGCTGGATTGCGATTCGCCATACATGCTGCTGGTCGCGCCTGTCCAGGAAGCTTTGCGCCGACGGATGAGCGACGAAGAGGAGGCGCTCTTTGGCATCGAGAAGCTGAACGTGCCGCGCTCCGTGATTCCGGCCATCACGCACGTAGACTATTCGGCGCGCGTGCAGACCGTCAGCCAGGAGAACAACCCGCTCTACTACGACCTGATCGCGGCCTTCGAGCGCCTGACGGGATGCGCCGTCCTCGTCAATACCTCTTTCAACGTCAGGGGCGAGCCCATCGTCTGCACGCCCGAACAAGCTTACACCTGCTTTATGCGTACAGAGATGGACTTGCTGGTGATCGAGGACTTCGTCATCGACAAGCGCGAGCAGGGCGAGAACGCCTACACGGAAGACACTAGCTGGCAGGAGGAATTTCAACTTGATTAAGCAAACCGTAAGCGACGCGCAGGCGCGCAAGACGGCCCTGCTGGTCGCCGCCGTGCTCGGCCTCGTCGCCGCCTGGAATCTTTATCGCGGGCGGATGACGGTGGTCGCCGTTCTGGGCGGCTTGAGCGTTGCGCTCCTGATCGCGGGCGTGTTGCTGCCGACAGTGGCGCGCGCCTTTCACAACGCCTGGATGGGACTGGCGATGGTGCTTGGTTATGTCAATAGCCGCATCCTGCTCTTTCTGATGTTCTACGGGCTCATCACTCCGTTCGGGTTGGTGTCGAGGCTCATCGGTCGCGACGTTTTGAACCGTCGCTCGAAGAAGCGCGACACGTACTGGATTCCGCGCCCGACGCCGAAGCAGAGCAGAGAACAGTTCGAGCGACTATTCTGAGGGGGGAAGTTAAGGGCCGTGGTCGTATCCGATGCGATAGTACCTGCCATGAAGAGGCGTTCGCGGCTTCGCTCCGCGCTCGCCAATCTTCTGCTGTTGCTCTTCGGCCTCATGATCGCCCTTCTGCTATTGGAAGTCCTCCTGCGCTTCTATAACCCCTTCCAGGCGCGCATCAAGGGCAACCGCCTCGTCCTCGTCACCAATAAGACCTACCACATCAAGAACGACATCATCAAAAGCCTCGATCCCGAAGTCACGATCATCAAGAACTCGCTCGGCTTTCGCGGACAGAATCCGCCCGCGGACTTCGACCATTACCTGACGATAGTGACCATCGGCGGCAGCACGACGCAGTGTTTCTTTCTCAACGAAGATCAGACCTGGACGGCAAGGCTCGGGCAGCGGTTGGAGAGTTCGGCGCAACCGCTCTGGATCAACAATGCCGGTCTCGACGGCCACTCGACGCACGGGCACTTGGTCTTGCTTGAAGATTTCATCGTTCCCCTGCACCCGAAGGTCGCTCTGTTCCTGATCGGCGCAAACGATGTCGCCATCGGTTCGTTATCGGAGTGGGACGCCGAGAACGTCAAAGGCGGCATCCACTTTGAATCCTCGAAGGCGTTCATCAAATCCGTCTCCGCTTATAGCGAAGTGGTCGCGCTCGGCCTGAACATGTATCGCAGCTTAACGGCCTATCAGGCGGGCCTCACGCATCATCAGGTAGACCTCAAGAGCCAGGGTTACAGAGACATTTCCGAGGAAGAAGAGCGTCAGTATATCGCCGGGCATACGATGCAGTACCTGAAAGGCTACGAGGCACGTTTGAGGCGCATCGTCGAGGTCTCGCGCAAAGCCGGGATCGAGCCCGTGTTCGTCACCCAACCGCTGCTGGTCGGATTCGGCACCGACGACGTAACGGGCGTCGACCTGGCCCGAATCAGAACCGAAGGGCCGGAGCAGAACGGGAAAATGTACTGGGACTTGCTCGAAGTCTATAACGATGTAACTAGACGTGTGGGACGCGAAAACGGTATTCTGGTTATAGATTTGGCGCGGGAGTTGCCAAAGACTTCACGTTATTTCTATGATTTTATTCATTACACTCCGCAGGGCGCTGCGGCCATCGCCGACATTATTTACAAATCGCTCTGCCCCGCATTGCAAACCCGATACCCGCAATACAGGGCGCAACCATGCGCCGTCAAGTGAGAGCGCGCGCGCGACCTCGGTTCCGAGATTAAAGATAAGGCTTCCCATATTTAAAATTGGAGGATGAGAGATGTCTCTACTGATGGAGTTGTGGGCTTTCCTGCGCGAACGTAAAAAGTTCTGGCTCTTGCCGATCATCTTGACGATGCTATTGTTCGGAGCGTTGATGATCTTCGCGCAGAGTTCCGCGCTCGCGCCCTTCATCTATACGCTTTTCTAGCCAGAGGGGACTGCCCCTCTGGCGCGCGGGCCGTAAACCCCGAGCTGAAAAAGAATCGGCCTCTGCGGATCCCAATTCACCGGAAAGGAGGGCGGATGAGCATGACGAGTGTGACGACGGGCGCACGTTTGCGCGAGCGACTGGCGAATATTTACGAGCTGTGCGATACGAGAAACGCGCAGCGCAACCTTCCGATGGAAGGGCTGCGCGGCCTCGCCGTAACGCTTGTGTTCTTCGTCCATTATCACGCCCTCTTCAAGGTGTTGGCCGACCCCGCCTCGACGACCTTCGCCGTCTCCAACTTTTTAGGCACTATCGGCCTCGTCGGGGTCGATCTCTTTTTCGTCCTCAGCGGCTATCTCATCTATGGCTTGATCTTCGCAAAGCCGACCCGCTACGCGACGTTCATCAAACGGCGGATTCAACGTATTTACCCGACGTTCCTTTTCGTGCTCGCCGTCTACATCCTGCTCTCGGCCCTGTTCCCGGCCGAAAACAAGATTCCTTCGGAACCGCTCTCGGCCGCCTTCTATATCTTGCAGAATGTACTGCTGCTGCCCGGACTCCTCGACATCAAGCCGATCATTACCGTCGCCTGGTCTTTGAGCTACGAGTTCTTCTACTACCTTCTCATCCCTTTCCTGGTCGTCGTGCTCGGCATGAGGCGCTGGGCGCGCTCGCTTAGAGTGCTCTTCTTCCTGGCCGTGTCCGCGCTCTATACGATCTACTGCATGGTCGGCGCTCACTCACGCATTCACCTCCTGATGTTCGTCTCGGGCATCCTTCTGTTCGAGGCCATGCACACCTACGGGGTGGCCGAACGCGGCTCGACGCGCCTGGATTATGTAGCGCTGTTCGTACTGCTTTTAACCTTCCCGCTGATCTACGCCGTGACAGACCGTCCTGACCTGTTGCCGTTTTTGAACAGCAGCGGCGAGATTAAGGACATCTACCGCGTCCTCATACTCTATGTGAGTTTCTGGCTTTTTACGCTCTGCTGCTTTCGCTCTCGTTCTTTATTGAAGAGGATGTTTTCGTGGACGCCGCTCAGGTGGCTCGGTAACATGAGCTACTCTTATTATCTGATTCACGCCTTAACGCTCAAGGGCATCGCGCTCGTCGTGTTGCGAATCAGCCCGCCCGCGCCCCTGGCAACCGCCGTTTTCTGGGTCGGCCTGCCCGTCTTCTTTTTTATGACGCTCGTCAGCTCGACGCTCCTTTTCATCACAATCGAAAAGCGATTCTCGATCTCGCGGCCAGCATCGCGGTCATCCAAAAGCGACGCCGCTCCGGGCAGCGAGGGAGCGCTGGCGGCTGCGGCTACGGTCGCTCACGCGCCCGATATGAACGTGCCACAACTGGGTGGAGGCTGGCCGTCCGTCCCCGAATCAGAGCGACTCGCAAACCAGTGAGCGGCCGGGGGCGCTGAGTACTGAATCATGCAACAGCGTGCGGAAACAATCGGAGCGGTCGCAAAGGCCGGGCGGCATGAGGCCGTCGCAAAACCCCTGCGCGTCCTGATCGTCGGCCCGTCGCTCGATCTGGTGGGCGGACAGGCAAGACAGGCCGCACGATTGCTCGCACATCTGCGCGAAGAGCCCTCGCTCGAAGTCTCTTTCATGCGGGTCACTCCGCGCTTGCCGGGCCCACTCGCGAAGTTACAGCAGATCAAGTATGTACGTACGCTGGTGACGACGCCGCTCTACTGGGCCAAGCTGCTTGCGCGGGTGCGAAGCTACGACGTGATACACGTTTTCTCAGCCTCCTACTATTCCTACCTGCTATCGGCCGCGCCCGCCATCATCATCGGCAAACTCTACGGTGTAAAGACGATCCTCAACTATCGCAGCGGCGAGGCCGAAGACCATCTGCAAAACTGGCGGCTGACAGCCGTGCCGACTATTCGCCTGGCCGATGTGATCGTCGTGCCTTCGGGCTATCTGGTGGATGTGTTTGCGCGCTTCGGCCTGCGAGCCCGCCCCATCTTCAACATCATCGAGCTGGATCGCTTCCGTTTCCGCGAGCGTCGGCCCCTGCGCCCGCGTTTCCTGACCAGCCGTCTTCTCGAACCGCTCTACAATGTCGGCTGTGCGCTGCGCGCCTTCGCGCTCGTACAAAAAAGGTTCCCCGACGCAAGCCTCGTGGTCGCAGGCGATGGGCCAATGCGCGCCGAGCTGGAAAAGCTGGCTCGCGAGCTGAAGCTGCGCAACACGGAATTTATAGGGGGCATCCCGTTTGAAAAGATGGCGGCGTTGTGCGACGCGGCCGACATCTACCTGAACGCGCCGAACCTGGACAATATGCCCAGCTCGATCACGGAATGCCTCGCCTCCGGCATGCCGGTCGTCACCACAAACGCAGGCGGCATCCCTTACATCGTCAAACATGAAGAGACCTGCCTGATGGTGGAGCGCAACGATCACGAGGCGATGGCGGCGGCCGCGATACGCCTGCTTGAGGATAACGAGCTTGCTTCATCAATCGCCCGGCGCGGGCTTGAATCATGCCGCCAATATCGCTGGGCAGCCGTCCAGAACGAGTGGCTCAACCTCTATCATGAGCTGGCCCGGAAAGGCTTCGTCGAAGAGCGCGCTCGGGAAACCATCCCGTAACCGTAACCCCCAAGCAATCAGCTACTTGGCCCGTCTCTCCGCTGCCTTCCCGAAGGGCCGACCGGCGATCAATCTGCCCCGCAGTTGAACCGTAAAACGAACCCGTTTGCGGTGGTCGCGGGATGATAAAAGCGGCCCGAATCAGCATCATAAACAGCCATTGACAAACATCAGTAAATATCGTTTAATGCAGTTGGCCGTTAGAGGTTGCCTCCGAGTAACCCGAACGGCACCGATCTTTCGCAAGGCGATGATTGCATACGATAAGGGCAAACCTGCCGCGAGGCAGGGACGCAAAGCCGTGAGTCTCCTGCAATTTTGCGTGTCGCATTCGAGTGCGGCGCGTTTTGGAGATTGTCTGGTTGCCGAAGGCGATCGGAGAAAGCTTAAACTTCAGATATTGACGCTTGGATGGAAGCGTCGTGGCTCGGGTTCCGGGCGCTGCCGAATCACTTCGGCGAGGGCGTTGCGGTATCGCCGACGGCAGAGCCTGAAGTTTGGCTGGAACCACTCACCCCTGCTAGCCTTCTAGCAATCCCAGGTTCCACGTCTTTCGTCTCTCCTTTTTCTCTTCGACCCAACCACACAAATTACGCGCTTCGGCCCGTCGCACTGCTCCTGTCAGAACGTGTACGCAGAGACTGTTCTGACCGGTTCATTTGCGCGAGCTGCATTCGTGTGATTGCCACCGCCAGGCAAATACATCACTTGCGCTCGATGCTCGACGAGCGCAGACACCACCGATTAAAGGCACCCCCGTAGCGATGCGGGTCCGCAAAGCCAGGAGTCTCGGGTTTCTCAGTCCGAGATAGTCCGGTCACCGAAGTGAGGTTTGACACATGACTATTACGTGCGGGCTTAAGTGGCAAGCTCTCCGTTCCGTTCTCTTCTCGATTGTCGTTCTCTTCATACTCGCAGGGTCAAGTGAAGCTTATGCGGCGACGCTGACGGTTCCCTCCGGAGGCGATTTTCAAGCGGCCCTGAACGCTGCGGCCCCCGGCGACACGATCATCCTTGAAGCCTCGGCCTCCTTCATCGGCCCCTTCACCCTCCCCGCCAAAGCTTCCACCTCCTCCTCCTTCATCACCATCCAGTCCTCAGCCCTAGCGTCTCTTCCCGCCTCGCGCGTCTCTCCACAACACGCCTCGCTGATGCCCAAACTCCTCTCCCCGGGCAATAATCTGCCCGCGCTGCTGACCGCCCCCTCCGCTCATCATT
>DASZEN010000001.1:0-55660 GCA_035940775.1 Pyrinomonadaceae bacterium | reverse complement strand
TTTCATGATGGGATGGTGATATCGGCGTATGGAGTGGGGAACACAGGGTTTGAGATGAAGGACAATGTGATGGGGCATAATTTGTACGGGATATTCGGGACGGATCAGAGTCCGGGCATGGCCTCTATTAATGTTTTCTTTGTGGGCGGAGTGTTT
Source organism: Pyrinomonadaceae bacterium (assembly GCA_035940775.1). Classification (GTDB taxonomy): domain Bacteria; phylum Acidobacteriota; class Blastocatellia; order Pyrinomonadales; family Pyrinomonadaceae; genus DASQYE01. The sequence continues at coordinate 55,504 of DASZEN010000001.1, read as the reverse complement.
TTGAAGAACGTGCTGGCGGGAGCTGAGAGCGGGAGGTATCCGGTAGATAATTTCTATCCGGCGAAGCTGGATGATGTGAAGTTCGTCAATCGTGCGGGCGGCGATTACCGCTTAGCGGCAGACAGCCCATACAAGTTGGCCGGGACGGACGCCAAAGACCTCGGCTGCGACTTCGGCGCGCTTTATGCGGCCCTGCCGGGCACCGAGCCGAATCCTAACCCATCGCCTTCACCCACGCCGACGCCCTCACCATCACCGTCGCCCTCGCCTTCACCCTCGCCGTCGCTCGTGTCGCCACAGCTTGTTTCCAGTGCGCTGAGCCGGGCGACCGCGCTGGCCGCCGCGACGAGCACTACGGCGGCACAGATCAGCCCTCTGGTGACAAATATCGAACAGGCTTACGCAGCTTTTCTTAATGAAGCGAATAGTTTTGGCTCGTCGGCCAGTGAGATAGATCGTGGACTGCGCGCGGCGCTTTACTTCTCGCGTGCGGCGCTGGCGCTGGCCGCGAAGCAAGCCTCGTCCTCGGGCGTGCAAAATCGTCTGCAAATAACCGCCTACCGCCTTGAACAGGTGAAGAACCTGATGACGCCGGGGGCTAAGATGACGAGCACTGCGGAGTACGCTCATGCGGCGAATCTAAGCGCGTCGCCAGTGGTTGGCGATGCCGATACGCGCTCAAGCGCGAGCTTTGCGCCCGTGCTTGCTCCGGCGAGTCTGGGTATTATTATGGGCGACCCGGCGCAGAGTCCGCTCTCGGTGCAGACGAGCACCGCCACGCAGACAGCCAATAGCTCCCTGCCTTATGAGCTGGCGGGTGTGAGCGTCACGTTTGGCGGACAGGCGGCGCGCCTCCTCTCCGTCTCTCCGTCAAGGATCACCTTCCTTGTGCCGTCGGGCTACGTCGGCAGCGATGCGGAAGTGATCGTGACCTTGCAGGAAGGCTACGTCTCGCAAGGGAAGGCCAGCGTAATATCGGTGGCTCCGGCGCTCTTCACTGCGGACGGAACCGGCGCGGGCGCGGCGCTCGCCTTGAATGGCGGCAAGTACACGCCGGGAGCATTCGATGTCACGACCCAGGAAAATCTGAGTACTGACAAGCGCACGCGCCTCGTCATGTATGCGACGGGCATCAGCGGCGGAGCAACTAATACTAAAACTACAGACGACGTGCCCGTTACGGGCGGCGTAGTTATCAACCTCTGTGAAGCGGTGGCGGTCGAAGCGCGCACTACGGACGGCAGGGTGTATCGCCTTCCGGTCGAGTTTGCGGGTGCGCTCGGGCCAATCGCCGGGCTCGATCAGTTGAATATCATTCTGATACCCGAATTGCGCGGGGCCGGGACTGTAGAATTGACCCTCATCGCGGGCGGGCAGCGAAGCAACACCGCGACCATCTCCGTCAAGTAAGCTAGCTGTAATAAAGAGACTGGAAGCAACGCACGAAGGGCGTATCGTTCTCAGGGCGATACGCCCTTTGCGCCTCAAGAGAGCGCGCCTTGAGAAGGGGAGCGGGGAAAATTCTTCAAGCGCGGAAGGTTCCGGCCGTCGGGCGAGGGCGGGTTCGTCAGCTCCCGCCCCCGTTAAATAATTGTGTTCTCAGGGAAATCTTTTGCTTGTCGCCCGGCCGTTATTGCGTTAAGCTTAAAAACAGAGCGCGCCCGTTCGGAGGGGTTAGCGCATAGAGCTTCGTTCCTGCGTGCGGACTTTTCAGTGGTGACGCATCTCCTGCCGAAGTAAAAAATCGCCAATACGGAAAGTGAAATGAGCGCTCTTGTCCCCCGCTATCTCTGGAAACCCGTCGCCGTCGTCGCCGCGCTGGCCTTTGTTTACGCGAGCGTGCTCGTCAAGCTCGGCTCCGATTGGTGGGAGGACGAGAACTATTCGCACGGGCTGCTGGTTCCCTTCATCATAGGCTATATCCTGTGGAGCGAGCGAGACAGGCTGCGGCGCGTGCGCGTCCATCCTTCTCTGTGGTGGGGCGGGGCCGCCGTCTTGTGTGCGCTCGTGGCGCTGTGGGCGGGCGTGGCGGGCGCGGAACTTTTCACGCAGCGCATGTCGCTGGTGTTGATGCTGGCGGGAATCGTCGTCTACTTCTGGGGTTTTCGCCTGCTGCGCTTCGTGCTCGTGCCGCTCCTGCTCTTCGTTCTGGCGATCCCGATACCGGCGATCATCTTTAACAAGATAGCTTTCCCCCTGCAACTTTTCGCCTCGCGGTGCGCCGTGTGGGCGATGCGGATGTTTGATATTCCGGTCTTGCGCCAGGGCAACGTCATCGAACTGATGCCGCTCAACGCGACCTCGCCCAAGCGCCTTGAGGTCGTCGAGGCGTGCAGCGGTATTCGCTCGCTGATGACGCTGGTGACGCTGGCCGTCGTCTTCGCCTACTTCACCCATCCGAAGAGTGATGGAGGGGAGGGCCTAGAGGATGGCGGCGGCGGCGGTCGTGGGCTCGGAGTATTAAAGAGCTATGGCTTCTGGCGTTCGCTGATACTGGTGCTCTCGGCAGTTCCGATAGCCATCCTGACAAACGCCGGGCGGGTGAGCGGGACGGGCGTGTTGGCCCATTATTACGGGACGAAGGTGGCCGACGGCTTCTTCCATAGCTTCTCGGGCTGGGTCGTCTACATCGCCGCTTTCCTGCTGCTGTTCGCCGTCGGCTGGGTGCTCGACCGCGTGGGCAACCTCGGCAAAGGCGGGCGGGGCGGCGGCCGCGCCTCTAGCGGCTCGAAAGAAGTGGCGGCCACCGACAAGACGGAATCGGCAAGTATAGCCGCAAGCGCGACGGCCGGGCCTGCTGTCGGCGTGCCGTCTGTGAAAGGAGCAGAGTAAGAGAGTTTTTATGTCCGACTCGAAATCAAATCGGTGGTGGCGCTCAGCGCTCCTGCTCGCCGTGCTTTTGATCGGCGGCATCGTCATCAATACGTGGGCGCTCGCGGGCGAGGCACACGTCGAGCGCCGCCCGTTGAAAGATTTTCCGACGCAGGTGGAGACGTGGCAGCGTGTCGGCGCCGATCAGGTGCTGGATCAGCAGACGGCCGATGTCCTGCGCGCAGACGATTTTCTCTCGCGCCTCTACAGGCGGCCCGACGGCAACCTCGCCAGCTTTTATGTCGGCTACTTTGCGACCCAACGCACGGGAGCCACCTACCACAGCCCTTTGAACTGTCTGCCCGGTTCCGGCTGGACGATGAACGAACCGGCGACCATCCGGATCACCCCGGCGGACGGCTCTTCGCCCTTTGAAGCCAACCGCTACATCATCCAGAACGGCGACGACAGGCAGATGCTCGTCTACTGGTATCAGGGTCGCGGGCGAATCGTCGCCAGCGAGTACTGGGGCAAGCTGTACACTGTACTGGACAGCGTTCGCCGTCGCCGCTCGGACGGGGCAATCGTGCGCGTCATGGTTCCGATAGGCAAATCCGAGCGGGCTGCCTTAGACGCCGCCACCTCCTTCGCTGCCGAGGTTGCGCCTGTGCTTCCGGGCTACGTGCCCAACTAGGGCCGGGAAAGGGCTTTGAAGTATTTCGGGCTCACGGGAGCTGAAAAGAGGGGTGTCCGCTAATCGTCCATAAAGGGCTTCGACGGGCACAAAATCCGCAAGGGGTTTCGGGAAGCAAAGCTGTATTGGCCTTTTCTTTATGATGTATGTCAACATTCCCTGACCGGTAGCGGAAAATTGCAGGCCCGGAAGAAAAGGCTTTTTGACATCGGAACAGGCTCGTGTATGAGGGCGCTTCGTGGCGGCATTGCCCGTCGCCGCAAAAGCGCGCTCGGAGAACGATGAATCGTTATTTCGGCGGCCCCTTTGCTCTTTCGGGGAGCGACCATTGCCCGGTCACTCCCCCGACAAGAGAGGGCCGTCAAGGAGTCTCAAGTAGAATGAAATATCAAGAGTGCACCCGTCCCCGTTATCTTTTAGTCTTGATCTGCGCTTTGCTCGTCGCCCTGGCGGCGATGACCGGCTGCAAGAACGCCGAGGCCACCAAGGCCGAACACGTCAGGCGCGGCGAGGCTTTCCTCAAAGAGAAGAAGTTTCAAGAAGCGACCATCGAATTTCGCAACGCCCTCCAGATCGACGAAAAGCTGGCTTCGGCCCACTGGGGTCTGGCGCAGTCCTACGAGGGGCTTGAGCGCTGGCAGGAAGCCTTCGACGAGATGAAGCGCGCCGTCGAGCTTGATCCCAATAATCTGGATGCGCGCGTCCGCATAGGCAACTACTACCTGCTCGGGAAACAGATTCCGGATGCCGAGCGCTATGCGACGGAGGTGCTGCAAAAAGACCCCAACCACATCGAGGGCCATATACTTCTGGCGGGCGTCCTCTTCGCGCAGGATAAGCGCGATCAGGCGCTGGCCGAGTTGAATCACGCCGTCTCGATCAATCCGAAGCGCGTCGAATCCTACCTCAGCCTCGCGCAGTACTACGGCAAGGTAAACGACACGGCCAAAGCCGAGGAAACCTATCGCCAGGCAATTTCGGTCAACAACGCTTCGGCGCTGGCCCATTCCGAATACGGCAAGTTTCTGGTTCAGGCCAACCGTATGGACGAGGCCGAGGTCGAATTTCGCCGTGCCGTCGAGGCCGAGCCCGCGAATCGCGATTCGCGACAGGGTCTCGCCGCCTTCTACGTACTGACAAAGCGGATGGACAAGGCTGAGGAGGCTTACAAGGCTCTGGCCGAGTTGGATAAGACGAGGCCGGAAGGCCGCGCCATGCTCGCCGATTTCTATTCGTCCGTCGGTCGCTACGACGAGGCGATCACAATTTACCAGGAGATCATCGCCCACACGCCCGAATACTCGCGCGCCCGTTATCGCATCGGCGAGATGTTGCTGGCGCGCGGCGACACGCGCGGCGCTTCCGAGCAGGTTGACGAGGTGCTCAAGGCGAACCCGCGCGACATGCAGGCGCTCATGCTGCGCGCGCGCATACGTCTTCAGAGCGGCCAGTCCAAAGAGGTCAAGGACGCCATCGAAGACCTCAAGGAAGTGCTCAAGCAGGAGCCCAACTCGCGCGCCGGTCTCTATTACATGGCCGAGGCAAATTTCCGCGCCAATCAGCCCGAGCAGGCGCGCATCTACGCGGCTGAGCTTGAGCGTTATCATCCCGATTATCTCCCGGCGAAGCTGATGCAGGCGCAGATCAGTCTGGTCACGGGCGACGACAAGAACGCGCTCAACCGTTCGAGCGAGCTGCTCGAACTGATCTCCAAGACCGGGCCGGACAGTAATATATCGGCGCAGCTTATGGGCGAACTGCGCTTGAAGGCGCTGACGACGCGCGGCTCTGCCTATCTGCGTATGAACAATACGAAGGCGGCGCGCGCCGACATGGAGGCGGCGCGCGACACCGCGCCCAACTCGCCCGGCGTCTATTCCAACCTGGCGGCCGTCTCGCTCAGGGAAAACAAGCAGGACGAGGCCATAGGGCTCTTCGAGCGAGCGCTCGATATTGACAAAGCGAACTTCGATGCGCTAAATGGACTAATCAACATCTACGTCAGTCAAAAACGGTTGGATCAGGCGCACGCGCGGGTGGATCAGGCTCTCGCCGCGCAGCCCAATTTCGCTTCTCTACACTACCTGAAGGCGCAGGTCTACGGTTTCGAGAGAAACGGAGCGGGGGCTGAAACGGAGCTTCGCAAAGCAATCGAGATCGAGCCCAATTACCTGCCCGCATATTTCTCGCTCGGCGCGCTGTTCGTCAATCTGAACCAGCAGGAGCGCGCCATCGCCGAATATCGAAGGATACTCGAAAAGCGGCCCGACGATGCGAGTGCCTATACGCTGATCGGCATGCTCGAAGACAGCCGCCAGAACTTCGACGCGGCCGCCGAGAGCTATCGCAAGGCGCTCGAGCTTGACCCGAACTCCGCGATTGCCGCCAACAATCTGGCATGGCTTTACGCGACGCGTAATATGGGCAATCTGGACGAAGCCGTGCGGTTGGCCCAGGGCATCGTCCAGCGCTATCCCGATCAGATGGGGTTTGTAGACACGCTCGGCTGGGTCTATTACAAGAAGAACCTGTATGCGGCCGCCGTCGAGCAGTTGAAGAAGGTCGTCGCCAAGGACGAGAAGAGCGCCACCTATCGCTTCCATCTGGGGATGGCGATGGCGGCGGGCGGCGACAAGGTGAACGCACGGCGCGAGCTTGAACAGGCGCTGCGCCTGGGCGAAGAGCGCGGAAACTTTAACGACGCCGAGGAAGCACGCAAGACCCTCGCGACGCTTTAGACAAAGGCAGCGCGGGGTGCGGATATTTGAGAGCTTCCCCGCTTTGATTTGAAAACCCGGATCTCCCCCGGCCGTCATCCCGCTTTAGAGGACGCTTGCCCCGTCCGAAACGCGTGGGGCCGCCGAGGAAGATAAAAGTGGAGAGGCCGCCCGCGACTAGAGACGCTTTTGAGGCGAGCGGCAGGATTCCACGCCGGAGCATGCGCCCGTCGGTTTCGACCATCGGCTCGGAGCCCCCGAAGAGAGAGCGCGCGCGCGCGGGCGCGCCGCTCATCGGAGGGGGCCCGACGGGGAAACGGAAAACCGAAGGGCTCTTTTCGAGAGACCGAAGATTAAGGAGTGCCGTAACATGAGTGTCGAATTTCGCCAGCGAACTCCGGGCGAGTACGCGCGGATTATCTGGAAACGCAAGTGGCTCATCACGTTGCCGACCATCGCCATTGCGACCGCCGTCGCCATCGTCGTCCTTCGCCTGCCTAACGTTTACGAATCGGTCACGCTCATCGTCGTCAAGCCCTCGACCATCTCGACCTCGGTCGTCCCGACGGTCTCCGACGATACCCTGACGCGCCAGCTCAACAACATCAATCAGGTGGTGACGAGCCGTTCGTCCCTGCAACCTCTGGTCGAGCGATACGGGCTCTATCAGCAGGAGCGCGCGCGCAACGAGCCTATGGAATCGATCATCGACAACATGCGCAAGGATATTCACGTTGAGGTCAACACGAGCCGCAACGACATCACCAACGGCTTTAATATCACTTACCGCGGGCGCGATCCGCGCACGACGCAGGCCGTCACGGCCGAGCTGGCGACCAAGTTCATAGACGCGCAGACGAAGGCCGCCGTCACCACCTCGACACAGACCAAGCAGTTCTTCGAGCAGCAATTGGCCCAGGTCAAGCAGGAGCTGGACGACATAGATAAGAAGCGGCTCGAATACATGCAGCAGCACATGGACAACCTGCCCTCACAGGTGGGCGCGCTCCTGAGCCAGTTGACCGGCCTCAGAGAACAGCAGAAGGCGCTCATCTCTGAGCTGGGCCGCCTGCACGATAGCCGCACCGCCCTGAGCACGCAGCTCAACGCGCTTCAGCAGCAGTTCGAGATAGACAAGGCAGAGGTCGCGGAGATTCGCACGAACGTCAAGGAGACGCCCGCCTACGGCCAGCTCGTGCAGCGCAAAGTCGCGCTCGAAGCCGAGATACAGAACATGCTGACGACGCTCAGGCCGCAGAACCCTGACGTTAAAGCCAAGCAGGCCGAGCTTGATTCGACTCTTCGCGAGATGAATCGAATGGTCGAGGACGCCGAGGCCAGAAATAGAGAGATCAGGGAAAGGATCGACAGCCGACCAGACCTGCGTATCAGCGGACTCAACAGCGACATTCAACGCGTCGATAACGAGATCAAGCGGCAGGAAGCCGCGCTCGCTCAATCCGAAGTACAGATCAACGAGCTTAACGGGCGCATCAACGGCGTGCCCGGCGCGGAAGTGGCCCTTGAGGTTTTGAATCGTGAGTACATGACGAAAAAGGGGAACTACGATGACCTGTTAAAGAAATCGAACGACGCGGAGCTGGTCGCCAACGTGCAGGTCAATCAGCAGGGCGAAACCATACAGGTCATAGACCCGGCCAACCTGCCGTCGCGCCCCGTCGCGCCCAAACGTCCCTTCCTGATGATGCTCGGGCTTGGGCTCGGGCTCGCGGTCGGCTTCTTTCTGGCCGCCGCATTCGAGGTGCCGCGACTCCTGACGATTCAAACGACCGAGGACGCTGAGCATTACACGGGGCTGCCCGTGCTCGTATCGGTTCCGGAGCTTTTGACGCCGCAGGAGGCGCGGCGTATCCCTATGCGGCGGCGTCTCGTGCTGGCCGCCGGGGTGGTCGCCACGCTCGTGAGCATTCCGGCGCTGGCGCTCGCGCTCAGGGCCTCCCACATCTTCGACAGGTTTTTGGGTTAGCAGCCGCCTTTACTCGTCACGACCGGAGCGTGTCGCCCGGTTGACCTGTGGGGCCCAACCACTCGCGCGGGCCACAACGCCACAGGGCGGCACGGAGGTTGATAAAGAGAGTGTATAGAGAATTTTACAGCTTAAAAGAGCTGCCCTTCGCGCTGACGCCCGATCCGCGCTTCATCTACTTCACCCCTTCGCACAAGGAGGTGATGGCGAACCTGCATTACGGCATCGAGATGGGCAAAGGGTTGATCGTCGTCACGGGCGAGGTCGGGACGGGCAAGACGACCGTCCTGAGGTGGATGATGCAGCGTTTGGAGCGCACCGTGCTCGTCGCCTATATCTTCAACCCGCGCCTGACGGTGCCGGAATTTTACCAGCACGTGACGACGCTCCTGGACGTGCAGCAGTGGGAGACGAAATCCGAACTGCTGATCGCGCTCGGCAGAACTCTGGAGGCGCGTCATTCGAGGGGGCTTCGCACCGTCCTTATCATCGACGAGGCGCAGGGGCTCACGCCCCACGTGCTCGAAGAGATACGACTGCTCTCGAACTTTGAATCGGATTCGGCCAAGCAGCTTCAGATCGTTTTGACGGGCCAGCCCGAGCTGCGCGACGTGCTCAACAATCCGGACTTGCGCCAGCTCAAGCAGCGCATCGCCTTAAGATGCGAGATCAAGCCGCTGCCGAACGTCGAAGAGACGAGCAATTACATCTTCGCGCGCCTGCTGGTGGCGGGCGCAGAGCGCACGGACATCTTCTCGCCCGGCGCGATTGATTTCATCTTCCGCTGTTCCGAGGGCATCCCGCGCAACATAAACAATCTCTGCGATAACGCTCTATTGACGGGCTACGCCGCGGGCGAGCAGGTCATCGGTCGCGCCATCATAGAGGAGGTCGCCGAGACTTTCGATATGCTGCCGCGCGCCGACCGCGGTCGCCAGATGGGCGAGGAGCGCGAAGCTCCGGCGCGCATCTTCACCGCCGCCGGGCGCGCCGAGTTATGGTCTACCGGCGCAACGGCCGCAACCGCCCCGGCTACTGCGGGCACACAGGCCGAAAGCGCTGCGCCGCCGCCACAACAACATCATCATCAGCAGCAGCAACACCACGGCGTGCCTCCGGCACAGCGTCCTGTGGTCGAAAAGCAGGAAGAGTTCGCAACACCCAGCACCGAGGAGGTCGGTGCTGCCTTTCGTCGTTCAGGTCTCTTGAGGAATATGTGATGGGCAGAGTTTACGATGCAATGAAACGCGCTGGCGCCGAGGACAGGAACGGCGCTGGCAAGAAGAAAACAGATGCCAAAGCGAGCGCGAAGCGGGGCGCTAAAAAGAGTACGCCCGACGAGCAGGTCGTGCCCGCCAACGGCAGCGAGCATCCGTGGGATCGCTCATCGCTCTTCGACGCGCCGCCGCCGCAGGAGCAGCGGGCGGCGCACACTTCAGCGTCCACTGCGCACACCGAGGAAGGCGTCGGGTCGGCACTCCCCGGCGAAAAAGCTTCGCGTGCTGCTGGGGCAACTTTGGACGCTGCCGGGTCGGCGCGCGTCCCGGCGGAGTTTGTCTCTGAAGACATCTCCCCGGCGCGCGTCGAGCCACATCTGGTCGCCGTGACGCAACCGCGCTCGGCCTACTGCGAGCAGTTCCGCTCGCTTCGCACGCGCGTGCTTCAGGCGGGCGAGCGCAAGAAGATGCAGGCTTTCGTCATCACGAGCGCGGGCGTCGCCGAGGGCAAGACCCTGACGGCCCTGAACCTCGCCTGGCTGCTGGCCCAAACCGACGGCGTGCGCGCCCTGCTCATAGATAGCGACCTGCGCCAGCCGTGCGCGACCGACTATCTGGGCATGGATGCTTCCCAGGGCCTCTCGGAGGTGCTCGCGGGCGAAGCGACGCTCGAAGAAACTATCATCCGTCTCGAACCCGCAGGGCTGCACTTGCTGCCGGGCGGGGCGGCGCGCGACGACGTGGCGGAGCTTCTTTCGGGGCCGAAATTCGGCCGCATCCTCTCCGAAGTGCGGCGCATGTTCGACTACGTCATCATCGACGCGCCGCCGCTCGGAATATTCACGGACGCCACCGTGCTCATCAATCGCGCCGACGGGGCGCTGCTGGTAGTGCGCGCCGGGAAGACGCGCTACGAGACGGTCGATCGACTGCTCGAACAACTCCCGCGAGAGCGTATGCTCGGCGTCGTCCTCAACCGCGCCGAGGAACAGTTGGACGAAAGCTCTTACTATTACCAGCGGCGCTACAATCGCCGCCGGGATGAGGTCGTGCCTCCGGGCGCGAAGACGACTATGAAAGAGGGAGAGGAGGTTGCGGCGCTCTCTTGAAACTCCCGCGCATCAATGCACGCACGATCCTGCTCGTTATCGTCGAGGCGATGTTGCTCTTCGTCGCGATGATTGCGGCTGTGTATATGCGTCTCGGGGTGCTGGGTGCGGAGGAACAACTGCTCCGCAGCCACGGGTTCTACAAGATTGCGCTCGCCACTATCTTCTGCCTGTGCGCCTTCTACCTGTACGACCTTTACGATTTCGTGGTGATGCACGACCGGCGCGAGCTGGTCTTGCGGTTGATACAGGCTCTGGGCCTGGCGTGGGTCGCGCTGGCGATAGTGATGTACGCGCTGCCGCAATTGATGATCGGTCGCGGCATCTCTTCCATCACGCTGCCGCTCGCATTGGCGTTGATGATCGGGTGGCGCGTCGTGATCCACTGGTTTTTGGGCCACCCGCACATCGGCGAGCGCATCCTGATCGTCGGCTCCGGCGCATCCGCCATAGAGGTTGCGCGCGAGGCCCTGGAGAGACGCGACGCCGGTTATCGCGTCATCGGTTTTGTCGATACAGACCCGGAGCTGGTGGGCCGAAGCCTTATCAACCCGCGCGTCATCGGTCTCACGTCGGAGCTGGACGCGATTGTTAAGCGCGATAACATTGATCGCATCATCGTCGCCCTGGGCGAGCGGCGCGGGCAGTTTCCGACCGAGCAGCTTCTGGACTTGAGCCTCTCGGGCAACGTCTCTATAGAAGAGTGCGCCTCGTTTTACGAGCGGCTGACGGGCCGCGTGCATCTGGACATGATGCGCCCCTCGTGGCTCATCTTTTCGGGGCGCGGGCGTCAGAATCGGCTCAACGCTTTTACGCGCACCGCCATGCATCGCAGCGTCGCCTTCCTGGGCGCGCTGCTGTCATTGCCGGTGGCGATCCTGACGGCGATCCTCATCAAGCTGGAATCGCGCGGCCCCGTGCTCTACAAACAGGAGCGCGTCGGAATGAACGGCCAGCCGTTCGTGTTGATGAAGTTTCGCTCCATGCGTATGGATGCGGAGAAGGACGGGCCCGCGTGGGCCAAAACCGACGATGATCGTGCGACGCGCGTTGGGCGCATCATACGCAAGATTCGCATCGACGAGATACCGCAGTTCTGGAACATCCTCAAGGGCGAGATGAGTTTCGTCGGCCCGCGCCCCGAGCGCCCGCACTTCGTCGCCCAACTCGCGCAGGAGATTCCCTATTACGAGCAGCGTCACCTGATCGCGCCGGGGCTCACCGGCTGGGCCCAGATAAAATACCCGTACGGCTCTTCCATCGAAGACGCACGGCAGAAGCTTCAGTACGATCTTTACTACATCAAGAATCAGAGCCTGGCGCTCGACGCAGCGATCCTGTTCGAGACCATCAAGACGATTCTTTTCGGTCGCGGCGCACGCTAGAGAGGGTTCTGCGTCCTTAGCGCGCACAGCGACCGCCAAAAGCTTTCCGGAGGTTTTAGCCAGATGAAGTTACAAGCAAAGCTCAACGCGGCGGCGCTCGCCGCCGTCCTGTTCCTGTCAATGACGGCTGGCGCGCGCACGACGCCCGCGCAGGATGATCCGTCCGGGCCCTCTTCTGTGCCGAAGACCGAAGGCGCAGCGGCCAGCAGCGGCAGTAGCAGCACAGCCGCCGACGCTCAGGCGACCACAGAGAGACTTGAGCCGGATGACGTTAATACGCCGCAGGCTGACATCTCCCCGGCGATGCAGGCGGGACGCCGCGAACAGGCGTCCGAAGACGAGGCGGCCGTGCTGCCCTACTACAACAACTACCTGACGACCTACCGTTTGGGCCCGGAAGATGTCATCTCCGTGACGGTCTTCGGCCAGGAGCGTTATTCCAAGACGGGCATCATCGTTCCGCCCAACGGCAAGATAAATTATCCGTTAGTCCCCGAAGGCATCCTCGTCGCCGGAAAGACTACGGAGCAGGTGGCCGAGGAACTGACCAGACGGCTCGACGAATACATCATCGACCCGAAGATCACGGTCGCGCTCGAAAAGGCGCAGTCGGCGCGCTTCAGCGTGCTCGGCGACGTGGCCCAGCCGGGCATCAGAATTATGACGCGTCGCCTGAGCGTCTACGAGGCGCTGGCCGAAGCGGGCGGCGTGCTCGACACGGGCGATAAGAGCAAGGTGATGATCCTGCGTCGCCGCGCTGACGGCACGCTCAATCCGATCCGCGTCAACATCAAGGAGATAGAGCGCGGGCGCGCCAGGGAGATGGCCTACCTTGCTCCCGGCGATCAGGTCATCGTTCCCGGCAATACTTTCAAGAAGTTCAAGGAAGTCATGAACCTCCTGCCGATCCTCAGCTTCGCGCGCATCTTCACCGGAGGATGGTAAGCATATTAAGGGAGGAACGAAGGGATGAGAGATGAAAAGGATTGAGTGGGCTGCTAATTGACGCTATCACTCAACTCATTTCATCTCTCATCCCTTCGTTCCTCTCTTCGTTTCTCCCTTCGTTCTCGGGAAAGGCTTTGAAGATGGTAAAGAGAGCCGGATATCAGGCGACGCCGCTGGCGCAATTCATCACCGACAGGTTACGCGAGCTGGGCCTCAAGCAGGTGGACTTCTGCCGTCAGACCGGTTTCGATCAGGGTTTGCTATCGAAGCTCCAGAGTTCCGTCGTTACGACGATCAATCTGGAGAGCGCGCTGCGACTTGCCGAGGGCTTGAAAGCGCCGCCGGGCGAAGTGCTCGCGCTGCTGGGTAAAACGGAGGCTCACGATCTCCTGCAAAAAATTTACGGCAATAACCTCTGCGCCAAATGCGCTGAAGAGAGCGTCCAGCCCGAGCCCGTCCAAAGGATAACGACCGCCGCGCAGCAAGCCTTCATGCTCGGGCGCGACCTCTCGCCCGTGCTCGCGCTGCTGCGCCACCTGAGCGCCACGCGCCGTCCCATCCCGGCGGAGCGCGACCGGCTACACCCCTAAAAGAGAGGGCTGACGGAAAATGTCCAAGGCGGAATGCGCAACGACGAATTTAAAGCGCCGACTTTGCATTCATCGCTGCGCGTTCCGGCTTCATGGTCTCTTTAACCCTCGCGCCCTGGGCTCTTATCTATGCCTTGCGGCGCTCGTTGCGACGGCGACGGCGGCGGCGACGACGACGAGCGCGCACGCTTCGAGCGCCTGGAGCAGGCAACAGACGGGCACTATGGCCTGGCTGCACGCGGTCTATTTTCTCGATCAGGAGAGGGGATGGGCTGTGGGCGGCAACGGCGCGCTGCTGTCTACGAGGGATGGCGGGCGCAACTGGGTCTCGATGCGTCGCCCGACCGAAGACGCGCTGCGCGACCTCTATTTCGCGGACGAGAGGGAGGGCTGGCTGGTTTGCGAGCGAAGCATCTACCTGCTCAAGGAAAAGGACGAGCCGCGAACCTACCTTATGAATACGAGGGACGGCGGCGCAAGCTGGCGGCGCGTGGACGTGAGCGGGATGGATCGGGATGCGCGACTGGTACGCGCTCTCTTCACCCCAGAGGGAAGGGCCTGGGCCTTTGGCGAGGCGGGCGTGCTCTACGCGACGCGCGACGGCGGGCAGAGCTGGGTGCGACAGCGCGTGCCGACGCATCATCTACTGCTCGGCGGCGCATTCCTCAACGGCGCGGAAGGATGGCTTGTGGGCGCGGGCGCGACCCTGCTGCGGACATCTGACGGCGGAGAAACCTGGCGCGCCTCCACGATCAGGGGCCTCGGCGAGGTGCGCTTCACGGCGGTCTCTTTCGTAGACAGGTGGCGCGGCTGGGCCGTTGGCGGCGGTGGCCGTGTTTTTGCGACTACGGACGGCGGGCAAACCTGGCGCGCGCAGGCTTCAAATACGATCGCAGACCTCTACGATGTGAGATTCCTGAACGCGATGGAAGGCTGGGCCGTCGGCGCCGAAGGGACTGTGATTCACACTACGGACGGCGGGCGTCGCTGGGCCAGGGAAGCGAGCGGGACGACGCATCCGCTCGAACGCCTCTTCTTCGTCAATCGCGAGCGCGGCTGGGCGGTCGGTTTCGGCGGCACTATTATCGCCTACGCCCCGACAGCCCCAAAGAGAGCGCCGCAGCTTAAGCAACCGAAGTGAAGAGGCCGCAGAGTCTTTTTCGACCGGGGAACGTTTTTTCGACTTTCGACGAGTTTTTAGACTTTCGCCCGTGGCCTTTTTTTGGAGGCACTTATGCAGGATAGCATCTCATCGCAGGGACGCGCGTGGGCCAACACGGGTTCGGCGCTCTCATACGCCTTGCGCTACTCTTTAACCATCACCTTCATGCTCTCTCTCTGCGTCGCCGCCGCGCATGCTCAGACCCCTTCCGGCGCTCCGGCAACAGGCGCGGGCGAAAAAAACAGTCCCGTCAGCTCTCAAACGCGCTCTCGCCGCGTGTCCGGGGCCCGGCATGAGAGCGGCAATCCTTCGCAACAGGGAGAGCGTGACGCCGCTGCCGCCCGCGATTCCGACGACGCGGCCCCCACGCGAGAGTCCGGCCCTTCATCGAGTATGGAGGAGGCGGAAGAACCACAGCCGTCCGACAATACGAAGAAGGGCGACCGCCTCAGCGCCTTGCGCGTGCAGATCGGCGAAGCGAAGGACAAGAGCGAGCGGGCTCGTTTACAGCGAACGTTGGTGGATTACCTCGTCGCCCTGAATCGCAAGAGCGACGCGATCACGGAGTTGCGAGCGATGGCCCTGGATGATCGGATCGACCCGGTCGGTTTCTACAACATAGGCAATGCGCTGGCGCGGCTCGGCGATACCGAAACTGCGATTGAGGCTTATCGCAAAGCTGTAGACCAGCGCCACGGCAACTACGCTCGCGCGCTGAATAACCTGGGCGTTGTGCTCATGCGAGGCAAGCGCTGGACGGAGGCTCGCGAAGCGCTCTCAAGCGCGCTCAGGCAGGAGGATTTTCGCTACGGCGAAGCGAGCTACAATCTTGGCCGCCTGCACGCGGCGCTCGGTGAAACGAAGCTGGCGATAAAGGAATGGACGCGGACGCTGCGTCTTCAGCCGGATCATCTGGACGCGGCGCTCGCACTGGCGCGCGCCCACGCCGCCAGTGGAAGCCCTGAACGCGGCATCGCCGTAATAGATGCGTTTGTAGAGCGCCACGGGCCCAACGCTCGCCTGATCGAAGCCAGAAATGAGATCATCTCGGGCCGGGAGAGAATGAAGATCGGAACCGCAGGCGCGGGGACGGACGGTGAAGCCGGAGCGCGCACCGCCGCACCCGTTCAGCCGTCCTAACCCGTCAGGAGACATCCATGCCTACAAGGTGGAAATCGTTCGCCGCGCCTGCGCCCGACAGAGAATACCTCGCGCTCCTCTCCTACCTGCCGCTCAAGAGCTATCTCAGGATTCCGAAGTTCATCAAGTACACCTCGCAGATCGAACGCCAACTCGCCGAGGCGCGCGGGCTCGTCGGTTATTCCCTACAGGCGCAGCTACTGAGCCGTAAGTTCTGGACACTGTCTGTCTGGGAAGACGAACCGGCTTTGACGGAGTTCGTCTACAGGCTTCCGCACAGCGAGGTGATGAAGAGCCTCGCCAACGACATGGACAAAACGAAGTTCACACAATGGAAGATACAGGGCGCGGCACTCCCGCCGCGCTGGGATGATGCGAAGCGACGCATGGCCCAAAGCTAACATCCGCTTTTGAGCGAACGCCCGAGAGAGTGCGCGCACGCCGTCAACTCGTTTCCTCATCTCCCGCCTCATGCTCATCCCGCTTACGCTCGGGCCGCATGTGCGGAAACAGAATCACGTCACGAATCGAGCGCTTATTCGTCAGCAGCATCACCAGCCGGTCAATACCAATCCCGATCCCGGCGGCTGGCGGCATCCCATAAGACAGCGCGCGAATATAATCCTCGTCCAGCACCATAGCCTCCTCGTCGCCCCGCTCCCGCTGCTCCATCTGCTCAAGAAACCGCTCCCGCTGCTCCACCGGGTCATTCAACTCCGAAAAGCCGTTGGCTATTTCCATCCCTGCCACGTAAAGCTCGAAGCGTTCGGCGATAGACGCATTATCAGGCGAAGCCTTTGAGAGCGGCGAGATGGGTTTAGGAAAGTCAGTAATAAAGGTCGGCTCCATTAGAAGTTCTTCTGCCACTATTCCAAATAGATATTCGATTTGGCGTGCCGCTTCTGTTTCGTCGGGGGTTGATAGTGAATCATCTGCTTCTGCTACTTCTCGTATAGCAATCATAAGCGGAATAGCTAGTCTCTCTGCGGTTGATGTGTATTGTAAACCTGTTGATAGTGAAGGGATTTTCTGTGCTTCTTCAAATAAATGTACTAAGCGGCGCGCTTTTGTTGGATCATCAAGCCAAGTCCTAACTTCTCCGCCCATTACTTGAGTTAGAGCATTAGGCCAGTATTTAATAATTGCCTCCTTCATCGTCAATCGCTCAAAGCTCTTTGAAAAGTCAATCTCATCTTCGCCGAAACGCGCGTGTGTGTGGCCTGCCACGGTATAGACGACGGAGCGAATCATCTCTTCGCAGAAGTCCATCATGCCGTTTACGTCCATGTAGGCGCAGTAGAACTCAAGCATCGTAAATTCGGGGTTGTGGCGGGTGGAGATGCCTTCGTTGCGGAAATTGCGGTTGAGTTCGTAGACCTTTTCAAAGCCGCCGACGACCAGACGCTTGAGGTAGAGTTCGGGCGCGATGCGTGCGTAGAGGTCTATGTCGAGCGCGTTGTGATGGGTCTTGAAGGGACGCGCGGCTGCGCCGGTGGCGAGCGGCGTGAGCATGGGCGTCTCGACCTCTATGTAGCCGTGATCGTCGAGGAAGCGGCGCAGCTCGCGGATGAGCTGCGCGCGACGCTCGAATACTTCACGCGAACTAAGTTCGCGTGAAGCCGGGGGGTCGTCTTCGCCCTCTCCCTTTTCAAGCTCAACTCTCAGGCTTCCGGCGATCAGGTCGGCGTAGCGCTGGCGCTGGCGTATTTCCGGATCGCTGATGCCGTGCATCTTGTCGGGCATGGGCAGGAGCGCCTTGGAGAGAAATTGCAACTCGCGGACGTGAACGGACAGCTCGCCCGTTTTGGTGACGAAGAGGAAGCCAGCGACGCCTATGAAGTCGCCGTGGTCGAGCAGGTTGAATAGCTCCCATCCTTCTTCGACGGGCGAGAGGTCGTCGTTGTGAACGCCTTTCACGTCCGCTTTGCGAACGTAAATCTGCAAGCGCTCGCGCCCGTCGGAGAGATGTACGAAGGCGGCTTTGCCCATCACGCGCGGCGGCGTCGCGATGCGGCCCGAGACGCGCACCTCTATCTTGTTCAACTCCGCATTGGCGCGTTCAATCTCTTCCGGCGCGGGGCGCTGGCCCTCTCTTGCGGGCGGCTCGGCGGGGCGAAACTTCTCAATGATGGCGGTGATGGTGTCTTCGTCGCCGGTCGCGCGGCTGCGCTCGAACTTGTTCGGATAGACGTTGCCGACCATCGCGCGCAGCCTTTCGAGGTGTTCACGACGCGCGCGCGTTTGGTCATTGTCTTCGATGAATGGGATACTCATAAAAACATCGTAAATGGTAAACGCCGAATCGTAAATAGACGAAAGCTCTTTTACCATTTATCATTTACGATTCAAACGGATGAGCGGAAAAATAGTTTCGATTGCAGAACTCAGCGCCGCGCGGCGACGCCTGCGCGCCGAGGGGCGGCGACTGGTCTTCACCAACGGCTGCTTTGACGTGTTGCACGTGGGCCATGCGCGTTACCTGGAAGGGGCGCGTGCGCTTGGCGATGCGCTGCTGGTCGCCATCAATAGCGACCGTACCGTGCGCGAGCTGAAGGGAGCGGGCCGCCCGGTGATGTCGGAGGCCGAGCGGGCGGAGATGCTCGCGGCCCTGCGCGCGGTCGATTACGTGACGGTCTTCGACGACGTTTCGCCGCGCTCTTTGATCGCCGAAATCATGCCGGATGTGTTGGTCAAGGGCGGCGACTACGCGCTTGACGAGATTCACGGGCGCGAAGAGGTGGAGGCGGCGGGCGGGCGCGTCGTCGCCCTGCCCTTCGTCGAAGGCGCATCGACGACCGGCATCATCGAACGCATTAAGAAGCTTTGAAAGATCATGGCGACTCTCTTAAAGGGACGACGTGCGCTCGAGCGCAAGGACGCTGGAGCCGATAGCAAAGGCGCTCGTAGTAGTAGTAAGAAGAATGGAAGCGAGAAGACCGAGACGATGAGCAGTACGGTTGAGTCGACATCTGTGGTGCAGGCGATATTGCGGCGGGTGACCGCGAGCGAAGAGTACGCGCGCCTCGCAAGGGAGATCAAAGGGGGCGCGCGCATCGTCTCTGTCAGCGGGCTGACGGCCGGGCCCGCGCGCGCGCTCGCGCTCGCCGCGTTGCAACGCGAGGCGGGGAGGTGCTTTGCCCTGGTCACGCAGGCGAACCGAGACCTGGAATCATGGGAACGCGACGTGCGCTTCTGGTATTGCGCGCTGCGCGGAAGGTCTGAGTGCCGGAACACAGTCCTCACGCTGCCCTCATCGGAAACCGATCCGTACGCCGGGGCGTCGCCGCACCCGGAGACGCTGGAACAGCGAGCGCTGACGTTGTGGCGGCTGGCACGCGGCGCGCAGGATTTCGTCCTGTTGACGGCGCGCGCGCTGGCGCGACGGACTGTGACGCCCGAAGAGGTCTCGCGGGCGGGGGCCGTCCTGCGGCGCGACGAAGACCAGTCGCCCGAAGAGCTGGTCGAGAGGTTGATCGCCTCCGGCTACATGCGCGAGGAGCCGGTCGGCGCGGTCGGCGAGTTCTCCATGCGCGGCGGCATCCTGGACGTGTGGTCGCCGGGCGGGAGCGCGCCCGTGCGCGTCGAGTTCTTCGGCGACACTGTCGAATCCCTTCGCGAGTTCGATCCCGAAACGCAGCTTTCGACCGCACAGTTGAGAGAGGTCGAGATAGCGCCGATGCGCGAGCTGGCCGTCAGGAGCGAGGATTTTCTGGAATGGTCGCGCCGAGCGCGCGAGCGTTGGAGCGATGAGCGCTACGCGCGCGCTTTGCGTGACCGAACAGTTTATGCGGACGAGGGAGAATCGTTCCCCGGCTGGGAATGGCTGATGACGCTCGCACGACAGAGAAGCGCGAGCGCCTTCGATTATTTGAAAGACGCGGTGCTGGTGGTTGACGAGCCCGGAGCCGTCGAATCCTACCTGGGGAGCGTGTATGAAACGCTCGCGACGCGCTATGCGGAGACGGAAAGCGCGGATGAATTGGGCCTGCGCCCCGAAGAGCTTTACCTGACGGCTGAGGAACTGCGCGCGCGGCTAGACTCAATCGAGCGTCTTGAGCTGCGTGCATTGGGACGCGCCGCCGCTATCGTCGATCAGCAGATAGCGCTCGATGCCGAGCAGCCGGAACTCCAGCTCGGGCGAACTCGCAGCAGCGCGGCGGTGGCACGCGCGCCGCTCTTCCTCTTTCCAGCCGTCGAGCCCGCCGCAGAGGTCGAATGGGTGTCGCAATCTGCGCGCCGCTATCACGGGCGTCTTCCAGAGCTGGCGAGCGACGTGCTGCGCGCGTACCAGCAGAGGCGCGCCGTGACCCTGTTCGTGATGCCGAGCCCCGGCGTCGCCGACCGCGTCGCAGAGATTCTGGCCGACTACGGTGTGCAGGCCCGCGTGGCGCTGACGGACGAGGGCACGGCGGCGACGACGACGGAGACGGTGGAGGCTGGCAGCGCCTGTATTACTGTGGGCAGGATTTCGGGCGGGTTTGAGCTACCGGCTTCGGGGCTCGTCGTCCACGTCGAAAGCGATCTCTTCGACGAGGCGAACGAGACGGCGCTGGAGAGACGCCGCGCGCCCGCCGCCGCCGCCGTAGCCGAAAAGCGTCAGAAGGATAAGGGCAAAAGGAAAAAGTCGCGGACGGCCGCGTTCCTCTCCGATTTCCGCGATCTCAAGGTAAGCGACTACGTCGTGCATGTGGATCACGGCATCGCGCGCTTCGGCGGATTGCAGACGCTCGAACTCGGGCCCGACCGCCGCGGCGAGTTTATGCTGCTCTACTATCTGGACGACGCCAAGCTCTATGTGCCTGTCGAACGGCTCGATCTGGTTCAGAGGTATTCGAGCGCCGAAGGCCACCATCCGCAGCTTGACCGGCTGGGCGGCCTCGGCTGGCAAAAGACCAAGGCCAGGGCCAAGCGCGCAATGCGTGATATGGCCGACGAGCTTTTGCGTCTCTACGCCGAGCGCAAGCTGGTCGGAGGCTACGCCTTCGCCTCGGACTCTCCCTGGCAGGGCGAATTTGAAGAAGGCTTCGAGTACGTCCTCACCCCGGATCAGGAGACAGCCATCGAAGACGTGAAGCACGACATGGAGGAGGCCGTCCCGATGGATCGACTGCTGTGCGGCGATGTCGGCTACGGCAAGACAGAGGTGGCGATGCGCGCCGCCTTCAAAGCGGTGATGGAAGGCAAACAGGTGGCCGTGCTGACGCCGACCACGGTGCTTGCCTACCAGCATTACGAAACCTTCCGTTCGCGCTTCGCCGCCTTCCCCGTCAAGATAGAGCTGCTCTCGCGCTTTCGTTCCCAGAAAGAGCAGAAGGCCGTGACCAGGAGCATCGAAGCGGGCGAGATAGATATAGTGATCGGCACGCACCGGCTGCTTTCAAAGGACGTGCGCTTTCGTGACCTCGGGCTGGTCGTCGTCGACGAGGAACAGCGCTTCGGCGTGGCGCACAAGGAACGGCTCAAGCAGTTGAAGAAGCGCGTCGACGTGCTCACGCTCTCGGCGACGCCCATTCCGCGCACGCTCAACATGTCCGTGATGGGCCTGCGCGATATGTCCCTGATCGAGACCCCGCCGCGTGATCGCCTCGCCATCCAAACGCAGGTCGTGCAGTTCTCGGAATCGGTCATCAAGAGCGCCATCGAGCTTGAGCTGGGGCGCGGCGGTCAGGTCTTCTTCATACACAATCGGGTCGAGTCCATAGAGACCATCGCCGCGCTCATCCAGCGACTCGTTCCGCAGGCCCGCCTGGCGGTCGGCCACGGGCAGATGAACGAGAAGGAGATGGAGCGCGTGATGCTCGATTTTGTTGATTATAAATATGATGTTCTGGTTGCGACGACCATTATAGAGAACGGCATAGACATCCCTCGCGCCAACACCATCATCATAAACCGTGCCGACACGTACGGTCTTTCGCAGCTCTATCAACTGCGCGGGCGCGTGGGCCGCTCCAACCGCCGCGCCTATGCCTATCTGCTGATCCCTTCGGAGCAGGGTTTGTCGCCGATTGCCCGCCACCGACTCGCGGCCATTCGCGAGTTTTCAGACCTCGGCGCGGGCTTTCGTATCGCGGCGCTCGATCTGGAATTACGAGGGGCCGGGAATCTTCTGGGCGGCGAGCAATCGGGACACATGGACGCGCTCGGCTTCGATCTTTACACGCAGATGTTGGAGCGAACGGTCGCGGAATTGCGCGGCGAGAGCGTCGAGGATGAAACGAGCGTCTCGATCAATCTGGGCGTCGATGTCGCCATCCCCGAAGATTACATCTCCGATATGGGGCAGCGGCTCAGAACCTACAAACGCGTCTCGTCGGCGCGCGACGAGGAAACGCTCTCGACCATCCGGGCCGAGATAGAGGATCGGTACGGGCGTCTGCCGCAATCGGTCGAGAACCTCTTCGCCTATGCGCGGTTACGCCGTCAGGCGGAAGAGACCGGGGCTGTCTCGATAGATAAAACGGCGGGCGGCGTCGCCTTCAAATTGAGCGAGAAGGCGCGCGTCGCGCCCGACAAACTGATGACGCTCGTCAGAGAGCGCGAGGGCGCGAGCTTTTCACCGAGCGGCGTGCTTCGCCTCGAACTCGGCGAAGACGAGAGGGGACGGATACTGGAAACGGCCCGCCGGGTGTTGCTCGAAGTTCGTGCGGCGGATTAAAATCGAAAGCAATTAATAGTCAGTAATCAGTTCGGTCAGTAAAAACTGAAAACTGATTGCCGAATACTGATTACCTTTTTTCAGGAGTAGAAAAACTGTGAATTTGAAATTACGGGGCCTGTCACGGGCCATCCCTGTCGTTCTTATTTTATCCGTCTTTATATTGCCGGTGGCCGTGCTCTCGCAGGAGGGCGAGCCGCAGATCATCGATCAGGTGGTCGCCCAGGTCAATAACGATGTCATTACTCTTTCGCGCGTCAGGCGCGAGCTGAGGGAAGCGATCAAAGCGCGCGTCCAGCAGGGCGTCAGCGAAACGCAGGCGACCGAGGACGTGACGCGCCGCCAGCCCGAGTTGATCGCCAGCCTGGTTAACGAGCAGCTTCTTTTGCAGAAGGGAAAAGAGCTTGATCTGACCTCTGAAGTCGAGGCCGAGGTCAACAGGCGTATCCTCGAAGAGGGAAATCGACAGGGGCTGAAAACCCTCGCCGAGTTGGAAGCGGCGATGCGGCAATCGGGCCTCGACCTCGGAGAGATTCGTTCGTCGCTGCGCACCGAGATCATGAAAAGCTTCGTCATTCAGCGCGAAGTCGATGCCAAGGTTTTTTACGGCCTCAGCCAGGACGAGCTTAAGAAGTATTACGAAGCGCACCGCGATCAGTTTCGCAAACCGGAAAGCGTCACGCTCTCGGAAATCTTTCTGAGTCTGGCCGGAAAGCCTGAGGCGGAGGTGCGCGCCCGCGCCAACCAGTTGGTCGCCCAGGCGCGCGGCGGAGCCGACTTCGGTACGCTGGCCGTCGCCAATTCGGAACGTGAGGACGGCAACGTTCGCATCGCCGCGCAGACCAAAGGAAAGGTCGGCACGTTTGAAGTCCCGAGCCTGCGCCCGGACATCGCCGCGGCGCTCAAAAATACGCAGGCGGGTGGCGTGACCGAGCCGATACGTACGGATGAGGGCTACCAGATACTTCGCGTCGACGAGCGCACGCCGGGCAGTGAAGCCACCTACAACGAGAATCGCGTGCGCGAAGCGATCACGATGGAGCGCAGCGAGCAGAATCGCAAAGCTTACCTGCAACAACTGCGCACCGACGCCTACATCAAGATCGCCGAAGAGTATCGCTCAGCCGTAGAGCCCTTGCTCAACATCGCTCCCAAACCGGCGGCGACCACGACCGTCAACAACACCAACACCACAAAGAAGTCCGACAATAAGCGACCCTGACGAAGGGCGTAGGGCGGCAGCGATGAAAGGAATGATTCAACTTCCTTGAATGCTTTTATTTCATCCCTCATCGTCGCCGCCGCCCTCATCGCTGCCGCCCTTATCACGTGCGTCTTGACCTGTTTCTGAAAGCGAGCCGTCTTTGCCCGCGTCGCAGCGTCGCGCAGGAGTTGTGCGAATCGGGCGCGGTTCTCGTTAATGGCGCGCCCGCCAAATCATCGCGCACGGTTCACTCCGGGGACGAGATCAGCCTGCGCCGCCGCAACCGCCTGCTCCTGATACGCGTCCTGACGCTCCCCTCCACGCGCCAGACTTCGAGGCGCGAAGCCCCGAACCTCTACGAAATAGTCGGTGATACCGCCCTGGATGCCTGAAGGCGTCCGTTTTTAGAGCGCCGCCGCAAAAGAGGGGTCGCCGAAATCGTTTCAGAAGCGAACGCTGGTCATCTTTCATGGGCAGGGTTTCACAGGCAGTTATGCACTGGCATACAGGTTGCTCCCGTCCCGTGTATATCAGTTTATCCTCGTGAAACTATAGGGCGAACTCCAGGGAGTTTTGAAGGAGATGAATATACTGAGCAGCTTTTTTACGGATGATCTGGCGATAGACCTCGGCACGGTCAACACGCTCATCTACGCTCCGGGCCGGGGCGTCGTCCTCAACGAGCCGTCGGCGGTTGCGATCCACAAGTACACCGGGGAGGTTTTATCGGTGGGCGCAGAAGCCTTCAAGCTGTTAGGCCGCGAGCCTCGGGATACGGAGGTTCACAGGCCGGTGCGCGGCGGCACGATTGAGGATTTCGAGGTGACGGAAAAGATGCTGCGCGCCTTCATCAATCGCGTTCACGACGGGCGCAGCAAGCGGAGCCATCTGGTGATCGGCGTGCCCGGCTCGTCGACGACGCTCGAACAGCGCTCGGTGCGCGACGCGGCGCGCGATGCCAAGGCGACGCGCGTCGATCTGGTTGACGAAGGGCTGGCGGCGGCGCTCGGCGCGGGCCTCGATTTTGAAGAGGAGCGCGCCCACCTCGTCGTCGACATCGGCGGCGGCACAACCAACATTGCCATCATCGCTTCGGCAGCCGTCGTCTCTTCCGTGAGCCTGCGCTCGGCGGGCAATACTATGGACGAAGCCATACGCGATTACATACGCAACAAGCACACTATGCAGATCGGAGAGCGTATGGCCGAAGAGGTAAAGAAGGAGCTGGGCACGGCGCGCGCGCCGAAGACCGTTGAGCCGACCACGGAGCGTTATATGGAGGTCGTCGGTAAGGATTTGGCAGACGGATCGGCAAAGGCCATCGAGCTTTCGAGCGCCGAAGTCTGCGAGGCGCTTGAGCCTGTGATCGCCGAGCTGGTCGCGGGCACCCGCCGCGTCATCGAAGAGTCGCCGCCCGACGTTACCGCCGACATTTATCACACGGGAATAATCCTGACGGGTGGCGGCGCGCTCCTGGACGGCATGGCCGACCGCCTACAGCAGGAAGTGCGCCTTCACGTCGCGACGGCCGACGACCCGCTGGCATCCGTAGCGCTCGGCGCGGGACGCCTCCTCGCTCATCCGGATAAGCTTCAACGCGTCTCGATCCGCCAGGACGTTCCGGCATGGCAGGCTTCGGAAGAACTGATCGTCAACTGGTAAGCGACGCCATACGCGCGCGCGAGCGCAAAACGAGTTGAGGCCGCATGGAGCATTGCAGCTCCATGCGGCCTCAATCTGTTGGAGCGGGAGAAAGCTTTATTTCGGTTGAAGCAGGAGAAAGCTTGACGACGCCGCGCGCCGCGCGCCGACCGCAAACGCCCGCCCGTCAGCTTTCGTCTTTGCGCGCCAGGACTGTTTCCTCGGAAGGCAGGCCCATGGCGTCCGCCGTCAACTCGCCGTCCGTTAGCTCCGAGATCGCTTCCTCCGCTTCGACCATCCTTTCCGCGCTCTCGTGCCTGATCGCCGCGCGCACCCTCCGACGCTCCACCTCTGAGAGTCTCCTGTAAGCGCGCACGAGACCTTCGGCCTCCTCCCCTTCAGTTTCAGAGACGGGCGCGGGCGTCATCAGCATGAGCCCTCCGACGTAGAGCGCCAGCGTGAAGAAGGATATATAGCCGGTGGCGGGCGCGAACCGCTCCGCAGCGAGCGTGCCGAGCGAGATGCCTTCGAGAAGCGTGCCAGCGATCCGCTTTAACCATCCACCCTCCGGCGCGTAAAGCGCTGCCAGGAGCATGTGCTTGAGCGCGAACGCCGTCCCGAACAGGACGGCCAGGCTGCGCACGAGCCTGCGCGCGTCGAACAGCGAGAACTGGTTATTCCAGAGCGTCCACAGAAAGAAGAGGGAGAAGAGCCAGAACAATAGACCGCGCTCGGGCAATACGGAATTGAAAGCCTGCGCCGAGGCGAAGAAGAGCGCCGCGAGCGTCAGCGCGTGCGAGATGTTCACCTGTAGCGGATGAGCGCTCGAAATCCAACGCGGGAAATCTATGAGACGGCCGCGCGCAAAAAGAGAGAGGAGCAGCACGGCGAAGACGAGCGTTATGAGCGGCGGCGCGACGAAGATGAAGGCGCGCGTCTCGGCGTCGACGCGCAGGCCGCCCAGCAACGCCACCGTCAAAAAGAGCATCGGCAGCAGAATGAAACGCACGAGCGCCCGATTTCTGGAACGATCTTTGGCAGTCATCTCATTTACGCTCGCGCAGCACCTTCAGCGGGTTAAGATCGCCCAGAGAGCGCTCCGTCCCCTGCTCAAGCTCCGCTTTCAATTCGGCGGCGGTGTGAATCCGCAATTCCGGATCGTCCACCGTGAAAGTCGCTTCGGGAGCGAGAGCGATGGCGCGACCCACGGCCTCTAACCCCTGCCTGAACAACGCGTCATCGTTGTAGAGGCGTCCCCAGCCTTCGCGGTAAAAAGCATAGGCGATGTAGAATTGAGTGCGCGCGTCGCGCTGCGCCGGGTCGGCCCTTTGCCACTCGTCGCGCGCGGCGCGAAACTGCTCGCGCCTGAAGAGCATCAGCGCCGCGTCGAACCTCGCCTGATCCACCTCGTACGTCCCGGCGGCGACCTGCGTATTGGTCGCCACATCTTTGAGCGTACGCGGCTCGGTCGCGTAAACCCAGACGATGAAGGCGGCGTAGAGAACCGTCCACGCGATGCCGACGCTTTGGATAAGCCTGTGCTGCATTTGCTATAATTCCGTTCTTTAAGAGAAGCTAGTGGATGCCCGCCGCGCTTGTCAATAAAGGGCGCGCGCGCGCAAGGGCAAATCAATTCCGCTCGCAACCCGGAGTTATGATGCGTATGATCGATGAAGGGATACGGGAACAGATAAAGCAATTGAGGATGACCGCGCAGACGATGGGCGATGCGGCGCTTGAGGCCGTGAGCCGTGGCGATGCGGGACTGGCGCGCACGGCCGCAAGACAGGCCGCGCAGTATGCACGGGTCGTCGTCCAGTTGGAGACCGGCGAGAAACAGGTCTACGGGGAAGAGTCCGGGCCTGACGAAAGCGCAACTGCGGCGAAGGCGGGCGAGCCCGTCTCGGTCTAAAGCGCAGAGAGAGAGAGAAAGCCGGGGAGGCGCAACAGAAACGGATCGATTGTTGGGCCCCAGTGCTGTCCGAGGCCGTTGATGAGAGCATTCAGGATTCGCGACATAGAGATTAATCCGCCGCTCGTGCTGTCGCCGATGGCGGGCGTCACGGACGTGTCGTTTCGCCGCCTGCTCAAGCGGCGCGGCGGCATCGGCCTGACGGTGTCGGAATTTATCTCCGTCGAGGGACTGACGCGCGACAATCCGAAATCGAAACGGCAGATGCGCTTTTACCAGGACGAGCGCCCGTTCGCCGTACAGATTTTCGGCGGCAAGCCGGAGCGTATGCGTATGGCGGCCGAGATGGCCGAAGAGGTCGGCGCCGATATTCTGGATATCAACTGCGGCTGCCCCGCGCCGAAGGTCGTCAAGCACGGCGGAGGCTCCGGCCTGCTGCGCGACCATGAACGCCTCGAAACCATTCTCAAGGAGATTAAGAAGGCGATCACCATCCCTTTGACGATCAAGATACGCGCGGGCTATTACGATCACGCGATCAATGCGGTCGAGACGGCCCTGCTCGCCGAAGCCTGCGGCGTTGAACACATAGCGCTGCACGGGCGAACGAAGGAGCAGGCTTACAAGGGGCTCGCCAACTGGGAACTGGTCAGGCAGGTTAAGGAGGCTGTCCGGGTTCCCGTCTCCGGCAGCGGCGATGTGACCACTATCGAGGGAGCGTTTGCGCGTTGGCGCGAGACGGGTTGCGACGGCATTCTGATCGGGCGCGGCGCGATGGCTAATCCCTGGATTTTTCGGCAGATCGAGGATGCCATGGCGGGAAGGGAAATCTTTCAGCCGACGCTCGAAGACAAACGCGCCGTCCTTCTGGAATACTTTGAGATGCTGCGCGAAGACATGCCGGAGCTGGCCGCCATCGGTCGCATGAAACAACTCGCAGGGCAATTCACGCGCGGCTTACAGGGCGGCGCGCTCTTTCGCACTTCGATCTATCATTCGCACTCGGTCGCCGAGATTCTCGACCGCATCGCCGAATACTTCGAGGCCATTGCCACGGGCCGTCCCTATCTGGGCGAAGCAGGAGGCGTAGCCGCAGCCGCCGGGCAGGAAGAGACCGAAGCCCCGCTGCTCGACTCCTGCGAAGCCGCTACGGTTTCCTGAAAAGAGAACCGTAGCGCAAAAGCAAAAGTTGAAAGACAAACGTCAGATCGCAAGCCATCTAATCAAGGTTGGTTTGCGGTCTGACCTCTGTCTTTCAACTTTTGCCTTTAGAGGTCTGGAATCCAGAACGCGCGCCCGCCGCTTGTGACCCGTTTCAACCCCAGGGAGGGAAGCTCGTCTTCGGTCACGCCGAGGAAGGTGAAGTGCGGAGCGTCGGAGGTGATGGTTTGAAACCAGCCGTGACGGGCGAGGATCGCGCGCACCCTCGGGTTCTCGTGTTCTCTAACGTCGAAGGCGAGCATCGAGAGATGCTGAGAAGTGCCGGGCGCGGCCACCGAGTAGAGGATTGATTTCTTGAAGTCCGTGCTGAAGTAGAGCCCGTCCTCTTCGAGGCGGAGTATTTCGGGAATCTGGTCGCGCGCGCTGAGCGAGGAGATGCGCATCGCCTCCTGCTTATCAAGTCTCCCCTCGTTGGCCCAATGCGTGAGACCCGGCCCTACGCGGCTCTGCCAGAGCCTGACGGTCTCTTCGTAACTGCGCCGCCCGGCGTCCGCGCCGCGCGGTGTGATGTCCAGCTTGTCGGCCTGCGCCTCCGTGCGGGCCTCCATCAGCGCCGTCATCGCCGCCGCTTGCAGCTCTATGTTTATCCCGCCCAGCTCCGCGCGAGTGGTTCTGACATTCGCCTGCCATTCTCTGACCGCCGCCTCGTCCGCGAAGATGATGACGGGCGGGGGCTCGGCCCCGCCACGCGCGACGAACATCGCGCCGTAATCGCGCAGCATGCGACGGCCGACCGCGTCGCCCTCATCCGGAAGGACAAGCCCCGGCGGCACGCTCGCCTCGAATTTTTGATCCGCCGAAGGCCGCGTCGTCTTAGCGGACTTGTTCGCGTTGGAATTGTTGTTGTTGCCCTTGTCTTTCACCCCGCATGATGCGCCCAGGGCGGCGAGCGAGACGGCGAGCGCCGCCGCGAGGCGCTTCAAGATCATCCAAAAGGTCTGTGGCTTTGGCGCGCATGATGATGATGATGGCCGCATTGATCTTTAATGGAGTCGAGCTTTCGGCGCTCTGTGTGTGGGCTTTTCAGTACGAGATGAAGGGACTGAAGACCCATCCGGTCTGCGACCTGTCGTAAAGCTGCACGCGCGTCCAATCGGAAGTGATTCCGCCCCAGGAGGATTTGTTATCCGATTTTCCGACTGCCCAGAGGCGCTGCCCGCGCATCAGTTTGTTGAGTTTCGCTCCCGTAAGGCTTGGGGTGGCGCGCAGCACGACGTTGTCATCATTGCAGTAGGCGAGTCTGCCGCCCGCCGCCGTGTTCGCAGTTGTCGTCGGTGGCGGCGCTAAAGGGGTTCTGGCCTCTGGCGTAGCGGTCGGAGTTGTCGTCGTCGCGCCGGGTTTGACCTGCATCTTCGCTACCTGGGGCGAGGTGCTGGGCGTGGGCGCGCCTGCGCTGACCTGAAACGGCCAAAACTTATGATTGCCTTCGTTGAGAAAATCTTTAAAGAGCGCGAGAGCATACTTGCCGCTGGCGAGCCCGCCGGGAACTTTGATCTGCTTCATGCCACGGCGTCCGCCCTCTACGGGCGAGACCTGAAAGTTCCAGTGGCGCACGCTGCCGCTCGGGTCGATCCCGTCCAATTGAACCAGCTTCAGCTCGGAGGTGGGAATGTCCTGCGACTCTGCGTAGAGAATAATGGACGGCATGGCGTCGGCGCGCGGCAGCGTCGCATCGCCCAACATCGCGTCGCGCCCCTTGATGGCATCGCTGAAATCCATGCGACGCAGCTCCGTGAGCGTGTCGCCGTCGCGCAGGAAGATGCCGAAGTGGTCGGGCAGTTGGCCGTTCGTGCCTGAGCCCGTCCCCGGCGGCATCCCTTCTCTATTCGCCGTGACCCCTCCATCTTTGTCGCGCAGGAAGAGAAAGTAGGCGAGCCCACCGGCGATCGTAAGCAGGATGACCAGACCGGCCAGCACCGGAATCACAAGCGAGCTGCGCCGTGGGCTCGCGGGAGCGTTGAACGGGGCGGAGATGGGCCCGGTCGAGGGGGCGGCCCACATTTGCGCCGTCTCGGCGGCGGCGCTGCGATGCGACGCCGGGATGTCGCGCAGCGTCGGCGGCCCGACGTTGATGGTCGCGGCGAGCGGAACGGCCTCGTGGCCGCAGTTACGGCAGAATCGCTCGTTCAAAGGTATCTCTGTGCCGCAGTTCGAGCAGATCATCTCTTTTACTCCGGCGAACGGTTTTTCCACGGTACGCGAAGGGCGATTACTCTACATCAACTGGCCCGCTCATTTCCACTCGGAGCCATAGGGGCGCGGCGCGTTCAAGCAGAGAGTGGTCGGAAATCTCTGGTGCAGAGGCCGCAGGGAAAGCTGGCCCGCCCACTGGCCGCTGAAAGCGGGCGCGTCTGTGCTCGGGCCCATTAATGATTAAGCCCGAGCGGCTGCAACGGCCTCGGCGCCGTGCCCTCGAAGAACCAGCTCGCGCCGACTCTGAGGCGATGATGCCAGGTCGGAAGACGCGAAGTGTAGAGCGTAAAGCGCGCCTGTCGTGCGAGCGCCCCACCGAAGGCGCGGCCTCCCGCAAGCACTGCCGCGCGCTCCGTGCCGAGGCTCACGGCTTCGCCGAGTTCCTGAAAATGTTTCGTCCGCAGCTCGCGCCCGCCGAACAGCGCCTTGATATTACCGGCGACCAGTCCCGCCTCCTGTAAAGCGAGCTGAGCCGTGCCCGCCAGTTGCGGGCTCGCGTCCGGAAAAAACGCGATGTCGCCGAGCGCAAAGACCTCTCGGTGGCCGCGCGCCTGGAGCGTCGGCTCGACGACGATCAATCCGCGCCGCTCCTTTTCCAGCCCCAGCTTTTCGATCAGCGGATTGAGACGCACGCCGCCCGTCCAGACCACAGCCGCCGCCTCCATCTGCGTCAGCTCGTCGTTGTGCTCAAAGGTCAACCCACGGGCCGTCACACTCCGGACGCGCGTGCGCGTGAAGACTTCAACGCGAGATTCCTTCAGAGCATCTTCGACAAAGGCTCGAATCTCATCGCCCATGCCGGGCACGACCTGATCGCCCATCTCAATCACGATGACGCGCGGCTCGCCGCGCAGCGCGCGTCGCGCGAAGGCATCGCGCAGGAGGTCTGCCATCTTGGTCGAAAGCTCGACGCCGCTGGCGCCCGCGCCGACGACGGCAAACGTCAGAGCGCGGCGCGCGTCCTGCGGCGCGAGGTCTGGCGGCACGCGGTCGAGCGCCTCGACCATACGCTGGCGCAGCGCATCGGCATGCGCGATCTTACGAAACGGCATCGCGTGCTCTTCGGCCCCTTCGACGCCCGCGTAATTGGTGATGCCGCCGACGGCGAGCACCACCACGTCATAGGCGACCGACTCGGCGCGTCCTCCTATGCTCGCACGCCGCGCCTCAAAGTCTATGTCCGTCACTTCGCCGTTGATGACGCGCACAGAATCGTCGAGCAGCTCCTTAAAGGGAGGCGCGATGTGCCACGCCTCGACCTCGCCGCTCAAGTATTCGTAGAGCATCGGCGTGAAAAGAAAATGGTCTTCCGCGCTGACGAGCGTCACTTCCCCGGCGCCCGCCAGACCGAGCGCCGTAAAGACGCCGCCGAATCCGCCGCCCACGATCAGTATGCGTTTCTGCTGATTTGCCATGTGTAGTCTCTAAGTTCAAACCGGCCAACCGGCTTTCGCCGCCGATGGTAACAGACAATCGCCCGGCCATGCACGCGACCGGCGCACGGGCGGCGCTCGCATCCAAATATGTAGAGCAATCTACGGCGATTCGTGCATGAACATCCCTGCGCCCGGATATGTCATCAGAAGAGACGAAACCGACAGGGGCCCCCTTCGTAGAGGCCGCACAAAAACATCTTATGAAAGTCGAGAACGCATGATGCGCCGACCCTTTATGCTCGCGGGGTTCTCTCTGGTCTCTCTATTGCTCCTCTGTTCCCTGGCACGGGGCGCTCAGGACGCGGAGTTTGCCCGTGGGCAGATCACCGAAAAGGTGGTTTGCAAAGGGGACGCGCAGCAAAGCTACGCCCTCTATCTTCCCTCCAACTATGCGCCCGAAAAGCGTTGGCCCATTCTTTATGCTTTCGCTCCCGACGCTCAGGGCCGGATTCCGGTCGAACGATTTCAGGAAGCGGCGGAGAAGTACGGCTGGATCGTGGTGGGTTCGCTGGTTTCGAGGAACGGCTCGATACAGAAATCGGTCGATGCCACGAAGGCGCTGTGGGAGGATACGCATGCGCGCTTCCGGATCGATGACGGGCGCGTGTACACGACAGGGTTTTCGGGCGGGGCGCGTGTGGCGGTCTGGGCCGCCTACCTGTGCGACGGTTGCGTGGCCGGTGTCATCGGCCACGGGGCCGGATTCCACGAACAGATCACGCCGACCGCGTCCACACCGCCATCGTCCATTCGCTTCGTCTTCTACGGCGCTGTCGGGACGGATGATTTCAACTTCGGCGAACTGCGGAACCTGGATCAGGTGCTCTCCACTCTAAAGATTGCGCACAGGGTCACAGTGTTCGAGGGCGGACACCAGTGGGCTCCCAAAGAAATCTGCATGCGCGCCGTCGAATGGATGGAGCTGCAAGCGATCAAGGCCGGAAAGCGGCAGAAGGACGACGCGCTCGTAGAAGAACTCTGGAATCGTAGTGTGGAAGGTGCGCGACGCGCCGAAGCGGCTCAAAGGGGATACGCGGCCTACGTCGCTTATAATGAGCTGGCGGAGGATTTTCGTGGCCTGCGCGATGTCTCGGAGTTCGAGAGGAAGGCGGCCCTGTTGAAGGAGACGGCCGAGGTCAAAAAGGAGATCAAAGACGATAAGGAACAGATCAAACGACAGCAGGCGTTGGACGCGCAGTTGCGCGCCTTTCAGGAAAGACGTAAGGACATAGAGCAGCGCGCGCAAGCCTCTGCGGATTTCACGCGCCTCCTCGACGATATAAGAAAGAAGTCAAAGGAGAGCGCCGATAGCATCGAGCGCCGCGTCGCTCGGCGCACCTTAAGCGGCGTCTTTGCGTACTACTTCGAGAGCGCCATGAGCCTGATCGGGCGTCAGAAGGATTACTCGGTCGCCGTCTTTAACCTCGAAGTGGCGGCAGAGATCGCGCAGAATAATCCTTACGTTGCTTATGAGCTGGCCAACGCCTACGCCCTCAATGGAGAGAAGAAAAAGGCGCTCGCCGCACTGAGGCGAGCGGTCGAAAAGGGTTTCACAGACCTCGCCAGAATCAACGCTAACCAGGCGCTCGAATCGCTGCGGAAAGAATCCGAGTATCAAAAAATAGTTGAAAGTATCCGCCAGAAGCCTTAAACATCTATTGATCGTTCTCGCCTGTTCCGAAGGAGATAAGGCCCTGAACCGCGAGGGGCCGCTTCTCTGGTCTGAGAGTACAGGATGACGTTTGATGGAAAATCCAGGCGCTTGCGCGAGCGTCTGAAACTGGCGCTGCCGGTGCAGGTCAAGGGACGTGAAAGCTCCGACTACGAGTGGTCGGAGATGACGCGGCTCATTGACGTGACGCCGTTCGGCGCGCGCGTGCGTCTCAAACGCCCGATCCTCTGGGGCCAGTTGCTGCGCCTGACGATGGCGCTGCCGAGACAGATGCGCTGCTACGATTTTATCGAACAGCAGTATGTCGTGTGGGGCGTCGTGCGCCACGTCACGGCGCTCGCAGAAGAAGGCGAGCTTGCGCCCTCGCGTTTCGAGGTGGGCCTCGCCTTCGTGGGCAAACGCCCGCCCGCGACCTACGAAAAAGACCCTTCCACGCTCTACACGGTCGAGCCCGATCCGGGCCAGGACGGGATGTGGCGGCTACGCCTGTTCACGGGCGAAGCGCCGAAGGTGCTACAGAAGGAGCGGCGCCGGGAGACGCGCGTGCTACAGGCCGTCGAAGTCACGGTCGAGGTGCTGGATTACAAAGGCGAGGTGGCCGCCAGCGAACAGACGGTCACGGAGAACATCAGCCGCCACGGGGCGGCCGTCTATACGACGCTGGATGTCGAAGAGGGCGACTTCGTGCGCCTGCGCGGCGCGCAGTATCACACGGTCAGCGCCGTGGTGCGCGCGCGCCGTCGCGGCGCAGACGGCATCACTCGCCTGCATCTTGAGTTCGTCGGTCGCCCCTGGCCCATCGAAGGCGTCGAGTGAGGCTCTCGGGAATGGCCCGGCCGTTCACCGCACGCGGGCGCGCCCCTGCGGCGGCGAACTTGAGCCGCGCCGCTTGACCCGACGGGCGGACGCCCTCGCTGGACAGCCCGCCGAGGGCCATGTTAAATTGCGGTGTATTTTAAGTTTAGCGGTTGCCGCTCCCTTTCGGGTCGGTTGACTGCGGTCTGGGAGGGCCATCGAAAGCAGTGTCTTTAGCAAAAGAAGATAAAGAGAGAATCGTCACGGAGTTTCGCACGCATGAGGCGGACACCGGATCGCCACAGGTGCAGATTGCTCTGCTCAGCCAGCGCATCAACGAGCTGACCGAGCATTTCAAGACGCACAAAAAGGACAACCATTCGCGGCGCGGCCTGCTCAAGATGGTCTCGCAGCGCAGAAGTATGCTGGATTACCTGAAGAGCAAGGATATAGAGCGTTACCACGAGGTGGTGAACCGTCTCGGCCTGCGTCGCTAGAGCCGAGGACGGGATAAAAGGGAGGGGCGAGCCGCGCCGAAAGAGTTAGCGACGCGCGCGCTCACCCGTCCACGAGTTAAAGACCAGCGAGAGAAATTCTTCGTTTCTCAGAGACAAAAAGCCCGCGTCCTCTCGAAGAGCTTGTGGCAGTGCCGAACGTGACGGTGATTACTGAAGGCAAGCGGACGCGTTTAAGAAGCCCTGAACCGGGACAATAAAGGCGGCGCAAGCTTCACGGCAATAGAGGCTTGCGCCGCTTTGCCGCTTCCCGGCAGGCAGTTTTAAGGGTTCGCAAAAGCGTCGCCTCACGTAGCGCCGCTCGAAGGCTTCGAGCCCCGTCAAGTCAACACACCAAAAGCGCGGCGGATGAGACGACCGCGCGCCTGTCTCCGACGAGAGCCTGTAGTGGCTTAAGCAGGGTGGCAGGAGAGAGAGTCGCTGTCCGAAGGAGACAAAACACCTATGTCAGTCAGTAAATATCTTAAAGAATCGATCAAATTAGGCGACAAGGAGCTGACCGTCGAAACCGGTCGCGTCGCCAAACAGGCCGATGGCTCGGTCATCATACGCTACGGCGATACGATGATCCTGGTCGCGGCCGTCGCCGCCAACAGCCCGCGCGAGGGCATAGACTTTTTCCCGCTCACGGTCGAATATCGCGAAGCGAATTACGCCGCCGGTCGTATCCCCGGCAACTACTTCCGGCGCGAGGGCCGCCCCAATGAGAAAGAGGTTCTGACCTCCCGCCTCATTGACCGTCCCTGCCGCCCGCTCTTCACCGAAGGTTTTCGCAACGAAACACAGGTCATCGCCACCGTCATCTCCGCCGACCCGGATAACGACCCGGACGTGATTGCGATCACGGGCGCAAGCTGCGCGCTCTACCTCTCCGATATCCCTTTCCCGAACCCGATTGCGGGCGTCCGCATCGGTCTCATAGAGGGCCGCTATATCATCAACCCGACCTATGACGAGCGCAGAGAGTCGCGTCTGAACCTGATCGTGGCCGGAACCGAAGACGCCATTGTGATGGTCGAGGCCGGAGCCAGCGAGGTCTCGGAAGAGATCATGGTCGAGGCGCTGATGCTCGCGCACAAGGAGATCAATCGACTGTGCCGCTGGCAGAAGGAGCTGTATAAAGCGCTCGGGGTAGAGAAGCGCGAAGTGGTCGCGCCCGTCCTGAACGAAGAGATGATGGGCGAGATCGAACGCAACTACACGGATCGCCTGCGCGCCTCTCTTGACACGTCGAGTCAGGACAAGCGTTCGAGCTACGCGGGCGTCGATGCCTTGAAGAAAGAGGTCGTCGAATCCTACCCCGAAGACCAGCCCGAGCAGCGCCTGATGGCTAAGAAAATCTTCGATCATTTGAAGGAGAAGATTTTCCGCGACGACATCCTCAATAAGCGGCGGCGACCCGATAATCGTCGCTTCTCGGAGATTCGCCCGATCACCTGCGAGGTAGGCTGGCTGCCCAGAACGCACGGCTCCGCTCTGTTTACGCGCGGCGAGACGCAGGCGCTCGTGACCACCACTTTGGGGACGAAGGACGACGAGCAGTTCATAGACGATCTGGAAAAGGGCGAGGTCAAACGCCGCTTCCTGCTGCACTATAACTTCCCGCAGTATTCTGTCGGCGAGGTCGGTCGCTTCGGCTCCTCATCAAGGCGCGAGATAGGTCATGGCGCGCTCGCACGCCGCGCCATCGAAGCCGTCCTGCCGGAAGAATCTCGTTTCCCCTACACGCTGCGCATCGTCTCGGACATCACGGAATCCAACGGCTCAAGCTCTATGGCCTCGATCTGCGGCGGCATACTCTCGCTGATGGACGCGGGCGTTCCGCTTAAAGCGCCTGTCGCGGGCGTCGCCATGGGCCTCGTCATGGAGGGCAACAAGTACGCCATCCTGTCGGACATAGCGGGAGCGGAAGACCACTACGGCGACATGGATTTCAAGGTCGCAGGCACGCGCGACGGCATCACCGCGCTTCAGATGGACATCAAGATCGCCGGTATCAACGCGCAGATCATGGCCGAGGCCCTGGAGCAGGCCAGAAAAGGGCGCTTGCATATTCTCTCCGTCATGGAGCAGACCATCGGCGAGCCGCGCGCGGACATCTCGCCCATCGCGCCGCGTATCATCCAGATCAAGATCAACCCGGACAAAATCCGCGACATCATCGGGCCGGGCGGCAAGATCATCCGCGCGATGGTCGAAGAGACCGGAGCCAAGATCGATGTCGAAGACGATGGTACGGTCTCAATCGCATCGGCCGACGGCGCGGCCGCACAGGCCGCCATAGACCGCATACGCGGGTTGACGGCCGAGGCCGAGATCGGTCAGACCTATCTGGGCACGGTCTCGCGCATCGTCGATTTCGGGGCGTTCGTGGAAATCTTTCCGGGCACGGACGGCCTGCTTCACATCTCTGAGATCGCCGACCGGCGCGTAAAGGATGTGCGCGACGAATTGAAGGAAGGCCAGCAGATCATGGTCAAGTGCATCGGCAAAGAGGGCAACAAAATCAAGCTCTCCAGAAAGGCCGTTTTGCGCGAGGAGCAGCAAAAGGCTGAGGCCGCCGGGGGGAGCGAGGGCGACTAGAAGCCGGGCGCAAGACCGCCAGTCGAGAGGCAAAAGGGGGGAAGAGCCTAAGTCTTTTCCCCTTTGCCCTTTACCTTTTTTCATTTGCCCCGTTTTCAGCCTCTTTTTTTCTTGACACGGGGGTATAGAGACGAGTTAAATTCAACTCCCCGAAACTGGAATCCGGACGGTATTAAGTGTCTTTCTCTAGCAAATGAAGGAAGCCACATTCGGTTTTCCTCAAAAGATAGAGAAAATTCGGCGGTAAACAGCCCTTGAAAATGGTTTTTAGAGCCTTTGAATCTCTATAAATATTGTAATGGAGAGGCCCGCCGAAGGGCTTCCCCCGAAGTTTGAACCGGAAGGATTCACGCAGGAGCTCATAAAGATGAAGAACAGAGCTTTCCACGCCGTCGCCCTGACCGTCAGCCTGTTGCTGATGGTGGCGGTTCCCGCACAAGCCAGTCCCGTGCAGATTGGCGAGGTCATACAAGTCATCAGCGGCAGCCAGCGCAGCGGCGGACAGAACGCCAGCGTCGAGCTTCGTTTTCTGGCGCAGGACGATCTGGCGTCGTCAGGCACCGCGACCGCATCCGGCGCGGGCTCGTCCGGCGCAGGTGCCAGTTCTTCATCCGGTGTCGTAGCTTCCGTACAAGACCCCGCCGAGGGTGGGCTCGTCCAGACCGAAGTCACCGAGGATATAGGCGTCGAGGAATGCGAGTGCGGCGACTTTCCGATCGCGGTCGCGGGTTTTCCGAAATGGCCCTTCATCCCCTTGGTTG
This sequence comes from Pyrinomonadaceae bacterium, assembly GCA_035940775.1. GTDB lineage: Bacteria > Acidobacteriota > Blastocatellia > Pyrinomonadales > Pyrinomonadaceae > DASQYE01. The sequence goes on along the minus strand of DASZEN010000001.1, from coordinate 17,153 downwards.
GCCTCGTCTGCCTGGTTCCAGACCTTTGCACCAACGGTAAATGCAAGCCCGGCCCGAATCAGGACGCCAACTGCCAGGAGATCGTTTGCACCACCAACTGCGGACAGGTTCCGGAACCGGCTTCGCTGCTCCTGTTCGGCTCAGGGATTGCGGCGCTTGGCGCGAGCATCCGTCGTCGCCGCGCTCAATCCAAGTACGCTCAACAAGATCAGGCCACAACCATCAGTGGGAGCTAACCAAGATGCGAAGAGTAAATATCAAATATATTGTCGCTCTCATATTTGTGCTTTCCTGTTTCTCGACGCAGGCCACGGCCACCACCGTCAAGAAAGAGAAGAAGCTCAAAGATTATGGCCGGATCGAAGTCAAGACGACCCCGATGCCGTATCGGCTTCTGATTGACGGTGAGGATCAGGGTTTGACTTCTACTTCCGACCCGGCGCGCGCCATCGACATCGCCGTTGGCAGGCACGTCGTCGAGGTCATCTTTTCGCCGACCAAGCGTTTCACGCAGGAAGTAAATGTGCTCCGGGGCAAGCGTCATTGCTTCTGCCTCAATTACGCCAAGAACGTCATCACCAGACCGTGCCCGACCTCGCTGAGCGTCTCGGCTCCCTCGACCGTCAATGACGGCGACGTGATTACGTTCGCCTCCGACATCGCTTACGGCGGTACGTCGGCGCTCAACTATATCTGGACGGTCAGTCCCGCTTCCGCCAGAATCGTCAGCGGCGCTGGCACGCCCACCATCACGGTCGATACGACCGGAGTGGGCAATCAGAGCATCTCCGCCATCCTGGTCGTCGACGACGGCTCCGGCATACCGCAATGTCGGCAGACGGCGCAGGCCGTGACGGCAGTCACTATGATAGTGCCGCCGCCGGTCGTCCCACGCCCGTTTGACGAGTTCCCGAATCTGGCCTTCGACGATCAGAAGGCGCGCCTTGATAATCTGGCGATAGAGCTGGCGAACGTGCCGGGCTCGACCGGCTACATCATCGTCTACTCGGGCCGCACGAGCCGCGCGGGGCAGGCCGACCGCCTCGGCGCAAGGGCACGCGATTACATGGTGAGGACGCGCGGCGTCGACCCGTCACGCATCACGGTCGTCAACGGCGGTTATCGCGAGGAAGACACGTTCGAAATATGGATCGTGCCGCAGGGCGCGCAGCCTCCGCAGGCGACGCCGACCCTTCAGCCGAGCGATGCTCAGCCGGGCGCAGGCCCGCGCACCGCACCCCGTCGCCGACGCGCCCGCATCCGCCGCGACGACGAATAGCTAAGACGGCAAAACGGATGAATGAAAGAGCGAGAGGTGATTAAAGAAATGTTGCCTCTCGCTTTTTCACTTGTCAGCGCGAGTTCGTGTATGGTAACTATCTGCGCGAGCGCTCTACAGTAGAGAAAAGGTTTCCCCTGCGAGGCAATGACCGATTTCCCCTGACAGTAATCAGTCTCTAAACTTTTGAAGGAGGATTGGTTTTATGGGTGATGGTGATGGTGGCGGCAGCGCCGGGGTGGTGGCCGTACTGGTGATCTTTGTGATCGTCATTCTGGTTGTGCTCTTTATGTTCGGTGGTCGTCTGTTCGGCAGTAAGACCAACGTCGATGTCAACGTGCCCGCGCCGACATCCAAATGAAAATGTAGAGAAACCACAACAGTTTCGTTTAACGAAAGAGAGGAGCAACCGAACGGCGGTTGCTCCTCTCTTCTTTTCATTCTGCGGGTGCGGCTGTTACCATTGTTCCCCGGCGGAAAATCAACTTAGAAAAGGGATTGTGAACGGAAAGTGTCGGCACCCAACATTGAAACCATAGTCAGTCTTGCCAAGCGGCGCGGCTTCGTCTTCCCCTCCTCGGAGATTTACGGCGGGCTCGGCTCGGCCTGGGATTACGGCCCGCTCGGCGTCGAGCTTGCCAATAACATCAAGCAGGCCTGGTGGCGCTGGCTCGTCTACGAGCGCGACGACATAGAGGGACTGGACTCTTCGATCATCCTGAATCGTCTCGTCTGGAAGTATTCCGGCCACGAAGCGACATTCAACGATATGCTCGTCGATTGTCGCGAGTGTAAGAGGCGTTTTCGCGCAGATAAGCTGGAGCAGGAGTATCGCCGGATAAACAGCGTCCCGCCGGGCGTCGCGTACGATTGGGCGACGTTCTTTGGTAAGGACGGAGTCGAATGCCCGAACTGTGGCAAAACAAATTGGACTGAGCCGCGACCCTTCAACACCATGCTCAAAACGCAGCTCGGGGCGACCGCCGAGGCCGAGAACGAAACGGACGAGGGGGCAGAGAGTTTGGGAGGGCTCGCCTACCTGCGGCCTGAGACGGCGCAGGGCATCTTTATCAATTTTCTGAACGTGCAAACGACGATGCGCCGCAAACTGCCGTTCGGCGTCGCCCAGATCGGCAAGGCATTTCGCAACGAGATAACGCCCGGCAACTTTATCCTGCGGACGCGCGAGTTCGAGCAGATGGAGCTTGAATACTTTGTAAAGCCCGGCGAGGACGAAGGCGTGGTGGATGAATGGGTCGAGCGTTACACCGAATGGTACACGGGCCTCGGGCTCAGCCGGGAAAATCTCAAGCTTATCGAAGTCGAAGAGGAGGATCGGGCCCATTACTCGAAGCGTACCGTGGACATCTACTACCGCTTCTTCCCGGAGCGCGAGGAAGGCGATACCCAGTGGGAGGAGTTGATGGGCATCGCGCACCGCACGGACTTTGATCTCAGGTCGCACTCGAAAAATCCGGCGGACGCCGAGGGTAATCGCTCCAATCGCCACAGCACGGAAGACCTCTCCTACTTCGACGAGCAGGCGAAGCAGCGCTTCTATCCTTACGTCATAGAGCCCTCGGCGGGTGTCAATCGTTCCATGCTCGCTTTCCTGATGGACGCCTATTCGGAGAAGACGAACGACAAGGGCGAAAAACGCGTCGTGCTGAAACTGCATCCGGAGCTGGCTCCGATCAAGGCGGCGATCCTGCCGCTCGCCAAAAACAAGCCGGAGATCGTCGGCATGGCCAAAGCCATCAAACGCTCCCTGCAACCGCAGCTTCGCGCCGTATACGATGACACGGGCGGCATCGGCAAGCTCTACGCGCGGCAGGACGAGGTGGGTACGCCCTTCTGCGTCACGGTGGATCATCAATCGCTCGAAGACGAGGCCGTAACCGTGCGCGACCGTGATACCTGGGAACAGGAGCGCATCAAAGTCGCAGACCTGCCACAGCACTTAAAGCAAAGGTTAGGCGCGAGGTGCTAGAGGGCGTGTAAAAGACAGAGCAAGGGCTTTCACTATTATCCGGCAGCTTTGAATTATGCCCATCGTCAAAAAACGTAATCAACAGCAGCAGACCGAATCGCGGCTGCTACTCGAATCGGACGACCCCGTGGAGCTGCCGCCCGCCGAGGTTGAAGACACAGCGGTGCTCGTGCAGTTCGAGAAGTTCAAGGCTTACGTCCCGGAGCTTCTCGAAGCGCTGCGCGCGGGAACGACAGCCGCGCCCGTGCCCGTAATGCTGGACGGCTCGACCTTCGTCATTCACGGCACGACGCGCACCTTCTGGGTCAAGCTCTGGCACGCCGGTCTCTCCGAGATGACGCGCATCGAGCGCGTGCAGGTCATCAGCTGCCTGCCCTCAACGCGCGGCGTGCAGATCATCGTCGATGCGGGCGACGAGCGGTGGGATGACGACGAAGAGGACGACGAAAACCGGTCTGATGACGAAAATCATTCGGATGATGATTGAGCCGCCCCGCCTCGACCCCGCGCCACTGTTTTCGATGCCGACTCACGCTCCCGAAAAAGTAATCAAGCTGGCGGAGGCCGTCCGCGACGCGGGCGGTCGTGCGCTGCTGGTCGGCGGCTGCGTGCGTGATTCGCTGATGGGCCGCGAGCCTAAAGATTGGGATGTGGAGGTGTTCGGCCTGGAACCGTCGCGGCTGCGACGCCTTCTGGACGAGTTCGGGCACGTGAACGCCGTCGGCGAAGCCTTCACCGTCTACAAGCTGGGGCCCGATCTGGATGTCTCGCTGCCCCGCCGCGAGCGCAAACAGGGGCGCGGCCACCGCGCTTTCATAGTCGAGGGCGATCCCGCGATGAGCTTTGAAGAGGCCGCGAGGCGGCGCGATTTTACGATCAACGCGATTCTTCAAGACCCGCTCACGGACGACATCATCGATCCCTATGACGGGCGCGAAGACATCTCTCACGCGATCCTTCGCGCCGTCTCCGCCGAGACGTTCGGCGAAGACTCTTTGCGCGTGCTGCGTGCGGCGCAGTTTGCCGCGCGCTTCGAGTTCCAGATAGAGCCGCGAACCGTAGACTTGTGCCGACGAATCGATCTCTCAGACCTGCCGCGCGAGCGCATCTGGGGCGAGATGGAGAAACTGCTGCTGCACGCTCGCCGTCCCTCCATCGGATTCAAATGGCTCGTCGAGCTGGGCGCGCTCGCGCAGCTTTTCCCCGAACTCGCGGCGCTCATCGGAGTGCCGCAGGACGCGGACTGGCATCCGGAGGGTGATTGCGATGTCCATACCTGGCTCACAATCGACCGGGCGCGCGAGTTGGTGGACGACCTGCCTTACGCCAGTCAGGTCACGGTCATGCTGGCGGCGCTCTGTCACGATCTGGGCAAGCCCGCGACGACAGCCTTTATAGAGGGCCGATGGCGCTCGCGCGGCCATGATGTCGCCGGGGTTGGGCCAACCGAGTCGCTGCTCGACCGGCTGAATATAAATAGCCTGGATGGTTATAACGTGCGCGCGCAGGTTACGGCGCTCGTGCTGAATCATTTGAAGCCGGGCGAGTTCTACAACAAACGCGAGGAGATCGGCGAGGGCGCGTTTCGTCGCCTCGCGCGCAAGTGCGAGCTTGAGCTTTTGTACCGCGTGGCCCGCGCCGATACGCTCGGGCGCAACGCTCCCTGGGTTCCGCGCGAGAAGTGGTACGATGCCGCGCCGCAGGAATGGTTCATCGCGCGCGCGCGCTCGCTCGCCGTCGAACGCAGTGCTCCCAGGAATATACTGATGGGCCGTCATCTGCTGGAACTGGGCCTGAAGCCTTCCAGGCTGGTTGGCGAGATCGTCGCCGCCGTCTACGAGATGCAGCTCGACGGGCGCGTGCGCGACCTTGAGGAAGCGAAAGAGGCGGCGCGAAAGATCATCTCCGGTGAAGAGCCTTGACACACTTCTTCAACGCCTGCCCGTAAAGGGGGCTGAGCTTTTTATAAAGGAGAAGCTCGATGCGAAGGAGACTCTTCAAACGATGCGCTTATCTTTGCTGAGCGTCAGCCCGGTCGGCTTTTGCGCCGGAGCGTGCGTGTTGTAAGATGCAACGCTTGCGGTCGTCTCCAACCATCAAGAGCGAAAAGTATCAGGCGCGCGCACTCTCTCGCTTGCGCTCGCGGCCGACTATTCCCCATTGCTAAGGAAAAATCTGACATGATCGAATTTGAATTGACCGAAGACCACAGGGCCATTAGCCAGACCGTGCGCGACTTTGCGCAGAAGGAGGTCGCCCCCCGCATCAGGGAGCTGGACGAAAAGCAGCAGTTCGACCGTTCCATCCTGGATAAGATGGCCGAGCTTAATCTGCTCGGCGTCTGCATCCCCGAAGAATACGGCGGCGCGGGTTTCGATTACATCTCTCTGGGGCTCGTCTGCGAAGAACTCGAAGCCGTGGACACGTTCATGCGCGTTATCATGAGCGTCCATACGGGTCTCAACTGCCTGACGCTCTATAGTTGGGGCACGGAGGAGCAGAAGCAGAAGTATCTGGTGCCGCAGGCCAGGGGCGAGAAGATAGCGACCTACGGGTTGACGGAGCCGGGCGCGGGCTCGGACGTAGTCGGCGGGCGCTCGACGGCGCGCCGCGAGGGCGACGAGTACGTTTTGAACGGCGAGAAGATGTGGATCAGCCTCGCCGGAGACGTGGCCGACAATTTTCTTTTCTTCTGCTGGACGGACGAAGAGAAGCGGCGCAAGCGCGATCACACGGGGATGTCCTGCTTCATAGTCGAGCGCGGGATGAAGGGTTTTTCCTCGGGCACGATTCACGGCAAGATGGGCATACGCGCGGGCAACACGGGTTATTTCGCGCTCGATAATGTTCGCGTGCCTGCGGAGAATCTGTTGGGCGAAGAGGGCGAGGGCTTCAAGATTGCGATGTTCGCCCTGGAACAGGGACGCTACACGGTCGCGGCGGGCGCGACCGGCATCATACGCGCCTCGCGCGATGCGTCAATCGCCTACGCGCTCGAACGCGAGACGTTCGGAACCAGGATCGCCAATCACCAGCTCGTCAAGCAGAAGATCGCCGAGATGGAGGCCGATTACCAGATGTCGCACCTGCTGTGGCTGCGCGCCGGGTACTTGAAAAATGCCGGTAAGATGAACGCCAAGGAGACCAGCATGGCGAAGTGGCAGGCGACCATCAGAAGCGAGAAGGCCGCTTCGATGGCGATAGAGATTCACGGCGCGAACGGCTACTCGAACGACTACCCCGTGGAGCGCTACCTGCGCAACTGCAAGGCGGCGATCATCTACGAGGGCACGCGCGACATACACACGCTGATGCAGGCGGACTGGGCGCTCGGCTTCAAGAAAGAGAAGGCGGCGCGCAGGACTCTGCCGCCGTGGCGTTCGGCCGAATCGCGCGACGCAGTGGCGGCGGATTGAAAGCTCCGAGCGCCATCGGGGGCGATACAGATTGTATCGCCCCCGATGGCGCTCGGAGCCGCACCGGCGATAACCGTCTCACCTCGGAATCGAAATCCGGTCTCAGGTTTTGACAGAGGGCTATTCAGCGCCGAGCTTGACCTTCCAATCGCCGTTCTCCCTGGCGAAGTTGAAGGTTTCCCATCGATTCAGTTTCTCATCCCTGATTTCGAGCGTCGCCTTGTCGCCGTCTATCTTTTCGTTACGCACCTCGGGAGTCGAGGTCGGCACGTCAGCCTTTTTCAAGGACTCGGTGAGCGCCTCTTCGAGCGTCTTCTTCTGTTCTTTAGCGGCGGCCGTCAAAAAATCAAGAGTGTCCTTCGAGAGCGTCCTCTTCACACCCTCCACGTCGTTCTTTTTCGAGGCCTCATAAAAAGCCATAAAAGTGTTTGTCGGAGTGCTGAGCGATGCGGATGAGGAGGAGGTCGCCGCTGCCGGTGTCGCGTTGGTCGCCGCCGGTCTTGTATTCGAGGCGTTGGCATTGTTGGCGGAGCCCGCGCCGCCGTTCGAGTTGGTGGATGTACTGTTGCACGCCGCGCCCGTCAGGGCGAGCGTCATAATGACGAGCGTATTAACGAAAACGGTGCTCCGTCGTATCTTCATCTTTCTCTCCTCGGAACCGATTTTGAAACGGCGGACGACGCGCTTCGGCGCTCTCGCCTTTACAGCACGACGGGCGGCCGCCCGGTCTTCTTTTCAGATTGGAAAATCGGCGCAGTATACATCAGCCCCGCGTCTTTGCCCTAGACCAGCGGCCTCCGTTAGCAACTCCTTAAAGAGCCCTTGCTCAGCCGTCGGTCGGCGACGTGGTAAAGGCGGCTACCGTTCCTTGCAGGTCGGCGAGTTGCTCGGCGACCTCGTTACCAGCTTCCGTCTTTGCGGGGGCGAGCGTTTGCGAAGGCCGACCCTCCGCCCCGTTCCGTCGCTCGCTGTCTTTGACCTGAAGCTCGGCCTCGGCCTCGACGATGATGTGTGTGGTCTGGATGACGGTGTCCGGATTGAGCGAGATGGAGGTGATGCCGCGCTCAACCAGAAAGCGCGCGAACTCAGGGTAATCGGAAGGAGCCTGTCCGCAGATGCCTATCTTTTTACCGGCGCGGTGGGCCGCGTCAATCGCCATCGCGATCATACGCTCGACCGCGCCGTTGCGCTCGTCGAAGAGGTGGGCCACCATCTCCGAATCACGGTCGAGCCCGAGCGCGAGCTGCGTCAGGTCGTTCGAGCCTATGGAGTAGCCGTCGAAGATACGCAGGAACTCGTCTGCGAAGATGACGTTGGCGGGCAATTCGCACATGGCGTAAATCTCCAACCCCTCGTCGCCCCGGCGGACACCGTACTCGCTCATCAGATTAACGACGCGCTCGGCCTCATCGACTGTCCGGCAGAAAGGGATCATCGCCTTGACGTTCGTGAGGCCCATCTCTTCGCGCACCTGATAGAGCGCCGCGCATTCGAGACGAAAGCCCTCGTGATAACGCTCGTCGTAATAGCGCGAGGCCCCGCGAAACCCCAGCATGGGATTCTCTTCGACTGGCTCGAACTCGCGCCCGCCGATCAGTCGCGCGTACTCGTTCGATTTAAAATCCGACATGCGAACGATAACCGGCTTCGGATAGAAGGCGGCGGCGATGCGCGCGATGCCTTCGGCCAAACGCCGCACGAAGAACTCTCTGGGGTCTTCCTCGCCGATTCGACGCGCGATCTCGCGCACGTCTTCCGCGCGCTCGAGCGACGGGTAACGCACCAGCGCCATCGGGTGAATGCCTATGTGATTGTTGATGATGAACTCAAGGCGCGCCAGGCCGACGCCGTCGTTGGGCAGCGAGGCGAGCGCGAACGCATGGTCGGGATCGCCGACGTTCATCATGACCTGCGTGCGCGGGCGGTCGTCTTCGGCGACCGCTCGACGCTCGACCGCAAACTCTATCAGGCCGTCGTAGATATTGCCGCGCTCGCCTTCGGCGCAAGAGACCGTGACATCCACTCCGCTTTCCAGCTTTTGCGTCGAGTTGCCCGTGCCGACGATGCAGGGCAATCCAAGCTCGCGGCTGATGATCGCGCTGTGGCAGGTACGGCCGCCCCTGTCCGTGACGATGGCCGCCGCGCGTTTCATGATCGGCTCCCACGCCGGGTCGGTCATAGAAGTGACGAGCACGTCGCCCTTTTTGAACTCCGCCAGATGATCCGGGTCGGCGAGAACGTGGACGCGGCCCTGCGCGATCTTGTTGCCGACGGCGATGCCGGTCGCCAGGGGCGCGGCGCGCTCGCCCGTCAGACGGTAGGTCTCTATGTAGTTCTCTCGATTGGTCGCATGGACGGTTTCGGGTCTCGCTTGCAGGATAAACAGCTCGCCCGTGATGCCGTCCTTGGCCCACTCTATATCCATCGGCTGCGAGCGTCCGGCACGGCTCGAATAATGCTCCTCTATAATGCAGGCCCAGCGCGCCAGTTGGAGGACATCGTAATCGCCGAGCACGAAGCGATTGCGCTGCGCTTCGACAACTTCGCGCGTGCGCGTGCCGCGCTCGTCGATGCCGTAAACCATCTTGACCTCTTTGCCGCCGAGGCGACGGCTGACGATGGGCCGCGCGCCCGCGAGCAGGGTCGGCTTGAACACCACCCATTCGTCCGGCGTTGCGGCTCCCTGCACGATGGCTTCGCCCAGGCCCCACGCGCCGTTGATGACCACGACATCGCGAAAGCCGGATTCGGTGTCGAGCGTGAACATCACGCCCGAACAGGCGAGGTCGGAGCGAACCATCGGCTGCACGCCGATTGAGAGCGCCACGTCGAAATGGTCAAAGCCGCGCGCGGCGCGATACGAGATGGCGCGATCCGTCCAGAGTGAAGCGAAGCATTGATGACAGGCTTCGATCAGGCGATCCTCGCCGCGCACGTTCAGGAGAGTATCCTGCTGACCGGCGAAAGAGGCTTCGGGCAAATCCTCGGCGGTGGCCGAAGAGCGCACGGCCACTTCGCAGGAGCGGCGCGTGCGCTCGCACAAACGCCTGTATCCGTCAAGGATAGCGTCGTTGACGGGCGACGGCAGCGGCGTGTCGAGCATCAGCGCGCGGGCCTTGCGCCCCGCCGCATTGAGCGCCCTCATGTCGTCGTGGTCGAGGCCGTCCAGCAACTCTCTCAGGCGCTCACGAAGCCCGTCGGTCGCGAGCAGCATGTGATAGGCTTCGCTCGTCGTCGCGAACCCGTCGACGGCGCGCACGCCGCGCGGAGCGAGCGCGCGGAACAACTCTCCCAGGCTCGCGCACTTGCCGCCGACAAGCTCCACATCGTCTGCCCCAACCTCGCTCAAATCAAGTACGAGAGGTCTGGACGCTTTTATCATCTCTTCATCTCCGTCAGAATGGATGGCGGCTCGGTCTCTGCACGGGCCGGGCTTATCGCTTGAACTGAAAAAGCCGTATGCCGAACCCGCGATTGCCAAATGCCTGTTCGTGGAATGCGGGCTGAACTTACGCTAGAAACGGCGGCAGGGTCAATGGAAAAGCGTTGATACGGGTTCGGCCCCGTGTCGGCGGCGGCGCTCGCCTCAGGTAGCTCGCGCCTCTATAAATTCCGCGCCTGCTCTGCTACTATACGTGCGCATTTCATACAGCCTGCGAGCGATTCCATGTGCGGAAGCGGCGCGCGCCTCAAAAAAATTAAATCAGGAGAGCAAAACCGGATGGGCCACGAATTGAGAACCGAGCGCGAGCTATCGCTGGACTTCCTGCGCGTGTGCGAGGCGGCGGCGATTGCTGCGGCGCGCACGATGGGGCAGGGCGACCGCAAGTATTCGGATCACGTCGCCGTCGAGGCGATGCGCGAGGTGATGGACACAGTCCCGATGCGCGGGCGCATCGTGATCGGCGAAGGCGAGCGCGACGAGGCCCCCATGCTCTACATCGGCGAAGAGGTCGGCGGCGGCTTCAAGGTCGGCGACGACCTCGGGGAAACCTTCCCCGAAGTGGACATCGCCGTCGATCCGCTCGAAGGCACGAATCTGTGCGCGCTCGGAGCCAACAACGCCATCGCGGTGCTCGCGGCCGCCGAGCGCGGCGGACTCCTCAACGCGCCCGACATCTACATGGACAAGATAGTGGTGGGCCCATCATGTCGCGGCGCGATTGATATCGATGCGCCGGTCAAGGATAACTTGAAGAACATCGCGCGCCGCTTAGGGCGCGACGTGGATGATCTGGCCGTGATAACGCTCGACCGGACGCGCCACAAGAAGCTCATCAACGAGGTACGAGAGGCCGGGGCGCGCATCCGCCTGATCTCCGACGGCGATCTTTCGGCTGGTATTTCGGCGGCCGTGGCGGGCACCAACATACACGCGCTAATGGGCATCGGCGGCGCTCCCGAGGGCGTCATCACGGCGGCGGCGATGAAATGCCTGAACGGCGAGATTCTGGCGCGGCTGGTCTTTGACCCCGAACGCCTCGGCGTTGATAAGGACAAGGTTCCCGCAAAAGAACAGGTCATAGAGCGTCTGAAGGAAATGGGCATCAACGATCCTGATAAGATTTATGATACGGATGATCTTGCGCCCGGCAAAAAAATCATCTTCGCGGCGACCGGCGTGACCGACGGGGCGTTGCTGAAGGGCGTCAGGTTCTTCGGCTCGGGCAAGCGCACGCACTCGCTCGTGATGACCACGGAATCGCGCCACATACGCTTCGTCGATACCGTCCACGTAGAAGGCGGCCCGGATTCGGTTATTCGATTTTAGATTACGGACTTCAGGCGCTCCGGGGAAATTGAATTTCTCAGCTCGCGCCGTCCGCAATCAGATCCGCGCGTCCCCCATTTGAGTTATGTTTGCTCCTGCTAATTCTTACAGGCCGCAGTACGCATCCGCCACGGCGCGCGGTGCGTTTGTGGTGTGGGCCGCGTTGGCGTTCATAGCGCTCGGCCTGTTGGGCCTGATCGTCGGCGCGCCCCTGCTTCTGGCGCACGGGCACGCGCAGGCGGCGCTCACCATCTACGAGATATTCGGAAAGGCTTGCCATCAGCTTCCCGAACGGTCTTTCCATATTGAGGGCCACCAGTTCGCCGTCTGCTCGCGCTGTACGGGCCTCTACGCGGGCTTCGCCCTGAGCATATTGCTCTACCCGCTCTCGCATTCCTTAAAGCGGATTGATACGCCGCGCCGCCTCTGGCTGCTGCTGGCTCTTGTGCCGCTCCTGATTGATTGGTCGCTGGGGTTCTTCGAGGTCTGGGCCAACACGCATCTTTCAAGATTTTTGACGGGTGCGCTGTTCGGCGCGGTCGCCGCCCTCTACGTCGTGCCCGGTCTCGTAGACCTCGGCCTGAGCATCGGGCGGAGGTTGGGCGGGCGGTGGTGGTCGCCGCGCCCTTCAGAGCGGGCGGTGAAGGAGCGGGCCGCGCCGCTTCCGCGCTCAGCGCCGAGCGACTACGGCTCGCCGTCGAGCCGCATATAGATTCCCTGTAGCCGCGCCCGTGGCCCAACTTCCCAACTCGATCTACCGCCAGAAGGGATTATCAGTAGAGATGGACAAAGAGAGGCTCCAACCGGCGATCATCGGCGGCGTCACGCTCGGCATTCTATCGGCCATTCCGGGCATCAATCTCCTGAACGCATGCTGCTGCGCGTGGGCCATCCTGGGCGGCCTGCTCGCCGGTTATCTCTACGTCAAGAGATCGCAGACGCCCGTCCGTATCGGTGAAGGCGCAAAGATAGGGGCCATCGCTGGCGGCATAGGCGGGCTAATCTCCGTCGTCGTCGGCGTCCCGCTCACCATCCTCTTGCAGGGCGTATTCGCGTCATTGATCGTGAGCACGTTCGGCAACGAAGCGCAATCGAATCCGATGCTGGCGGAATATTTTCGTCAGCTTCAGTCGGGGCCGCTCATTCTACAACTGCTGGCTATCGGAATCGGCCGCGCCGTACTGCTGGCTGGCTTTGCGACGGTCGGAGCGATCCTCGGCGTCGCGCTCTTCGAGAAGCGGCCGACGACGCCGGAGCCGCCGCCGCCACCTCCCCCGCCGCCGTTTCCTCCGGGCTCGGGCGGCGGCCAGGAGAGCGGCTACAGCGCTGGCTACGGCGCGGGCGGCCCCGGCAATTATGGCTCTGCCGCCTAGCGCGCGCGACATCTAATCAGGTAGAATCAGCGTCTTAATAGGGGCAGCGCCGGATGCGTCAAGCACTGCGCTGCTTATTTCATGTGGCGGCGTGCGGGCGAGAGAATCCTTCGGGAGTAGTCGCCCTCCCTTAAAACGATGATCCTTTAGAAGCGGCCTTGTGCCGCTCCCGTGCTATTCGGAAATACCATGTTTCTCCAAGATACGCGCCCTCCCTTTGGCCCTACTCCGAGCGAGCTGTTCAATCAATACTTCAACGACATCACGAACAAGACGTGGGGAAACATCAGCCCGCTCTACGTCCTGGACGGCTTCGACTGGACGATACTGATTCTTTACTTCAGCCTTCTGTTCGTCCTCGCCATCTACGGCGCGTACCGCATGAAACAGGTGGTGGACTTCTGGCGCTATCATCGCATCACGCCGCGCCCGAAGGCTCTCTGGGGCGAAACGGAGCTGCCGCGCATCACCGTGCAGCTCCCGCTCTTCAATGAGATGTACGTCATCGAAAGATTGCTCAAGGCCGTCACCGAGATCGACTATCCGCGCGAGAAGATCGAGATACAGGTGCTGGATGATTCGACGGACGAGACGGTTAAGCTGGGCCGCTCCACGGTCGAAGATTACGCGCGCAAGGGCTTTGATATTCATTACATTCACCGCACGGATCGCACCGGCTTTAAGGCGGGCGCGCTGGAAAACGGTTTGAAGACGGCGAAGGGCGAGCTTGTGGCCATCTTCGACGCCGATTTCGTGCCGAAGCCCGATTGCCTGCGCAAGCTGGTGCACTACTTCACAGACCCGCTCGTTGGCTGCGCGCAGATGCGCTGGTCGCACATCAACGGCTCGTACAATCTACTGACGCGCTTGCAGACCATCATGCTCGACGGCCACTTCGTCGTCGAACAGACGGTCAGAAATCGCACGGGCGGCTTTTTCAACTTCAACGGGACGGCCGGTATCTGGCGTCGCCAGGCCATAGAGATGAGCGGCGGCTGGCAGCACGATACGCTGACGGAAGACACAGACCTTTCGTTCCGCGCGCAGTTGATGGGCTGGAAATTCGTTTACCTTCTGGAGGAGGACGCGCCCGCCGAGATTCCCGTCGAGATCAATGCCTTTAAGGCGCAGCAGCGTCGCTGGGCCAAGGGGGTGATGCAGGTCGGCATCAAGCTCTATCGCCGCATCTGGTTCGCGCCGCTCCCGCTTCGCGTCAAGCTCGAAATGTTTTTTCGCCTGACGGGCAACATCAGCTACCCTTTGATGATCGTCGTCAGCTTCCTACAGTTTCCGCTCCTGCTCGTGCGCTACAACCAGGGCTTTTACCAGTTGATGGTCTTCGACGTGCCGCTCCTGTTTTTCTCGACCATCTCGGTGCTGCTCTTTTACGGCACGGGCGTTTGGTATCTGGACAGGCGAAGGGTTCCGCGCCTGTTGCATCTGCCGCTGGTGATGGCGCTCGGGATCGGTCTCGCCTTCAGCAACGCTCGCGCCGTCCTCGAAGCGCTCATAGGTTTGAAGTCCGAGTTCGTGCGCACCCCGAAATATCAGGTCGAGCAGGCGAACGACGAAACGTGGAAGCGCAAAAAATATAAACGCAAGCGCGGGCTTCTGCCGTTGCTCGAACTCTCTTTCGCAATCTATTTCATGCTCGCCATTCTCTACGCCGCGCGGATGGGCATGTGGGGGCCGATCCCTTTCCTGTTCCTGTTCTTCTTCGGCTACGGCTACATGGGATTGATGAGCATCTTGCAGACGGCCAGCGGCAGGCGTCTGCAAGCGCTCTGGCGTCCGCTGACGCTCAGCCGCCGCGCCTGACCTGCATGGTTTCGGACGAGCCCCCGAGCCCTCGCCGCGTCCCCCTTATTCGTTGAACAAAAGAGTATCATCCGTATGAATCAGCTTCGCTTCGCGCCGCCAACGCCACTACTACTGCTACTGCTCATAGCCTTCTCGGTTTTCTTCTGTCTCTCGGTGCCGGGCGCGCGTTCAGCCGCGCCGCGTACGGATTTCTACGACGAGCCCGGCGTCCGATTGCTCAATCAACCCGTCGACGAATACCGTGCGCGCCGTCGAAGGATGCTTGAGACGGTCAAGGACGGCGTCGTCGTAATCCTGGGCAACGTCGAAGAGAGCCTCGGGGTCGAGGGGCGTTACCGGCAAAATAACTGGATGGCCTACTTAACGGGCGTGAGGACGCCGGGCGCGGCCCTCCTGCTCGTGCCGCAGGGGTTGCCTTCGGCGGGCGGCGCGCGCGAGATCGTCTTTATCCCGGAGCGCAATCTACAGACGGAACGCTGGACGGGCGTGCAGCTCGCGCCGGGCGCGGAGGCGGCCCGCACCTTCGGCGTGGAGCGCGTCGAGGCGACGGGTGAGCTGTGGGCGAGGCTGAAGGAGGCCGCCGCGCTCCCCGCCTTCAGGAACGCGCGCGGGACGCAGAGCGGCGCCATGAAGCTTTACACCTTCGCGCCGGAACAGCCCCGTAATGGCTTTATGCATGAATATGAGTTCGTCGAGCGGGCTCGCAAGCAGTTGCCGGGCGTCGAAGTTTTATCCGTACTGGACGACATCGCCGAGATGCGCAAGGCGAAATCCGCGGCCGAAGTCTCTCTGCTGCAAAAGGCGATAGACATTACGGGCGAGGCGCAGCGCGACATCATGACGAACCTGCGTCCCGGCATGTACGAGTACGAGGTGCAGGCGATTCTCGAAGCGGCCTTTACACGCAACGGCTCGGAGCGACCCGGTTTCCCGTCCATCGTCGGCAGCGGCATCTATTCGACCATCCTCCACTATGAAGAGAATCATAAGAAGATAGAGGACGGCGATCTGGTGGTCTGCGACATCGGCGCAGAGTATTCGCTCTACACGGCGGACATCACGCGCACCTATCCGGCGAACGGCAAATTCACGTCGCGCCAGCGCGCCATCTACCAGCTTGTCCTCGATACGCAATCGGCCATCGCCGACCATTGGAAACCCGGCATGACTCATGCCGACCTGCAACAATTCGCGGTCGATTACCTGCGGCGGAGCCCCTTGCGCGCGCGCGACGCGGACGGGCGCGAGTACACCATGGATCACTTCTTCATTCACAGGTTCGGCCACTACCTCGGGATGGACGTGCATGATGTCGGCAACTCAAGATTGCCCATGCGGCCCGGCGAGGTCTTTACGATAGAGCCCGGCATCTACATACAGACGGAGAAGCTGGGCGTCCGCATCGAAGACGATTACCTCGTCACGGCCGAAAACAGTTTGCGTAAGCTCTCGGAAAAAATCCCTTCGGCGCCCGACGAGATAGAGAGAATCATGGCCGCCAGTAGACGCTGAAACTTTAGGTGGCGACCGTCAAGCTTCGACCGGGCTGTAAGAGATAAAGAGATTTTATGATAACCCTACGCAGATCAGAGGAGCGCGGCCACTTCGACCTCGGCTGGCTCGATACCTACCACACCTTCTCGTTCGACCGATACTACGACCCGCGCTTCATGGGCTTTCGAGACCTGCGCGTAATCAACGAAGATCGCGTCCACCCGGGGAGGGGATTCCCGACCCACCCGCACAGAGACATGGAGATCATCACGTACCTGCTGGAAGGTGCTCTGGAACACAGGGACAGCATGGGCACGGGCTCTGTGATTCGTCCGGGCGAGGTTCAGCGCATGAGCGCCGGAACGGGCGTCACTCACAGCGAGAAGAACGCTTCGCAGAGCGAGCCTGTTCATCTGCTTCAAATCTGGATTCTACCGAGCCGGAGCGGCCTTGAGCCGAGCTATGAACAGAAGACGTACGGGGATGAAGAGAAGCGCGGAAATCTTCGTTTGATCGCTTCCCGTGACGGACGCGATGGCTCGGTGATCGTTCATCAGGATGTCAATCTGTATGCAGCCCTGCTCGATCAGGGTCAGGAGATCGTCCACCAATTTCAACCGGGGCGTCACGGCTGGCTACAGGTGGCGCGCGGCGCGGTCACGGCGGGCGGGCATCAATTGAACCAGGGCGACGGCGCTGCCATAAGCGAAGAGGACTCGCTCAAGATCGTAGGCGGCAACGGCGAATCGTCTGAGATACTGCTGTTCGACCTATCATAAAGCCTGTGGGCTTTGAGCACGTGCTCAAAGCCCACAGGCCGAATCGTGGTCGTCTTCAAGAGGCTATATATGAGGGGGGGCCTGTTTTTTGAGCAGCCCTCTTAATTTCATTCTGGCCTTGTGCAACTGCGATTTACTTGTCCCCACCGAACACCCCAGCATCCGAGCGATCTCCTCGTGCTCGTGCCCCTCGACATCGTGCAACACAAAGACCGTCCGATAGCCCGGCG